>CAJTYR010000011.1 GCA_910584295.1 uncultured Christensenella sp. | reverse complement strand
TATGCATTGATACGGACGGCTCTATAGGTATGTGCGCGGAAAGAAATGCTTTATCGACAATGCTTACATACGGCGAGAGTGAGATTACAAAAGTGGTATCAGTATATAAAGATGGTAATATAATTCCGTCTTGTGGTATTTGTAGAGAATTTATGATGCATTTAGGCGGAGACGTGGAAAACATCGAAATACTATTGGATAAAGACGGACGGACAACAAAATTGATTGATTTGATGCCTGAATACCCACGACATAAATAAATTTCAATTTAACGTGCAGTAAAAATTCGTTTTAGGTTACTATCGCTCCACCAAAAAGCGAAGTGTCATTGTATGGCACTTTTTTATATTATTAAATAGATCATTTCTTACACTATAAAGTTTTTTTACAAATGACATTTAGCAATTTTTGATTTGGATAATAGTGGCTCAATGGAGGCAAAGTTGAAATGTTCAAATTGTAAAAGCAAAGATGGGTGAAAAAAGAATTTTTAAAGTTTGACTTTTAATATATTTGGAATTGTTTATATATTGTGATAAAATTGTTATTAAATATGAAAAGATATATATCAATTTCTTTAAGTCTTTTGGTAGTTTCGCTTGTCAATATGTTGACTTGGCTTTGTCTTGGTTTTACGCTGGGTAATCCTTCTTTATCCAGTGTCTTTTCATTGACATATCCAATTCAATTTGTTGTTTATGTCTTATTGAGTATCTTTGGAACAGGTGCAAATGTTAGAAAAAACAAAAGAAGGTTTAAGGATGATAACATTGTTTTCAGCAGTATGATTTTCGGAGTTCTTTTCTCTCTTGTTATCTTTGGTGTTTTATCAGTTTTTTCTGATAATTATGTTCTTTTTATGAATATGGATGTGAAAGTCTTTGGAATATTTACCAGATTTTTCATGTTGCAGTCTTTTGCTTGGTTTGTGTTTCAACTTTTGCTTGAAAAGTTGTATTTTGAAGATAAGGATAAGGAAGCAAACACACATGCAATTTTGTTCTATGTTTTAAGCTTTGTTTGTTTGATCGGATGCTCGCTTATTACAAAAAATGAGAAAATTATCACAGGTGTTTCATTGGCATTTCTATATATTTACACCATTGTTCTTTTTTGCCTGAAAATCAAGAAATTCAAATTTAAGTGGGATTTCTATAAAAATATCAAATATGACAGCGTCTCATTATGTTCAAATGTTTTGTTTTTCATTACATATTTCGTTGGTTACAGCAATGCTTTTGAAGCAGGAGAAAAATATGTCGTTGCAATCAATCTTGTCAATTTGGTGACAGATCCACAATGGGATGCTTTGGGAGCAATTGGAAAGATTGCAAAAATTGATTTGTCTAGAGATGATTATAATTTTAAGTCAGCGATAAAAAAATCTATGATTTTGACAATGCTCTATGTTGCAAGCAGCACCATACTCTTCTTTTCTCTTTACAATACCTATGGTGCTGTGCTTTGGATTGGTTTAATTTGCCTTTTGATGCAGTTTGTTGATATGATTACGGATGTGTTTTCTCAAAATCTCCGATGCTTTTTACAACTTGATTTTTCTGCCACTGTTGCAACAGTTTTAAATTTGCTAATCATGGGATCAAGAACTCTTCTTTCAGTTGTTCTCATGACTCCATTTAATACCAATCTTGCTCAAGGAATAACAGGAAGCTTGGAAAGTGTCATCTATGTGCTTATTACTGCTCGGTTCTATAAACTGATGAAATCTGGAATTTTTGTGCCACGTAAGAAAAAAATCAAAGTCGACAACATTGTGCTTTATGTTGAAAGACAATTTAGAAATTTGGGTAAGTTGGCAGAATAATAGGAATTTTCAAATTCTTTTTAGATTTTTGTTTGGAAAGTTTATTTTATTGTTGTAAAATATCTTTAAAGGGGAGGGGAATATGATAAATATTGCTGTAGATGGTTTCGCTGGAAGTGGAAAATCAACTTTGGTTAAACTTCTTGCAGAAAAACTTGATGGTCAAGTTAAAGTTTTAGATACTGGAGCAATTTTTAGAAGTTTCGCTTATGCGTATGATAAGTCTGGGGTTGGAGAATTGTCCCAAGAGAAAGTTAGGGATTTTTTGAAAAAAACTTCACTTGTTGTTGAATTTAATGGCAATGAACAACATGTTATTGTCAATGGTGAGGATGTCACAAAATATATTAGAACTGAAAAAATAAGTCAATTGTCTTCAAAACTTTCTGTTTTTCCAGAAGTTAGAGCAAGATATTTGGTCATTGCTCAAACTTTTGCAAATGAAAATGGTTGCATTATGGAGGGCAGAGATATCGGAACTGTTGTTATGCCTCGTGCAGATGTCAAATTTTTTCTTACTGCAAATGAAGAGGTTAGGGCAAAACGAAGATTTGAAGATTTGAAAATTAAAAACCCAAAAATAGATTTTGAAACTGTTTTGAAGGATTTGCAAGAAAGGGACTATCGTGACACCCACAAGGGTGAGGCATCTTTGATGATGACTGAAGAAAGCATTGTTGTTGACAACACTGATATGACTTTGGAAGAAACTGCAGAGGTTTGTCTTGAATATATTAACAAACATCTCGGCAGAGAAAGAGTTGTTAACATCACGATTGATGGTCATGTTTGCAGTGGAAAAAGCACAATTGCAAGAGCGCTTGCAAAGAGATTGAAATTTAATGTTTTCGACACTGGTGCAGTTTATCGTGGGATTGCTTGTGCATTTGATTATATGAAATTGGATGAGAACAAAATCGACGATGAGTATATTGAAAAATTTGCAAAACAAATCAACATAAAAGTTGAATTTGTTGAAGATGTTGAGCATGTTTATGTCAATGGAATTGATTGGACTGGGCATCTTAGAACAGAGAGAATAAGTGCGCTTTCTGCCAAGACTTCCTCTTTTGGTTGTATAAGAGAGAAAGTGTTGAAACTTCAAAGAAACTATGCAAGGACACATAATCTTGTTATGGAGGGGCGTGATATTGGCAGTGTTGTTTTGCCTCATGCCGACTTCAAATTTTTCACTACTGCAGATGAAAATGTAAGAGCGAAGAGAAGATATGAGCAACAAAAAGCCATGGGTAATGATGTGAAGTTTTCAAGTATTTTAAAAGAACTTCAACAGAGAGACTTCAGTGACACTCACAGAGATCATGGAGAACTTAAGATGGTGAAAGATTCAATTGTTGTTGACACAACAAATCAAAGTTTGGAAGAAAGCGTTGAATTCTGTTTGAGTAAAATCAGAGAGAAGCAACCAGATATTAAAATTTATTAAAAAAAAGATGCCCTAGGCATTTTTTTTATTTATATAATATGTCGGAAATTGTTTGTTAATGTCGATGTTAATGTGATATAACTAGGTGGTATGAAAACAAAAGAACATAAAAAGATTAAGTGGTCAGTTTCAATAGCATTGGGATTGTTAATTTTGATTGGTGCAATTGTTGGAGCATTAATAAATAAGGATAAAGAAAACAATTTAATTATTACTGCTGAAAATATTGTTGTTGAGGAAGGACAAACTGAGCAACTTAACTATGAAGTGAGTATTAAAAATGCTGAAATTAGGGCTAGCATTAGAGATGAAAAAATCGCCAGAATCGAAAACGACAATGTCTTTGGAAAAGTTGCAGGAAGTACTGAGCTTGTGATTGCCGCAAGATATAAAAGCTTGGTGTATGAAAAGAGGGTACAGGTTATTGTGATTGAGAAAAAAGATATCAATGACGAAAACTCAAAGGAAGATGGCAAAGAAGAAAATCCAAAAGATGAAAATGTTGAAGAAAAGCCAAATCCAGAAAATCCAAAAGAAGAATTGAAATTTGAAATCTTTAAAATTATGGGGTGTGTGGTTGAAGGAAATACAATTGAAATCCAAGTTGGCAAAACTGCAAAAATACAATTTTTGACAGAGGAATTTGGAAATATTGAATTGTCTTCAAATGATTATGGCATTGTTGTGACTAAAGCAGAAGAGGGGAAAAATGTGATTGTGATAAACGCAAATCATATTGGAGAGTATGGAATAAAAGTTAAAATAGGAGATAAAGTGGCTGAAATAATTGTTATTGTGAAAGGAGTTTAATCTCCTTTTTTTGATTTTATACATGGAAATTTTGTATACAGGCGACACGCCCGACCTCGTGGTGTGGGGATAAAAAAAGGGAAAAGAAAAAAAGAGAGAAAAAAGGTGAAAAAGTTTTGAAAAAGTGTTGACAAAGGGAGAGGAAATGTAGTAGAATACCAATGTTACACAGCCGAGAAGCAGGTGTAACTGAACCATGAAAATTAAATAGAATTATTGAATTAACACAATATAACTTTATGCAAAGTTAAGTCAATGTGAGTTATCGAGTCTAGGAAAAACAAAAGCGCAAGTGTAAGCGCGAGCGTCGAAGACGCAATCTAATTTAACCTAAACCACGAAAGTGGAAAAGTTTAACATTAGAGTTTGATCCTGGCTCAGGACGAACGCTGGCGGCGTGCTTCAAACATGCAAGTCGAACGAATAAGTTGTTTGCACAAAGGTGTTTAGAGATAGACACTTTTGTGCAGACGATTTGTTAGTGGCGGACGGGTGAGTAACGCGTGAGCAATCTGGCTATTACAGGGGGATAAC
>CAJTYR010000010.1 GCA_910584295.1 uncultured Christensenella sp. | reverse complement strand
TAAATGAAAGATACCCTGAACTATTAAACAAATAATTCCCCCATGCAGAAACATAGTTACCTGTATATCTCCCATTAGAATCATAGACATAAGTTCCTCCATTTGGAGAATTTGTGAAACCATTGAAAGTGTATCCTATTCTTGATGGCAAATAATTTGATGAAATAATTTGGCAATTAGGGCTGTCATAATAAACTGTGTGCTGAGTTGTTGGAGTCCCGCCATTCGCATCTAAAAATAAACTGAAAGATTTTGACCAATGGGCGTATAAAGTGTGGGAATTAGTCCTACAAATACTTGTTTCTGTAATTCTATTGCCTACACCCGATATCGATGAATCAAACCATCCGTCAAAAGTCCAACCACTTCTCTCTGGTGTTGGCAAATGACCATATGCTTTGTTCGGCGATTTCTTAAGATTATAAACAGCTGTATCAAAAGAGACATCTGACTTTTTTTGGATTGTTAAATTTGCAACAGATAAAGTTTCTCCTGCTGTATAACCTCCATAAATAACAAAAGCATTATATTCTCTGTCTGTTGCAACAAATTCGTGAGTAAACGATTTCCAATTTGTATTTACAGAAACACTTATCAATCCACCTTGTTCATGACCAACATTATATAAATCATGAGCACGAGTTGATTTTAAATCAACTCTCCAAATATAAGTTTCTCCGACTATCAATCTTTCTTTATAAAAATAAGGTCCACCATCATTATTGCTGTTAAAAGAATTTATATAACAATATGTAAATACTTGCCCATTATCGTCAAATCCTTTTGAAAAATTTACAGATACATTTTCTCCAGCGCATGACCAACCATAGTCATCATAAATGTTTTCTGAATCAAATGATACATTGACCAACCAATGTGCATAAATGTTTGAACCATTGAAAATGGAAGTGGAAGTGATTTGTGTTCCTCCGCTGGCAGCCGTCCACCAACCACCAAAAGTATAACCTGTGCGAGTTGCAATTGGTAATGTTCCATACATAAGACCAATATATTGCCATCTTTGAACACTATCTCCACCAACTTGTGCATCTGATTCAAAGAATATTTGTAAAGTGTCACTTCCATTATTCACAGATCCATCTTTTCTATATTTTACATAAATAAAATGTCTCCCACCTGTTATATTTGAATACGTAATTGATTTTTCATTCGGAGAAGATTCTCCATATGTTCTTTTATAATATGAAGAATCGGCAGTATTGCTTTCGCTCAAGGCAGAATCAAGATTACTAAAAATTGCATAATCATAGTTACTTTCACCATAACTTATATATTTTATGGTGAAACTTGCACCTGCATTCGCCGAAAATTGGATTTTCATCATAGCGTAGGAACTATTAACACCCTTATTTTGACTTTCAAAGTATCCATTTGAATTTACGCTAAAACCATAACTATAATTTGTTAAATTAATACTATAAATCTGTTGCGGTCTTACTAGACTTGTCGTTCCGCCATTACCATAAGCATAAAACCTTGGACGAGATGGCATTGGGGGATCTGTTCTTGTAATTGTTATACTTAAATGTGCTCCAGAACCATCTGGACTTCCGCTATTTTGGGCATACCACAACAAAATTCTATTACATTGAGTTCGCTCAGTGTTTGTTGCAACAAAACTCGCAGTGGAAGTTCTTCCATTTGTTAAATTAGCCAATGGTATTTCGGTCCAGACTTTTCTATCTGTCCAATCCACATCATCTTTTCCAATCTTTATCGCATCTAAAACAATAGAAGCATTACTTAAGTTTCCACCCCAGGCACCCGAAAATGAAATGCTTAAAGTGTATGTCTGTCCAGAAACAAAAAAAGTATCCAATCGAACCCATGAAGGCGACCAATTTGAATTAGAGTAAAGCGTTGTAGTACTTTGAGATGAAACTTTTTGTTCTTGATTAAAATTATAAATAGTGGAGTTATCTTCTTTAATCAAAAAAACACTGCCCAATGTTGCGCAGCCGAGAACCATAAACAATGCAAACAAAACCGAGAAAATTCTTTTCATAGGTATACCAATGAATATATTTATATATTCATTTTCAGTATACCCCCCCCCGACAAGAAATATCAAGCGTTTTCAACACAAATTTTATTATTTTTGCTTGTCTTAATACTCTTTAGACAATAAAAAAATCCTCCACAAATTTGTAGAAGATTTTTTTATAATCACAATTTAAACTAAACCAATTCAACAACAGCCATATCAGATGCATCACCACGACGCTTGCCAAGTTTGATAATTCTTGTGTATCCGCCACCTTGTCCAACTTGTTTTGCTCTTTCAGCATACTTTGGAGCATAAACATTGAATATCTTTTCAATAAGAGGATGGTTGATTCCTTCAACACGAGCTTGGTAAGCAGTGATAGACTCTTTTGGTTTTCTTTGTTCTTGCAAGTCATAGACATAGCCCATGATTTTTCTTCTTGCAGCAAGTTTCTTTGGTCCATCATTGAGAACTTCAGTCTTTGTCTTTTTGCCGTCAGCACCCTTGACTTCTTTTTGAACTTTTACAGTGTCTTCATAAGACTTGATTGCAATTGTGATGATCTTTTCAGCCATTCTTGCAGTTGACTTTGCTTTTGCAAGAGTGGTTTCAATTTTTCCATTCCAAAGAAGGGAAGAAACTTGTCCACGGATCATCGCATTTCTTTCTTTTGAAGGTCTGCCCAATTTTTCGTTAGCCATAACTAAACTCCTTTTTAAGGCTCTTTTGCCTCGTTTTTTGTTATTTAAAGGGAGATTATTCCCAAATCAAACACATCTGTTTTCATATTTTAATCATTAAAAGGTGAAAACAAACGCTAAAGCGAAACTTTCGCTTTATTCTTCGTCTTTACGAAGCGTAAATCCATAACTGTCAAGTTTTTGAATAACTTCTTCAACAGACTTTGCTCCAAGGTTTCTGACTTTGAACATGTCATTTCTAGACTTTTTGAGAAGGTCTTGAATAGTGTTGATTCCTGCACGCTTGAGGCAGTTGTAAGAACGAACGGAAAGATCCATTTCTTCAATTGGAAGTTCCATAAGTTTCACTTGTTTATCTTCTTCTTTTGAAACCAAAATTGACATATCGCCCATTTCTGAACAAAGTTCGATGAACAAATTCACATGTTCATTGACAATCTTTCCAGCAAGGCTGACAATTTCTCTTGCAGATGTTGTTCCGTTTGTTGTAACTTCAAGTGTCAACTTGTCATAGTCAATGCTTTGACCTACACGAGTTGCATCCACACTGAAATTAACCTTTTTAACTGGTGAGAAAATGCTGTCAACAGCGATGAAGTCGATGTTGTCATATTTACTCTTGTTTGCTTCACTTGTCACATAACCACGACCATTACCAATCATAACATCCATATCAAGCACAGCGCCATCATCCATTGTGCAGATATGAAGGTCTGGATTGAGAACTTCAACTTGGTCATTTGGTTCGAAATCTTTTGCAGTAACCTCGCCAGCACCATTTTTTCTGATTTTGAGGTATGTCACAAAATTTCTGTCTTGTTCAGAGCATTTTACTGCAAGTCCTTTCAAGTTCAAAACGATGTCAACAACATCCTCTGCCACACCACGAATTGTTGAGAATTCATGTGCGACACCAGCAATTCTGAAAGCGATAACTGCTGATCCTGGAAGAGAAGACAAAAGTGTTCTTCTCATGCAGTTTCCAAGAGTGATACCATAACCTTTTTCAAGTGGTTCAACGACAAACCTTGCATATTGTCCACCATCGGTTTCTTCACAAGTAATTCTTGGCTTTTCCATTTCCATCATAATAAAATCCCCCTAATATTATCTTGAATACAATTCAACAATAAGTTGTTCTTTGATATCAGTGTCAATATCTTCTCTTGTTGGAAGAGCAAGAATTTTTCCACTCAAAGTCTCTGTATTAAACTCAAGCCATTTTGGCATAACAATTTTCATACCTTTGAGGTCTTTGAACATATCAAGTTCTTTCTTATTTTCTTTTACGCTGATTTCGTCACCAATCTTAACTCTGTAAGATGCGATTGTAACTCTCTTTCCATTCACACAAATGTGTCCATGGTTTACGATTTGACGACATTCCGCTCTTGAAGCACCAATGCCCATACGGTATACAACATTGTCAAGTCTTCTTTCAATCAAAGACAACATGTTTTCACCAGTAACTCCCTTGCTTGTTGAAGCGTCTTCATAATATTTGTGGAATTGTTTTTCCAATATGCCATACATTCTTTTAACTTTTTGCTTTTCACGAAGTTGAAGTCCGTATTCTGTAACTCTCTTTCTTGAAGCACCATGTTGTCCAGGGATAACAGGTCTTCTTTCCATAGCACATTTCTTTGATGTGCATCTTTCACCTTTAAGGAAGAGTTTGCGTCCTTCTCTTCTACATTGACGGCAATCTGGTTCAATAGTTCTTGCCATTTTTCATCTCTCCTTTTAAATTCTTCTTCTTTTTGGAGGCCTGCAACCGTTATGAGCGATTGGAGAAACATCCTTAATAAGTGTTACAGTGAAACCAAGTGTAGAGAGGCAACGAATTGCGTTTTCTCTTCCATTTCCTGGTCCTTTAACATAAACTTCAACAGATTTCATTCCATTGTCAAGAGCAACTTTTCCTGCTTCTTCAACACAAGTTTGTGCAGCAAATGGAGTGCTCTTTTTTGAGCCTTTAAGCCCAAGTCTTCCTGATGAACATGAAGAAATCACATTTCCTTCCATGTCAGTGAAAACGATGATATTGTTGTTGAAAGAGGTTGTGATATGCACTTGACCTTTGTCAATGTTTCTATTAACTCTCTTTCTAGCTTTGACAGTTTTCTTTTTAGCGTTTGAATTTTTAACGTTTGCCATATCCTTTTACCTCTTATTTACCTTTTTTAGAGCTTCCGCTAACGATTTTCTTTGGACCTTTTCTTGTTCTAGCATTATTCTTTGTGCTTTGTCCACGAACTGGAAGTCCTTTTCTGTGACGAATACCACGATAACATCCAATTTCATTGAGTTTCTTGATATTCATGCTTACTTTTGATTTAAGTTCACCTTCAACAATGAGGTTGTGTTCGATATAGTTACGGAGTTTTGCCACTTGATCTTCTGTCAAGTCCTTAACTCTGACATCTTCAGAAATCCCAGTTTCTTTGCAGATGTTTCTTGATGTTTCAACACCAATTCCGTAAATATAAGTCAAACCATATTCCAATCTCTTTTCTCTTGGAAGGTCAACACCAGCAATTCTTGCCATCTTTTAATCTCCTCTTTCTGGGGCGTTTAAGCCGCTCCCTATTTTGCTTGTGCGTCAATGACGCTTTTTGATGTAACTTTGCAATAGTTGTTTCATTAGAAACACTTAAAATTTGGTTTTTCTAAAAACCTTGTGTCACCTTTTAAAAAGATACACAGTGCCCTAGCCTTGAACTTGCTTATGTTTTGCACTCTTTGGGCAGATAACCATAACTTTGCCGTTTCTTTTGATAACTTTACATTGGTCACACATTGGTTTTACAGATGCTCTGACTTTCATTTTTTGCTCCTTTTTAACCTTTGTCTCTCCAAGTAATTCTTCCTTTGGAGAGGTCGTATGGACTCATCTCAATTTTCACTTTGTCGCCTTCGATAATCCTAATAAAGTTTTGACGAAGTTTTCCTGAAATGTATGCAGTGATAACATGTCCGTTTGACAAAGTAACTTTAAAAGTCATGCTTGGCAAAACCTCTGTCACCACTCCTTCAAATTCAATCACATCTTCCTTGGACATAAAGACTCCTTTCTTTCAAAAATTTTCTCAATGATGAATTCACTTTTTCTTGTTCAGTCTTGAGTTCTTCTTTGTCAAACCCAATTTTTGAAGCCTTCTGAACATGTTTAAGGCTCTTTTTTTTCGGTTTAGAAATTTTCAATCGCTTACCATCAACAAGCCACACAAAATCACCTTCAGTTTTCAAAACAACGAAAATTTGATTTTTCTCTTTGCCAGCAGTGGCAACAACAACGTCACCCTGAGAAATGTTCATCATCTTTCTCCAAAGTAAGCACCTCTGCCCCACTTTTGGTAAAGAGCACTGTGTTTTCATAATGGGCACTAGGTCGTCCATCTCGAGTAACAACACCCCATCCATCATCCAATAGCCATATTTCTTTCTTACCAGCATTGATCATTGGCTCAATTGCAAGCACAGCATTTTCTGCAATTGCAACGCCATCCGTTTCTTTGCCGAAATTCATGACTGATGGTGCTTCATGCATCTGCCGACCTATTCCATGCCCACAGAGTTCTCGGACAACCGAAAATCCATTGCTCTCTGCATGAGTTTGAATAGCATGAGAAATCTTTCCAATCCTGTCTCCAATTCTGATATTTTCAATTCCTTTGAAAAAACATTCTTTTGTGACTCGGACAAGTTTTTCTTTCTCCTGCGAAATCTTACCGACAGGATAAGTCCTTGTCGCATCTCCATGGAAGCCCTTATATCTGACCACAATGTCGATGCTGACAATATCGCCTTCTTTAAGCACAACCTTTTCACTTGGAATTCCATGCACAACCACATCATTGACTGAAATGCAAGTTGCCGCTGGATATCCCTCATAACCAAGGCAGGCAGGCGTACCACCACTATCTATTATAAACTTTTCGAGCCCTTTGTCAATATCAAAAGTTGTCGCACCAGCTTTGACAAGTGTTTTTGCAAACACAAGTGCATCTCTGGTGATTTCACAAGCTTTCTTTATGAGCACAATCTCGGCAGGGGTCTTTTGAATCACTTCAAATTCTCCTTCAGAAAGTTTTTCACAAGTTCGTATGCGGCTGAAGAGTCTGTGCTGTCAACCTCAAACAACTTATCAGCGTAGAAGTTTATGAGTGGTGTCGTCATTTTGTCATAAACTTCCAGACGAGTTTTAATTGATTCTGGGTTATCGTCATCCCTTTGAATCAATGGTGCCCCACATTCTTTGCAGGTGTTTTTGTCATAGAAAGAAGTATTGTAAATTTCACCACATTTACTGCATGTTCTTCTTCCCAAACATCTCCTCATGATTTCGTCACGAGGTAATGTCAAAAGTATTACAGCGTCAACCTTAGCAAAAGTTGAAAGAATTTCTGCTTGCTCTGTTGTCCTTGGAACGCCATCTAGAATTACGCCCATTTTTTGACAATCTTCAGCTTTCATCCTTTCTTCAAGAATTTTCATTGACACTTCGTTTGGAACAAGAATTCCTTGGTTCATATAACCTTGTGCAAGTTTCCCAAGTTCTGTCCCTTTTTGAATATTTTCTCTGAAAAGGTCTCCAAGTGAAATTTGAATAAATCCAAAATCCTTGACCATTTTTCTTGCAAGTGTACCTTTTCCAGAAAATTGTGGCCCGAGCAATATGATGTTCATATAACCTCCATACCATTTTGCAAACCAAATTTTTTGTTTGCTTGTTGCTAGTGGAAAAATCCACAAGATAAGATTATATTTAGATTTGGTCATTGCCGGCTTTAGGTTTTTCCCAAAAGCCAGCAAAAATCCTAATCTAAAAATCCTTTGTAGTTTCTCATCAACATCTGTGCACTCAAACCCTTTTCAAATTCAAGAGCAACAGAAACCATGATCATAAGTCCTGTTGTGCTGAATGCATTGAGTAAGCTTGCAAATGTTGAGTTGTCTGGGATTGCTTTAAATGCCAAACTTGGAATAAGAGCAATAATCGCCAAGAACACAGCACTAAATAATGTGATTCTTGTTGAAATTCTCTTAAGATATTCTGCAGTGGTTTTTCCAGGTCTAATTCCAGGAATAAATCCACCTTGTTGTTGCAATCTTCTGCTGATGTCTTCAGTGTCAAATGTGATTTGAGCATAGAAGAATGCGAACGCGAAGATGAGCAGAGCAAGCAGAACGATATAAACCCAAGAGTTTGTTCCCATATAGTTTTGATACCAATAGAACGCTTTTGAATTTGGCCAGAAAATGCTCATGATAAGTTGTGGCAAAGTCAAAAGTGATGATGCAAAGATGATTGGCATAACGCCAGAAGCATTCAATCTGATTGGGATGAATGTGTCTTGTCCACCATACATCTTTCTGCCTTTGATTTGTTTTGCGTATTTCACGTTTACTCTTCTTTCAGAGCAATCCATAAACACGATAAATCCAAACACCAAAACAAGTGCAGCAACATAGATGATGACTGTCCAGAGATTGTTGAGATCTCTTCCTACTTCTTTGAAAGCAGCAGCAATTCCTGTGCCTGCAGATGACAAGATACCAACAAAAATCAACAAACTCATTCCATTTCCAATGCCGATTTGTGTGATTTTTTCACCAAGCCAAACAGTAAACATTGCACCAGCAGTGAGTATAAGCACAATTCCTGTGGCAGCAAGCCAAAGAGGAATGTTGACATGAGCAGTGCTGATGAGATGCTTATATGAAACAACGATTCCGATTGCTTGAGCAAGTGCAAGCACAAGTGCAGCAATGCGTGTGTAGAAATTCATCTTTCTTCTGCCATCTTCACCCTGTTTTGACAAATTTTGCAAACTTGGGATTGCAACAGCAAGAAGCTGAATAACAATCGATGCTGTGATATATGGCGAAACGCCAAGAGCAAGGATTGACATGTTTGACAACGCATCACCAGAAAGCAAATTCATAAGCCCAAAGAAACTTGTTCCACCAGTTTGAGATGACATCTCGCTTCTGATAGCATCAGTGTCAAACCCTGGGCAAATCAAAGCACAACCCACTCTGTAAAGAATGAGAAGCCCCAAAGTGATGAGGATTTTCTTTCTTAAGTCTTTAACTTTAAAAGCATTTACGAGAGTTTTAAACATATATTACTCCTCAACAATAAATTTTCCACCTGCTTTTTCAATTTTTTCAATTGCAGACTTTGTTGCCTTTGCAGCTTTGATCGTAAGAGGTTTTGTAAGTTCTCCATTTCCCAAAACTTTAAGTCCGTATGGAGCACGCTTTCCAATCACTCTTGTTTCATACAAAAGCTCTTCAGTAACTTCAGTGTTTGCTTCAAAAATTTCAAGGTCGCCTACGTTTACAGTTGCGTAAACTTTGCGGAAGTTGTAATTGTTGAACCCACGAATAGGGATTTTTCTAATCATAGGGATGTTTCCGCCTTCAAATCCAGCCTTAACACCGCCACCACTTCTGGCCCATTGTCCTTTGTGTCCTCTGCCAGAAGTTTTGCCGAGACCAGAACCAATACCTCTTCCAACTCTAACTTTTTGAGTTTTTGAGCCATTGGCAGGTTTAAGATTTTCTATTTTCATAATCTACTCCTCAACCACTTCAACCAAGTGCTTAACATGGAACAAACTTCCACGAATGCTTGCGTTGTCTGGTAAAATTCTAGTTTGATTAAGTTTCTTAAATCCAAGTGCTTCCATGATTTTCATTTGGTTTTTGTTGTAACCAATGGCACTTTTTACCCAAGTAACTTTCAATGTCTTTTCTTTTTTCACGACGCCCTCCGATTAAATTTCTTCTGGCTTCTTGCCACGACGAGCAGCGATTTCTTCTCTGGTTTTAAGAGAAAGAAGACCGTTTAATGTTGCACGAACAACGTTGATTCTGTTTGTTGAACCATGGATTTTAGTCACAATGTTCTTTACGCCAGCAACTTCCAAAACCGCTCTGGCAGCACCACCGGCGATAACTCCGTGACCTTCTTCAGCTGGGAGCATCAAGATATTTGTTGTGCTAAATTTTCCAATTGTTTCGTGTGGGATTGTGCCGTCAACAATAGAAATTTTCTTCATATTTTTCTTGGCAACAACTGTCGCCTTGTCGATTGCGTTTGGAACTTCATTGGCTTTGCCAATTCCCATTCCAACGTTGCCCTTGCCATCACCAATGACAACAAGTGCAGAGAAACGCATAGTTCTTCCGCCTTTAACAACCTTTGTGACTCTTCTAACATGAACAAGTCTTTTGTCCATTCCGTCGTTTTCTTCTCTCTTTGCAGGTCTTTCACGACGAGGGCCATTTTGAGGTTTTTCAGCTTTATTTTTCTTAACTTCTTCTGCCATACATTCCTCCTAAAATTCCAGTCCTGATGCTCTTGCGCCATCAGCAACTGCTTGAACTCTTCCTGTATAAAGGTATCCACCTCTATCAAAAACGACTTCTTTAATTTTCTTTGCTTTTGCTCTTTTTCCAACAACTTCACCTACAATTCTTGCAGCTTCAGTCTTGTTTTTATCTTTGATAAGTTCAACCACTTCTTTGTCAAGGGTAGAAGCAGAAACAATGGTTTTGCCATTTGAATCATCAATGATTTGAGCATAGATATTGTTAAGACTTCTATAAACGTTAAGTCTTGGTCTTTGAGCTGTTCCAGTAACAATTTTTCTTACTCTCTTATGACGAACAACTCTGTCTTTGTTCTTATCTTTAACAGTAATCATTTCCTATTCTCCTCTTACTTCTTGCCTTTTCCAGCAGCCTTACCAACTTTTCTGATAAGTTTTTCACCATCAACATGTACACCATAACCATGATAAGGTTCATAAGGTCTCTTTGCTCTGACATTGGCACAGAATTGACCAACTTTTTGTTTGTCAATGCCTGAAACCACAATTTCAGTTGGTGAAGTGCAAGCAACTTTCAAATCCGATGGAATTTCAACTTCAACTTGGTGAGAATATCCAAGGTTCATAACAAGTTTGCTTCCGCTCACTTGAGCCTTATAACCTACACCTGCGATTACAAGTTTCTTTTCCCAGCCTTTTGAAACCCCAACAACCATGTTGTTTACAAGAGCTCTTGCAAGTCCTTGTTTTGCATTGAATGCTGGATCTTCAAAAGTGAAGTGAATTTCGTTGTCTTTAACTTCGGTTTTGATATTTCTGTCGATTTCTTGAGTGAGCTTTCCTTTGCTTCCAGAAACAGTGACAACATCTCCATCTCTTTCAAAAGTAACGCCGTTTTCAAGTTTGATTGGTTTATTTCCTATTCTTGACATAATCGACCTCCTACCATACATAAGCAAGTACTTCGCCACCAACATTCAAAGAACGAGCCACTTTGTCAGTAACAATTCCTTTGCTTGTTGAAATGATGGCAATTCCAAGCCCACTTATAACTTTTGGAAGATTGTCTTTGTCAGAATAAATTCTAAGACCAGGTTTTGAAATTCTCTTCAAACCTTGGATGACACTTTGTCCATGTTCATCATATTTGATTGTGATTTCAATGTTTTTGAACGCACCAGAATCTACAAGTTTGTATTCTGTGATATAACCTTCTTCCAAAAGGATTTTAACAATTTCTAATTTTTCTTTTGATGCAGGAACTTCAACAGTCTTGTGCTTTGCACTTATTGCATTGCGAAGACGAGTCAACATATCTGCGATTGGGTCTGTAACAAACATAATTCCCTCCTTACCAACTTGACTTTTTCACGCCAGGGATTTCCCCACGATTAGCCATTTCTCTAAAGCAAACTCTGCAAATCCCATACTTACGAAGAACTGCGTGTGGTCTTCCGCAGATAGAGCAACGAGTGTATTCTCTTGACTTAAATTTTTGTGTTCTTTTTTGCTTTGCAATCATTGATTTTTTTGCCATTTGAACATCCTCCTACTTGCTGAAAGGCAAACCAAGTGCCTTCAAAAGTGCTTTTGCCTCTGCATCTGTTTTAGCAGTGGTAATGAAAGCTACATCAAGACCTCTGATCTTCTCCACCTTATCATAAGAGATTTCTGGGAAGATAAGTTGTTCTTTGATGCCCATTGCATAATTACCTTTTCCATCAAAAGACTTGTCAGAAACGCCTCTGAAGTCTCTCACTCTTGGAAGAGCAACTGCAACAAGTCTGTCGAAGAATTCATACATTCTTGTTCCACGAAGAGTAACTTTTGCGCCAATCTTCATTCCAGCTCTAACCTTGAAGTTTGAGATGGCTTTCTTTGCTTTTGTTGCAACAGGTTTTTGTCCAGCAATCAATGTCAATTCATCAACTGCAGTGTTGAACGATTTAGAGTTATCTTTCACATCACCAAGCCCCATATTGAGAACGATTTTCACAAGTTTTGGAGCTTCGTTGACATTCTTGTATCCAAACTCTTTCATGAGAGCAGGAACGATTTCTTCTCTATAACGTTTTGCTGTTTGGTTTTGTTCTTTCATGTTCTACCACCTATTCTGCTTTATCAGAAGTTGTTTTTTTCGACTTTTGTGTTGTTGAAGCAGGTTTTTTAGCCGCTGTTGCACTCTTCACTGCAGTGCTTTTTGAAGCTGTAGCAGGTTTTGTTTTTGCAACCGTTTCTTTTTTTGCAGGTTCAGCCTTAACAGCAGTCTCCTTCTTTGCGACTTCTTTTTTTGCTTCTTTCTTTGCAACCTTAACGTATTCTTTGTCAAGAGCGCCAGAACATTTTTTGCAAGTTCTAACTTTCTTCCCGCCAACCACGCTGTGTGCAACTCTTGTTGCCTTGCCACAATTTGGGCAAACAACCATAACATTTGAAGCTTCGATTGGAGCGTTTTTCTTAACGATTTGGCTCTTTTCGTCTTGCTTTCTTGCTTTTTGGTGTTTCGTAACGATGTTTACTCCGTCAACTAAAACTTTGTTTGATTTTGGAGAAACTTCGGTCACTTTGCCAGTTTTGCCTTTATCTTTTCCAGTAACAACCAAAACGTTGTCACCTTTCTTAACTGTCATACTCATAGACGTTTCTCCTTTTAAATAACTTCTGGAGCAAGAGAAATAATTTTCATATAACCCTTGTCACGAAGTTCTCTTGCGATAGGTCCAAACACACGAGTGCCTTTTGGTTGTTTTTGGTTGTCAATGATAACTGCAGCGTTGTCATCGAAACGGATATGTGAACCATCAGGTCTGTTCAAACCTTTTGTTGTTCTGACTACAACAGCCTTAACAACATCACCCTTCTTAACATTTCCACCAGGAATAGCTTTCTTCACAGAAGCAACGATGATATCACCGATGTTACCGCTTCTTCTGAAAGAACCACCAAGAACTCTGATACACATAATTTCTTTTGCACCAGTGTTGTCAGCAACTTTAAGTCTTGTTTGAGGTTGTACCATAATTCACCTTCCTTATTTAGCTTTTTCGATGATCTTAACAACTCTGTGGTATTTTGTCTTTGAAAGTGGACGAGTTTCTTGAATCAAAACTGTGTCACCAACACCACACTCATTTTTCTCATCGTGTGCTTTGAATTTCTTTGTTTGCTTTACGACTTTTCCGATTTTTGGAGTTTTTACCATGTAAGTAACTTTTACGACAACGGTTTTTTCCATGTCAGTGCTGACAACAATACCTTGTCTTGTGTTTCTCACGTTTCTAGTTTCTACCATTGTCATTTCCTCCATTTGCAATTTCTTTTGCTCTTATTGCAGTTTGAACTCTGGCAATTTCTCTTCTTACATTTCTGATTTCAAGAGGGTTTGCCAAGCTTCTTGTAGCATTTGAAAAACGAAGATTAAAGAGTTCATTCTTAAGTTCTTTAAGTCTTGAATTCAATTGCTGCAAATCCAATGTTTTGATTTCTTCATTTTTCATTCTACTCACCACCTTCGACTGCGGCAGCAGTTTCTTCTTTCTTCACGAATTTTGTTTTGCAAGGAAGTTTGTTTCCAGCAAGTCTCAAAGCTTCTCTGGCAACTGGTTCGCTTACACCTTCAATTTCGAAAAGAACTCTGCCTGGTTTAACCACTGCAACCCAGAACTCTGGATTTCCTTTACCAGAACCCATACGAGTGTCAGCAGGTTTCTTTGTTACTGGCTTGTCTGGGAAAATTTTGATCCAAACTTTACCACCACGTTTGATATATCTTGTAAGAGCGATACGGGCAGATTCGATTTGGTTTGACTTGATCCAACATGGTTCAAGAGCAACCATACCATAAGTACCATAAGCAAGAGTGTTTCCTCTCATTGCCTTTCCAGTCATTCTGCCTCTGTGAACTTTTCTTCTCTTAACTCTCTTAGGCATTAACATTATTCTTGTCCTCCTTTATGGATTGTTTAGACAAAATTTCGCCTTTGTAAATCCAGCATTTGATTCCAAGTTTTCCATAGTTTGTGTATGCAGCAGTTTCAGCATAATCAATGTCAGCACGAAGAGTGTGAAGTGGAAGAGATCCTTCCATATACTTTTCAGTTCTTGCAATTGTGTTTGCTCCGTCGATAACACCACTAACTTGAACCTTGCAACCTTTTGCTCCAGCCTTCATAACTCTTTGCATTGCCATTTTGAGAGCTCTTCTCCAAGCAACACGTTTTTCAAGTTGTTGCGCAATAGAATCAGCAACAAGTCTTGCATCAAGGTCTGGTTTCTTAACTTCTTTGACATTCAAAGCAAGCACTTTAACTGGACGAACAAGTTTGCTCAGATCCTTTTTGATTGCTTCGATTCCAGCACCCTTTGTGCCGATAATCATACCAGGTTTCCCTGTAAAAATGTCAACTTCAAGTTTGTTTTCAGTTCTTTTGATAACCACTTCTGAAACTCCAGATGCGGCATGTTTTTTCTTGAAATATTCTCTTATTTCATGATCTTCTTTAAGATTTGCGGCAAAATCTTTCTTGTTGGCATACCAAGTTGATTGCCAATCTTTGTTGATTCCAAGTCTGAGTCCTATTGGATTAACTTTTTGTCCCATTATTTTGCCTCCTTCAACTCGTCAAGCACAACAGTGATGTGACAAGTTCTTTTCAAAATTCTGTCAGCTCTGCCTCTTGCCCTGAAAGAAATTCTCTTCATGATTGGGCCAGAAGTTGCATAACATTCAGCAACATAAAGATTGTCAGCTGACAAACCTTTGTTGTTTTCAGCATTGGCAATTGCACTCTTAAGAACCTTAAGAGATTCTGCAGCACCTGCTTGTGGCATGTACGCAAGAAGAGCAACCGCTTCATTTGCTTTCTTCCCTCTGATTTGCGAAAGAACAATTCTTACTTTTGAAGAACTCATGCGAATGTCTTTTGCAACAGCATAAGGACGATTATCTTTATTAGCAGCTCTTTTCTCTGCTTTTTGTCTTATTCTTGTAGCCATTTCCTCTTCCCCTCTTACTTTCTTTTTGCAGTCTGTTTTTGACCTGCATGTCCTTTGAATGTTCTTGTCAAAGAGAATTCTCCAAGTTTGTGTCCAACCATGTCAGCTGTAACATAAACTGGAATGTGTTTTTTGCCATTGTGAACAGCAAATGTAAAACCGATAAATTCTGGATAAATTGTAGATGTTCTTGACCAAGTTTTGATTGGTTTTTTGATTCCGCTTTCAGACATCTGCGCAACTTTTTTCATAAGTTTAGGGCTTACATAAGGCTTCTTAATTTCTTTACTCATTTTCTAGCCTCCTAATTTACTCTCTTAACCATCAAACGGTCAGATTTGTTTTTCTTTTTTCTTGTCTTAAGACCAAGAGCAGGTTTGCCCCAAGGTGTAACTGGTGATTTCATGCCGACTGGGCTCTTTCCTTCACCACCACCGTGTGGGTGATCATTAGGGTTCATAACAACACCACGAACTGATGGACGAACTCCCATGTGTCTCTTTCTTCCTGCTTTACCAAGAGAAACAAGCTCGTGATCAAGATTGCCAACTGTTCCGATTGTTGCACGGCAAGCAAGCAAAACTTTTCTCATTTCCCCTGAAGGAAGCTTAAGTGTTGCATATTTTCCTTCTTTAGCCATAAGTTGAACTTCAGCACCAGCAGAACGAGCCATTTGCCCACCTTTCTTTGGTTCAAGTTCGATGTTGTGAATAAGTGAACCAACAGGGATATCAGAAAGAGGAAGATTGTTTCCAACTCTGATTTCGCTTCCGCTTCCACTCATAAGAGTGTCGCCAACCTTAAGTCCTACTGGAGCAATGATGTATCTCTTTTCTCCGTCTTTGTAAGAAAGAAGTGCGATATAAGCAGTTCTGTTTGGGTCATATTCAATGGCAACAACCTTTGCAGGAATGCCATCTTTATTTCTTTTGAAGTCGATAATACGATACTTCTGTCTGTTTCCGCCGCCTTGATGACGAACAGTAACCTTTCCTGAAGCATTTCTTCCAGCGTGTTTTTTCTTAACAGCAAGGAGAGACTTTTCAGGTTCTTTCTTTGTCAATTCTTCTGTTGAAAGTTTTGAATAGAATCTTCTTCCAGCAGAAGTTGGATTACTTTTAACTATAGCCATTTTCTCCTCCTATTAAGATAAGCTTTCGAAGAATGCGATTGGCTTTGACTTTTCAGTGAGTGTCACGATTGCTTTTTTGTAATCGCTTGTTCTGCCAACAGTTCTTCCTTGCTTTGTGTTTTGAGACTTTTTGTGACCCTTAACAACAATTGTATTTACTTTTGCCACTTCAACATTGAACATTTTTTCAACAGCTTGTGCAATTTCAACCTTGTTTGACTTTTTGTTTACAACAAAGCTGTAAATTTTGTTTTGAATTCCACTGTAACTCTTTTCAGTGAGAATTGGTCTGATAATAACTTCATTTGCTTCCATTATGCGTTGACCTCCTCGAGATATTTAACAGCTTCTTTAGTAAGCACAACATTTCTGTTTGATACAACTTCATAAACATTGAGAAGTTCAACATTCACAATGTCAAGCTTTTCAATGTTGCTTGTTGCACGAAGTTCTTTTTCAGTGTTTGCAGTTGAAACAACCAAAACTGAACCATCAAACTTGAATGCATTCAAAAATGCCGCAGCATCTTTTGTCTTTGCACTTGCAATTTCAAACTTGTCAAGAACAGTAAGTTCTTTTTGAGCAAGTTTTGCACTGATTGCAGAAAGAAGTGCTGTTCTTTTTGCTTGTTTGTTGACTTTCTTTGAGAAGTCTCTTGGCTTTGGAGCAAAAACAACTCCACCACCAGTAAATTGTGGTCCTTTTGTAGAACCTTGTCTTGCTCTGCCTGTGCCTTTTTGTCTGTAAGGCTTTGCAGCATGTCCTCTAACTTCACTTCTTGTAAGAGCGCTCTTATTTCCTTGTCTTTGGTTTGCGTTGTAAGCAACAACTACTTCGTGAATGAGAGGTTCGTTATATTCAACGCCGAAAACTTCGTCCTTAAGTTTCAAAGAACCAACTTCTTCGGCTTTCATATTATAAACTTTAACGTTAGCCATTTTCTCTCTCCTTATTTGCCAGCCTTAACTGATTCTCTGATCGTAAGGATTGCTCCTTTTGCACCAGGAACATTACCTTTGATCAAAAGCAAGTTTCTATCTGCATCGACTTTAACGATTTCCAAGTTTTGGATGGTAACTTTCTCGTTTCCATATTGTCCAGGCAAATGTTTGTTTTTGAAAACACGAGATGGTGTTGAGTTTGCACTCATAGAACCAACTTCTCTGTGAACAGGTCCAGTTCCATGAGTCATCTTAAGTCTGTGTTGGTTCCATCTCTTGATAACACCAGAGAAACCATGACCTTTTGAAAGTCCACAAACATCAACTCTGTCTTTTACGGAGAAGATGTCAGCTTTAACAACTGCACCAACTTCCAAATTTCCATCAAGGTTAAATTCTTTCAAAACTTTGCAAGCTTCAACCTTTGCCTTGTCAAACAAACCCTTTTCAGGTTTTGTCACATTTTTTGTCTTTTTGCCAAAAGCACAAACTTGTGCTTCATAGCCATCAACCTCTGCAGTTTTCTTTTGAACAACTGTCATAGGACCAGCTTCAACAACTGTCACTGGAATAACCAAGCCGTCATCAGTAAAGACTTGTGTCATGCCAAGCTTCTTACCCAATATTGCTTTCACTTTTCTTTACCTCCTACAGCTTGATATTAATCTCAACACCTGCAGGCAATTCAAGCTTCATAAGAGCATCAATAGCCTTGTTGGTTGGATTATAAATATCAATCAATCTTTTGTGGGTTTTGCTTTCAAATTGTTCTCTCGAGTCTTTGTACTTGTGTGGAGAACGGATGATTGTAACCACTTCTCTGTCAGTTGGAAGTGGGATAGGGCCAGAAACTTTTGCACCATTCTTTCCAGCAGTTTCGATAATTCTCTTACATGCTTCATCAATGAGTGTGTGTTCATAGGCTCTAAGTTTAATTCTCATTTTTTGTGTTGCCATTTTCTTTTTTCTTACCTCCTGTAATAGCAAATCCGAAAGTTGCATTTTTTTAACAGACTTATCCCCATTCAACAATTTTTCTTTGTTCCCACAAACAAATCTTAATTGTCGAACACTAGTCCGTGTGTGTCATGCTGTTTGACTTAAAAAAATGTCATTTCGGTCGCCTCGGTTCTGTTGACCAAGACTAGGTCCTCGCAAATTTTCCAACTCACTGCTAGCGTAAGTGTTTGGTAACCTTGCGTATCGCCCCTAAATAACAGCACTCTTATTATAACAAACCGCCTTAGCATTGTCAATGGTTTTTCACAAGAAAAAAGAAATATTTAAAAAAGTTTTTAAGGCTCAAAATCCTCTTTTTTAACCCTTACACGCGTGTATATATAATATAATAAAACTATAAAATAAAGATTTTCATTATATAACATTCCCCCTGTCATACTCATTGTGACCGCCCAGATTCTTCCACTCTGCGCCCACCCAAACAAGGAGCATATGCGGTGAGAGATTTTCCAAAGGAAAATGCAGAATGACATTGGTGGTCACAATGAAGAATCTCTAACTTGGCACACTAACGACACATAAATTGAACATAACAACGACACCTCTATCTTTCTTCAAAAAAGCGCAAAAATCGCACTTTTTAACAAAAAACTGCACTTTTTAAAGAAAAAACATGCGTTTTTGCATGTTTTTACAAATCGCCGTATTCGACATCACAAATAAATAATTGCATTTTTTATTCCAAATAAAAATATGTGACAGCAAAT
Source organism: uncultured Christensenella sp. (assembly GCA_910584295.1). Lineage (GTDB taxonomy): Bacteria > Bacillota > Clostridia > Christensenellales > UBA1242 > Caccovivens. The sequence continues at coordinate 22,673 of CAJTYR010000010.1, read as the reverse complement.
CTTTAATATTCAGATTTATGTCTTTCTAGAGTATTAAACAGCTCTTTCCAGACCTCTTCACGCCTCACAACTTTTCCACTTTTTATCATCTCTTTAAATTTATCAAGTGGAATCCACGCAATACTTTCAACTTCTTCTTTCTGCAAACTTATCTTAGATACATCAACATCCAAATATGCAATGTAGATATAATCCAATTCATTCTCTATAAAATCCTCTCTATAAATTTCATTTCTCCAAAATTTACCAAGCAAATTAAGTCGCTCCGCTTCTATTTCAAGCCCAATTTCTTCCTCTATCTCACGAAGCAAAGAAGATATTGGAGTCTCACCAGATTCAACATGTCCACTTGCGGACATATCCCAAAGCCCTGCATTCTTCTCCTTTTTAAATGACCTCTGTTGAGATAAAATCTTGTAGCCCCCCCCCGATTGATTCAGATACAACAATCACACCGCTAGCATGGTGCAACAGTCCATATTTATGAACACTTTTTCTATCTCGAGTCTCCCCAGTTAAATTTCCACTATTATCAATTAAATCTATCTTTTCCATAATTGTATTATAACATAAAAAACGCACATATCTATTGTTTTTTATCAAAATTTCTTTTGAAAATAAAATAATAAACAGCACTGAAAAATTTATGAATTAACCCATGCATTAAAAATTTCAAAAATTTATTTATTTATTTTACAAAACCTTTCCATTTTTTTATAATAAAAAAAGAAAAATTAGAAGAGGAGAGATTTTTATGGTCATAACCGTCGTCTGCGATGTTTTGGGTGCTGAAACAAATGGCACTGTTGTCGCCGCACGAAATTTAATCAATTCTTTAAAAGAAAAAGGTCACGAAGTGAGAGTTCTTTGTCCTGAAATTGATATGATGGGAAAAGAAGGCTATTTTGTTGTGCCAGTCCACAATTTCGGAAAGCCTCTCAATGACTATGTCAAAAAAGTTGGAGTATCACTCGCAAAGCCAGACAAAAGAATAATTAAGCAAGCACTGCTTGGTGCAGATGTTGTTCATATCATAGTTCCACTTGGACTGGGACTTGCCACTGCAAAAATTGCGAAAAAGATGGACATTCCAATCACAGCCGGTTTTCACATGCAAGCGGAAAACTTAACCTCACATCTCAAACTGGACAAATTGTGGTTGGCAAACTATGCCGTTTATAAATATATCTATAACCACTTATATCGTTATTGCAGTGCAATTCACTATCCAACTGACTTCATCAGAGGCGTTTTTGAAACTAATGTCAAAAAAATCACAAATGGTTATGTCATATCAAATGGCGTGCATAACTATGTCAAAAAAAGAGATGTTCCAAAACCTGAGGAATTGAAAGACAAAATCGTCATCCTCTCAACTAGAAGATATGGAAGAGAGAAATCTCAAGACACACTCATAAAGGCAGTTGCACAATCAAAATACAAAGATAAAATTCAAATAATCTTGGCTGGACTTGGCCCAAAGGAAAAACAATATAAAAAGCTTTCAAAAAAACTTCCAATTCAACCAATTTTGAAAGTTTTTCCACGAGAAGAAATCATCGACGCTCTCAATTATTGCGACCTCTATGTTCACCCTGCTGATGTTGAACTTGAAGGAATAGCCTGTCTTGAAGCAGTTGCATGTGGAAAACTCACCATAGTTTCAAACTCAAAACTTTCTGCCACAAAAGAATTTGCTGTTGATGAGCGTTGCATTTTCAAAAAGCGAGACCCAAAAGACCTTGCAAAGGTGATTGATTTTTGGTTGGACAATCCCAAGGAAAAGAAAATTTGTGAACAAAAATATTATGAAAATGCAAACAAATTTGACCTTGATGAGTGCATGAATAAAATGGAACAAATGCTTTTTGATGCATCAAAAAAAATCTAAAAACAAAAATAAAAAGTAAGCATATTGCTTACTTTTTTTCTTCTGTTTGTGATGAAGGCTCTTTCTTCTTTCCAGGTTTCATACTCTTGGAAGCCTTTCCTTTCTTCTTGTTTTCTGACATCTTTTCAGCTTGAACCTTTTCCAAGCTTGTAACAATTGTTTCAATTCCCTCTGAAGATGCAACCTCCAATTTTTCATTTTGCTTTGCAAACTTCTTTTTTGCAGTTTTTTCTTCAGTGTTTTTTGCACTTTTGTGTCCAATTTCTCTTATCTGGCTGTCAGATCTCCACTCACCTATGATTTCATGCACTGGCACAGCGTAAACAAAAGCTTTTGGGTCAACCTCAGAAATAACTTGTTTCATGGTTCCTGCTTGATATTTTCCAATCAAACAAACAAGGCATTTTTTCTCTGAATCATCCATCATGCCCTTCACATCACTTATGGTGCAACTTCGATAAAGATTATCTCGAATTGCCTCTGACACCTCTTTAGGATGGTTTGTGATGATTGTGTATGCTTTTGCTTGCTTATAGCCATCAATGACATAATCCACCATAAACGAATTTATTGCAAGAGCAATGATTGTGTAAGGTAAAAGTTCAACACCATTTTTATAGACAACAAGGGTCGCCGCAACAACCAAAACATCAATGCAAACAACAATTCTTCCAACATGTGCTTTTGGACGTCTTTTTCTCACCATGCAAGCAATCATGTCGCTTCCACCTGTCGAACCTCCAAAACGTACAACAAGACCAACTCCAAAGCCCAACATAACTCCACCAAAAATGGCTGAAACAATCAAATCAAAATCAGCAAACTTTGGAATGAGTGCAAAAATTTGCATTGCCCCAGAAAAAGACGCAATTCCAAGAAGTGCTGTGATTGCAAAACGCTTTCCAAGAGATTTAACCGCAATGAGATAAAGAATAAGGTTCATCACAAGATAGATAATTGAAGAATTTATAAATTTGACACCGACTTTGTGAAGAAGAGAATTGATCATCATCGCAATTCCTGAAAACCCACCAGTTGAAATGTTGTTTGGCTCAAAGAAAACCGAAAAGGCAAAACCCATAACAAAGCAACCAATGACAATCATTGCTCCGTCAAGAATTGGTTGCCATTTCTTATTGACATTTATATACATAATTTTTTCCTCTGTAAAAATAATACGACATGATTATAACAAAAAGAATTTTCTTTCACAACTTTTTCAAATAAAAAACTTGGGTCACCCCAAGTTTTTATAGTTTTAGTTTATTTCTTTCCGCCATCTTCGCCTTTTCCATCATTGCCTTTTTCAGCTTTTGCATATTGTTGATTTTGTGCATCAACTTCTGCAAATCTAGCCTCCCATTTTGCAGCTCTTTCTGAATCATGCTCAAGATCATATTTATAATCACTATTCATAGCTTTGCAGAATTCAACGCCTCTCTTTGAGAATGTCAAAACGATTGACATTGTCACGCCATAACTCATTCCAGAGTGTCCATCGTCCACAAGTTTTCCAGCTTCTTCTACAGTTACTCCGTTATCAAGCGCTTCCATAATTTGAAGAGCGTTGTCAAGGTCCATACCACTATAAAGGTCTGAAAGTCTTGTACAAACACATTTCTCCCATTCCTCTTTGCGTTGTGGATAAATAAGTTTATTACCCTTTTCAATATACTCTGGCACTTTTGCATAACCATCTTTCAAGTCTTGCAAATCTTTCTCCCAAAATTGAATTGAACGTCTTTCAGAATCAATTCTTGCTTGCGCTTCTTCCAGACCAGCTTGTCTACCCAAAAGCATTGCTGTTTGATAAACTGTAGATCTGAATACATATTTGTTTTCAAAAATAAGCTCATTTGTTTCAAGATCAACAACTTTCAAAACTTCAGAACCAGCACTGCCGATAACAGGATAACTTGTTCCATCAACATTTATTCTGCCATCAAAATCAAGCGTTCCAGTGCTATTCCAACCATTTGAATAAACTTTGACCTGTCGACCATTTGCAGCTTTAAGTTTCTCAAGGGTATCTGTTTTTTCTGGAACTAAAGGACTTACTCTTATATCCTCTCTATCGAATCCTATTTGCGTAATTTCCTTTTCTCTTCTTAATCTTATTTCTTCAAGCTCTGTCTCTCTTTTTGAGATTCTCTCCTCAAAATATTCTTTAATATCCATTTTCCCTCCTATTTTTAAGGGCTTCGCCCTTTACATCCTCTATTATACACGGGGGGGGGATTTTGTCAAGATGTTTCCAAAAAATAGTTAAAAAAAGCGAAAAAATAGTCAATTTATGGGCTTTTTTTGCTCAAAAAAATTCAAAATAAATAAAAAACAAGCGATATTCTCGCTTGTTTTAATCTTTATATATTCTCGGCCAAAAACATTGCTTTGAAATTCTTATTTTTCTTAAAGAGCGATTCAAATGAGCCTTCGTCCACTATTTCACCATTTTCAAGGAAGAAAATCTTGTCAACATTTTTGATTGTTGAAAGTCTGTGAGCAACAATGACAATTGTGCTCTTTCCTTTAAGCCCATCAATGCTCTTTTTAACTTCTTCTTGAGCAAAGTTATCAAGGCTTGAAGTACTTTCATCAAAAATTATAATTGGAGAATTTCGAAGAAGCGCCCTTGCAATTGCAAGCCTTTGCTTCTGTCCCCCTGAAAGTTTGATGCCACTTTCTCCAACTCTTGTATCGATGCCTTTTGGCAAAGTATCAACAAACTCTTTAAGTGACGCCTTCTCAACAGCATCGGCAATTTCTTCCTCTGTTGCATCCCCTTTCGCCAAAAGCAGATTCTCTTTAATTGTCATGTCAAAAATATATGGAAATTGGTTAACAAGAGAAATTGTTCTTCTCAAAGTTTGTTTATCAAGGTCATTAATGTTGACATTGTCAATCAAGACTTCTCCATCGTCCACCACATACATTTTTGACATCAAATTCAAAATTGTGGATTTTCCACTACCACTCTTTCCAACAAATGCAACCGTTGTATTTGGAGTTATCTTAAAGGACAAATCTTTAAATATGCGATTTTCACTGACCAAGTTTTTCTCCGCTGGCACACTATAATCAATTTTTCCCTCTTTTCCCTTTCTTGCTTTTTTCTGTTTCCTCTTAAATTCATATTCTCTGAAAGTGTATGAAACATTTTTAAATTCAATTTCTCCGATAACATTGTCAATAGATTTTTCACCAAACTTTTCTGTCACGAATTCGTGTTCGTCATAGAGTGAAAACATTCTATCATGCGAAACTCTTATGTCAACAATTAAGTTGGTAAGTTGTCCAATGTTCCAAACCAAATCCCAAACCGAACCACGGTTTGAATAGATAATCATATAGGTTGCAAGAGTGATAAGACCAAGTTCTCTCAGATAAATTCCCAAAATGAGAGTGAGGAGAGTTCCAATGCCTATGATGGCATTTCTTGCACTTCCAAGATTTGTTCCTGTCATGTCAAGTTTATATCTTGCCCTGCGATAATCCTCATAGTTTTCTTTGGAAACTTCACTCAACTTTTCCTCAAGTCCAAGAGATTTAATATCTTTCTCACTGCGCACAATTTCTGTTGTAAGCGAATTAACTTTGTCGTTCTTTTTTCTGACAATCCCTCTATGCTTTCTTCTAAATTTAACTCTGTAATACTCAATAACAAATGCGATAATGACAATTCCAACAAACGCAATTGAGACATACACATTGAGCGTTGCGATGTAGATGAACATAACAATTGTTGTCGCCATGTTCATCACAACATCAATCACAGTGGCAAGACTATCAACAATTCTCGCTGGGTCATCCACAATTCTTTGCACAAATGTGCCAGTGTCATGGTCATTGAAAGTCTTTGAATTAAGTTTAAACGCCTGCTTTGCAAGATCAAGGTTAAGTTCTGACATGATCTTGTTTGCTTTCTTATAATATATGTAACTGCAAAGATACCAACAAACACGCTGAACAATGTTTATTCCAATCACAATTGCAACAGTAATTATTGCGTTTTTATATTTCGCAACTGTGATAAGTTCAACCGACCTTGCAAGAAGAATTGTAAAGAATACATCTCCCACGCTGGCAATCACATAGAAAAAGGCATATAAGAAGATCCACAATTTATATCTCCTCAAATATTGTGCAATGTTTGGTCTCTGTTTCTTTTCCTTTTTCCGCATTTGTCTTTCCTTTCTCTTATCCATCATAATAAAACACCTCCGTTTTAAATGTCATACGAAGGTGCTTGAGATTTTAAAGCAAAAACTACGAAGCCTTAAGATGAAGAACCATTCGAATGGCAAAAATTATTAAGTTTTGATATATAAGTCAAATTTTTTACCATTTTTGGGTCTCCTTTCTTAAAAATTTGTTTTTTCATCGACAAAATCAATATAACACGACAAATATCACTTGTCAACATGTTTTATAATAAAATTTGAAATGTTTTTCAAATTAGTAAGAGCTTGCGGTTTAATCCAAACTACATTTGTTTCGCTTTGCCTTTAGCCTGCAGCTGTTAAGATTGCAACGCAATCGCATCTTTTCAAGATGCCCGCAAGGTAAAATAAAAAATCTGCAAGCAGTAAAAAGGAGTTATTTGATTTATTTTCTTGTTCATGGGATCCCAAAAACACCATGCGTGTTTTGGAGTAAAAGAAAAAACAAGCCCAAAGGCGATGCTTTTGGACTTGTTCAAAACGAGCACTGGGCGTCGTTTTTTCTCTGGCTCCGGAGATAGGATTCGAACCTACGACCTTGCGGTTAACAGCCGACTTCGGAGTCATTTTTTTATTGTAAAAACAACATTTTGTATTTTGCTTGATGTTGTTAATACAATTTGTAGCAATTTATTTTTTAATATTTTATTTTTTGTTGAAAAAGTGTCGTCAAAAGTGTCGTCAAAGTAATTATTGAATTTTTTTACTTGATTTTGTTCGTTTTCGCTTAATACTTTGATATAGTATTTGCTTGTTGTTTTGGTGTTTGTATGTCCCATCCATTTTGATATAATTTCTTGTTGTATTCCTTGTTCTGCAAGCATTGTTCCGTATGTTGTTCTAAAATCCTTTATTTGAAAATTAAATTTACAAAGTTTTCTTAATTCTTCTACTTTTCTTTTTAATGTTGAATATGATGTCTTGAAGATGTTTATTTTGTTTGTTTTGATTTTTTCAATAATTGTTTTTACTGGTTTTAGAATTGGAATCCACCTATCTGCAAGATCAGTTTTTGTTCCTTTCAAATGTATTAGGTCTTTTGTTGTATCTTTGTCAATGTTTAGTCCTATAAGTTCACTCGCTCTTCCACCTGTGAATAGATAGCAAATAAATATTTCTCCGCCTGGTATCTTGCTTGCATTTTCAATTATTATTTTTCTTTGCGTTGTTGTTAGTGCTGTTCCCTCTTCTCTTTTGTGTTGATATTTAATAATATCGTCATGAAAATCTTCTTTAATCTTTTTATCTTTATATGCCATCTTGAAGATATTTCTTATAAATTGAGTTGCATCTTCTTTTTGTCTTGTGTTTGGCATTTTAGCAATAATTAAGTTTACTTCGTTTAATGTATATGAACTTATTGCTTTATCTGGAAAGTTTGTTTTGATATGTAATTTAATTATTGTTTGATATGTTTGTTTTCTTTCGTGTTTCAAAAATGGCTCTTTGTATGTGTTATACCAAAAATCAATATATTGGTGTAATGTCATATTTTTTGATTGTCTTGCTGTTTCTTTTGGGAAGAGTCGTTTAATCTCTTCATAAACTTCAAGTTGTGTGTTTCTGCAAATTGAAATTCTATTTCCGTTGATTTGCTTTTTTGCTTCCCAGCGTCCATCATTTCGCTTTATAATTTTTATACCATTGTATTGCATTGTTTCCTCCTGATTTTCAGAAGGATTTTTTAATTTTTTAATTTTGTTTTTTGACATTTCTTTAATATATGGTTTTATATCAAAAGGTGTTGTTAATATTTTTTCTTTTGCTTGATTATAGATTTTTATTTCTTTTATAGTAAGTTCTATTAAATCAAGTTTTTTTCTCGTAGTTGTCCATTAGTTTACTCCTTTAATTTTCTAATGATTTTACTAAAAATTTCTATTATGTTTAATGTTCTTAACTCTTCACTTGTAATTATGATGAGTTTTAATCCTGCTGAATTTAAAATTCTCTTTATGCTTTCATCTCTTAACTTTACATATTTATCTTCTTTGTGTAATAGTCCATTTAATTCTATTGCTAGGATTGGTTTTAAACTATCTCTATAAAAAATTACAAAATCTAAATTCCTATATAATTCATTATTTCTTTTGTTTGAGTTTGTTTCGATTATTGATTGAAGGTTTATTTGTGGTAATACAATATATTTTTTATCTAGGTTTTCTTCTAAAATTTTATATAAAACCATTTCGTACTGATTTAAAAGTGATTTTTTTAAAAAATATTGTTTTTCTGAATTATAAAAATTTTGAATTTCCCCTCTTAATGTGACTTCTAATTCAAATTCATTATTATTCATATTTGTTTTCCTTAAAGTTAAATTTTGAGTTTCTTTCTTCAATACCTTTTCGAATGCCAGCAAGATAAGCAAGCATTAACTTACATTCTTCATAATTCATTTTTGGCACTATTTCAATTATTTCTCTTTGCTCTGATGTTAATGTGCTTTTGTCAAGAAGATATGGCACTTCATGTTCAAGTATGTTATCTGTGGTTGTTTGAAAAAATTCAGCAAGTTTTATAAGTGTGCTGGCATCTGGTTCAGTTTTTTTCATTTCATAATCTGAAATACATTTTTGTGAAACACCTATATTTTTGGCTAATTCTGTTTGAGATAGATTTTTTTGTTGTCTTAATATTTTTATTTTCATAATTTCCCCCTTTAATATCATAACTTTTCTGTATTTTTTTTTCAATATTTAGAAAAAAAAATAATATTTTAGTGAAAAATGGTTTAAAATGCTTGACTTTATAAACAAAAATGGTATATATTCTTATTAAGTTAAACGAAAATCGTTTAAATTTAAAAGGGGGGAAGATATGAATAAGAAGAGATTTTTAAGGATTCAGCAGGTAAAGGAAGTTCTTCAAGAGATTTTAGATGAAGAGCAAGAATATTATGACAACATTCCAGAAAATCTGCAAAGTTCTGAAAGGGCTGAGTAATCATCTGAAATCTTGGAAGGTTTAGAAAATGCTTTGTCTGAACTTGAAAACATTGATTATTAAAAAGGGAGATTAAAGAATTACAACAACTGAAATTATTTTGTTTGTGTTTCTTCTGTTTTTTGAAATTGTTAGTAATGTGCTTATTTGGAAATTGCCTAGCAAATCAGAAGTTGAAGAATTAAAAAGTGAAAATGAGTTTTTGAAAGATGAAGTTTCAAGATTAAAAGGTGGGGAAAATGGAACTAGAAAAAGTTAAGTTAGAATTTGAAGAAGTTGAAATAAATCAACTTATTGAAAAGTTAAATAAATTACATAACAATCAACAGCAAGATTTTGCAGAGTTGTGTTATACGGTTGATAAAATCAGATCTTGGTTTGTTGATAATCCTGATTGCTTGGTTAAAGCAAAATATGGTGCAGATTACTACAACGGAAAAGAGCTTTTTAAAATGCTTGGTTTTACAAATAAACAAGTCAATAGATATTGTTCTTGTTATCAAAAGTTTATGATATTGGACGATGTCGGCTCAAAATTGAAAGAGCCGTTCGTTTCATTCTCTCCAAGTAAACTTTTTGAGTTGCTTCCATTGTGTGTTGATAAGCTTGTTGAGTTTATCAATAGCGGACAACTTTCAGCAGATATGACTGTTAAAGAGATTAGAGAGTTTTTGAAAAGTTTTGATGTTGTTGATGAAACGACAGAAGAAGTTCAAGAAGAATCTATTCTCCTTGAAGAAGAAAATTATGTTGTTCTTAAAAATGATACTGCTCGTAAGGATTTTTTAGACAATTATAAAACTTGGGGTTTATGGTTTGAAGAACCTAGATTGAGATTGAAATATTATCGTTGCAAGATTGGAGATATAGTCTTGGTTGCTGTTTTGGGTTATTACAAATCTTATAGTGGTGGCGATTATGAAAATCATCATTTTTTGAAATTGAATGATGCAGGTTCTTTGAGTGTTGGTTATGAAATGTCTTTTAATGATATTTTTTCAAAAATGAAAGCTGTGCCAGACAAAAGAGTTTATTTGTTTAATTGAGAGGTGTTGAAATGGTTATTGATATAGATTTTAAAACATTGCTTGATAGTATTCATAATGAAGAAAAGAAAAGGCAATTAAGAGAGCAAAGGCAAAAGCGGATTGAATGGGAATATGGGTTTTATAATTCATTTTGTCGTTTGTTTGGTTATGACAAAAAACAATATGAGAGTTTGAGTGCATTTAACAGATATTGTTTACAAGCAAATATAAAGCTTGTTTAAAGGTCATTGGTGCTGGAATAGGTAGACAGAAAACCACTTTTAAGGTTGAAGTTGATTTCTCCTCCTTTTAGTTTGCTTCACTAGGTTTGTCTGAAAGACATGTTAGGTGCAAATCCTAACCCTTGACCATTTATGCTTGGGTAAAAGTCGACTGCTAATCGTAAAAAATTTATATGGAGTTTTTAAAATGCCAAGACTCACAAAAAGAGAAAAAGAGCTTTATGTTGCTGGCTGTAGGAAAGGTGCAAGAAATTCACAGAGGTCAAGAAAACAAAAAACAAGATATGTCTATTAATGGAGTTGACAAATGAAGAATTAAAATAGTTTATTTACATTTCGTAGATATAAAAAGAAAGAAGGTAGTAATTTTAAAAAAGTTAAACACCCGAAATTGATTGTAGATGATGTCGGCAATGATTTTGGTTTTATGGGTTTAACAGAGGCTCAAAAGAAAGGTCATCATAGAAATATACCATTATCACAAAACCCTAAAAAAAATGATAAGCGCCCTGCTTATCTTCGTAAGGAAGTTCGATATGATAATAAAAATAATTTTGGTGCAATTTTAGATAATTATAACCTTTCAAAAAAAGATAAAAAATACATAATCGATTATGTAAATAAGCATAAAAAAAGATAGTCATTGTGCGGTAGTCTTTAAACTCCACGGCGACCATCTATGTATTTATTATATTCTTTAAAGTTTGAAATGTCAATACATTTTTCACAATTTAATAAAAGCAGAAGTCAAGGTAAAGTGTCCTTGCACAAAATAAGTGCTTTAAGCTTATTGAAGAAAATTATGTTAAAAGGTTAAATAAGGTATAAGAAAATGGTAGTTGAAGTTAAAGCAAAATTGGTTACAGTAAGAGTTTATGAAAAGAAAGATGGAAGTAAAGGATTGACAGATATTGGTTTGTTGACAGATGAAACAAATGATTATCAACTTTCAGGAAAGGTAGTAAAACCTTACATTTCTGGTGATACATATACAGGTCCTTTTGATTTTTCAGATTTCAGAAGATTTGAGCCTGTAATTGTAAAACTTGACATTAGCACTTTTAATGGTCAAGAAAGTTATAAATTGTTGAATTTGATAAAAGTCGAAAATAAAAAATAAATGATGAGGTGAAATATGACAAAAACAGGTCGAATTATTTTGTTCTCTATTTTAGGGTTTCTTGTTTTGACTGCGGTTGTATTTTTGATACTTGCTCCTTGTTTGGGTTATGCAGATATTATTCAGATGTTTAAGGCTTGGGCTGGTAATAAACCACAAACTACAACTCCAGTTGAAACTGTAGAAACTTTGTCAAATTTTATTAAAATTTTGAAAATTTAAGGAAAAAGGGCTGACATTGTTTTGTTGGCCCTTTTTAAAACTTAAGAGGTGAAATATGATAAAAGTAAATAAGAAAAGTAAATTTGTTGTTTGTGGTTTATTTGTTGTATTCCTTTTTTCGTTCTTGTTCGGTTTAAATTTGGGGCAAGTAAGAGCTGAGACAACAGTTTACTCAAATGTCCTTGAGGATTTGCAAAAGGCTGAAAATTTTAATATTGAAGATTTTCCTATTATTGAGGATGATTATTCATTGAAAGTTATTCAGATTGCTGAAAGTGTAAATAATGAGTTGTTTATTTATGTTTATTCCCCTGCTGTTTCAAAAGATTTTAAAGCAACATGTATAAGTATATCTACAACTTTGAATGTTAATTCAAATTTTAATTTGTATGATTTACAATTTTTAAACTCAAATGGTGTTTTTCAAAAATATAAAGTGAAAAATTTTGAGTTAAAAAAAGATGTTGTTAGATATTATGATATATCAGAAATTTTTAGAAAATGGGATGAAAATATAGATGCGCCATCTGGTAATGATAATATCATTGAAGAGGTTTCATTCCCAGTTGCTAAATTATGGACAACTTGCACTTTAAATGGTGATGTTTATTATAATTGCACTGAAACAAATGTAGTTACTATTACTGGTAAATGGTGCGGTTTTAAGAGATATGAAAATGATTGGTATTATGTAAATAAAGGTAGTGACCGTTGGTTTGTTGCATTTTCAACAGATTATAAGATAGACAACTTGGTTGAAGCAGATATTTATTATACATATAGAACATATTTAAGTAATGCTCTTGTTGAGGCTGCAATTGAAGAAGATTATGACAAATATGTTTCTGGAAGAAAATATGACCAAGTAGTTCCAATTTCTCAAAATGTAACAATTCGTGGGGAAGAGGTTGTTTCAACTTCTGGTGGTTTATTTAAGAAAAAATATAAATGGAATAGAATTGAAACTGTTGATGAATTTAAAAAAGAAAATAAAAAGTTTGTTGGAAATCCAAACATTGAGGGTTTAGATTGGGTTTTAAGTTTTGTTGAGACTAAATATACTGAAAAAGGTAATGCTTCTGTAACAAGACGAATTTATGGAACTCAAATTGAAAATGTCTCAATCCTTAGATTAAAATTTGAAAGTGATGGAATTGTTTATAATTTGGGTGTTGTTGATAATAAACAATCTGCTGATACAATTCTTGATTTTTCAAAGAAAATACCTTTGAAATGGTGGCACTATTTATTAATGGGTTTTGGAACAATATTTTTTTTTATTTTGATTTTTTCTTTAATTCTTAATCCTATTGGTTTTATTTCTACTATATGCAAAATTTTTGGTTTTGCATGGAAACTTTTAAAACTAATTGTGAAAGTTTTATGGTATTTTTTTACAGCACCATTTTCATTGTTTTTTGATTAGTGGAGGGTTATTATGATTAAAAAAATTTTTGGAGTTATAGTCATTTTAGGTTTGGCTGTTGGTTCATTCTTTGGTATCTATTTTGGTGTCAAATTTGATAAAGTAAACAAACAATTAAAAAGTGATATTGAGTATATTCAAACTATTGACACCTTGAACAAAGAATTGTCACAAACTAAAAATGACTATATAAAATTGAATGATAATTATGTTGTAGTTGTTGCTGAAAACGAGTTGAATAAAAAAGAGGTAAATTCACTTAAAATTTCAATTCAAGAGAAAGAAGAAATTATTCAAGGCTTACAATCAACAATTACAGAAAAAGTAAATAAGATAAGTGAAATAGAAACTGAAAAGTCTATTTTAGAGACAGAAAAAGAAGATTTGCTTTCTCAAATTGAAACTATGACAGAAGAGCAAATTGCAGAATTGGCAAGACTTAATAATAAAATATCAGATTTGGAAAAAGAAAAGTCAACTTTAACTTCTGAAAAAGCAGAGTTGCAAACTCAATATGATAATATGCTTGTCGAGAAAAATAATTTGCTTTTAGATAAGCAAACTTTGGAAAATCGAATTGAAGATAATAATAAAAAAATTGCAAATTATGAAAGCCAAATTTTACAATTACAAAATGAAATAACAAGATTAACTACTCTTTTAGAAAGTTATGAAGAATTAATCAATGAAACTCATATTGTAACTTTTTATATTGGAGATGAAATTTATTCTGCAAAGGCAGTCCGTTATGGAAAAACAATTTCCGAGTTTGAAGTTCCACAAGAAACTAATAGTTATATTTTTAATTATTGGACTTTGGATCATGAGACAGAAGTTGATATTTTGACAATGCCAATAACAGAAGATGTTTCAGTTTATGCAAACTATACTCCAAAATATAAAGTAGAATTTGAGAGTGTCGGAGAAATGATTTCAACTCAATATATTGTTGATGGACAATCCATTCAAATGGTTGAAAGTCCTATTAAGGAAGGTTATGTTTTCCTTGGTTGGTCATTGAATGGCTTAGATGTTATACAAAATCTTCAATCATTTTCTATTACTGAAAATGTAACTTTGTATGCTGTTTTTACAACTGTTATTGAATATGATGTGAGAGCTGTTAGTTTTAATTTAAGTAGCCTTCGTGGTGATTATGTATGGTCAGTTGGTGAAAATGTTTATTATTCTAATTATGGTAGTCAATATGAATTAGATAAGGAAACTTCTACTTGGATTAAAAAAACTTGGAATGGTTTGACACTTTTCTATGGCAATCACATTTGGAAAGATGGTGAAAATATTTATTATTCTGAGGGTTCTACACAATATGTATTGGATAGAGAAACTTCTACTTGGATTAAAAAAGATTGGAATAATTTAAAATCTTTTAATGGTGTTAATGTATGGTCAGATGGTGAAAATATTTATTATTCTTTAGACAGTTCTCAATATGTTTTAGATAAAGAAACTTCTACTTGGAATGTAAAAGTTTGGAATGTATTTAATAGATTTTATGGTTCTTCTATTTGGTTTGATGGTGAGAATATTTGTTATATGAATTCTGGCAATAATTATATTTTTAATAAATCTACTTTAACTTGGGAAGAGAAAGATTTTAATGCACCTATTTATATGAACGGAGTTAGTGTTTGGTCGATTGGTGGGAATATTTATTACTCTAGTGGTAGTTCTCAGTATTTGTATAATAAAAATACTTGTCAATGGACCGAGCAAAAATGGTCGGGTTCTCCAAGTATTTATGGTCAATATGTTTGGTCTGATGGTGAAAATACTTATTTTTCATTTAATGGAAATTCTTGTGTTTTTTATAAAAAATAAATATTTTAGTTGAGGTGAGAAATGGAAGAATTGAATTTGTTTTATTATAAATTGTTGTCAGAATTAGAGAAGAAAAAAGCAAAAAGGTCATTTTGGGTAAGAACTATACTTGATAAAAAGAAAGAGAAGATGGAAAGAAAACTTGAAAAAGGTTTTATAAATGGTGTTAATTCTTCAATAGAGATTTTGAAAAAGCTTAAAAAGGAATTTGATAAAGCTAATGATGAAAGAGAATTGGAAAATAAAGAAAGAGCCTTTATTCAATAAGTTTGTTAATATTATTGGTCCACAAGGTGTTGGTAAAACATCTTGTGGCGCAACCGTTTTTGTTCTTGATTTTAAATATTGCTCTAAAATAAGAACTAAACTTGCAAATGATTTTATTGAAGAAATTAATGTAAATCGAGAAAGGAAAATTCCTAAGATTCGTACTCATTTATATTTTTCCAATGTAAAGATTTTGTTAGATAAGAAAAGAGGAATTTATACTCATTCTGTTAATTTAAGCGATCTTTCTATTCCTGATAAAGAGAAGTTAAATTATTTCCCTAAGGGTTCTATTTTCTTTATTCAAGAGGCAGATAGTGAAGCAGATAGTAGAGATTGGCGAAACCTTGCTCGTGGACTTATTGAGTTTGCTAAGAGATATAGACATATGAACTATACAGTTATTGTTGATATGCAGGTAAATGAAAATATGGACAAGAAGTTAAGACAATTATTTACTAATATTTGGTTTATGTATTATTCAGGTACTAAAAGAAAATGGTTTTTCTGTAAACAGCAAAAATGGTATTTCTATGACTTACAAAATCAACTTAATGAATTTGCAAAGACTCTTGCATCTATTGGTGTTAATGTTAAGCTTGATGTTGTTAGAAAGAGAGTTCTTGAGTTTAAACCAGAAATATTTAAAAGATATAATTCATTTTCAAGTGATGTATATTTTCTTGATGGTTTGGTTGAATACATATTTAAAGAATTTCCTGAAATGACTTATAGTGAAAAGGCAGTTTCAGAATATGTCAAGCAACACCCTATTATTAATTAAGACGACAAAAAATGTGCGTAGCATTTATTATTTAATAGCAGTAATAATTGGGTGTGGTAATGTGTGTAAACTCAAAGAGTTTTCCACATTTCCAAGTGTTGTGGAATAGTGGTAAAGTCAGACTGACAAACTTGACAAGCTTTATTGACTTTTCCACTTTTCCAAAGTTGTCCATCATTTCCATAAGAATTGTGGTAATGTGGGCAACTTCTTCAACGCTCTTGCACCCAAGCTTGCAGGGACTATCCCCTGCAATTCTTACATGGACAGGCACGGCTCAAACTTTCGTTTGCCGTGCCCTTGCTCTGTAGCCATTTACTTGATAATGGCAACACATAAGCAGAATTTAAAAATTTAAACAAAAGGGGGATTTATGAATGAACAGAATAAAAGTTGGTTGATTTCCTCAAATAATTATGATTATTCAGAAGATGTTTATCAACAAATTTTAAATAATCGAAAGTTAAAAAGAGATTTAAGAATAAAGAAGAAATTTGAAGGTTTTAATTGTGTGGATGTAGAAACAATTAAATCTTCTAATTGTTTAAAAGATGATTTTTCAAAGTGTAGTAAAGGAAATACAATTATAAATAAATTTAAGGATTTTACTGAATATGTATTTTATAAACATACATTTAATGTTCCTTATGGTGTTTCAGTTGAAACTGATGTTGATAGAACTCGTAAATGGGTAAAAAGTGAACTTGGTGTTTTATCTCCAATAAGAGATGATGCGAAAGTTTCAGATTTGCAAAGAAGTCTTATGAATTCTCGTAAAAGAGCACTTGACACTGCTTATGGTTATATTCTTTGTAATGATTGGCAATATTGGGTAACAGTTACATTCAAACATGGAAAAACAAAACGGCTTTCTGATGATGTTGTAAAATATCAATGGAAAAAATTTCGTCAGCAATTACAATATAGATTTCCAGATATTAAGATATTTCTTATTCCTGAAAATACTCCAACAGGTGTTAAAGGTTTGCATTTTCATGGATTTATTGGCAATGCAGATTTAAGTGAATATCTGCGTCCTGCTGTTAATAATAAGAAGATTTATGATGGTGGTCAGAATGAGCAATATAAAGAATTTTTATATACTGAATTTGGTGATCCAATATTTAATTTTGTATCTTCGTTTGTAAATGTTGGTTTTACAGATGTTGTTAAAATTAGAGAAAATACAAATAAATTAAAACTTATGAATTATATGACAAAGTATATGTCAAAGGATTCGGGAAATTTTCAATATAATGAAAAATCATATTTTCATACTCACAATTTGGAATTTAAAGATAAAGAAGTCGCTTGGTTTTTTGATAAAGAGAAAAAAGAATTAGTAAACAACTTGTTTGCTGAATGTTATAAGGAAACAAAAGATTTTACGATTTATCGAATTTATAATGATAAATCTTAAAAGGATTAATTATGAAAAAGGTTTATTTATTTTATGTTAGAAAATATAGTATTATAGAAAATGATTATCTTCTTTTTGTGTTAAGATGTGAAACGGAAGATGTTTTTCATACTATGGGTGAAATGTATTATAGAACATTTGAAAAAATTGAACGAATAACATTTTTTGATTATTCAAAAGAATTGGAAGATAGTTTATGTAAAGATGGCTATAAAATTTATGATTGGACAGATAAATATTTTAATAACAAAAAAGACTAGGAAATAACCTAGCCTTAAACAAAATTATAATTAAAAAATCCTTGTTGATTTTTAGTTGTGATTTTAGTGAGTGTCGTCAAAGTGTCGTCAAAAATGAAAAAGAGATGTGGCAAAATCGCTACATCTCCCTAAAATAGTGGCTCCGGAGATAGGATTCGAACCTACGACCTTGCGGTTAACAGCCGCCTGCTCCACCGCTGAGCTACTCCGGAATATCAACGGTTACTGCAATATTATAGCCAATTTCATCATCAATGTCAATAAATTTTATGAAAAGTTTTCAAAAAATTCCACCAAAACAAAAAGATGAGTGCTGTATACTCATCTTTTCCCTCTTTATTTTCCACCTTTACCATCATCTTTTCTAATGCTATCAACAACAGATTTTGACGAATGGATTTGACCATCACCTTTACATTGCTTAAAAATCTTTCTCACAAAATTATTCCCATCAAAATCTTGCCCATCTGCCTGTTTACCATAATTATAGTCAGTTTGATGACGTCCAATCACGAGTTTGAGAGTCTCTGGTCTGACAATAAGGTCTTGAGCATTTTCAATCATTCCCCAATCATCCAATTTGTCATCAAGTTCTGCAAAAGTGAATGGATGAGAAAAAGTTAAATGTTTATTTTTATAACTTAAACGAAGCAAAACAGCAACTTCTTTTTGAACCTTTTGATTTCCATCAACTTGAAACCTGCTAAGATAGTAATTATTCATGTTAACATGTGCTGATATCCTATAAGCAGGAAATTTTCCTCCCTCCGCCACAAGTTTAAATTCTCTCATAACTTTTTCAGCAAATATTCCAAAAGGCACTCCAAAGCCTTGCAATCCATATGAATGTTCCATTTCTTCTTTCTCCAATTTTTATTTTCTTTTCCCCAATCCAGCACTCTTTGACATTTGCTCAATTGCACGAGCTCTTGCCGCTTTCAACTGTTCTGATGCACCATTTGCAACCTGCTCTTTTCCGTCCAAATACACTCCGCCAGCCCTGTGCGCCTCTCTGACATAACCTTGAGCAACCTCGTTGAATTTAACAAGATTTTCAATTTCTTCCTCTGTGCCAGCCTTCTTAACTCGAGCAACAAGGGTGCTTTTGATTGCAAACAAAATTGTGTTTGCAAAGTTTTCATCTGCAATAAGTTCTTTAGGCAATGCACGAATATATGACTTAAAATCTCTTCCTTTAAAAGCCTTTCCTGTCACAGGATTGATGCTTTTCATCCAAAGTTTTACATGACCTGCAATTCGTTTTTTAAGACTTTCACCAAAATAAACAACAGCATCTGAATCTTGAACAAGTTGATAGTTCCAGCGATCTTTTGGAGCATGCACACTGCCATTATAACGTCTCTCAACCTTTATCACATCGCTTGGAACATTCTCACTGTCCCAACCAGTTTGTGGATAGAGAATATAATAATAGTCATTGTTTGAGGTTTGAAAAATCTCACCATCAAGAATGGCTTCTTTTTGCTCTTCCGTTGCATAATAAAGCTTGTTTCGGGTTCTGTAATATTCCACTTTGCGCTCCTTTAAAAGTCAACCAAATAATACCATAAAAAGCCCTAAAAGTCAATATGCAATTTTTCAAAAATTGACCTTGCAAAATCTTAAAATCTCTGTTATACTTTATATATGAAAAAAAAGAATAAAGAGGTTGAACAAATGAAAATTTTTCTTACAAGTGACATTGGAGCATCAAAAAAAGTGAACGGCGTGCGTATCGTGAGCGAACTCAACAACACAAACAAATTTGCTGACAATCTTAAAAAAGCTGTCAAAGGTCACAATTTGATGGTTTTTGTGGCAAGCAGTCCTTTCTATGATGGCACAAGCACCTACGCCGAACTTACAAGAAGTTCCCTTTCCCTTGCAGGAATTCGTTTCAGCAAAATGGTCATTCTTGATGGAACAAACATGTCAAGGTGCAAAGAACTTATGGAAAGAGCAGACCTTGTTTTCTTGGCTGGTGGCGACACCTATGTCCAAATGAAAATGTTTGAAAACATGAATCTTCGAAAACACATCATAAGGTGCAAAGGCGTGATTGTTGGGCAAAGCGCTGGTGCATTAAATCTTGCCACAAATGTCTATTGCTCCCCGACCCCAGACGAAACCTCACCAAAGAAATATTGGACTGGACTTGGAATGACTGATGTAAACATCGATCCACACTTCAATCCAGAAAACAAAGAATTGATTGAAAAAGTGCTTCTTCCAGACAGCAAAACAAAACCTTTCATCTCAATCACAGATGGCTCATACATCATAGACGACGGCGAAAAACAAACCATTTTTGGTGAGGCATATAGATTTGCAAATGGAGAAATGAAGCAACTTTGCTCAAATGGGAAAAGCGTCGTGATTGGTGCAAGCAAAACCTCTTCAAAATAAAAAATTAAAAGTGCATTCTGTTTGTTTGCACTTTTTTTGTTGCTGTTATATAATGAAAACATGAAAATAATAGATGGAAAAGCCATTGCAAATGAGATTAAGCAAAGAATTAAAGAAGAAATCCAAACTGATTTTCTTGACAAAAGAAAGCAAGTCCCTCTTCTTGCATGCATAATTGTTGAAGGAAACCCAGCAAGTGAGGTGTATGTTGCCTCAAAAGAAAAGGCTTGTGCCGCTTGCAATATCAAATCAAAAATTGTTCGATTGAAAGAAGAGGTAACCGAAAAAGAACTTTTTGACACAATCGACAGCCTTAATCAAGATGATGAAGTTTCTGGCATTTTGTTGCAATTGCCAATTCCAAATGGCATTGACAGTGTCAAAGCTACAAATCGAATTTTGCCAAGCAAAGATGTCGACTGCTTAACTTATGAAAATCTTGGTGCACTTTTCTCTGCAAAAAAACTTATTGCACCATGCACCGCAACTGGCATAATCGAAATGCTTAAACATGAAAATATTCCCATTGCAGGCAAACGAGCGGTGGTTTTGGGCAGAAGTTTGCTTGTTGGCAAAAGTGTTGCAAATCTTCTTGAACAAGAAAATGCAACCGTCACAATCTGCCACAGCAAAACAGAAAACATCCAAGAAATTTGCAGACAAGCAGATATCTTGGTTGTTGCAATAGGAAAACAAAAATATGTCACCAAGGAATTTATCAAAGAGGGTGCAACGGTTATCGATGTGGGAATAAACCGCACTGAAAACGGCATAGTTGGAGATGTTGATTTTGAAGATGTGAAAGATTCTTGTGAATATATTAGCCCCGTTCCTGGTGGAGTTGGACCAATGACAGTTGCATGCCTACTTCAAAACACACTAACACTACATAAAAATAAACAAAAATAAAAGAGTGAAAACATTCACTCTTTTTTATATACAAAAGCAACTTCAGTTGTTATGCCCTTCCGCCATCTGAAAGCGATAAAGTCGGCTTCTTGCTTTGATTTTCTTTAATTGCTTCATCAACTTTGCCTGTCATTTCAGGAAACTTTTCCTTTGTCTCTTCTGGAATGGCTTCTTTTGCCTCTGGATTTTTGGCACAGTATGCAGCCACAATTTCTTCAAGTCCAAAATTTTCTGGATTTCCCGTGTACTCCCTTGGTAAAAGATGATGCATACCAGGGTTATAATAACCTATAACATTTTCATCGTTAAACTTTCCGATTATTACACCTTCACTTGTGACAACATGAAATTCTCCATCCCAAACCTTCTTTCCAGTTTTGTCTGCAACAAAAGCAAGATAGAGACCTTTTCCATATATTTTTTCGTCCAAATCAACAATTTTTGAATATGGAACATTTTTTAAAATGTTTTGATGAGCAGGATTTGAAAAATCAAATCTTGAAACCTCAGTATCAGTGATGTGTGGTCCTTCTTTTCCGACAACAACATCAACAGTTTTCTTTCTTTTGATGAATGGAAAGATTTTTCCAATCACAGGAACAGGCTCTTTAACAACTCTCTTCTCATGTTTATCAACCCATGTTCCCCATCTGATATAAACATCTCCATTTTCTCTTCTTTGCTTAAGATATTTTGTGTCGATTGTTTCAATCATATCCCCAAACCTCCATATATTTTATGATAACATACTGCTTCTCAAAAGTCAATAATGCTTGTAAAGACAACAAAAAGCCACCCTCATGCGGATGGTTTAATGATGACACGGAGCACGAATTTGCTTGCAAGAATGAGTGCGACAAAGTCATGTCAAAACTCACAAAAATTTTATAAAAGAAAAAACCCACTTCATGCGGTGAGTTTTGACATTAACCAGCAGTGTTGTTAGAAAACGAAGTTTTCGCCAGCCCTGTCTTGCTTTCTCGCCAGCTGATGTTCCGGAACTAGAACACTGCACCTCCCGAAAAAATGTTTTTAAAAACAAAAAACCACCCTCATGCGGATGGTTTGATGATTAACCAGCAGTGTTCT
This sequence comes from uncultured Christensenella sp., assembly GCA_910584295.1. Classification (GTDB taxonomy): domain Bacteria; phylum Bacillota; class Clostridia; order Christensenellales; family UBA1242; genus Caccovivens. The sequence continues at coordinate 601 of CAJTYR010000010.1, read as the reverse complement.
ATGTTCCCAGATCAAGACGACCCAGTATTTTCGACGATGAGAAGCTTAACTTCTGTGTTCGGGATGAGAACAGGTGGACCTTCTCTCTATCGCCACTGGTTATGGTATTATAGCATCAACTTCAATTTCAAGTCAATGGAATAATCAAAATAATTTGAATATTGCCTTAAATTTGAAAAAGGAGGATAGGGAAGACAATATTCAATCAGAGTAAAATTCTCTGACAACTACATACTTTGAAGGAAGCTTAAATACTTGTAAATCCGTGATTAAGCCCTCGACCTATTAGTATCGCTCAGCTACACACATTGCTGTGCTTCCACATGCGACCTATCAACCTTGTAGTCTACAAGGGGTCTTACTAACTTAAGTTATGGGATATCTAATCTTGAGGCAGGCTTCACGCTTAGATGCTTTCAGCGTTTATCCCAACCGCACATAGCTACCCTGCTATGCCACTGGCGTGACAACAGGTGCACCATCGGTGCGTCCACTCTGGTCCTCTCGTACTAGGAGCAGACCCTCTCAAATATCCTACGCCCACGATAGATAGGGACCGAACTGTCTCACGACGTTCTGAACCCAGCTCGCGTGCCACTTT
>CAJTYR010000009.1 GCA_910584295.1 uncultured Christensenella sp. | reverse complement strand
GTTGGTGGCGGTGGACATTCTTTTGAAATCGCAAAAAAACTGAAAGATGGGCATCGTTGATGCCTCTTTTTATATTGTTTCAATTTTGTTTTGAATTTGACAGAGATATTCTTGGGCTTTTTTCTCGTCAGTGTACTCCACCATTATTCTTACTTTTTCTTCAGTTCCACTTGCTCTGACTAAAATTCTTCCAGCAGGAGCGATTTTGTTTGAGATGTCAGAAATAAGATTTTTCAATTCCTCATTATTTATGACTTTGATTTTGTCTTTGACTGGAATGTTTGCATTGACTTGGGGGATGAGTTTGGCATCAAAAAGTTGGTCAAGAGTTTTTTCAGTTTCTTTCATGATTTCGCAAATTTTGAGTGCTGTCAAGATGCCATCTCCAGTTTGGGAATGTGCTTTTATGATGATATGCCCAGATTGTTCTCCGCCAAGAACAAGATTCATTTTTTCCATTGCTTCAATGACATATTTGTCGCCTATGTCAGTGCGAATCAGATTGATTTTGTGCTTGTTTAAGGCAACCATAATTCCGCTGTTTGTGTGGCTTGTTCCCACAACGGAGTTTGCGTATAGTTCTCCTTTTTCCTTGAGATGCGTTGCTAGGATATAGAGCAGTTTGTCACCATCAAAAATCTTTCCGCTCTTGCTGACAGCAATCACACGATCAGCATCACCATCAAATGCAAAACCAACTTCAGCTTTTGTTTTTAGCACATGTTTTTGCAAAATTTGTGGATTGAGTGATCCGCAATCAATATTTATCTTCTCGCCATTATTTTTGCATGAAAAACACTCTATGTCTGCATTTTTTGCACGAAAAACCTTTGGTGCAACTGAAAAACTTGCCCCATTGCTGGCATCTAAGCATATGTGCATATTTTCAAATGAGATGGATGTGCAATTTTTTAAATGGTTGATATATTTGTTTTTTAGAGAATCCTTTTTAATGAATTTTCCGCATCTTTGACAGGTGTAGGTGTTTTTAAAAAACTCTTCCAAAAATTCTTCATCTGTGTCTGAAATCTTTTTGCCATCAGCACCGAAAACTTTGATTCCATTGCAGTTTGGTGGGTTGTGTGAAGCGGTGATTACAACACCAAAATCACAATGTTCGGTTTTTGTGAGGAATGACACGCCGGCTGTCGGGATGATGCCAACATCAACAACGGTTCCCCCTCCTTGAACTATACCCAGACTCACTGCGAGTTTAAGTGCATCTGCAGAAACTCTTGTGTCATGTCCGATGAGGACTTTTGGTTTTGTTTTGATTTGAGAGAGGGCGTTGCCGACAGAAAAAGCTAGATCGGTTGTGAGATTTTTTCCATATTCTCCACGAATGCCGTCTGTTCCAAAATAGTTTGCCATAAAATATCTCCTATTTTGATTTTTATGAGCAAATAAAGGATTTTGTGAAATAAAAAAAGGAGACTAGCCCCTTATTGCTTTCATGATTTTTTTGAAAGTTTCTTCTTCTTTGTCAACAGCACTTCCTTCTGATGTTCTGAATACGACAAATTGTTGCCACAAGAATTCGGTGATGAAATTGACTATCATTGAAAATGCGGTTACGAGAATTCCTGCAACGCCTGCTTTTTCCATTGCGGTTCCCCAAAGCGTTGAGGCAGGAGTGAACACAGCATAATAAGCCAACACCAAAGTCATGGCAATAGGAACATTATTTGCTGACTTGAATGTGAATTTTCGGTTGAAGGTGAAGTTCCAAATGACAGAAAGAATGAGTGATGTTAAATAAGACACCCAATAATTGATATGTATCAAATCATACATGATTTCAGAAACAGCCAACTGAATTATGCCAGCTGAAATTGAAAAAAGTGTGAATTTTACTATTTTCCAAAAGTTTTTCATGTCAACATTATAAAAAATTGCAAGTTGACTAGTCAAGCAAACTTGAGGAATTTTTGTTGTGTTTTCTTTTCAATTGTGTTTGAGAAAGCACTTGTTTTATGGTATCATACTTCTATGAAGATTATAAATGCAAGATATTTGACTTCCGTAGTTAAAGCGGATGACATACTCAAAGATGAAATGGTGGAATTTGCGTTTGTCGGCAGAAGCAATGTCGGCAAGTCTTCTCTCATAAATTGCCTTGTTGGAAAGAAGAATTTGGCAAAAACTTCTTCTACTCCAGGACTGACAAAAATGGTTAATTATTTTGTTGTCAACGAAAAGTTTCGCATTGTTGATTTGCCAGGGTATGGCTATGCAAAGACTGGACAAAAGCATATCGCAAACTGGGCTGGACTTATGGAAAAGTATTTGCTTAATTCTCCAAACCTCAAAACGGTTTTTGTGCTTGTGGACTGTCGCATAAAGCCGACAGAACTTGACCTTACAATGCTTGAGTTTTTGAATTCTTACCAAATCCCTTTTATGGTTATCATGACAAAAGTGGACAAACTTGCAAAATCAAAAGTTCCGCAAGCAGCAAGCGTGATTGCAAGAGAATTGGGAATCAGAAAAGAAATGATAATTCCATTTTCATCTGAAACTGGCGTTGGAAAGGAAAATCTGCTTTCTTATATTGAAAGCGTTATTGAAGAATAAAAAAGGGGCTTAAAGTCCTTTTATTTTTCGTATTTTCACAGTTTTTTGTTTTAAAGATATTTTCTCAATTTCAAAGCCAAAATCTTTGGCTTCTTTTTTATGAGTCAAAAAGGAATGGTTGATTTCAAATCCCAAAATTTCTTTTATTTCTTCAAAAGATAATTGGTAAGTTTCATTTCCTTCATTTTTTAAAAACTGCCAAAGTGGCGAATATTTGCTCATAAAAATCCTCTTATTTTGGTTTTTTTCATTTAAATAATAATATCATATTTTGCATGAATTTCGCAACGCTTTTAACTTACCTAAGTTGGGTCTAGAGGAGTTGGAGTTGCATTTTCTAACTAATTTTGCTATAATAGCCGAATGCCACATCAAAAAAAGGAGATTTTATGGCAGATATTAAACTTTTAATATACCAAATTAGCGTAAGAGATTTGGAAAAACTTTTGGAAAAATTCCCGGTTTTTGCATCAGCGGAACTTTCAGAAGATGCGAGAACTCATGGTGCGTTTGAAAACAAAGAGACAAAGACTGGATGGTACTTCACAAGAAATAAAGCTGAAAATGGCTGGGTGATTTATGTGGGCTTTTGTGGAGGGCTTATTGCTTATTCTCCAGCCAATTCAGACACAGGGCTTCGCTTTGGGATGCGATATAAGTATGAAGAAAATGGTGATGTGCTGAAGACATTACATGAGGTGAAACGTAAAGGTTATGTTTGGGATCCAAAAACGCAAACCAAACACTTTATGAAAGATAAGGCTCCTGTTGTGACGGTTGGAGGCATTGAGTATATTTGGATTAACAAAGAGGAGTGCGAAAACAAAGAAGACAGAACAATGGAACTTATAAGTTTGAAACTTATTGCCAAGGCGCGTCCATTCAACAAATCGGAGTGGAACAACAACTATGATGAGGCAGATGAATTGAGAGAGCAGTCAGAATTTCTTGCACTTTTTAATTGCTCGCCAGAAGAAAGATCAAAAATTGTTCCAGTTTTCATTTCAAGCAAAGATAATTTTATGACAGCAACACCTATTTTTGAAAAGCAGGAAACAAACACTTCTGATCAAAATCCAGTTTTTCAAGATTTAACTATTTCAGCAAGTGGCGTTGGGAAATAAAATTTTTTTAAAGAGGCGGATTATTCGTCTTTTTTTATTTTTTCTTTTGTTTTATGAGAAAATCATTTGCCTTGCTCTTTAAGAGTTTGGTATAATAATTTGGTAATAAAAAGGAGATGTTTTATTTATGAAAAAATATGTTTACGCTTTTAAAGAAGCAGACGGCAAAAACAAAGCACTTTTTGGTGGAAAAGGTGCAAACCTTGCTGAAATGACAAGAATCGGTCTTCCTGTTCCACAAGGCTTCACAATCACAACAGAAGCTTGCACAAAGTATTATGATGATGGAAGACAAATCAATTCTGACATTCAAGCACAAATCAAAGCAAACCTTGCAAAACTTGAAAAGACAACAGGAAAGACTTTGGGAGATCCAAACAATCCACTTCTTGTTTCTGTTCGTTCTGGTGCAAGAGTTTCAATGCCAGGTATGATGGATACAATCCTCAACCTTGGACTCAACGACACAGTTGTTGAAGGCTTGGCAAAACTTACAAACAATCCAAGATTTGCTTACGATTCATATCGTAGATTTATCCAAATGTTCAGTGATGTTGTTATGCAACAAGACAAATCAAAATATGAGAGAATTTTGGACGAAATCAAAGAAAAGAAAGGGGTTAAATTTGATAAGGACCTCACAGCTGACGATTTGAAAGAAATCGTTAAACTTTTCAAAAAACTTTACAAACAATCTCAAAAAGTTGAATTCCCACAAGAGCCAGAAACTCAACTTATGGAAGCTGTTAAGGCTGTTTTCCGTTCTTGGGACAATGACAGAGCAAATGTATATAGAAAGATGCATGGAATTCCATACAGCTGGGGCACTGCAGTAAACATCCAATCAATGGTGTTTGGAAACATGGGTGATGACAGCGGAACTGGTGTTGCTTTCACAAGAAATCCATCAACTGGTGAAAATGTTCTTTACGGAGAATATTTGATGAATGCTCAAGGCGAAGATGTTGTTGCTGGAATCAGAACTCCACAACCTATCGCTCAACTTGAAGAACAAAATGCAGAAGTTTACGCACAATTTGTTGCAATCACAAAGAAACTTGAAAAACATTATAAAGATATGCAAGATATGGAATTTACCATTGAAAAAGGCAAACTTTATATGCTTCAAACAAGAAATGGCAAAAGAACAGCAAAAGCCGCTCTCAAAATTGCAGTTGACCTTGTTAATGAAGGTATGATTGATGAAAAACAAGCTCTTCTTATGATTGATCCAGCTCAACTTGATGCTCTTCTTCACCCAACATTTGACGATGCTGCAATCAAAAAAGCAAAAGTTATTGGTGAGGCTCTTCCAGCTTCTCCTGGTGCTGCTTGCGGAAAGATTGTTTTCACAGCTGAAAAAGCAAAAGAAGATGGAAAGAAAAATAAGGTCGTTCTTGTCAGACTTGAAACATCTCCAGAAGACATCGAAGGAATGGCTGCCAGCCAAGGTATCCTCACCGCTCGTGGTGGTATGACTTCTCACGCTGCTGTTGTTGCTCGTGGAATGGGAACTTGTTGTGTTGCAGGTTGCTCTGCTCTTAAGTTTGCTGACGACGGAAAATCTTTCACACTTGGTGGAAAGAAATATAAAGAAGGGGATGTCATCTCTTTCGATGGCTCAACAGGAAAGATTTATGAAGGCGAAGTTGCCACTGTTGAAGCAAAAATCTCTGGGGAATTTGCAACAATCATGGCTTGGGCTGATAAATACAGAGATTTGCAAGTTCGCACAAATGCGGACAATCCAAGAGATGCAAAGGTTGCTTTTGGCTTTGGTGCTGAAGGTGTTGGTCTTTGCAGAACTGAACATATGTTCTTTGAAGCAGACAGAATTGCTGCAGTAAGAGAAATGATCGTTTCAACAACTGTTGAAGAGAGAAAGAAAGCTCTTAAGAAGATTTTGCCAATGCAACAAAAAGACTTCAAAGGCATCTTCAAAGCAATGCAAGGCAAGAGCGTTACAATTCGTTTCCTTGATCCACCTCTTCACGAATTCCTTCCTCATAAAGATGAAGAAATCAAAGCTCTTGCAAAAGAGATGGGCTTGACATTTGCTGATCTTAAGGCAACTGTTGAAAGTTTGCACGAATTCAACCCAATGATGGGTCACCGTGGACTTCGTCTTGCTGTGACATATCCTGAAATTGCAGAAATGCAAACAGAAGCTGTCATCAAGGCTGCAATTGAAGTTCAAAAAGAAGACAAAATTGATGTTGTTCCTGAAATCATGATTCCAATCACTTGTGATTCAGTTGAATACAAATATGTTAAAGACATTGTGACTGCAACTGCAGACAGAATTTTGGACGAAAACAAAGTTTCAATGCACTATAAAGTTGGAACAATGATCGAAATTCCAAGAGCTGCAATCACTGCTGACCAAATTGCAAAATATGCTGAATTCTTCTCATTTGGAACAAATGACCTTACTCAAATGACATTTGGTTTCTCAAGAGACGACGCTGGCAAGTTCCTTGATGTTTACTATCAAAAGAAGATTTTTGAAAATGATCCATTCCAAAGACTTGACCAAAATGGCGTTGGCAAGATGATCAGAATTGCTACCGAACTTGGAAGAAGCACAAGACCAGATATCAAACTTGGAATTTGTGGCGAACATGGTGGAGAACCTTCATCTATTGAATTCTGTCACAGAGTTGGTCTCAACTATGTTTCATGCTCTCCATTCAGAGTTCCAATTGCAAGACTTGCTGCTGCACAAGCTGCAATCAAGTTCCCAAGAAAGAAAAAGGGACTTTTCAGCAAATAGTATTTGAATAATAAAACACCTCTAACAGAGGTGTTTTTTGTTTGTAAGAAAGTGCACCATGTGGTATAATTTTTTTAGAGGTGCAGGATGATTTATTTTGTAAGACACGGACAAACTGATTGGAATTTTGCAAAAAAATTGCAAGGACAAGTTGATATAGAACTTAATAGTAAGGGAATTGAACAAGCCTATCAAACAAAAGAAAAATTGAAAAGTATCAAATTTGACAAAATTTTTTGTAGTCCGCTTAAAAGAACTGTGCAGACTTGCAAGATAATTACCAATCAAAAGTTTGAACTTGATGAGAGAATTATGGAAAGAAGTTTTGGAGAGTTTGAAGGACTTGTAAAAAGTTATGAGGATTTTTGGGACTTAAACAAAAACCAAAGTTTTGAAAAAGCTGAAAGTATTGCAGATGTAGAGAAAAGGGTGTTCAATTTTTTAGATGAAGTTGTCTCAAAATATCCTACAGAAAATATCTTGATTGTAGGACATGGTGGAGTAGGCTTGGTTTTAACAAGTTATTTTAGAGGAATACCAAAAGATGGCAATTATATGCACTATATTATAGACAACTGTCAAGTGCTTTCTTTTGATCAAAAAAAGATATTTAGATAAGTTAAGTTTAAACAATAAATAATAAAACACCTCTGTTAGAGGTGTTTTTTCAGTGTAATCTTAAGTTTTATTTTCCATTGCCATTTTTTGTCACAGAATCATCATTGGTGAAAGATGAGGGTGCTATATTTTTGCAAGAGCCAATTAATTTGTCAACACATCTGTCAACATTTGTCCAATTGATTCCAGTTTTATCAAAGTTTTTCTCCACTCGAATTGAAAATGTTGCTGTTTCTTCGTATTGATGACTGTCAATGAATTTTCTGTTCAGTTTATCTTCTTTTGCTTTTTGCATATAGATAGGAGATTCGGGAATTTGAAGATTAACAATATTTTCAAAATTTGAGAGCAAGGATTTTATCTTATCAAAACCAATCATATCAAGATGAGGGAATTCTTTCTCAAAAAGTTCGTTATCAATTTTTCTTCCCAACTGTTCAAGTTTTTTATAGTTTTCATCTAATGAAATCCCCATTCCTCCACCAAGATCAAGGATGACTGGGCACTCAATATTTTCAACAATTTCTTTTAAAAGAAGTGTTTCAAACTGCTTTTGATAAAAATGCCAAGCGGTTTTTCCAAACTTTTTCTCAATGTAGGCGCTTACTTTTGGTTTGAAACCCATTTGAGAATAATTTCTTACATTTGGCAAAAATTCTCTCAACTGGCGTAGGTAGTCAGGATGATGACTTTCCAAATTTTCAGATGTAACCAAATGTCTTAACATGTCAGTTGAAACAATCGGATAACCAAGCCTGAAAGAGAGTTCTCTTGCAAGAAGAGACTTTCCACTGCCGACAGGACCATTCAATACAATTGATTTTTGCAAAGCTTCTTTATTCATTTGTATTTCTCCTATAAATATAATATATCATAAATAAAACATAAAATCAATATGTATAAAGGCTCATGGAGCCTCGTCAAAGACAACATTTCCACACATCACATCAAAATAGGAAAAGGTTTGAAGCTTCTCGTCAGTGGTTTTGATTGTGAAGACGCTCGGATAAACATCTTTGATTGTTGCGGTTAGGGATTCAATTTTTTTTCTCCCACGATTGATGCTCATCTGAACATCTCTCCCTTTAAGTTCACTTATCTTCTTCTTGATCTCATCAAGCCCTAATATTATTTTTCTCATAAAATCTCCTTTTGAGAATTTTTGCCATCTTCAAAATTTTTTATACAAAAATAGTTCTAATGCCAAAGAGGAGTAAGTAAGATATAATAGTTTTGATTTTGGAGGGAACTATGTCTTTTGAAATGAACAAATTTACAGTGGTGAAGAAAAAGAGACTTGAAAAATCTCAATTTGTGGTTGAATGCAACATTGATGCAAACGCCGAAATTGACAAGATTTTGTCAGTCTGTCACAATGCACAGGTAGATAATGCAGAAATTCTGAATGGAGTTGCAAACTTTGGTGGTGTGATTGATGTTTGTATTCTTTATTCAACTGCTGATGGAGAAGTCGGGACAATCAATTCTTCTTGTCCATATTCAAGCAAGTTTGAAGATGGATCAATTCAAGTGGGCGATAAACTTGGCATTAAAGTTGAGGTTGTTGATTGTCATATTGACAGTGTTGCAGGAACATCTGTGAAGCTTTCTTGCACATGTGAGCAAAGCGGAATCCTTATTTGCATGAGAGATGTGCAAAATGTCACAGGCGGAGGAGACTCCGTTTGTACAAGAGAAGACGAACTTATGGTCAATACTTTTGTTGGTGAAGCAAAAGAGACTTTTGTTGTAGACAATGAAGTATCAATCAAAGAAGGTGTCAGAAAAGTGCTTTTCAGCGACAGCCAAGTCAGTGTAAAAAGCGTTGAAAATGGCGTCAATTTTGTTTCTGTGGGTGGAGAAGTTGTCACAAGAATTTTGTATTTGACTGAAAATGACCGTTTTGAATCTGTTTATACGACTGAAAGTTTCAAAGAAGAAGTTGAACTTGAAGGTGTCACAAGAGAAGGTGTGAGCGAGGTTGATGCTTGTATAAGAAGAAATGCAGTTAAGTGTGAAGTTGAAACTCTTGAAAAAGGTGTTATGATCAAACTTTCCATTCCTGTTGAAGTCAATGTTCGCGCTTATAAAGAAAGAACAGAGTGTGTTGTGAGAGATGTTTACAGCACAGAAAAAGAACTTCAGATTTCAACTGAATCCTTTGACATGACAAAACCTCTTTCTTATGACATATTTGAGGCAAAAATTGATGGCTCACTTTCGCTTGATGAAAATCATCCTCGAGTTGATAAGTTGATGTTTGTGGGAGCAACAAATCTTTGCGTGACGAATGCATTTATCAAAAATGGAGAGATCAATGTTGAAGGAATAACAAAAACAAATGTTATCTATCTTAATGATGAGACAAATTCACTTCATAGTGTTTTGATTGAAGTGCCATTTGTGGTCAGTGAAAGAGCAAATGTGCCATGTGAAAATGCCGAGGTTGAAGTTTCAGCAGTTCTGTATGATGTTGATGTTGTTGTCAAGAAAGGAAGAGATTTCTATTTTGATGCAAAACTTAAAATCAAGGCAAGTTATGATTGCGACCAAGTTGGTGCAGTGATTTCTAGCATTGCAGAAGAAGGTGATTTGGAAGAAAAGGATTGCGCAATTGAAGTTGTATTTGCAAAAGCTGGGCAAAGTGCTTGGGATATTGCAAAATCTTTGAAAGTTAGAGAGACTCTTATAACATCGCAAAACCCAGAAGTTGTTTTTCCTTTGGATAAAGATGAAAATGTCATTGTATATTATCAAAAGAAAGCTTAAAATGTTTTATCTCCCTTCAAAATTGCATATTTAAAGCAAAAAACCGCAAAATTCACACATTTTTTGCGGTTTTTTCTTTGCTTTGAGTCAACAATTTGTTAACAAGAGAGGTGATTATGAAATACATTCTTTCATTTTTTGGAATTGTTGCAATTTTTTGTGCGGTCTTTTTCTGCACAAAAAAAGGAAATGAAGTAAATGACGATTACTTACGTATTCATATAACAGCAAACTCAAATTCTGATTTTGATAAAAATATCAAATATAAAGTTAAGGACGCAGTGGTGGATTTTCTTATTCCAATGCTTGGAGATGTGAAGGATAAAGAAAGTGCAGAGATTCTTTTGAAAGACAACTTGCAGAAAATTGAGGCAGTTGCGAATGATGCTCTTTGTAGATTTGGAGTTAAATATAATGCACAAGTGACTCTTGTCGAAGAGAAGATTCCAACAAGAGTGTATGATGATTTTTCTTTGCAATCAGGAGTCTATCAGTCACTCAAGATTGATTTGGGACAGGCAAAGGGAGACAACTGGTGGTGTGTGGTTTTTCCAGCTGTATGTTTCACTTCCTCAAAAAATCCTCAAAATTTGGAGTATATTTCAAAAATTTGGGACACAATACAAAGTGTAACAAAAAGATAAAAGGGGAGAAAAATACATTATGAAAAAAAGATTGGGTACAGTTGGGCTGTCGGTTGCACTTGCAGTTTTGTCTATGGGAGGTGCTGCCACAGCTGCTACATATTTAAATCAACCACAAATTGAAATGGCTTATGCGGCACTTTCCACTGCACAGGTGAAAACGGTGCAAACAAAACTTAAGCGTTGGGGATATTACACTGGAAGTGTTGATGGCATCTATGGTGCAAAGTCAAAGGCGGCTGTGAAATCTTTTCAAAGAAAAAATGGACTTACAGCGGATGGAATTGTTGGACCAAAAACTGCTGCAGCACTTGGCATGACATTGTCAGGCTCATCAACGAAGACTGACAACAGTTCGATTTCAAACAACGATTTATATCTTCTTGCAAAGTGTATTCATGCAGAAGCAAGAGGTGAAAGTTATGTTGGACAAGTTGCGGTTGCAGCAGTTATTCTCAACAGAGTGAAAAGTCCAGACTTTCCGAACACTATTTCGGGTGTAATTTATCAACCTTGGGCATTCACCGCAGTCAATGATGGTCAAATCAACTTGGCGCCAAATCAAACTGCTTACAATGCGGCAAGGGATGCACTTAATGGTTGGGATCCAACTTATGGGGCTCTCTATTATTACAATGCCAAGACTGCAACAAGCAAATGGATTTATACAAAGACAACAACAATCACAATCGGCAATCACATCTTTGCCATTTAAGGAGAGAGTATGGAAAAGGATAACATGGGAAAAGAAAAAAGAGAAAAGAAAAACAAATATAAGGGTGCAGTGATTGGTTTGTCAATCGCAACTGGAATTTTGGGGGCAAGCACAATTGGTTTAGGCATTGCTTATGGTGTGTCGATGTCGCAAGCCGATGAATATTCAACACAACTTGAAAATATTTATAAGAAGAATTATTTTGAATTGGTGGAAAATGCAAACTCCGTTGACACCAACATAAGCAAATTGCTGGCATCTGACGATGAAAAATACAGGGCAAAGATGCTTGCGGAGATTTCACAAGACTCAAAAGAGATGCAAGGGAACATCGCTTCTATGCCACTTTCAGGAAATTCTATAATGGAGAGTGTCAGATTTATCAATCAGATGTCTGGATATACTCAAATTTTGGAAGAGAAAATTCAGAGCGGAGAGAGATTAAATGAAAATGATTTGCAAGTTTTGAAGAGTATGCATGAATCACTTACAGAAATGAAACTTTTTTTGAACAAGATGTCAGATCGTATGATAAACGGCTATAACATTGTTAAGGCAAGAAAACATCATAATGGTGATTTTGATGATTTTAATTTGGATTTTGCACAAATGCATGCTGATGACAGTGACTATCCAACAATGATTTATGATGGACCTTTCTCGGATTCTGTGGTTAACAAAAAGGTTGAGGGGCTTTCTGGTAAGGAGATGACAAAAGAGGAAGTTCATGCAAAAGTGGATGAGATCTTCAAAAACTCAACAAATCTTAAATATGATGGACAATCAAACGGAAAATTTAAGACTTTCAATTTTATGGTGAGAAATGCAGATGGACAAAGATTGTTTGTTCAAGCAACAAAAGTTGGCGGACATATTTTGACTGTCAGCGGACATAATGAATCTGGGACAAAAAATTTAAATTATGAACAAGCTGAAAAGGTCGCACTTGATTTTGCAAAAAGTGCTGGCATAGAAAATGCCAAAACAGTTTGGCACCAAGAATTGGATGATCAAATCTATTTCAACCTTGCACCAGTGCAAAAGGGGATTATTCTCTATCCAGACCTTGTGAAAGTTAAAGTGGATTTGCAATATGGCAATGTGATAGGATATGATGCGATTGCATATTTGACAAATCACACCACAAGAAGTCTTGACTCAGCCAAAATCTCAGAAAGCGAAGCAAAAGCAGTGATTGACAGGAGTTTTGAAATTGGGCAAGGACGATTGAGTCTTTCACCTCTTGATTTCAACAGAGAAGTTTTGTGTTGGGAATTTGAATGTCAAAGAGACAATGCAACCTATTATATCTATATCAATGCCGAAACTGGAATTGAGGAAAATATTTTGAAGGTTGTTGAAACAAACGATGGCAACAAACTTATGTAAATATGTGCAATAAAAAAGAACCACATTAAAAGTGGCTCTTTTATTTTTTGTTATGCATTAGCGTTTGCTTCAGCGACTGCCTTTTCATATGCATCAAGAATCAACTTTGTAAGTTCTACTCTTACTTCAGTTTTGATTGGGTGAACGATGTCTTTGTATTCTCCATCGTTGACTTTTCTTCTTGGCATTGAAAGGAAATATCCATCTTTTCCATCGATCACTTTCAAATCGTGAACAACAAATTCGTTGTCGATTGTGATTGATGCAACTGCCTTAAGTTTTTCATCATTGTTTACAAGTCTAATTCTTACGTCTGTGATATTCAAGTTTGTATACCTTCCTTTTTTATATTTAACCTTTTTTGGTCAGTTTAATTATAACACACAAAACGAAATTTGCAAAAGATTTTTAATATTTGACAAATTATTTTTGATAAACATAGAAAATATTATGAAAAAAATTGAACTAAACAAAGGAAAAAGGTTTTATCTGTTGGGAATTGGTGGCATATCTATGTCAGCGCTTGCAATCTTTTTGAAAGAAAAAGGAAACGTTGTGAGCGGAAGTGATGCAATGCTGTCTGATGCAGTGGAAGAACTTTATAATCATGGAATAGATGTGGACTTTTCCATCAATGAAGAAAAAATTAAGAATGCCGATTATGTGGTCGTTTCATCAGCAATCAAGGAAGAGAATAAATTTTTGAAATTGGCGAAGAAACTCAAGAAGTCAATTTACACGAGAGGACATCTTTTGGGGGCAGCAGCCTCGCAGTTTGAAAAAGTTATTGCGGTTGCAGGCTCGCATGGGAAAACCACAACCACAGCGTTGATTTTTGAGGTCTTGAAATCAGCAGGAAAAGATCCAACCCTTCATCTTGGTGGCTTTAGGTCTGCTGACAAGAAAAACTTTCATTTTGGTGGAAAAGAGTTTTTTGTGACAGAAGCATGTGAATACTATGACAATTTTCTAAATCTATATCCATATATTGCTGTGGTGACAAATGTTGAAAAAGAACACATGGATTACTTTAAGACATTTGAAAGACAACTTGAATCTTTTGAGAGGTTTAAATCGCAATCAAAATATGTTGTTGAGGGAAATGGAAATTTCATTGCGAAGTACATCAGACACAACAGCAAAGGACAGTTAGCTTTTAATCTTTGTAAGGATGGGAAAAAGATTATGAGATTGAAATTGAAGATTTGTGAAGAGGTCAACACTCAAAATTGTATATCTGCATATCGCGTTTGTAAACTATTGGGTTTGTCTGATGATGAAATTAAGACTGGTCTTGAAAGTTTTGAAGGTGTCAAAACACGATTTGAGAAAGTGAGATGTAAGTTTTTTGACAATGCGCTGTGCGATTATTCACATCACCCAACAGAGATTGAAAAAGCAATCTTTTCTGCAAAAAAAATCTTTAAAAACAAAAAACTGATTGTAGTTTTTCAGCCCCACACTTTCAGCAGAACAAAAGATTTTCTTGGCGATTTTTTGAGAGTGCTGAAAACAGTCGATGTCCCCATTCTATATAAAACCTATTCCGCAAGAGAAAAAGAAGAAGATGGTCTAAGTGCAAAAAGCCTTGCCTTGTCTTTGTCAGAGTACAACGAAAACACTCTTTATGCGGATTGCTATGATGAGCTTTTGGCTGCTCTTGAAAACTTTGACAGAAAGTCTGTGATTATGTTTGTTGGGGCGGGAGATCTGCCTTCCATTTTACACAAAAAAAATTTTCTTTCATAGAATGATTTTGTATGAAGTTTGAATATCGAGATTGTGAAATCTTTTATAATTATTTAGATAGAAAATCGGACACGACAGACATATATTTGCATGGTTGGGGGTGCGATCACACAAGTTTGTTTTTTTGCAAAGATATAAGCAAAAACAGTTGTCTTTTTGTGGACTTTCCTCCTTTTGGGAAAAGTGGAAAACATCCAAAAGATTGGAATGTTTTCACATATGCAAATATGCTCATCTTTTTATGCAAGAAGCTTAATATAAGGAGATTTAACCTTGTTGGTCATTCCTTTGGAGGGAGGATTGCAATAATCACAGCGGTGCTTTGCAAAGATGAAATAAATTCTCTTGTGCTGGTTGACAGTGCTGGTGTCAAGCCTAGGCGAAGTCTTGAATATTACATAAAAGTATGGTCATATAAACTGAAGAAAAAATTGAAAATGGATGTTTCAAAATATGGAAGTTGCGATTATTTGGCACTTGATTCAAACATGAGAAAAGTCTTTGGCAACATTGTAAATACTCATCTTGATGAATATTTGCCTTACATAAAAAGTGACACGCTGATAATTTTTGGAATGCAAGACCAAACAACGCCAATTTATATGGCAAAGAGAATACATAAAAATATAAAAAATTCAAAGTTGTGCCTTTTGGAAGGAGCTGGGCATTTTCCTTTTGTCGACAGAAGGTTGGAGTTCTCAGCTGAATTAAAAGAATTTTTACTTAAGAGGTGAAAATGTTTATATTTTATTCGTTAATTAATTCAATAATATTTATTTTATTTTCTATTATTTTTATTAAAATATTTCAATTGGAAAATTATAAAATAAAAAATTATTTAAAAATAATAATTAAAAAACCATTTTTATTCGGTGATAAAAGCACTTTAGCGTTTACGAAAAGAATAAAAAGATTAATATTTATTATATTTTTATTTAATTTTTTATATTTTTTTGTCATTTTTTATTTAATAAAAAATGTTTACATAATTATTCCAATAATTTTATATTTAATTATTTATCCAATTGCTTTAATTATTCCATTTTTAATTGCATTGCCAATTGAAAATTTAATTAAAAAGAAATTTTTGAATAAGGCAAAAAAGAAACTTTCAAATTTTTCCGGTAAGAAAATAGGAATAACGGGAAGTTTTGGAAAGACTTCCACCAAAAACTTTTTATACCAAATTTTGAAAGAAGAATTTGATGTGTGTGCAACACCAAAAAGTTTCAACACGCCTATGGGGGTTTCCAAGGCAATTTTGGAAAATCTTAAAGATACTGATGATTTCTTTATTGTTGAAATGGGAGCAAGGCATGGTGGAGACATCAAGTTTTTGGCTGATTTTGTGGGCGTAGACTTCGGCATTATGACACCAATTGGCTGTTGTCATTTGGAAAGTTTTGGCACTATTGAAAGGATTGAAGATGCAAAGTTTGAACTTTGTGAAAGGGCAAAGGATTTGGTTGTTTTCAATGGGAAAAGTTCGTCAACAAAAAAACTTTATGACAGGTATAAGCACAAAAAATATCTTGTCTGCACAAAAGGAAGTTTTGCTTATGCACAAGGGGTGAAAGTTTCAGCTTCAGGCAGTAAATTTGTCTTTGTTGTTGATGGGAAAAAGTTTGAATGTAAGACCAAGCTTTTAGGCATGCCGAACATTGACAATGTGATTGTCGCAGGTGCAATGGCGTATCTTTTGGGAGAAAGTTTGTTTTCAATTCAAAAGGCAATTGAAAAACTTGAGCCTACACCACACAGACTGGAACTTATCAAAGGTGAAGTTGTTGATGTTATTGATGATTCCTACAACAGCAACATTGATGGATTTAAGGAAGCGCTGGAAGTCCTTTCGCAGTTTAAAGGTAGAAAGATTGTCGTCTCACCAGGAATGGTTGAACTTGGCAAAGCTCAAAAAGAACAGAATTTTCTTGTTGGAAAACTTATTGGAAAAACTGCCGACCTTTTTGTTGTTATGAATGAAACAAATAAAGATGATCTTGTTATGGGAGCAAAAGAGGGCGGTCTTTGTGATGAACAAATTTTTTATGCAAGGACTCGAAAAGAGCAACAAGAACTTTTGAAGTCTCTCTTACAAAAAGGAGATGTTGTTCTTTTTGAAAACGATTTCCCTGACAACATAAGATGACAGATTTTTTAAAGTTTTCATAAGAAATAAAGTTAAGGAGAATTTTTATGAAAGAAAAAGTTGCAATTGTGTTTGGTGGCACAAGTGTTGAACATGACATTTCAATCATCACTGCAGTTCAAACAATGGCGTATTTGCCGGATGAATATTCTTTTGTTCCAATCTACATTGACAAAGATGGTTTGTGGTGGACTGCAGACAATTTGAACGACATCAAGGTTTATCAGAATTTTCATAAGAAAGCAAAGGCGAAAAAGCAGGTGAGTCTTGTTTTGGGAAAGGGAGAACTTCTTGCAAAGAAAAACGGAAAATTCTCTCCATATTGCAAACTTTCAACTGTGCTTAATTGTTGTCATGGACATATTGGTGAGGATGGTTGTGTTCAAGGAGTCTTTGAGTGTTGCAATCTCGCACAAACTTCTTGTGCCGTGACTTCGTCTGCTCTTTGCATGGATAAGAGTTTTATGAAAGATGTTTTTTCTCAAAACAACATACTTTCGCCAAAGTATGTGACTTTGCGCAAGTGTGAATATGAACAAAACAAGAAAGATAAGTCGGCAGAAATTGAGAAAAAATTGCAAACACCAGTGGTTGTGAAGCCTGCAAATCTTGGAAGCAGCATTGGAATTTCGTTTTGTGAAAAATTTGAAGAACTTGATGAAGCAATTTTGCTTGCTCTATCTTTTGACAGAAAAGTTGTCATCGAAGAAGCTGTGAAGAATTTGAGAGAGTTTAATTGTGCCTGTCTTTCTTACCGAGGAGATCTTGTCACTTCAATCGTCAATGAGGTGAAAAACAAGACAAACATTTTCACTTTTGAGGACAAATACATAAGTGAGCATTCAAGTGGCAGTGAAGTTGACAAAGCTCTTTCAAAAAGGGTGAAAAAACTTACCGAAAGAGTTTATGAGATCTTCGATTGTCGAGGTGTTGTGAGGGTTGATTTTCTTTATGATGAACATGAAAAGATGCTTTATGTGAATGAGATTAATTCCATTCCAGGATCCCTTGCTTTCTACCTTTTTAAAGAAATTCCATTCAAAGAACTTCTTCGTGCTTTGATTGAAGAAAGTTTTTCTGTGGAAGATGAAAAAAGGCGACTCCTTACCACTTTTGAGAGTGATGCCCTGAAAATTTTTGAAGAAGTGCAAGATCAAGTGAAAAAGTGATTGCAAAATTTGTCTTGTTATGACTTATTTTGTTTTGGTGCAACAAAATGTCTTGACTGGTACTATTATAAAGCGAAAAGGAGTTTGTATGGTTTTTGAAAAGATTTTTGATAATCATTTTGTGGCAACTCATGGGTTGCAAAAATTTGTAGGCAAAGATGTTGAGCTTTTGACCAAAGATGCCAATAAAAACACTGAGAAGACCATCTTTTTTTGCTTGTCAAGTGACATACAAAAGGCTCAAGAAAGATGCAAAGAGGCTTTAGAAAGAGGGGCTCTGCTTGTTTTAAGTGAGTTTGATCTTGGAAATGGTGTCATCAAAGTTGAAGATGTGAGAACATTGTTTGCAAGTGCGTGTTCAAACTTCTATGAGAAGGCATGTGATGATTTGAAGATTGTTGGAGTGTCTGGAACAAATGGAAAAACAACAACTTGTTATGTCATCGGTGAGATTTTGAAAAGAAATGGGAAGTCAGTGGGAATAATAGGCACAAATGGTGTTTGCTATAATGGAAAAACCTTTGATTGTCCACTCACAACGCCTGATGCAGATTTTTTGCATAAAACATTTCTTGACATGAAAAATGATGGAGTGGAATATGTGATCATGGAAGTTTCAGCCCATGCAATTGTTCAAAAAAGAATTAATTCTATCATGTTTGAAGTTGGAGTTTTGACAAACATAACACAAGATCATTTGGACTATTTTGAAAGCATGGATAATTATGAAAATGCAAAACTTTCATTTTTCAACAGCAATCATATAAAGAATGCAATCATATGTATTGACGATGAGAGAGCAAGGCATGTTTATGATGTCGCCGATGTGCCGATAACAACCTATGGAATCAAAAATCCTGCAGATTGCTTTGCGATTGACACTTGCTGTTCTATGAATGGCACAAGTTTTGTTGCAAATGTTTGTGACAGTGTCATGGCAATCAAAACAAATCTTATCGGTGATTATAATGTTTATAATTCTCTTGCAAGTTTGTGTGTTTGTCAAAAACTTGGAATTGCTGACGAGGGGCTTTCAAGAGGGCTTTCTTATGTCAATCCAGTTGAAGGAAGATTTAATGTTGTGAATTATACTGGCAGATATGTTGTTATTGATTTCGCTCATTCTCCAGATGGACTTGAAAATGTTTTGAAGACGGCAAAAACACTTACAGAGCAAAAAGTTTATGTCATTTTTGGATGCGGTGGAAATCGAGACAAAGGGAAACGTCCACAAATGGGGCAAATCGCGGAAAAATATGCTGATTATGTCTGTCTTACAGATGACAATCCAAGATTTGAAAAATCGCAAGATATTATCGCAGACATTGAAGCAGGAATGACAAAACCTCACATGGTGGAGCCAGATAGAAAGACAGCGATCAAGAGGATGATAGATTTTGCACATGCAGGTGACATCATTGTCGTTGCAGGAAAAGGCGCTGAAAAATATCAAGAGATTGAAGGTGAGAAAAAACCATACAACGATTTTGATGCGGTCTATGATATTTTTAGGGAGAGCAGCCCAGTTTTTTGTGGCAATAAAGGAGAAAAATATGGTTGTTAAATATATTGTTTGTGGGCTTTTAAGCTTGTGTTTTGCAAGTTTAATTGCCCCACTTGTGCTTTGGTTTTGCAAAAAAATGAAGGCATCTCAAAGCATTTTGCATTATGTGGACAAGCATGCGAACAAGGAAGGTACTCCAACAATGGGTGGAATAATTTTTCTTATTACCCTCTTTTTTGCAACGTGTTTTTTGTTTTCAGAGCAAACATTTTTGGCTTGGCTTACACTTGTGGTTACGATTTCATATGGAGTTTTGGGCTTTTTAGATGATTTTGTCAAAGTCCATTTTCATCATAACGAAGGACTTCGCCCTTATCAAAAAATCATTGGACAGGTTGGAATTGCTCTTTTAGTTTCAATTTATCTTTATATGTCAGGTCGGACAAGCCTCACATTTTTTGGTTTGAACTTTGACATTTCTTGGGGTGTGATCCCACTTTCAATCCTTGTCATGGTGGCGACCACAAACAGCGTCAATTTGACAGATGGTCTTGATGGTTTGGCAGGTGGTGTATCTTTTGTTTACATCTTGTTTTTTGGTGTTATTTTGGCGCTGACTGGAAGTCTTGAATTCCAAAATTTGGCACTCCAATGCTTTGGAATGTGTGGGGCAATTTTGGGCTTTTTGACAATCAATTGTCATCCTGCGAAAATCTTTATGGGGGACACTGGCTCGCTTGCATTAGGTGGCTTTATTGCTGTCACAGCTGTTCTGTCTGGGCTTGAACTATTAATCCCTCTTATGGGAATTATGTTTGTGCTTTCTTCTCTTTCTGACATCATTCAAGTTTTGCATTTCAAGCGTACAAGAAAACGAGTATTTCTTATGGCTCCACTTCATCATCATTTCGAGCAAAAAGGAGTGAATGAAAACAGAATTGTCTTCGTATATATAGTAATAACGATGGCTGTTTCACTTGCCGTTCTTGCAGGAGTTTTAGCCGTCGGAATCTGAAATTTCGAGGGCAAAAAAGGTGAGATTGAAAAACAAAAAAGTTTTGGTTTATGGACTTGGAGACAGTGGACGAGCTGTCATAAAGATCTTACAAAGCCATTTGGCTCATGTAAGTTTTTATGATGACAATCCACAGTTTTGGGATTATGTGGGTTTTGTGAGAGATCCTATGGACAAACCGTTTGATCTCGTCATCTTAAGTCCTGGAGTTTCTGTGCGAGGAAACACTCTTTTGGAAAATTTTGAGAAGAGGAAAATTCCAGTTTTATCAGAGCTTGATTTTGCTTTTTTGCATTCAAAGGGAAGGATCGTTGCAATCACAGGCACAAATGGAAAAACGACAGTCAGCATGCTTGTTCATAGAATTTTGAAGGAAGCGGGCTTTTCCACTTTTTTATGTGGAAACATTGGTTTGCCATTTTCAGCCATTTGTGAAAAGACAACAAAAGAAAGTGTTGTCGTTTGTGAAGTGAGCAATTTTCAACTTGAGACAAGCAAGTTTTTCAAACCATTTGTTGCAGGTATTTTAAACATCAAACCAGATCATTTGGACAGGCACGGAAATTTTGAAGAATATGTGAAAACAAAAGAGAAAATTGCAATGAATCTCAAAAGAAACCATACGCTGGTTTTGAATCTTGATGATGAAATTTCAAGGGGACTTTCTTCACATAAAAAAAGGTTATATTTTTCAAAAAAAGTGCTTAAAAAGGGTGTTTTTGTGCAAAATTTGCAGATTTTTTATGGAAAAAAGAAACTGCTTGACTTATCTGATATTCCGCTACGTGGAGAAAAAAATCTTGAAAATGTGCTTGCTTCGATAAGTTTTTGCATTCCGTTTAAAGTCACAAACAATGCACTTAAAAATGCAATATCAACTTTCTCTCCAGCAGGACACAGAATGGAGATTGTCGGAAGCATCAATGGTGTGACATATGTTGATGACAGCAAAGCGACAAATGTGGCAAGTGTGGTGGCATGTGTTGAGGCATTCAAGGATGAAAGGATTGTTTTGCTTGTTGGAGGCAAAGGAAAAGAAATTGACTATGGCGAACTTTTTTCTCTTGGTTTTTCCATCAAAGAGGTGGTATGTTTTGGAGAAGAAGCAAACAATATTTTTTCTTCCGCAACCGGCTTTGGATACAATTGTTCACTCTTTGAAAAATTTGATGAGGCTGTGCTTTATACGATTGACAAAGCCCAAAGTGGAGACTATGTTTTGTTGTCCCCAGCATGTTCAAGCTTTGATGAGTTTTCAAGTTATGCAGAGAGGGGAGAAAGGTTTAAGACTCTTGTGCTTGGGAGCGTGAAATGAAATGGAAAAGTTTTAAGTTTTCTAAGCGAGAAATTTTTGTCATTTTACTTACACTCTTCTTGGTTGGATTTGGGTGTTTGATGGTTTATTGTGCAAGCAGTTATTCTGCTGCATATCGCTATGGCAATCAATATTTCTTTCTCTTTAAACAGCTTTTTGGAGTTGTTTTGGGGATTTTTGCTTTGGTGTTTTTCTCTTTTATTGATTATCATCTTTTAAAAAAGTTTCGTTATCTCATTTTGAGCATTTGTGTTGTTCTTCTAGTTTTGGTTTTTGTGCCAGGTTTTGGAGTTAAGTCTTATGGGGCAAACAGATGGGTTAACTTTTTTGGAATATCAATTCAGCCTTCAGAAATAACAAAATTTGCCATTGTGCTTTTCTTGGCGTTTTATTTGTCAGAGCATCATGACAAGATCAAGACCTTCAAAGGTCTCTTTCCACCTATTTGCGTCGCAGGGTTGTTTTGTTTTCTTGTCATCATAGAGCCAAGCATGAGCGTCACTATGTGTTTGGGAATGGTTACACTTTTCATGCTTTTGATTGGTGGCATGAACAAAAAACACACAATCATATTTTCATCTGTGGCTGCTGCCGCTGTGCCGGTTCTCATTTTGGCAGAACCTTATCGAATGAAGCGTTTGTTTGCTTTCTTAAATCCGTGGGCAACTCCTCAAGGAGAAGGCTTTCAACTTATTCAATCTTTGTATAGTCTTGGAAATGGAGGATGGTTTGGGGTTGGACTTTTCAACTCGCGTCAAAAATATCTCTTCTTGCCATTTGCAGAATCTGATTTCATCTTTTCGATCATTGGAGAAGAATTGGGGCTTGTGGGAGCGCTTGCGTTGATTGGAGTTTATGTTGCACTGGTGCTTTGCCTTTTTAAGATTGGGCTTGGTGCAAAAGACAGATTTGGATGCCTGCTTGCTTGTGGCATTGGAATTGTGATTGCGGTGCAAACTATGCTCAACATTGCTGTTGTCACTGGAAGCATTCCACCAACAGGACTTCCTTTACCTTTCATTTCAAGTGGAGGAACTTCTGTTGCGGTGTTTATGGCGGCAATAGGTGTGGCAATCAGCGTTTCAAGACAGTCGAAAGTAAAATAAGCAAAAAATTATTTTGAATTTTTCTTTTATATAGATTATTATTCTTCTATAAACCAACAGGAAAAAATGTATGAATTGAAGAATTTTATTTTGAGAAAATCTTGACAATGTGTCAAGATTTTTTGTTTTTCATATACTGCTTTTATGGAAGACAAATTAAAAATTTTTGGCGGAAGGAGACTTTTTGGTGATGTAACCGTTGAAGGATCCAAAAATGCAATTTTGCCAATTCTTGCTGGCGTGATTTTGTGTGACGGAAAAATCGAACTTGAAAATTTTGTTGATATTTTGGATGTTTCTTGCATGAGAGAGATTTTGCAAAAAATGAACATATCAACATATGCGCAAGAAACAACACTTTACATAGACACTGAAAATATCAAGAATGAAAAGATTACTCATGACCTTACTCAAAAGGTGAGGGCATCAATTTTTATGTTGGGGGCAATGCTTTCCAGATTC
This sequence comes from uncultured Christensenella sp., assembly GCA_910584295.1. GTDB lineage: Bacteria > Bacillota > Clostridia > Christensenellales > UBA1242 > Caccovivens. The sequence goes on along the minus strand of CAJTYR010000009.1, from coordinate 36,372 downwards.
AGAAAAGCGAGCATAGCTTTCCCTGGTGGTTGTAAGATTGGGGCAAGACCAATCGATCTTCACATCAAAGCGTTTAAGACACTGGGAGTTAAAGTCATTGAAAGACATGGTTACATCTATTGCAATGCTGAAAACATGAAATCAGGGAATGTGGTGTTTGACTTTCCAAGCGTTGGAGCAACTGAAAGTTTGATGATGTGTGCAACATTGCTTAAGGGAAAGACAAAACTTTTGGGGGTTGCAAAAGAGCCTGAAATTGTGTGTCTGCAAGATTTTTTAAACAGAATGGGTGCAAAAATCTCTGGTGCAGGCACTGATTGCATTGAGATTGATGGCGTGCAGAGCTTGCATGGCGGAAAATTTGAGGTTATGCCAGACCGCATCATAAGTGGAACTTATCTGCTTGCTGCTGCAACTTGCGGAAAGGATGTCACAATTCACAAGGCTTATGCGTGGCATAATGATGCACTTCTTTCCTTTTTGAAGCAAACTGCTTGCCAAATTGATGTTTACAATGATAAAATAAGATTAAGAGCAGACAAAAGACTTTTGTCAATTGACAAAATTCAAACTCTTCCATATCCTTTCTTTCCGACCGATTTGCAACCTCAAATGATGGTTTTACAAAGTGTAAGCGAGGGAGTTTGCACCATAGCAGAAAACATCTTTGAAAACAGATTTTCACTTGTGCCAGAACTTGGCAAAATGGGGGCAAATATTGTTGTGAAAGATCGAACTGCAATTGTACATGGTGAGCCAAAACTTTATGGTGCAGATGTTTCGGCTTCTGATCTTCGAGCAGGTGCTGCACTTGTGATTGCTGGCATGAAGGCAGAAGGTTACACAACCATTTCAAATGTGCATTACATTGACAGGGGATATGAAAGAATTGAAGAAAAATATTCGTCTTTGGGGGCTGACATAAAAAGGATTTAGGTCTTGAAGAAAAAACTTATCATTTCTCTTTCGATTGTGTTTGGATTTATTGCAGTGCTGTTGATTTTGTTTTGGACACTTTTTGCTTTGTCCAAAGTGACAGTTTCTTTTTCAACCACCCTTGAAAATTTGACGGTTTCAAAAGATGAAATTGTCAAGGCAGGTGAATTTCGAAAAGGCGCAAGTGTTTTGTTTGAAGGAAAAGAAAAGTCAATCAAAAGAATAGAAAACTATGTTTCTAAAAACGAAAATTTTGCCTATATAAAAATTGAGAACATTGAAACTGTTTTTCCAAATAAATTTGTCATTCATGTCAGTGAGAGAGAAGAACTGTTTGCAGTGCAAAACTTGGACAAGTTTTTGATTTGCGACAGGGACTTGAGAGTGCTGAAAATCTTAGATGAATTTTCAAATGACAACACAAATTCGATTTTGTTGGAAGGTCTTACAATCAGAAACAAAGATATTAAAACTGGTGATTTTTTAAGCGTTGAAGAACAAAATATAACAAAGCTTTATTCTGCGTTTGTGAAAAACAATAGAAATTTAAATGAACAAATAGCAAAATTTCAAAAAATTGAAGTGAATCACTATCAAGATGATTTCACAAAAAAAGAATATGTTGCTCTTTCCCTCCATACCTTTTCTGACAGAGTTTTTGAAATTAGAAACATTGATTTTGCTCTTTCAAACAAAATCAGACTTATGTTTGCAGTGGAAGCGTCAGTCTTTGGACAACCGATTGACAGCGATGGTGATTTAAGAGACAAAAAAGGAGAAAAGGTCTTCTTTAAAAAACTTGAAAGTGGTGAATTTGTGCAGTTCTCTGCTGATAAAGACGATGAGGCGGAAAAATTGTCATATCGTGATGTTTTGTCTTCTTGCAAAATCAGAGTCGACAATTTGACATTAAGTGATTTTGTTGATAGGACTTCAAAAGATATATATTACTCATTGGTTAGTTTGTAAATAAAAGACGACATAAGTTTTGTCGTCTTTTTTGTTGAGTTTTAAATCATTTGGCAGGTTTTATCACTGTCTTTCCGCCCATATACATTTGAAGTGGTTTTGGAACAAGCACACTTCCATCTTCTTGCAAGTTGTTTTCAAGAAAAGCAATAAGTGCTCTTGTTGAAGCAAGAACGGTGTTGTTAAGAGTATGCAAATAATATGTTCCATTTTCGCCTTTTGCACGTATGCCAAGGCGTCTTGCTTGAGCATCTCCAAGGGTTGAGCAAGAGCAAACTTCAAAATACTTTTGTTGTCTTGGGCTCCACGCTTCAAGGTCGCAAGATTTAACTTTAAGGTCTGCCAAATCACCACTGCAACATTCAAGAGTGCGCACTGGGATGTTGAGACTTCTGAAAAGTTCAACAGAATAAGACCACATTTTGTTATACCACTCCATACTTTCTTCCGGTTTGCAAAGCACAACCATTTCTTGCTTTTCAAATTGGTGAACACGATAAATTCCGCGTTCTTCAATTCCGTGAGCACCAACCTCTTTTCGGAAGCATGGGCTGTATGATGTCATGGTGATTGGGAGAGATTTTTCATTTATGATTTGACCTTTGAATTTGCCAATCATTGAGTGTTCGCTTGTGCCTATTAAATAAAGATCTTCGCCCTCAATCTTATACATCATGGCATCCATTTCAGCAAAACTCATAACGCCGTTCACCACATCTCCACGAATCATGAATGGTGGGATGCAATAGGTGAAACCTTTTTCAATCATAAAGTCACGAGCATAACTTATCATTGCGCTGACAAGACGTGCACCATCTCCGATTAAGTAATAGAAGCCATTTCCGCTTGTTCTGCCTGCACTGTCTTTGTCGAGGGCACAAAAACTGTCAAGGATGTCTGCGTGATATGGAATGGCAAAGTTTGGCACCTTTGGTTCGCCATATTTTTGAATCTCAACATTTTCGCTGTCGTCTTTTCCGATTGGCACACTGTCATCAATGATGTTTGGAATTGTGAGCATGATGTTTCTGATTTTTTCATCAAGCGTTGCAACTTCTTTTTCAATCTCGGCGATGCGCTCATTGTCTCTTTTGACAGTTTCTTTGATTTTGTTTGCCTCAACAATATTTTTTTCTTTCATCAAAGCGCCAATTTGGTTTGAAAGAGTGTTTCGACTTGCTCGGAGATTATCTCCCTCAACTTTGAGCGCTCTGGTCTTTTTGTCAAGTTGCTCAACTTCATCCACAAGGGGAAGTTTGCTGTCTTGAAACTTCTTTTTGATGTTTTCCTTGACGATTTCTTTGTTGGTTCTGATAAGATTTATATCAATCATTTTTTTCTCCTTTTTTGCATTTGGAAATAAAAAATCTCCAAATGATAAACTCATTTAGAGATGATGAACATTCACCACGGTGCCACTCTAATTGGACAAATATTGTCCCTCTCAAATCTGCAAATTGTGCCATGCAGTCAGCCCAACTCTTCGCCGGTGTCTCTGGGGTGGATGAGAAACTTCTGTTTGCTTGCTTTCACCAATCGCAAGCTCTCTGAGAAACTTTCATTTCTTTATTCCCTTCAACGACAATTGATGTTGCTATTTTACAATCTTACATAATTTTTGTCAAGATTTTGCCAAAAAATTCCTTCAAAATATTGAAAAAAAGGAAGCAATCTCCTATAATATTTTGCAGAGGGGAAAATGAGCAAAGTTTTCAAAAAGACATTTTGGATTATTTTCGCAATTTTTGCAGTTGTCTTATTGGCAATTGGTTTTTCTTTTGTTATGCCAAGTGTAGAGATTGCGCAAGCTGAAACATCTATAAAGGATCGTAACATCATTTATAACTCGGTTGACAAAGATATTGTCATAAATCAGGAGAAGGTTTTGGATATCACTGAGACAATAACAGTAACTTTCAGACAATCTGGGATTAATCTTGGACTTTCCCGTAATGTTTCAAGAATAAACAAAATCACAGTTCTTTACAAAAACAAAAAATATGTCAAACGCACAGTAAACAAACTTAAACTTTTGAGTGTTACATTGGATGGTGAAAAAGAATATTCTTTTTTGGAGAAAAAAGGGGATTATTTCTATATCAACACTGGTGCTGATGGTGATTATAAAGAGAAAGGTGTGCATGTTTATCAAATTCACTATCTCTATGATATGGGGGAGGATATGATAAAGCAGTTTGACACTTTCACTTTTGACATCATGGATTATGGCTTCCGAAGTCAAGTCAACAATTTCTCTGCAAAAATAACTTTTCCAAAGGAGTTTGATTTATCTCAAGGAGATACTTTAACTTTCCGCACAAACAACATGCAAGGGCTTGGGCATGAAGCTGTCAACTTTGAAAGGGAAGAAAACACCATAAGTTGCAGTTTCAAAGGGCTTGCTGCAGAAGAAGGTTTGACAATGCAACTTATTTTGCCACAGAATTATTTCAAAACCTATTATTATCCAAATTCAATGTATTGGGGTGTGCTTTCGATATTAATTATCTTCTTTGCAGGGGTGATTGCAATTTTCTTGTTTGCAAAACTTCACAGAAGAAGAAAAATGGTTATTGTGCCAGAGTTCTATCCTCCAAAGAATATGAATGCTCTTGAAATTGCATCGGCGTATAGGGGAAGAATTAAAAGTAAAGACTTTGCATCGCTTATTATAAGTTGGGCTGCGCAAGGATTTATTGACATTGAAATAAGAGACAAGAAAAAACTTGTTTTGACAAGAAAAGAAGGAGTGCCTGCCAACGGCGATGAAAGGAAATTCTTCCTTGAACTCTTTGACGGCGACCAAAAAGTCAAGGTTGACAAAAAGATGAGGTTCAACATAGCTTTGGGAAGGGCTGTTGAAGAGCTTTATGAACCAAACAAGAAAAAGGCTTTTATGAACTGGAAATTTCAACTTCCAATTGCATTCTTGTCATTTATTCCTTTTATTTTTTACATTGTTTGGGGAACTACTGTTTTTGGAAGCCTTGTCAGCACTTGTTTCTTTCTGATGATATTTGCCTTTGTTGGGATTAGTGTATTCTTCTACACTCCAATTCCACTTTGGTTCAAAGTCATTTGGTGTGGAGGATTTGCAGGGGCTCCGCTTGGGATTATGTCAACAATGATGCTTCCAGTGGATTATGACACAATTGGATTGATATATATGATTATTGCTTTTATGTTGCTTGCAAATCTTATGGGGCGTTCTTTAAGTTATCGAAATTTCACAGACGAAGAACTGGCAGTTCGCTCACACATTTTTGGTTTTAAGCAATTTTTGGTGACTGCCGAACTTGATAAACTTGAGATGTTGATAGAAGATGATCCAAATTATTTCTATAACATTTTGCCATATTGCTATATTTTTGGCATCACCAAAAAGATGGAAGAAAAATTTAAGTCTCTTCATATTGATTACCCTGAATGGGTGGAAGGTGGAACATTCTTGGGTGCATGTGGCATCATAAGTCATTCCATTTCAAGTTCGGTTGGAGGTATCTCTTCTGGCGGCTCCGGTGGCGGAGGCGGTGGAGGAGGTGGCTCTTCCGGTGGAGGCGGAGGCGGCGGAGGCTGCGGTGGCAGATAAGCTGATCTCAAAATGAATAATCTTTCATTTGAAATCAATATATATACAAAAAACTGTAAATAATATACAAAAAGGTGCTTAAAGGCACTTTTTTCTTTGCATAATTATTAAAAAAAGTAAATTTTTATTAATATTTTTGATTTTTATTTGACAATTTGTCGAAAAATAAACTATTATTAGATTGATAAGAGGGGTTTATGGCAAAAGAATGTGTTACAGTAGTTGAAATAGGTTCTTCTAAAATTAGTGCTGTTGTCGCACAAAGGGGTGTCAACGGCATTTTCAACATTAAAGCCAGAGCCAAGGTTGAATATGCAGGATTCTTTGAAGGCGAGTTTATTGAAAGAGCTCTTCTTGAAGATGAAATCAAGAGTTTGTTCAACCAAATTTCTTCAATTTATAAAAAAAATATTGACAAAATTTATGTCGGTGTTCCTGCTGAATTTTCAAAGGTGACATCAGCAAAAGAACAGATGGTCTTTAAGTTTAAAAGATCTGTGAAAGAGGGGGATCTTGAGGTATTATCCGAAAATGCTTCTCAAAGAATTGACGCTGACGGGATGGAGATTTTGTCAGTCAATCCGATTTACTATGCACTGGATGACAATCGAAAGACAAATGCTCCTGTGGGCATAAAAGCAAGCAAAATTTCTGCAGAGTTTTCCATCATTTTGGCGCAATCATCTTTCATTCAAACCTTCAATAGAATTTGGGCAAAGGTTGGAGTCAGCCAAGTTGAATATTTGAGTGAGCCTCTTTGTGAAGCAATGCTTGTGCTTGACAAGGAAGAAAGAGAACGCACTTGCATTGTTATTGATGTTGGCGCAAGGTCAACAAGTGTCGCTTTTGTGAAAGGTGATGGACTTACAAATTTGACATCGTTTTCAATGGGTGGATCTTATGTGACAAGTGACTTAAGCGAGGCATGTGGAATTTCTTACAACGATGCTCGAAACCTCAAGAAACAAATCGTATTGTCTCTTCAAGGTGGACAAAATGACTTTTACGAACTTTCCACTTTGGGTGGACGAGCAGTCAAAATTCCAATGAGCTATGCAAATGAAGTGGTTTGTTATAGATTGGAAATCATTGCAAAGACAATCAATGAGTGTATAAGACTTTTTGCCAAAGAGTATGTTCCTTATTATCCTATATATCTTTGTGGGGCTGGAGTGAGCAGAATCAAAGGCGGAAAAGATTTCTTTGCAAAGTGCTTGGGGCGAAATATTTCTTATGGTGTTCCACCAATTCCAGCACTTGATAAGCCAGAGTATACAAGCATGTTGGGGCTTGTTAATGCGGTTTTGGGATGAAACGACCAAAATCAACGAATATATACATAAATTTTCTTGCAAAAATGTTAGATTTGAGATAAAATAAAACAAATTAAGGAGATTTTCTTATGGAAAACAACACAAACAACAATTTGAACGCAACAAATGTCGTTAAAATTAGAGTTCTTGGCGTTGGTGGCGGTGGAAACAACGCAATCAACAGAATGATTGAAGCAGGAGTTGCTTCAGCAGAATTTATTGCAATCAACACAGATAAGCAAGCACTTCTCATTTCAAAGGCTCAAAAGAGATTGCAAATTGGAGAAAGATTGACAAAAGGTATGGGTGCTGGTGCAATCCCTGAAATTGGAAGAAAGGCAGCAGAAGAAAGCAAAGCCTCAATCAAAGAGATTTTGGAAGGCTCTGACCTTGTGTTTATCACTGCTGGAATGGGCGGTGGAACTGGAACAGGTGCTGCACCTGTCATTGCACAAATTGCAAAAGAATTGGGTATTTTGACAGTTGGTATTGTCACAAAACCTTTCCAATTTGAAAATAGAAAGAGAATGGAGAACGCTGAAAAGGGCATTGCAGAACTCAAGAAATATGTTGACACAATCGTTGTCATTCCAAACGAGAGACTTCTCACTATTTTGCCAGAAAAGACAACTCTTGTGGAAGCATTCAGATATGCTGATGATACTCTTCGTCAAGGTATTCAAGGAATCGCCGATCTTATCGTATTCCCTGGAATGATCAATCTTGACTTTGCTGATATTGGAACAGTAATGAAAAATCGTGGACTTGCACATATGGGCATTGGACACGGCAAGGGCGAAAACAAAACTTTGGAAGCTGTTCGTCAAGCGGTTGCTTCTCCACTTATTGAAACCACAATTGAAGGTGCAACAGGCGTTGTTCTCAACATCAAAGGTGGCAACGACATAACTTTGAGAGAAGTTTCAGAAGCTGCAAATATGGTTAAAGAGGTTATTGACCCATCTTGCAACTTGATTTTCGGAAGCAGTATTGATCCAGACATGAGAGATGAGGTTGAAATCACAATTATTGCAACTGGCTTCAAGAGCCCAACTTTGGATGAAGAAGAAAATGAAGAAGAGCAAGAAGAGGTTAAGGAAGAAAAACCAGAAGAAAAAATTGCTGGGTGGAATCCTTGGGGATATAATCCTCAGCCAACACCTTCTTCACCTGCAAAAGATGTCAGTGTAAACACGAATGAAAACACATCAAGAGTGGATGTAAACCCAACTCCTGGTGCAATCCCACCATGGATTGAAAAAATAAGAAATAAAAACAGAAAGGGTTAAAAGCCCTTTTTTGCTTAATTAAAAGGAATTTAAAATGGCAGAAAAGAAAGAACTTATAAGTGAAGAAAACTATCAAAAATGGAAAGGTGTTATAAGAAAGATAAGGATTTCTCTTTGGGTTTTTGGAGGATTCTTAGCTCTTATTGGAATAATTTTGCTTATAGTTTCAGCCACAAAAAAGACTCCTTCAATGGGAAGCAATGGCTGGTTTGAGTCAGAGTCTACCAAAAATGGACTTCTGTTTGGTGGAATTGCTTGCTTGATTTTTGGAATTTTTATTTCTGTGGCGGGAGCAATGACTTTTGCGATTTCTCATAGAAGAGAGATGCTTGCATTTGGTGCAAATGCTGTGCTTCCTGTTGCTGACGAACTTGTTGACAAAGGTGCTCCAGTCATTGAAAAAGCCTCAAAATCAATTGGAAAAGGGCTTGGAAGTGTTGTTGGTGGGGTGAAAGAAGGATGGACTGGTGAGTCAAACACAATCGAATGTCCTGACTGCAAAACTGAAAATTCCAAACGAAATAAATATTGTAAAAATTGCGGCAAACTGCTTCCAAAAGGAGGCTTCTGCCCAAGTTGTGGAAAGAAAATTGAAAGTGATTCAAAATTCTGTCCAAGTTGTGGAGAAAAAATTGAAGAAAAATAAAGAGTCGCGAAACTCTTTATTTTTTTGTATGATTTTCAAAGTTTAGTTGAACACCAGCACTTTTTTGGGGAGTGGCTGTGACACTTTTTTTAACTCTTGTGTTTTTGAGCTTTGAAAGTTTGATTTCAAGTTCAGTCTTAATTGCTTTAATTCTTGAATGTTCTGATGATAAAAAAGAAATGAAAGTTTGTTTTCTTGTGATTTCTTCAGACACTTCAACTGATTTTCTTGCAAGTTGTCTTTCAAAGACTTCGAGATTGAAAATCTGGGCTGAGTTGCTGTTTCTGTCAATTTTTATGCCTTCAAACTGATAAATATTTAATCCTTTTTTAAGTTTTTCTAGTTTGCCAATTTCCATAACAATGCCTGAAGAAATATTCATCAAATTGTTGTCAACATATTTGATATCATCTTCCAATTGTTTAATCATTGCATCTTTTTCTTCAATAGTCATCAAATTTTCCATATGCGCAAGAGTATAACTCAAAAATTATTCAATGTCAACACGGATTTAGACAAAATATGAGAGATTTACCATTTTTCTCTCATTTTTTTGCTATTGCACTTTGTTTGAGATTAGATAAAATGGATATGAGATGAAAATTGTCATTGAGTATGTTTTGATTGAAAACTTTCTAATCAATCTGATAATTTTAAGCACAGTTTCACTCTTTCTTAAAGAAAAAGGGCGTTTGTTTTTCTTGTCGGCTTTCATTGGTGCGATTGTGACACTTCTTTGTCCTCTTTTGAATTTGACAACGCTGGGGAGTTTTCTTCTTCAACTTGGTTTCGCAGTTTTTTATGTTTGCATAAGTTTCAGGTTTTCCTCACTGAAAAAATTCTGCATACTTTATTTTGCTTATTTTGTGTCAGCATTTTTATATGGAGGGGCATGCTTCTTTTTTGAAGGATTGATAAGCCAGCAGTCTCTTCTTGTGGTGCTTATGGTTGTGACAATGGTTTATTTTGTTGTCAGAGTATTTTGCAGAAGGCGTGAGAAAAAGAAAAATCTGGAGGGCTTTTGCTTTGACATCAAGATTGTGATTGGAGGGCTTGAGTACTCATTCAAGGCATTTTTGGACAGCGGAAACTTTTTGTCGGACCCAATCACAGGAAAACCAGTTTGTCTCATCAATTTCAAAGCCTTTTCAACATTGTTTTCAGAGATTGGGATTGAAGATATTTTGCGAAAAAATGACAAAGTGAAAAAACTTAAATTTGCACACTATATCAATTTCAACACGCTTAATGCTCATGACAAAATCTTGGTTTTCCAAGTTGATGAGATGAAGATTGGAGCGAAAAGTTTTGAAAGACCAACATTGGGGTTAAGTCTGAAAAATTTCAATCAGACATTTGGAACTGATGTGATTTTGCATAACGAATTTTCAAAAATATAAGGAGGATGCTATGAATATTTTGACGAAAATTAAACTGCTTCTTTGGAGAATGCTTCACGAAAACGATGTGCTAAATAGTGAAAATTTGATGTGTTATGTTTGTGGAAATAAGGCATTGCCTCAACCACTTGAACCAGATGAAGAGGTTGTTTTGCTTGAAGAAGCAAAGGCTGGAAATCAAACCGCAAGGGACAAGCTTGTGGAACATAACTTACGTCTTGTTGTTTATATTGCAAAAAAGTTTGAAAGTTCTGGCATCGAACTTGAAGACCTGATTTCAATTGGAGCAATAGGGCTGATCAAGGCTGTCAAGACATATAGTTTAGACAAAAACATCAAACTGGCGACTTATGCTTCACGTTGTATTGAAAATGAGATTTTGATGCAATTGCGAAAAAACACAAGGACAAAAAATGAAATTTCTCTTGATGAACCACTTTCAAATGACGGAGAAGGAAACGAACTTTTGCTTGCCGATATCATTTCAATTGACGAAGAAAGTGTGTCAAAAAATTTGGAGGTGTCATCTGAAAAACAAATCCTTATGAGCATTTTGTCAAAACTGGACACAAGAGAACAAATGATCATGCACCTTCGCTTTGGGCTTGTGGGCAATGAAGAAAAGACCCAAAAAGAAGTGGCTGACATGATGGGCATCAGTCAAAGTTATATTTCGAGGATTGAAAAGAAAATACTTGGAAAACTACGAAAAAAATTGGAGAAAGTTGCAGACCTGTGACTTTTTTTGTCGAAAAGAATTTGCTTTGCATACTTTCTTTTCTTAAGGTCATCATATCTCTATCTTATTTTAAGTGAGGTGAAAGATGGCCAATCGTGTCTTGATTTCAGGTGTTAACACTGGCAATTTGCCAAAGTTTAAAAATGAAGAAATTATGCAACTTCTTAAAGCAGTGAAGGCAGGAGATGAATTTGCGCGAGACAAGTTTGTTGTTGCAAATCTTCGGCTTGTGCTTTCTGTTGTGCAAAGATTTTCAGGGCATTGTGACAAAGCCGATGACATGTTTCAAGTGGGATGTGTTGGGCTTTTGAAAGCAATTGACAATTTTGATGACACACTTAATGTCAAATTTTCCACTTATGCCGTGCCAATGATTATTGGTGAAATCAGACGCTTTTTGCGTGACAACAACTCCGTGAGGGTCAGCCGTTCAATCAGGGACACTGCCTACAAAGCACTTCAAGCAAAAGAGAAGTTTATCAAAGAAAACAATGCCGAGCCATCTTTGGAAGAAATTGCAAAGATGATTGATCTTCCTCTTAAGGATGTTATTTTTGCCCTTGATGCCATCAGCGAAACTGTTTCTTTAAATGAGCCTGTCTACAACGATGGAAATGAAACCATCAGAGTTATGGATCAAATCAGTGATGAGCGAAATTGCGATGAGGTTTTGTTTGAAAAACTTTCTCTTGGTGATGCAATCAAAAATCTCTCTGAAAGAGAAAAAGAAATCTTGCTTATGAGATATTATGTCGGCAAAACCCAAATGGAAGTCAGCGAAGAGGTTGGCATTTCTCAAGCACAAGTTTCTCGTCTTGAGAAAAATGCCCTCAAAACAATAAAGAATTTTATTGAGTAAGAGGGGGTCTTACTTTAAAAAAGTAAGCAAAAGTTTATTTTTTTGTTATGTGTTCGTAATATTTGAAATAATCATTCGGTTGGATTTTTGTTGCACGGCAAAGTTTAAAAACATAACCCGTTTTTGTCCTTTGACAAGCAATCAAAGTTGACAAAATGTAAACAGAAAATCCGCACTTTTTTGCAAGTTCTTTCTCTGTTATTTTGTGTTTTTTCATGTACTGTAAAATTGGATTTTTCATATTCTTAACTCCTTTCAAAAGTAGGATAGCATATTGAAAAGAAAAATAATTCAAATACCTATATGTTGGTATTGATATATTGATAAAACAAAAAATGGTAGACTTTGTCATATTCCGACAAAAAGCGACATAAAGTTTTGTATGGATACTTCATTTTTGGAATTGAGATGTAAAGAAGTCGTCAATGTGGTTGACGGACGAAGGTTGGGACACATTGTGGATGTGGTTTTTAATCTTGCAAATGGATGTTTGCTTGGAGTTGTTGTCCCAGGGGAGAAAAGTTTTTGGAATGTCTTCAAAAGTGGGACAGAACTTTTTATTCCACTTTCACAAATTGTCAAGATTGGGGAGGATGCTGTGCTTGTGGAACTTTTTGCAACATCTTCTTCGCCTTACATCTTGGGAACATCAAAAAGAAAGGATGGTCAGTGATCATCCTTTCTTTTATTTTTCAAATATTTTGAGTTTTTCAATCAGTTTGCGATGAATTGGTCTGATAAATGGGACAATGCTCTCATTGTCGGCGTCTTCAAAATCAATCCATTTGATTGCCTTATTTTCATCAGGTTTGATTTTTGTTTCGTCTGTTTCATCTGCTTCAAACAAAAAATAAACATCCATATGTATGTGACCTGAAACATACTTTCCATTTTTTAGGTGCCCAGCAATTGGCAACGTTTGAATTGAGAAAAATTCTGGGTATAAAAGTTTTGCCCTGATGCCAGTTTCTTCCAAAAGTTCTTTTGTTGCAATATAAAGAAAATCTTCATTGCCGTCAGAGTGTCCTCCTGGGTAAATCCATCCACCAAAAATGTTATGGTTTACGACAAGCATTTTTGTATGGTTTTTGTTTACAACAAATGCAGAACTGCAAAAATGCAAAAGCACATTTTCTCTTGAAAGCACATCATCAAAAGTGTTTAGTGCACGAAGGAAAAATCCTTTATCTTTTTCTTCTTGTTCGTTGAAAGTGGAGTATGCTTGAAATTGTTTGATAAGTTTTTCATTCATATCAGATTCTTCTTTTAGATTTTTTTATGCAATTAAAAAGAATACTAGATGCCTTACATTTCTGTTATAAGTTTGATGAAATTTGTTACATCTTTAAATTGGCGATATACTGATGCAAAACGAACATAGGCAATTTCATCCACTGCTTTAAGTTTTTCCATAATCATTTCACCGATTTCTTGAGATGAGATTTCTTGTCTCAAAGAATTTTGAACTTGCTTTTGAATGTCTTCTGCCATTTGATCAATTTGTGTCATTGACACTGGGCGTTTTTCGCAAGCCTTTGTCATTCCACTTCTGATTTTTTCGATGTTGAATGGTTGACGGCTTCCATCTTTTTTGACAACAAGCACAGGCACGGTTTCAATTGTTTCGTAAGTGGTGAATCTTTTGCCACAGCCAGTGCATTCCCTTCTTCTTCTTATTGCGTTTGTTTCTTCAGTGCTTCGTGAATCCAAAACTTTGCTGTCTTCACATCCACAATATATACATTTCATATGTTTTCTCCTTAACGATTTTATTCTACCACAACATGTGGTGTTTAGCAAAGCAATTTGTCACAATTTCTTTTCTTGTTTGAATATTTGAAGGGCTTTTATCGTATTTTAGAATATGAAATCTTTGGACAAGGCAAAAAAGAATGAGTCTTTGAAAATTGTGGGGTTTGTGGGCGAGGAGGACAGGATTTTTCGTCGTTTTTTGGAATTGGGTTTTTCAAGAGGGGAAAAGGTGAAAGTGGTTTTTTCTTCGCTGGCAAACAAGGTTTTTTTGATTGAGATAAGAGGATATGTTTTGAGTGTGAGAAAAAGTCTTCTTGAAAGGGTGATGGTTGAGTGAAAGAAGTTTTGTTGGTGGGAAATCCAAACACTGGAAAGACAACGCTTTTCAACAGTCTGACAAAGTCTGATGAGCATGTTGGAAATTGGCATGGCGTGACAGTTGAAAACAAGTCAAAATCTTTTTTTGTGCAGGATGAAGAATTTGTCTTGGTGGACACACCAGGGGTGTATTCTCTTTGTGCTTTGTCGTTTGAAGAGGGAGTTGCAGTGGATACCATTGCATCTCACAAAGAGAGTAAGGTGGTCAACATTTGCGACCGAAACAATTTGCAAAGAAACTTGTTTTTGACGCTTTGTCTTTTGGAAGAGGGATGCAAAATAGTCCTTGCTGTCAATGAAATTGACAAAAAAAGCATTTTCAAGGTAGATTATGGCAAACTTTCTAAAGTTTTGGGAGTGCCAGTGGTTGGAATCGACGCGGAGGATAAAAAAGAAGTTGATGCTCTTAAGAAGTTGATCGCACAAAAAGAGAAACATGAAAGTGTGAGCAAGCCTGCATATATTAAAAAACTTAAATGGCAAAAAACGGTTAAAATTGAGAATGGCTTTGATGAAGAGTTGCTTTTGGTTAAGGCTTACGAAAAAGATGAAAAGTTTTTTGAAAGTGTTGGGCTTGAAAGCAAGACGTTTTTTGATGCGGTTCCAAAAGACAGCATTTTGATATTGTCCGAACTTCGTTACGCTTTCATTGACGAGGTGATTGAAAAATGCACAAAAAGAACTGATGAAATTTATGGAAAAAGCAAATTTGACAAAGTTGCTTTAAGCAAGATTTTTTCCATTCCGCTTTTCTTTTTGATTTTGGCTGGAGTGTTTTATCTCACATTTTTCTCTTTTGGTGCGTTTTTGTCTGACTGCACATCCAAATTGTTGGGTTTGATTTCAAGTCCAATACTTTCTTTCATAGAAGAAAAGTTTGCGTCGACTTGGGTTTATGAATTATTTAACGTGGCAATTTTTGGCGGAATTGGTACAGTGCTTTCATTTTTGCCTCAAGTGGTGCTGTTGTTTTTCTTTCTGTCAGTGCTTGAAGACAGTGGATATATGTCAAGAATTGCTTTTGTTTTTGAAGATATTTTGGGAAAGATTGGTCTTTCTGGAAAAAGTGTTTACACTCTTTTGATGGGGTTTGGATGTTCCACCTCTGCCATTATGACGGCAAGAAATATGGACGATAAAAACGCAAAAATTAAAACAGCGATTTTGTGCCCATACATGAGTTGCTCTGCAAAAATTCCTGTTTACACTGTTGTGGGTGGAGCGTTTTTTGGTGCAAAAAATTTGCTTGTGATTTTTGGACTTTATCTCTTGGGCGTTGTTGTGGCAATTGCCATTTCAAAGATTTTTGATATGACAATTCTTAAAAGCAAAGATCAAAGTTTCATTCTTGAGTTTCCGCCTTACCGCATGACATCCTTGAAAAGAGTTGGTAAAATCCTTTGGAAAAATGTCAAAGAGTTTGTGCTTCGAGTTGGCACAATTATGCTTTCTATGAATGTGGTCATTTGGTGTCTTTCTTCCTTTTCAATCAAGTTTTCCTATGTTGCGAATGGAGAGGGAGTGAGCATTTTGGAAAGTCTGGGAAAAATCCTTGCACCAATATTTGCGCCGCTTGGTTTTGGAAATTGGGCTATTGTAGCATCTCTTCTTGCTGGGCTTGTTGCAAAGGAAGTTGTTGTCAGTTCGATTGCAATGTTCAATGGAATTGAAGCAGGAGCGACTGGGATTATTTCAAGTTCGATTTTGCTTTCTGGTAGTGTGGTTTATTTTTCAAGCAAAGCAAGTGTTTTGTCGTTTTTGGTGTTTTGTCTTTTGTATACTCCATGCATTGCTTCTGTTTCAATGCTTGCAAGTGAAATTGGAAAGAGGTGGACAGCTTTAAGCATAATCATCCAACTCTTCACTGCTTATGTTGTGTCACTTATTATTTTCAACATTTTCTTTGCCTTTGAAATTTTCGGCTTTTGGAGTGTCATCCTTGTGCTTTTGGCTTTTATCATTTTGATTTTTTCAATTTTGTTTATTATTAAAAAAATAAAGAAAAAAGAATGTGGGCATTGCAAAAATTGCTCTAAAAACTGCAAACGTAAGCAAAAATAGTAAATATTTTAATATTATAGAAAAAGGGTTGTTTTATTTTTCTTAATAATCAAAATGGCTTTTTTCGCTTTTTAATTGCTTAAAAAACTGAATTGTGCTATCATTTGCTATATGAGTAAACCTATAGTTGCCATTGTTGGCAGGGCAAATGTTGGAAAGTCAACCTTCTTCAACAAAATTTGCGGAAGAAGAATAAGTATTGTTGATGATGTTGCGGGAGTTACACGTGACAGGCTTTATGCCGACGCCGAGTGGTGTGGGAGAAATTTCACCATTGTGGACACAGGTGGAGTCGAACTTCAAAGTGAAGATGTCTTTCAGAAAGAAATTATCGAGCAGGTTATGCTTGCAATCGAAAATGCAACAGTGATCATCTTTTTGGTTGATGGAAAAACTGGCATCACGCAGTCGGATGAAGATGTTGCAAAACTTCTTCGAAAACAGAAAGTCCCTGTTGTGCTTGTTGTCAACAAACTTGACAATTTTGAGATTAGTGCAACTTACGAATTTTATAATCTTGGGCTTGGAGATCCTATGCCAATTTCTTGTTCTCAAAGCAAGGGGATTGGGGATGTGCTTGATGCTGTTGTTGAGCATTTTCCAAAGGATGCCAAAGATGAAGACCTTGACGGAATCAAAATTTCTCTTGTTGGCAGGCCAAACGTTGGAAAGAGTTCGCTTATCAATCGTTTGCTTGGCAAAAAAAGAGTTGTTGTCAGTGATGTTGAGGGGACAACTCGTGACAGCGTGACAGTACCATTCAGATGCAACAAAAAAAATTATTATCTCATCGATACGGCAGGACTTCGCCGTCAGCGCTCCGTTGAAAAGCAATCTGTTGAGGGATATTCAGTGCTTCGAAGCATGGACGCAATTGAGCGAAGTGATGTTGTTTTGATTGTTCTTGACGCAACAAAAGAAATTGCAGAACAAGATGTTCGAGTTGCAGGCTTTGTGCATGAGGCAAAAAAGGCGAATGTTATTGTTGTCAATAAATGGGACGAAAAAACGATGACTAAAGATGAATTTATGGCAATACTTAAAGAGAAGTTTGCATTCATGTCATACTTTAAGGCGATTTTTGTTTCGGCACTTGTTGGAACTGGTCTTTCTGACATAATGAAAACTGTTGATGAAGTTTATGAAAATACCACTCGAAGAATTTCAACTGGCATTTTGAATGACATTGTTCATGATGCGATTTTGAACTTTGAGCCTCCTTCAAAAAATGGCAGAAGAAGCAAAATTATGTTTGCGACTCAGCCAAGCACAAAACCTCCAAGGTTTGTCTTCTTTTGCAAGGAGCCTGCACTCATTAACTTCTCATACGAAAGATATTTGGAGAATCGCTTGAGAGAGAAAGTTGATTTTTCTGGAACACCTATCGAACTTGTCTTCAAAGGTAAGGAGGAAGAATGATAGCATTATATTTGGTTATTGCTTGTGTCGTCGGTTATTTTATTGGAAACATAAACTTTGCAAGAATCTTTTGTTGGATTTTTGCACATAAGCACATCACTGAGATTGGAAGCAAAAACCCTGGCACGACAAATGTTCTTCGAACTCGTGGTTTTGGAGAAGCAATGCTGACACTAATTTTTGAGGCGGCAAAATCTGGCGGTCCTGCATTGGGGGGATATTATCTTTTTGAACACTTTTTTGCAGGCTTTGGAAATCTTGCCTTTTTCCTCATTGGATTTTTCGTTGTGATTGGACATTGCTTTCCAGTGTTCTATCATTTCAAGGGGGGAAAAGGCGTTGCTTGCACTTTTGGGATTTTTGCTTTTCACCCAATGTTTTGGTGGGGAGCAATAATCGTTTTTGCTTGTGGGTTTGTTGCATATCTTTTCATACGCTATGCTTTCATCGTCAATCTTCTTGCAATGATTGCCCTTTCAATTTATGGAACAGTTTATTTTGTTCTGACAGAGCCATACAAATTGTTCATTCCACTTCTTGTGATAATTTGGGTGAATGTTGCGCTTTTGTTTTTCACTCACAGAGGGAATCTTAAAAGATTTTTTAATGGAACGGAAAATAAAATCGAATTTCGCAAATATCTGAAATCAAAAAAGAAGCGTGATGAGCAAGAAAAATTGAGCCTTGAGAAAACTCAAGAAATTCCAGCGGTTGCAACTGTTGAAGCATCGAAAGAAGAGGTTAAGACTGATGACGAAGGAAAAACTGTTTAAGTTTATCGAAGAAGAATATGCAGTGAATGCAGACTTTCCTTTTGCAAACGAATGGTCTCCATCGCCAGTTTTCAGACATCAAGACAACAAAAAATGGTTTGCTCTTGGAATGTTTATTTCAAGAAACAAGTTTGGTGGAAACTCGGATGAAAAAACATGGTCTCTTAACCTTAAATGTGATCCAATTCTTAAAAATGCATTTTTGGAAAAGAAGGGGTTCTATCCAGCCTATCACATGAGCAAAGAACACTGGATTTCAGTGGTGCTAGATGAGGCAGAGGAAGAAGATGTTAAGTTTGCAATTTCGATGAGTTTTGATTTGACAAAAGCAAAATATAAAAAGAAAAAACAGACAAATTGATGTCTGTTTTTTGTTATTTGATGTTTTCAGTAGTTCGCACTTCTCTATCCGCTTTAGGACATATATAATATTCATATTCTTCTTGTGGTCTTGGCAAATAGATTTCATCGGGAAGCAATATGTTGTCTGGCTGATTTTTTGTTTCAGTTTTGATTATAATTTTTGTTTCTTCACCATTTGAATCTATAAAAGAATAAATACCATTTTTTTCTTCTTGAGTGGGGTTAACTTCTTGAACAATTCTGTCATCCAAATAAGCAGGTGAATAACGGAAATGATCTCTGATTTTCTCAATTTTCTTTACGTGTTCTGCTTTGATTTCTTTCTTTTCCTTTCTTGATTTTGACTTAATCATTGCAACTTGAAAGTTATGTTGTTCATCAGCAAGGGCAGAAAGTGCATCTTTATATAACATGGAGCAGTTCCACAATCTCATAAGTGTTGCTTGATATCGAAGTGCTTCTGTAGTCAACAACATTCTTTTAATAAATCCGATTTTTATTTTTTTTGCTTTTGCCATTTATTTATCCTCCATTTGTTAAATTAGTATATCACAAATCTTAAAAGATTTCAAGAGTATATTTTATTTGTTCCTGTCTGGCTTTGAGTATTTTGTGGTGGTCTCTTTATAAATTTCTGTTGGTGGGTCTATGAAATCCGCAGAAGTTGTTTTTATGGCTGCTTTCAGTTTTTCAGCCCTGTCTCTTTCTTGAGCAATTTCAAGATTTGATTTTGTTGGCATGCCGTGTTTTTTGTTTATTTTATCAATGAAAGCCTTTCGAATTACTGCTTTTTCCTCGTCAGTTTCAGCAAGTGCCAGATCAAGAGAATATGCACAATTCTCCCTGTCATAAGGGCTTAGTGCTTTATTATATTGGTCAATCAAAAATGCAACTTCAAATCCCTTTAAAATTTTTTTCCCAAATGTTTTTACTCTCTCAACAAATGTCATTTCTTGCCTCCAAATTCTTATAATTCTATATTAACATATAAATAAGTTAATTTCAAGAGGGGGGGGGATAAAAAACATCATAAAGATGCTTTTTATTTTATTCATAATCAAAATTGCTTTTATCAAAAATTAGAGAGTTGAGAAAATCTTTAACATCAATACTGAAACCGTCAGTAATTTTATATGTAAATGCAAATTTGTTCTAAATCCATTTTGCTTCTCATAGATTATGGTATGCTGGAGGTTTTAAATGGATAAATATCAAATCTATGACGATATTAAGTCTCGCACCAATGGTGATATTTATGTTGGAGTTGTTGGACCTGTCCGTGTTGGCAAGTCAACTTTCATCTCTGAATTTATGAAAAGATTGGTGCTTCCAAATATCGAAAACAAAAATGTGAGGGAACGTGCAACTGACGAACTTCCTCAAAGTGCAGATGGAAAAACTGTCATGACGACACAACCAAAATTTGTTCCAAACGAAGCAGTCAAAATTTCGGTTGCAGAAAATGTCAACTTGAAAGTCAGAATGATTGATTGTGTCGGATATCTTGTCAGTGGCGCAATGGGCACAACTGAAAATGACAAGCCAAGACTTGTCAAGACTCCTTGGTCTGATGAAGAGATGCCTTTTGAAAAGGCTGCTGAAATCGGCACAAAAAAGGTGATTGTTGAACACTCAACCATTGGTGTTGTGCTGACAACTGATGGCAGTGTTACTGACATTGATAGGGCAAGTTATGTTGAGGCAGAAGAAAAAGTTGTTGCCGAGATGAAAGAGTGTGGAAAGCCATTTGTGATGGTTTTAAACTGCAAAAATCCAAATTCAAATGAAAGCAAAAAACTTGCTCAAAGTTTAAGTGAAAAATATTCTGCTCAAGTGTTGGCAATGAATGTTGCTGAGATGAAAGATTCTGACATTGATCAAATCTTTGAAAAAGTGCTTATGGAATTCCCTATTCAAAGAGTTAAGGTCAACATGCCAAAATGGTTGCAAGCGTTGTCTTTCTCAAATCCAATCATAAGCGAAGTGGTTGGGGAAATTAAAAAGTTTGCAAGCGGTTTGACAAAAGTTGGAGATGCGAAAAAAGAAACAATTGTTTTTACTGAGAGTGAAAGTTTTGACCCAATCACATTCTCAAACATTGAGATGGGCGACGGAATTGTAAGCTTTAATGTTGTGCCAAAGGAAAATCTTTTCTATCGTGTACTTTCTGACGAGTGCGGTTTTGCAATCAATGATGACTATGAACTTGTTTCATACATCAAAAATTTGGCAATTGCGAAAATCGAATACGACAAACTTAAAACTGCTCTTGAAGAAGTTGAACAAACAGGTTATGGAATTGTTGTTCCAAACAAAAGTGAATATACACTTGAACAACCAGAAATGGTTAAGCAAGGAAGCAAGTATGGCGTGAAGATCAAGGCGTCTGCTCCAAGTTTGCATATCATCAAAGTTGATGTTGAAACCGAGGTTACTCCTCTTGTTGGGACAGAACAACAAAGTCAAGACTTGGTGGAATATTTGACAGAACAATTTGAAAGTTCTCCAGAAGAAATTTGGAACACAAATCTTCTTGGAAAGAGTTTGTCATCACTTGTTGATGAAAATATTAGTGCAAAAATTGTCATGATGCCTGAAGATGCTCAAAGAAAGATGAAAAAGACATTGGGACGCATCATAAATGAAGGAAAAGGCGGAGTGCTTTGCATTTTACTCTAACTTGACAAATTTCCTCTTTTGTTCTATAATAAAAACATAGATGTTTTTAAGAGGAGGCTTTTTATGGCTCAAGATGGAAAACAAAATGTGAAAGTCACTCAATTGACTAAGGAGAGGTTTGTCAACCTCTTTTTGGTTGAGTACTTGGACAGTGGTGTCAAATGGACAGTTGCTTCAAGAAGAAGCGTGAGCGAATTGGAAGTCGTTTCTCAAGCAAAAAATGCAGATGCGATAAACATTTTACCTTATGGCTATGATAAAAACGGCGAAATTGTTGTTTTTATGATAAGAGAGTTTAGATATCCAGTCAATGGCTATGTTCTTTCAGTTCCTGCAGGGCTTGTGGAAAAGGGTAAGGATGAGGAGCAAACAGTTAGGGCTGAAGTTTTTGAGGAAATTGGTGGAAGAGTTTTGTCTGTGACTTGTGTTGATAGAAACGCATACACCACACCAGGTCTCACGGATGAGAAGATGTCTTTTTATGAGGCAGAAGTTGAACTTGCTGGAGTACAACATCTTGAGAGTTCTGAGCAAATAGGAATTGTTCCTATGCGTTTGTCAGAAATTGAATCAATGCTGGAAAACGATGACCTTCTTTTTGATGTGAAAGGAAAGTTTGCGCTTCGCAACTTTATTTCAAAACATAGGATAAGAGAGATTTCAGCCACAAATGACGAGCTTGAAAAAACAAATTCTGTCCTTGAGAAGAGAAATGCAGATTTGGAAAGAGAAAATAAAGCTCTTGCTGAAAAGAATGCAAGACTTGAGGCAGAACTTAAAAGTTTGAGAGCGGGAAAAACTGGTGCTGGAAAACCAGATTCAGGTTCTGGCAAAGGAAATAAATAGCAATCAACACTCTTAAAGAGTGTTTTTTGTTGCAGTTTTTTGACATGGAGAATAAAATTGTAAAGTATCTTTATATTAAATCTGTTGGAAAAGTTTCAGCTTTTTGCTATTATTATCAAAGGAGAATTGCATGAAAAGAGAAATAGATAAGCCAATGAGAAAAAAAACTTTGATTGCATCGATTATTGCAACTGCTTTGTGGTTTGCTCTTTTTGTTGCGTTTATTCCACTTGCAGTTCTTGGGAAAGTTCCAAATGATGCCAGCAGATATCTTGCTATTGTCTCTGTGCTTCCAATGATTTGGATACCCTTTGTATTGCTTCTTTTCAGAGTGAGATTTGATTTCACGGTGTTGCTCGTCTATCTTGTTTTCATTTTCTTGGCGACGCTTGTTGGAAGTGGCTGGAGTGTTTATCAAATGGTTAGTTGGTATGACACTGTCATTCATTTTGGAAGTGGTGTTTTGATTGGCTTTGTGGGTTATACGCTTATTTCAAGAAATTCAAAATCAAAACTTGAATATTTTTGGCTATTTATTTTTGTTATGGCATTTGCAATGCTTTGTGGCGGTGTTTGGGAGATTTATGAATTCACTGGAGATTGCTTGACAGGGAGTGACATGCAGGTGTCTGCAGGTTTTGTTGGGCAAAAAGCTCTTTGGGACACTATGATTGATCTTGTTTGTGATTTCGCTGGAAGTGTGCTTGCTGCAATCTGTTGCATGTTTCTAGAGCGAAGCAAACGTAAAAATGCACTTAAACAAGAGGAAACTGATGGTCAAGTAGGCATAAAAATTGAGTAGTTTAGCAAAATAACTTCATGTATTTCAATTATCACGCCAAAGCAAAGAGGTTGATAAAGCAAGGTGACTGCAAGAGTTTTGCTTTTGTTGACGAATACCATGGTATTTCACCTTGTTTGCTTTTGTATTTTGAAGATGGTTTGATTATGCCTATCAGATCGCATCGTTTTGAGGAATATAGATTTTTGCTTTTTGAAAACAATGTAAAAGAAAAAGAGAGGGATTAAAAACTCTCTTTTTATTATATTTCAAGCATATGCTTGACGAAATTGCAAAAAATGTGGTAATAAGCATTTATGATTAAAGTTTATGATGTGCGAGAGTTTTTGGATGAAGATTGTGAGAAAGCTTTTCAAACTTTCCCAAAAGTGTTGAAAGAAAAAGTGTTGAAGAAAAGCGATGACACTGCAAAAAAAATGTGTATTGCTGAGTATCTTTGCTTGAGGAAATTGTTGGAAATTGAAAATCTTGACAATCTATCTTTTTCTAAAAACGGAAAACCTTGTATTGAGAATGATAAATATTTCAACATCTCCAACAGTGGAAATTTGTTTTGCATTGCTGTATCAAAAGTTCCAGTTGGGGTTGACATTCAAAATATTTTTACATTCAAAGAAAATTTGGCAAAGAAGATTTGTAATGAAAGAGAATTTGAAGAATTGAAAAAAGCAAAAAACAAAGACCTTGCCATGACAAAACTTTGGACAAAGAAAGAAAGTTTTATCAAGTGCAAGGGCGAGACGATTGGACAGAATTTGAAAAGCTTACTTGAAAATTGCGAAGGCTTTAAATTTAAGTTTTTGGAAGTTGATGGCTTTGTGATTTGTGGATGTGAAAAGACACTCTGATTTGAGTGTCTTTTTATTTTTTGCAAAATCCTTAAAAAACTTGACGGGGGGGGGTATTTGTGATATTCTAGTCAAAACTATAAGGCTAGAAAATGAAAAAAGTTATCAAAAATAATTTAATTCCTATTTCTTTTTCTTTGTGCTTTGTTTTGATTGAGTTTATCTCCGTTTCTTTTGTTGACGGGTTTTCTTTTTTGACAAAGCCATATTATTTTTTGGCACTTCTTTTGCTTATTGTTGCAATAATGCTTTTGTGCAAAAACAAAATTGCACAAATCATAATTGGAGCGGTTTTAATTTTGTTCCAAAGTGTTTTGGCTTGGGGAATGGTCTTTTTATACACCTCAAATGGAACATATTTTGAGTGGAGCATGCTCGATCAAAGAAGTGATGCTGCGGGGGCGTTGCAAAAAATTAAGCTTAATGTGCCACTAATTTTGATTTGTCTTGCCTTGTTTGTTCTTTACATGGTTGTTTCAATTTTTGCAATATTAAAAAGTGAAGAACGAAAAACGTTTGTTGGACTTTCAAAAGAGCAAAAGACAGAACTAAAAAAAGAGTTGAGACTTAAGAGAAAGCAAAGCAAGGTGCGTTTTGCGGTCTATAACTTGGCGACTAGTTTGCTTCTTTGTGCATCGGTTCTCGTTTCAGTCCTTGTACCAGTGAGTGATGGAATTCATCAGAGCAAAAAGCCATACATCTCAAGGTTAAATTCATCAAATTATAGTGTCTATCAACAGTATGGAATCACAGGGAATGCTGTTTATCAAATGATAAGCGGTTCAATTTCAAACAAAGTTGACACAAAACATTTGGAAAATGTTGAAAAATTTGTCTATGGAGACGGAACGGAACAACTTGAAACCTCGAAATATTTTGGAGTCAGCAAAGGAAACAATCTTGTTTATGTGTTGGTGGAGTCGTTTGAATGGTATGCTTGGCTTAATGAAAAATATGACAGTTTGACTTTACGAAGCCTTTTCCCAAACTTATATAGGTTTATGAATGAAAGTTTGGTGCTTGAAAATTTTTATGCTAGGGAAAAGACAGACACCAGCGAAACACTCTCCTTGATTGGCTCAAATCCAACTGGGAAATACATAAATTATGGTTTTGAAAATAATGAACTTGCATGGGCACTTCCAAATGTTTTAAAAAATTCTGGAAGTTCAAGTGGAAACAATTTTGAAGTTGTCAATTCTTTTCATGCAAATAATGCTGAATATTATAATCGTAATCAACTGCACAAATCATTAGGTTTTGATCAATACTATTCAATTGAGGAAATGGAAAAATATAATGTTTTTGATGATAAGTATTTTGCTAATCCTGATGCTACAACTTTTGATGCAATGAAAAACATTATGTTTCCATCACTTGAAGATGAAAAACAATTCTTTTCATATA
Organism: uncultured Christensenella sp.; assembly: GCA_910584295.1. Lineage (GTDB taxonomy): Bacteria > Bacillota > Clostridia > Christensenellales > UBA1242 > Caccovivens. Next base: position 11,304 of record CAJTYR010000009.1, on the reverse strand, counting down.
TTATAACTTTTTCAATGCATGGTCCATACATTCATAGAGATACGCTTGAAAATGGGTTAAATGGTGAGAATTATTATAATACACTTGATGAGCATAATGTTTATTTAGAGGGTGTAAGTGAAAAAGATGATTATTTGAGAAATTATGCAGCATCGGTTTTAGATTTTGACAGGGCAATTGGGGTTATGCTTAATACTTTGGAAGAAAAAGGGCTACTTGAGAATACCACCATAGTTTTGTTTGCTGATCATAACACTTATTTTCACAATTTATCTTATTTTGCAAAAGAAATAAACAGAAAATTTGAATCAGAACTCTATCGTGTTCCTTGCATGATATATGACCAAAAATTGATGCAGAAAATAGATGAAGAACATGAAAAACATTGCATATCAAAATTTACGACCACAGCGGATCTTATTCCAACGATTCTTGATTTGTTTGGGATCCATGGTTGGAAGAATTTATATTTTGGAACTTCAGTTTTTGTAGAAAATGTTGAAAGCATAATCTACTCAAGAGCATATGGGATTTTTGTCACTGATAAATTGATTTGTTATTCTCCAAATAAGTTGCTCTATCATTCTGATGATTTTAAAGAATCAGATAAAGAGGATTTTATAAATCGAGCGAAAGTTCATCTGACTAAACTTGAATATTTGGACAAGATTTATTACAGCGATTATTTCAAAAACAACAAATTTGTCTATTTGTAGACAGATAGGTTTTTTATTGTTTGACAAAAGAGGAAGATTATGAATGTTTTAAAGATTTTTATTTCAATTTTGGGTGGAATAGGCACTTTTTGGACAATTCTCAAGCTTTATCGATATTTATATTATGTTGGATTGTTCTACAAAAAGAAATATAAACCAACTGAAAACAAGCATAAATATGGGATATGTATTGCTGCTCATGACGAAGAAAAGGTCATAAGAAATTTGCTTGACAGCATTGCAAATCAAGACTTTGAAAAAGAAAAGATGGTCATCTTTGTGGTTGCAGACAACTGCAAAGATAAAACCGCAGATATTGTCAGAGATTTTGCAACAACTTCGCAAATTAAGACTTTTGTCTATGAACATAATGAACCTAAAGAGAAGACAAAAGGATTTGCTTTAAGATTTTTATTTGAAAAGATAAAAGAGAATCACAGCGAAGAAAACTTTGAAGGATATTTTATTTTTGATGCTGACAATGTTTTAGCACCCGATTATGTTTCAAGAATGAATGAGGCTTTTGATGCTGGCAATGATGCAATTGTTTCTTATAGGCATTCAAAAAATATGCATCAAAATTGGATTGCTTTTTCCTATGCAATTCATTGGTTGCGTACATGTTTAACTGAACATAGAGGGAAAAATATATTAAACCTCTCATGCAGAGTCCAAGGAACTGGTTTCTTATTTAATAAAAAGTATGTTGCTGATGGATGGAATTATGTTGACTTAACTGAAGATAGAATGTTTTGTACAGATGTCGTTGTTAAGGGAGGAAAAGTAGCTTATTGTGAAGATGCAAAATTTTATGACGAACAACCTTACAAAATAAAGATTGCTTTAAGACAAAGATTAAGGTGGGCAAAGGGAAATTTACAATCTACAGTTAAATTTTGTCCAAAACTCTTGAAAAATGTTTTCAAGTTTAACAAAAATTCAATACGCTCCTATGACATTTTTTTCTTAAATTTTCCAACAGCAATCGAAAGTATTTGCAGAAGAATTATAAAGTGGACTTTAAGCATTATTTTGGGAATTTTAACAGCGAATGCTTGGGGAACGGTTGCGGGTATTTTTGTGGGGCTTTTGACAGGTTATCTAGAAGATTGGTTAGAAAAGATGATTGTTGCTGCATTGGTGTATTGCTTCTACCACAAATATATGCCAAAGATAAAATTATTTAAGCTTTGGTTCTATATTTTTATGTTCCCAGTTTTTGATATAATTGGAAGATGGTCAATGTATATTGCCATCTTTAAGAAAGTTGAATGGAAAACAATTCCGCATGATTTTACTGTGGATGTTAATAAATTATAAAGATAGGAAAAATCCTATCTTTTATTTTATCAATTTAAAAAATTCTTCTTTTGTTTTGTTTTTATAGTTTATGTTTTCATAAATTGAGAATTGTCTTGCATCAATTTTTATATCTGGAAAAATTGGATAGACTTCTTTCTCTTCAATCTTATCGCGATAATAGAACAGGCTGACAAAAGCGATGCCAAGCCCATTTTTGACAAAGTCATAAATAAGTGAATAGTTGTCAACCTCATATTTGGTGTCAAGTATTATGTTGTGGTCTGTAAAGAAATCGTCAATGAATTTTCTTGAGTTGTTTTTTGTGTTTGGCAAAATAAGATCGTTGACTGGAAAACTTTCGACGGAAAATTTGCAATCCTTATATTTTTCATAATATTTCTTTGTGCCAATAAGTTGATATTCGATCTTAAAATCTTTTCTTGAAACAATCCCTTCACTCACTTTACAGCTGTCCATAAAGACTATGTCAAGTTCGCCCTTCTTAAGTTTTTCTAAAAGATCTTTTTGATTGTCTCGCACCATATCGATTTCAACATCAGGATATTGCTTGGCAAAAGTTATGAGATATTGAGAAATTCTGGTGTTGCAGTTTGAGGAGTTTGAGCCGAGTCGGAGATAACCTAACTTCAATTTATTTTGAAGCAAAGCCAAATTTTCAAGGCTATCGAGTTGATTGACTAGGGGGCTGACACGATTGTATAGAAGTTGTCCAAGTGTGGTCAGTTCCACACCTTTGTTTTTTCTTTCAAAAAGTTTTCCGCCAATCGTTTCTTCGAGTTGTTTGATGTTCATAGTGATTGCTGGTTGAGAAATAAAAAGCAATTCGCTTGCTCTTGTCAGGTTTTTACTCTCCGCAACGGTCAAAAAAGTTTTGTACAAATTATAGTTTGCCATAAATCCTCCTTATGATGATCATAAAAACTTTATATTTTACATTATAACAGACTTGATGTATAATGTCTATGAAAATTGAAAAAAAGGAGGCGAAAAAATGAAATATCTTAATCTCACAAGGGCGAACAAAAATTTCTTTGTCATGGAAAATGTGCTTTATAACATCAATCACAAAATTCCAATTGCTGATTTAACAAACAGTCAGAGTCCAAAAAATGGCAAGAAAATGAGCGAAAGCGTTGAGTTTTACCAAAGTGGAGCAAAGGTTACAATTGAATATGCTGGCGAAAAATGTATTCAGTTTTTCGGAAATGATGGAAAGAAAGTTGTTGAAACCTTTTGCCATAAGGGTGAAAATCAAGAGGATGTTTCGATTTTGCCAATCGACCTGGGAGTCTTTTCAAGTCAATTTGTAGGGAAAAGACTGATGTATAAGTTTGTGGACTATCAAAGAGAAAACACTTTTATGGACCACAACTTCAGCAAAGTATACAAAAGTGTGGAAGCTCAAGTTGAAAGAAAGAAACGTGAAAGTCAAATTTTAACCAGAACGGAAAAATTTAAGGTGGCAATCTCAAAACTTGGCAAAGAAGAATGTTTGCAAAAAAGAGCGTAATGAAAAAGACTAGAGAAATCTAGTCTTTTTTATAATGCACATTAAATTCCCGCCAGAATTGTCATAAGAGGCAAGCAGAATATTTTTCAGTTCTTTCTTTGATTTTACTTTCAGTGATTTAAAGAACTACTCTTTGTCTATGTTTATCTCATTTAGACCAGACTTGGAAACAACCCCATCCACGATCAAAACATCTTTTTATTATCTTTAAAAGATTTTATATTATTTTTACTTATAAAAGTTGACAAATATTCCGATAATGGTATAATTGATTGAAAAAGAGGTGAAATTATGCTTTCAGTTGAACAAGTTTCAAGGATTTGGAATGTTAGCGGAAGAAGAGTGAGGGCTTTGTGTGCAAGTGGGGCAATTGCTGGGACACAAAAAGTGGGGCGAAGTTATCTCATTCCAGATGATGCAAAAAATCCTAAAGAGATAAAGGTAAAGCAAAAGCCAAGCGATGTGGACAAAATATTGATTGTTACGAAAGACAAAGACAGTTTTATTGCAAAAGCGATTGCTCATAATTTTTTGTTGGATGAAAAGGAAGTGTTTTGTACAACAAACTTGCAACCACTTTCAAAGTTACATCACATCAAAAAAGTAAACTCAAAGACTTTTTGTGAGTATGAATTTGTGCTGACTGTTTTTGTAAACTGCTTTGATGAAAATTTCTGCTCTCAAGAAGATGAAGTTGTTTATGTTGGAAAGAAAAACATAAAGAATGATCGAATTTTGAAAATTGTTGGTTTTGATTTGTTGGAAGAGAACGATCTTTCTTATCATGGTAAAATGTTTTACGCTGAGGAAGGAATTTTGAAACAAATCTCTTCAATTTTGGAAATGAAGCTTGATGGAAAACTTTTTTTCCCAGTGACACTTGATATGAATGACTGTGGGAAGGCTCCACAACTTATAAAAAGATTTTCGTCCGTTCAGAAGGCGTATGAATTCTTGAGAGAACAATATTTTGCTTTTGATGACACAGATGAATTTACTCATATTGCTGTAAGCAATGAAGTAGAGTTTAGTGACAGCAACCAAGAACTTGACTATTTCAAAAGTGTTTTGCTGTCACTTCGAAAAGGTGTTCACGCAAACTTTATTTATCTTTTCACAAAGCAAAATCTTTCAAAGATTTGCAACCATTTCACAACAAGAATGTATGCTGAAAACTTAAAAGGAAATTCAGTGATATACTTTATAAACTATGAAGACTTGAAAAAGAAAAATCCAGAAATTGTGAGTTATATTTATCAAGGTGTGATTTATTATGCAAACAAGAGTGTCTACCACGATCAAATCTCTGAATATACTTTGGGTTTTATCAATGCCAGCAAGGATGACATTGAAAAGGCTCAAAAAGTGACAGATTTTTTGATTGAAAACAGCGAAAAAGTTTCAAATCTGAAAGAATTGGAGGCGTTTTATGAATTACACAAATAGGGTGGTTGTTGTTACTGGTGCAAGCAGGGGTATTGGAAGAAGTATTGCCATTGCCTATGCGAAATTGGGTGCAAATGTGGTTGTAAATTATCACAAAAGCGATCTTGATGCCGAGATTACAAAAATGGCGATTGAAAACTATGGGGTGAAGTGTCTTATAGTCAAAGGTGACATAAGCAAAGAGCCAGATGTTTTAAGATTGAAAGAAGAAACACTTAATGCATTTGGCAAAGTTGACATCCTTGTCAACAACGCTGGCATTGTCTTTGATGCGCCTTTTGAAGAGAAAACATTTCAGCATTGGACAAAGACGCTCAATACAAATTTGATTTCTGTTTTCTTGACTGCAAAATATTTTTCTGAGGAACTGAAAAAAAGTGATATGCCAAGTATTCTCAACATATCTTCAACAAATGGAATAAACACACTATATCCAACTTCAATGGATTATGACGCCTCAAAAGCAGGTATAATTTCGCTTACAAACAATCTTGCTTCTCAACTTGCACCAAATATCAATGTCAACTGCATTGCACCTGGGTGGGTGGAAACAAGCATGAATGACAGCCTTGCAAGTGAGTTTATTGAGGATGAGAAAAAGCGCATAATGAAAGGACGCTTTGCAACTCCAGAAGAAATCGCGGATGTTGCAACATTTTTGACGAGTGACAAAGCACGTTATATCACCGCACAAACGATCTGTGTCGATGGAGGGTTGAGATAGACCATAAAGAAAAAAGAATCTACAATAATGATTCATTTTAATTCTTTCAAGCTACAAAATAAGACGACTTATTTAGTCGTCTTTTTTTATAAATTGGTGAGATAAAGAATTTTTGAATTTCCGACAAGTCGTTTAGGAGTTGTAAAAATCCATCAAATATTCTTAATTAATTTTTTTAATGTGATATTTGTAAAGATTAGCATTAATTAGCACGGATTAGCACAAGTTAGACGGCATTAGAATTTATGAGAATTATAATTAATATTGAAGGAGGTAAAAGATTATTATCTGAAAGTCGAAAATAAAATAGGAGAAAAATATGGAAAGTGAATTTATACTGAATTTGAAAGAGATTTCAGTACAAGCAATTGTGATTGCTGTTCTTGTTTTCGCTCTGACAATGCTTATCAAATGGCCAATTAAAAAAGCAACAGCAAAGTTTGATGAAAGCAAAAGAAAAGCAGTTAATACAGTGATTGTATTTATTCCAATGTTTTTGTCGCTTGTTTTTAGTTCGCTATATCTGGGTATTTTCAAAAAAGAATGGTTCAAGATTAGTGTTTTGGATTTGTTGACTACTTCATATGTCTTAGCGCTGACGATATATGCTTTTTATTCAAGAGTGGTTATTCTGATTAAAGGAAGCAAGGGCTCATCCAAAAAGAAGCAAGATGATTTGAGTAAGGAAACTATTAAGTACATAAAAGGCAATATCAAAACAATTTCAAAGACATTGAAATTAGATGAAGAAAAACTTGGGACAATTCTTGCAGACATTGAAAAACTTCTTATTGTAAGAGATGAAGTTCAAGGAAATCTTTTATTTCAAGATATTTCACAAGCAGAAAAGATTGAAAAACAACTAAATGCATTGGAAATAGAAAAGAGCGAACTCACAAATGAAATTACTGCGAAAAAAGTTGAAGTCGAAAACTACAAAAATACATTGAAGAAAAAAGGAGTATAAAATGGAAGAAAACACAAATAACGGAACATCTATTAATGGGACAGAAAACGAGGATTTTGTGCCACGTTTCAAAGACTCTGTGGGAACGACCGCGAACAGAAGAAGGATTAAAATACTTCAACAAGTTGGAGATGAGATGATTGTTGAAATCACAAATGACACAACTCCAACTGAAAGGGGAACTGCTCTTACTGCACAAATGATGAATGAGTTTGACAGAAGAGTATTTGATGCAGAGAAAAATTCTACATCTGCAAAAAGGTCGGCAGAGAGTGCCGAGCAAAAAGCTGCGGATGCATTGCAGCATGCTTCTGACAATAGAGGCACAATGATCTATGCTGGTGGAGAATTGAAGCAAACTTTCAACATGGACGACAAAGCAGATAAACAGGCAACAAACCAAGCAATAAATGGTTTGGGAGAAAATCTTGAAAAGACAAATCAAGTTGTATCTGCAATAAAAGAGCGTCCAATTATGACTGAAGTTGAATACGATTCAAAAGAAAAAGCATTTATTTTTAATTAAGGGAGAAAGTTATGAAGAGTGTTAAAATTAAAGGCGTAGATGCCTCTATATCATTTTTGACAGATAAAGAAGAAGATTGCAAAATGTTTTCAGATGGAAAAAAACTGAACTTTTCTGCTGAAGATGGTTTTTTTATGAATGGCATTAACATGCTTACAAGTTTTTTGACAGTGAAAGACTCCTATATTGATCCGCAAATCAATGGGGGTACAGCAAATATAACGATGGCAAGTTATATCAGATTCACCAATCTAGGAAAGCTAAGGATGGGCAAAACAGATACACCTGTTGACAAGGATCTTGTTGTAATCTTTGGAACAACCCCAGAGACAAATGGAGATGGTTTTTTGAAAGGTGCGACAAGTGGTAATGCATGGATTCCAACAAGCAGTGATGGAGTTGAGTTGAAAGTTTTCAAGTCCCCAGGACAGTTCCGTGTTACGGCACTTCCATATTCAGGTACGTATTACAATTATGGCTGGAGAGTTATCAACTACCTTAAAGATGGGTATGGTGGATTTAATATCCGTTATGGGAACTCAACTTCGGGAATTAGATTCAGCTTTACTATGATTGGTTTTATTGACAAGGAGGATACAGATGGAATTGTTAGATGAGAAACTTGAACTTTTATCTTGGTTTGATATTTACTATACTCAGCATGAACAAAAGTATAGAAGATTGCAAACGTTGGGCAAAATGACAGACGATGGGAAAGACCCATGGAATGAACTGCTTGGCTTATATGCACAAGCAGAGACAAAAAGAGCAAGATTGAAAGAAATTGAATCTTTGGATAACATTAAGTAAATAAAAAAAGAGATGGGTTTTTATAACCTATCTTTTTTATTAATTTTTATTTAAAGTTTTCTAAAGTGGTTGATTTGACTGAAGTGCAACAATATTCGAGTGGCGGCAGCCACCACAACAAATATTGCAACAATCCAACCAAATAGTTTTTTAAGCCATTTTGGTAAATCTCCGTTTTCATCAATCTGATTCACTGGATTGTTTAAGCAATAAGCATAAAGATTTAGACCATTTTGTGCTATCTGAGAAATATTGAGTGAAGCAATATCATCAGCATTGATAAATCGTCCAATTTCAGGGTCATAATATCTGCTATTCAGATAGTAAAGATTTGTTTCAAAATCATAATAATATGATCTGTATCTGAATGGATTTTTGAAAGCAATGAAGCGGTTTTCAACGCTAGTATCATTATACATAAAATCATCTTCAATTGCAACATATTTTCCGTCATTTGTGAGATACTCGACCAGTTGATTTCCCCAAGCATCATAGCCGTATCAAAAACAAGAAAACTTGGGAAGAGTTGGAGAACATAATCGTTGACAGAAGAAAATAGTTAAAAAAAGACAGGGTAATTAAAACCTGTCTTTTTTTGAGAAAAGCATGGCATTATTAAATTTTTTATTGTTATTTTAATTTTTTAAAATTATAACTTCATCAAACTTAGGTGAGTACAACATTATAAATGGTTGTTTGCAGTATTTAAGGTTGTATTTTCTGTAACCTATTATTGTATTCCCAGGTTGACTTAACCTATGATGTATTTGCCCATCTATCTTGAAAGTTACTTCAATCTGATATGGCTTGAAGCGAATATTTTCTGCATCGACACGACGCGCTGTTCCTAATGTTTGTTTGCAATCTTGCAGTGCAAGTTTAATTTTTTGAATATTTTTTTTATTACGGATAAAGACAAAAGTTGATGTGCTAGAGCTTAAAATAGCAAATAAGTTTATAAAAACGAACGCAATAATGGTCTCAGTTTCGTGAGATAAACTTTTAATGAGAATAAAAGATAAAACAGTAAGAACGGGAATAAATAATGGAATAATCATACATAGGTAAATCCATACCAGCCTTACGCCAGTAAAGATTCTTCCACATTTCAATGATGAGTCGATTTGTTTTATATTCATATTCTCCATTTTATGCCACCATCCATCTAAACACATTGATTAACCATGAAGGAAGTTCTCCTAAAATTCCTTCTTTCATAGTTTGCTCGAAATTTAAATCCTTTCCAAATATTTTATTTGCAAAATAGTTCGAAACAGTACCTCCAATTATTCCGCCAACAACATTTCCAACAATTCCGCCAAATTTTACTAACAGAGTATAACCAAACACCTTACCGAATTTAATTCCAGAAGAAAGATGTGTCGTATTTGATAGTACAAAGCCTAATTGTTGACCGAGTGATTGACCGATGGTTCCAATTCCCCAAGAGGCTGCACCTGTTACTACACCGATTGCAGCACCAATACCACCTGCCATTGCTACTTTAAATGGGTCTGCCTTACTAAACCCACCTTGAGCGATGATGCTTCCAGCCATAGATGTTAATGCACCAATGCCACCTCCAAGCATAACAGAGCCTAACAAACTTCCAGCTGCTACTGCACCAAATGCCACTGCTCCTACTGAAACTATTGATGCTACCGCAATAACCGCAACAAGAAGCCAACCTAGAAGTTTTCTCAGCCACTTTGGCATATCGCCGTTTTCGTCAATTTGATTTACTGGATTATTGATGCAATAAACATAGAGGTTTAATCCGTTCTGAGTAATTCTAGTGGTATCTAATATCGCAATATCGTCTGCATTGATAAATCTTACGATTTCAGGGTCATAATATCTGCTATTCAGATAGTAAAGATTTGTTTCAAAATCATAATAATATGATCTGTATCTGAATGGATTTTTGAAAGCAATGAAGCGGTTTTCAACGCTAGTATCATTATACATAAAATCATCTTCAATTGCAACATATTTTCCGTCATTTGCGAGATATTCGACCAGTTGATTTCCCCAAGCATCATATGAATAGCGAGCGATTTGGGTGCCTTGTGTCGAATAAATGCCAATGACATCATTTTGTACATTCTTTTTATAATAGAAATCTTCATCAATGACATTGTTTTTGAGATGGAAACCTGTCACACCATCTGCACCATAGAAGAAAGTCAATTCATTTGAAGCGTCTTTTTGCATAAGGATTTGATTTCCGTTTAGATAGTATCTCGTTGTGAAGCCATTTGATTTTTTGGATGTCCTTACGCCATTGACGTTGTATGTAAATTCTGCGATGTCTGCAAACTTGTCAAGTTGTCTTCCGTGACTCCATTTGAGAGTCTTGTTTCGATAGGTGGTAGGGTTGCCAAGTGCGTCATATTCAAACATCTCTCCGTTGTAGGACATGAGTTGGTCTTTCCAACCAGAGATAGGGTAGGAGTAAGGGATTGAGGTTCCGATAATGCAGTCGAGATTTTCCACAAGAGTGAAGTCATACTCAATCTTTTCTGACATGTTTCCGCCAGCGTCATAGGAGAAGATGGTTGTTTTGCCAAAGATCTTGTTGTCTTCTCGAATGATTCTTGAAAGTCCATCATATTGATAGCGGGCGACAAGGGAGTTGTTGTTTCGGATTTCAGTGATGTTTCCTTTTTTGTCATATAGGTAGTGCAAGTTTTCATTTGAAATGCCATCCACAGCGAATTTTGTGTTTGAAATGAGATTTGAGGTGTGGTCTCCTTTTTTGAGATAAGAGAAAGTCTTTGCAAGATTTCCATTTTCAATTTTTGCCACTCTTCCAAGTTTGTCATATTCAATAGATTGTTGAACATCATTTGGGAGCCCGATGCTTTTAAGTTGTGCATCTGGACCATCTGAATATACATAGTTGTAGAAGAGTTCGTTTTCACCTATGTTGATGACCGTGTTTTCAACTTTTGAATGCTCTTTATCGTATTCGTTCACAATCAAAACAGGAGAATTGTGTTGTTCACTTTCTTCCTTATAGGCATTGCCAAACTTATCAAGACCAATTTTATGAGAGAGTTCTTTGACGACTTGTGAGCCGTCTTCTTTTATAGAATACAAAAATTCTTTTGTGCAAACAAGATTTCCAAATGAGTCATAGATGTTGCGAGCGATTAGCATTTCTTCTTGTTCTTCAATTCCTTCTATATACTTTTTGATGTAGTAGGTGTCAAGAAGTTTGCCTTCATCGTTGAAAGTTTGTCGATAGGCTTCTTTGGTTTTGAAAATTGTCGTTTCTTC
>CAJTYR010000008.1 GCA_910584295.1 uncultured Christensenella sp. | reverse complement strand
AAATTTATTTATGTCGTGGATATTCAGGCATCAAATCAATCAATCTTGTTGTCCGTCCTTCTTTATCCAATAGAATTTCAATATTTTCCACATCTCCGCCTAAATGCATCATAAATTCTCTACAAATACCACAAGATGGAATTATATTTCCATCTTTATATACTGAAACCACTTTTGTAATCTCACTTTCGCCATATGTAAGCATTGTTGATAAAGCATTTCTTTCCGCGCACATACCTATAGAGCCGTCCGTATCAATGCATATACCCTTATAAATATTACCTTTTTTCGTGAGTACGGCAGATGCCACGCTCCCTACCCACATTTTATTTGAAACATCATGGGGGTTCAAAACGCTCATTGCTTCGTCATATAACCTTTTCCATTCTTTGTCCATTGTTGTGTACTCCTAAATAAATTCCAAGATTTGTGTTTTATCCATTATATGTTTTCTTACCGCTAAATTACTGTTTATAATCGCAAGCGATTGCTTCGTAACGCTCAAAATGAGCAAATATATTATAGCACAAACAAATGCTATTTTCAAGTGTATTAGATAGGCTAAAATAGATTTATGGCACTGTGGCGGGTGCTTGATATAACAAGCGGCTCGCTACGCTCGCCGTCAAGCACCCGCCACAAACCGACACAACGCAACGAAAAAGCAAGGACGGCAACGAAAAATCGGGGTTCGCGCGCAGGCTTTCCGCGAAACCCCGATTTTTTTCTTTTGCCCCGTTGCCTTAAACCTATGCTTTTTCATTACGGTGTGTTTTCCTTTCGGCGGTGTTATTCGCACCGTCCTTTTTTGTGCCGTTTACGTTCCGTAACCTTGCCGCTACTGTATGCGCTGTGTTATTACTTTTTAACACTTTTTGCACCGCAAACTGCCTATCAATGCCACCGCATTATTTTTTGCTCTGTGGTATAATCGTTTACGCTTAATAAGCAACGGGCAAAAAACTTTTTCCGCATACCGTGATAAAACGCTATTTTCAAGCCTTAAAAGTGTGGACTAAAAATTTTTCAAACTATTTTTACAAAACCCCGTGGACTTTTGCCGTTTTCGCGGCTATATAGTGTAGGGGTATTGAAAACAGCCTAAAAAAGCGGTCAAATGTAAAAGTTTTGTGAAATTTTTATTTAGACCGTCAACTTTTGACCTTTCCCGTGGCTATTAGGTGAGGGGTATTTTATTTTTGCCATAGACAACCCTATAAAATCTAAAACAAGGAGGTGCGAAAAATGCTGAAAACCGAACTCGAAGTTATTGCCATAGGCGAGCCGAATTTATCGGCTTTGACGGAAAGCGAACGGCGGCTATTCTTTGAAACGCTGTACGCAAGAGTTTTGGAATTAGCAAAAGAAAAGAAAGAAAATTAACGTATTGTATCTAACGGTCAGAGTTGCAACGTGTTACGACCACTCAAAAAATGAATGTATGTATGGTTAGGGGCGCAACGTGCTACGCCGCCCCACGAAAATTGAATATATCGGCTTAACGAATAGGCGTATTGTATGATTGTACAGCCAAATAAGCGAGCGTAAAAGATTTCCGAATAAAAAAGGAACGCGCCGCACGAAACGGGCAAAGTACGGAACAAGTGTATTGTTTTGTATTTTGCCCGTTTTTTCTTTTTCCCAAAAAATCTAAATCACAAGGAGAACACCACAATGCCAATAAAAGACGCAAAAATTTACAACGACGGCAGTCATTTTATAGCCATACCGCCCGAAAACTTTACGAGTGGAAAGCATAAGAAACAACCGCCGAAATCTACTACCCAAGACACCAAAAAGCAAGCGTTTGAAACGGCGTATAAAGAAAGCCAAAGCCTACCCAAGCGCGAGCGTAAAAAGTATATTGCCGAGAAATTGCAAAGCGAATTTGAAAACGCCGAGCAAACAAAGGAATATACCGAGCAAAACATAGAACGCAAGAAAATCAATGCGGCGAAACGCCGTACACGGTTATGGCGCAAAGTCCGCTTGCAAAGTTGGAATTATTTTGTAACTTTCACTTTCGATAGTAAAAAGCACGACGAAACCACTTTCAAAGAAACTTTACGCAATACGTTGAAACACCTTGTAAGCCGTAAGGGGTGGAAATATATAGGCGTATGGGAACGCAGTCCAGACAAACAGCGATTGCATTTTCACGGCATATTCCATATACCCGAAAACGCTATGATAGGCAAATTAGAAACCATAACGGACTATGACACGAAAAAACACCGCAAGCAAACGACATACCAAAATACGCATTTTCTCGAAAGGTTTGGGCGAAATGATTTCAAAGAGATATGCAGCCGAGATATAGAGCGTTCCGTTCGCTATCTACTCAAATACATAGAAAAGAGCGGCGAAAAACTTGTATTCGGCGGTAAATTGCCGACTTATATCAAGGGCAGTATTCTCGACGAAGATATTATTTGTCCGACGGGAATAGACGATAAGAAAGTGATTTTATTCGACGATTTCACTTGCATAGACAAAGACGGCGTAGTTAGGGGCAAAGCCACGCCCGAAGTATTAGCGCAAATGCCCACAGCCAATTAAATTATTTACCTTTCGTCCGGTGGAGCGTAAACGACAACGCACTTTTTCGCAAGGGTAAAATGCACTACTTGCGTATCCCTTGCAAAAAAGAACGGAAAGCATTTTATGCGTTATGACTTTTGCGTTGCCGTTTATTTTCGCTCTGCCGAAAGGTAAATAAAAAATCCAATCTAAAAGGAGATTTCTCAAATGCAAACAGCAGTAATCTATTGTCGCTATTCGTCAGATAGCCAAACCGAGCAAAGTATTGACGGACAGTTGCGCGTATGTACGGAGTACGCCAAGAGCCGAGATATACTCATACTCAACACCTACATAGACCGTGCTATGACGGGTACGAACGACAACCGCCCCGATTTTCAGCGTATGATTAAAGACAGCGCAAAGCGGACTTTCAATATAGTACTTGTTTACAAATTCGATAGGTTTAGCCGTAACAAATACGAAACGGCTATGCACAAGAAAACGCTGAAAGACAACGGCGTTAAAGTCGTATCGGCTACCGAGTTTGTACCCGACACGCCCGAAGGCATTATCTTTGAAAGTATGCTCGAAGGCTATGCGGAATACTATTCAGCCGAACTTTCGCAAAAGATACGGCGCGGCAATAACGAAAGCCGCCGTAAAGGTAATTTGACGGGCGGTAAAATACCTTACGGCTACAAGAACGAGAACAAGAAAGCCGTTATAATACCCGAAGAAGCCGAGATAGTCCGCTACATTTACGAGCAGTATTCCATAGGCGTATATGTAAAAGACATAATCGCCAACCTAACCGCAAAGGGTATTTTATACAACGGAAAGCCTTTCGTTAGAAACACGGTATATAAAATCTTAAAGAACGAACGCTATTCGGGTATATATCACTTTAACGGTGAAGTATTTGATAATATATACCCCCAAATCGTACCGCAAGAAACTTTCGATATAATCCGCAAGAAAGTAAATTGCAATAAGTACGGAAAGCGTAGCGACAAAATAACGTATTTGCTTAAAGACAAAATAAAATGCGGCTATTGCGGTAAATCTATTGTAGGCGATAACGGCACATCACGGCAAGGCGAAATAAAATACTATTACAAATGCCGTGGGCGTAAACAAAAATTGAACGATTGCCATAAGCAAGCAATACGCAAAGATATACTCGAAAATATTGTGCTTGAAAGCGTAATAGAGCAAATACAAAAAGCGAATAACCTTGATTTTATCGTCAACGGTTTAATGCAAGAGCAAGAACGCCAAGCGCAAGCGAATATAGTTTTGAACTTGCTTTTGAAAGAACAACGGCAAACCGAAAACGCCATACAAAACATTATGACCGCAATAGAAAACGGCGGTACGACTAACACGGTTATGAAACGTATGCGCGAATTAGAAAACCGTCTTAATGAACTTGAAAAGCAAATAGCCATTGAAAAGAGCAAAACCGCCGTAATGCTCAATAAAGACCAAATAAAAGAGTTTTACGCGCAAGCGTTAGCGTTAGAGCCGAAACTCTTAATAAACTACCTTGTAAAGCAAATAACATTGTTTGACGATAGAATTGAAATACAATTCAATGCCCCGATAAAAGTAAGTCCCGATAGCGATGAAAGCCGTCGGGGCTTTTCTTTATACTCGAAAACGGTTAAACTTGCCTACAAAGTGCCGCATAGAGCGAACATAACGAAACTTGAATTTGAAATAGAAATATATATTTAGCCGATAATCAAACGGCTATTTATTCCACGTTCCGCTTGACGCGAGCCTCGCAGGGGCGTGTATATAGGCAAATAAGGGCGAAACGCGCAACCCGACCGATTGACATCAGTCGGGTTTTGGTTTGCCTTTGGCGTTCCAGCCTAACACGCCCCTTTCTCACGTCAAGCGGCTTTCGCGGCATAAACCGCCGTTTGTGCGCGATTGTTAAGATTACCGCCGAACACCCGAAAAGCGTTACAGCGGCTATATAACGGCGTTACACGGCACTATGCGAAACGAAAAAGGACAAAAGAAAAAACCTAACCCGAACCTTATTTTGTGGTTCGTTTTAGGTTTTAGGTGGTGGGCAGGGATGGATTCGAACCATCGAAGACATAGTCGACGGATTTACAGTCCGTTGCATTTGGCCGCTCTGCAACCTACCCAAAACTCGAAAGATTTTTACATTGAAAAACCTTTCAAAAAAATGGAGCTGGCGAAAGGAATCGAACCTTCAACCTGCTGATTACAAGTCAGCTGCTCTACCATTGAGCCACGCCAGCATAATTTAAAACAAATTTTAAAATGTCTCTTGGAAATTTCTTATTCACCAGAGAGCTACGACAAAATCGCCAATGAAGTGAAGCGAGTGCGGCTTTCGTTTAGTCGCCTTTTAAAGCAAAAATCCTATTTAAGTCCGCACAAAATCGACAATGTAATGCGATTTTCTTTGGTGCGAGAAGGCAAAAAATCAAACTCAAAAGCGAAATTTTTTGCCCAAGGGGCAAAAATAAGCCCCCAAGTGCAGATTTTGCTGGTGCCCAAAGGTGGAATCGAACCACCGACACAGGGATTTTCAGTCCCTTGCTCTACCGACTGAGCTATCTGGGCAAACGTTCGCAATCAAAACTTGCCACTGCGTGCTTTGTTTTTTTCAAAACACTCCGTTCTTCATTTTGTTGCTCACTCTTTTCACAAAATGACAAGCATTTTGCGAATGTCCTTACGGACAAGTTTAACACTCTCAAAGAAAGTGTGGCGACCTGGAAGGGGCTCGAACCCTCGACCTCTAGCGTGACAGGCTAGCGCTCTAACCAACTGAGCTACCAGGCCAAATTCTTGTTATGTTTCGACTTTTCAAGTCTAACATAATCAATTTGTCTTTTGCAAACATTTTTCAAAAAAATATTTCAAAAACACAAATTAATGTCGCCATAAACTGCCACAAGTGCAGTTTCATCTAATGGCAAAAGCAAAAATCAAACTATAAAGCGAATATTTTGATATTTAAAATCAAAAACAATCAGTCTGTGCAGATTTTTGCAAGTGGTGGGCCTTCACGGACTCGAACCGCGGACCAACCGGTTATGAGCCGGTCGCTCTAACCAACTGAGCTAAAGGCCCAAATGTTTGGCATCTTTTGCAAACAAAAGTTTGCTGGTCGGGGTGGAGGGTCTCGAACCCCCGACCTCACGGTCCCAAACCGCGCGCTCTACCAACTGAGCCACACCCCGAAAATGACAATTGCTCAATCATTCTATAATAAAAAGAGCTTTTTGTCAAGAAAAAAATGCATTTTTTTCAAATTTTTGATGCTGTTATCATTTTATGCACAAAAAAAGACCATTGCAAGAAAAATTACAAGAAAATAAAAATCTTTTAAAAAGAAAAGCAAGGATTGTTCCTTGCTTAAAAATTTTAGTTTACATTTCCCTCTTCAGTTCCATTCCCGATATACTTAAGATATCTTTTTGCCGTATCAACTGAAATTGGTGCAAAATAGTGATATGATGCACAAGCATTAAAGCCATATTCTTGAACAAGAGAGACTGTGTGAGCATGTCCAAAAATAGATTTGCAACCTTTCACATGTTTTGAAGGTTTATGGGTCAAGTAGACCTTCTCACCCAAAACACTTTCATCAAGATACATTCCCTCTTCAATAACATCAGCAAAACCAAGTTTTTGAAGTCTTCTCTTAAAGGTTTCAAAATCTTTTCGGTAATCAGCCTTTTCATGGTTTCCGCAAATCAGTGTAATCTTACCATTAAGTTGTCTAACCAATTCATAATCGCCAAAGTCACCCATATGATAAACGACATCATTTTGCCCAACTTTGTTGTTCCATCTCTTGATGATTTCCTTGTTCATCTCTTCAACACTGCCAAAAGGCACAAGATTTTTTCTAACTTTGCTTTCATCACCAAAATGCGTGTCACTAACAAAGAAGATTTTTGATTTAAATGCCCCACCTTTAACTTTGTTTACAGAACTCAAGAAATCAGTCCAAACATAAGAGTGAGGAGGAATGGCAGTGATATAGTTAACTTTTCTCCCCTTTGGATAAGACACTTTGCCATCTTTAAGCAAAACATCAGGAGAAATTACTTTTGTTGTGAATTTGCTTTTATTTAAAAGATAAGCAATTGGACCAATGTCATAGATTGTCTTTATTCCCCAATTTTCTTCGTTAAATCTAAATCTTGTCATGATTGAAGCGAGATAACTAGTGACATTATTTTTCTCAATATTTCTCTCAAATTCATAGACAGATGTGACAAAATTTCTTGCAAGATAAGATGGGAAAACTGTGAAATCAACATCATGAGAAATCACTTCATCAAAAGCAGCAACATCCTTGCAATAATTTGAATCTTTGAAATGATCCAACATAATGTTGTCTGTACCCATCCAAACAATTTTGATTTTTGAAGCGATTTTCGGAGCTTGGCGCAGAGCCATTGCGACATTTGTCAAAGTGCCAATGCAAACCACATAGACACAATCTTCTTTTTTCGCCGTTTTAATGATTTTTTCAACCGCTGGGCTTGTTCCATTAAAGCCTTCGCTCAAAAAGCCATCACAACCAAAATAAACAAGAGGATCTTTAGCATTGTATTTAATACCAAAAAGACGCAAAATTCTATCAGCTTCATTTTTGCTGTCAACCATTCCATCTCGTATGGTTAAATTTTTCTGCCAAGTAACCCTATAAGGAGCAAGAGTGATTGCCAAAACCTGCAATTCTTCTGGTCTTGACAAAGCATAAGAAATTGCAAATTGATCATCAATTTCATTTGCTACATCAGAGTCAATAATAATTTTTATTTTTTTGATTTCTTCTGTTTTCTTTTTCATACATAGTTATGATAACACAAACGAAAAGAAAAACAAAAAGAAATTGGCAAATTTTATGACATATAAATGTCAACTCTCCAATTTTTTTCGTAGATTTTCCAAAATCTTGTTTTCAAGTCGTGAAATTTGCACTTGAGAAACTCCCAAACGTTTTGCGATTTCGCTTTGAGTCTTGTCATAGAAATATCTCATCAAAATAATCTTTTTGTCTCTCTCATCAAGACTGTCAATCATATCTTTAAGAGCAAATTTCTCAACAAAATCTTCATTTTGTTCCCCATCAAAACGATCAATAATCGTCAAACCATCCTCTTCACCATCATCAAAAGGTGTATAAAGAGAAACAGGCATCTTGGCAGAATCCATCGCCAAAACAACTTCTTGTTCACTTATCTTAAAATGCTCGGCAATCTCTGAAAGGGTGGCTTTTCGATCATGCTTTGCAAAAAACTCATCTGAAAATTTGTTTATCTTGATGTTAAGCCCTTTTATTGCTCTTGAAACCTTGACAGCACCATCGTCACGCATAAAGCGTTTAATTTCTCCCACCACCATAGGCACAACATATGTGGAAAATTTGACATTATAGGTGGTGTCAAATCGGTTGATAGCTTTCAAAAACCCCATACAACCCAATTGATAGAGGTCTTCATACTCAACTCCCTTGTCTTTAAACCATCTTATAACGCTTTTGATAAGAGGAGAATTTTCTTGAACAAGCGTTTCCTTTGCTTGCTCATCCCCTGCCTGTGCTTTTTTAATAAGTTCAAGAGTCTCTTCTTGCCCCAGCATCCGTCAACCTGCCACGGTTGAAACATTTTCAGATATTTTTTTTGTCATTTTGACACTTGTGCCAAAAGAATTGCTAACAACCTGCACATCATCCATAAAACTTTCCATGACAGTGAAACCCATGCCAGAACGCTCGGAAGAAGGTTTTGAAGTATAAAAAGGTTCTCTCGCTTTAGTCACATCACGAATTCCAACTCCCTTGTCGGACACAGTGATCGTCACTAAATCCCCCTCAAGTTCACAACGCAAAATCACATCACCTTTGACAGATGTTGGATAAGCATGAACAACACAATTTGTCACAGCTTCTGAAACTGCAGTTTTAATGTCTGTGATTTCGTCAACAGACGGATTAAGTTGCACACAAAAAGAAGCCACACAAACTCTTGCAAACCCCTCATTGACAGACATAGCTTTAAATGTCACTTCCATAAAATTTGAATATTTCATAAAAACTCCTTATTAAACAATTTTGGGCATCAGATTATAGAGACCCGTAATTTTGAAAATCTTTTCAGCATGAGAAGATGGATTTGCGATGAAAATAGGAATATCTTTTTCTTTCATCTTTTTATATCTTCCTATCAACACACCTATTCCAGTTGAATCCATAAAATCAAGTTCGGACAAATCAATAACGATTTTCTCAAAATTAGGTTTGTCAAACACTTCATCCAAAGTAATACGAGTGTAAGTGGCAGAATGTTCATCCAACTCACCACACAGCAAAACATAAAGAACATCTTTATGAACACGACTTTTTACTTGCATAACAACTCCTTTCATGAAAATCCTAGCATACGAAATTTGAATAAAAAAAAGAGCATTGCTCGCTTTTGCACTTTTTTTGTCGATGTGTCCATGACACATTATATATTCTGCCATTTCAACTTTTTATCAAAAAAATTGCATACCACCACAATATATAGTGTATTACGCAATAAAATACTAAAAGTTTATTCATAAACTACCACATCTTTTATGCAATTGAAATCATTTGCCAACAAATCTTTTTTTGTGATATAATATATAATGAAAGTAGATTATGGAGACATTTTATGGACAATAAACTTAATGTAATAATCGACACCGACCCAGGCGTTGATGATGCAATTGCACTTATGTGTGCTTTCAATAATGAAAAATTCAACATCCTTCTTATCACCTCTGCAGGAGGAAATGGACCAATTGAAAACATAACCTCAAATGCCATTTTCTTGACAGAACTTTTTAGACAAAACATTCCCGTTGCACAAGGAACAAACAAACCAATCGTTCGCCCAGCAAAATATGCTCTCGGTGCTCAAGGTAAAAATGGGTTTGGCAAATTTAAATATAATAAAAACAAACTAAAACACAAGCCAGTCAGCATGGAAGCATATGAAGCAATGTATGAAGTTCTTCGCGCCCATAAAGACAAAACCTCAATCATTTCAATTGGACCAATGACAAACATTGCAAAGCTTCTTATCAACCACCCCGATGCAAAAGATATGATCAAAGAAATCATCTTCGAATCTGGCACAAAAGAAAAGATTTATGGGGTTCCATACAAATCATTCAATGTCGGCTATGATCCAGAAGCTGCTGAAGTAGTTTTCAAAAGCGGAGTTCCGCTTGTTATGATCCCTATGGAAATGGGACATTTTGCATATCTTGACCATGCAGATATAAAAAGATTTAAAAAAGCAAACCGCATCGGAAAAGTCTATGGAAAAATGTTTGACGGATACAGAGATTATCATGTTGGAGATGCTGGCGCAGCAGTGCACGATGCAGTCACAATTTACTACCTTACTCATCCCGAATACATGAAATTCGAAAAAGGTTTCATTGAAATAAAATATTACAAGGATGAAGCCCATGATTTTGGATATGTTGACATCGATTTTGAAAAAAAACCAAATGCCATAATTTGCATGGATTTCAACATAAATGTATTCAAATATGACATTTTTGATATTTTGGAAAACAGACTAAGAGATAATGGCATTTTGTAATTATATTATTACTATCATGTTATGTTAACATAACTTAATTATGACAATAAAAAATACACCCATAGTTTGGATGTATTTTTTTTGAAACACAAAATCAAATTAACATATTATATAATTATTGCAATTCAACAACAGCGCCAGCTTCTTTAAACTTAGCTTCAAATTCTTTAGCTTGAGCAGCAGCAACATTTTCTTTAATCATTTTTGGTGCGCCATCAACAAGAGCTTTAGCTTCTGAAAGTCCAAGTCCTGTAACTTCTCTAACAACTTTGATAACAGCAATTTTGTTTGCGCCAACTTCTTTCAAAAATACATTGAATTCACTCTTTTCTTCAGCAGCAGCTGGAGCAGCAGCACCAGCAGCTGGAGCAGCAGCAACTGCAACTGGAGCAGCAGCGCTTACGCCAAATTCTTCTTCAAGAGCTTTAACAAGTTCTGAAACTTCAACAATAGTCAATTTTTTGATTTCTTCAACAATTTCATTTATAGCCATTTTAATAATCTCCTTTTATGTTTTTAAAATGTAATTTTATGCGATTTTTAAATTTATTTTGTTGCAATCGCATTCAAAGCAACAACCAACCCTCTTGATGGGGCTGAAAGAACTCTGCACAAACTTGAAGCAGTGTTGTTCAAAGTTCCAAGAAGCTTTGCAATAAGTTCTTCCTTTGATGGAAGTGTTGCAAGTGCTTCAATGTTCTTCGCATCAACGCGTGCACCGTTTAAAATTCCAAATTTGATAACCATCTTCTTGGTTTCTTTAGCGCAACTACAAACAATCTTTGCAGGTGCAACTTCATCATGATAACCAATAGCAACGGCAGTAGTGCCTTCCAAGAAATTGGCTGGACACTCAATACCAAGGTCAGAAAGTGCTTTCAACATCAAGCGATTTTTGTAAACTTTATATTCACATCCGCTTTCACGAAACTTCTTGCGAAGTGCTGTATCTTCAGCAACTGTGAGTCCACGGTAGTCAACAAAAGCCAATGTTTTTGCTTTGGAGAATTTCTCTTTGATTTCTTCAACAACAAGTTTTTTAGCTTCTAAATTAGCACTCATTTTCTATCCCTCCTTTTAATTTGATTTTTTGTGTTTCGGATATAATTAAAAAATCTCTGTAACCACGGAAAAGTTACAGAGATAAAAACTCTTTGTTCAACTTTTCCTCGGTAAGCACAGTCACCTGTTTACGCGAATAATCGCACTTACGGTCTTCGGAAGACTTTTTAATACTCGCTTATTATACATGATCAAAAAAACATTGTCAACAATTTTTAACATATTTACAAAAAAAATAAAAAAAAGACAAGTTGTTAAAACCTGTCTGTTTTAATTTATTCAGCAACAAAATCACTCCAAGCATCTTGAATTTTGTTTGTGTTTGCCTTGACTGTGATGATAATCACATATTCCTCTTCCTTACTATCTGGATAAGAAACTGGAATATAAACTTTTGTTGATTTAAATCCACTTTCAGCATTGACAGTTATATATGCATGAGTGAATGAGAAAGACCAATTTCTATTTGCATATCTGTCAGAGTAATAGACTTTTCCACTTTGCTTTGTCACCTTGCGTGCCTTATTATATGTCAATCCAACAAATTTTTGCTTTGAATTATAAAGAGAACTCATAGCAACACTAAAAAGTTCATGCTCTTCTTCAATATCATAAGAGAACAACGCCCCACTGAAAAGTCCTGAAAGGCAAGATTGAGCAAACGATTTGTCAAAAACTTTTTTAAATTTTTCAAATCTTTCAGGTTCTTTTTCCTTTATGATTGTTGCAGCAGCAGAATCTATGCTTGTACCGCCATTATAAAGCCTTACTTCAGTATAATTATTGTCAATGCAATTTGGCTTAAGGCTTACAGGCACAGTCGCTAAAATGATCACAACAAACGCCAGCAAAAATGCAAAGCCCATTGCAACAGCAGTGATGATTTTTCTTTTCTTTTTTCTTTGAACAAGTTTTTCAGTCTGCATTTTGGTATATATCTCGTCATCAGAAAGCCCTTCGTAACTTTCCTGAGGTTTTTCTTTTTTAACCTTTTTTACACCCTTTTTTGAGGTAGAAACAGCATTTTCTTCTTGCACTGAAGCAGTTTCAACAATATCTTCAACCTTTTGAGTCTCATTTTCAGTCAAAACAGTCTCAACTTGTTCTTGATTTTCTCTTTCTTCCATCAGTTATTTTCCCCATTGTCTTTTTTGTCAGTGTCAACCTTCTTACTCTGTGAAGGCTTCTTTGCAGAAGTTTTTCTTGCAGTTGTTGTCTTATTTGTTTTTTCTTCTGTTTTTTCAGATGATGAAGAGACCTTCTTTGCAGTTTCAGTTTTCACACTCTTTTTTCCAACAATTTCAGGTTTCTTTTCAACAACTGAAGATTTTTCAACTTCTTCTTTCTCCACCAAAGTTTCTTTCATCTTTTCATATTCTTCTTTCAAATTTGAAAGTTCTTGCTCTGTGATGATGCCCATTTTAAGAAGATTTTCACCTTCAGCAAGTTTTCTTTCAAAACCGCGAAGCTTCTCGCTTCTTTCTCTCTCAACTCTGAGTTTTTCTTCTTTTTCTTTTTGAGATTTTTCTTTTTTCTCAAGAATTGCAACGATCTCACTTGTCTTCTTTCCAGCCATAATCATATCAACTTCTTCTTTATAAATTGTTTCTCTTGCAAGAAGAAGTTTTGCCATTTCATGCAAAATATCAAGTTTTTCAGTAAGGACATCCTTTGCACGTTTATAATTGTTGTTCAAAATTGACATCATTTCTTCATCGGCAATGCTTGCAAGTTTTTCAGAGAAATCATTCTTTGTCTGATAATCTCTTCCAATAAACACTTGAGATGAACTTCCAAGTGAAAGGAAACCAATTTTTTTGCTCATTCCCCAATCATAAACCATTGCATGAGCGATCTTTGTTGCATGTTGCATATCAGAAGAAGCACCGCTTGTAATCTCTTTAAGAACAATTTCTTCAGCAACTCTTCCTCCCATACTCATTGCAATTGTGTCATTAGCCTTTCCGATAGTCATTGTCATATCATCAGTCTCAGGTCTGCTCATTGTGTAACCACCAGCATTGCCACGAGGAATAATTGAAACTTCTTGAACATCTTCACAATTTTTCATACTTTTTGCAACAATAGCATGTCCAGCTTCATGATAAGCGGTAAGTTTTCTTTCCTTTTCAGTGACAAGTCTGCTCTTCTTTTGAGGACCCATAATCACTTTATTGATACCTTCAGTGATGTCTTCCATAATAATTCTTGGTCTTCCAGCACGAGCAGCCAAAATAGCTGCTTCGTTGAGCATATTTTCAATGTCTGCACCAGTGAAACCAGTTGTAATTCTTGCCAAAACATTGAAATCCACGCTTTCGTCAAGAGGTTTATTTCTTGCATGAATTTTCAAGATTCCCTCTCTTCCCTTGACATCTGGGATGTGAACATATATTTGCCTATCAAAACGACCAGGTCTCATCAAAGCAGGATCAAGGACATCACTTCTGTTTGTTGCAGCCAGAACGATTATTCCTTCGTTTGGTTCAAAGCCGTCCATCTCAACAAGAAGTTGGTTTAATGTTTGTTCTCTTTCATCATTTCCGCCACCAAGTCCAGCACCACGCTGACGACCAACAGCATCAATTTCGTCAATAAATACAATGCAAGGCTTGTTCTTCTTTGCTTGATCAAACAAATCTCTCACTCTTGAAGCACCAACGCCGACAAACATCTCAACAAAGTCAGATCCACTTATTGATATAAATGGCACACGGCTTTCGCCAGCGACTGCTCTTGCAAGCAAAGTTTTTCCAGTTCCTGGTTGTCCAACAAGAAGCACACCCTTTGGAATTCTTGCTCCAAGGTCAGTGAATTTCTTTGGATTTTTCAAAAATTCAACAACTTCGGCAAGTTCTGCCTTCTCTTCATCCATGCCAGCAATATCAGAAAATCTGACTTTTGACATTGCATAAGATTTAACTTTTGTCTTTCCAAATTGCAATGCTCCCTTGTTTGCTCCAGCAACCATTCTCCAAAGCATACAGAAAATGAAAATTGCAAAGCCAACATAAAGGATTGGCACAAGCACATCAAAGAAACCAACTCCCGCCTTACCAATATCAAAATCTATTCCATTTTCTTTACAAGCCTTATAGAGCGAATCTCTCAAAGCCGCATCATATTTGAAGTAATAATCAGAATAACTCTTTGCTTGCCCCTTGCTGTAGTCAGAACCTTCAACAATAACATAAGCCGTGCCTTCTCTGAAATACACAAAGGTTACCTTTGGAAGAGGTTTCTCATCTTTGTCAACCAAAGACCCATTAAGAAGAGCCTCACCTTGACCAGCAGACAAAAGATCCCCATGGTGTCCAAAGTCAACAAACAGAAGACACAAAAGAAGCACTGCCACCAAAGCGACAATCACCCAAGTTATCTTAAATCCTCCACGTTTTTTTTCTTCCATAAAATCTCCTTAAAAGTTGTTTTAATTCAACAGTATACTTTGATATTTTATCATATAGAAAAAAATAACACAACAAAAGACAACCATTTCACGAAAAAATTATGTCATATTTTGACTTCAAAAAAGAGGAAAGTTTATCTAGAATAAACTCTCACTCTTGTTTTAAACATCACATGCGAAAGATAATCGTCTTTATCATCCAAACTGTCGAGAAACCTTTTGAAAGCCTTTTTGTCAGTGTTATACATTTTTGTGTAAAAATCAGCAAGGTCAGCCTTTTCTCCCCTCATAACCGCAAGCCCATCCGCCATGTTTTGTTTGACCTTTTTCTCAATTGCAGAGGCAGCTTTGTTTGTAATCAAATATAAATCAACATTTTCATCAAACATTCCATTGTCCTCTTCAACACCATTAAGCACAACGGTAAATTTTATATCCGTGTAAAAAACCGGAATACCATTTTCAAAAACAACTTTTTTCTTAATCTTTTTGTCATATATGTTGAATGTCAAATTGGCATTTTTGAATGGCTCACCCTTAAAATCTTCAATTGTGAGCGCTCCAGTACTAAAATTCCCTCTGAAATAGTTGATATTTTTCATGTCATCAGCAGATATCTCTTTTGTCAAAAATCCATTTTTGAAAATAAGGGCATCTCCACCATTTACGATGTTGTAAGTTATGTTTTCACCTTCACCAGCTTGTCCACCATTGGAGCCACCTTGTGCACCACCGCTTCCACCTTGGGATTCGGTGTTTGAAACAGAAATCCCTTTATCTTCATTTTGCTCAAGACCAAAAATCGGAATAATGCTTGTTTTAGTGGGTGAAAAATAACCTTTAAAGAAATGCTCAAGTGAAGCATCTGTTGCCGTAACATATCTTTTGTTGAAATCAATCATTTCGCTGACTTTAAGAGAACTTTCCATATCAAGTTTTTGCATTGCAGACAAAAAATCTTTTGCTGAAGCGTTTGTCGCAAGAAGTTTAGTGCTGGAAGGAACTTCTTTTTCTCTTGTCAAATAATCCAAAATTTTTGTGACATCATGCTTAAATAATTCCTCATTTAAAACAACGGTTCGAAGATGAGAAAGTCCAATTTCTCTACCCAAATATTGCCCAGCATAATCAATTGCTTCAACAAAACTTCTTCCTTTTGCAGTAATTACCTTGTAAGTTTCCGTAAAGGTTTGCTCCGCAATTGGAATAAAGGTCAAAAAAGACAATTCAAATTCATTTTCTCCATCTGCAAATTCATCAATTCCAATCGCTGTAACAACAGCAAATCTGTTGATTTCAGTTGGTTTTCCAAGCGCAGAAAAACCATAAAAAATGGTTATTACCAGGAAGATGACTGCCATTGGTGTTTTCCACAGTTTCATAATAAATTTTCTCATTCTCTCTTCTCCTCATGTTTTCTTACAAAAAGAGAGACCAAACAACACACCGGAACAATAATAAATGCAATAATTGAAAAATACGGCAAAAACTCCTCTGCATATATGATTATTCGACTCAAATTAATGACAGCATATTGAATAAGGAGAACAAAAAGGAAATTGAAAGTAAGAACTGAATACAATCTGTCAAGTTTTGGAAAAAGTCCGTCAAAGCATACAAAGAAACATTTCAAATATATGGCAAGTTGAAAATAAGTCAGCAAAATGATAAAAATCATGGAAATAATGTCAAGCCTACCAATTCCACCATACTCCTTAACAAAACTCAAAATCTCAAAAAAAGCAAAAGGATGCAAAAAGGAAGTGTAAGTGTAAGAAAGAAAGAACACCAAAATGATTGCAAACACAGAAAGAGCACCTGCCGAGAAAAATGAAAACAAAATTTTCCACTCTCCTTTCTTAACCTCAATTTTGTCCATAAACAAAAAGAGAACAATCAAATCTCCAAAAACAGAAACATGTCTTATTGTTGCCAAGGCAATGCTTGAAATGTTTGACTGCTCAAGAATCACAGAACTGTTTATGCCAAAAACCCCCACCACAACAGCAAAAATCAAAATTGTTACAACGGCAGGAAAAAAGATTTGTGCAGTTCTTCCAATTGTTCTGACGCCACAAATTGCCAAATGATTGACAACAGGAAGCAAACAAATAAGAAAAAGCGTGTTGTTTGACTCTTTGTATATGAGATTCCGGAAAAAAATATATGTCACATTATAAAGCAAAATCATTTTGCCCAAAAAATATATCCCAACAAGAAAGAACACAATGCAAGTGACAATTTTTCCAAAATGATTTTTCAAAACATCAAAAAATCGTTCATGTGGGAATTTTTTCTTCAATTTATAAAAAATAACCAAAAGCAAAAGTTCAAGTATGAAAAGCACAATTGGCGTAATCAATCCCTCAAATTTTGCATTGTTAAAAAGAAGAGATGGCAAAATGAGAATCTTGTTTGCAAAAAGCAAAAAGAAAATCAAAATTCCAGTCTGCCATGCTCCAATTGCCTTATCCCTAATCATCAGTCCGCTCCTTCTTTTCATTGCTAAACGACTTTGGCCGATTTGTCATGTCACTTAACGGCACTTTTAAAAGACCATCTTTGTTGTCTGAAAGAATAAATGGAGAAAACGGAGCAAGATAAGGTGCACCAAAATTTTCAATCGTGTTTGCATAAGCAAGAACATATATTGCACCACCTATAATTCCAAGCAACCCAAGCGATGCCCCCAAAATAAGAAATACAAACTGCAAGATGTTTATTTGAGCATTTTGTTCAGGCACAGTGTAGAGAGCAATTTTTGCAATGGCAACAACAATAACTGTTGGCGGAGAAATCAAACCGGCTTTAACACCAGTATCACCCAAGATAAGCGCCCCCACAATGGATGTTGCAAGCCCCAAATAGCTTGGAAGCCTCAAACTGACTTCATACAAGATTTGAAACAATAGCGAAATAAACAAAATTTCAATAAATGGGGTGAAAGGGATTTGCTGTGTGGTGTCCGCAATGGTAATGAGATAGTTGATCGGCAAAACATTATAATGAAAAAGTTGCAAAGCGATGTAAACACCAGGTCCAAAAACTGCCAAAAAGACACCAAACAATCTTATAAATCTTAAAAAAGAAGAGTATATGTAATTTGTATAATAGTCGTTACTGTTTTGCAAATCTTCCAAAAACACAAAAGGAATAGTAAGTACAATTGGTGAATTGTCAACAATAAGAGCAACCCTTCCCTCAAGAAGTTTTGCTGAAACAATGTCCGGCTTTTCCGAACATCCAATTTGCTTAAACATTGAGTCTGGTCTATCCGAAATTAAGGTCAACAAATAATAAGAATCCACAACACCATCAATCTTGATTTTTGAAATTCTTTTTTTGATATCTTTCACAATTTTTGGATCAGCGATGCCGTCAAGATAAGCAACCACAACTTTTGTTTGAGAAGAACTTCCAACAGTTTCCTCTTCCAACACAAGTTGCTCACTTGCAAGGCGTCGTCGCAGAAGAGTCACATTGGTCTTCAAATCTTCAGTAAAACCTTCTCTTGGTCCCATTATCACGGGAGATGTTGGAGGCTCTGTCGGAGTTCTTGTCAAAAAATGCAATATATCTATTGCCAAAATTTTTTCAGAACTTGAGAAAAATAAAACAACAACCCCCTTGAGAATTTTTTGCAACACCTCTGTCTTTTCAATTTCAGAGACATCGTTTGCTTGAACAAGCTCTTTGACATTGTCAAAAGTCGCATCTCCATCAAATCTTGAAATCGGCTCATAAATTGCATCAGCAAATATGGCATTATCTGTCATACTTTTCAGATATATAAAGCCAATTTGTTCATTGCCTTTTTCAAGAATTCTGCTTGCCACATCAATGGAATCATGTAAATTTTTTTCTATAGCTTGAATTTCTTTTTTTACTTCCATCTCCTCACCTTTTTTTGTAGTATAAACAAAAAAGATGAAATTATATACAAACAACTTTTTGCATTATAAATTAGATTAAAAGAAAAAATCTGGCACATTTTGCACCAGTCTTTTCATATTTCATTCTTAAGAAAATGAAACAATGAGAAACTCACTTTCAAGCACATGCCCGCATTTTTTTGACTTAATTTGAATATTACTGCTTTGGACATCAACTCCATCAAAAAGCGTTGCACATTTTTCAAAAACATAGACTCCATTTTTCCTTTCTCCAGCATCAAGACTGCCTAAAAGGGTTCCATCGCAATAAATTTCAAACTTCAAAACATCATAAGAAGACGACACAGACAAATCCCCATCTGACATATGTGCATTTGTCAAAGTGTTTTTTCTTTCAATTACAACTTGCTTTCCTTCTCCCACCTCTGAAGAATTGATAAATTTATCTGAATTTTGAGCAATAATATAAATTGTATATTGACCAGCACGAAGATCTGAAAGAGAATAAGAAAGCTCTGAGGTTTCAACTTCTTTCTTCTCCAAATGCTCATCTATGATAACAACTTTGTAAACTTCCGCATCTGGGACAATTTTCCAAGAAAGAGTGTCATCTATCACAGTCACATCAGCATAATCAACTCCATCAAGCGACCACGAAGGGCTCCATGGTTCTGAAGTCAAAAATTTACTTTTTCCTCCACCATTTTCATTGACATATCTGACTGAAAAACGATAACTGCCACCAGCAATAATATTTAAATTATGATCTTCCAACTTTATTGTGTTGACATCACTGTTCACAACGCCTACAGTAAAAAATTCCTCCTCAATATACTGCTCAAGTTTAAATTGATAATGATATTCAGGATTAAATTCAGTCACCAAAAAATATTCACCTTCAACTTTTTGAACCTCAAGTGTTTCTGGCAAACTTTTTATTGTCTTGTTGCCAAAAAAAACAAAGCAAAGACCAACAATGATCGCTGCCAAAGCAAAAGCAATTCCACAAAAGATAAATTTATATTTTTTGCTCATAACTATAATTATTATAACTATAAATATCAATTTTTGCAATTTTTTTGCACTTTTTCACAAAAATTAACAATAATTTTAAAAACCAATATTGACAACGCATATTGAGTATGATATAATAAAGCATATATTCTGGAGGTATTTTTATGAACTTTTCAAATCTTTCAGCTGAAGGATACGCATCATTCATTATTGCAATCATTTTCACGGTTGCAGCAGTTGCAACTTCGATCTTCTTTGCAAGACACAAAAAACAAAATTTAATCATCACAATTCTCGCAGCATTCGTTTTCCCTGCAGTTGCAGTGTATTGTTGGTTATACTTGATCTTCATTGTTTCAGATTTCACAATCAAATGGTCTCTTATCTGGGCTTTGATTGGAACAATCGGTTACCTTTTGCTTACTGTTGCAGTTTTCTTCACTGCAAAAGCAATCCTTAAACACTTGGCAAACAGACCAGTAAAAGAAGAGCAACCTCTTGTTGAAGAGACAACAGAGGAAACTACTGAAGAAGTTGAAGAGACAATGCCACTTCTCATAGCTGATGTTGAAGAGACTCCAGTTGAAGAAGTTGTTGCTGAAGAACAACCAGTTGAAGAACAACCACAAGAACAAGTTGAAGAAACAACTGAAGAAGAGCCTGCACAGGAAGTTGAAGGTGGAGTTGTATTCTCCCAAGAATCAAAAGAAACTTTTGCAGAACAACTCAACAAATTGCCAGATGAAATGATAAATTATTATCTTGAAATTTTGGAATATGCAAAAACAAAAGAGATCTCAATGGTTAAAGAATCAAAAAGCCATGTCATCGTAAAGATGGGAAGAATGAGATTGGTAGAATTCAAATTCAACAGAGGCAAACTTGTCAGCAGATTTATGGCTGGAAGCAGCGAACTCAAAAATTATTCAATGGCTGAAAAAGCAGTAAAGATCAAAGAAAAACCTGTTATCATTGAAATCGAAAACGAAAACTCTGTTGCAGTTGCAAAGAACATGATCGACATCGTTTGCAAAAACATCTTGGATGCAAGAGAAGAAAAGCAAGCTGACGACACAGTTGAACCTGTTGAAGAGGACTAATATAAAAAAAACACGATGTTAATCGTGTTTTTTTCTTGCCTAACTAAAATATCAAATTGACAATTCTGCTTGGAACATAGACAACTTTTTTGATTTGCTTATCTTTTGTGTAAAGTTCAGGATATTGTTTTTCAATTTCTGAAAGAAGTTCTTCTTGAGAAATAGTTCTTGAAACTTGAATAACCTTTGAAAGCCTCCCATTAATTTGAATTGGCAAATTCACAACATCCTCCACCAAAAATTTCTCATCATATTCTGGCCATTTATCATCAATCAAGTTTTTGCCAAAGACAATTTCATATTCTTCACTTGTGATGTGTGGTGCAAGCGGATTAAGCAAAATCAAAAATTGTCGAAGCTCTTCTTTTGTGATAAATCCATCATCTCTTATTTTCTTTATAAAAATCATGAAAGCAGAAATTGCAGTGTTAAGTTTCAAATCTTCATAATCTTCAGAAACTTTTTTAATCAGTCTGTTAAGATCGTAAACATGTTCTTTTGAAACTCCATCACCTTTTATCATGTCTTGAAGAGCCCAAACTTTATCAAGAAAAGCAGTGATTCCAGTGATTCCATCGAATGTCCAAGGAGTGTTATCTTCATAGCCACCTAAAAAATGCACATGAAGTCTTGCAACATCAACACCATATTGTTCAATGACAGCAAGTGGCGAAACACCGTTTTTTGAACTTTTACTCATCTTTTTGCCTTGATCATCCA
Organism: uncultured Christensenella sp.; assembly: GCA_910584295.1. GTDB lineage: Bacteria > Bacillota > Clostridia > Christensenellales > UBA1242 > Caccovivens. The sequence goes on along the minus strand of CAJTYR010000008.1, from coordinate 46,183 downwards.
AAATAAGCCCACTTCCCATTTTTCTGATGAACGGATCTCTTGTTGGCACAGCACCAATCTCATACAAGAAGTTTTGCCAGAAGAAAGAATAAAGCACATGACGAGTGATGTGTTCTGTTCCACCAGTATAAACATCCACACTGCCCCAGTATTTAAGTTTTTCAAAATCTGCAAGAGCACAATCATTGTGTGGATCAACATAACGAAGCCAATACCAACTTGAGCCTGCCCAGTTTGGCATTGTGTCCGTTTCTCTTTTTGCTGGTCTTCCGCATTTTGGGCATTTGCAATTCACCCAAGAGTCAATCTTTGAAAGAGGAGAATCCCCCTTTGCATTTGGCATATAGTCATTTGTCTGAGGCAAAACAAGAGGCAAATCTTTTTCGTCAAGTGGAACTGTGCCACAATGATCACAGAAAACAATTGGAAATGGTTCTCCCCAAAATCTTTGTCTGTTGAAAGACCAATCTTGCATTTTATAATTGATTTGTTTTTGTCCAACACCCATTGCAATTACTTTTTCTGCAATTTTCTTTTTTGCTTCTCTCACCGGCATTCCATCAAATTCACAAGAGTTAACCATCTTGCTGTTTTTTGCAAGATATTCCTTCTTTTCAATGGCACGCTCACTGACGTCTCCTTCAACAACAGGGATAATAGGAATTCCAAATTTTTTTGCAAAATCAAAGTCTCTTTGATCGCCAGATGGCACAGCCATAACAGCACCTGTGCCATAGTTTGCCAAGACAAAATCCGCCAAATAAACTGGCGCTTTATTGCCATTAACTGGATTGATGATATAGAGACCATCAAGAATACATCCTGTCTTTTCTTTTTGATCTGACATTCTGTCAAACTCACTTCGAAGAGCCGTCTTATTACGATATTCAACAACTTCATCAAAATTTTTGATGTGAGCTTTAAGCTTGTCTACAAGCTCATTTTCAGGCGCAAGCACAACAAAGGTGATGCCATAGATTGTTTCAATACAAGTGGTAAAAATTTCAAGCTTGTCCACTTTTTCATTTTTATCGTTAAAGATATCGAAAGAAACTTGCATTCCTTCACTTTTGCCAATCCAATTTCTTTGTGCCTCTTTAAGATTTTCAGCCATCTGAATTCGATCAACATTTTCAAGAAGTTTTTCAGAATATTCTTTCATTTTCAAGAACCAAACCCATCTTTCCTCTTGTCTTACATCACCACCACATCTGTCGCACTTTCCACCTTGACTATCTTCATTTGAAAGTACTGTTTGGCAATTTGGACAAAAGTTTACAACACCTTTCTTCTTATATGCTTTTCCGTTTTTGAAAAGTTGTAAGAATATCCATTGAGTCCACTTATAAAAACTTTCATCACTTGTGCAAAATGTTCTATCCCAATCAAAAGAAAGCCCCAACTTCTTGAATTGACCAAAAATTGTCTTTGCTCCATTTTCAACAAAGGTTCTTGGATTGATTCCGGTTTTTGTTGCAGCATTTTCTGCTGGAAGACCAAAAGAATCTCCCCCAATTGGGAAGAGAACATTAAAGCCTTTCAGCCTCTTATATCTTGCAAGGGTATCTGCAGGGATTGTTCCTTTCAAATGCCCCATATGCAAACTTCCACTTATGTTAGGGAATTCATACAAAACATAAAATTTAGGCTTTGTAGGATGAAAATCGATTGCTTTAAAAGGTTTATCATTTTCCCATTTTTCTTGCCACTTCTGTTCTACTTTTCTAAAATCATACTTTTCCATAACGTCTCCCAAAACTTATGAAATCATTTTATCAAAGAAACTTTGACATTGTCAAGAAATATCTGCGTTTGAAAAATTTACAATAAAAAAATCGGCTTCCGCCGATTTTTGTTTTTTATTATTGCTCTTCTTTTATCAAAGTTTTATTCTTTGCCCAAGCAGAAGAAAGTGATATAATCAAAAGTCCTGCAAGGTAAGTGTCCACAATCACATATGTGTAGTTTTTAAAGATGAAATCATAGAAAGCAGGAGTAAGTTTCAAAGCACCCCCATCCATAATCAAACATGTAAACACTCCAGAAGCAAGCAAGAGCAAATATCCAATGAGTGTAGCCCATTCAGTTTTGATATGAATAAGCATTGACAGAAGTGTAACAACCATGTTTGCGATATACATAAGTCCAAGCATTTGAATTGTTGAAAGAGTAACATACTTTTTAACTACAAATGCAATGAGCAAACAAAGTCCAACACGAAGTGCAAGGTCAACAATTTTCAAGAAGATTGCTCTTGTCAAAGTCAAAGAGTAAAGCAAGAAGAAGAATTGAGCACCCAAGAAAAGGCAAACTCCAATAAGTTGAAAGTCTTTTCCACCAAGAGGATCAACAAACCAGAAATAATGTGCAGCAACAGTGACTGCAAGAGCAAGTGTCAAATAAACTTTCTTGTTTGTCTTGCGGATGAAGAAGAGCGACATCAAGAAGCAAACTGCAACGCACGCAAAAACAAGTACTGGCAAGTTTTTGCCTCCCAATTTAACATAAATTTCACCTTTGATGTTTACGTATATAGCAGCCGCCAAAATTGCTGCAGTAAACAACAATGTAAGAACAACCTTCATGATTGAAACTTTTCTTGGTCCTTTTCTTATCTTTTCCATGATTATATATTATCACAAAAATTACACTTTGTAAATAGATTTTTGAACATTTTATTGCATTTTGCCCATCAAAAACACTGAAAATAAGCATTTAATACTTACAAAAAGCAACATAAAACAAGAAAAATGTCAAAATGGAGGATTTCGCTTTACATTTTACATAAAAATAAATTATACTAAAACAAGTTAAAATTGGAGATATTATGAAGAAATTAATGAAAGTAATTATTGACACAGATCCCGGAGTAGACGATATTGCTGCCCTTGTTTTTGCACTACATGAGCCTCAATTCGACATACAACTTCTCACTGTTTCAAGCGGAAATGTCCATATGGACAAAACAGTGCGAAATGTTTGTCACATGCTTGATATTTTCAATAAGGACATCCCTGTTATTCGTGGTTATGATCAAAGACTTGGAAACAATGAAGAATATGCATATCACATCCATGGACCAGAGGGCTTTGGTTGGTATGTTCCTCCAACAGAAACAAAACATCAACCTCTCAATGTTGATTGTGCTGATGCAATGTATGAACTTTTCAAGAAAAATCCAAAGCAAATTTCTTTGGTTATTCTTGGACCTCACACAAATTTTGCATATCTTTTGAAGAAACATCCTGATGCTGTCAAATACATCAAAAATGTTGTTATGATGGGTGGATCAATTGATGGAATTAAGTGTAATCGTCACCATCGCTCATTTAACATCAGAACAGATGCCCCAGCCTTCAAATACACCGTTGACAGCCATGCAAAAATCACAATGTGTCCTTCAAAAATTGGAAGAGATTATGTCTATTTCACTGAAAAACAAATTGAAGAACTTAGTAATATGAATGATGTCGGCAAGTTTATGTCTATGTGTTTCCAAACTTATTGGGAACCTGGCTATGAAGAAAAAATCATCGCAAACTGCGACATCGCCGCAATCGTTTATATGGTCTATCCAAAAATCTTCAAGACAAAACGTGCTTTTGTTGAAGTTGACACTGAAGTAAATATTGGAGCAACACTTGGGCACTTTGACAAGAAAGGAAACTTCACTGTCATCAAATCAGTAAACAGAAAACAATTCCAAGAAAAAATCTTTGAAAGAATAAGAGAACTTGATGAAATCGAAATCACAGACAAAACTTTCTGGAGCAATATGATAAGAGGTATCAATGACCCGACAAAGGAAGAAGAAAAAGAAGAGCCTGTCAAAAAGCCAAAGAGAAAAGCAACAAAAAAAGCAGATGAATAATCTGCTTTTTTTCTTTGAAAATCAATGATTCTTCTATTGTCCGAATAAGACACAATTGTATTATTTGAGGTTGAAGAAAGTATCTTTTCCAAGATATTTTGAAGAAGTTCCAAGTTCTTCCTCAATGCGAAGAAGTTGGTTGTACTTTGCAACTCTGTCAGTTCTTGATGGAGCACCAGTTTTGATTTGCCCAGCATTAAGAGCAACTGAAAGGTCAGCAATTGTTGTGTCTTCTGTTTCACCACTTCTGTGAGAAACAACTGCAGTGTAGCCCGCTCTATTTGCCATTGAAATCGCATTAAGAGTTTCTGTCAAAGTTCCGATTTGATTGAGTTTAATCAAAATTGAGTTAGTCACACCAAGTTTAATTCCTTTTGCAAGACGATCCGTATTTGTCACAAACAAATCATCTCCAACAAGTTGTATTTTCTTTCCAAGTCTTTCTGTCATCAAAGCCCAGCCTTTCCAGTCTTCTTCAGCAAGACCATCTTCAAGAGAAACGATTGGATATTTTTCAACCATTTTTTCCCAATACGAAATCATCTCTTCGCAAGAGAACTCTTCTCCTGTTTTCCAGAAATAATACTTTCCTTTATGTCCGATTTTTGCAGCCTCTTCATACATTTCTGTTGCGGCAGCATCAATGGCAATACCAAAATCTTTTCCTGGCTTATATCCTGCTTTTTTGATTGCTTCAACAATTGAAGAAAGCGCTTCTTCATCACTCTTAAGGTTCGGAGCAAATCCACCTTCATCTCCAACAGCAGTTGAATAGCCCTTTCCTTTCAAAACAGCTTTAAGATTATGGAAAACTTCAGCGCACATTCTCAAACATTCTTTAAATGATTTTGCACCAATTGGCATAACCATAAATTCTTGCACATTGACAGAATTGTCCGCATGCTTACCTCCATTAAGAATGTTCATCATTGGAACTGGAAGAGTGCAAGCGTTGCATCCTCCAATATAGTTGTAAAGAGAAAGTCCAGACCACTCTGCTGCAGCTTTTGCAACTGCAAGTGAAACTCCCAAAATTGCATTTGCCCCCAACTTGCCTTTGTTTGCAGTTCCATCAAGTTTAATCATAGCCTCATCAACTTCAGCTTGATTCAATGCATTCATGCCGACAATTTCTTCTCTGATAAGAGTGTTGACATTTTCAACCGCCTTTTCAACTGATTTCCCAAGATAATTTTTCTTATCACCATCACGAAGTTCAACTGCTTCAAACGAACCTGTTGATGCTCCACTTGGCACACTTGCTCTGCCAACAGTTCCATCTTCCAAAACCACCTCAACTTCAACAGTTGGGTTTCCTCTTGAGTCCAAAATTTGTCTTGCTATCAAATCAGCAATTTCGATGTAATTTCTCATAATCTCTCCTTTTAATTTCATCAAAATAATTATAACTCTTCTCTTCATTTCAAGTCAAATAAACAAACACTAAAAGAAAAAAGGGACGCAAAATTTTTGTCCCCTTTTGATATGAATTAGAAAGAAATGGAAAAAACATGGTGTTCCCATTTCAAAACACACAATATTGTGCAATTTTTACATATTTTCGTGAATAGTACGAGATATAACCTCATCTTGTTGCTCTTTTGTGAGCTTGTTGAAGTTCACAGCATAACCAGACACTCGGATTGTGAGTTGTGGATATTTTTCAGGATGCTTTTGAGCATCGAGCAATGTTTCACGATTGAAAACATTGACATTGAGGTGATGTCCCCCTTCTCCACAATAAGTGTCAAGCATTGTCACAAGATTGTCAACTTGATTTTTTCCTGCCATATTTCCCCCTCCTTTAATCATCTTTTCCCAAAGAATTTGGTGTGATTGAAAATGTGTTTGAAATTCCATCTCTTGAATATTCATAAGGCAGCTTTCTCACACTTTCAAGTGAAGCAAGAGCACCATGCTCATCTCTGCCATGCATTGGATTTGCACCAGGTGCAAGTGCCTGTCCTGCCTTTCTTCCATCTGGAGTGCTTCCAGTGTTCTTACCATAAACCACATTTGAAGTGATTGTCAAAATGGACATAGTTGGAACAGACTCTCTGTAAGTATGATGACTTGCAATCTTCTTCATGAACGTCTTAACAAGCCAAACAGCAATTTCATCTGCTCTGTCATCATTATTTCCATATTTTGGATAATCACCCTCAATTCGATAATCGGTTACAATTCCAAACTCATTTCGAATTGGATAAACATTTGCATATTTAATTGCAGAAAGAGAATCCACACAACAAGAAAGCCCAGCAATTCCTGTTGCAAAGAATCTTCTCACCTTTGTGTCATGAAGCGCCATTTCAAGAGCCTCATAGGAATATTTGTCATGCATATAATGAATGAGATTAAGCACATTGACATAAAGACCAGCAAGCCATGTCATCATGGTCTCAAACTTATCCAAAACATCAACATACTCAAGTTTTCCGTCACCAAGAATTGGAGCAAACTTTGGAGCAACTTGCACAGGCTTCCCTGTCACTTTGTCAAGCATAAGTTCATCAACACCACCATTGATTGCATAAAGCAAGCATTTTGCAAGGTTTGCTCTTGCACCGAAAAATTGCATATCTTTCCCAACTCTCATGCAAGAAACACAACATGCGATGGCATAATCATCTCCCATTTCAGGTCTCATCAAATCATCTGATTCATATTGAATTGAAGAGGTGTCAATTGAAATCTTGGCACAAAATTTCTTAAAGTTTTCTGGCAAGTTCTTTGACCAAAGCACTGTAAGGTTTGGCTCTGGCGCAGGTCCAAGATTGACAAGAGTATGAAGCACTCTGAAAGAGTTCTTTGTCACAAGTGGTCTTCCATCAACTCCCATTCCACCAATTGATTCTGTAACCCATGTTGGGTCTCCAGAGAAAAGTTCATTGTATGATTGAATTCTCATAAACTTCACAATACGCAGTTTAATAACAAATTGGTCGATAAGTTCTTGTGCCTCTTTTTCTGTCAAGATTCCTTTTTTCAAATCCCTTTCAATAAAGATATCCAAGAAAGTTGAATTTCTTCCGATTGACATTGCTGCACCATTTTGGTCTTTAACTGCTGCCAAATATCCAAAATACAAAAATTGGATTGCTTCTTTAGCATTTGATGCTGGTCTTGAAATATCAAAACCATATCTTTCAGCCATAAGTTTAAGACTTTTAAGAGCTTTAATTTGCTCAGAAAGTTCTTCTCTATCTCTAATTTTGCTGTCAGTCATTTCTCCATCAAGAGCACTTTTGTCTTCTTCTTTCTTTTTAATGAGATAATCAACTCCATAGAGAGCAACTCTACGATAATCACCAATGATTCTTCCTCTGCCATAAGTGTCTGGAAGTCCAGTCAAGATATGAGCAGATCTTGCGCGTCTCATTTCCAAAGTATATGCATCAAAAACGCCATCATTATGTGTTTTTCTGTATTTAACAAAAAACTCTTTGACCTGTGGGTCAAGTTCATAGCCATACATATTGAGTGCTTGTTCTGCCATTTTAATTCCGCCAAAAGGCATAAGAGCACGCTTAAATGGTTCATCAGTTTGAAGACCAACAATTTTTTCCAAATTTTTGTCAATGTATCCAGCATCATGACTGTTTACTTGAGAGACAATTTTTGTGTCAGCATCCAAAACCCCACCATTCTCGCGTTCTTTCTTTGAGAGTTCCATAATCTCTTCCCAAAGCTTTTTTGTGTCTTCAGTTGCACTCTCCAAAAAGCTGTCATCTCCAATGTATGGAGTGTAGTTTTTTTGAATAAAATCTCTCACATCAATTTCATCATTGCTCCATTTACCAAGGGTGAAGCCTTCCCATTCTTTCATTACATTCATTTCTTTTCTCCCATAAGTTTTTTACAATTTTCAATTTTTGCATCAATCCAAAGGCTCAAAATCTCTTCTGGAACAAAGCCTTTGCACCTTGCCACCTCTTTTCCATCAAGACAAACCAAAAGTGTTGGAACTTCAACAATCCCAAAACCTGTCACAAGTTCTTTTGTGTCAAAGCCTGCTTCGATGTGAAAAAATTTGCAGTCATCACGCTCTCCTACAAGTTTATTCACAAGTGGAAGAAGTGTCAAACAATTGGCGCAAGATTCTCCTGAAACCTCAATCAAACAAATTCCTTCAAGTTTTTCCTTAAATTCTTCAAAAGTCATCAATTTTCTCCTTGCAAAATCTTTTTTGCAAATTCAATTTGGTCCTTTGTTGGAGTTTTCACTCCTTCAAGTGGATAAGCAATTCCCAATTGCTTGTATTTTGAAACACCCATTGTATGATAAGGTAAAACTTCAACCTTTTCAACAGTCTTCAAATTATCCAAAAATTTTCGAAGCCCATTCAAATCATCTTCATCAGATGTGATGTCAGGCACAAGCACATAACGCACCCACATTGCCTTGCCATGATCGCTCAAAAATTTCGCAAATGCAAGCGTGTTGTCATTTGGGACGCCAGTGAGATCTTTGTGTTTGACTGAAGAAATATGTTTGATATCAAGCAGAAAAAGATCAACATATTTCAAAAGTTCGAGGTGTTTATTCACACATTCTTCTTTTTGAGGATCAAACATAAAGCCAGAAGTGTCGACTGCAGTATGCACTCCTTCATTCTTGAATTTTTTGAGAAGTTCAATGCAAAAATCCATCTGAAGAAGTGGCTCTCCGCCAGTAAGAGTTATCCCTCCATTTTTATTGAAATAACTTTTGTATTTCATTGCAATTTCAAAAAGCTCTTCTGCCTCATAAGCCTTGCCCTTTCCAACTGCCCAAGAGTCAGGGTTGTGACAATATTTGCATCGCAATGGACATCCTTGCATAAAGATGACAAATCTTATGCCAGGGCCATCGACTGTGCCAAACGATTCAGTTGAATGAACAAAACCTTTCACCACTCTTTCTCCCATTTTCTGCCTCTTTCAAGCATTGCGAATTAAGTATACAATATTAAAGCCCAGCATGTCAAAATTATTATGCTATATTTATAAAAATTAATATATAAAAATAAAAAGGGCTCTCCGCCCTCGTGAATAATATTTATGCTTTGTTAAATTTTGAGGTATCAACGCTGTAAGAGATAAGCTTAAAGTTTTCATCAAATACAAATTTCCCTCGCACAAACTTTTCGTCCAAAATATGCGGAAACCAAAATTTGTCATCTGGAAACATCTTATCAAATGGCACTTTGTCCAAATCAAACCATTCAGGTCTCATTTCATCGGATTCGATTGGTTCTCCTTCAAAATCTTTCGCAACAAAAATCGACATAGCAACAAGCGATCTTTCACCTTTCATATATTCATCAAAAACAATCTCACCTTGTTTTTTATAAATGGTTGGAACAATTCCAATCTCTTCTTTTGTTTCTCTCAACATGGTTTGTTCAATGGTTTCACCTTCTTCAGCTTTTCCACCCACGCCATTGAATTTTCCTTCACCAAAACCTCTCTTTTTTTGTGCAAGCAAAATCTTTCCGTCTTTAATAACCAAAAGAAGGGTTGTATTTATTGTTTTCATATATCCTCCTCAAATTCTTTGCAAATTTAATTACACAACATATTAAACCGCAAAAGCAAAAATAAGCATAACTGCAACACTGCCAACAATCGCAAAAATCATAAAACCAAGTGAGACCCAAGTCCAAGTATTACGATTGATAGAAAATTGTAAAATCCAATTTTTAAGCATATGAGCAAAAAGCAAAAGTCCACCAACCCCGACAGAAATACCCAATGCCAAATTAAGTGTCGGCACTTGAAACAACTTAAGCAAGAGCAAAAGCCCCACAAAAACCGACGCTATGAGCATTGAAAACCATCAAAAAATTTGCTTTACTACACCTACTAATTTATATCATATAAAAATAAATTTAAGCAAGCAAAATGTCTTTATATGAAAATTTCTAAAAAAAACCTTGTCAAATCGACAAGGCTTTTTCTAGTTATTTCTTTTTTGTTTGCTTTGACTTTGAAACAACTGGCTTAATGACCAATGGTTTGCTTGTCGTTTTTGCAGAAGTTTGAACTGTTTTTTTAGTTTCAACCTTTGAAGAGGTTGTTGAAGGCTTCTTTGATTGTGGAGCAGTTTTAACATTTGGAGATTTTTGAGAAATATTTTTTACAGCAGTGTTTGAATTTCCTTTACTTTCTGCTTTCTGCTTCTGATTTTCTTCTTTTTTTGCTTCATGATTTGCTTTTCTTTCTTCCTTCTTTTTCGCTTTTTTTGCAAGAGTTTCTGGCGAAGTCTGTCTTTCCAAACGGAACAATTTATTCAAAAATTCTCTAAACTTAGGAAGAGTGAAGTAAAGCACAACAAAAACCATACTCAACACAAAGAGCACACAGAATATTGCAAGAGCAATTCCAAGGGCTTTTTCTTTATATATATTTGCTGCATTAAGCATGCTAGCTCCATAATTTATTGACATATAATTAATTTCAACCCCCTTATTGTCCAGTGTTTTGATTTCAACCGTATGCTTTTTGTTTTTCAATTTGCTTGAAGCATAGACAAGTTGTGATGACTTTTCATCTCCTGACAAACTTACAACCGAATCAAGTTTTCCATCAATATAAACCTTAAACGATCCAGCGTTTTTAAATGTGTTTGCATAAATGTTGAATTGAGTTCCCTTAAACTTTGTCACAAGGGCACTATTCTTTTTCTTTGCAACAACACTTCCCCCAAGCCCATTCGCTTTAAAACCTTTTGTTCTAAAAGTTTCGTCAGCGGTCGGAGAAATGACTTTTTCAGCAACAGCACTCAACCCGGCATTCAATTCGCTCATAATTGAGAAGTAATCTCCAGTTGTTTTTTTAACAACCAATTTAAGATATCTTGCACTTATGGAATCGAATTTAATTGTTGCCTTCGTTCTAGAATAAGTTAAATCTTTTGATTTTGAAAGCAGTTTATAGTTTTTGTTGTCTTTTGAGCCATAAAGTTCATACTCCGTGATAAAGCTATTTGCATTATTTCTTGTGTAAATTTCGATGAAGTTCAAGCAGTTTTCTTTTTTCATATCCAAAATATATGTGTGAGGCATTGGTGTTTTTTTGCTTGTGGTTCTCCATGCCGAAAAGAAAATTGTGCTTGTATTCCCATCCACCAAAATATTAGGGTCAATGTTGTCTTCTGCTAAAGGAGCCGAAATAATTTCCCAATTGTTTTTCACAAGATAATTCGTTTTAGTGAAATTTTTGACACTTGAAAGAAACTTTGGTTTCCAACCAAATGATTGAATTTTTTTGTAATCATCCAAATTAAATCTATCAAGAAGCAAATTCCCCACAGGAATGTCGACAGCCCTAACTTGTGATGGAATAAGCACTCCGACATTCAAAGATCCTCCACCTCCATTGTTCAACAAATATGTTGTCATTGGAAGGATTTCATCTTTCTTAAGTTTAAGTTCAAAATAATTGTCCGCCTGATAATTTGCTGTGTATGCTGTTGTCTTAATTGAATAAGTTTTTCCACCTTTAGTTGCATCAACACGCCCGATGTCATCCGATTTCAAATAAAATCTGTATGTCCCCGTTTTTGGTGCAACATAACTGAAAGTTGACTTAACAAAATCTTTTCTTCTTCCACTGTTGAAACTTGATTTTCCGCCAACTTGACCATATTCAGATCTTGTTGCTTGTGTGGTTTTTGAGAAATCAATTGCTGCTTCGAGATCGTTTACATTAACACCTTCCCAAATCTTTGATTGAGAATAATTATAATTAAATTCAAGTCTGATTGGCAATTTTTTAGTTTCTCCATTTGCAAGTTTACAACTAACATAGAAAACATCGCCATTTGTAAGCTCTTTTGGTGGAATATAGGTATATTTTGTGGCAGTAACTTTTTTAAGTGTCCCATACTTTGGTTTTGAAGCTGAAACAAGTTTAAAATCCTCGGTGCTGATGATGTTGTTTTCAAATTCAAAATCTGTTGAAAGAATTCCACTAACCTTGTGAGCACCTGCGCTTCGAGAGTCTCCAAACCCATTTGAAAACTTGCAAGCAATTGGAACAAACTTTTTCAACTTCTTCAATTGTTCAAGTCTGCTTGGTGCAAACAAATCGTCAGTAATGTTCGCTTTAAAGTAAACATTAAGGAAATCTCGGAAGTCATAGCCATAAACCTCGGCAAGCCTTATCGTAAATTCAGAACGATTGTTCCCATAGCCTGTGTCATTATAATTTTTATTGACAGCATGTGAATAAAGATATTCAGTAAATTTTTCTGGACCAAACTGATGAATTATTGTCGAATAAAGTCCCAAGCACCAAAAAGGATTTCCTCCTGCCTCAGAATAGTCCGTGTAAGCTACATTTTTTCCATTTATAACTGTCAAAAGAGAATTATATGGATGAGTAAATTCTCCATGCTCAACACCACTTGTTTGATTTGGATTAATGTTGCAAGTAAGAGCATAGTTATACAAAATCATTGCATTGTTTCGCACTTCTCCCTCAACACCAGTTTCCATGCCAAATACCTTGCCAAACGCTCCTTGATTTGAGTGCTGGTGTCCCAGTTCATGCAAAGTCATCCATTCGCCATAAGTTTTCAAATTGGCAAAATTCAAACAATTATACATATCACTTTCAGGCATCGCAGAATCTCTTCCAGAAAGTGCAACAGCAGCTCCTGCCGGAACAAAAGTGTCATATTTAAGAAGATTAGTATAGTTGTGACTTCTCCCAAGAAGAGAAACATTGATTGCAAAAGTTGAATGCCACATATAAGCAACTTTCAAAATATCATCAGTTTGTCTCATTGCATTGGCAGGACCAACAAGTTGACCAATTTCAACATCCAAGGCGCACAAAAGCCCAGGTGCATTTCTCAAATGATTTTCAAACTCATCAACACTTGTCACTCCCAAAATGAAGTAAGGAGTTTCCACACAACCAGTTATTTCAATCTCAACAGGTGAAGAAATCCTTGAGCAATCAATATGAAGCAGTCCTCCATAAATTGCGCCAATTTTGTATTCCCTTTCATTTTCAGTAAAAGAGAATTTTGCCATCTGGTAAGCAATCTCAGAATCCGAACTTTTAATATGATTATGAACATCAACCGGCAAAGACTCATAATCTGGAGTCGCTTTTTTTGATTCTTCAATGATAAGTCTGTCAAAAGTATTAAAATCAACAGCCCAAGCAATGGATTGCTGATAACCAGTAAACATCTCCAATCTTTCACCAGCCTTAAGTCCCTTGACTTTCACAGTGGCAATTTCACCAGCAGGCAAATAAAGTCCACTTGCAAGCATTGAAGCTTTGTACTCTGGATCTGTTATGATAAGTTTTTTCACCGCATTGTCTTCAACAGGAATTTCACCATATTGTCTGTCCGCAGCTGGATGTTTCATAAGCAGTCCTGCTTCTGCCAGCCCTTGAGAAGCAGTCGCATAATACATAGCTTGACGCAAAAGCATATATCTCTCGAAAGTGGTCATGCTTTCTGTTCTGCCAGTCAATGCTGGATAAGAAGCTGGATCAAAAGTATAGACAGCCGTTGACAATTCTCCAGTTGAGAAATTGCTTGGAAGAGTGAAAGTGTCAGACATAACTTCTGGTGCAGTTCTTGGCAAACCTCTTTTCAAAATCTTCATAACAGGCTGACGAAGAGTGACCTTTTGATTTTGTATCTCATCAAAGTCAAACACTGTTGCACCTTGAGAAATTGCTGGCGAAAGAGTAATCCCCGCCTTAGACGAAGAATCCCCTTTACCTTTTCCACAACCAACAAAGGTACCAGTGCATAAAAAAAGTCCCAGAATTAAACATAAGAATTTTATTTTAGTTTTACTTTTCTTTTTCATATTATTTATATAATAAAAAAGAAAAAAAATGTCAAGCGAAAAAGCCAAAAACCACCTTTGTTCATAGGCTTAAAAAATAAGGAAATTTAAAAATATATAGTGTTTTTTTAAGAAAAACAACGAAAATAAATCAAAAAAAACAGCAAACGCATTTAGTTTTTTGCTGTTTTAAATTTTTTTAATCTTTTAGTTTTTGCAACGCTTGGATTTGATGACATTCTTCTTTTCAAAATAAACATAGACACAACAAGACAAACAAGTGCCACAAGCCCAGTAAGCAAGATCATTCCCCAAAGAGGAACTTTTGCCCCACAAAGCCCAACATCTCCTGCCGAAAACCACAACTCTTGCATCTTTTCCGAAAGTTCTTTACTCATTCCAAATTGTCCAAAAACATCATTCAAGATGATTTGCTTAAACCAAATTGTCAGATGTGTGAAAGGAAGCAAAGAGCCAATGTGCATTGCTACTTTTCCCATTTGCGAATATGGCATATAAATTCCACACAAAAAACCAAGAATTGTGCCCATAATGCCGTTGACAACACCAATAGCAATTGAAGATTTGATAAGCACAGTGATAAAAAGCATAATGGAGCAACTTATAATTGTTGTGATAATAAGCACGCCAAAAAGTGAGAAGAAAGTCTTTGCAGCAATCCAATAGGTGGACGCACCAATAATGATGACTGACACAACAAGCATCAACAAATTAAGCAGAAATGAAACCAGAAATGCAGAAATGAGATAAGAAATCACAAGTTCGGAAGTTTTGGCTTTTGTCATCATAAAAGCATCAGTTTTTCTTGTTTCAAGATCTCTTGCCATAAGCGTAAACATTCCTGTTGAAAGAGAAACTGAATTTATGACAAGCACCCCCATGATCATTTGCGAATAGATTGCAAAATAGAGTTGCTTTTGAGAAAGCAAAATTCCAGCTTCTTCACTGAAACCCTTTGAATAACTTTTTGCAATAAAAAGAAAATAAAGAGCGATCAAAATCAAACTTGAAAAAAGCGAAGAAAAAACAGTCGCTTTGTTCCGCAAAAACAACAAGCAATTTCGCTTTGTAAGTGCAAAAATATTTTTCATCACTCATCCTCCCCAAAAACGCTTTCTCCAACAATATTCAAAAAGACATCATCCATACTTCCTCTCAAAACTTCAAAGAATTTGATTTCATCTTTAAATTTTTCCAAAAGCTCAATCTCTTCTTGAGTATCTTTAAGCAAAAATTCAAACTGGTCAGCGACTTTTTCATAACTTAAATCCTTGCAAAGTTTTTCAAAACGCTTTTGATTTTTTGGAACAATTTTAATTCGATCACTTGAAAGTTTTTCCTTAAGTTCTGCTGGAGTTCCCTCAGCAATTTTTTTGCCATTATGAATGATGACCACCTCATCTGCGTCATTGGTTTCTTCCATGTAATGTGTAGTTAAAAATACTGTCATGCCAGTTTCTTTTCGCACATTGTTAATCACCTTCCACACATCAATTCTTGTCTTTGGATCAAGTCCAGTTGTTGGCTCATCCAAAAACAAAATTTCAGGAGTGTTGAAAAGCGCTCTCGCAATTTCTACTCTCCTTTTTTGTCCACCAGACAAGTTCTTGAATTTTTTCTTCTCAAAGGATTTATATTTGAAAAGTTTTGCAAGTTCTTCATATCTCTCTTTGATGCTGTCTTTATTTTTTGAATATAGCCTTCCAAAAAGTTTAAGATTTTCTTCAACAGTCAAAACCTCATCAAAAATATTGTTTTGAAAGACAACTCCAATCTTGTCTTTAAACTCTTTGAAACTTTTGTTTCCTCCATAAACAATCTGCCCATTGTCAGCAGAAAGCGACCCGATCAACATGTTTATCGTTGTGCTTTTTCCAGCACCATTTTGCCCCAAAAATGCAAGCAATTTTCCACTTTCAACCGAAAAACTTAAGTTGTCCACCGCTTTTAAATGTCCAAAACTTTTGGACAAATTTTCAACTCTCAAAATCTCTGACATAAATTTTTTCTCCTAAAAACAATCAAAAAAGTGAAAGCGTATCACTTTTTGTTTAAATATTCTTTCAAAAGGCTAACAAAAACAACTGTCAACATATCGGAAATTTCTTCATCGGAAAATGCGCAAACCTTTGTTGCGATAAGCACAGCAATTCCGTGAGCATAAATCCAAAGATGTTTGTAAAGATTTGCTGCCTGCATATTTGTAACCGGATAAACACTCGTAATGGAATAAACAACCTTCCCATATTCTTCGGCATTGTTTAAAAGTCTTTCCACTTTTGTTTCAACACCTTTTTCTTTCATAAATAAAAGTTGAAACAGTTTTGGCTTTTCACTCGCAAAACGGATGTAAGCTTTTCCCACACCTTTAAAAGGCGGATTTTCTTTAAGACCTTCTTCAATATATTTTTCAAAAATAACATTGGCTTGTTTAATTGTCTCACATGCAACTTCATCCATATTTTTAAAAACAGTGAAAATTGGTCTTGCTGAACTTCCCAGCCTCTGCCCTAGTGTCCTTGCAGTCAAAGCCTCCATCCCATCCTTTTCCACAATGGAAAGAGCCACATTCACAATCTCTTCTCTGCCAAATTTCGCTTTTGGTGGCATAAAATTTTTCACCCCCCCCCGCATTTAAAACACTTGTTTTAAAACCTATGTTTTCATTATAATTTCTACACATCAAAATGTCAACAAAAAAAGAGGTTTTTTCACCTCTATTTGAAATCAAATTAAAAACATTCTGCAATTGGAATATCCAAAAAACATGCCCATGTGTTTTTTGTTTGAAACTTAAACCCCTTGTATGCTGGGCTTGCTTTTTGCTCTACAAACTCAAAATTCTTATCATTTGAATATTCTTTTAGAAAATCGTTCCAATTTTGAATAATAAAGTCCGCTGCACCAATATAAGAAAATTTAGTATCATCTACCCATCGAATTTTGAAATATTCCAAATCACCGAAGATCGTCTTAAGCGGTTTATGAAATTTGTAATAATTTCCACGAGCATTTTCATCAATCAAGACAGCCAAGTTCTTAGCCTCGCTTTCCAGTTGTGCTTTTTGTTCTTCACTTTTTGGAAAGAAATCAAAACAATCAATCAAGCCAATATGCATGATTTTTTTTAATTCATTCTTACTTTGTTTCAAAGATAAATCAATAAGTTCTGCGAGCATTTCTTACCTCAACTCTTATTTATCATACACTCTGACAAACACAAACTCATTTTCAATTTCACCAGTGTTTTTAATCTCATGAAAAACCGCCTTTGGAAAAACAAAGAAATCTCCTTCGTCATAGGAATATTCTCCATCATCATCTCTGACGCTGCCGCATCCTTTCAACACAATCATAATTTCGTTTAAATCATCATGATTGTGCCAAGCATACATATGTCCTGAAGGAAGCCAACCATATGTCACTCCTTGAAAGTTTCTGACTTCTCCTCCGCCCAGAAACAATTTTCGACTTCCGCTTCCACCATGTGCATCCTGCACCTTAACACTGTCACTTGGTTTTTTGATAACTTTCATATTTTTTCTCCTTTTATTAAAATCAAATAGTCAATATCCTTATTCAAGTTTTCAATAAAAACGCTTTCAACTTCTTTTCCTCCAACAACCTCACCATAATGCATTGGCACAACAAGTTTTGGATTTATTATGTTTGCCAGCATTGCACCTTCTTTAGCATCCATTGTGTAAGTTCCGCCAATAGGCACAAAAAGGACATCGGCACTCATTTTTTTCAACTCTTTTGTCACATCACTGTCACCACAAATCAAATAAGAAACTCCGTCAATAGTTATTTTATATCCCACCCAACCATTTTTCTTTGGATGAAATTCTTTCCCAATATTGTAAGATGGAAATGTTTCAACCCTAACATCAGCGACTGACAAAGTGACATCAGGTTTAATAACAATAATATTCTCTTCCTCTACACCAATTTTCATAAGTTGGTCTTTTGCATCTTGTGTGCATACAAAAAGAGTTTCAGCAGACTTAACATTTTTGATAGATTTCTCATCCAAATGATCCCAATGCGTGTGAGTGATAAACACCAGTTTCGCGTTTGACAACTTTCTTTTGATATTAAGAGGATCAATGTAAATATTCCCTTTCAAACAGATAGAACTATGAAAATTCACTTTGATATCTTTTTTATTTAAGTTCATAAAATCTCCAAATATATAGTGTTTAATATGGTCTTTCAATCTCTTGAAGTTCAAATCGGTATTCTTGCTCGACATCAGGGTATTTAATTTTGTCAACTTTTTCAACAAACATGTCATAAGGTCTTACCCAACGCTCGCAAGTGCCATACAGCGCTCTGTATAAAACCATTTTTTCTTTCGTCTCTGAATGAAATACAACATCTTCAACAAAATAAAGCGCCCCTTTAAAGTGTTTATATACTCTGTTTTTCAAAATTTCCATAATCATCTCCTTTAAAATTCTTTGTTTTCTCCCTGCTCAATTGACCAAGCAGGATTGCACATTGGAACAAAAACACCATTTGTTTTTTCACTCCAATAATACCACTCATTTTTCTCAATGAAGACAGCATCATCTTCTTTCAGATGCTTAATCCCCCCCCCGACAAAAACAATTTCGCCAAAGCCACTTTTGCAATAAATCATTTCATCCACTTGTGTGTTTCTAAACCAGCCAGAAAATGGATGTCGTCCACGGAGTTCAACGACTGCACAATCAATGTTCGTCCTTCCAAAAGGATATTCAAAACCTTTTGCAGTTTCAGTCTGCCAAACCTCTCTTTCCTCTGCCTTTACAATTTTCATCTCCCATACTCCCTTTTCTCTTCTTTTTGAGTATAACACATAGGAGAAAAATCTCTTAACAATTTCTCAAAATTTTAAGAATTTTTAAAATAAAAACAAAATTTTGTCACTTTGAATAATATGAGAGTAGGCAAGCATTTTGCCTCTTAAAAGGATGAAAAGTATGAACTTTATTAACAATAACAGATGTTGCTGTGGTGGAAGAAGACCTCCTGTTGTGGTTGTTCCAATCACAAGAATAGAAGAAGTGGTTGTTGCAGGACCTGTCGGTCCAACTGGCCCAACAGGAGTGGCAGGTCCAACTGGTCCAATCGGACCTACTGGTGCTACTGGCCCTGCTGGAATTTCAATCACCGGCGCAACTGGTGCAACTGGCGCAACCGGCGTAACAGGTGCAACTGGCGCAACCGGTGCCAATGGAGCAATGGGTCCAACTGGTCCTCAAGGCGTGCAAGGTCTTCAAGGTGTGCAAGGTCCAACTGGTGCAACCGGAGCCACTGGTGCCACAGGTCCAATTGGAATTAGTGTCACAGGACCAACAGGTCCAATCGGTCCTACAGGTCCTACTGGCGCAAATGGAATAACTGGCCCAACAGGTGCGACTGGTCCTGCCGGAGTTTCAGTCACCGGACCTACTGGAGCCACTGGCGCAACTGGTGCCACTGGACCTACCGGAGTTACAGGAGCAACCGGTTTATCAATAACTGGCGCAACTGGACCTACTGGTGCCGATGGTTTGATCGGACCTACTGGCCCTACTGGTGCTGACGGAGCAACAGGTCCAACTGGTGCTACTGGCGCAACTGGAGTTGCAACAGTGTCAGATTTTGGAAGTTATTTCACAACAGCATCTCAAAGTGTTGACAACACAACGTTCCCTCTTACAAACACGCTTCAAGCAAGCACATTGACAATTGACAATGCAACAGGAGTTATCACAATTCCAAATGCTGGAATGTATAGGGTTGATTATGGCGTATATGCAGCAAGCAATGCAACTGCTGGCGACAGCGTGTCTCTCTCCCTTAACGGCACAAACATTACAGGAACAGAAAGAGGACTTGAAAACAACACTTTTGTTTCCGCAAGTGCGATTGTAGAAACAACAACCCCAAACAGCACTCTTGCAATTCAGATTAATAGTGCAGGGCCAATAACTTTCTTTGACAATGATGGAACAAATGGTTATTTAGTTATTACTAGATTAGCTTAAAAGCAAATAAAAAAGGAGATGAATTCATCTCCTTTTTTTATTCAACTATTTTAAAAAGATTTTTGCCAACTCCACAGATGGGACATGTCCAATCCCCTGGCAGATCTTCAAATTTTACCCCCTCAACTTCTTCATCATAGATATGACCACAAATGGTGCAACTGTAATTTTTGCCATTTCCAGCATTTTCTTCTATATATGTTGGTGCAGTTTTTGGTGCTTTCCCCTTGATGTTGGAATGATAGAAAGAATATGTCATTGGCAGAAGCTCGCTCAGCTTTTTGCAATTCAAAACCTTTGCCAAGAAGATGTCATGTGTGTCAACATCAATCACTTGCACAAGTTCGCATATCATAAAACCACAAATATTCTCATCCAAAATTGCAATATCATCTTCTCTAATGGTTTTGAAAGCCTCAAACTTGTTTACATCTTTTGAAGAGAAAAAGCCAAACTTTCCAATCACCTCTGGATTTGTCTCTTGCGAAAGAATTGTCACTGCAAATTTTTTGTTTTTCTTTATTGCTTGATTTGTGAAATTGTTTTTGTTGATAGAAACTGAAACAATCATACTTTCACTTGTGATTTGTGTCACCGTGTTCACAATACAACCAACATCTCTTCCATCATCTTTTGTGGAAAGCACAAACATTCCATAAGTCATATCTCTAAAAAAATTTTTATCCATCTTCACCCCTTAAATTTCCAAAATCAGCCTAAACTTTTTTCACAAAATCTGAAAGTGACTGACCATTAAGTTTGTAATCTTCAACAATTGCTTTTGCAATTTCTGGAGGCATAAGAGGCAGATTTGGAATATCCTCAACAGAGAGAAGTGAAGGAATGTATATCCCTCTATTTCGATTTGGTTGAAATTCTTCACCTTGTCCACTTCCAAACTCTCCAGACACATAATCACAAAGATAAAAATGTTCGTCACTCTTCTCATTTTGATAGATGTAAACTTTTTTAATTGGTTTCACAACAATTCCAAACTCTTCAAAGACCTCTCTCTTCACACACTCTTCTTCAGTTTCTCCCTCTTCCATTCCTCCGCCAGGAATAGCGTAAAAAATCCTTCCTTGAAATTCACGATACATTGAAACCATTTTTCCATCAATAAAAACAATCCCTCTTGCTCTTTTTCTTATTCCTTTGTTCATAAATTCCTCCCAAAGCAAAATTTTTTAAAGTTCAACTTTCCAAAGTCCATGCAAATTGCAATATTCATAAACAGCCAAGACTTTTTCATTTCCGAAATAAATTTTTGCTTCTGGTTTTTGCTTTGGAACTAAAGACTTAACAACATATCCATTTTCAAATTCAACTGCAACAAAATTGATGAAATGCTCATCTTCCATTGGATGAGCAACACTTCCAATACTAATTTCAGCAAACTCACCATTCAAACTCACAACAGGCAAATGTTTCTCCGTTGAAGCCTCAACAACATTTGCGTTAATCTCCGTCATAATCTGCCCACAACAAATCACAGGCACACCATTTTCAACCAATTTAACAACCACATTTCCACAATGTTCACACTTAAAAAATTTCAATTTTTTCATTTGTTTTTTCTCCTTTTCAAATTATAATTTCATCAAAAGTTTATAAATCTCTTCCCAATCTTTTGCATGAAAAACATTCTCTCCGCAAAAGTTTTTGTTATATTCACAATCAAACATAATCACAGGTATTTTTTCAGCAATAGGAATTGCTTCGATGGGATTGTCTTCAATGTGACAATCAGCGCACAGACTTTCAACAACAGCAAGTTTATCCCCTCGTGCAAAAACCAACTCATCAAATGGCAAATCATTTTTGACAAACCAATCTTCAACTGTTTTTCTCATTTTCTTGCCAATTTCATTTTCAAGTTCAGAAAGCCAACGACTTGTGTTGATTATGATTTTGTGCCTATCAGCTCTCAATTTGCTCAAAATTACTTTCACATCAGCAAATGGAGGCTGTTTTGCATAATCCCAAAGATATTCATCCCAAAATGCTTTAAAATTGTCTTTGTCCCAACCAAACATTTCATCAACATTGTAAGCGTCACTTTTAAGAATATGAAAATTAATATTATTCTTTTTTGCAAATTCAACAGCTTTTTCAGTTTGATAATTTTCTCTGTCAACCAAAACACCATCTATATCCATGCTAATGTTCACGTTTCCTCCCAATTCTACTCAAAAACAAAACCTTCGGATGAAACAATTTCAAATTTTCCATGTGAAAAATTCACTTCAGCACATGCAACATCTTTGATGTCGACAAGTTTTCTTTTATCTTTCAAAACTGCAAGAAAAATACTTCTCAAAACTCCGCCATGTGTGACAATCGCGATTGCCTCCAAACCTTTACTTTCTTTAAGTATGTTTTTCATCACATTTTTTGTTCTTTTGTCCAATTCATCTGCGGTTTCACCACCAGGCATGCATTTGCGATTGTAATAACTCGCATTTTGATATTCGGGTTTTTCAAGAAGATAAGAAAAGAGTTCTTTCGCCAAATTCTTTTCCAAACCTGTCAAATAGCCATAATGGTTTGTTTCATGCAAATCAAATACCTTTTCAACAGGGCATTTAATTTTCTTATTTAAGATTTCAGCCGTCTTGTATGCTCTTTTAAGTGGACTTACAAAAATTTTTTGCACTCCAAGTTTTTCAAACTTTGGTCTAAATTTTTCGACTTTCTTTGCTCCGCCTTCGGTCAAATCCCAATCAGAAGCCCCGCCATAACAATTTATCAAATCATCCTGCGACTCACTATGCCTAATCAAATAAATTTTCATTTCCCCTCCAAATTTAATTCTTCTTTTACTATTTGAATAAGTTTATCATAATCTTCCTCATCTCCACAAACAAAAACTCTGTCATTTGGAGAGATATCTTTCTCACCCTTGATGTTGGTAGCATTCAGCCCTGCTTCGTTTGCAATGAAAAGTCCAGCAAACTCTGGAAAGGCATCTTTGGTCAAGGACACCACTCCTGCGAACTGACCTTCAGTGGCAAAACAATAGTTAATTGCAAAAGAACCTTGTGAAGGAAAAACTTCATAATATTCTTTCAATCTCTTCTCAATTCTTTCCACCTGCGCTTTATCTTTCCAACCATAACTGGGTGCAAAAATGATTTTTTTGTTTTTCTTTTTTTCTCTCTCAATCTTCAATCCATTGATCGAAACATTTCCTTTTGTCGCCATATACATTTTATCAGAGCTTGGGTTGTAAACACTTGCAAAATCCACCTTGCCACAACTCATATGGCTTGCAACAATTGCGTAGTTCTTCCCCCCCCCGATAAATATTTTCGTGCCACTGATTGGATCAACAATCCAAACTGAATTTCCATTGACAAAATTATCATTTTCTTCTTCAGCAAAAAACTCTTGCTTTCCAGACATCTTGCAAACAATATCTTTAATCCCTTTTTCAATGCAAATATCTTCTTCAGTTAAATATTGTTTTTTTACACCAATGTCAGGTAGTGTCCCCTGCTCTTGCAAAAGTCGTTTGCCTGAAACAATCATAAATTCAATCAATTCTTGTTTTATTTTTTCATCCATAAATATCTCCTTAAAAATAATCAGTAAAACATGATTGGCATAGACTTTTCATAGTTCAAAACTAATTATAACATTTCATTTTTTATGCTGTTGATTATGCTCGCATCATTATATTCCACAATCTTAAAACTTTTGTTTCCTGCAATCATGGCTGACAATTTCTTATCAGAATTTGTTCTGTACAAACAAAAAACTTTCTTTTTCAAACTCTCTGCAACACCCAACTCATACCCAACCCCTAAACTAGGAGTTGAAACTTCAGCAACAAAAAAATCACACTCATCAATCCAAGCCCTATCTCTTTCATAAATATACTCGTCAGTTTTGTTTTTTTGATTAGCCAATTTTTCATCTGCAATATGTTCTGTCAACACAATAAAATCTTTCATAAGCGAATTTATCAATTCTTCATAAATCTTAATATCTTCTCTTCCACCTCGTATTGAGCCAGCAAAATAAACTTTTTTCATAATTGTCTCTTTCTCTCTCCAAATTTTATTAGTTTCGAACCAAATCACTTTTTAAAATGCAAGCATATCTGTCCTCGTCTTCCCAAACTGTCACACTATAAATTGGAAATCTATCACTCAAAAATCTAATAAAGTAAATTGCAATATTCTCAACAGTTGCCCTGCCAAAACCATCAACTTCTTTCAAATATTTCCCATCCAGTTCTTGCAGTTTGTTTTCAATCACTGGCAAAACTTCATGAAAATCAATTCCAGAAACCATGTCGCTTTCAACTTTACCATCAAAAACTAATTCAAGTTTAAAATTATGCGAATGCTTATTTGCCCCATGATAAGCAACCAAATGCTTCACTATCCCTAGTTGCGCCATATTCCCTCCCAGTTTAATAATACCTTTTAAGAATATTGTTTATACTATTTCTAATTTTAACAAAAAAGTCTAAAAAATCAAATGTTTTTTAAGAAAAAAATGTTTATATCTTTTTTATATCTATTTCACCAATCTTATTTGCTTTTAAGCAATTATCCCAAATGTCACGGTTGGCAAATTGTAAACAATAGGATGATGTTCCATCAACTTCTTCTCCATATAAAGCCAAATAAACTTGATATTTGCCATCATCAAAATTTATATCTAATGAACAATCGATATTCTCTCCACCAACAAACTTTTTTATTTGCTTTGAATATTTGATTTCACTATTTTCATCAACAAATAGAATTTTGGCAAATTTTGATTTATTTAAATTACCAAACCCGACATTATTCAAAGATAATTTTATATTAAGTTTGTCAAAGCGGTCTGAAAACTCAAACACAGATTTAGTCAAAACAAATCTATAACCCATATGATTTTCAATATATGTGAATGCAGACTGCCCATAATAATTCTCATCTTTCCCACAACTTTGAGTGTAAGTTGAATTTTTCCATTTGTTTATAACTGAATCATTCCACTCAACATTTAAATAATTTAAATGAATCTGAGCCATTTCTGGCAAACAATTTTCAATATCGTGAAGTGGGCTGTCTGGAACAACCACCTCTCCGCCAAATGGCAAGTGACTTGTTTGTTGACTTAAAAACTTAATTTCTTTTTCACGCTCTTTGTATGTTCCAAGGTCTGATGAAGAACCTAAATAACCATCGTCATACACCCCAAGCCAATAGGCTTTACTTGTGTTATCAATCTTGTATTTTCCTATATCGTTGAGCGTTATACCTAAATAATTGTAAATCATATTTGGCATTCTGACCAAAATAGGTAGATTATTTGTCTTATCTAAAAACATGTCAATAATAGGATTTATATGTTCTTTGTTTGCAATCGTGCTTGTATGCATCTCTCCCCAGGGACCAATCAATCCCACTTCAACAGCAGTTATAGTAGTTTCAAACTTGTTTAAAATTGGGCAAACTTGCCCTATATGCTCAATTATCATATCAAGCCCAGCTTCCTTGTTCGCTTTACCACTAAACCCTGGATCATATGCAAATCTAATTATTGCGCTTTTGTTTTGTTGCTTCAAATATCCAAGAAGTTCTTCTATACCGCTCAAAACTTCATTTGTCAAAAGTTTGTCTACATCACCATTAACCGCTTTTGAAAATGCACTAATATCTATTCTCAAATGATAAAGTTGTGTGGAATCATTGACAATCCATTTTGCATAGTTTACACCATTTTCTTCTGCAGTAACATAAATTGGATGATAAAAACCTTGGTCGGGATTGCTAATTCTTTGTAAACTTTCTTCAGTATTGATGTTTTGAACATAACTTTTAAGTGGGCTCACGGGCTTCAGTTCTTTTTTTTGCCAACAACAAATAATTGTTATTACAATAGCAAGTATAATAACACTAATTGAAGATAAACACAAAATTAACTTTTTTCTTTTCATGATTTATTATTCTATCCTATTTTTATGATTGATTCAATTATTTGTCATACATAATTTTAAAAGATTTTATATTGACACCCTTTATTAAACAACAATGTGTGCCACAAGTTGTTCTTATAATCAAATAAGTTAAAACAAAATTGTTATAAAAGACTTTTACTTAGTTCATATGGGCTTGCACCCCATAATGTCTGCTTTTAAATTTCAAATTGGACCTCAGTTTAATACTAATATTTTCATTTTCCACCTTATTTCAAATTTTTTCTAAAGAATTCTTCCATCTTGTCAAATGGAATAATATCAAGTTTGTCATATAGGTCTGTGTGAATAGCATTTGGTATTATCATCAATTCTTTATTTGCTTTGAACTTATTATTTTTAATCATACTAGCATAAGCATCTTTACTGAAATAGCAAGAATGTGCTTTTTCGCCGTGAATTATTAAAACCGCATTTCTGATTTCATTGATAAATGAAAGGCTCTTTGTGTTGATAAATGACAATGCTGATGTTTTGTTCCAACCACCATTTGAGTTTAGTGAACGCTTATGATAGCCACGCTTTGTTTTATAGTAATCGTGATAGTCCCTTACATAGAAAGGTGCATCATCAGGCACAACTTCGGCAACTCCACCGCCAAGTTCAAACTCTCCATTTTTGAAATCCTTTATTCTTTGTTCATTGAGTGCTTTCTTCAATTCATATCTTGCATTCACATCTGTGCTGTCAAAGTATCCATAGGCATTTACTCTTGACATATCGTACATCGTTGAGGCAACTGTCGCTTTAATTCTTGTGTCAATGGCAGCCGCATTAAGTGCCATACCACCCCAACCGCAAATTCCAATGACGCCAATTTTTTCTGGATCAACATTGTCAAGGCTTGTCAAATAATCCACTGCCGCTTGAAAATCTTCGGTGTTGATGTCTGGACTTGCTACATATCTTGGCTGTCCACCACTTTCGCCTGTGAATGAAGGGTCAAATGCAATTGTCAAAAATCCACGCTCTGCCATTGTTTGTGCATAGAGTCCTGAGCATTGTTCTTTAACTGCACCAAATGGCCCAGAAACAGCGATTGCTGGAAGTTTGCTTTTTGCTCCCTTTGGAACATATAAATCTGCCGCAAGCGTAACTCCAAATCTATTTTGGAATGTCACTTTTTTGTGATTTACTTTATCACTTTTTGGGAATGTTTTATCCCATGCTTTTGTCAAAGTCAAATTTTCCATAATAAATCTCTTTGATTTCATTATACCACAACTCTTTACTTAAATAAAATAGTTTTGATTATGTAGCATCACCTTCATCAATCATCCTTTTCATTCACAGCATCAATCAATTCTTGTTTGCCAATTTTTCCTTCTCTGATGATTTTCAAAGAATTGTCACTCACATCCACAATAGAACTCGGACAATCTTTTGACACCTTTCCCCCATCAACAACAAAAACTGATGGAAACAACATTTTTAAAGCTTTAAAATTATTTGGATTTTCCTTTCCTGAAATATTTGCTGAAGTACTTGTTAAAGGAAAATCCACTTGCGACAGCAAACTTTGACAAAACTCATCATTCGGCATTCTTAAACTTACTTTTCCATTATAAACAACACCTTTTGCAAATTTTACTTTGCTCTCAAAAATAATTGTCAATGGACCAGGCCAAAACCTATTAATAAGTTTTTCTGCAAGCGGATTGCTTTTGACAATATTTTTGTAATCATATTTTCTTGAAATCAACAAAATCAAAGGGCTGTTTGTATTTCTTTGTTTCAGATCAAAAACAGTTTTTACTGCCTCATCAGAAAAAGGATTACAAGACAAACCGTACACAGTATCGGTCTTGAAACAAACCACCTCACTATTCTTCAATCTATCAACAAGTTCTTTCATATTTCCTCTCCACAAAAGAAAATTTTCTCTTGGGTCATACAATCCTTTTTAAATAAAACTTCCTATAAATCCTCTTGTCTATAAAAACATATATTTATCTAGCAAATCACAAACCTCACCCACAATGCTTGCGCACTTTTCAGAATGCATAATGTATGTTTTGTCTTTTTCTTCAGTTAATAAATCGGCACAATTTATCCCCTTTTTATGTTTTTTCATAAATTCAAGCATAAAATTTCTTATTATTTCTCTTCGCTTCATTTTGCTATCTTCATCTATTTTGGTTGTTTCGCCATATCTTAAACTTAAAAGCATCACTGCAGCATTCAATGTTCCACAAGTCTTGCCCAACTTTGCAATTCCACCTTCAAATCCAGAAGATATTCTAAAAGCGAAATCTTCTTTAACATCAACCAAATCACAATAAGCCAACATTATAGATTGAGCACAACTATACCTTTCATTAAACAATCGCAATGCTTTTTGTTTTCTAGTTTTATCCATAACATTTCTCCTAAATTAAGACTTTAAGCTAAAAACGAATAATGTTTTTTGATTTACACATAAAACAGCAATTATTCAAAACACAATTCAAGTCCACTGCCAACCTCTTCAACATTTAACCCCAGTCTTATCATCTCTGCTTTAACTTTCAAACTTGTACAATGACAAGGATATAAACTTGTGATTTTTTGAGCCTTAAAATATTCAATTGTTTTCTTTGATTGTTCTGATAAATCAAACAAATGAAAACCTCCAATAATGGCAAAGACATTTTTATTAAACAAATTTTTTGCATATTCACAAATATTACAGATTCCGCTATGAGAACACGCAGTTATCACAACGAGTCCTTTCTTGCTGACATAGACTAATGCGGTATCGTCCAAAACCTTATCTTGAATCCATTTATTATTCTTGTAAGTTATTAGACTTTTATTATCTTTTTCAAATTTAACATTTCTAGGTATTGGACCAAGACAAAAAAGATTTTTGGAAATTTTAATACAATTCTTAACCTCAATTAAATCAAACATTTCAGACATAGTTTCTTGTGTATAAGGTGCTGTCAAGTCACAATCATCTATCTTTTTTTTGTCAAAACATCCATCACAAAAAAACAATTTAGTCTTTTTGTCAAATTTAAACCATTTTAATCCATGAGTATGATCATCATGACCATGAGACAACATGATCTTACTTACTTTTGACAAATCAATATTTAATCTTTTCGCATTAATGCTAAATACATCCGAATATCCAAGGTCAAACAGTATTTTGTCTTTATCATTTTCAATATAAAAAGACAACGCTGGCTCTCCAATCAAATAACTATCAATAAATGTATTGTTGTCGCATAAAACTGTTAATTTCATTTTACCCCTCCGTTTTACCTCAAAGAAGACTTTTTACTTGGTTTATCTGGAGCTACTCAATGAGCACATGAAAACGCTGATAAGCTCCAGTGCAAGTGAAACTTTCGTGCGTTTTTTAACGCAAATTTTTTTCTGGAGCTGATGGCGGGACTCGAACCCGCGACCTGTTGATTACGAATCAACTGCTCTACCAACTGAGCCACATCAGCACATTTTGTGGCATATCACCACAATTAAAAGTGTATTACGCAACAAAAAGCTATTTAACAAGACTGAATGAAACTTTTTGATTTTCTTCATCTTTTGAGATGACTTCAACCGAAATCTTATCTCCAGTTTTAACAAGTTCATAAATCTTCTTTGTTCGATCTTCAGTGCAATTTGAAATATGCAAAAGTCCTGTTGCACCATTTGGTGTTTTTACAATTGCTCCAAATTGCAAAAGTTTCACAACTTCCCCCTCATACACTTCTCCCACAATCAATTCCTTTATTCTTGTGGTCTTTGGATCTTCCAAAAGTGCTTTAAGAGAAAGTTCAACCTTTTTGTTCTCTCTGTCAACTTTAATCACCTTAAATTGACACTCTTGCCCAACAGAAATTGCATCCTCAACCTTTTCAAGTTTATCATAAGAAATGTTTGAAATATGCAAAAAACAATCTACTCCATCAACATTCACAAAAGCACCATAAGGCATAATCCTCTCAACTTTTCCTTTGACAATTTTGTTGATGAAAATGATGTTCCAAAAATTCTTTTCAATTGCAACTTTGATTTGCTCTTGAAGAAGTTTGACACTTGCAACAATTCTCTTATTCTCCTTGTCAATCTCCGTCACAACCGCTTCAAATTGTTTTCCAACAAGAGAATTATAATTTTTGACATAATGTTCTGACACTTCTTCAAAAGGTACAATAATTTTGTAATCTCCCATCTTTGACAAAAGACCATCTCCAACACCAGTTGCGACAAAAGAAAACTTACTCCCAAGCCTCAAAGCATTTGCATTTTGATTGGCAATTTTTAAAGAATCTGCAAGAGACTTCGATGCTTCAATCAATCCTTCTTCATTTTTTTGATTTGTGATGACAACACCAAAGCGATCACCGATTTTCACATCGTCATAGTTTTCAAAATCAGAAGCAGCAATAAAAGCATCGTTTTTGCCTCCAATATTGAAAATAACACCATCATTTCTTTTCAAAACAACAACGCCGTCAAACGACTGACCTTTCTTGTATGATGTGAAAGTTTTATCAATCAATTCCATATTAAATTTTTCGCTCATAATTTTTCCCTTAAACAATCGCAAACAAAGCGATATAAATCAAAATAATAATAATCAACTTAAGCAAAAAAGTCAAATAAAAAGTCCTATTCCACCAAAAATGAAGAAAGTATTGCAATTAAGCAAAAAATGTGATATAATTTTCCTATGGAACAGATAAGTATTGAAGAAACAAAATCAATAATAAACACAATCTTCCAACAGGCAAGTGCTGGGAAGTTTGAGTTTGCTTCTTCAGGTTCTTTCTACAACAGTCCATGGTTTTTCTTTACAAAATTCTATGCAAAAGTCGGAAACAGGCTTTTGAAAAATGGAGAAGACATTTTCGATCCGCAAAGCAAGCACACTCCCCCTTCAGAAGATGATTTCAAAACCCCTATTTTTCAAATTCCAAACGTCGAAGCTTTTGCACTTCTCACTCAAGAATATCTAAATATTGCCACAAAATTTTTTCTGGCTGACAAAGAATATTTTTCTTACAGTGACGAAGCTTTCAAAGAAAAACTTTTCCTCGACCTCTTGGCAAACACAACCAATTACGACAGGAACAACATCCTCTCATATATTGAGACGAGGACAAAGATGCTGGAAAATGAACTTCAAACAGGACATTTTCTTCTTAATCAATCTTCAGGATTTTCTGTCAAGACAATGATTTTGAAAAACAAATCTATGCTTGAAGGACCCTATCGTTTCACTCCATATTTTCTTGGCGAAAATGAAGAGAAATTCTTTTTACCAAGCATAACCTTTGCACTTGTTGATGACACTGTTCATATTTTTGCCATCCAAGCAAAAAAAGAAAAGCAAACTGGACCACTTGCAAAAAAATTAGACAGGTATTTTCGCAAGGTCAACAAAGATGTTGATATGGAAGACATAATAGGTCAAGTTTCTCCGAATGCTCTTATTTCGTTGACGCTTTTCTTATCAATCATGCAAAAGGAAGGAATCAAAAATGTTGTTGCGCCAAACTTTATGCCAGTAAGATATTTAATCAACCTTAATGGTGAAGAAAATTATTTCAATCGTGAAAAGAAAGGTCTCGATGAAGAAACTTCTCTTGAAGATATCACAGAGAAACATAATCGACAACAATTTGGTATAACAAACAAATTCACATACACTTTGCTACGATATTGTCACCATTTTGATGGTTGCGAGTTTGATTACAATTCTATCAAAGAACAACTTGAGATTCAGCTTGAAAACAAACACACTCCTCAAGATAATATCATTTTCGATATTGACAAAACTTGCAAAGCCCCTCTTGGAGTAAGAGACAAAAGCAAAGAAAAATAAAAGGAAACAAAAAATGAAATTAGAACAAAAATTAAATGCCATTCATGCTGCACTTTGGTGCTTTGACTTTGAACACATGCCCCCTCTTGAAGATGACAGACAAAAGACATATCTTTATGCATTTTCCACTCTTCTCAAAAAGAATATGACAAGAATGAAAAGTGCAAATATTATCGAGCGTTTCAGGGCAAGAAAAAACCTAATCGCCTTAACAAACCTTTGGGATTCAACAATTGAAACAGGAAAGACAATCAATGGAAGATCAAGCGAAGTTGTCGTAATAAACAAAATCACACTTCCTTCTCTTGACAACTACACCACATTTATTGAAACTGCGAAACTTGAAAGAGCAAAATCTCTCGAAGAAGAATTATCAAAAAAAATTGACGATAAAGAACTTGACTCAAAAATAAAAGAAATGAAATATGTTTTTCATCAAAAGGGCTTTGACCGACTTGTCCCAACAAGGTATGATGAGAATTCAACATATTTGTATGCTTTCTATTTATTGCTAAACAAAAACGAAAAAGCACTCCTTTCCCCTGAAAAGATTGAAAGACTTCAAGCAAAGAAAAACATAAGCATTTTGGTTTCTCTTTGGAAGAAAAATGTTGACACTTACAATATGGTTCACCCTCACCACATGTCAACCATGGTTGTGGTCGAACATGTGCAACTTCCTGAGAAAGAAGAATATGACAAATTTGTCAAAACTGCACTTGACTGGAAATCAAAAGATGACCAAAGAAAAATTGACGAAGCCAAAGCGAAAAGAGAAGGAAAACAAACAACCATACCATATAAAACACAAAAATAAAAAGGCAATCACTTGCCTTTTTTCTTTTTTCCCTGCTCCCCCAACTCAATCATTTTTGCACGAACAATTTGATCAGCCTCTTGCAAAGTCTGCTCATCAAGTTTTTTTCCATAAAACTGATCAAGTTCAAAAGGCTTGCCGATGTAATATATACTTCTTCTAAACAACTTTGGCTTGTTTCTCACCCAAACAGGAACAATAGGAGTTTTGGTTTTTATAGCTATAAGTGCAAGCCCACTTTTAATCTCTCCCATCACAAGCGATTCATCTTTCAACCTTGTTCCTTCTGGAAAAACAAGCAATTTTTTATCATCTTTCAAAACTTTCATGCATGTTTTGATTGCATTGATATCATTTGCTTCACGGTCAATTTCAATTCCACCGAAATTTCTTAAAATAAAGCCAAAGAATTTATTTCTAAAAAGTTCCTTCTTTGCCAAAACACGATATTTTGTTGTTGAATTTATGCCAAACAAAACATAATCCCAATTGCTTCGATGGTTCACTGAAAGAATTGCCCTCCCTTTTGGCAGATTTTTCTTTCCTTTGATGCTGGTTGGATGAAAAATCATGATAGGAATCCACATCAAAATTTTGCAAATCATATAAAACATAATTATATCCTCCTAAAAACCAGCAATTCCCTTTGCACAAGCATAAGCACTGGACCACGCAATTTGAAGATTAAAACCTCCGGTAAGTGCATCCAGATCCAAAACCTCTCCCAAAAAATAAAGTCCTTTCACAAGCTTACTCTCAAAAGTTTTTGGATTAACCTCTTTAAGACAAACCCCTCCGCTTGTGACAATTCCAGAATCAATGTCATAAAGTCCGCCATAATTCAATTTGAAATTCTTAAGACCAAATAAAAGCTTTTGTCTTTCCTCTTTTGTCACATCGTGAATTTTTTTGTTTTCATCGAGACCAATTGCCTTTGCAAAAATTTCAGCCACAGCTTTTGGCAAAAGTCCACGAAGAACATTTTTTAAGTCCTTGTTTTTGTTTTCTTCAAAGTCACGAAGAAGTCTTGCATCAAGTTGTTTCTCGTCAAGTGCAGGCTTAAAATCAATGGACAGAGCAACATTTTTTACTCTGTTAATCAGGCTCGATAACGATAAAACCACAGGTCCTGAAATTCCTCTATCAGTGAAAATCATTTCGCCAAAAAGCCCAAGTTTTTTTCCATCAATGACAGCATTAAGTGAAATATTTTTCAGCGACACTCCTTGCAGATTTTTCACAAACCAATCTTTAAGCACGATTGGACAAAGAGCAGGTCTAACCTCTTCTATTGTATGCGAAAAACTTCTCGCAATCTTATATCCATCTCCGTCACTTCCTGTCGAAGAATAGCTTTTTCCGCCAGTTGAAACTATCACTTTGTCAAATAAGTATTTTCCATCTTGTGCAAAAACAACAAAATTATTTTCTTTCTTTTCGATTTTGTCAACTCTATTGCAAAGAGAAAACTTAACTCCTTTGCAATGCACTTCTTGCAAAACTTTGATGACATCACTTGATTTGTCGCTCAATGGAAAAACACGATTTCCTCTCTCAACTTTTGTCCTAAGTCCAAGATCTTCAAAAAAATTTACACAGTCCTCACTTGAAAAACTATAAATTGCACTTTTTAAAAATTTTTCACCACGGACAACATTTGACAGGAACTCTTCAACCGAACAAAAGTTTGTTAAGTTGCAACGACCTTTTCCAGTGATGAAAAGTTTTTTGCCAACTTTTTCATTCTTATCAAAAACCGTGACATCAAAACCCCTTTGAGACAAAAGCCCCGCAACAAAAAGTCCAGAAGCACCTGCGCCAACAACCGCAATTTTCTCCATAATCAAATCCCTTTCTTGAAAAATGCAATTTCTTTCTCAGTCATAGGTTTTGTCTTTCCACGATAAAGTCCACCTAAATGAACATCCCCAATTCTGACACGCTTCAAAAGTTTAATATCTTTTCCAATCGCTTCAAACATTCTTCGCACTTGATGGTTTTGTCCCTCATCTATAACAACAGAAACTTTGCTCCATTTCCCATCAAAACTCAAAAGTTTAACCCTTGCAGTTGGCATACGCTGTCCATCAATCACAACACCTTTTCGAAGCACAGCAAGATCCCCTTCTTTAACTTCACCTTCTGCAGTAACAATATATTCCTTTTCAAAATGATATTTCGGATGCGTCACCAAATTTGCAAAATCTCCATCATTTGTCAAGAGAAGCAAACCTTCAGTGTCATAGTCAAGCCTTCCCACATTAAAAAGCCTTACATCACTTTCAAGCAAATCAAAAATTGTTTTTCTCCCTCTCTCATCACTTGCGGTGCAAGCATATCCTTTAGGCTTATTCATCTTCAAATACACAAACTGCGCCGGAAGTTTAATAGCCACACCATCCACTTCAACCTTATCCACCTTCTCGTTGACAATAGTTGAAAGAACATTTGTAACCTTTCCATTGACAGAAACTTTTCCTGCCAAAATTATTTCTTCACATTTTCTTCTTGAGGCAACACCACAAGAACTCAAAAACTTGTTAAGTCTCATACTCATAAAAAAATTCCTCTTTTGCATCATAACCACAAAAGAGGAAAGTTATTTCACCATTCAGCAAAAAAGTCTTTCATTCGTTGTAGCAATGACTTTGGTTTCACATCTTCTATTGTAAAGATTTTTTCTGAAAATAGCAAGTCATTGTCCAAAAATATTTTAACATCTCCAAGTTCATTTCCTTTTTTCATGGGAGCTTCAATATCTTTTGGATAAACATACTCAAATCTGAGACTTTCTTTCTCTTTTTCTGTAAGAGGATAAACAAATTTCCCCTTTGTGCCAATTTTTGCACTTTCTTTTGCACCATTAAGCACTCTTATTTCTTTGTCAATCTCATAAAAATCGGTTAAATCATAGAGTTTGTACATAGATGCACAAGTTTTAAGAAGCTCGGCACTTTCTTCAAACATAGGTCCACAATTAAGCACAACACAAACAAGCTTCATTCCATCTCTTTCAATTGCAGAAACAAGACACCTGCCCGCATCATCAGTGAAACCAGTTTTCACGCCAATACAACCTTCCAATGTGAAAAGAAGTTTGTTTTTGTTTCGAAGATAACGATTTTCTCCTTTCCCATTAACAATTTTTGTGTTTTTTGTTGAAACGATTTCCCTAAAAGTGTCATTTTCAAGTGCATATGCAGTGATTTTTGCCAAATCATATGCAGTTGTATAATGTCCATCAGCATCAAGTCCATGAGTGTTTGCAAAATGGGAGTTTTTGACACCTATCTTCTTTGCAAGATCATTCATAAGCGTAACAAATTCACTTGTAGTGCCTCCAACATGCTCTGCAATAGCAACAGAAGCATCATTTCCAGAAATCAACATAAGAGCATACAAAAGTTCTCTTGTAGAATATTCATCTCCCTCTCTCAAATAAAGAGACGTTCCTGGAACTCCAATTGATTTTTTTGATACAACAAATTTCTCATCCAAATTCTTGCAATTTTCAATAGCTGTGATTGCCGTCATAATCTTTGTTGTGCTTGCCATAGGCAATTTTTGATTTTGATTTTTAGAAAAAAGGATCCTTCCAGTTTTCCCTTCAATAACCGCACAAGCTTTTGCGGAAGTCTGCATTGCAAAACATGATTGCACTTTTGCAAATGAGGTTCCAACAATAATAAAAGAAGCACAAAGCACCAAAATCAAACTTGCAGAAAAAATCTTTTTAATCTTCGTCATTTTCCCCTTCCTCTTTTTGCTGATCCTTTTCAAGCTTTGCAAGAAGTGAATTAAACATGTTGAGCACTGTCTGATAGAGAGTTTTGTTTTCAACATTAACAAAATCCACATCCCCACTTTGCTTGATGATCAAAAAACCAACAGGGCTTACACTCATTCCACCACTGCTTCCACCACTCATAGGAAAATGATTTGCAACTCTTCTTGCAGAAAGGTCAGCATATTCTCCGCCACCAACAACAAAACCAACAGTCACTTTTGAAATTGGAATAATCGTCGTCTCATCTGGCGTGACAATGCTTTCACCAATAATAGTGCTGGAGTCAACAATGGTTTTAATTTTGTCGACTGCACTTGAAATCAAATCATTAATTGAGGTTGAATTTGTATAAACTTTCATATTTATTCTCCTATATATTGTGTGTTATGTAACATATTACACAATTTTTGGTGTAATATTCAATCTTTAGTTATGATAACCGAATAAAGAAAAGAATATGCAACATCAAACAAAGAAATCGAAATTTGAATTCTTCCAGCCATCTCAAAAACTTCTTTATTGTATGAAACTGTGTCATAAACACAAAAAGAAGCTGTCGGTTTTTTTGATTTCAAAAAGAGAAAAAGGAAAGAAAAAATTTGATTAATAAGACCGCAAAGCATTGCACTTGCCAATGCGTCGCCCACACCAATGTTGTAGAATATGTAAAATTTTTTAAGTTTGATTTTGTCTTTAAGCTGTTTTCCAAACTCCTCCATCACCTCAAACTTTTCACTTTCAAATTGAAGTTTTTCAGCCTTAGTCTCCTTTTCATTCCGCAACTCAATATATGTGCCATGAATAGAAATAAAATAATAAAAGATTTTCTTTTTAAAAATAAAAAGTGCAACTACTCCCCTATTGAAGATAGGATTATAAGACAATCTAACATCAACAACAACTGGAAATATGATAAGCAGAATAAAAATCGCAGGGATTAAAAAATAAAGAGAAGTTTTATAGTCCATGCCGATAGTTTGAATATTTTTTCAAATTTTTACTCTTTTAATAGAAAACAAATTTATAATTTATTTAAAATTGTTATGAAAAAAAATTTTTATGAGTTAAAATAATTTATGAAAGGAGAATTTTATGGCAAAGAAAACTGAAGAAAAACAAACAGAAAGCAAAATATGTTTTGACAACGATTTATATCTCAAACTTCAAAGCGAAAACATAAACAAGAGAATTAAAAAATTTCACAACAAACTCTATCTTGAATTTGGCGGAAAAATCTTTGATGATTTGCATGCTGCAAGAGTCCTCCCTGGTTTTGACCCAAACATCAAGATCAAACTTCTTCAAAAGATGAAAGATAAAGCAGAAATCATCTTTTGTATCAGTTCAAATGACATCGAAAAAAATAAAATTCGTGCCGATTTAGGCATAAGTTATGACAACGAAGTTTTAAGACTTGTGGACAACATGAGATCTTTAGGACTTTACATATCCGCATTTGTAATAACTCTTTATAAAGGACAACCAAGTGCAACCAAATTTGGCAAAAAACTTGAGCAACATGGAGAAAGAGTATATTTCCATAATTACACAAAGGGATATCCAAATGAAGTTGATGTCATTGTGTCTGAAGAAGGCTATGGCGCAAATTCATTCATCGAAACCACTCGCCCACTCGTTATTGTCACAGCTCCCGGTCCCTCAAGCGGAAAACTTGCAACTTGTCTTTCTCAACTTTATCACGAACATAAAAATGGCGTTAAAGCCGGCTATGCAAAATTTGAAACATTTCCTGTTTGGAACTTGCCACTTAAACACCCAGTAAACATTGCTTATGAAGCCGCAACAGCAGACCTTCAAGATGTAAACCAAATTGATCCTTATCATTTTAATGCATACGGCACACTGACTGTAAACTACAACCGAGACATTGCTGTTTTCCCTGTTCTCAAAGAAATTTTGCATCGCATAACAAACAAAGAAGTTTACAAATCTCCAACTGACATGGGTGTGAATATGATTGCCGATTCAATAATTGATGACAACCTTGCAAAACTTTCTGCAAAAAAAGAAATCTTAAGAAGGTTCTATCGAGCAGAATGTGACTTTAAACGTGGACAAACAACTTATGAAACACTCGAAAGAAACAAATCCCTTGCAGGAGAAGTTGGAGCGACCGAAAAACTTTTCCCTGTTATTGATGTTGCAAAAAAGACTGCAAAAGAAAGCGGATTCCCTTGCGTTGCGCTGGAATTGCCATCTGGAGAAATTGTGACAGGAAAAACAAAAACAGTGGTTTCCGCTGCTGCAGCTGTAATCCTAAACTCCCTGCGTACCTTAGCAGGTCTTGGAGATGATTTCGATATAATCACAGATGACATTTTGCTTCCAATTGTAGATTACAGAACAAAGGTCCTCAAATCACAAAGCAGCATTTTGACAATTGATGATGTTATGGTCGCCCTTTCAATTTGCACAAGCAAAAATGTAAAAGCAAAACTTGCAATGGAGCAAATCCCAAATCTAAAAAATTGTGACGCCCACTGCACTTTCATAATGTCAACAAATGAAGAGCAAACTCTCAAGAAAATGGGAATAAACATAACCTGTGAGCCAGTCTTCCTAAATTCAAATCTTTTTGAGAACTAAAAAAACAGCCAATTGGCTGTTTTTTTTCATTGCTTTGCGACAAAGTAATTCCATAATTTTGCCCATGAATCATCAGATTTTGATGTCATAATACGAACTTCGCAACCACAATTATCTCCATCAATAAAAGTCAAAAGTCTTCGAGCCACCCCATTTGCACTGTCAAATATTTCAACATTTGGCAACATTTTTATGAGAATATCTTTGACTGCTACATAATGAGTACACCCCAAAACCAATGCTTTTGCATCAACATCTTGAAGTATTTTTTGCAAGTAATCTTCACAGACAGTTAAATTGTCAAGATTTTCATCGATAAGACTTGCAAGTGTTTTCATTTCAAGAGTCCTCACTCTCGGATGTTTTGCAATCAATTTGTTATGCTTTATTGTCACTCCTGTGGCAAGAACAACAATTTCATTTTCCTCATATTTTGCAGTGGCAACCTTAATTGCGGGAACTGTACCTATAAACTCAATATTTGGAAACATTTTTCGACACTCTTCAATACATGCAGAAGTCAATGTGTTGCAAGCAAATACAACGATATCAAACTTAAAAAATTTTTGTATATTCTTCAAATTTTGCAGAGTAAGTTCAATCAAAGTTTTTTTACTTTTGTCTCCATAAGGCAAATTTGCATTGTCACAATACATCAAAAAGTTGGCATAAGGACAAACCTTCAAACACTCAAGCAAAATGTTTACCCCACCACTGCCACTGTCAATCAAAAGAACATTTTTCATACATAATATATATGAAAAAAATTAATCAACTTTCACAAAAGCTTTTGAACAACATCAGCAACTAAAGAAGAAAGAAACTCAATCTTTCCTTCTACATCTTTTTCTGTAAATATAACCTCTCTTTTCTCTCCAAATATTTTTGAAGAAATCATCATAGGAACACCGACTGAAATACATGGAACATTCAAAGTATTTCTGTTTATTGGAAGCCCAAAATTATTCATTGCACTTCCTGGAGTAAGACCCGCATCATTAAATTGAACGGAGCAACCCAACCTATGCAATGAAGTTGTCGCAAGAGAATCAAAAATAAGAACCAAATCAACACGACTCCAACTGACAATCAAATTAATCATGTCGTAAGCATTAAGTCCAGTGTTAGAGAATGTGTTTGGCATAATTTTTAAAAGCTTATTGTTTTTCGAGTATGGCATGATAGGAATCTTTTCAACACATTTAACTCCAAAACTGTCAGCAATAATTTTTGGATTTCCAATACCAACCACAAGAACCCTTGATCTTCTGGTGATCTTGTTTTGTTCAAACAAAAATGATAATCTTAACAAAATTTCATTTTCTAAAAATTTTTTATGCTCATTCATAAAAAAATCAAGTTTGGGAGCGTTGATAATAAAATAATGTCCCATATCAAACCCCAAAGCCTTTGCCTGCTTCTTTGTGCTTACAAAAAGTTTTGAACTTGTGATGTCAAACTTTGAAAGTTTAGTCGTTTCATAACCACACATCGTCAAATCGCTTCCACATTCATCAATTAAATCAATCATAAACAAAATATAACCCTAAAAAGTTGAAAAAATAAGTTGATTTTTAAAATTTTATATGCTATAATACTCCAGTAACGAAATAGATGTACAAAACACTTTAAGGAGAAGAAAATGGCAAACATTAAATCAGCAAAGAAAAGAGTTTTGATTGAAAGAGAAAGAAGAGTTCAAAACAACTCTGTTAAATCAGAAATCAAAACCTATGAGAAAAAGTTTAAAAGCGAACTTGCTGTAGATGTTGCAAAGGCTGAAGAAGTTTTGAAAACTCTTTGCTCAAAACTTGATAGTGCTGCAAGAGAAAATGTAATTCACAAAAACTCTGCAAACAGAAAGAAAGCACACTTTGCAAAATTGTTGGAAAACGCAAAAGCAAGCAAATAAGCCACTTCGTGGCTTTTATTTTCGCCATAATATTGTGGCACCCATTTAAAGCACACATAGTGTGTTTTTTTTGTCGAAAATTATTTGAAAATGTATTCTTTTTTATGATATAATCGCATTATGATTAGAATTACAAAAAGTTGGGCAACTCTGCTTAAAAGTGAATTTGAAAAAGAATATTTCAAGACCTTGCAAGAATTTCTTGAAAATGAATACTCTCGCTTTGAGGTATATCCAAAAATGGAAAACATTTTCAACGCCCTCAACAGCGTTAAGTATGAAGATGTGAAAGTTGTCATAATCGGACAAGACCCATATCACGAGCCAAATCAAGCACACGGCTTGGCATTTTCGGTGCAAGATGGCGTTGAAATTCCACCATCACTTGTCAACATATACAAAGAAATTGAAAGTGACCTTGGCATAAAATGTCAAAACACTGGCAACCTCACCCGTTGGGCAAGGCAAGGCGTTTTACTTCTCAACACAAGCCTCACCGTTCGCCGAGCTCAAGCAAATTCACATCGTGGTAAAGGTTGGGAAACTTTCACAAATGAAGTTATCAAATTGCTTTCAAAAAGAGAAGATCCGATGGTGTTCATTTTGTGGGGTTCAAATGCACAAAGTTTTGAAAGCGAAATTTCGCCTTGGCACTTGGTTTTGAAAGCACCTCACCCAAGCCCACTTTCCGCATATAGAGGTTTCTTTGGTTGCAAACACTTTTCAAAAACAAATTCATTTTTAACAAAATATGGAAAAACTCCAATTGATTGGCAATAACTTTACATAGGAGAAAATATGGGATATTCGTACAATATAAACAGTCAAAAAAAAGATAAATCATCCAGCAGTTTCTTGTTTATCTGCCACCCACTCGGTGCAGTTGTCACAACTTTCGTTTCAACTTTCTTGGTTGCATATATTTTTCAATTTTCAAAAGACACCTTTGATTATGTCTTTAATGTTGGCGTGTATTACATCTGCGTTTATACAACTTTTCTTTTGACATATTGGTTTTTCAGTATGCTCACCGACAAAACAAATCGAGTATGGATATATCGAGCCTCCCAACTTATCAGACTGGCTTTCATACTTCTCATAATCTTCTATGGACAA
The DNA here is from genome assembly GCA_910584295.1 of uncultured Christensenella sp. Lineage (GTDB taxonomy): Bacteria > Bacillota > Clostridia > Christensenellales > UBA1242 > Caccovivens. The sequence goes on along the minus strand of CAJTYR010000008.1, from coordinate 4,435 downwards.
AAACTCGCACAAATGCTTCCACTTGCCGGCTTTCTGTATGGCTTAAGTGAAGCATGTTATTACGGCAGTTATAATGTCCTTAAACAAGAAATGGTAAGCAGAAAGGTGATGTCAAAATTTTCAATTCTCATCACAATTGCAACCAAAAGCATGGACATAATTGTTCCAGTCACACTTGGTGCTCTCATCCATGTGTCAACCTATGAACAAACTTCAATCTATGTCGCTGTGATTTTAGGTATCATAACCCTGCTTTCATTTGGAATTAAATCTAAAAAACCAGAAGGAAGTTCTTTCAGCCTCAAAGAATATTTCAAGAAACTTAAAGAGCATCCAAAAGCAAGAGAAAGAATTATGTTTATTTATAAGGCATCTTTTGTATATGGATTTACAACAATAACAAACAACCTCTTAAGCATTTGCATAATGCTTCAATTTGGATCATCTTTGTCACTCGGAAGCATAACCAGTATCATCGGTGCCGTCACCATTGTTGAGATTATGCTTGTCACAAAATTCACGAAGCCCGCACAAAGAAACTGGCTTTACGCAATTGCAATATCGCTTCCAATCATATCAAGCGTGCTGTTTGTCATCACATCATCATATGTGACAGTGATCATATTCAACCTTCTTATGAACATGTCAAAAATCATCTTCAGCGCAATCTTTGACATATATCGAAACAGCACCCTCAAAGAAGCAGGTCTTTATAGTGAAATTTCCGAACATCAAACCATGGTGGAAAGCTTGCTCTCAATTGCACGTGTACTTTCATTTGGGATTATGATACTTGTTGGCTTGCTTAAAAACCTTGTCGTATTTGAAATTTTGCTTGTTGTCTTCTCATTGTCATACTCTGGGGTCAACTTATGTCTTATGATTTATGAAAAGAAATTTTTAAAACTTAAACACTATGGTGTTATTGAACCTACCGAAAAACAACAAGAAAAGAATTTTCAATATGTGTTGAGCAAACTAAAAAAAGACTGGTAAAATCAGTCTTTTTTTTCTTCTTTTTCAGCCTTTTTAGAAGGTTTTTTTGTGGAAGTTTTCTTTGGTTTTTCCACATCTTTTTTCTCTTTTTCACTCAAAAGGTGATTGATGCCTGCAACATCTTGAACTGGCAAACTGAAGCAGATTCCCTTTCCCTCTTTGTTGAGATTTGATCCATCAACAATCGCCTTCATAACTTTGCTTTTCTCTTCCTTTTTGACGAGAGTCAACACCAATTCCTTTTCTGGTTGAATGGAAACACCCAAAATGCTGTCTTTCTCATGCACCCCAGTTCCTCTTCCATTGATGATTGTTCCACCGCTTGCTCCAGCATTTCTTGCAGCCACAACAACAAAGTCGGAATATCCCCTGTTGGTTATTGTGACAATCAATTCAAATTCATTGTTATTTTTTGTTTTCATTTTGTTCCCTCCATAATCCCAAAATATTGCTTGAAAGTGCAGTGATAGGCAGTGTAAAAACCATACCTCTATCTCGTTTATCAACTTCCAGAATTTCCTTCAAATCATGAATAATTTCCTCTGCTTTTTCACTTTCAACAAATGTTGAAACAACAATCTTGTTGTCAACACCAAAACCAAAAAAGTCTGAAAGCGTTGAAGGGGCAGTTCCTTTTGCAAAAGAAATAACACTTCTCATAATGTCGTGAGTTTTGAAAACATACATGATTTTGTCTTCTATGTTACGCCCTTCGTTGATGATAAGCATCAACGCTTTATAGGGACAAGAAATTTTCTTTTTCATTTCCCCTCCAATCAATAATCATATTCGATGATAGTAACTTCTTCGGCAACAACTGGAACATTTTGTTTCTTTGTCTGACGAATTCTTGCGATTTTTGCAATTGCCCCCAAAATCTGAATCACCAAAATTGGTGTTGAAGCAATCAGTGCCACAGTTCCAAATGCACCTGTCATAACATCTCCACCAGTCGCAATTGTTATACCGCTGACAAGTGGAAGTAAGAAAGTCGCACTCATGGGACCTGAGGCAATTCCTCCAGCATCAAAAGCAACAGCAGTAAACAATCTTGGATTGAAAAATGCGAGAACAAGACTGATAACAAACATAGGGATCATAAAATACATTATGTTTACAGAAAAGACACTCTTGACCACCGCCAAAACAAGGCTTATTGCCACTCCAACCGACAAACTCATCTGCAAAGTACGCTTTGAAATGGTGTTGCCAGATATGTCTGAAACTTGTTTTGTCAACACATGAACAGCCGGCTCTGCTGAAACAATAACAAATCCCAAAACAAGAGCAATTGGATAAATCACCCAAGAGAAACTTGAAGTTGAGAGTTCTTGTCCAATTAAAAAACCCAAGTCCGAAAAGCCAACATTCACCCCTGTCATAAAAATGACAACCCCAAAATAGGTGTAAAGAAGACCAATCAAAATTTTAATAAGTTGACTTTTTGGCAACTTAACCATAGTGAATTGAAATAAGAAAAATACGACAACAATTGGCAAAATGACAAGAGCCACTTCCTTAAGCGAATTCAAAAGTGCAGAACCAAATTCTCCAGCAATTGAACCATAACTTGGATTGATTGTTGGCACAATCGTTTCTGTTATGGTGATTCCTTTTGAAAATAGTCCCATAATCAAAACGGAAAATATCGGTCCCATAGAGCAGATAGCAACAAGCCCAAAACTATCCTCTTCCGAACTTGCTCCACTTCTCACAGCAGACATACCGAGACAAAAACTCATGATAAAAGGAACAGAAATTGCCCCAGTCGTCACTCCACTTGCATCAAATGCAACAGCCCAAAAAGACTTTGGAACAAAAATCAAAAGCAAAAAAATGATTGCATAACCACCAGTAAGAATATATGAAAGAGGGATCTTAAACAAAATTCGAAGTGCCCCGAGCAAGAAACAAATCCCAACACCAAGGCTCACAACTCCAATAAAAACCCATTTGTTGAAAGCTGGAATTTGTCCTGCAAGAACAGCCAAATCTGGCTCTGCAACAGTGATAATAATCCCCATAACAAAGCAAGCAATGCACAGAAGCCAAATCTTCTTACTTTTGGTAAGTGTTGAAGCAATGTTTTGTCCAATTGGAATCATAGACTGATCAGCCCCTAAAGAAAAGAGAGCAATTCCAAAAAACAAAAGCACCGAACTCACTGAAAATTTAACCAAAACCGAGCCATGAACATCAATCAAAAACAATGCAATCGCCAAAACAATAAGTGTCACCGGAAAAACACTAAAAAACGATTCTTTCAACTTTTTCTTTAAATTATAAAGAGTGCCTTCTTTAGCCATATAGTTTATATAATAATAAAAATGTCAATTTTTGTCAAATTATTTTCGTAAGCATCGCCCTTTGCGTTGACTGTTCCTTCTCCCATATAACGGCAAATGCCGCTCAATTCAATAGATGCACCCCGAAAATGCTTGCCATTTTTGGCAATAAAGAAAAAAAACAAGCCATAAAGCAATGTCTTTAAGACTTGTTCTTAAAACAAGCACTTGGTGCAGTCTCAACACAGTTTTGATTTTTAAAATAGCCCTTTTGGTTTATTTCATAAACTTAAATTAATAAACTTTACTTAAAAATTAAATCTCTAGTTAAAAAGCCACGACAAAATCGCCAACGAAACCCAGTGTAGTGCGATTTTCGTTTGGTCGTGAATGAAAAAACAAGCCGAAAAGCGATGCTTTTCAAACTTGTTTGAAAACGAGCACTTGGTGCAGTTTTTTCATTGGAGCGGAAGACGAGATTCGAACTCGCGACATTTGCCTTGGCAAGGCAACGCTCTACCACTGAGCCACTCCCGCACACTTAAATGCTCTAATAATATACCAAATAAAAAGTAAAAAAGCAAGCATTTTCCACCATTTTTATGAAATTTGTAGCAAAATTGGCACTTTTTACATAAAAATCTATCATCAATCATATTTAAGCAAATGAAATGACAAAATGCCCATCAAAATAGAAAAAAAGATTTGACAAAGATGGTATATTATGATATATTTATACCGTTTCACAAGCCTTTGAAACGATTATGGTACCATCGCCAAGTGGTAAGGCAAAGGTCTGCAACACCTTTATTCCCCGGTTCAAATCCGGGTGGTACCTCCAGAAAGCGTGTGTCAACACGCTTTTTATATTAGGGTGTCCATGACACTTACTATATTCCTCAAAAAGCAAGAACGCAGTTTGCGAGGGTCTGTGACCCACTTTATGGGGCCCACGAAAATGCTTGTCATTTTTGTGGAAGAGGAGCAAACAAGTGATAAGGCGATACTTTTCAAACTTGTTTGAAAACGAGCAAGAGCACAGTTTGCGAGGGTCTGTGACCCACTTTATGGGACCCACGAAAATGCTTGTCATTTTTGGGGAAGAGGAGCAAACAAGTGATAAGGCGATACTTTTCAAACTTGTTTGAAAACGA
>CAJTYR010000007.1 GCA_910584295.1 uncultured Christensenella sp. | reverse complement strand
TCTCACTTCCCTTTGTCACCTTAACATATTTCTCATTGTTGTATGTGTAAACTGGGATATCAACATTTTGCGAGCCGTCGTTATATGTAAATTTCTCTCCATTGGCTGTTGCGGATGTGTTAAGCCAATCATCAAATTTGGGAGAAATTGTCAATTTGTATTTTGCATTATTAAATGTTAAAGTCCCAGCTCTATAAATCCAAAATGTTAAATATTTGCCTAAATCTTCTCCAACTTGACTTACTTCAAAAGAGCGAGTCCCAGCTCTTGTTTCACAAAAATTTCTATTAGAGCTTAAACCAGAACCATACCAACCTGTTGTATCAGTAGATACTTCTAAAACAAATACCCAGTTATTATTTTCACATTCAACTGTTCCACTCAAAAGTTCAATTGACAATTCATACTTCTGACCTTTCTTAAATGTCATTTCCTCGGCACAAAGCATTACATAACCAGTAGCAACTCCATTTAAAGTCATGATACTTGTCTTATTGTCATAAGAGGCGTTTAAACTGTTGTCACTTGATGACATTTGCATCTTTACAGCAGAGTTAACTTCACTCTGTGGATAATATCCATCTTCAAAATAGAAATATTTGTCGGTTTCATCGTATTTAAGTTGATTTGGACTGACTTGTTTGAAATAAACATAATAACTCGTTCCGCTGGTCGGAGTATATGTCGCAGTCTTACTTAAACTTGCACTTGGCATTTTGTTGGATGCACTCGCTGATGAACTTGTCGAAAACCCTGCAAACACATATCCTTGATTTGGCGTTGCTGTCAGTTTGAACTGTTGCCCTTGATGCACTACGTATAAACTTGTTCCGCTTGTTTGCGTTGAATTTGTGGAAGAACTTGTTGTCCCGTTCACAGTATACCTGTCAACTCTCACAGAGCCTCCTGCAGCATTATCTACATCTGTATATGATCCGTCTTTGTTTATCACTCTCAAACAAACATTGTTTGTGATTGTAATCGGCATCCATTTTGCATATAAGTAAGAATCTCCAACAAAATTATATGTGCTTGTTGATGAGATTTGAGTTTCATAATCATCAACATCAATTCTTTCCAATCGAATATCTTTGAAATAAGTCAAGTCTCCATAATTATAACCAAGATCTAGCCAAAAATTGCTTCCAGTCACTTTAAAACAACTTTCATATTTTTTCCAAACATTGGAATTAACACTATCCCATGTATATGGATTTTCTGGATGCTCTTTTGGCAAATCCTCATAAGAGCCTCCATGATAAATTGTGGTAGTTGTTAAATTATCACTTCTTGTATTTTTTGCAAAGAAAGATAACCTATATTTCGCTCCAACAACCAAATTCAGAGAATATCTGTGTTTAACAAAACTCCCATTATTCCAATAGCCCGATGTTGCACCTCCCCAAGAATAAACTCCTTGCGTATCTCTTGTCATATATTGCTTTCCATCAACATCAAGCAAATCTTCTTGCTCATTGAAAAATCTCATGAAATCATCCATGTCAAGATAATTCTTCTTTGTCCACCAACCTTCAAATGTATAATTCGCCCTTGTTGGTGTTGGAAGTGTACCATAACTTGTGTTGAAACTGACATTTTTTGCAGATTTTTCTTCGTTTTTACTATCAGCCACCCAAAAATGCACATTTTTGACATAATATGGATCATTTGCCCATTCCGTACTTCTTGAAAAATCAATTTGAATATACTGACAATTATCTTGCCCTAAGTAGTTTTGCAAATCGGTGAAAATAGCATCTCTTTTTGTCCAAACTCCGACAGAAGCACTTCTTGCCCAGCCATTTCCACTATACTTTGATTTCGAGGCATTATAATAGCCCCCTCCACCCAAAAACATATTTCCAGAGCTTGATGTTGCACTCGTTGGACACATGAAATCGGCTGTAAATCCCCACTTATAAGTTGAATTAACTTCTGTGTCTCCCACATAGATTAATGGACTAAGCACTTTTGAATTGGCATTTGGAAGATACAATGCACCAGTTGAAGCGTCATATGTTGCACCACCTTCAAGCGTCCATTCGCTCATTGGAATTTCAACACTTCCACCATTTGCATTCAATGTCACATTATATGTGTTTGGAGTGGTATAAGCATAATAAGTTGCATCAGATGTGCCGATTGTGACTGTTCTAGACATTGAAGTGTTTCCATCTGACCATCGAGAAAATGTATATCCCTGTTTAACCGCAACAGCAATTGTCACTGTTTGATTGTAATTTACTGAAATTGATTTTCCTCCGCCTGCAACATATCTTCCTCCACCAATGTTCCAAGCAGTTGCAGGATTTGTAATATCATCTATTCCATCATCTCCATTTATGACTGAAAGAGTATAACTCTTGATTGTCCAACTGGCTGTCAAAGTTGCTTCTGAATAGAAATCTGTGCACAAATCTCCACCCCAGTTTCCACCAGAATATATATAACTCTCGTTTGTGTTCGCACCCTGTGTCGCGCTTGCACAATAATAATTGTTGAAAGTGTAGCCTGTCCGACTTGGCAAACTTATTGATGAGATTGATGATGTGCATGCTGAATCGCTATACATCGTGTTTGTTCCATATTTAAACCAAATCGCTGTCGCTCCACCACTTCCCCCATTGGCATTGAGATTGATTTTCACAACATTGGCATTCCAATGAGCATAAATATTCTCACCATTGTAAATGGAATTGGAAGTGATTTGTGTACCTCCGCTGGAAGCGGTCCACCATCCGCCAAAAGTATAACCAGTTCTTGTGGCTGTTGGCAAAGTTCCATATTTCATGCCAACAAACTGATAAGTCGAAGATGAATTTCCCGAGCCGGACCAATCAGTCTCAAAAAAGAGTTGCACCGAATCGTTTCCATTGTCCACAGACCCATCTTTTCTATATTTGACATAAATGTCATGCCATCCAGAGCTTACACTATAAGTGACAGATTTTTCTGCTGTGGATGGCTCACCCTTTGCACTTTTAAAGTAGGATGTGTCTTCCATGTTGCTTGCTTGTAATGCAGAATCAAGATTGCCGAAAATTGCATAATCATAACTGCTTTCCCCAGAGCTTATATATTTAATTGTGAAAATCCCTGAAGCAGAAGCATAAAAACGAATTTTCACCATTGAATAAGAGCTTGCAACACCCTTGTTTTGACTTTCAAGATAACCTGCCGAATTTGTTTTAAAACCATATCCATAATATGTCAAACTTATTGAATTAACGTTGTAGCCTCTTGGCGGTGACACCGTTCCGTCGTTGCCATATGCATAGAATTGAGTTCTGCTTGGCACAGCAGGGGTGTCAAACTGCCAATGAGCATACCAAGTCGCATTTGATGTGTAAGTATTCACTGAAGCAGTAATTTTTCCTGTTGAATCAATCACCTGAGTTCCACCGCTGGCACTTGTATAATATCCCAAAAAGGTGTAGCCTGATTTAGTTGGCTTTGAAACTGATGAAATAAAAGGATCAATATTTGGACTGCTTGTTGTTTTAAACCAATCTCTTCCATCTCCCCAAACTTGGTGAATTCCATTCGGATCACCATATTTCATGCTAGAATAAGAAAGATTATAGATTGTGGAAGTTCCTATTATTTTTCCACCATTGGGATTTAATGTAATTGTGGAATATGCTGTGGTTGTCCAAAAATATGTTTTAAGAGCTATTGCTTGTTGCTCAACATTTGACTCTCTCCCGCAGCCTGCAAAAAGAACACCACCTGTGACACCACAGCCGATAATCATGAAAAAACAAATATCAGTGAATAAATCCTTTTCATTTGTTACCCTTTTTCAGTCTCACCTCACTTTTAATGAGTTTATCATATGTTTTATCTTTATTTTGCAACATCCATTATATTTTATGAATTATGATTAAATAAGCGGTTTAATTTTTATAAAATAAAAATAAATTTCCTCTATTTCAGTATACCCCCCCCCGCAAAGAAATATCAAGCAAATTCGACATCTTTTTGACAAAAAAAAGCAAAAAGACAACAAAAAAAAGCGTGATAGACGCTTTTTTCTTTTAAAACATTATTCAGCTTTCTTTTTTGTGCTTTTTGTTGTTTTCTTTGCCACAGGTTTTGCTTCAACTGTTTCAGTTGGTGCAACAGCAGGCTCTTCAGTTTTCACTTCTTCAACAACAGTCTTTTTTGATTTTTTTGAAGATTTTTTTTCTTCTTCGAGTTCTGCGGCACGCTTTTCTGCTTCCGCTCTCAAAGCTTCTTCACGAGCAATTTCTTCATCGCTTTTGAAAACAGTGTAAATCGCATAAGCGTCAACGCTCATATAGCTCTTTGTTTTTCCACCAGTTTCAAGCACAACGATCTTTTTTGAATCATCAAACTTAAGTTCTGTGATTGTGCCATAAACACCACTTGTGGTCAGCACTTTGTCACCAACCTTCAAAGAGTTGGTTTGCTCTTGAATTTTTTGTGATTCTTTTTTGTTTCTTTGGCTCATCATGATTGGCATTGCAATAAGAAGCAACGCAACAACGCCGATCAAAACATAATTCCAGACGCTGTTTGATGCAAGCAACATACTATTCATATTATTCTCCTCTTACGCCCATATGGCATTTTTTTATTTGAAGTAAAAACCCATAACGAGCATAAGGAATATCACTCCGATTGGAATTATCAATTCATTTATTCCCATTCTTTTACTCCTTTTGTCATCTTACCATACAATTATAAAGTATTCCAAACAATTTTTCAAGATAAAAATCAAAATTTGTCGAAGAATAGAGAAATGTGTTTTTAGTTCAATTTTTTAGTTTTAATTTCTTCATCAAGTCTTTTGATGAAATCATCCAAAACGAGACCGCTCTTGTTTTCATAGCCTCTTCCACGGATTGAAATTGTTCCATTTTTCTCTTCTTCATCACCAACGATGATTAAGTATGGAATTTTCATAGAAAGAGCCTCTCTGATTTTATAGCCAACTTTTTCATTTCTGTCATCAAGTTCAACTCTTATTCCGTTTTCAAAAAGGTGATCGGCGATTTTCTTTGCATAATCATTGTTTCTTTCTGTCAGTGTCAAAACTTTCACTTGCACTGGAGCAAGCCAAAGTGGGAAAGCCCCAGCAAATTGTTCGATAAGCATACCAATAAATCTCTCAAGAGAGCCATAAACAACTCTGTGAATCATGATTGGTCTGTGCCTTTCACCATCTTCTCCCACATAATCAAGGTCAAATCTTTGTGGAAGTTGGAAATCAAGTTGAATTGTTCCGCACTGCCAAGTTCTTCCAATTGCATCAGTGAGATGGAAGTCAATTTTTGGACCATAGAACGCCCCATCACCTTCATTGACAACATAGTCAAGTCCAAGGTCATCAAGTGCATCCTTAAGACCAGACGTTGCAATCTCCCAATCTTCATCACTTCCAATGCTGTTTTCCGGACGAGTTGAAAGTTCAACATGATATGGGAAGTTGAAAGTCTTATAAACTTCATCAATAAGTGCAACAACATTTTTGATTTCACTTCTGATTTGATCTGGCGTCATAAAAATATGTGCATCATCTTGAGTGAAACAACGCACCCTCATAAGACCGCCAAGTTCTCCAGATTTTTCATGTCTGTGAACAAGACCAAGTTCTCCCAAACGAAGTGGCAAATCTCTGTAGGAATGCGGAGTGTTTTTGTAAACCAAAACACCACCTGGGCAGTTCATAGGTTTAATTGCAAAATCAACATCATCAATTTTTGTTGTGTACATATTTTCTTTATAGTGATCCCAATGTCCTGAAGTCTCCCAAAGGTGACGAGAAAGCATCATTGGCGTTGCAATTTCGCTGTAACCAGCTTTGCGATGAAGTTCGTGCCAATAGTCAATTAAAAGATTTTTTACAATCATTCCATTTGGAAGATAGAAAGGAAATCCTGGGCCTTCTGGGGAAAGCATGAAAAGTTTCAATTCTTTGCCAAGTTTTCTGTGATCACGCTTTTTGGCTTCTTCAAGCATGTTGATGTGGTCTGCAAGTTGCTTCTTGTCAGCAAAAGCATAGACATAAACTCTTTGAAGCATTTTATTTTTTTCGCTTCCGCGCCAATAAGCACCATTGACAGAGTGAATTTTGAATGCATAGTTTTGCAAATTTTTACTACTTTCAACATGAGGTCCACGACAAAGGTCAAAGAAATCATCGCCAGTGTAATACAAAGTGATTTGTTCATTCTCTGGCAATTCGTTTATGATTTCAGTCTTATATTCATTACCCTCAAAAAGTTTGAGTGCTTCTTGCTTTGAAACCTCTTTTCTGACAAATGCTTCACCCTTGTTCAAAATTTCTTTCATTTTCTTTTCAATTGCATCAAAATGATCTGGCGTAAGTTGTTCATCAAGATCCACATCATAATAGAAACCATCTTCAATAGCTGGTCCAATGGTAAGCTTTGTGCTTGGATAAAGTGACATGAGTGCCTTTGCCAAAATGTGTGCAAGGCTATGTCTTGACTTTTGCAATTTTTCATCCATTTCTTCTTTTTTCATAAAAACCTCTCCTATTTCGACTTGTTAAAAAAACAAACGCCCCTAAAAACAAGTCAACTTGTCTTTAAGGACGATTTTTCAAAACCGTGGTTCCACCTTAATTGCGGTCAAAAAGATTAACCGCCACTCTTTTTCTTCGTATCTGTTTGATGTTCAAGTCCTGACACATCTTTTTCGTGATTGTGGTTTCGACAGCTTCAATCAATCAAGGTTTTTCACCAACCAACCCTTCTCTGTGCATTTTTTAAAGTGCTACTTGTCTTTCACTGAATACTTGTCATCATTATACGCCTACAAAATTTTGTTGTCAAGAAAATTTTTCTATTTTTCAAAGTTTTGTAACAACAGAAGCCGTCTTGGGTCTGTCTGTGATTTTCTCAACTGACTTGTCATAACAAACATTCACCCTCTCTTCAAAAATTTTGGAAAGAAAGCCAGCTGTTCCTTCATCATTCTTACAAAACAGATTGATTTTCTTTGGACAAAGTTCAATCAAAGATGAAACAAGTCCCTCACGAGATAGGTCGCTGCATTGCATGTCTTGTGCATCTCTTCCGAGACTTATTGAAAACCCCTTCTCATCCTCAAAAACATTGATTTCATCCTCGCCAATTTCAAGGTTGTCAATCAAAAATTTTAAAAGGTCAAAAAATGCATCACTGCTGACAAGATAGTCACTGTTTTCATTCGCCAAAGTGACGAGTTCTGACCACTTTTCACGAAGAGAACGCAATTTGAAAAAATAAAAAGAGTCAAGATAAAGATTTTTTTGCAAATTAAGATTTTTGCTTATGAGATAGAAATCTGTTTCTTTATCAAAATTTATAAGAGCCTTTTTAAATGCCATAACAGTCATGGTCTCATGTGATGGCAGACGCAAGTTTTCTGTTAAAAATCTTTCCTTATAAAAATTGCAAATAACTTTGATTACACATCTTTCAACAAGACTTGAAACCCTTGCTTGTTCTTGCTCTGGGCATGCTAAAAGAATATAGATTTTTTCGTATTCCTCATAACATGTGAGGACTGTGTCAAACTCACCTGTTTGCATCTTGAGCGATTGATAAACAAATCTTGCAACTTCAAAATTTTTCGAATCAACAGAAATGGAAAACTCCCACATAGAAAAAGACTCCTTCAAAAAACAAATATAGTTTGAATATGTTTTTTATTTTTATTACGAGGAGCAACATGCTTGCTTGCAAGAGCATTTGCGACGCTGTAACAAAATAAGATGTGTGGCGTTTGTTTCTCAAACAGCCGTAAGGCAACAATTTTGAACTTGTTTCAAAATCGTTCCACACATCTTATTTTATGCAACACCCCCAGAAATACTCATAAATGTTTTTATTTTTGCAAATACAACTTTTTGATTGACTTTTTTTGATAGTTTTAGATAAAATTTATTAGAAGGAAATAAGTTTGGTATGAAAAAGAAAATAAGCGTTTTTGCATTGATATTGTTAATCTTGCCATTGCTTGCACTTTTTGGTTGCGGAAGCAAAGATTCTTTCTATGTAAGCGTTGAGTCAAGTTGGACAGGTCTGATTGCAGGGACATTGGGCGGAACAGTTTCTGGCTCTGGAAATTATACCGAAGAAAAAAGTGTCACACTGACCGCAACTGCAAAACCAGACAGCACTTTCATTGCTTGGGTCTATGAAGACAGCCTTCTCATCACTGGAAACAAAACCTACGCTGTTGACAATAATCGCGACTCATCAAATAAAATAACAAAAAGCACTTTAAAATTTAAATCAAGTTCAAAGACAAAGGGAAGATACACCGCAGTGTTTGCAGACAACAAAATTGCATACACAATGCTCACCTCTTGGAGAATAACAGATGATCTTGATGCTCCTGCTGAAGAAAACAATGTCAGCACCACCCCAGTGACAATGTCTGCAAACCTATACATCAAACAAGGCAATTCAAATTATGATGTCTATTCTGGCGTGAACTACGAAGTCAAAAACAATGTCATCAATCACACAAATGTCAATGAGGTCTTCAAACTAAACCCACACGAACCACAAGAACTTTATGTTGATTTAACAATCAATGAAGACCTTGCAAACTTTTCAAAATTGATGACTGCCTCAATTCCTTTTGCAGAAACAACCGAGTTTGTCAATAGCGAAGACAACACATATTCCTATAAAACTATTTACAATAAAAAAGGCACATATGAAGTTGTCTTCAAATTCAATTTCAACTCATCTGAAAGATTTCTTGTGATTGAATATTCAAACCTTACAGTTGACTTGGTTTTTCCTAAATAATTAAAAAACAACAAAAAACAGCACTTGTATGCTGTTTTTTATTGATATTTAACACTTTTTAGGTAAAGTCCATTTGGTTCCATAGTTTTTCCAAGCAAGTTTCTTTCGGAGTTTTTGAATGCATTTTGAATACAATTTTCATCAAGTTTTCCCCTACCAATGTCAAGCAGTGTGCCAACAATAATTCTCACCATATTATACAAAAAACCATTGCCTGTGATTTCAAATTTAATTTTTCTTCCACATTTTGAAAGCTTGACAGCATAGATCTCTCTTTCAAAATTTTGAACATTTGTGTCAGAACTTGCAAAGGCTCTGAAATTATGCTTGCCAACAAGGTCTCTTGCAACACATTTCATTTTTTCAAAGTCAACTTCATAGGGATAAAATCCAATTGTCTTGAAATCAATTGCTGAGCGTTGTCCACCTGTTTGAACAACATAAACATATGTCTTTCGTTTTGCTGAAAACCTTGCATGGAAGTCTTCCTTTGAATTCTCAACTTTGAGAATTCTTATGTCGCTTGGAAGCAAATTGTTGAGCGCCTGTTTTATGTTTTTAAGAGGAATGGGACAACAACATCTCACACTTGCAACTTGCCCCAAAGCATGCACACCTCTGTCTGTGCGACCACTTCCAGCAAATTCCACCTCTTCTTTGCAAAGTTCAAAAAAAGCATGTTCAAGTTCTCCTTGAACCGTCCTTTTTCCGTTCTGCTTCTGCCAGCCAAAAAAATCTCCACCATTATACTCAACGACAAACTTCAAATTTCTCATAAGAATATTTTACAAGAAAAGTGGACAAAACACCAAACAAACTTCAAATAAATTTGACATTATTTATATAAATGATTAAACTTAAATATACAAAAAATACTGAAGGAGTTTTCAATGAAAAAAATGACCGTTGACGGAAATACTGCCGCCGCCATAATCGCTTATAAATTGTCGGAAGTTATTCCAATATATCCAATCACTCCATCTTCACCAATGGCAGAATATTGTGATGGAGAAGTTTCTTCGCTTCGTCCAAACATATTTGGAAAATTGCCAACTCTTATTGAAATGCAATCAGAAGGTGGGGTTGCAGGAACTTTGCATGGAAGTCTTTGCAGCGGAGCAATGTCAACCACTTTCACTTCAAGCCAAGGACTCCTGCTCATGATTCCAAATCTCTATAAACTGGCTGGAGAACACTTGCCTTGCGTCATCCATGTTGCAGCAAGAGCAATTGCTTCTCATGCCCTTTCAATTTTTGGAGATCACAGTGATGTTATGGCAGTGCGTCAAACTGGCGTCATCTTGCTGTCATCTTCTTCCGTCCAACAAGCACACGATTTTTCTCTTATATCACACATATTAACTTATAAAACTGGACTGCCTGTCGTTCACTTTTTTGATGGATTCCGCACTTCTCATGAAATTCAAAGAATTGAAATTATAGAAGACGAACAAATCAAAAAACTTCTTCCAATGAAGGAAATCGAAAATTTTAGAAGTTCTCGAATGACAAGTCAAAATCCATATCAAAAAGGAACAGCTCAAAATCCAGATGTATTCTTTCAAAATAAAGAACTTTCCAATCTTGACTATCAAAAGGTTTCTTCCATTTTGGATGCTGTTTTGAAAGACTTTGAAGCTGTTGTTGGAAGAAAATACCAAACGTATCAGCTTTTTGGTGCAAAAAATCCAAAAAATGTCATCATAAGCATGGGTTCTTCTTGCGAGACAATTGAAGAATACCTTGAAAATGAAAAGATTGATGATACGGCAGTTTTAAACTGCCACCTCTATCGCCCATTTGACTATGACAAACTTTCAAAAGCTCTTCCTTCAAGCGTTGAAAAGATTATTGTGCTTGATCGAACAAAAGAAAATGGTGCAAGAGATCCTCTCTTTTTGGATGTTGTTTCCGCACTTTCTTCTCGTCCAGAGATCAAAGTTATGGGCGGAAGATATGGTCTTGGCGGAAAAGATTTTACTCCAGCAATGGTGCATGCAGTTATCAAAAATTTTGAAACTGAAAAAGACAACTTCACTATTGGCATAAACGACGATGTCACCCATCTTTCTTTGCCAATCCCTTCTTACAAATCAAAAAGCAAGGATTTTCAAATGAAGTTTTTTGGGCTTGGCTCTGATGGAACAGTCTCCGCAAGCAAAAGCACAATCAAAATTTTGGGTAATGAACTTGGCTCTTTTGTCCAAGGCTATTTTGAATATGACAGCAAAAAAAGCGGAAGTTTGACAAAGTCACATTTGCGTGTGAGCGATCACCCAATCAAAAGTGCCTATCTTGTCCACGAAGCAGACATCATCACAATCAGCAATTTCTCATTTGTGCATAAATACAACTGTCTTGAAGGTCTTAAAGAAAATGGAAAAGTTTTGATTAATTCTGTATTTAGTGCAGATGAAATTGATAAAGTTCTGCCTGACATATACAAAAAACAGCTTCAAGATAAGCATGCAAAACTTTTTGTCGTTGATGGTTTCAAACTTGCAAATGAAGTTGGTCTTGGCAACAAAATCAACATGGTTATGCAAACTGCACTTTTCAAAGTCTCAAACATAATTGACTTTGATGTTGCAATGAAAGAGATTGAAAAATACATCATAAAGACTTTTTCCAAAAAGGGTCAAGCTGTCATTGACAAAAACTTGAAAGTTTGTCTTCTTACATGTGATCAAATTCAAGAAGTTGACATTTCAAAGTTTACCCTCAAAAACATTGGACTTTCACAGAAAAATGTTGACGACGAATTTTACACAAAGATTATGCACCCAATAGAAAAAATGGATGGTGATAATTTGCCAGTGTCAGTCTTTGACAAATGTGGAATTGTTCCACAGGGCACTGCGGAATTTGAAAAAAGAGGCATTGCAAACAGTTTGCCAAAATGGATTCCAGCAAACTGTATTCAATGTGGACAATGCATCATGACTTGTCCTCACAATGCCATCCGTCCAATTTTGACAAAAGCAGAAACCCCTGAAGAAATTGAATTCGCAAAAGCCTTTGGCATGAATGGATATCTTTATCGCATCCAGGTCAGCCCAGAGGATTGCACAGGTTGTGGAAACTGCCAAACTGCATGCATAGCAAAAAACAAAGCAATTCAAATGGTTATGGCAGATGAAATTCTTGAAAAAGAAAAGAAAAACTATCTTGCAGTGCAAAAAATTGAAGCTGAAAAAATCACACCTTTTTCAACAGACTTGCCAAAAGGGCTTCAATTTAAGGACAGCTATTTTGGCTATTCTGGTGCTTGTGCTGGATGTGGCGAAACCCCATACATCAAACTTGCAACTATGCTGTTTGGAAAAAATATGGTTATCGCAAATGCAACTGGCTGTTCAAGTATATATGGAGGATCTTTCCCAAGTTGTCCATATCTGAAAGATGAAGAAGGAGCTGGTCCTGCATGGGCAAATTCACTTTTTGAAGACAATGCAGAGTTTGGACTTGGTATCAAACTTGGAAGCAAGTTTACAGCAAAGGAAAAGGAAAGTGTATGGATCATTGGTGGCGATGGTTGGGCTTATGACATTGGCTATGGCGGACTTGATCACATCCTAAACGGAAAGGAAAATGTCAATGTTCTTGTGCTTGACACCGAGGTTTATTCAAACACCGGAGGACAAGCATCAAAATCCACACCAAGAGGTGCAATGGTTAAGTTTGCAAATTCTGGAAAACAAACCAAAAAGAAAGACCTCGTCTCAATTGCAATTTCTTCAAAAAATTGCTATGTTGCACAAGTCAGTCTTGGTGCAAACATGAATCAATGCATCAAAGCCTTCAAAGAGGCTGAAAACTTTGATGGTCCAAGTTTGATTGTCGCCTACGCTCCTTGTGTAAACCATGGCTTTGACATGACAACAACTCCAAACGAAATGAAAAAAGCGGTTGAGTGTGGATATTGGTCACTGCTTCGCTATAACCCAACAACAAACGATTTGCATATCGACAGCACATCTGATTTTGAGAAATATGAAGATTATTTGAATGGCGAAAGCCGTTTTAGTGCAATCAAAGAACTCAAAGCTGAAACTGCCGGAATACTGCTTGAAAAGAGCAAACAAGATGCAAAAAACAGACTTGAAACAATAAAAAGTTTTATAAAATCAAATGAAAATGCATAGAATAAAGTGTCGAAGAATTTTAATGTCTTAATCATTTGACAAAAAAGAAAATTTTGATTATTATAAAATAACAAAGTTTACTAAAAGGAAAACAAAAAATGGATTTATTTCAAACTTGGCTGGTTGAAACACCAATCGCACACCGTGGTTATCACACCAAAAACATTCCAGAGAACTCACTCTCTGCTTTTTCAAAGGCAATCGAAAAAGGCTATGCCATCGAATTTGATGTGAAAATGCTTGCTGATGGAACTCTTGTGGTTTTCCATGATGAAAGTTTGGCTAGAATGACTGGCAATGATGGTTATGTGAAATATCTCCATAAAGAAGACCTGAAAGCACTCACTTTGAAAGGGTCAAAAGAGCATATTCCAACTCTTCAAGAAGTTTTGGATTTTGTTGATGGAAGAGTTCCACTTCTCATTGAAGTCAAACACTATTTCAAACCAGGAAAATTCGAACACAACTTGATTGAAATGTTGAAAAAATATAAAGGTGAATTTGCGGTTCAATCATACAACCCATATGTGCTGGGATATCTTAAAGAGCATGCTCCAAACATTTTGCGCGGACAACTTTCCGGCTATTATAAAGGAGAACCCCTCTCTTGGATTAAAAAAGCATTTTTAAGAAGCATGAGATTCAACAAAAAAGTGAGTGAACCACATTTCATAAACTATGATGCAAGCTCTCTCCCAAACAGATATGTCAGAAGATATAAACACCTCCCTTTGATTGCAAACGTTGTGAGAAGCAAAGAAGAATATATGAAAGTTGTGAAATATTGCGACAACATTGTTTTTGAAAAATTCGATCCTGAAATATAAAAATAAAAACACCTAAATGGTGTTTTTTTATTCCACAGTGACAGACTTTGCAAGGTTTCTTGGTTTGTCTGGATCAAAGCCAAAGTCAAGAGCAGTTGCAAGTGCAAATTGTTGCAAATAAACAATGCTTTCAATAGGCATAAACTCTTCATCAAAATCAGAAAGCTTAACAAAATATTCAACATCTACATTATGCTCAAACTGTGACAAAAGCAAAATCTTCCCACCTCGAGCTTTTATTTCTTGTATGTTGTTTTCAATTTTCTCTTTCAAGCTTTCCTGTGTTGAAATGACAATCACAAGTGTGTCCTCA
Source organism: uncultured Christensenella sp. (assembly GCA_910584295.1). Taxonomy (GTDB): domain Bacteria; phylum Bacillota; class Clostridia; order Christensenellales; family UBA1242; genus Caccovivens. Next base: position 68,035 of record CAJTYR010000007.1, on the reverse strand, counting down.
TCAACCAATGCAAGAGTTCCATGCTTAAGTTCGCCAGCAGCAATGCCCAAACAATTTATATAAGCAATCTCTTTAAGTTTCAATGCTCCCTCCAAACTTGAAACAAAGTCTTGCCCTCGCCCAACGAAAAAAATCTTTGAGAAATTTTTCACATCCTTTTGTATCTCATCTGGAAAAGCCTTAATGCAAAATTTCAGAACAAATTTTTTGATATCCTCTTCGCAATCTCTTCCACAAACAAAACTTGAGAAGATAAGCAATGTGAAAACCTGTGCCACATACGCTTTTGTGGAAGCAACCGCAATTTCTTTTCCAGCAAAAGTTGGCAAAATAAAATCCGCCAAATTGTTGAGAGATGAATATGGAACATTGGTTACGCACATGATGTCAGCACCAAAATCTTTCACCATTCTTGCACATGCGATTGTGTCGGCAGTCTCTCCGCTTTGACTGACAAAAACATAAAGACATTTTTTTGATAATGGTTGAAAGCCATAACGAAATTCACTTGCAACAGAAACCTCGCAAGATTTTTTCCCAAACTTTTGCAAAAAAAGAGACCCCAAAAGCGCACTGTGATAAGCAGTTCCACAAGCAACAAAATGAAAATTCTTATATTTTTTCAGCAAAAACAACTCTTCCTCTGTGAAAATTTTTTCTGAAAAATATTTAAATAGGGTCCTTTTAAGCACAATTGGCTCTTCTGCGATTTCTTTCCTCATAAAACATTTTTCATTGGAAAAATCCTCAAAAAAATCAATTTTTTCAAACATTTTCTTTTGTTTTTTTAGATGATTGTAATTTGAATCAAAAAACTCAACTCTTTCTTTTTCCAAAACCGCAAATTCATCATCTTCCAAAACATAGAAGAAGTCAAAATTATCTTCAAAGGCAGAAATGTCACTTGCTGCCATGATTTGTCCTTGTCTTACAGCCACATAAAGAGGACTTTTTCTTTTTCCACAAAAAATTTTTTTATCATTTTCAAAAATGACAGCAACAGCAAAACTTCCATCAATCTTTTTTGAAGCCTCAACAAGTTTTTCAAGGTTTTTCCCATCTTGTCTTGCAATGAGATTTGCAAAGACTTCAGTGTCCGTTTGAGAATAAAATTTTACCTCCGTCATATTCTCTTTCAACTTTTCAAAATTTTCAATTATGCCATTGTGAACAATTGCAACCTTTCCATCCGCTGATAAATGTGGATGAGAATTTTCTTCGCAAACCTTTCCATGTGTCGCCCAACGAGTATGACCAATCACAATTTGACTGGCATGTGCTGGAGTTATTTTATCTTTCAAAAATTTAATTTGTCCAACACTTTTGATTATTTCAAGTTTTCCTTTTTTCAAATAGGCTATTCCACTTGAATCATACCCTCTGTATTCAAGACAAGAAAGTCCTTTCAAAACATTTTCAATCTGATTTTTTTCACCAAAACTGGCGCATATTCCGCACATAAAATTTCTCCTAAATTTTTATATGAAAAAAAAGATGGCTGTGCCACCTTTAAAAAAGCAAATTTTTTTTGTTATTTTTCAAGATATGTCACCATGATTGTGCCATATCTTTTTTCGTCGAAAACAGAGAATCCTTGATAATCAAAAGTGTCTTCTTTTGCATGCTCACAAACAATAATTCCATCATCTGCAAGAAGTCCTTTTTCCTCAATTTTCTTCAAAACAATTTCGTAAAGTCCACTTTTGTATGGAGGATCAAGCAAAATCAAATCAAACTTTTCTTGGCATCTCTCCAAAAATAGTTTTGAATCCATCTTAAATACCTTTGCTTCAATATTAAGACTTTTCAGATTTGACTTTGTCATAGAAACACTTCTTGCATCTTTGTCAACAAAAACAACCTGCTCTGCCCCTTGACTTATTGCCTCAATTCCCAAAGCACCAGTTCCACAAAAAAGGTCAAGCACACTTTTCCCTTGCACAAAAAATTGTAATTTGTTAAAAATCGCCTGACGCACCTTGTCAGCCGTTGGTCTGATATGTTTATATTTATTTTCAAGCAATCTTCTGCTGTTAAATTTTCCCGAAACCACTTTCATATCAACATTCTAGCACAACTGAATAAATTTTCAAAAAAATTTCTTGTATTATTCTGTTTTTATTTTTCCACGGAAATTTGAAAAACCCGTCAAAACCTCATAAGAAATTGTTCCCAATTTTTTTGCAAAAACTTCGGCATCTTGCATAACTATGACAGAATCTCCAACCTTAACCTTTTCATCAATTTTCACAAAAAAAGCATCCATGCAAATGCTACCAATAATTGGATATTTTTTGCCAATAATCTCAACACATATTTTTCCACTCAATCGTCTTGAGAGTCCATCCCCATAACCCACAGGCACAACTGCAAATTTTCCATCTGACTCTGCATAAAAATTATGTCCATATCCAACATATTCTCCTGCTTTCACATAGAATGTTTTGCAAACATAAGATCGAATTTGCATAACTGGCTTCAAATTCTTTTTTCCATAACCATAAAGACCAATTCCAAGTCTTAAAATATCATAATCAAAATCAAAGTCAATCACCCCGCTTCCCCCCAAACAAATTGGTGGATTTTGAGAAAGACTCTTTTTTATTCTCAAAAATCTCTGATAGTTTTCTTGTGTTTGTCTTGGACCTATGGTGTTTGGGAAATGTGTGTATACAGATTTCAACACCACATTTTTTTCATTCATTATATTGTCCAATATTTTCATATTAAGTTCGCTGTTTACACCAAATCTATTCATCCCACAGTTTATTTTGAGGTGGCACTTGTCTTGGAGATTAAAGTTTATTGCACTTTTAAGTGAGATTTCATCATCAATCATAAACTCAATGTCATGCTTGGCACACAGCTTCAAGTTTGGCAAATGTCCCACCACCAAAATTGGTTTCTTTGAAATCTTTCTCACCCTTATTGCTTCTTCAACATTTGCAACTCCAAAATAATTTGCATATGGTTCAACAAGCTCAACAATATCTTCCAAACCATGACCATAAGCATTTGATTTGACCATGAAACAAAGCTTCTTTGAATCAAATTTCTTAATGTTGCTAGTCAAATTCTCTTTTAAAATAATCTTTTGGTTTTCCATAATATTTTTATATAAAGAATTTTTTTTCTTTGCCACAATAAAAAGAAAAAAGACGCAAAAGCGTCTTGTTTGTGGTGGGTTGCCGGGGGCTCGAACCCCGGACCCTTCGATTAAGAGTCGAATGCTCTACCAACTGAGCTAGCAACCCACAAAAGTATTCCAATGAAAAACTATGTGTATTATACAACACATTTGCGGTCTTGTCAATCAAAAAGATTAATTTATGACAAAAAATTAGGTTTTGCTTTCGGGTATGTTTATCGTTCCATAAAGTCTTTCAAAATCGTTAATGTAGCGCTTAATGGCAATCTCAAATTCTTTATTTTGACTTCGGCAATTGAAATCAGCGGTGTATTTAATTTTTTCTTGCAGTTGATTTGGAATTCTCAATGTAAATCTTATAACTTTTCTCATTTGTATTCTCCCAGTATAATTTTACCATTAAAATCGACTTTGAGTTTAATAATTTTAACATTTCACAAAAATTAAAAAAAGAGACAAATCAATGTCTCTTTATTCAATCACAACTGTTCCATCGACATACGCCTCGAAAAGACTTTCAAGATTTCTTCCACAAGATTGACTGAAGCATTCAACCATCTTCTCATAAGAAGAATTTTTATATTTATATTCCTTGAAATAATGTTTAAGACACTTTTCAAACTTACGGTTTCCCAATGTTTCTCTTAAACTGTCAAAAAGCAGCATCCCTTTTGTGTAAGTGCAATTTACATATTCTGGCTCGGTCTCAAATTCAGAAAGACTTCTTTGCATGCTTTCATCAACATCCCCCAAAATTGAAGAATAGATTTTAACAAAATTTTTGTAGGTCTCAAATGCATTGTCAATCACTTGCTCATACTCAAAGCCATACTTTGAATGTTTTTCAAAAAATAATGCTGATGAGTATTCCGTCAATCCTTCATCCACCCACGCTTCATTAAACTCGTTGTTGCCCACAAGACCATACCACCATTGATGTGCAATCTCATGCACTATGACATAATCAAAGCTTGGTTTGTCCTCAACATCATCAGAAATCATAACAAGATTAGGATATTCCATTCCGCCAAAGCAAAAGTTTGTTTTCACCACTGATAATTGTTGATATGGATATTTTCCAAACATCTTTTCAAAAAATTCTACTGCTTCACAAGAAATTTCCAAAAATTGGTCTGCATTGTCATCTTGATAAGTGTAATAATTGATTTTCACATCTCCCACATTTTTTGATAAAATCTGAAAATCTTTTGAAAGAACAAAACAAAAATCCCTAATCATTTTCCCTTCACATAGGACCTTTCCATCATCCAACTTCTTCTGGTTTCCACTTGATGCAAGAATATAATCTTTGGGGTATGAAATTGTAACTTCAAAATCTGCAACATCACTATAGAAAGGGTCTCCACAAGTGGAATATCCATTTTTAATAAAACCATTTTCATAAACGCAAGCAATTGGAAAAAAACTGCCACAATTGATTGTGTTTTCCCCATAACCCAACCTATGATGAATGTTTGCAAGGTTCACAGTATAACTCATTGAAATCGTAACTTCTTCATTTGGAAAAAGTTCTTTTTCAAGAGGAACAATCAAAATATTTTTGTTGGGTTCTTCAAAAGAAAACTCAACCTCTTTTTCATTTATTGAGATTTGTTCAAAATCAATGTTGCCATAACTTTTTCCATTGGGATATGCTCTCTCACTTGTTGCACTGTCCACTGTCTTTTGTCCTTCAGCAAAAGAGTTTGCATACAAGAAAAAATCCACCTCATCAAGAGCATTATCGCTTGAATTAACAAAATTGATCTCCTGCGAGCATAAAAGAGCCTTCTTCTCTTCATCAAAGACCACATCAATTTTGTAAAAGTTCAATTTTTCCTCTTTTTCACATCCAAAAAGACAAAAAGGCAAGCATAGCAACATCACCAAAATAAATGCAAATTTTTTCATAAAATAATTTATGCTTGACCAAAAGAAAACATTCTCTCAAAAGTGTTGTCAAAAAATTGAAATTGTGATATCATAATTTGGCTTAATTAAGGAGTTTTTATGGCGTTTTGTAAATTTTCAATTGATATGATTGCAAACAACACAACTGCTGTTGACAACATTTTCATAAATAACTATCTTCCATACGCAGATCCAATGTATGTGAAAGTCTATCTTTATGGACTTTATAAATGCCAAGCTGGGGATGCAAATGACAACACCCTTGAAAACTTTGCAAACGAACTCCGACTTTCTCAAGAACAAGTTGCAAAAGCCTTCACTTATTGGCACGAGCAAGGACTTATCCAATTTTTAAATATTGTGCCATTTGAAGTTAGATATCTCCCAATCAGCGATGTCATAAACAACACAAAAAAATATAACATAAAAAAATTCGCATCTTTCAATGCAAAGGCGCAAGAAATTTTGTCTGGAAGAATGATAACTCCAAATGAATATCGTGAATACTATGATATTATTGAACGTTTTCACATGGAAAAAGATGCTCTTCTTATGATAATAAATTATTGTGTAAATATAAAAGATAATGCAGTTGGTTATGCTTACATAACCACTATAGCAAAAGACTGGGCAAATCAAAAAATCACAACCACAAAACAAGTTGAAGCACGACTGCTTGACTTTGAAACTTTCCGCACTGGAAAAGATGAAATAAAAAAAGCACTTGGTATCAACTCCCCTCTCTCATTGGACGAACATATGCTTTATAAAAAGTGGAAAGATCAAGGCTTTGAAGATGTTGCTCTCAAACATGTGGCAAAAAAAGCAAAAGCAAAAAAAGCTCCATCATTTGCATATATGGATGCATTACTCCAAAAATATTTTGCCAACAAACTTTTTTCAATCAACGAAATTGACTTGTATGACGAAGAAAGAGCAATGGCTAAAGAAATTTCAAAAGTTATAACAAAAAATCTGGGACTTTATTATGAAAATCTTGACCCAGTCATTGACAACTATGTTTGGAATTGGATAAGCCTCAGTTTCAGTGAAAAAATGCTTGAAAAAATTTCAAACTATTGCTTTAAAACAGGCATAAGAACACTTGAAGGAATGAACTCTGAAATCGAAAAACTTTTCAAAAATGGCATTTTATCAGAAAAAAGTTTTGATGACTTTCAAAAAGAAACTCTTGGTCTTGATAAAAAGATTAAAAATATATTGGAAACTCTTGGTCTATCAAGAAAAGTAAATCAGTTTGACAGAGATAAATATCATGTTTGGAAAGAAATTTGGAAATTCTCCGACGAACTTATCGAATACGCCTGCAGTCTCTCTGTTGGCAAGGGGAATCCAATCAGTTATCTTTCTGAAATCCTTGCTGCATATCACGACAAAAACATAACTCGAGTTGAAGAAGCAAAGCAATCTTTTGACATCCTCGGCTCAAAAGATAAAAAACCAAAATTCTCAACAAGAAGAAATCGTTCAAAAGAAGATATTGATAAATTATCAGTTTCCATTACTGAAGTTGAAATATAGGGGTAAATATGAGAAAAGAAATCACTGAAAAAGCTTTAAATATCATTCGTGCAAAAAGGAAAAAAAATCAAGACATTTTCAACGCTAAAATGGCGGTGCTTGAAAACGATAACGAATATCTAAAAGTAAATAAAGAATACCTCTCCTTAATGATTAAAAACAGAAAAAAAGAAGCCTATGGTGAAGAAACTGACGCATTAAACGAAGAAAGATTATTCAAACTCGTACAACAACACAAAGCAAAATATGGACTTGAAAATGTCTCGCTCAACTACAATTGTCCAATTTGCAAAGATGAGGGCTATGTAAACGGAAAACCTTGCAAATGTCTAAAAGCAGAAATATCAAAACTTCTCCTTCAAGGAAGTGGCTTTGAGAAACTGGAAGATTTTCAACCATCCATTCAAACTGCTGGGGAACTTGAGCCATTATACAAAAAAATGCAAGAATGGTGCAATAAGAAATCTGAAAAAAACTTAATTTACTTTTCTGGCCCTACAGGAATAGGAAAAACACATCTTCTTGAATGTATGGCAAATGAGTTTATCGTTCAAGGAAAAATGGTTATCATTGTCACTTCTCTTGATTTAAGTATAGACCTCAAAACCTTTCAAAGATATTTTGATGAAGAAATCCTAAAAAAATATATCAATGCAGATGTTTTGTTTATTGACGATCTTGGCACAGAACCAATTTTCCAAAGCGTCACTATCGAATATTTATATCTCATCATCAACGAAAGGAAAATGAAAAATAGAAGGACAGTCATAACAAGCAATCTTACTTTTAATGATGTCTATGAAAGATATGATGAAAGAATTTTCTCAAGAATAACTGATCAAAAAACTTCAATTTGTATTAATATCAAAGGTGAAGACAGGAGATCCATAAAAAAATAAAATCGCTTTTTTAAGCGATTTTTTTATCTGTTTAAATATCTTAACCAAAGAGAAGCAACCTTGTCTTGTGTCTTTTTGTCAAAGTCTTCGCCATGTCCAGAGTGCATTATCTGATAGTCATAGCCACCCAAAACCGAAAGACTTTTACTCATCTCTTCTCGGCTTCCGCCATAAAGATCCGTTCTTCCCATGTCTCGTCCAATAAGCACATCACCCACAAACAAATCACCATTAAAATCATACATCATGTCACTTTTACTATGCCCACCAAGTTGCTTAAACTTTATTTCAAAATGTGGCAATTTCAAAATTCCATCATCTTCAACAAAGTATTCAAAATTGGAGAAATCTGAAAGTAAAAATTTTCCTTCGCTGTAGTTATACTCCCCATTTTTCATATAGTCTTCAATTTCTTTGCTTGCAAAGACTTTTGCTCCAAAAGCCTTGACATAATCCTCAACCCTTGCACAATGATCATAATGTCCATGCGTAAGCAAAATAGCCTCAACTTTTCTTCCAGCAACCTTTTTCTTCACATCATCGACTTTTGCTGCAGCATCAACAATGAAACAAAAGTCTCCATCAGAGACAACAAAAACATTGCTTGAAATCAAATCACTTACAATTTTTTCAACCATTTTTCTTCACCTAGACACAATTATATCAAATTTGAAAGAAAAAAATCAAATATAAAATAAATAAAAGAGAGTTTTAAACTCTCTTTTTGTTTAGCCGTTTGTATTCAACGACAAAACTATTGTCATAAAACAGACACAGGACTAAGATTTCTTTTTATTCACTCCCCACCATGGATTCATGGTGTCTTTAAGTTTGACAGATTTTTTGGTCTTTAAATCAAGCAAAATCTCCATGTCTTCAATACCATTTCCATATTGCATAAAATATTCACGACAAGCTCCACAAGGCAGGCTTACTTTGCCTCTATAAAAACAAACACAACGAACAACTTTTTCATCTTTGTTTGCTTCAAAAACTTTGTAAAGTGCATATCTTTCAGAACATTGTCCAAGCCCACACTTAGCATCCAAGTTGACGCCAGTATAAATGTTTCCTTTGTCTGTTTCCAGCGCTGTTGAAACATAGCCACCTTTCATAAAAGGCGTTATAATACGTTCTCCCTGTATTGCTGCCTCTGCAGCCTTGATAAGTTTATCCCAATCCTTTTTCATCCTCAAATCTCCATACAAAAACTATTTATTGATATATTCGAAAAAACAGGTAAATTCACTCAATCAATATGTTTATAAATATTTATCATCCACTTATAAGTTCGCACAAAATCGCCAAGTATTGCTGCGATTATCGTATGGTGCAGCAACAAAAAATTAAACGATAAAGCGATGCTTTTCGTGTTCACACGAAAACGAGTAAAAGTGTAAATTTTTTTTTGGCAGGGGTGGAAGGAATCGAACCCTCCTCTGGAGTTTTGGAGACTCTCATTCTACCGATGAACTACACCCCTATACTTTCTTGACTTGCTTTCTTATTCTACAATAAAAAATGCTTAAAGTCAATAAAATAAGAGAATTCTTTTATTTTTATATATTTATCACAAAAGATTTATTTCTCTTGTTTAAAGAGTTTTTGTATGCTATACTTTTTAATATAGGAGCGATAATGACAACAATATATTTGATAAGACATGCAAAGAGTTTAGCAAATAAAACTGGAATGTTTGGTGGCATAACAGATTTTTCTCTATGCGAAGAAGGTTTGCTTGAGGCTGAAAACCTATCAAAAAAATTTCAAAAAAAGAATATCAAAATCGATGCAATTTATTCCAGTCCTCTTAAAAGAGCAATCCAAACGATTTCTCCAACATCTTCAAGACTTAAATTACCCATCAATATTGAGGAGGATTTAAGAGAAATATATGTCGGTGAATGGGAAAATAAATTAAGAGCAGATTTAGTTAAAAAATTCCCAAAAGAAAACGAATATATTTACTCAACGGAGCATTATATCAATATGAAGAATCAAGAAGAAACTTCCGATGTTGCAGAAAGAATGCTAAAAGTTATAACTCGAATTTCAAAAAATAATCCTAATAAGAATATTGCAATAACCTCTCATCTTGTGGCAATAAGGGCATTTTTATGTTTAATACAAAACATTCCTTTTGAAAAAACTAAAGAAATGATTGGAGAAATTTCAAACACAGGTATTACAACTTTAAAATACGATGATGAAAATCAAAAATTTACCATTATAAGTTTAAATGATTAAAAAAACACCCAATGGGTGTTATTTTTTCTTTTTTTCGCCTTGTGCTTCTTTTCTATACTTACAACCCAAATCCAACATTCCTTTTGAAATAATTGGTGAGATGATAAGCCAAATACAAGCAAGCAAAACCAAAACATAAATTGCAATTGACCAGCCATTTCGATAACCTCCGCACATCCAACCAACAAGATTGAAATTGAAAATGCCGACAAGTCCCCAATTTATTCCACCGATAAGAGCAATCACATAGGCAATATAGTTTGCAATAACCATTTTTCTCCTCCTTCAAAAAAGAGGATTCCCAATGAGAAAAAAATTAAACAACTTTCGCTGTTTAATTGTAATATTGGGAAATGTTTTTAGTTCGCCAATCTTTGTCAACTTTAACAAAAAACTTAAGCATGCACTTCTTATCTAAAAGTTCTTCAGCATATTTTCTTGTGACCTCTCCAAGCGATTTAAGCGTTTTCCCAGCTTTTCCAATGATAATGCCTTTATGCTGTTCTCTCTCGCACACAATCTCAATGTCAACAAATGTAATCGTTGCTTCTTCCAAAAAACGTGTCACCACAACTGCAACACCATGGGGAATTTCTTTGTCAATGTTTTCAAGAAGAAATCCCCTTGCTTTTTCTGCAATCAAAAATTTTATGCTTTTGTCAGTATAAAGGTCCTCATCAAAAATTGCATCTCTTTCTGGCAAACAAGAAAGGATTTGTTTTTCCAAATCACTCAAATTTTTCCCTGTCTGAACAGAAATTTCAAGTGCATCAAGTTTATTTTCAAAGCCCTTTTTATCTGCTTTTGTGCAAAGTAACAACACATTGTCGCACTTTTCTTTAAGCATTGAAATATAATCCAATTCCTCTTCGTCAAGATCTTTTGTTCCATCAAAAAGATAAAGCACAACATCGGCCGTTGCAATTGCACTTCGGACATTTTTCATCATAAATTTGTCAAGTTTGTTTTCACTGTGATGCACACCTGGAGTATCCACAAAAATCATTTGATGATCACGACCATTTTTTATACCCAGAATAGAGTCTCTTGTGGTTTGTCTACGATGAGAAACAATGGCAACTTCTTCCCCCACAAGAGCGTTAACCAAACTGCTTTTACCGGCATTAGGTCTGCCCAACACTGCCACATATCCGCATTTCATCGTGAAACTCCAAAAGCCTGAAGAGTGTCCTCTGATGCGGCTTTCATAAGTCGTTCTTCCTCTTCCTTAATGTGATCAAAACCCAAGAGATGCAAAAGCCCATGAAGAGCCAAAAAGCAAATCTCTCTTTTAGCACCATGCCTATAGTCTTTTGCTTGCTTCTTTGCCACCTTCTTGCAAATTACAATGTCCCCCAAAAACAAAATTCCATCATCCGGATTTCTTTCGCCATCAAACTCGGTCAGTTTCTGAAAATATGATTTTTCAAGATTTGGAAATGACAAAACATCCGTAACTTTATCGATTTGTCTAAATTTATTATTTAAGTCTTTGATTTCTCCTTCTGAAACAAAGTTGACAGACACATTAACTTTTGAAAAGTCTTCTCCAAGAATTCTTCCTGCAGTTTCAAAAAGCTTTTCAAATTTTCTTTTGTATGGGAACACTTTCCCTTCAACCAACATACAACTCTCCTATTTTTTCCTGTGTTACTATACAATAATTGACAATCGTGACACCATTCAAGTGTCTTAAAGTATAATACTCATCAATTATTTTATCACAATCAAGTCCATTTGCCAAGATATTTTCTCGAGCTTTTTTCAAATATTCTTCTTTGACATCCTCAAAATTGCTCGAAACAATTCTTTCTTTCAATTCATAATATTTCTTTTTTTTGAGTTTGAACGGAAGAATATTGTTTTGTGACAAGTCTTTCTCTTCATATTCCACCTCAAATTTTTCAAATTCATTGTCGGATTTAAATTTGTAAATCTCAAGTCCAAACAATGTGACAACACTTTCCTCACAAGTTCTTCCAGTTCGATAAACTTCCACAAAGTTGTCATAATGATCCACACTGGCTTCATTATACACATCACCATATATAACTGCTTTTGCCGAAGTTTTCATAATCTCACCGGATGAGTCAATCACAAATGGTTCAACCAAAACATCACCAACTTTCACAATGTCACCAACTTTCACTTTCAGTGTTCCCGAAACAAGTTCAATTTTTGTGATTTTTGCATTTTTTCGAGATACTATTGGTTTAAACTCCCCATATTTTTCATCTGGAAGAAGCTTTTCCTTAATATTCACAATCAAAGTTTGCCCCTTTATAATGCAAGAGACAAAACTTATCTCATCAAACTCATTCAAAAGCGCAATTTCCACTTCACGAGTTTTGAGTTTTGTTTTTTGTCTTTTAAAATTTGAATTTATGAAAGTTGTCACTTCTTCTTTTTGCAGTTTGTCCGTCCCCAAAACTTCATACCGTAAAATAAATTGATTTTGAATTACAAAGAATATGAAAAAAACAATAATCCCCAAAATTAAACCTATGGACGTCCAAAGCTTTGAGAGTGAAGCAAAAACACCAAAATGTGAAACTTTCAAGACTTCAATATTATTTTCTTTGAGTGCCTTCTCCAATTTTTTATGTTCCGAAAAATTACAAGAAAAAACAACTTCTTTCTCGTTTAATCTCTCAATGTTTGAAATGTCAAAGTCTTTGTAAAGTCGATTAAAAAGTTTCTCTTGATTGAGGGACTTAATGTGAAATTCTGTCTCATTTTTCAGTTTCATCAGACCTCTTCCACCTTTTTTATGTGACCACAGATTTTTAAGGTATTTTCGCTCAACTCGGACAAAAGAAGATCCTTCCCCTCAACAAGAATCACCCCGGTTTTCACCTTAAATGAAATCAATTCTTTTGAAAGTGTCACAAGGCCTTTATGTCCCTCTGCATATAGAATTCTGCCAGAGATGTTGACAAGATTGAAAACATCAAATTCAAGCTTGTTTTTGTCCTTCAAATTTTCTTTAACCTCATTAAAAAAATTGAACATAATCCACCTTGAATTATTTTATGTATTTGAAAGTTTATAAAGAATAAAAAAGTGAAGAATTGATTATTCTTCACTGTTTTTTCTTTCAAAAATGTCGTTGAGAATGAAATCTTGAACTGCTGGAGAAAAGTCTTTCACCATCTGTTCAACTTGTGCCCTTGTCTTTCCTTTAAGGCTGTCAAAATTGAAATTCATCAAAGCATCAATGTCATTTTGATCTTCTTCTGACAAATTCTCATCATCAAAAGATTCTTGTTCTTCTTGCAAAAATTTCTCATAATCTTCTAGTTTGCTTTCAAAAAGACTTTCATCGATCTTATTTCCAAATTCATTTTTTTCTTCATATCGCAAATCGTCATTTTCTTCTGTGGAAGAATTTTGATTATCTTCCAAAGAGAAATCAATAAGTTCGGCTTCAATCTTCTTCTCTTCTTGAATCACCTCTTGCTCTGCCTTCTCAAGGTCTTTCTTCAATTCTTCTTTTACGACAGTTTTTTTATGTTGTTTAACTTTCTTTGGCTTCTTGTCGCCCATTCTCTCAAGAGTCTTCTTTCTTTTTCTGTTCACCCAACAAAAATAGAATACAACAAGACCACAAACAACAACTATCGCAACAATATACAACGCAATCATAAATTTCTACCTTCTATTTGGATTGTCATTTTTATCCAACAATTTTCTTCTCATTGCCGTGTCAGCTTGCAAGTTTTCAAGTTTGTAATAATCAATCACATCTTTGATTTTCCCCTCTTCAATCGCTTTGATGATTGCCTTTGGGACTTCCGCTTCGTTTGCAATTGTTTTTGCTCTCATTTCTTCAGCCTTAGCTTTCATTTCTTGCTCAACAGCAACTGCCATAAGACGTCTGCTTTCAAGTTGATTTACAGAAATAATTCTTTGCTTTTCAATTTGCTCTTTTTCTGCGATAAGAGCTTTGTTTACTCCCAGATCAATATGAACAACATCAGCGGAAACAAGCTCATATTTTGAGTCCTCGTCAATGCCTGCATCAAAAATTGCTTTGTCCAAAAGTTGTGGTTTTGAAAGAAGATCACTTGCATGCTGTGTGTTTGCAATCTTTGTGACAACAGCTTCAACAGCCCTTGCAGAAATTGTGTCAACATTCACACCAGTAAGAAAATTTTGAAGCTTTGTTTTGAGCGTCAAAGATACCTTTGTGTTTATCTCTTGATTGTCTTGTGTCACACCTGAAATTAAAGGGATTTCAATTGTCTTCGGATTTATGCACTCTTTAACAACCTCCAAGAAATCCATGCCAGCAATATCCACAGCTTTTGCAAATTCTAGATCAATGTCAAGTTTTGCACTCTTTGCTGCATTGAGCCCTTCCACTATATTAAGCGGATGTCCTCCGCTCGAGGAAATAATTTCCAGTTGATATAAAGAGAGTTTAAGATGGGATTTTTTTGACAAAATAAACGCTTTGATAATTTCAAGATATTCTTCTTTACGAAATTTCATGCTGATAAGTCGAAATGGTGAAACAAAGACTCCAGAAAAAAGCGCCATAAAGAAAACTTTCTTTGGCATAAGAATGAAAACTATAAGAAAGAAAACAAAGACACCACTTGCCAACACAATGGCTGTGATTTCACCAGCATTCATCAAACTCCTCTCCTATTTCTTATATTTTAACACAATTAAAATTGTTTGTCTACACTCAAAACAAAAGAAAAGAGCAAATTTCGCCCTTTTCTTTGTAAATTCTATTCAAAATTAGTCAATGTCTGTCATTGCATTTACATCCTCATGTTCACCAACATATCTTAAGCAAACCTTAAAGTCATAGCAAATACCCGATTTGCTTGGATCTTTATCAATGTCAAAATATATCTCAATAAAACTGCAACCATCGTCACCAGCAAACATAGCCTCATTCAAAGTACCATATTGTCCAGCCGTTTGAGAATTGTTAAGTTTGTAATAATTTCTGGCATTATCCAGACCTGTCAAATATTTCGAAGCTTTAAATTGTATAGGTCCAATAATTCCACCAACAGGAGGGACAATTTCAGATCCATTTGCAAATGGATCAAGCACACCTCCCCCAATTTTGTTGTTAAACTCTCTAAAAATGACACTGCCTTCTTCAATTGAAACCATATCATCTGGTCCATTTTTATCATCACCAATCATAAATAGTGACTCGTCTGAAACATCTTCACCATTTTCATCTTTTTGTGTGCCATTCTTTCCATAACGAATTTTCTTTTGTACCTGTTTATCAACAACAACTTTGTTTTGCTTGTGGTCATAATATCTAAACCCTACATTAACAGTCAACCCTTCATCAACAAGCATTGTCTTTGTTGGATCTTCATTTTCAAAATATTCAAAATCAAGCCACAAACCACCAAGAGCTTTTCCAATCAAGTCTTCATCTGGATAAATCACCATGCTTTGATATTCAGCCGCATCAATATTCTTGAATATTTCGGAATCATCATTCAAATATGTGCCTTCTGACAAAACATCATAGTTTGCAAAGAAATAATTCCCTTTGTATTCAGTAATCATTGAGGCTGAAAAACCATTATTAAGTGAAAGACGTTCAACTTTGCCATCTTCCCCATAAGAATATCCAATTGGAACTTGTTCACAGGAATATCTTACAATATTGTTTACAATTGCAGAATAGTTTCTATTGAAAGTCAAATCGTCTGGTTGCGTAGCACTTTGTTTGTAAAGTCCTGTTACAGAATCCTTTTCACTTTTAACCATATCCACAGTAAATGCGTCTGGACTGTTTGAACCAATGATTTTCTCAAGAATAAATCTTGTAACTTGTTGAATGTTTTTCTCAACAACTCCAACATAGCCACCAATCTCTTGATATCTTTCTTTTGCAATCTTCAAAGCATCTGTTATTGCAACATTGTTGCCCCAGCCATTCACAGTCATCCCTGAGACATAACCATCAGTTCCATAAGTAATGTTAAAGTCAAAATAAGGAGCATCGTTGGTGTTTCCGACACCTTCAACAACATTTCCATCTTTGTCATAAGTGTGATAGTCATAACCAAGCACAAACATATAGATTGCATATTCCAAAGCATCTTGGAAATAGTTTTTTGAAGTTATCGCACTTTCAAGCGTGCCCTCCACCTCTTTTTCATAATAAGGAGATTTGTAATAATCATTAATGCCTTCTGGGAAAAGTATTTCTGAAACATCTGTTTTTTGGACAACGCCACCTACATAAGATGTCAAAAAATTTGGATATTCTGTTGCAAATGTATCATAATTATAATTATAAAAGTCAAGCCAATTTGCATTGATTGTCACAACAACTGTATCATTTGTTTTAACATAGTCCGCAGAATTTGCCACAATTTTCTTAAAGAATATGTCATCAACACCATTGCCGGCTACATCTTCAATTGTCCAATTCCAATTTTTGCTTAGTTTTAAGGTAACCTCATCTTTTTCAAATTTTGAAGCGTCATAAAAACTTTCAACTTTTTCAATCGTATATCGTTGGGTATCAAAAAGATAATATTGTTGATTGTTTTCAAATTTACCATAAGTATTTTCACCCTGAATATCTTGATAGCCTTCTTTATGTGGATTTAAAATGAAATCTCTAAATCCGCCTACTTGATAAAGATACAATAGATTTAAAATGTTTGCCGCAAACAAATTGTAATAATTCTCTGAATACACCCCAACTGCATCAGAGAAAGAATAGCCTGCTGGTCTTGTCAAAACTTTCGTTCCAGCCAACACTGCAACATTGTCACCATTGCCAGAACCCCCACTTGCACTGCATCCAGCAAAAAGGAAGAACATACAACAGAACATAAAAGACAAAATTCGATAAAATCTCTTCTTTTTCTTCATATCTTTATCTTATCACAAAAATTCCAAAAAAACAATATTTTTCTCATATTTTTTCTTAATAAGAAAAAAGG
The DNA here is from genome assembly GCA_910584295.1 of uncultured Christensenella sp. Taxonomy (GTDB): domain Bacteria; phylum Bacillota; class Clostridia; order Christensenellales; family UBA1242; genus Caccovivens. The sequence goes on along the minus strand of CAJTYR010000007.1, from coordinate 51,344 downwards.
ATTGAAAACCATCAATCCTTTTCACAATTATTCTTTGCTTCTTCCTGCTGGAAGAGCAACTTCTTTTGCTTTTACACTGTTTTTTTCTTTAGAAGATTCCTTTTGATAAAAATCTTTATTTGCTTCAATTTTTTGAACTTGCTCAAAAACGATAAATTCATTGTTTACACTGTTATTTGTATTCAAAATTGTATCATAAGCACTTACAAAATCTGTGGTTGCAACTCCCAAGTTCAAGAAAACAGGCTCTCCATTCTTATCAATCACAACACCCACCAAGCCAATGTGGTGAATATTGCCCATATCTAAGGCGGCAATTCCCTCTTGATCCCCAGCATATTCATAAACACACAAAACAGTTGAATTTTCAAATCTTGGAATTGGTGTTCCTAATATATTCTTACTTTGAGCTTGAACACCATTGGTTGCATATTTATCAAGCACTTTTTCAAATATCTCAGTCAATTGTTCTTTGTTTTCTTCTGACTTTTTAAAATCAACACCTCTTACACCATTAACAGAGATATTTTTATTTTTTACAAAACCATCAATCCAAACTTGTTTATTTTCAGACCATGTTGAAACACTATCATTTTTAATTGTAAAAATTCCTAAAGTTTTTCCACTTGCACCTGCCCCAGATGCAACTGCTCCAATTTTTATATCTTCCCCTTGAGTTGAAATAAACAAAACTTCATCAACTGTCGTTCCAATTCCATATGTGATTGCTCCATACAAAGTTCCATTGCCAACTTGAGTGTTGAGTGCTTCTTTGATTGTTTCTGCAAGAAGTTTGCTATTGTAAACTCTCACACCTTGAGCATTGATTGTGTAGACTTTGTCTTCAACAATTGGGTCATCTGGCTCAACCACTGGAGGCTTTGGATCAATTGATGTTGTGTCATCAATGATTTTATCTTGTGATGGAAGATTAACATTAATCAAATCAACAGCCTCAACCTTATGTTGAACATCTCCACTTTCAAGAACAAGCCTAGAATCCGAAACTAACATCTTCCATGTTTGACCTGCCATAGAAACTGTGTATTCTTCAGAATCTTCATCATAAGAAGTAAGAACTGCAAGATTAAGATCGGAAAGGATATATGATTCAACATCAAGAGTTGTCTCTGAAACTGTCTTGCGATATTTTTCTTCTGTTTCATCATAAGAAAGTTGATAAGTCACACCTTTTTCAAGATACAAAAATGTTTTATACCCATCAACAACCATTTTGTCACCTTGAAATTTATACCATGTTTCCCTTCCATTTTTAGTGTACGTGTAAGAATAGCAATTGTTGGCACCCATTCTTGCGACAAATTCATCATAAGCATCTGTAGGAATCTCTGGCTCAACTGGTTTTGGGTCAACTGGTGGATTTGGGTCAGGAATCACAATTGGCGGATTTGGGTCAACTGGAGGTTTTTCATTATCGCATGCTACCAGCCCAGCCATAGTAGAAAGGCCCAACACACCTGTAAGTGCAAAGGTTATAGCTTTCTTTGTGAATTTTTTCATTTCAAAAACCCTCCTAAATAATAATTTAAATATATTCTATCACTTTTAAAACATTTTTGCAATACTTTTTGTAAAATTTTTTACATACCCTCTCTCATAAAGAAAAATAGATATTGTTGAGCATAGCCTGAAAGTTCGCCAAATTCAGCCACCAAATTTTCTCTCACCTTCTCCCTGTTGTCAATGTGAGTATAAAATCTGTCATACATTTGCTCAATCCAAGTATCAACAGGAAAAACATCTCCTCTGCCATAACCAAACAAAAGCACGCAATCTGCAACTTTTGGTCCAACACCCATAAGCGAAACCAAATTATTTCTTAATTCTTTTGTTGGAAGTGAGTCCCACTGCAACAGCCTGTCTTCATCAACTTGACGAAGAACTTCAAAAAGGTATTTTGCTCGATAACCTGCACCTAGCTCTGCAAAATCGGCTTCAGTTGCGCTCAAAAGTTGCTCTCTGGTTGGAAAGGCAAAATAACCATTCATACAAGTTCCATACTTCTCTTTTATTCGATTGAGAATCAATTTGATTCTTTTTATATTGTTGTTTGCTGAAACGATAAAAGAAATAAGAGTTTCAAACAAATTTTGCTTCAGGATTCTTATGCCATAACCATATTCAATTGGTTTTTTAAGAATTTCAAATTGACTTAAATGAGATTTAATTTTTGCATAATCAGTTTTAAGATCAAAAAAGTTCTCAAAATATTCTGGGAAATTTGTTTCAATAACAAATCCTGTCTTATTTTCAAAAATCTTTGCACATTTATCCAACGATGATACGATATAATTGCCATCATCATCTTTATAAAATGAAAAAATCTGTCCACACTCCAAAATGTGTTCCGGATTGAAATCTTCTTTACCAATAATATTAATTTTATTATTTTCCAATATGTATTTCATTTTTTTCCTCAACAAATGAAAAAAGGACTCAAGTTCGAGCCCTTAAAAAACTATTCAGCAACAACTGAAACGATATCTTTTCCTTTGCCTTTTCCGAATTGAACTTTTCCATCTTTAAGAGCAAAAAGAGTATAATCTTTTCCGATTCCAACATTTGCACCAGGATAAATCTTTGTGCCACGTTGTCTTACGATGATTGAACCTGCAGTCACAAATTCTCCAGCGTAAGCTTTCACGCCAAGACGTTGACCTTGAGAATCTCTGCCGTTCTTTGTGCTTCCGCCACCTTTGTGGTGAGCAAAAAGTTGTAAATTAACAAACATCTCTAACCTCCATTCTAACATTTTTATCATAATTTTTTGTGATATCTTCAAAAGTTTTTTCCATTGCGCTCAAAACAACTTGAGCCTTTTCATCTTGAAAATCTTTCAAGAAAACATGCAAATATGCGTCTTTGATGTCAAACTCAACATCCAATTTCAAAACCTCATTAAGAGCAATCAAAGCCATCTGTCCTGCAGTTGAAATCCCAGCACAAACAATGTCACTGCCCTCTTCAGCAAATCCACTATGACCTTTGATTTGATACTCACAAATTTTTCCATTTTTTTTGAAAATTGTAATTCTAGTCATAATTACATCTTTATTGAAACAATTTTAATTTCTGTCCAAGGTTGTCTGTGACCTTGTTTGCTTCTGACATTTTTCTTTGGTTTGTATTTGAATACAACGATTTTGTCACCTTTTCCGTGAGCAACAATTTCAGCCAAAACTTCAGCCGCCTTAACAGTTGGTGTTCCAGCAACAGTCTTGTTTCCATCTGAAACCAAGAGAACATCAAGTTTAATCTTGCTTCCAACTTCGCCAGAAAGTTTTTCAACTTTAAGCACATCGTTTTCTGTGACATTGTATTGCTTTCCACCAGTTTGAACCACTGCAAACATAAATTCTTACCTCCTCTATCCAAACTCGCTGTCCGGGTGGTGTCTTCGACACTTTCCATTGCAAATAAGAAACTTATCGCAACAAATCTTACTTTCAAAACCCATACCATGCGGATACTTTGATATTTTAGCAGAAAAACGCCCTTTTTGTCAAGAGAATAATGCGAAAAATACATTATATTTATGTAAGTAAAACATTATATTCCTACTTATATAATAAGCGCCTATTGACATTAAGCCCAACATATAATATAATTGCCTTATCTTTAGGAGGAAAAATGCAAGGAAAAGCTTTTGTTTTTAGTGCGATAGAGTGCGTGGAATATTTATATAAAAAATTTCCAGCCTTTATGAGCGCATTTGTTTCCACAGATGCAGAGCCCGACTCAAATGGGAATCCCGTATCAGTAAATTCAGGACATAGAACCAAGCGTTTTAAGTGCTACGATGGCAAGGGCTATGGAATTACAAGATTTGAAATTGTAAGACCTGCTAAAGAAGAGATAAACAATGCTCTTTATAAGAAACCTGAAACCATTGCTTGCTATTTATGTGAAGATGGACTTTTCGAAACATATTACACGAGGAAAAATTTAGAATCTGGCGCCGGCTTTCGAGTGTCTTGTATGCCAATCTATGACAAAAATTCCAATTTAGTAAAATCTTGTAATCCTTTGGATAGGACAACCACTCTTAATATACACGAACTTTTTTATTTCAAAGGATCAAATCAACCAACATTCATTGCAAGTCAAACCGAGTATTCAAACACTGCTCCTATTGTAGAAGATAATGGAATCAAATACATATGGCTAAATAAAGAAAAATGCGAACTTAAACAGAGCAAAGTGATGCTTCTTGTTACTCTTGATTATGTCGGAGCAATTGGCGTAGAAGATACTTTTTATGGAAAAACAACTGAATGTGCGGAAAGATGGGCGGAAAAGCACATGTCGCCAGAACTTAAATCTATTTTGGTCACCGCAAATCTTGACAACGAAATTGCAACTCCACTTCCAGCATCACTTCAGCAAAAACTTACATCATCAAAAACAGCTTCAACAAAAAACATTGATGGTGGAAAAGTATAATAAATAAAAAATGCACATGTGCATTTTTTTTATTTCAATTAATTCTGCTGAATTTCTTATCTAATCTTCACTTAAAACATAAGGTCTGGCGTTGTCAAACAAGAAGCCATCGAGGTTTTTGCATTCTGGCAACCCTTCAAAATACATACGACTGATTTTCCCAACTCCATCATGTGCAATGATGACCACCTTTTGTCCCTTATGTTTTGGCAAAATCTCATCATAAAAGCCTGAAACCCTTTTAAACATTTCCGCAGGCTGCTCAAAATTTTCAAAGTCATATTTTTTCTTAAAATCCCAAACAAATTTAGGATAGGCTTCACTTTGTTTCATACCAGTGGCAGAGCCATCTTCCCTCTCCACAAGTCGATCATCATAGATGATTGGAACATGTTTGTGATGTTTCATAATGATTTTTGCTGTCTGTTTTGCTCTTTTAAGTGGAGAACAATACACAACATCAAACTTGTCCCACATCATGATTTGGGCACATTCTTTTGCCTGAACTTTGCCAGTCTTGTTGAGAGGGATATCTTTTCGCCCTGTATTGATTCCCTCAAGATTTTCTTTTGTTTGTCCATGCCTAATAAAAATAATCATGTTATTTCTCCAATGTTTTTATATACCCTTTAAAATAATCTGGCAGATCCACTTCAAACTCCATAAACTTTCCAGTTTTTGGATGTGTAAACGAAAGTTTATAGGCATGAAGCAGTTGTCCTACAAGCCCCTTTTTCTCCTTGCCATAAAGCTTGTCACCAACGACTGGATGCCCCAAATATTTTGCATGCACCCTAATTTGATGAGTTCTTCCAGTTTGAAGAACAAATTCAACCAAACAACAATCATCAAACCATTTTTGCACTTTATAATCAGTGATTGCAAGCCTGCCTGTCGACTGCACGGACATCTTTTTTCGATTTTTAGGGTCTCTTTTTATGTATGTCTCAATTCTGCCTGCACCATCTCTTAAATGCCCTTCAAGAAGTGACAAATAATGTCTATGACAAGTCTTATTTTTGATTTGCTCAGCAAGGCTCACATGAGCAAAATCATTTTTTGCAACCACCAAAAGACCGCTTGTATCCTTATCAAGTCTGTGAACAATCCCTGGACGAAGCTGTCCGTTTATACCACTTAAATCTTTGATTTTCGCCAAAAGCCCATTGACAAGTGTTCCATTTTTTGTTGAAGTGCATGGATGCACCACCAATCCTTGAGGTTTATTAATCACAGCCAAATCTTTGTCTTCATAAACAATCTCAAAATCAACATCTTCCGCTTCTGTCGATATTTTTTGAGGCAAAAGTGGTTCGATTTCGATCATTTGACCATTTTTAAGCAAAAGACCAGCCTTGTTTGGCAATTTACCATCAACCTTAACCAATCCCTTATCGATCAAGTTTTTGACATGAGAACGAGAAAAATCAGGAAAAATTTCAACAAGAAATGCGTCAATTCTTTTTCCCACACCACTTTCAGTGACAAAAATTTCCTTATTCATCTCTTTTGTCAACCTTCTTTGCTTTTGTTTCTTTGACAAAATAGATAATTAAATAGACAACCAAAAGAACAACCCCAACACTTAAGGCAACATCTGCAAAATTGAAAATTGGAAAACTTTTCCAAAAATCAAATTCAATCATATCTCTCACATATCCAAAAATAAGTCTGTCATAAAGATTGCCCAAGCAACCTGCAAAAAGGAAGCCAAAGGTAACATTCAAAAGCCAAGATTTGTTTTTTTCTTTGATATAATAAAAAATGAAAATTCCAAGAAAAATAAAGGTTAAAACAATCAAAAAGACTTGCTTCCCAGCAAGCATACCCCATGCTGCACCATAATTATGCACAATTCGGAAATTGAAAAGATAAGGAATAACTGTCACAGATTCCCCTCCTGCCAATTTTGCATCAAAGACATACTTTGTGACCAAGTCAACCACGAGAATTGCAACAATTATTGCCATCATAACGGAAAATTTGATCCAATCTTTCTTTTTCAAAAAGCTCAACCTCTCACTTTTTTGTATTTCTTCTTCAACTTTTCAAGGTTTTCATCCTCAAAATAACGCTCTGAATAACCACAATTGCAACAAACATATCTTGTTGTAACAATTTCGCCCTTAAGGTTTCCAATTTTTTCACAATCCACAAATTTCTCTTTCCCACTTTGCGAAAAAACCAAAATGTCTTCACTTGCACATTTTGGACAAGAACCACTTTTCATATTCATTCTCTCTCAATTTTCATATTTTTAGGCAAAAAAATGTAAAGATTTTTTTCAACTTCTTCCATACTTGCACCTAGAACAGCAATAACGCCACTGATATAATTTAATGCTTTGTTTTTCTCATTGTTGCTACAAGCACGAAAATCAAGGAAAAAAGGAGTGTTTTTCTTCAACAAATCTGCTCTTTCTTTGCACTCTTCAAAATCTTCAGGATAAAAAACTTTCACACCATCAATTTCTTCCGGCATGTCCTGCTTGATTTTCAAATTGTAGGTTGCTTTTTGTGGATTTTTCTTTTTTGCAACCACTTTGACATCATCACTTTCAAATCCAAAAAATTTATAGATATAATTCATCAATCCCATAATTTTTCTCGCTTATAATAAAGATTATAGCATAAAATCCACATGTAACAAAATAAAAATCAGTTTCAAAAGGTATGATTTTGTCAAAAAAATCAAAAATGGGTCTTGAAATAGCAAATTATATGTGTTATACTCAATATATAAATGAAGAAAATTCATTTTTTCAAATTTCAAAAATACATAGGAGAAAAAAATGAGAAAACTTAAAGAAATAGTTGAAGATTACAAATCCTTATTGCTTATAAAAGATTCCATTCTTAGAATAATGGACGACCAAAATTATGAGTTTGGAACAATGTTAAGCCAAACAAACCAAGGCTGTCAATTAAAATGTGAAAATATAGATGACATCAGAGCAAACATTGAATATTGCCTTTCAGACTTGGTTGAAACAGAAAAAGCATCAAGCCTTCTTAATTTTAATATGAAAAAATGGGGAAGAGAAAACAACCCATGGGAAAACAGCAACCCACAAACCATTGCTGGGGTTTTCGAATCAGCCTGTGCCACACAAAATCTTATGAAATTTGAAATCGCACTCACCAGTCTTTATGCAACTGGTGGTGATGCCGAACTAGCAAAAAAAATTACAGATAAAGGCTTTGCAAACATCCAATCCGGAACTAAAAATACAGATAATCAAATTTTCTGTTCTGCTCTCTTACTCGCACAGGTTGATGAAGGAAAAACTCCAGCTAAGTCCCCAAAAGATAGAAATGGCAAATAAAAGAGACCGAAATTTTGGTCTTTTTTTTACAACTAAACAACAAAAAAAGACTGGAAATCCCAGTCTTTTTAGAATTATTGTTATTATTCAATAACTTGTGAAACAACACCAGAACCAACTGTTCTTCCGCCTTCACGGATAGCAAAACGAAGTCCTTGTTCGATGGCAATTTCTTTTGAAAGTTCGATTGTCATCTTGATGTTATCTCCAGGCATAACCATTTCAACACCTGCAGGAAGTTCAATTGTTCCTGTTACGTCAGTTGTTCTGAAATAGAATTGTGGTCTGTAACCATTGAAGAATGGAGTGTGACGTCCGCCTTCTTCTTTCTTCAAAACGTAAACTTCAGCAGCAAATTTTGTGTGAGGTTTAATTGTTCCTGGTTTGCAAAGAACTTGTCCTCTTTCGATTTCTGTTCTTTGGATACCACGAAGAAGAATACCAACGTTGAATCCAGCGATACCTTCATCAACTGTCTTTCTGAACATTTCAACACCAGTTACAACTGTTTGTTTCTTTGCGCCCATACCAACGATTTCAACAACATCATTGATTCTTACAACACCTCTTTCGATTCTTCCAGTAGCAACAGTTCCACGACCTGTGATTGTGAAAACGTCTTCAACTGGCATAAGGAAAGGTTTGTCAGTGTCTCTTTCTGGTTCAGGGATATAAGAATCAAGAGCGTCAAGAAGTTCTTGAATAGGAGCACAAGCAGAATCTGTTACATTTCCAGCTTGAGCAGCTTCCAATGCTTTGAGAGCTGAACCTTTAATGATTGGAGTGTCATCTCCTGGGAATCCATATTCGTTCAAAAGTTCTCTGATTTCCATTTCAACGAGTTCCAAAAGTTCTGGATCGTCAACTTGATCAGTTTTGTTCATGAAAACGAGGATATAAGGAACACCAACCTGTCTAGCAAGCAAAATGTGTTCTCTTGTTTGAGGCATAGGACCATCTGTTGCAGCAACAACAAGGATTGCGCCGTCCATTTGAGCGGCACCAGTAATCATGTTTTTAACATAATCAGCGTGTCCTGGGCAGTCAACGTGAGCATAGTGTCTCTTTTCTGTTTGATATTCAACGTGTGCTGTGTTGATTGTGATTCCTCTTGCTTTTTCTTCTGGAGCTTTGTCGATTTCATCGTATCTCATCTTTTGAGCAAAGCCCTTTGCTGCGCTATACATTGTAATAGCAGCAGTCAATGTAGTTTTACCATGGTCAACGTGTCCGATTGTACCAACGTTAACGTGTGGTTTAGTAATGTCATACTTACCTGTAGCCATTTTTAAAATCTCCTTTTTATTTTTTACTGTTACATTTTAACATATATTTTGTAAATGTCAAAACATTTTTGATATATTTTTGACAGAAACTGTTATTTCTTTCTGTTTCCAACAATAGTTTCGGCAATGTTTCTTGGAACTTCAGCATATTTCAAGAATTCCATAGTGAATGTCCCACGACCTTGTGTTTGAGAACGCAAATCTGTTGCATAACCAAACATTTCTCCAAGTGGAACTTCTGCATTTACAACTTGAACGCCTGGTTTTGTTTCGTTTCCAGTCAAAATTCCACGACGAGAAGTCAAGTTGCCCATAACTGTTCCAAGATAGTCATCTGGAACTTCAACTTGAACTTTCATGATAGGTTCAAGAAGAACTGGGTCTGCGTGCAACGCACCATCCTTAAACGCCATAGAACCAGCAATCTTGAAGGCTGCTTCTGAAGAGTCAACTTCGTGATAAGAACCATCAATCAAAGTAACTTTGAAGTCAACAGTTTCATATCCAGCAATAACACCAGTCTTGCAAGCTTCTTGAATTCCGTTGTTGATTGGTTGGATATATTCTTTTGGAACTGATCCACCAACAGTCTTATCTTCAAATTGATAACCTGTTCCTGGCTCAAGAGGCTCGATATTGATCACGCAGTGACCATATTGTCCCTTACCACCAGACTGTCTGATGAACTTTCCTTCTGCCTTTGTTGCTTTTCTGATTGTTTCTTTATAAGCAACTTGAGGAGCACCAACATTTGCTTCAACTTTAAATTCACGAAGAAGTCTGTCAACGATGATTTCAAGGTGAAGCTCTCCCATACCAGCGATGATTGTTTGACCAGTTTCTTGGTCTGTGTATGTTTTGAAAGTTGGATCTTCTTCAGCAAGTTTCACAAGTGCGAGAACCATTTTTTCTTGCATAAGTTTTGTTTTTGGTTCGATTGCAACTCTGATAACTGGTTCTGGGAATTCCATACTTTCCAAAACGATTGGTTTCTTTTCATCACAAAGAGTTTCACCTGTGATTGTGTCTTTAAGACCAACGATGGCAGCAATGTCACCAGCGCCAACTTCTTTGATCTCTTCTCTTTGGTTTGAGTGCATTCTGATAAGTCTTCCAACTCTTTCTTTTTCACCCTTGTTTGAGTTGTAAACATAAGAGCCTGCAGTAAGTTTTCCAGAGTAAACTCTGAAGAACGCAAGACGACCAACAAATGGGTCTGTCATAATCTTGAATGCAAGACCAGCAAATGGAGCGTCTTCGCTTGGTGCTCTTGTTTCTTCTGCACCTGTGTCTGGGTTTGTTCCAGCAATGTGATCTATGTCAAGTGGAGATGGAAGATATTCAACCATAGCATCCAAAAGCATCTGAACACCCTTATTCTTATAAGAAGAACCACAAAGAACAGGAACAAGTATTCTTGCGATTGTTGCTTTTCTCAAAGTCTTTTTAAGTTCGTCCAAAGAAATTTCCTCTCCATTGAAAAACTTTTCAAGAAGAGCATCATCTGTTTCAACGATTTTTTCAATCATGTCATCATGAAGTGCTTGAGCCTTTGCTTTGTATTCTTCAGGAATATCGCAGACATTGATTTTTGTGCCCATGTCATCTTCATAGATTTCAGCCTTCATTGTGAGAAGGTCAATGATTCCACTGAAAGTGTCAGCTTCTCCGATTGGCATTTGAATTGGAAGTGGGTTTGTCTTCAATCTGTCTCTGATTGAATCAACGCAACCAAAGAAATCTGCAGCATCTCTGTCCATTTTGTTTACATAGATGATGATAGGAACTTTGTAGTTTGCGGCTTGTCTCCAAACAGTTTCAGTTTGAGGTTGAACCTTATCTCTTGCGGAAAGCACAAGAACAGATCCATCAAGAACTTTCAAAGAACGTTCAACTTCAACAGTGAAGTCAACGTGTCCTGGAGTGTCAATGATGTTGATTTTGTGACCTTTCCATTGGCATGTGGTGCAGGCAGAAGTGATTGTGATACCTCTTTCTTGTTCCTGAGCCATCCAGTCCATTGTAGCCTGACCGTCGTGAACTTCACCGATTTTGTGGCTTTTACCAGTATAGTAAAGAATTCTTTCTGTAGTGGTAGTTTTTCCAGCATCGATGTGAGCCATAATACCGACATTTCTGGTCATCTCAAGGTTTGTAGCCATATTTTTTCTCCTAAATTAAATTTTTCACAATTTTAAGTTTTCTTAAACCATGGTGTGAAATTTCCAAAAACTATTTTTCTTTTGGAGATTGAACGACTTTTTGTCCTTTAACATAAGCAGTTTTTGTGTTTTTTGCTTCCGCTTCAAGTTTTTGTGCTTCCTCAGCCTTTTTAACTGCTGCGTGATATGCTTTGTACATTTCAAATCTGCTTACCATTTTATCCTCCAAAATTGTTTTGATTTTAACTAAAATTTACTTTTTTTGAGAGTTCTGTTAAATCCTTTCCATCCCTCTCAAATCTTCCACTTTAAGTTGCGACCAATTCGCTGGTGGAAAATACCTTTCAAGAGCAAAATTTTCTTTTATTGAGATGAGGTGCAAGGCTCAATTTATTTTCAGATAAGGAGTGTGCCTAATCGCACATGACTTATATGAAAATAAATTAGAAACAAAGCACATCGCTCAAGAAATGAAAATTTTACCACTTGTAGTGTGCAAAAGCCTTGTTAGCTTCAGCCATTCTATGCATTTCATCACGCTTTTTGATTGAAGCGCCCGTGTTGTTGTAAGCATCCAAAAGTTCACCAGCAAGCTTTTCATTCATGTTTCTTTCACCAGTTCTCTTTCTTGCATTTGCAACGATCCAACGAATTGCAAGAGTTTGTCTTCTTTCAGGACGAATTTCCATTGGAACTTGGTATGTTGCACCACCAACTCTGCGTCCTTTTGTTTCAAGCATAGGTTTTACATTCTCGATTGCTGTGAGGCAAACATCAAGAGGTTCTGCACCAGTTTTCTCTTTCAAAATATCGAAAGCACCATAAACAATTCTTTGTGCAAGACCTTTCTTTCCACTCATCATAACTTGGTTGATAAGTTTTGTAACAACTTTGTTATTATAAATTGGATCAGGTAAAACTTCTTTCTTGACAGCACTATTTCTTCTTGGCATTGTGTTTTACTCCTTTTTTTAATTTTTACTTCAGCACAATCTTACTTGCCTGATTTTGGTCTCTTTGCACCATACTTAGAACGGCTTTGCTTTCTGTTTGCAACGCCAGCGGTATCAAGAGTCCCACGAACGATGTGATATCTCACACCAGGAAGGTCCTTAACACGTCCGCCACGAACGAGAACGACACTGTGCTCTTGCAAGTTGTGTCCAATTCCAGGGATGTAGCAAGTTCCTTCTTGACCATTTGAAAGTTTAACTCTGGCAATTTTTCGAAGAGCAGAGTTTGGCTTTTTTGGAGTTGCTGTTCTTACTGACAAGCAAACACCACGTTTTTGTGGGCATTCTTCCAAAAGTGGAGCTTTCTTCTTCTTTTCAAAACTCTTTCTGCCATTTCTTACCAATTGGTTAAATGTAGGCATCTTTTTCTCCTTAATAATCTTTTTCTTGATGTATACAAAAATTGCATCGACTTTACACCTGTGTCATAAAAAAGGCACGAATATGAGTTCGTGCCATAGAAAATGCTTTTTAATCAAACATGAACAACACAATCACTTTTTGTGACTTTGAAGAACTTTTCCTTCAAATCGGTGGGGTTTGTTTCCCTTTTTCCTGTCAGTTTTTTTCAAAACTTATGCCGAAACTAAATCACTTTAAATCGGCTTGCCACCTGTTGTTTGTTTATGCTTAAAAAATTAAGCATGGTTTCCGACAACGAAACACCTTGTTATTATATATATTTAAAGAAACTTTGTCAAGAGATTTTCAAAATATAAATCATCAAAAAAAGAAAAAGTTCACTCTTCATAAAAAGTGAATTTTAAATTTAAAACATATTATTTCTTTTTCTTCATTTTTTGTTGCATATCATACATTTGTTTTTTTGATGTATACACAGCTCTCATCATTTCAATTGAAAGTCCTGTTGCATCTCCAACCAAAGTAAATGTTCCAAGTGGAGTCTTTTCCAAATAAGCCTTACTCTTTGAATAACAAAGAGGACAAGCAGGCTCTCCATCATCCGAGCCGGAAAAATTGCAAGTATAATAAAGTTGTCTTTTCCCAGCAACAGGTGAAGCGGTCCCAGCTGTAATGGCAGATGCAATACTTCTTCCAAGCATTTCTCCTGTCCATCTAAGAGTTTGAGATAAAGCCGCATCAAAAACCGCTGACATTTTAACTTTTTTCTTTCTACCTTGTCCATCCACTTTAAAACCCATTGGCAACATTTCTATAGACACAGGGTGTTTGCAAATTGGACATTTCCCAAAAGGTGCTGGTGCAGCCATAATTTTTCCTCCGTATATAATTTATTATATCACGCCGAAGCTTAATTATCAATATATTTGGACAAAAATTCCGCTTCTGTCAAAATTGTAATATTAAGAGTCTTCGCTTTGTCAAGTTTGCTTCCCGCTTCCTCACCAGCAATCACAAAAGAGGTGTTTTTTGAAACTGATGAGGCAGTTTTCCCACCATTTTCTTCAATCAACTTTGTCATCTCTTGCCTTGACATATTTGGAAGTGTCCCAGTAAGCACAAAAGTCAATCCTTCAAGTTTGTTTGATTTTTGCAAGTCTTCATGTTTTGGAGAAACACCAACCGCAAGCAATCTGTCAATTTCGCTCAAATTGTCTACATCACTAAAAAATTCAATGATATTTTGAGCAATTATTTCACCTATATCTTCAATTTCAATAATTTCTTCAAAGGTTGCTTTTTTAAGATTTTCAAGTGTTTTAAAACGTTTCGCCAAATCCTTGGCGGTTTTAACACCAACTTCACTTATTCCAAGCCCAAGCAAAAATTTTGAAAAATCAATATGCTTGCTTTTTTCAAGGGCTTTAAGCACATTGTCTGCCTTTTTCTCTTTGAATTTTTCAAGTTCTATAAGTTGTTCTTTTGTAAGAGAATAAAGATCTGAAAAATGTCGAAGTCCCAACTCATCATAAAATTGTGAAATGGTTTTCTCGGAAAGCCCAACAATATCAAACGCATCACGGCTGACAAAATGAGTAAGTCTTGCGACAATTTGCTCCTTACACCCATCGTGATTTTTGCAGAAAAGAAGTGGACCTTTTTTGATGAGTTTCTCTCCACAACATGGACAAACCACAGGCTCAACAATATCTTGTGAATTTTCATATTTTTCAGCCAAGCCCAAGACTTCTGGAATAACCTCGTTGCTTCTCCTGATAAAAACCCTGCTTTTAAGAAAAACATTCTTTTTTCTTATATCTTCAATGTTGTTAAGCGTCGCACGAGAAATTGTCGCCCCTGCAAGTTCCACGGGTTCTAAAACAGCAATTGGAGAAACCTTTCCGCTTCTTCCAACCTGCCAGATGACATCTTCAAGCATTGTTGAAGTCTCTTCCGCTTCAAACTTGAATGCTCTTGCCCACTTTGGGAATTTGTTTGTATAACCAATCTCTTCACGATGGGCAACATTATTGACTTTGATAACCATCCCATCAATGTCAACCTGAAGTTCAGATTTCAACTTTCCAACCTCTTCAATGTTTTCTGTAATGTCATTAAGAGAGTGACAAATTTTGAAATAATCCCCCACATTAAATCCATTTTCAAGTAAGAAAATATGCATTTCCTCTTGAGATATGAACCGCTTGTCGCAAAAAATAATTGAATAGCAAAAGAAATCCAACTTTCTCTTTGCTGTCTCTTTTGGATCAAGATTACGAATTGCACCAGCAACACCATTTCGAGTGTTTTTAAGAGGAATTTCTGCCTTTCGATTGTAAATTTCAAGAGCTTTTTTTGTCATCATGCCCTCACCTTGCACAATCAGGCGGTCTTTATAGGAAATCTTGAGAGGCACAGTTGCAATTGTCCTGACCTGCGCCGAAACATCTTCTCCAACTTCACCATTTCCACGAGTGGTAGCACTTTTAAATTCTCCATCGTCATATTCAAGCACAAGTTGAAGCCCATCAAATTTGTATTCAAGTGCAAAATCAGTGTTTTTGTCAAACTCATGCATCTCATCAATCCACTTTTCAAGATCATCAAAGGATCTGACTTTCATAAGACTATAAAGTTTATGTTCATGCTTTCTTTTAACAAACTGACTTAAAATCTCTCCACCAACCCTCTGCGTTGGAGAGTTTGGCAAAACTACACCTGTTTTTTCTTCAAGATCAACAAGTTCATAATAAACCTTGTCATATTCTTTGTCAGAAACAATAGGATTGTCAAGAGTATAGTAATGATAGTTGTAAAGTTCAATTTTCTTGATAAGTTCTTTCATCAGTTCAGTTTTATCACTCATCACACCCCTCCACCTTTTCAAGATTTGCCAAATTAAGCATCAGACTTTTTCTTCCAAAATCATCAAAATCAATGTCAGCAACAAGCCCATCATCAGAAATATTGACGATTTTCCCATATCCGAAACGAGAATGGTTGACATTGTCACCAACCTCAAATCCACTGTCAAAATTGTCCTCTTTTTCTTCATATTCTCTTGCAACACTGAAAAGTTTTGGTCGCTCTTTTGAAACAATTCCAAGTTCACCAACAAAACGACTGACCTTTTGATAATTACTTTTGCCATACATATATCTTTTTTCAGCATGCACAAGATAAAGCCTCTCTTCCGCCCTTGTGATTGCAACATACATTAGTCGGCGTTCTTCTTCAAGTTCACTTACACTGTTCATGGCACGAGAAAGCGGAAAAAGACCTTCCTCAAGCCCAACCAAAAAGACCACTTTAAACTCAAGTCCCTTGACAGCATGAATTGTTGAAACGGAAACATAACCTCCTTCTTGAATGTCATCACTGTCGCTTTTGAGCATAACATTTGAAAGAAAGTCAGAAAGGGTTGCGTCATCGTTTAAATCTTGAAATTCCGAAACACTTGAAAGCAAACTTTCAATGTTCTCCACCTTTTCAATCGAAGACTCATCCTTGCCAGCAAAAGCATGTTCCAATTCAAAAATTTTCACGACTTTTTCTACAAATTCAACGAGTGTCAATGTGTCCAACTGTGAATATAATTTTTTGATATTTTCAACAAATTTTTCAAGTTTTGAATGATATTTTGAAAACTTAAATTTGTCACTCAAAAGATATTCCAAAAGTCCCTTTTCGCCAGCCTCATTTTGCAAATTTAATATGGCAGCCTCGCCAATTCCTCGCTTAGGAAAATTGATAATTTTAAGAAGCGATATCTCATCCTTTGGATTTGAAAAAATGGAAAGATAGGACAAAACCATTTTCACTTCTACCCTTTCATAAAACTTAAAGCCACCATAAAGTTTGTATGGCATGCGAAACGCCATAAAAGCGTCCTCAATCGACCTTGACAAAGCATTGACCCTCATAAGCACCGCAAAGTCACTGTAGGAATAACCTTGAACAAGCAAATCATCAATTGTTCTTGCCACAAACATAGCCTCATCTCTTTCATCAAAAGCGGTGAAAACAACAGGTTTTTCCCCAGCATCCTTGTCTGTCCAAAGATTTTTTGAAAGCCGTTCTTTGTTGTTTACAATCACATTGTTTGCAAGCGTCAGGATGTTTTTTGTAGAACGATAATTTCTCTCAAGTTTAAACACTTTCACATCTTCAAAATCGTCTTTAAGATTGAAAATATTTTGAAAATTTGCCCCTCTCCAAGAATAGATGCATTGGTCTTCATCCCCAACAACAAAAAGGTTTTTATGAACACTTGAAAGCAATTTAATCAGTTTATATTGCACCAAATTTGTGTCTTGAAATTCATCCACCAAAATATACTCAAATCGCGATGCATAGTGCAACAAAACATCCTTGAAGTTGTGGAACATGAAAAGAGTTTTGTTGAGCAAATCATCAAAATCAAGAGAGTTGTTTTTGTGCAAAAAATCTTCATAGTCATAACAGATTTTTTCATAAATTTTAAGTTGCGAATTTTTTCCAAATTCTCTCAAAGCAGAAAAGTAATCAGCAATGTCAAGCCCCTTGTTTTTGATGTTTTCAAGGTGCGAAATAACTCTATTTTTTTCGTCCTCTTCGCATTGATATTTTTTGAGCAAATCTTTCAAAATTTTGTCTCTGTCAGCCTCGGCAATGATTGTGAAATTGCGATCATATCCATCAAGACAATCTATGTTTTCACGCAAAATTCTCACACACATTGAGTGAAAAGTCGAAATCCAAACACGCTCAACCCCCATAGAAAAAAGTCTTTCTTTCATCTCGTTTGTCGCTTTGTTTGTGAATGTGATTGCAAGGATGTTATATGGGCAGACGCCTTTTTCAATCAAATGACAAATCCTGTGGGTGAGCAATCTTGTCTTTCCACTTCCAGCCCCAGCAGTGACCAAAACAACTCCTTCAGTCTGAAAGAGTGCTTCCTTTTGCTCGTCATTCAAAGAGTCAATGTCAAATTTCATAAAAATATTTTACCACAACTTAGTTGTTTTTCAAAAGATTTTACATCACAAAATCAATCTTTTAATCCTAATAAAAAATCCATAGAAACATCAAAATATTCTGCAATTTTTATAAGATAACACAGCCTCATACGAACTTCACCTTTCTCCCAGCGAATAAGTGTCTGTTTTCTTACATTTAACTCTTTGCTTAACGCCCTTACTGAAAGTCCTCGTCCTTCTCTTAATGTTTTAATCTTCGTCCCCAACTTTTTTCTCATAAAACCTCCCAACAGCAAAATTATAAAACAAAAAGAAAAAGAACATATAGACACTTACATTATATAATGTAAACATTAGGTATTTTTTCTCTTGTCTTTTAAATGCCATTAGAAATAATAAAAGAAAAAACTAACTCCCCATATAAGTTAATTTAACAAAAAATATTTAAAAAAGTGCCAATGGCACCTAATCCTCTCGCCCAAGCAAATAATCAGTTGTCACGCAAAAAAAGTCTGCAAGTGCTTGCAAGTTGTCACTGCTGATGTCACAGATGTTATTTTCCCAATTGCATAGTGCAGACGAACTTATACCCACCAACTTACTCAATTTTTCAAAAGATAGATTGGCTTCCGTCCTCAATTCTTTCAATCTTTGCGCGAATTTTCGTTCCATAACAATATTATAATGCGTAATATGTCGAAAATTATTGACATTCATTATTTTGGATGTTATGCTTCTTGCAAGAAAAATCTCAAAGATTTCAATTTTTAATGGAGTAAAAGAATGATTAAATACAAAAGATATCTTGTCGAAAAATATTTCGAAGAAAACAACATTTCAAAAAAGAAATTTTGCAAAAAAATTGGCATACATGTGCAAACACTCAATCGTTTTTTGAAAGATGGCTCAAAAACCAATATAGTGAGTGCAATTTCAATCTGCAATGGCATTGGAGTTCCTTTTCCAGAGTTTGTGGAACAACCAGCACCTAAAAAGAAAAAACGAAGAAAGGTTTCAAAAACATCTCAAGAAGTCAAACAATAGTCCGACAGTAAAAAGAAAAAGCAGACAAAATTGTCTGCTTTATTTTTAGCCTCTTTTTCTTGCTCTTTTTCTTGCGTTTTCGCTCTTTTTCTTCTTTGCTACGCTTGGCTTGTCATAGGCTTCTTTCTTTCTGATATCTCCGATGATTCCATCTTTTTGGCATTTTCTCTTAAATCTTTTAAGTGCGCTTTCAAGAGATTCGTTTTCTCCTACTTTAACTGTTGTCATTCTTTTCTCACCACCTTTCAAGGTCACAATTCTTGCTTATCTTATCACATAAATTTACCTTAAGTCAAGTTTTCTTTCAAAAAAAACAGCATTACTTGCTGTCTTTTTTTGAATTTTGAATATTTTGTGCAATTCTTTGAACAACAGATTTTTCTGCACCATTCTTTGGAGCAACAAGCCCACGCTCTTCGTAAGGCTTAACTTGCTCATAAAATTCTTTGGTTTTTTTGGCAATTTCTGCACGTAATTCATTTTTTACCTCTTCTGGAGCATCAATTGCATCAAACAATGCATCGTCCTCAATCAAGGCTTTGCGAAGAGGATAAAACTCATATTCCATATATGTGTTGGTATGCAATTCTCCATGACAAAAATAATCACGCTCTTGACGAGGAGATAACGTATTTGAAAAATATCTCTTAAGCCCATCCGAGTGGTCATGTTTTGAGGCAAGCACAATAAGATCTCGATTTTCCCAAATCATCTCTTTTGGAAGATAAGCAAGGGATTTGAATCCATCCTTTTCAATGCCTGTCATCATGATTTCAAGATAATTTGGATTATCACTTGGAATATGTCTTACAAATTTATATCCATGTCGTCTGGCTTGACTTATGCAAACATCCTTTGCAAGTATTGCTCCAAACTGGTCAAACATTTTTTGTCCTTCACCAAACATATAATTCTCGTCCGTTATTTTGTCGAATACTTCCATTATGTTGCACTCTGGAAATGTTCTTGCAAAAAGCGTCAAAAATTCTATGTTAGTTCTGATAGGGAAATCTTTTAAAAAATTGTAATATTCATAAGTTTTCAAACTCTTATCAATATTATTTCTCTTTTTAAAATCAAGTTCTCTTGCGTAGACCAATTTCAAATATCCAATAACAAATCTTTCATCTGATTTCAATTCTCTTGGGATGTAATACTGATTTAGTAAGGCTTCATTTGCACCAAAAATTTGAAGCATAAACTCTGCATCCTTTTCTTGTGCTTCAGTCAAAAACATTTCTCCCCAACCATAATTACATGTTTTTGCGAATTCCAAAACTGCTTTTCTTACAACATATTCCGGTTCACCAAAAACTCCGAGTTCTTTTTGAAATCTTCCAATTTTCTTTTCTCTTTCTTTTGCCCTTTTTTCTTCGTCAGTCATTTTGTTAAACAATGCCATAACGCTCCTCCGTCTTTTAAACTCGATTTATCTTAACACACTTTTTTCCAAAAGTCCATACCCAAATAAAGTATTAAACTTTTTTTCTTGCCAAAGCCCCATCTTTAAAAGGTTCAATCAAGTCTACTTCCACAATGTCACCAACTTGGAAATCCCCTTTCAAATAACACTTTATGTAATTTTCGGTATAGCCCAAAGCAAATTCTTTTGTCACCTCTTCAATCAAGACTTTGCCAGTCTTGTTTTCCTTGATAAACTCAAGTTTATGTTTTTTGCCAACTTCTTCCAAGCGTTTAAGTCGCTCCGCTTTCACTTTGCCTGACAGGTCGCCATAAAGTTTTGCTGAAGCCGTGCCAGTCCGCTTTGAATATGGAAAGATGTGCAATTGTGAAAATTTAATCTTCTCAACAAACCTTAAAGTACTTTCAAAATCTTCATCCGTCTCTGTTGGAAAACCAACAATGATGTCCGTCGTTATGCCTGCAAGAGGGAAATATTTTCTGATAAGTCGAACGCTTTCTTCAAACTGTGCTGTGGTGTATTTACGATTCATTTTCTTCAAAACATTGTCACAACCGCTTTGAAGCGACAAATGAAAGTGTGGACAGAAGTTTTTAAGCGAAGAAAGTTTTTGCATAAATTCCTCATCAATAAGTCCATCTTCCATTGAAGAAAGACGAAGTCTCTTTCCAAAAACATCAAGACTTTCAAGAAGTATCCCCAACCCCTTTTGTCCATCAATTTTATAGTCTGACACATCAATCCCAACAAGGACAATCTCTTTGACATTTTCATGAAGTTTTGATGCCTCACACACAACACTTTCAAGTTTTCTTGACCTGCTTCTTCCACGAAGATATGGTATAATGCAATAGGAGCAAAAATTGTTGCAGCCATCCTGAATTTTTATAAACGCTCTTGTGAGCGACTGTGCTGAAAACAAATCATCCTCATATTCGGTTGGAAGTTCATAAAGCTTTTGCCCTTGTTCTTCAAGCATATCAACAATTTTTTTCTTGTTCGCCGTGCCAATCAAAACATTGACATTTCTGTCATCAAATTGCACTGGTCTGTTTTGACTTGCACAACCCATGACAAATACCTTTGCATTTGGATTAAACTTTCTTGCACGTTCAATCATTTGACGAGATTTTTTCTCCGCCTCATTCGTCACAGCACATGTATTGATTATGAAAATATCAGCCTCTTCAAGACTGTCTGTCGCTTCAAATCCTCTTTTCTTCAATTCAAAAATGAGAGCGTCGCTCTCATATTTGTTCACTTTACATCCAAGTGTCAAAACTGATACTTTCATACTAATTTCCGCTTAAAATTGAAACCAAACTCATCATTGCAACTGACGCAGTTTCACATCTATAAATTCTTTTTCCAAGAGAAATTGTCGTTGCACCTGCCCCCTCAAACTTTTCTTTCTCTTTTTGAGAAAATCCACCTTCTGAGCCAACGATGATTGCAATGTTTTGATGCTTGTCAAGATCTTTAATCTTCTTGCCAACATTTGCTCTTTCATTTGCAAACAAAACAAGGTCAAAATCTTTAAATTGAGAAATCACTCCATCGACATCAGTCACATCGGCAATTTCTGGAACGACTGTTCTTTCACACTGCTTACATGCATTGAGAGCAATTGACAAAAGTCTGTCACGCTTACTTTCAGAAACTTTTGCAATGACAAATTCACTCACAAATGGAACAATTTTTGAAATTCCAATTTCAGTGGCTTTTTGGACAATAAATTCAAACTTTGCACCTTTTGTAATCGCTTGGAAAATCACTATATTTTTGCGAGGATTCCCTTCACATTCACGCTTACCATTGATTTTGCAAATGGCATGACCTTTTTCCATCTTTACAATTTCACAAATATATTCAAAAGCATCATTAAGACTGACAAGAAGCTCATCTCCAACCACCATCCTCAAAACATTTTTAAGATGGTTGTATTCTTCTCCTTCAACAATGACTTTATTATTCTTTAAAACACCGAAAAATCTACGCATAATGCCCCCTAACAGATATATTTTACACTATTTTTTCGATAAAAAGCAAACATAAGACAGAAAATAAAAAAGAAAAGGTTGAATTTACAACCCTTTCACCTTATTTTTGAAATCTTTTGTTTTTGGAAAGTCATTTTCCGTCAAATTGTTGTCAAGCTCACGCAAAAGCTCTTTTGTCTTTCGATTTAAGTTTCTTGGAGGCTCACTCTTGATTGTGACAAGCATATCCCCGTAACTTTCACGATTTAACACCTTCACACCTTTGCCTTTAATTCTCTTTACTGTGCCACTTTCTGTGCCCTCATCAATGTCAAGAATCAACTTGCCTTTTGTAAGTGGAATTTCAACCTTTCCTCCCAAAAGACATGTCGTGAAAGGCACATATAAATCAAACAAAAGGTCTGTGCCGACGCGTTTGAAGATTTTGTGTTTTTCAACAGAAACTCTGATGTTCAAGTCACCAGAAATGCCTTCTGACATTGGAGCATTGCCTTCTCCACGCACACGAATTGTTTGACCGTCATCAATGCCTGCAGGCACTTTGACTTTGACAGAAGCACGCTCTTTTTTTGTTCCTTTTCCAAAACACTCTTCGCACTTTTCTTTAATCATTTTCCCAGTGCCACCACATCTTGGACAAACACTTTCTCTCACACTCATTCCAAATGGAGTACGCTGTTGATATCTCACTCTTCCAGCACCTTTGCAATCAGAACAAGTTGAAAATTCTTTTCCATTTTTTGCACCAGTGCCTTTGCACTTTTTGCAAGTTTCAACTCGATTGAAAGAAATGATTTTTTCAACGCCAAAAACAGCCTCATCAAAAGACAATTTCATTGCAACATTGATGTCCTCACCTTGTTGTTGAACACGAGAATTTCCACCGCCTCCGCCAAATGCTGAAAAGATATCGGAGAAAATGTCGGAGAAACCTCCACTGAAGCCTCCCGCTCCACCGCCAAAAAAGTCACCAAAGCCTCCACCTTGCCCCCCGAATTGAGGACCATCAGCAGAGCCATATTGGTCATAATTGGCACGCTTTTTGTCATCGCCAAGCACTTCATAAGCCTCGTTGATTTCTTTGAATTTTTCAGCAGCCTCTGGGGCTTTGTTTAAATCTGGATGATATTTTTTTGCAAGACGGCGATATGCGGACTTAATCTCGTCCGCATCCGCCCCCTTCTGCACACCCAAAATCTCATAATAATCTTTGTTAGCCATTAATTTTTCCTTTATTTTATCGGTTCGCCATTATAAAATTTTTTTGAAACAATTTTTCCATTTTCCTCAAAGTATATTTCGCTTGTATAATACATTTCCTGAAATTCCACTAAAGCAGAAATCTGTTCAATTGAATAGTTTTTATCATTCGCCATAACGACAAGTTTATCATCATCGTCATTTGTCCTAATACGCACAAACTGCAAAGTTATAATACTTTGTTCCTCTTCGCTCGTAAAGTCGCCGCAAAGTCGCCAATGGAATGTTTAACACGCAATGCGACTTGCGTTTGGTCACAAAATTGAATAAACAAGCGTCAAGGCGATGCTTTTCGAGTAAACTCGAAAACGAGCAATCAGCGAAGTTTATTCGATTGTTACATCTGGATCGCTGTTGTCAGATGAAGCATTCGCTCCATTGTCACCAGAATTTCCTTGTGCTCCAGTTGCACCATTAGGATTTGCATTTTGATACATCTTTGTAAACACTTCATTTGAAACTTGAGTAAGACTTTCAAGCGCTTTTTTGATTACTTCAACATCTTCACTTTCAAACTCTTTCTTGTCTTTTTCGATTTCATCTTCAAGACGTTTTTTGTCTTCAGCGGAAAGTTTATCTCCGTTTTCCTTAAGCATTTTCTCAAGAGAATAAACCATGTTGTCAGCTTGATTTTTTGTTTCAACAAATTCTTTTCTCTTCTTGTCTTCTTCAGCATGCGCTTCAGCCTCTTTGATTGCCTTGTCAATATCAGCTTCACTCAAGTTTGAAGAAGCAGTGATTGTGATGTTTTGTTCTTTGTTTGTTCCAAGATCTTTTGCAGAAACTTTCACAATTCCATTTGCATCAATGTCGAAAGTAACTTCGATTTGTGGCACACCTCTTGGTGCAGGTGGAATGTCAGAAAGTTGGAATCTTCCAAGAGATTTGTTTTGAGCAGCAAATTCTCTTTCACCTTGAAGCACATGAATGTCAACGCCAGGTTGATTGTCTGCAGCAGTTGAGAAAACTTGAGATTTCTTTGTTGGAATTGTTGTGTTTCTTTCAATAAGTTTTGTAAACACGCCACCCAAAGTTTCAATTCCAAGAGAAAGTGGAGTAACATCCAAAAGAAGAACGTCCTTCACATCTCCAGCAAGAACTCCGGCTTGAATTGCAGCGCCAACGGCAACACATTCGTCAGGGTTAACGCCCTTGAATGGTTCTTTTCCAGTGTATTTTTTAACAGCTTCAACAACTGCAGGAATACGAGTTGAACCACCAACAAGAATCACCTTGTCAATGTCAGAAGTTTTGAGTTTTGCATCAGAAAGAGCCTTTGCACAGCAGTCAGTTGTCTCTTTAACCAAATCTTCAGTCAAAGCATCAAATTTCGCACGAGAAAGTTCAACTTCCAGGTGTTTTGGACCATTTGCATCAGCAGTGATGAATGGAAGGCTTACAGTTGTGAGTGGAGTTGCAGAAAGGTCAATTTTTGCTTTTTCTGCAGCTTCTTTAAGTCTTTGCATTGCAAGTTTGTCTTGAGACAAATCCATTCCACCATTTGCTTTCTTAAATTCTTCAACCAAGAAGTCGATGATACGATTGTCAAAGTCATCTCCTCCAAGTCTTGTGTTTCCGTTTGTTGACAAAACTTCAAACACATTGTCACCAATTTCAAGGATGGAAACATCGAATGTTCCGCCCCCAAGGTCATACACCAAAATCTTTTGGTTTTTGTTTTCGCCCTTGTCAAGTCCATAAGCAAGAGCGGCAGCAGTTGGCTCGTTGATAATTCTCAAAACTTCAAGCCCAGCAATCTTACCGGCATCTTTTGTTGCTTGACGCTGACTGTCGTTGAAATATGCAGGCACAGTGATGACTGCTTGAGTTACCTTTTCGCCCAAATAACTTTCAGCATCAGCCTTAAGTTTGCCTAAAATCATTGCAGAAACTTCTTGAGGAGTGTATTCCTTTCCATTGAGTTTTGCTTTGAAATTTGTGCCCATTTCTCTTTTGATAGAGATAACGGTGTTGTCGTGATTGACGATTGCTTGACGCTTCGCAACTTTTCCGACAAGTCTTTCTCCTTCCTTTGTGTAAGCCACAACAGAAGGTGTTGTTCTGTCTCCTTCTGCGTTTGCAATGACAGTTGGCTTTCCGCCTTCCATAACTGCCACGCAAGAATTTGTTGTTCCTAAGTCAATTCCAATAATTTTACTCATTTTTTTGTTCTCCTTTTTCTTTTAATTATATATTCGGGTTTCCCCATTTATTTTTTGTGTACCCATGCCAAGATTCGCCCAGCACTGCACATTTTTAGCCAAATTTCTTTAGTCCAATTTGTTTACGATAACCTTTGAATATCTGATTACTTTTCCATTCAAAGTCCAGCCAGATTGGTATTCATCCAAAACAATGTCGCTTTCTTTGCTTTCATCACGCAAAACTGCAATAACTTCATGCAAATTGTGGTTAAATTTCTCACCCACACTTGGAGTTTTTTCAACTCCCAAAGTTTTAAGTGCCGCCAAAATTTTGTTTTCAATCATGTTGACACCTGAAAGCACATTTTCATCAGATATAGATTTCTTTGCTTCTTTAAAAGTGTCCAGACATGGCAGAAACACCTCAATAACGCTCTTCTTTCCTTCCTCTCTTTGCAAATCCAACTGTTCAGCAACTCTTTTGCGATAGTTGTCAAAATCAGCTTGAAGCCTTTGTGCCATCAAAAGATATTGCCCTGCTTCTTGATCGCAACACTCTTTTTCCTCATGTTCGCAATCACAATGCCCACAACACTCATCCTCATGGTGATGTTTATGCTTTTTATGGTGCTTGTGATCTTCCACATGCTCATGATGACAATCGCACTCATGCCCACATGTACATTCTTCACCACAATGACATTCCTCTCCGCAAGTACATTCTTCACCTTCTTGACATTCACAATCGTGATGCATGCAATGACATTCCTCTTTCACATCTTCTGTTGAGATGTTGTCAATCTTCTCTTCGTCTTTCATCTATTCTCCTTTTTCTTTTCCAAGTTCGTCAATCACAACTTTAAGTGCGGACGCAATGCCAATGTAATCCATCTTTTGAGGTCCAAACACGCCAATTGAGGCAACTTTGTTACCTCCAACAATGATTGGCGCTTTAACAACCGAGCAACCTTGCCCATCATCTTCAGCAACCACAGCAGAGATTTCACTCTCATCATCATCCAAGACTTCAATAAGTTCTTCTTTGTCACTCAATGTTTTGATGAGTTTTTTCGCTTCTTCAATTTTTGCCTTGTCAACAAGGTCAACCACGCTTTCAGCTTGAACATTCAAAAGTTTTTGCTTGTTCATCTTTGAAAGCCCCAAAACAATGTTGTCAACCACATTCTGAAATGCTTTGATTTCTCCACTCATACCTTTTTTGAGTTCTTTGATGTTTTCCATCATAAAGCCCATGGTCTCACCTTTGAAATATTTGGTGAGGTAGTTTGAGGCATCCGTGCAACTCTCTTGCGACGCTTGAACATCCATTGTGTTGGTGATGTAGCCATAATTTGTGCCAATCAAAACCATACACTTGTCACCCAAAAGTGGAATAATCTTAAACTCTTGCAAAATCAAGTTTTCCATGCCGTTGACAAGCACCACTGTTGGATAATTTGTTGCCTTTGAAATGATTTTTGCAATGCCAGCAACAATCGTCTCAAGACTTTGAGTTCTGTTTTCGATGATTGCCCTCACGTCTTCAAGTTCCGCATTTGTTGCTTTGACATTTTTCAAAAGGTTCTCAACATAAAAGCGATACCCTTGCGCCGTTGGCACTCTTCCACCAGAAGTGTGAAGCTGTTTCAAAAAACCCATA
Source organism: uncultured Christensenella sp. (assembly GCA_910584295.1). Taxonomy (GTDB): domain Bacteria; phylum Bacillota; class Clostridia; order Christensenellales; family UBA1242; genus Caccovivens. The sequence goes on along the minus strand of CAJTYR010000007.1, from coordinate 24,242 downwards.
GCCTCCAGTGCATTAAGCTCCGAACGAAGCGTTGCAGTTGAAACATCCAAAGATGTTTTGTCTTTAACAGCCCCACTTGTAATTGGCGCGCTGTCCTTAATAAACTCTTCAACAGCAATATTCAAAATTTTGATTTTTCTTTCAGAGAGTTCCATATAAAAACCTTTTATTTTGTCGTCTGCTAGCACTCTCGACTTTCAAGTGCTAGCACTATTATATGCAGATAAAAAAGAAAAGTCAACAAAATATGTCAACTTTTCAAAAAAATTTTTGTAGCACGCCACTTTATAATAATTTTTACACTTTACTTGTTATGATTATAATACATTTCCTTTATCTTACCTCACAACTTTGGAAACATAACAATTGAAATAGATATCAATTAAGACTTTCCATTGCCGACTATTTTTTCTTTTGATGGTATTTCAATATAGCCAGAGGAATTAAGCTTATAACTATTGCATCCATTTCGCAAATAAAACCTTTTAACATCTTCAGCAGAACGAGGACCATGAGGCTTGAAGCGACCAGTAATTTGGTTACATCTTTTACCCAGATTTACATTGGCATTATTTTGAAGAATAAATTTTAAATATTTCATCATCATACTGCCGTATCCTTGACCATAAAACTTTTCATCAACTTCAATCAAATTCAGCCAAGCATAATCTTTACTTTTATAAGTTGTAAATGCAATGAGTCCTATGCGATTACAAACTTCCTTACCGGATTGCCAGTCGTTACATAAGCAATCTTGTTTGTCAGTTTGAAATTCATCATTTGAATGCAATAAAGATAATACAAAGGAAGTGCCATCACCAAATGTATTCTCCTTTATCACCACCAACAAATCATTCTTGCTAGGCTGCAATGCTGCGACAATACTATCATGACCAAAAATTCCTTCCAGTTTAACCATACAAGTTTTTGCATTTTCTGTAAAACTTCCGTTTATCATAGACAAATTATAACACTCACCTTTTATAAAATCAAGATGGAATTTTGATCTAAAAATATAAAAAACACACTATAAAAAAGTGCGTTTTATTATTATATAGTAATATAATATCATTACCTATTTAAAAAATCGTCAACTCTGACATACAAAGCAGAAGCAACTTTGATTAAATCTTCTGACATGACACTGCCGTCTTTTGCATACATCTTGTCAACTGTGTCTTCTGGCACACCACAAAAATCGCAAAAACCAGCTCTGGACATTCCGTGTACCTTCATATATCTTTCAATCATCTTCACATTGTAATTTACCATTTTTTCTCCTTTCAATTTCACCACAATATTGTTCTTTGGCGATGTAAATATAATAGCTTATTTTCATATTTGTTGTCAACACATTCACAACATGTGCATACATTCACAACCTTTATAATGCACGTTTTGATAAAATTTTTGTGAATACATCAACAACAAAAGGAGAAAATAGGAATATGAAATTACATGAAGCAGTTGGAAAAAGAATAATGGAATTTTGTCGCGAAAGGAACATCACCCCAAACAAACTTTGCACCATGAGTGGCGTCATTCAATCAACTGTCAACAGCATTTTCTCAGGAAGAAGCAAAAATCCAAAGCTTGCAACCATTCAATATCTTTGCTCTGGTTTGGGCATCACCTTTGCAGAATTTTTTGACAGTCCAATTTTCAATGATTTGGAAGATTAAAAAACACACCAAATTTGGTGTGCTTCTTATTTTGTAATTCTTTTTATTACCTATTCAAAAAATCATCAACACGGACGAAAAGTGCAGATGCAACTTTAACCAAATCTTCTGAAAACACACTTCCATCTTTTGCATACATCTTGTCAACTGTGTCTTCTGGAACACCACAAAAATCACAAAAACCAGCTTTGGACATGCCATGGACTTTCATGTATCTTTCAATCATTTTAACATTATAATTTACCATTTTTTAATCACTCCCTTGTTACATTCCACCATTTTTTAGTGAGATGATATTTGATGATAACACAATTATGGCGATTTTCAAAGCAAAAAGACCAAAAAATGGAAATATTTATGATAAAACCTATAATTTTGTTATAGGATAAAATTATGAAAGATAAATTAAAAGAATTGAGAGCATTAATTAAATTGTCACAAAGAGACATTGCATCGGCTTTAAACATGTCAACATCCACTTATGGCAATTACGAACAAGGTATTTCTGAACCTGATATTGCAACCATTAAAGCGCTTGCCGACTTTTTCCACACAACAACAGACAACTTGCTTGAACATAATGTGCCATATCTTCTTGATAAAAGCACACTGACACCAAAGCAAAAACAACTTGTGGAAAGAGTATGCACACTTGACGACAATTTGTGCGACCGCATACAATCCTACATCCAAGGAAGTTTGGACAACAAATAACATCAATAGAAATCTTCAAAAAAACACACTCGATGTGGGTGTGTTTTTTCAAATCCTATGCATTAAAATTTGTGTCATTCGTTGCAGTTGGGTAGATTGGCAAATCTTCAAGACCAGGGCAAGCGTTTTGTGGCGCTGTCTGACATGGTGGAAGATGTGGATAGCCATATGATGGCACAAGCACATCAACAAGACTGGTTACTTTGATGATGATTCTTATGCAACCTGTCACAGTGAAGATATCAGGTGAAGTGAATGTGCCAATTCTGCTTGAGAATGTTGCTGACACATCAATATTCACTGGACTCATTGCTGGTTGTGGAACAAAAAGTAAAACTGATTTGTTGACCGTCACTGTTGCTGATGCTGTTCCAACCACCCCATTTGCGTCACGATATGTAACGGTCACTGGGATTGTCACAACAAAACTTACATTTGCATAATTTGGGCATGTTTCAAGTCTGTCAATCACAAGATCTGAAACAGTCACAGGAACTCCCACGCTGTTTTCAGCAGAAATGTAAGTAAGTGGCAAAGTTGGATTTTCTGGATTGAAACCAGAAACTTGCAAAATCACACCAGGTTCAGTTGTTGTGCAGACACAGGCATCAAAAACCTTTGTTGCTGAAAGCAAAACCTTTTCGCAGATTCCATTGTTTGGATTTCCACAAATTGGACCAGGCTTGTTTGGATTTGTATTATTGATGTAAAAAGACATTTCAAAATCCTCCTTAAAGTCTATACACTATCAAGATATGCAAGAATGTTTAAAAATGCGACTTTCACATCAAAAAAAGACTGAGTTTTCAGTCTTTTTCTTTCTTATATAATTACTCATCAATTTTAACATTTTCTGAAGGTTGTTCAACTGAAGTGCTTTCAACAGTTGGTGCATTTTCAGTTGCCACAGCTTCTTTATATTTGATTTTTCCTTTTTTGTCAAGAACAAGCAAAACAACACATCCAATCGCCCCAACGCCAGAAATAACAATCATTGAAATGCTGAAATCTCGAAGTCCGCAAGTGACTGGACATTTGAGTTTCATGCCTTTAAACTTTTCTGCCTCTTCGTTGCTTGAGTCCAAAACAATGGTGTAAGCATTGATCTTTCCAACTCTTGTAACATTTCCGCCATTTTCTGTAAACAAAACTCCATCTTTGATGAAATACTTTGCAGAAATAACATCTTGACCAAACATATCTTTTGTGACATCAATACCATTCACATACGCACGAACTTCAAGCGTGTCATCTTTTAATTCATACACAATTTTTTCAGAGATGCCCATGATGCTCATCTTAAACACATATTTATTTCCATGTGGCAAGCATGAAATAACAATCACAGCAATCATAAAACACAAAAAGACAGTGCTTGTTGCGATCAAAAGTGATTTTTTACACATATTCACAAACTTTTTCATTCGTAACTCCTATACATTTATTATACAAATTCAATATAATTTGTCAAGCTTATTTATAAAAAAGAAAGTTTTATATGTTTACCCTTCTTTTTATTATTTTTTTTAGCATTTAGAAAAATTATTTTTTTGTTGGAGTTGGATTTGGTAACCGTGATTTTTTTGTAGTTTTAGATTTAGTATTCCTTAAGCTTAAACCAACAGCAATTCCCTTTTCAATTGCCGAACTCGTCATTCCACATCTATTTTTATAATTTATTAAGATGCTTTTATCTCTTTCTTCTTCATTACTATAATATGTTCTTTGTCCCAATTCTCTTCTCAAGATTGTGATGTATTCTTCAAGGGAACACTTTATTTCTTGTCTTGCTGCAGTTAACTTCATGTTCTGAAGAGTGTTAGTGGCATTTATATGTTCTCTGTCCCATTCCTTATCAAGAATGAAGTCCCCTCCACCAAGTTTGCAGGCGGAAATTCCACTTTTTGTCTTTTGATCATAAAGCATAACAAGTTTTGCAACCATACAAGTGCAAACAATCTCGCTTTCTTCGTGGGTGAAAGGCTCAAAATGATACTCTGGTTCTGGCACATAGATTCCATAGCCCAAATGTTTATCACTTGCAATGCATCTCGCTTGATTGTGGTATGATGTGATGAATGCTTCTTTCTTAAATTGACGGAAATAGTCCTTTTCTTCATCAAGAAATGGAGAAGCTGCAACAAAATATCTCAATGGAGCCACCACACTCTTTGAGTCATTTTTTGCATATTTTTGAAGCAATTCCGCTTCTTGCTTAATTTGTCCCATTGGGGTTTGTGGCTGCCCAATCAGCATGGTAAATTTTTCATCTCCATATTTAAGCACATACACGAGTTCTGTATCACCATAATTGATGAATTGAATATTCGCTTTCTTTCCAGAAAACAAATAAAGTTCGTCAAACCACTCTGCAAAAGACTTTGAAACGGCTTGATAGACTTGATATTCCACTTCTCTTGGAGCAAGCCCAATATTCTTCATAGTTTCATAGATTGGATTTTTGCCCATTCTTATGAAAATCTCTTCTGACAGAGGAATTCCAAGTTTTTCTTCATTGTTTGGTCTCAAACTTCTTTTATCTTTCATATTAATCCTCTTTTTAATATATTTATATCTTGTTTAATAATACTCCAATTTCCTCCCATTGTCAATACCCAAAAATTTTAAAACTACAGCCAAAAATCGCTTGCCCCCCAATGTGATATTCTTTGTGAGAAAGGAGGAAAAATGTTAACACAAACAAAAAAGAAGATATTTTGTTGGGCAATGTTTTTTGTATTTTTGTGTGCAGTTATGCTTTTGATATATTTCATACATAATATAATCACCACTTCTGACACCATTTCAAGTTTGAAACTCATGGATGACACCACAACAGCAGACAAAATTGCCACTGAAGAACTCATCAACACTTACAAATGGAATTTATATGGCGGTTGTGCTTGGTTTATCACAACTTTGATTGTAACCACAATTTTGGAACTTGTGCTTTACAATCAAATATGCCCATTTGTTGAGAAAGTTCTTCCGGTTTGTCAAAGATGTGGAATGATACTTAAAAACGAACTTCCATTTTGCCCTTATTGCGGAAATGATATGACGAAAAAAGAACCAAATGTCACGAATTCGATGCAAACAAGAGAATCAAAAACAACAAAAAAAGAAGACTGAAATCAGTCTTCTTTTTGATTATTTTTATATAACGATATTCTTTAATTGTCGAACAAATATCCATTATTCCAAAGACAACAAATAATAGTAAACTGGTTGTCCGCCATTTGCGACAGTCACTTCGCAATCTGGATATTTTTCTGCCAATTTTGTTTGAAGAGCTTCTGCTTCGTCTTCTCTGATGTCCTCACCATAGAAGAGTGTGATGTTCATCACTGTGTCACTCATAAGCGCTTCAACAAGCTTTTCAGTTGTCTCACTCACAAGGTTTCCCTTTGCCAAAATCGCTTTGTCGTCAAGCCCAATAATTTCGCCTTTCGTAAGGTCAAAACCATCAACATGAGTGTCTCTGACAGCATAAGTAACAGATCCAGAACGCACACTTCTGATTGCCTCAAGCATTGCATTTTGATTTTCTTCAACACTTGCATCTGGATTGAACGCAATTGAAGCAGCAATTCCTTCTGGAACGCTTTTTGTTGGAATGACAATAAGATTTTTGTTTGTCACATCATTGGCTTGCTCTGCTGCCAAAACAATGTTTTTGTTGTTTGGGAAGACAAAGATGTTTCTTGCAGGCACTTTTTCCGCTGCATTTGCAATGTCCTCTGCACTTGGATTCATTGTTTGTCCACCAAGAATGATTTCATCAACTGTAAGTTCTGTGAAAATTTGTCCAAGTCCATCACCAGGAGCAACAGCAATCATTCCAATTTCCTTTGTCTCTTCAACTGCTTGAGCCTTCTTCTTGAGAGCTCTGTTTTGCTCTCTCATGTTCTCAATTTTCAAATTAAAGAGTTCACCAAGTTCCAAAGCGTAACCAAGTGCTTTATGTGGATCATTTGTATGCACATGAACTTTAACAAGCGACAAATCACCTATGCAAATGACAGAATCACCAATTTCCATCAATCTTTCACGAAGTTTGTCAATGTCAGCTTCGGTTGTCTTCTTGTGCATGTTGATAATCATATATTCAGTGCAATAGCCAAACTCAATTTCGCCCAAATTGTTGATGTCGGCAATGACATCATCCACTGTTTGTGGCTTTGTATCATCCTCAAAAGTGTATTCAAGGTCTTCTTCACCATTGATATAGCGAGAAAAACCTGTGAAAATCACCAAAATTCCACGACCACCAGAATCAACAACGCCAGCTTTTTTCAAAACTGGAAGCATTTCTGGGGTTTGTTTAAGGATTTCTTCACCAGTTTCACACACTTTGCGAAGGAAAGTCTCAAAATCATCATGCTTCTTTGCAAGTGCAACAGCATTTTCTGCCATAACACGAATGACAGTCAAAATTGTCCCCTCTTTTGGCTTTGTGACTGCCTTATATGCAATGGTTGCACCCTCTTGCATTGCCTTTGCAAAGTCTTTTGTTGTCACCTCTTTACAATTTTTTGTGACAGAGCAGAATCCTTTGAAAATCTGTGAGGTGATAACCCCACTATTTCCTCTTGCCCCACGAAGTGCACCTTTTGCAAACGCCTCGGACAACGAAACAAGGTCATTGTTCATGCACTTGTTTATTTCTCCGACAGCAGATTTCATAGTCAAAAACATGTTTGTTCCGGTGTCCCCATCAGGAACAGGAAAAACATTCAATGAGTCAACATACTCTTTATTTTGTTCAAGAAGGCTTACCCCAGCAAGAACCATCTTGCGGAAGGTTGTCCCGTTAATTGATTTTTGCATATCTTATGCTCCTATATTATACACACACGCCAACGACGTGAACATTCACTGTATCAACAATCATACCAGTAAAATTTTCGACACTATATTTGACAGATTTTTTAAGCGATTCAGCCACAGCACTGATAGACACACCATACTTTAAAATACAGTGTATGTCGATGAAAATTCGGTTGTCAATATGGCTGATAGTGACCCCTTTAGAATACTTCTCTCTTCTGAAAAGTTCTCTTGCACTATCTCTAAAATTTTTTGAAACAAGGTCAACAACCCCATAACAGTCCAAAGCAACAAAACCAGCAACAGTGCGGATTGCATTGTCGCTGATTGAAATGTTTCCATAGTAGTTGTTGGTGTCAACTGTCACGAGCATCTCCCTTGTATTTAGATTATTTCGCAAATATATAATACAACATAGACGAATTTTTGACAAGCAAATTGCCATAAATTCATAAAATTTTTGCCTTATCTTTCTCTAGTTATAATAAATAATACTTCAATAAGCAAATTTGTATGATAAAGATGTCCAAAAATGGTTGATTTTTTGTTTTTGATGTGTTATCATAGAGAGCAATGATTTAAAAGGAGAAAGACAATGAGTAGAGTATGTGAAATTTGTGGAAAAGGCAAAATGGACGGCAAAACAGTAAGCCATGCCAACAACAAAGCTCCAAAAAAATATAATGCAAATTTGCAAACAACTGAAATTAAAGGGAAAAAAGTTAGAGCTTGCACAAAATGCATCAAAACAGCAAAAAAAGCAAACTAACACTTTGCATATTTATGCATGCATAACGAGGGCTAAAACCCTCGTTTTTTATTGCTTATCAGTTTTCTTTTGAACTCTTTTTCTTGTAGAATGCTCTAAGAAATGGCACCATGAAGCGTGGCGCTTTGACGCAAATAATTCTATAATTTTGTTTTCGTTCTTTTTCCATATTAAGTGGTATGAAAAAAAAAGCAAACTTGCTACAAACTTTCAAGTTTCGCTTTTTTATTATCAAAAAACAAATGCTACAAACCCTCGCCTGCTTTTTTGCCAGCAATTGCACCATCACTGCAAGCTGTTACAATCTGCTTCATAACTCCCGCACGAACATCCCCGACAGCAAAAACGCCTGATATTGAAGTTTGCATATTTTCATCGGTTTTAATAAAGCCCAAAGAGTCCAAAGCAAGTTCCTTCCCAAAAATATCGGTTTTAGGCTTTCTGCCCAATGCAACAAAAACAGCGTTTGTCTCAAAATATTTTTCATTTCCGTCAACCATAACTTGCACACCCTCAACTAAATTTTTTCCAACAATTTTTTCCACTTTCGTGTTTGAAACGACACTCATATTTGAAACTTTGTTTACTTGAGCAAAGACTGACATATCTTCTTCATCAAAAACCAAAACTGAAGAGGCAATTTTTGATAGGTATTTTGCATCCTTAATTCCACTACCCTTTCGACTGACAACACAAACCTGTTGCCCTTTGAAAAAATTTGCATCACACACAGCACAATAGGACACTCCTTTGCCCAAAAACTCATTTTCGTTTTTCCCTAATTCCAAATAAGAAATCCCAGTGGCAATAATAATCTTCTTCGCTTTGTATGAGGAAAGTTTGCCATTTAAAACCTTCAAATCGCCTTTTAAATTGGTCGAAATAATATCATCATAAAGAGTCTCAACATCCAAACTTTCCACCTGTTTTGAGAACATTTGCGCAAGCGAAACCCCATCTATTTCAGTTTGAGAAGGAAAGTTTTCAATTTTTGTCAAAGTCGCAGTTGCTCCACCAAGGGCAGTTTTCTCTATAATTGCAACATCAGCACCACTTCTCTTGGCATAGATAGCGGCACTCATTCCTGCCACACCACCACCAAGAATCAAAACATCATAAATTTTTTGCATAAATAACTCCTCAAATTGTTATTTTTTATTTCTATAATCAAAATTAACAGCCCTGTTATAAAATTCTCCACGCTTGAAAAGTTCAATATTCCCCTTTGTCCCAAGAAAGAGATTTTCCGGCAAATCATTCAAATCAAAGAAACGAAGTTCCCCACATTTGGATGGCTCCATATTTTTGATCTCTCCACTAAAATTTGAAATCAAAATTCCAATCTGATAGAACAATATGCTTTCACTTGATTGAGTTGTGAATAGATTGACAACTTTCATATCTTCAATCTTCACATCAATGTCAATTTCCTCCTTCAGCTCTCTTTGCATCGTCTGTTCAATACTTTCTCCACATCTTGCCTTTCCGCCAATAAGTCCCCAGTTTCCAGAACCTCCTCGTTTTCCAATTCGAAGCCCTAAAAGAACTTTATTGTCTTTTACAATAAGTGCATTTATGCCAACTGGCATCTCATTTTTACTTATTTCCAAAATGTGCATATTATCTGCCATAACTTTTCTCCATAAATCATTTTATCATATTTTCTTAAAAAACAAAAAGAAAAAGCCCTGCTTTTGCAAGGCTTATATTTTTCTATTTAACATATTTAAGCAAATCTTCAAATTCTGCAAATCCAGAATCTTTGTTGAAATGCCCAGCGTTGTTTGAAACAATCTCTTTTGCATCAATAAGGTTTGCAAATTCCTTTAATTTGTCAAATTTGACATAAGGATCATTTTTTGCCAAATAACAAACCCTTTCTTTGCACAAATCCTTAAATTTGCTTGCATAATTTGTATACATTGTGCAATTTACATCATCGTAATCTTCATCAAGACCAAGATAATGATTAAAACCAGACACAAGCACAGCTCTACCAATTTTGATGTTGTTTTTGATGCAATATTTCACCAAAAAGATGCAAGAGATTGAATGGCAAAAGAAAACACTTTCTTCCGTTATAAATCTCTTGACGCTGTCAAGCACCAACTCCCAATTTTGATAGTTTTGTCTTCCGACACCTACTGGAAAGTCAAGACAGAAGCACTTATGCCCCCCCCGCTCGATTTTTTCTTCAAGCCAAGGGAACCAGTTTGACTGACTGCTTCCAAAACTTCCATGAATAATAAAATAGTTTTTCATAATCACTCCTCAAAAAAATTATAGCATAAGCATTTAGAATTTCAAAAAGAAATCAATATTTAAAATAAAAAACAAGAGCATTTTGCTCTTGCTTTGAAATATTAACGCTTTGAGAACTGTGAAGCTTTTCTTGCCTTCTTGAGACCATACTTCTTTCTTTCTTTCATTCTTGGGTCACGAGTAAGAAGCCCTGCGTCCTTAAGTTCTTTTCTGTAAGTTTCAGACACTTTAAGAAGTGCTCTTGCGATTCCGTGGCAAATTGCGCCAGCTTGACCAGCAATTCCCCCACCGATAACATTGACATCAACATCAAATTTACCTTCAGTGTTTGTAAGCACCAATGCTCTCTTTGCGATGAGAATGAGTGTGTCTCTTTGAAGATATTCATCAATGTTTTTTCCATTGATTGTGATGATACCAGTTCCGCTTGTCATACGAACTCTGGCAATAGATTTTTTTCTTCTTCCAGTTGCAATGAAACTTCCAACTTTGTTTTGTTTCTTTTCAGCCATTATTCCCTTACTCCTTCTAATGTGATCAATTCAGGTTTTTGTGCTTGGTGGTTGTGATTTTCGTCTTTGTAAACATGAAGACGAGTGATTTGTTTTCTTCCCAAAGAATTTTTTGGAAGCATACCCTTGACTGCCTTTTCAATAACTTTGCAAGAGTTTGTTCTCATAAGAGTGTCGTATCCAACTTCTTTAAGTCCACCAATATAACCAGTGTGCCAACGAAGTTTCTTTTGTTCAAGTTTCTTTCCTGTCAAAACAACTTTGTCAGAATTGAGAACAACAACAAAATCTCCAGTGTCAACATGTGGTGTGTAGATTGTTTTATTTTTTCCAGTCAAGATGTCTGCAACTTGGCTTGCAAGTCTTCCAAGTGGCATTTTGTTGGCATCAACAACATACCATTTTCTTTCAACTGTGGCTGGATTTGCCATATAAGTTTTCATTTTTTCTCCCTCAATTTTTCTTTTTTTTGATGTATTTAATAAATTTATTTTGGAACAATGTCATTTATTGGGGCTAACAACAAAAAAACACCTCCAAAATATGGACTTTATAATTTTATATAAATCACATAAGTTTGTCAAGTGTTTTTCACAAATTTAAAGATATATTCTCACAAAAATAAGGCTCTATGCCACAACTGGACAAAGGTCACCTGCAGAAAGCTCATGACTTTCCACTTTTTGAGCAGTAAGCATCAAACGATTGTATTTGATCATGTCTTTGAAAACTTTACTTTTCTCGTTTTTGGACTTTATTCCCTCATCCAAACTCTTCTCAATTTTCTTTTCGACCTTTCCAGAAAGAGAAGTGATTATGTAAGCCAACTGCAGACGATTGACATTTTTGCCAACAAGACAGGCAAAAGCCTCATCCCTAACAGAAATCGCACTATTAAGTCTTAAAATAAAATCCTTTTCACTGTTTGAAGAAAGCGCAATTTGTTGCGTTTTCAAATGGCAGTTTGACAAAACTTTCTTTTGTGCGCCTTCATAATCTCCGCCATTTTCAACATCTTCCAAAACTTGTGAAAGCTCCGTTTTAAAAAAGTCAGACACTGGCAAATTTTCTTCTTGCAAGATTGTTTGATTATATTTGCTTATCAAATACAAATAGTTTGAGCGAGCTTTTTCAAGCCCCTCTTCACCAGCGTCAATTTTGCCAGAAGCATCAAAATTAATCATATCAAATAAATATAAAAAGTCCATTTCCCTCTTCCGTTTCTTTGAATTACTTTCATAGTATAGCACAACAAAAATGAATAAATCAAACAATTTTTGCATATTTATACAATTTTTTATATTTTGTCTACGCTTTTGACAATAAAAAAGACTTCAAACTGAAGTCTTTTTTTTTAACAATTAAGCAATCTCTCCACCCTCTTCTGAGATTCCTGGTTCAACAGGCACTTCTGGAGAAGCTGGAAATTCTGGGAAAACAAGAGAATCTATTCTTTCGATGACAACTTTTGGCTCCATAATAATTTCTCCAGTTTCAACAACTTTTTGTGTTGCAACAAGATCAATCAACTGCACCATGTTATCTTCAAAAATAAGAATCATTGTGCCAGAATAATTATAATTCATGCCGTCAACGCTATCAATAACATCATAAAAAAATTCAATCGCAAATTCCAATCTATTGCCTTGTGATTTCTTTTTAACAACAATATCTTTGTTTGTACTTGCTTCACTTTCTGCAAGAAGATTTCCTATAATAAGACTGACGTTCGAATAGCCTTCAAATGATTCATTGTTTTTTTTCGCAAAATTTTCAAGTTCTGTCTCGTCTGCAATCTCAACCAACTCTTCTCCAACTTCTTTGTAAGCCTTTCCACTTTCACCCAAATAGTAATAAACAACATCATCTTCTTGATCAACATTCATTGATTTTGTTCTGATGAATTCTCCATCTTTAACTGCCATAAAAATTCTGTCTTTGTGACCGCCTTCCGTAATTGTGACACCAAGTTTATCGAAAATTGAAACTGTTGATGAATAATTCAAGTATTCTTTGAAACTTTCCAAAGTTATCTGCTCTGCATAGGTGTCAAGGTCAGATGGGAGTTCAAAATCCGTCAAATTTTCTGCCATATTTTTATAAGTCTCTTTTGTCAAACTACCTTTCTCTTGTCTCGTCAAAATTGTCTCATATTTTACAACTGCCGAATTTTCAAAAGATATATTCGCCTTGCCTGTGTAATTAACATCTGTCACAATGTTTGGGTCTTGAGCATCTTCTTCTTTTGCAGTGTAAGAATAAACGATTTCAAAAGAAACATTTTCTCCAAGTCTGGTTCTAACTGCAGAATATCTGAAATTATCAAGGGTCTGCCACTCTGCAAACACCCCGTCAAATTGCGTTTTAACATCAATCGCATTTGTGTATATAGTGTTTAAATCAGAAAGTATAATCTCAACCTCTTCAGCAGTTGTCAATTTTTCTGTAAGCACCTCTGTTGCAGTTTCAGACTTAACATAAACAGCCTTTTCATCGCCTTTGATAAAATTGGTAACAGCATTGGCATTTTCATACAAAGTCTTCACTGCCATCTTTGTCTGAGCTGGAGTCTCGCCAACAACGGCATAAAACTCATGTCCACACACACCACTTTCATTTTCTGGCACTGAAGATACAATTTTAAGTCCATCAAAAGTAGTTTTCACTGCGCTGTCAGAAAGGTATTCTTGAATTTCCTTCAAAGAAACAACACCAATAAGAGGCTTTTCTTCTGGTGGCACAACAATTGCCGGTGGTTCTTCTGGCATATCGTCTTTGTCTGGATTTTTCCATCTTTCCCCGCATCCTGAAAGCCCAACAACTCCTGCTGTAAGCGTTGCAAAAGCGAGAACCCCGATTCCAAAAACTTTGCCAAAACGTTTCATACTTTTCTCCTAAAAACAAATTCGTCATAAGAATAACACAAAAGCTAGTTTGTGTCAATACACATATTATGCAAAAGCACCAATTAAAAATGCAATAAACTGTGCTATTTTGCAAGAAACCACAAAAAAAGACCTCCGTTTGGAAGTCTTTCAAATATTTTATGCAACAAGTTGCTCTTCTCCGCCTTCCCCTTCTTCTGGAGTTGGAAGCATTTCTGAATTTTCATCCAAATCTGCCGGAAAATCAACCGCACCTGTATATGCTGCAAAATCCATTTGAATAACAAGTGATGTTGGATAGGTCAATTTGTAATCAAGTGACAATTTTGTAAGTTTGTCATTTTTGTATTCAAGCACAAATTTAAATGTTCCGTCTGTGGCTTTGCAAGTTGCTGAATATTTCAAAACACCATTCTTGTTTGTTTTTGTTATTTTCAACCCCTGTCCTTCAAGTTGCTTGCAAGCAATAAGATATTGATTGATTGTGGCTGTTAAATCTGCCATACGCTCATATTCTGAAAGAATATCTGATGCTTCATTTGTCACATCTGCAAAATCTGCGGAAATCTTTGTAAATTTATCAGTTGCACTCTCTCTTTCATAGATGTAATCACCTTTCACATAAGTTTCAGCGTATGTTGCTGGCGAGCCTTGACTTGCTGGAGTTGAAGCCACAAGAGCCATTTCCAATCTTCTGCTTCCTTCTTCTCCACTGAAAACAACTGTGCCTTGCATTGTTCCTTCAAAAGCATCAGTTCCAAGTGCACCACTCATGTTAATTCTAAATTTATAGCCCTCGCTCATGGTGTTATCTGTTGTCTCTTGCGCAACATATTTTTCAATATCGTTCACCTTAACTTTATTTCCACAGCCAGAAAGACCAAACGCTCCCGCTGTAAGTGTTGCGACCGCAAGAGCAGCAACACCGAAAATTTTTCCAAATTTTTTCATTTATTTGTCTCTCCTTCATCTTTTTTCAGCATAGCACAAAGCCCCCCACATAGTCAACTTCTTTAAGAAAAAAGAGCAAAAACCCTTTTCAATTTCTACTCTTTTATTTTAATTGGTTAAATAAGTTTTTATTCTTATTTTGTCTCTTATTTTTCCTTTGGAGTATGTTTAAGAGCTCGCATGCTATTGCAAATCGCCAAAACCGTCACTCCCACATCTGCAATAACCGCCTCAAGCATTCCTGTCACGCCAACAGCACCCAAAATCAAAAAAATAAGTTTGATTCCCGCTGACAGGATGATGTTTTGCCAAACAATTTTTCTTGTAAACTTTGAAAGTTTGATTGCAAGCGGAACTTTGCTCGGATTGTCATCAACCAAGACAATGTCGGATGCTTCAACGCTTGCTCCGCTTCCAGAGATACCCATACTTATTCCAACATCCGCAAGCATCAAAGATGGAGCATCATTGATGCCATCTCCCACATATCCCACAAAAATTTTCTTGTCTTTCTTCGCTTCTTCAATCCAACTAAACTTATCTTCTGGCAAAAGTCTGCCATGCCATTCACTTACACCAATTTTTTCAGCAACACTTTTTGCCACCTCTTCTCCATCACCTGAAAGCATAACGGTTTTAATTGACATGTCAGAAAGTTGATTGCAAGCAATTGTTGCAGTCGGCTTAATTGTGTCTGACAAAATTATCTCGCCAAGTTTTTTCTTTTCTTCAAAAAGTTCCACCAAAGTGCTTGAAGAGTTTTTGTTTTTTCTTCCAACAAAATAGTGTCTATCCTTATAATCAAAGAAGACACCCTCTCCAGCCTTTTCGATTACGTTCTTCGCTTTTGGAAGTTTTTTGCCACAAGCAGTCACAATTGATTTTGCAAGTGGATGAAGGGAATATTGCTCACCAATCCCAGCCAAAATCAAAACATCATTTTCCTTCATATTTTTGTCATAGACATTGATTTTATCAACAGCAAATTGACCTGTGGTGAGAGTGCCGGTTTTGTCAAATGCAACAATGTTCATCTTTGCACATGCATCAAGATAGTTTGACCCTTTGATCAATATTCCTTTTCTTGAAGCATTTCCAATGCCAGAAAAATAAGTAAGAGGCACAGAAATTGCAAACGCACAAGGGCAAGACACAACCAAGAAAATCAAACCACGATAAATTGCATTATCCAAATTTTTTGTCACTGCCCAAACAATTCCCCACACCGCAAGTGCAAGAGCAATAACACCCAAGGTATACCATTTCGTCATTTTTGAAATGAATGTTTCCGTCTTGGATTTTTTCTCTGAAGCATGCTCAATCAGATCCATGATTCGACTAGCAGTGCTATTTTCATAAGTGGCTGTCGTTTCAATTTTCAAAACACCATCAAGCACAATTGCTCCAGAGAGAACATTGTCCGCAACTCCGACTGAAACAGGCACACTTTCGCCTGTCAGACTTTGAACATTAAGCGAGCAAGCCCCATCAATAACTTTGCCATCAATTGGAATTTTCTCTCCAACCTTAACCAGCAAAATGCTTCCAAGTGCGACCTCATTTGGAGAAACAACCTTCACCCCATCTTCAGTAACTAGGTTCGCATATTCCGGTGTCAAATCGGTAAGTTCCGCAATTGATTTCCTTGATTTGTTGACTGCCAACCCCTCCAATATTTTTCCAAAAGTGTAAAGCGCAACAACCATAAGACCTTCCATATGCTCATGCACAAGGGTTGCACCAACAACGGAAATTGTCACAAGAAGATTTTCATTGACAACACCCTTGCAAAGAAGAAGCAAAGCTTTGAAATAAGTCTTATATCCCATCATCAAAACGGAAAGAACAAACATCATCCAAAAAGCCCAAAGTGGCAAGTTTTTCTCAAAAACCAAAGCAAACACGCCTAAAATAAGACCAAAAGCAAAAAGTCCCAACCCCATAATAAAAGAAAGTTTGTTTTTCGATTTATTTTGTGAAGAAGTGAGAATTTTCGCATTCGGTTCAACTTTTTTAGTACATTTAATGATATTGTTCAGCGCTTTGTCAACATCTTTTGTCTCAAAAGCAATTTCACTTTTTATGAAATTTATTTGTGCATTTTCAACATCGTCAAGTTTGTTTAATTCACACTCCAAAACTTTTGCACAATTTGCACAATCAAGTCCTTCAATTTTAACAGTCTTTTTCATCATCTGCACCCTCCTTAAGATGTTCCAAACTGATATCAAAAACCTTTTTTACATGATCATCTGCAAGAGAATACCAAACTTCTTTTCCCTGTTTTCTTCCCACAATCAAATTGACAGTTTTCAAATTCTTCAGTTGATGAGACACTGCTGATTTCGTCATGTTCAAAATGAACGCTATGTCACAAACACAAAGTTCTCCCAATTCAAGCAGGTTCAAAATTTTAACCCTTGTGCTGTCAGACATAACCTTAAAGAAGTCAGCCATTGAGAAAAGCATCTCATCATCAAGCATCCTATTTTTAACCATTTTAACAACCTCATTATGTATGACATCACAATCACATTCCATCCTATTTTTAAAGCAGTCACATCCAATTGTTTTTTTCAAAAGTCCATTATTTTTCTTCATTACATTCTCCTATAAATAATATATTCAATTTCTCTTCAACAGTTGAATATGTATTCAATCGTTTTAATTATAATTGAATACTTATTCAACTGTCAAGCATTTTTTCATCACTAATAAAAAAATTCTTTTCAATGTTTTGACAAAACATATAATTTATGTATAATATAAAGTGTGATTACAACAGAAGAAATGAAAATCGAAGGCTTTATTTTTGATATAGATGGTTTAATGCTTAATTCTGAATTTATTAATGCAAAAGCTTTTGTTGAGACAATGAAACACTTTGATTGTGATTTTGAAGGCTCACTTGAATGGTATTTCAAACACTGCTGCGGAAACAGACGAGATGTCATCGGACAAAAAGTTGAAAAGATTCTCCCTGAAAATGTCTCATTCAACGAACTTGGTAAATGGTTCTTTGTTCGCAGAAGTGAGCTGTTAAAAAATGAAGCTGCACCAAAAAAGGGTCTTTTTAATCTTTTGGAATATCTTCACAATGAAGGAATCAAAATGGCTATTGCAACCTCTGGCATCAAAGATGACATCTATGATAAACTCGTTGCTCTTGGCGTTGATATGTCATATTTTTCTGGCATCGTAACCGGATTTGACATCAAGACATCGAAACCTCATCCTGAGATTTATCAAGTGGCTTGCAAGAAAATCGGCACTTTACCCCAAAACACAATCGCACTTGAAGACAGTGACCTCGGGATTGAATCCGCTTTCGCCGCTGGTTTGAAAGTAATTTATATCCCTGATGTCAAAATTAATGATCCAAAAAGCACTCAAAAAGCTTTCAAAAAAATGGATTCATTGGATGATGTAGTAACCTTTGTAAAAAACAACAAAAAAAAGTGCAAACAAAAAAATAAAAATTTAAAAGTTTCTGATTTTAAAATCTTTTAAATATGTTTACAATCATTTTGACAAAAAAAACTCTTTTAAAATATATTTGTCAATGCATTAATCATAAAATAAGGAGGGAAATTATGAAAAAAAGAAAAATTGCTGCAGTCGCACTTGGAGCATTGATGTGTGTGCCACTTGCTTTTGGTTTGGCAGCGTGCGGAAAAAAATCCGATCCTGTTTCAGTGTCTTCAAAAGAAGTTTATGCCTTGTCCGCTCTTTCAAGCATGGAATATCTTGAAAACATGCAAAGCGAAAAAACAAGAGCAACCGCTGCTGAAGCAACTGCAAGACCTGCAAGCATTTCAGATGATGATGTGAAAGGTGCAAAAGATTGCATTGCAATGTTTAGTGAAATATTGCAAAACAATGGTCTTGATCAAACCACAACCAAAAACACAGACACAACAGAAGGTCTTTCCAATTACACTTTTGTTATGCAAATAACATTGCCAAATCTCCAAGGCACTAAAGCGGTTAAACTCTATTATAATGAAAAAGAAACCACAACAAACATTGAAATTGAGGACGAGGAAGAAGAAGTTGAAGTTTCAACAACCCTTGAAGGAGTGCTTGTCTCTGAAGAAAATCAATACAGAGTGACTGGAGAAAGAACGGTTGAAACTGAAGGAAAAGAAGTTGAAACATCAATCAAGTTCACAACTTATCTTGATGAAAACAACTATATTATTGTGGAACAAGAAATTGAAGATAACGAAATCGAGTATGAATATAAAATTTATCAAAATGGAGTTAAAATTCAAGACATAGAAATTGAACTTGAAAAGAAAAACGGTAAGACAGAGCTTGAATACGAACTTATAGACCTTACCACAGGTGTAAGAAAAAAGACTGCCTACAAACTGAAAACAATCGATAACACAACTTTTGAAATTAAATTGCAAAGAAATCAAAGTGAAACTTCAGAAAAATTTACAGCAAAATTGGCTGATGGACAATTGACTTTCACTTATGCAAACGGATATACTGAAACAATCTAAACAAAAAAATGACCGAACACCATCGGTCTTTTTTTTACATACAAAAAGCATACAAACTCAAAAATCCACAATAAAATAGCTTTGAAATAAACAAAAAATATGTTATACTACCCAAGAAAACAAGACCTCGTAGTAAAACAGGATATTACGGCCCCCTCCTAAGGGGTTGTTCTGGGTTCGAGTCCCGGCGGGGTCACCAGAGGATGCCAAATACAAACTATGAATCAAAATTTGTTTTCCATAATGAATCATTTGGCATTGTTATAAAAAAAGCGGTAAAGTTACCGCTTTTTTTTCTTTATAATATCATTTAATGATACTATGAGTTCTTTGACTGCAATTTTAATTATGAAATGCCTAACTCATTGACTTATACAAAAATATATTTCTCTTGTTAGAAGAATCTTATTACCATTCTTTTCTGCAGAATAACGAATTCTTCCAGTTATCATCTTAATCTTTATTGTTCTTATTTTTGTTATCCAATGACTCGGCCAAAGCTTCTAAAGTATTAAGATCCTTATCGTTTAAGTAAAAAGTCTTGTAGCCTCCATTGTTCCTTATTATAACAATCTTACTCTCTGCCTTGCTATCTGATAAATAGTCCAATGTTACTCCAAAAAACTTTGACAGCAATAATAGATTATCGTAGTCTGGCTCCCTTTCGCCCATCTCCCAAAGACATATCGCTCCTGGTGTAACATTTAATTCTTTTGCCAGTTCTCGTTGTGTCATATTCTTTCCGACACGCAAAGCTTTTAATCTTTCCCCCAACATATTTCTTCCTTTGTATATGTTTATTTTAACATATTGTAAGCAAGAACTGCAAATTTATTTGCAAATAAGTAGAAAAAATTACAACTTGTAAATAATTTGTTGATTTTTGTAATTATTTGTGATAATCTATGTTTACCAATTGTAAATAAATCGACATTTTTTAGCCGTAAAATTAGATTAATAATTACAAGTTGTAAAAAGGAGTACAAAACATGCGAAAGAATAGTGAGATAATAAAAGAATTAGAAAGTTATTGGTACGATCAACAATATTTAAAAGAGAAACTTAAAGAAGTCGAACAATTCGACAAAATAAGCAGTAAAAGCAACAACGCTGAATTTTTGTCTGAAACAAAACAAATCGAAGAGTCAGAAATCAAGATGTTTTTTCAAAAGAAAAAATCTCTTGAAAGAAAAATACAAAACCTTAATCAACCATACAGAACTTTAATGTATCTAAAATATATTAGTTTTTTTAACTTTGACCAAATAGCATCTCGAATGAATTATTCTAAGAAACGCATTTACCAATTACATAGTGAAGCAATAGAGCTTATTTGCCAAATTAATGATAACAAAGACTCCAAAGATTAGCACCAATTAGCACGGATTAGCACAAGTTAGATGTCATTAGAATTTGTAAGAATTATAATTGAATTGTAAATTAAAAAAGGAGAGAAAAAATGAAAAAATTTACAATTCAACTGCAAAATGAAAATTTTGCAATAAACAAGGTTACAATCCCTTTATCAAAAATCAAACACAAAATAAAAGTCGTAGATGCATTTCTTGAATTACCCATAGCTTTAGGTTCAGGAACTTACTCTGTCAACTTTTCTACTGAGCCTTCATCTGTCGAATGGTCAAATGTCGATACCATACATGTTGAAGCTGGAAAGGTAATAAAAGTTAACATAAGCGATGAACTGCAAGATTCGCTTAATGCTTTTGTTAACAGCATTATTCTCACATTCAATGGAAACAATAATATTTCTTTTGTTGACAATGGATGTGTGAAAGTTGAGTACATAAGCCTGACAGAATATAGAAAAAATTGCGGAAGTCACACTATAGATCTTAAAAAAGCAGGAAAACTTTCTGTTGACCTAACAACAAAAGGTACACGATTAGTAGCTCCTATTGCTGCTTCAGACAACAATCCCCTGCCATTGGAAATTACAGCAAACTATAATTCCGACTCTTCAGAATTGAAAGGTGTTGCGAAACCCCTAGGAAAAAAATGGAATTTAAATATTTGCCAATATTTGAAACAAAACAATATTGAACCAAAATCTGAGTTATCTATAGAAAATTCTGAGAACAAGCAACCTAGAGAAGAACTATCCTTTACATACATAGATGAAAATGGAAAAGAACAACTTATTGAGGAAAAATACTACTATCTTGATAATAAGAATAAAGTCTATGTTAATAGATCAGACATTTCAATTGATGTTGATGGAACATTAAAATACAATTCCGACACGGTTGAGAATAAAATCGTCGAAAAAGAACTTGAATCTGTTTCTGGCTTAAAACTCGTTTCTTCAATTTCAGATATAGAAGGTGCAAAACTGATAGACTATGAACCTGAAGATTTATCTAATGTTCGTAACACCCTTGCCAACCTTAATGAAAATATCAAAAGCCTAGAAACAAACCTCAAAAACAACAAACAAAAACTAATTCATCTTGCATTAACGAAAAAAGTTTTAAAAGAACAGGAAACAATGCAGATAGACAGCATAAGAGGTGAAGAATTCCAATATCTTCTTCAACGAGTTGCAAATCTGAATAGAAAAATACCAGACAGAGATTTATCTATGCCAACTGCAGTTCTTACACAAATTTACGTGAACAATGAACTGTCAAAAGAAATATCCGTCGAGACACTTCAAAGGTTTATTGATTATAAAGAGAATGGAACTCCTATTAAATTTATGTTTAATGATACTGAAATAGAGTTACAAAAAGAAGGTATAAACGATATTATAAAATTTATAAACAAAGAATATAACGATTTGGCATTACTAGGGTTCTCCTACAAGGTTGACAAAAATAGCAACCTTTATTTAAGAGCAAAGAATTTGAACAACTCCAAAGAATTTTACAACGCCCCTATTACACTTGAAAGTTTCAAAGAAATTGTCTCAAGTTTTATTGGTGGTGACATCGATGATGATACTTTAGAGGAATTTCACACCAATAAAGGAAACTTTACTTTATCAGCGAAAGATATTTTAAGTATTGACTATGAAATAGATTCAATAAAAGAGTTAAACAAACAATATTCTGATAAAAAAGAGGAATTGTCAAAGCAATTGGACAAATTTGAGCATCAAAGAGACATTCTCGAAACACAAGTTCCAGTCCACTATCTTTATAATGAAGATAAAACAATTATGGGTTTTGGGAAATCAAACAAGGAAGGAGTTTTCAGACTCGTATTGCTTACCGATCCATATGAAAACACAATTTACTTTAATTATGAAAGCCTTGAATCCAACTCACTTCAAAGCATCACCGACTCAACTGGAAATACGGTTTTGTTTGAATATGAAGGAGATTTGCTTAAATCAATCTCAGATGCGAAAGATAGGAAAACTCTATTTGAATATTCAAATAATTGTCTTGTAAGAATAATTCATCCTGACAATAGTTCAAGCAAATATTATTACGAAAATGACAAACTTTTTGCAATCCTTGATGAGTCTGGCGCTGGGGCTGTTATAACAGAAAATGGGGATGAAAAAATTGTTCAATCTGTAGATATTGTTCGTGTAATTGAAGATGGAAAAATTTGTTATAGTGATGACAAATCTTTTGAACAGTTTAACCCTGTCAACAAAGCAGAATTTGCGCAGTATTTGAACAATGATGAAAAAATTACGATATTCAACAAAAATTATAAATCCACAACTGTTACCGATGCAAAAGGCAAAAGCATTACATACCTTTTTGACAAACTTGGAAATGTTCGAACCGCATACGAAAACAACTTTGACAAAACAGGAGAAAATGTTTTTGTTAATGTCACCTCTTTCAATTATCAAAACGATATTGCATCAGAAAAGATATCCCCTCTTCCATACTCAATAAATTATCTTAAAGATTCTTGTTTCAATAATCCATCAATAAAACAAATTTCTTCTCTTTATCTTGGTGAAAACGAAATTTGTGGCGAACAAACTCTAACTTCAAGTTTTAATGCTTGCCAAAAAACTCACACAATTGAAACAAATGCTGATTTAGGACAACAAAGAGATTGCATTGTTATGAGTGGAGAAATGCTGAAACATATAAATCTATCATACAAAAATTGCAATCATAAAACATATATGGTGTGCGGTTGGGCAAAAGCAGATTCTGCTTTTGTATTGACAGATGAAAACGAAAA
The DNA here is from genome assembly GCA_910584295.1 of uncultured Christensenella sp. GTDB lineage: Bacteria > Bacillota > Clostridia > Christensenellales > UBA1242 > Caccovivens. The sequence continues at coordinate 953 of CAJTYR010000007.1, read as the reverse complement.
TGACTTCGCAGATTACATACAAAATAGGAAATTTGAACTTAGAGTCGAAACAACTTATCACGACAACACCGTTGTATCCTTCAAACAAGCTTTTGACTGGAGAAACACTGAATGGCAATATTGTGCTGTTCCAGTAAGAATTGATTCTACCAAAATAGTTGATAGTATTAAATGTTATATTGATTATTCTGGCAATACTGGAAAACTTGAATATACCGACCTTGAATTTAAAGAAGCCGACTGGGAATGTATGAAATACGATGATTTGAAACGTCCAATTAGAAAAGAAGCAGCTCACTCTGAATGGATAACTCTTTATGAATATGATGACGATACAACAAATGTGGCAAGAGAGATTCTTTTTAAAACAAAAGAAGAAAATGATCCAGAAAGAAAAGAATTCATCACAACATATGAATATAATAAACAAGGAAGTTTGCTTCGCTCAACTGACTATAATGGGATCATAAAAGAAAACATCTATAATGATAAAGGATTTGTAATTAAATCTGTGACCTATCATAAAGATGAACCATCTTCAAAACTATATGAAGAAAAAGTTCTTGACGAAAAAGGCAAACCTACTGGGCAGGTCAACGAACTTGGAGAAAAAACAAACACTTATGAATATATCAATGGATCTGGCGATATCTCTGCTCAAATAGATGAAAACGGAGTTAAAACCGCCTTTGGCTATGCCACTGATGGAACTCTTCTTGAAACAACCACTGCAATCAATGGTTTAGAAAACACAAACACATATGGCTACACTTTGGATTATATAACAAGTCTCAAACACAACGATTTTGCAATTAAATATGACTATGACAATCTTGGAAGACCAACAAAAATAAATATTGCCGACAAAGAATATCTTAAAAAAGTTTATGGCGAGAGTGAAGAAACGACAATTTTCAAAACCAAAGAAGCCTATCGACAAACTTTCAACGATG
>CAJTYR010000006.1 GCA_910584295.1 uncultured Christensenella sp. | reverse complement strand
TTTTTCGTCCTCTTTTGTTTGCTTAAAAAAGACATCTTTTTTGATGTCTTTTTTAAATGACTATTAAATGATGGAAAAGAAATTAATTGGCTTAAGGAATTCTTTTTATTCATCCGCATAGTTATCAAAATATCCAGTGATAAGTATGAAAGGAGTTCCTTTATCTCCACTTCCGCTTGTAAGGTCACTGAGTGAGCCTATAAGGTCAGTGAGGCGTCTTGGGGTCGTCCCTAGAGATTCATTTTTATTTTTCAAATTCGATGATTTGTTGCTTATGATCTTTTTCATTTCATCAACAGCAGATTTTCCAGTTAAATCTCCAATTTGATTGTCAGCAATGTATTTCAATTTGATTTCATTTGGAGTTCCTTCAAGTCCGCTTGTGTATGCAGGGGAAACAACTGGGTCGGCAAGTTCCCAAATTCCACCAACTGGATCTTTGAAAGCTCCATCTCCATAAACCAAACATTCCATTTTTACACCAGTTGCTTCAGACAATCTTTTTTGAAGTTTATCTACGAAAGTTTGAGTGTCTCTTGGAAAAAGTTTCAATTTTTCATCTGTTGAAAGGTTTGATCCAAGTACACCATATTTTTCATTGAAACCACTTCCATCGACAGGTTTGTTGAGGATGTCATGCAATGCCAACACTTTTTCTGCACCATGTTTCAAAAGCAAGTCTTTGTTTCTGAAACGAGAATGAATATCTGCTGAAATAATCTTTTTTGTGTATTTTAAGATTGTTGTTGGATCATTTGAAAGAATGATTTTACAATTTTTTCCACAAATTTCTTTGTAAAGTTGAATGTAGTCCATTCCTGTGAACGGATGCTCAACAGTTCCGACCAATTTATAAAATTCTTCTTCTGTATATTCTTTATTAAAATTTGTTATGCCAATTTCATACAACTTATCAATGCTTACGAGCGGATTGCCAACTTCATCAAAAGGGTATGACAATTGTAATATCACTTGATCGCAACCTCTTGCAATTCCTTTTAAAATGTTGGAAAAACGATTTCTTGACAAAATTGGAAAAACAACTCCCACAGTGCCATTGCCCATTTTAGATCTGACATCTTTTGCGATGTCATCAACGCTTGCAAAGTTTCCTTGGCTTTTTGCAACAACCGCTTCAGTCACAGCAACAATGTCTCTGTTTTTCAATTTAATATTTCCTTCTTTGACAGCATTCATAACACTGGTCACAGTTATTTCAACAAGATCATCTCCAGCACGAATGATAGGTGCTTTTACACCTCTAGAAACTGTCCCCATATATTTCATAATAATATCCTCCTTACACAGCTTATTTTAACATAATAAAAAGAAATAACCAAAGATAATTGGAAGTAAAAAAATGAGTTTGAAAAACTCATTTATACTTTTTTAGAATTATATTGTTGTAAAACATTTTTTAATCTTCAAACTCTTTCAAGTTGTCTCTGGCAAAGAGAATTTTGATTGCATCTTCTTTTGCGACATTGCCATGAATGATGTCATACACCATTTGAGTGATTGGAAGTTCAACTTCAGCTTCTTTTGCTAGACATAGCATCGCAGATGCTGTTGCAACGCCTTCTGCGAGTTTATCAAATTTTTCTCCCTTTGCAAATTTTTCTCCAAACATACGATTGTGAGAATATTTTGAGAAAAGTGTTGCTTCATAGTCTCCGAGATGGCAAAGTCCATAGGCAGAAAGCTTATCTCCTCCACAAGCTTCAATAAGACGCGAAACCTCTCTTGCACCTCTTGCCATAAGTCCGCCTTTCATAGTCTCGGCGTTTGCTCCATCCAAAAGACCTGCAGCAATTCCCATGACATTTTTTGCGGCCGCTCCAATTTCAGAGCCGATGATGTCTTGACCTTGATAGAATCTTATAAGGTCAGAACGCAAATTTTTCACAAGAAATTCAGACAGATTTTCATTGTAAGAATCAATCACCATTACGCTTGGAATTCCATTTACGAAAGCTTGGATGTGTCCTGGTCCAACCCAAACTGCGATGTTTTCTTTTGGAACTCCAGCTTCAATTAAGATTGTGGAGAGGCGCTTGCCGGTTTTGTCTTCAATCCCTTTCATGCAAAGAATATATTTTTTGTTTTTGTATCCGTCAACTTTTTTGACATTTTGCATGAGGTTGCGCACTGCTTGTGCGCTGATTGATATGACAACATATTCACTCTTTTCAAGTGCATGTTTCAAATCTTTTGTCAATTCGATTTCTTGAGGAAATTCCACATATTCATTTTTTCTTGTTGCAAACAAGTTTTCAACAATTGGGTCGCCCTCAAGTCCCCAAACTGTGACATGATTGCCGATTTTATTTAAATACCACGCAATGAAAGATCCCCATCTTCCACAGCCGAGCAGTGTAAAATTCATAAATTTCTCCTTTAATGTTACAATTTATATTTTAACACAAATGGGAGGCAAAAGTAAAATGCAAATATTGGAAAAATAGTTTTTGTTACTAAAACTTTTGTTTTGTACATAGGTTTTGAGATAACTCAACGAAAAGTAGAGTTTTTTTCTTATATTTTAATGAAAATGGATTTCATATGGAGTATAATTGTTGTGTAAGGAGAATTGACATGGATTTGAAGAAGACCGGTGAATTTATTGCTAATTGCAGAAAAGAAAAAGGATTTACGCAAGAGAAACTTGCAAAAAAACTTTTCATCAGTGAGAAAACCGTTTCAAAATGGGAGTGTGGAAAAGGCTTTCCAGACACTTCACTGCTTTTGCCTCTTTGTGAGGTTTTGGGCATCTCGGCAAACGAACTTCTTATTGGAAAAAAGTTGGAAGAGCAAGAATATAAAAAGGTCGCAGAAGAAAATTTGATTGCCCTGAAAGACGAAAGAGAAAAAAGCGTTAAGCATCTGCTTACGCTTGAGTGGGTGATTGGTTTTATGGGAACAATCTTCTTTTTGCTTGCAGTTTTTTCAGCATCATATTTTGTTGAAAGTTTGGCTTGGAGAATAGTTTTGCTTGCTGTTGGTTTTATTGTCATATTCATCACATGTGGGTTTTGTTTACACATTGAAAGAAATGCTGGATTTTATGAGTGTCAACATTGCCACCACAACTACATTCCTTCATATAATGCGGTTTTGTGGTCAATGCACATGGGAAGAACTAGATATATGAAATGTCCAAAATGTGGAAAGAGAACTTGGTGTAAGAAGAATATAAAAATTTAAAATGTATTGAAATAAAATTACAAATTATTTTCGATATATGATATAATTCTTTTAAGGAGAGAAAAATTATGAAAAACATAATTATTATTACAGGTGCGACGGGTGGGGTAGGCAAACAGCTGGCAAAACAATTTTTGCTTAAAGGCGAAAATGTTTGTCTGGTCGCAAGGACCGAAAAGAATCTTGAAAAGGCTAAAAAGGAACTTTCAAAGCTTTCAAAAAAAGACATTGTCACTTTTGCTGGAGATGTAAGTGATGAAACATTTGTCAAAAACCTTTATGAGCAGTTATCAAAAAAATATAACATAACTTGTCTTGTCAATAATGCTGGAGTTGGGAGATTTGGAACAATTTTTGATAACAACAAAGAAATGCTTGAAGCTGTTTTTCCAGCCATTGTGTATGGAACAATTTTGATGACGACAAATGCTTTGCCATATATGAAAGACAGCAAAGATATTGTGAAAATTGTCAATATAATCTCAATCTCTGGACTTCGAGGTTTTAAATTTGAAAGTCTTTATTGCGCGGCAAAAGCTGCTCAAGAGGGATACTCTCAAGTTTTGCGTGCGGAGCTTTTTGGAACGAACATCAAAGTTGTCAATGTTTATCCAGGTGGAATTGACACAGACTTTTGGAAAAACAATCGAAACTATGCCAGCGAAGAGGTTCAAAAGACTTTTGCAAAATCGGCAGAGGTTGCAAAGACGATTGTAGACTCTTTGTATGACAAAAAAAGTCTTGTAATGAAAGATTTGGTTTTTGAACAAACTCATATGAATTTGCAATAAGAAAAATATTAAAGTCCGATAATTCGGACCTTTTTTATTTATAAAAAAAATCGCCTCGAATGGGCGACACTGGTTGGCTTGAGTGGACTCGAACCACCGACCCCCACCTTATCAGAGTGGTGCTCTTTTTGATAAAAATTTTGCTCACACTTGCTATATTGCCCTAAAATAAAGGCATTTTGACACATTAAAAACGCAATTGCGGTAAAACAACAAAATATACCTTACTACAGTTTACTGCAAATGTCACATTTTGGCTTAAATTGAGTGTTTTAAGACTATCTAAACCTATATAAAACGATTTAGCAATGTTTTAAAAATTTATCGTAAAAACGGTTCATCTTTGTATTATCTCCAAAAAAATGCAATTTTTTACCTCGGCTATCTCCAAAAAAATGGCATTTTTGCTTGACTTTTGCGTTTTTATATTTTATCATAAGGCCGAGGAGTAGAAAATGGAGAGAAAAATATACAATGATTTATTAAACTGGAAAAATTCGAATGATCGAAAACCTTTGATCTTGCAGGGCCCAAGACAAGTTGGAAAAACCTATATCACAAATTTGTTCGGAAGTCGTGAATATGCTAATGTTGTTTATTGCAACTTTGAACAAGATGAAGATTTGAAAGATTTTTTTAATGTCTTGGAGCCAACAAAGATATTGAGATTGATTGGAGCTCATAAAAAGAAAGAAATTTTTAAAGAAAAGACTTTGATTATTTTTGACGAAATCCAATATTGTCCAAAAGCATTGACGTCTTTAAAATATTTTAATGAAGAAGCAAATGATTATCATATAATTGCCACCGGTTCTTTACTTGGAGTTTCATTAAACAGAGGAAGTTATTCCTTTCCTGTTGGAAAAGTTCAATTTATGACAATGGCGCCAATGGATTTTGAAGAATTTTTACTTGCGCAAAATGAAAATTATGAAGTTCTGATTGATGAAATCAAAAGATGTTATGCTGAAAACTCTCCACTTGCAAAGCCCTTTCATAATGAAGCCATGGACTTATATAAAAGCTATTTGTTTGTTGGTGGAATGCCAGAAGTTGTTGAAGAATATGTAAAAACTGGCAATTATGAATTGGTACGAATTAAACAGGATGCCGTTCTCCAAGCTTATTTCAACGATATGAGCAAATATAACAAAGCAACAGAGATTCCAAAAGTAAGGCTTGTTTACAAAAACATAACAACGCAACTTGCAAAAGAAAATCGAAAGTTTAAATATTCCCTAATAAAAAGTGGTGGCAGAGCAAGAGAGTTTGAATTTGCTATTGAATGGTTGTGTTTGGCAGGTGTCGCAAATCAACTATATAGAATTGAGCAAATCAAGCTTCCACTTGATGCCTTTAAATCGTTAGATGATTTTAAATTTTATATGAATGACGTTGGATTGTGTTGTGCAAATCAAAAAGTTCAGTTTGATGACATTATTTTGGATAAAGACAGTTTTGAATTTAAAGGTGGATTGACAGAAAATTATGTTTTCAACCAACTGTCTGTAAACGGTCTTTCAACATACTATTGGACAAGTAAGTCCGACGCTGAAATTGACTTTATAACTCGCATTAACAAAGATGTAGTGCCGATTGAAGTAAAATCTGGCGAGAACACCCGCTCAAGAAGTTTGTCAGTTTATATGCAACAATTTAAGCCAGCCCATGCAATCCGCATTTCAGCAAAAAACTTTGGCTTTGAAAACAACATCAAATCAGTGCCGCTTTATGCAGTCTTTTGCATTAAGTAATTGCTAAAAGAGAGATGAAAAATGAAATACTTTGTAAGTGCTGATATTCATGGTTTTTTTGACGAATGGATGTCAGCTTTGAAAGAAAAAGATTTTGACATAAACAACTCACAGCACAAGCTGATTGTTTGTGGAGATATGTTTGACAGAGGACCTCAGCCGAAAGAAATTATTGATTTTGTTTTGTCACATAAAGATAAAATAATTCTTATCAAAGGGAATCACGAAGACTTAATGGAAGAAATGATTGCACGAGGCAAAAACAATTATGCTGACCTTTCAAATGGAACTGCATACACAATTGTTGATTTATGCCCAGAATGGCAAGTCAGTAAATTTAATTTAGAAGAAATAGCAAAAGAAACAGGGCTTGCCGAAGTTTTGTCTTTGTGTGTTGATTATTTTGAGACAAAACATTATATCTTCGTTCATGGCTGGATTCCAATCATTGAAAGTTGTTGTTTGTATGACAGCGATTGGCGAAACGCGCGTCCAGAGCGTTGGAGAAAAGCTCGTTGGCAAAACCCTGTTGATATGTTTAGATATGAAATTTACGAGTCAAACAAAACAATCGTGTGTGGACATTGGCATTGCAGTGCTTTGTGGCACGAACAATATCCGGAGAAATATGAAGAATTTGGCGAAAATGAAAATTTTGAGCCTTTTATAACAAAAGATATGATTGCGCTGGATGCCTGCACTGTGCACACTCATAAAGTGAATGTGGTGGTGTTGGAAGATTAACAAAAGTAAAAAGTCTAAAAGAATACAAAAATGTTAAATTTAAGAAAAACCCGAGAGAAAATATCCCTCGGTTTTTTGTTGTCAATTTATCTTTTCAACTTTTTAGCCAAATCAAGTATTGTTTCTTTATTTTCAGGACTTAATGATTTGATAAGATCAAAAATCTCTTTATCTTTTGCATAATCTTCTGGCTTAGCATAGAAAAATTCTTCCGGAGTTATTTCAACCAATTCCATAAACTTCAATAATGTCGAAACTTTTAATTCAACTTTATATGTTTCAATTCTGTTTATAAAACTATCGCTGAAACCTAAGCGCAAACTTGTGTCTCTTGCCGACAAGTTGTTTTTATTCCTAAAATAGCCGATTTTAAAAACTAAATCCTTATATTCCTTATCAAAATTTTCTTTATTTTTCATAATAAATCACCTCACCTTTTAATTTTAAATTCTGACAATCTTTTGTCTTAATCAAAGAGTGATGTGATTTTTTATTTTTGTCAAAATAATTTGCACTTTTATATCACTGTATAATATACTTTGAATTGTATATGTCAAACACTGATATATTTTTAATCAAATTATGCAAAAGCATTCAATTATAAGTCATTCTTGTATTGATACATATACGATATAAAAGGAGAGATGCAATGTTAAATATTATTAAAGAAGAAACCGCTTGCAATACCGGACACAGACCTTTAGGCCTGCCTTGGGGCTATAACGAAACAAGACCAAGCTGCATCAAATTTAAAGAAGATTTGAAAAAACTCTATATTGGAGCAATAAATTATGGACTGACAACCTTTTTGACAGGTATGGCAGAAGGCTTTGATATGATTGCAGCTGAAACTATTATTGAATTGCAAAATGACTTTCCAAATATAAAGTTGATTGCTGTTATCCCATGCAAAGGACAAGAGAAAAATTGGAAGCCAAAGCAGCAAGAAAGATATTGGAAAATCTTAGGACATTGTGATGACAAAATTATTTTGTCACACCACTATTATGAAGATTGTATGAATGATAGAAACAAATTTATGGTCGATCATTCTTCTGTTTGCATTGCTTGTTGGAGCGGGAAACATAGCGGAACAGGAAACACTGTGCGTTTCGCACAAGAGAATGGATGCAAAGTGCGAATTATAAACCCAGAAGATTATATATAAACATCCCTCTTGAAAGCTGCAAAAATTTATGATAAAATATATAAAAGGAGAGCTATGAACAAAGGACGAAATCCTATTGGAGTTCAACTAACAATCCCAAATGTAGCTGACAATAAGGAAATTTATGATGACCGAGTTGCAACCGCAAAAGGTGTTGCACGCGGAGAAAACAAAAAATATAAAGAAACGTCTGCCATTAAAAACGAAATTCCAGAAATTGACGAGCCGGTGAAAATCCGTCAAGGCACAAGCGAGCTTTTGGTTGTCACAAAAACAAAAAAGTTGGCAGCATATGTCATCACCGTGACAGAAAAGTCGCCTAAGCGATTTCGAGCTGTTTTTGTAAACAGATTGCAAAATTATTGTTTGGACGCTTTGGAAAATTTGATTGAGGCAAATTCACTACAAATGAACAATGCCAAAAACATTGACCGAAGGAAAGAATGTCAACACACAGCATATTTAAAACTGAAACTTCTTGGATACATGGCTTTTTTGTCACTTGAAAGCCAATGTATATTGAAAAAGCAATATGAGCAAATCTCTTTGCAAGTTGCGGATTGTATAAATCTGCTTGTTGCTTGGAGAAAAAGTGACGCCGATCGTCTCGGCAATAAATACGGATTATAGCGGTGACGCTTTAATTAAGGTAAGATTATTTTTGGGACTGTCTGTTTTGGTCGCGTTCGGCTAACGATGAAAACAATGTAAGAAATGTGAACAATGACGGCTCGCGGAACTATAACAATGTAAACAATAGAAACCTTGGCTCCGTTCCCGATTTGCCTTATAAAGCAAGCATTATGCTTGATAAAATGCCAGAAGTGATTGCATCCAAGTGGAGCAACCCCGTGTTTAAGGCAAAGGAATCTTACTCTTTTCCAAACTCTTGCGAAAGAATTGGAAGAAAATTGCCACCATAACAACCAACGAATGTTTCTTTGGAAGTTTTCTGTCTTTCAGGTGGTGGCATCTTTAAAATTAAAAGGAGATTGTATGCTTGAAGATGCTTTCACATTTGAAAAGTTGCTCGCTGCACACAAAAAATGCAGACTTTCAAGGCAGCATAAAAAAGAAACAATCTCTTTTGAAATAAATTTAAGTCAGAATTTGACTGAAATGTCAAAAAAACTTTTACAGCAAACATATCAAATCGGCAAATATAAACAATTTTATATTTATGAGCCCAAAAAACGAAACATTGAAGCTTTGTCATATAAAGACAGAGTTGTTTTGATGGCGTTTTGCACAAATAAATTGGAGTCAAAACTCGAGAAAAAATTAATTCCTGACAATGTTGCTTGTAGAAAATGCAAAGGAACAATGTTTGGACTTGATAGATTGAAGTTGTTTTTGCGTAAATTTTATAATATCAACAAAAACAATGTGGGCTATTTTCTGAAATGTGATTTAAGAAAATATTTTCAAAATATCGACCATGATATTTTAAAAAGACAACTTTTAAAAGTTGATTTTGATGACGAAGATATGTGGATAATAAATCAAATAATCGACAGCAGAAATTTTGACACAAATGTTGGGCTCCCAATAGGCAATCAAACAAGTCAATGGTTTGCACTTTTTTATCTTAATGGACTTGACCATTTTATAAAAGAGAAACTTAGGATAAAATATTATGTGCGCTATATGGACGACATGATTTTGGTGTATAAAGATAAGGAATATCTCAAACATTGCAAAAATGAGATAGAAAATTATTGCAACGAAAAGCTTCATCTTGAACTTAATGAGAAAACACAAATTGGAAAACTCTCAAATGGAATTGATTTCTTGGGATTTAGAACAATTTTAAATGAGAATGGCAAAATCATTCGACTTTTAAGAGCTCAAGCAAAATTGAGATTAAGGCGAAATATCAAACATATTTATCGATTTAGGAAAGAAGAACTTGTCGATGACGAATATATCAATGTGCGACTAAACGCTTATAAAGCACATTTATGCCATTCAAATGCCTTAAATTTGTTGCAACGATACATAAAAACATAAGAGGAATAACTTTTTAAGGCACAGGTATTTACTTTTTTTACAAAATGTGATATACTTAATATGTAAGTTTTAAGGAGAAACGCATGGCAAAAGAAAAAATAAACTTTATGCAAATGATTGTGGCAAGAAAAAACAAAAACACGGACAATCGTGGAGACAACGCCAGCAGAGAGTTTGACACAACTGACAGCGTGAGACTTCTTTCTTGGGATGAAATGGCTGACAGAACAAACGGAGAAAGAAGAAAATCAAACACAGACTTTGCTTTATGCAATTTTGCTTGGCAGAATTCTTCCTATACAGCAGAAAACGACAAATTTACAGGAGTTTATTGGTCGCGTTCGGCTTACGATGAACACGATGTAAGGGAATGTGAACGCTGACGGCTCGCGGGGATATACATTGTACGCCTTAGACCCCTTGGCTCCGTTCCCGCTTTGTCCCTCAATCTTCAATCTTTAATCTCCGCGCGAAGCGCGTCGGCGAGCGAAACTTTTGAGACTAAAAAGACAAAAAGTGGAAAAGAAAAGCATTTTTTAAAAATTGGAGAATATCCAAAGACAAAAGCAACTGACGAACTTCAACAAGCACTTGAAGAAAGGTATAATGGCGGAATTTTGCAAAAAGGCTTAATTTGCACGGGCAGACTCTTTACGACGAATGGTCAAAGAGAATCTGGAAAAGATTTTTTGTCAAAGCAAAATCCAGAATTTGAACTTAATGGCAAAAAATATGTCAGGACAATTGTTTGGAACGACAGCAACAGAAAATTTGCAGATGGAAATGCTGTGCCAAGAACTGGCGCTGTAGTCTGGCTTGAAGTTGAGCCAGTGACATTTGAAATTACAAACTGGGATCGTCTGCCAAAAAGCGTCAATCCAAAAGGAAAAAGATTTGGCGCAGATGACCAACTAGAGCTTGAAGCGGAAGAAGTAATTTTGTCTGGCTTGCGATTTTATCCGGACTGGCATCATTCAAATTGTTCTATGTGGCAAAACAGCTTACAAAGATGCTTTTTAAGTTCTGCCAAAAGTGAAGAATTGGATGGGAATCCAGAATTTGAAACTCCATACAAATGGGACTTCTCAAAAAGTGGCTTTTTGTATCAAGCACTTGATTTAACGCGTGAGCCAACGCGTGAATATATCATCCCAGAATATGAAAAAGAGATTGCTGATTATGCCTTTTCTGGATGTATAGGTATAGAAAAAATTCTTGTCCACGATGGCGTGAAAAAAGTTGGCGCAAATGCGTTCTCAGGTCTTCAAAACACGCAATTGGAATTTGTTTGTGGAGTAAAAGGAATTTCAATTGATAAGAAAGCTTTTGCTGGCAGTGCATTTAAATATATTTATTTGTCAAAAGATGGAACAAAATTGACAATTACAACAAGTGTTGACCCTGAACTTGAAAAATCTTGCGTTAGAGAAAGCATTTCAACACTTGAAACTGAAAGAATGTCTGGAATTTTTGACGCAGCTTTTAATTTCGGGCAAATTGCAGGACAAGGCTTAAAACCTGTAAGCAAATGGTTTGAAAACAATTTCAGGCAAAACTATGTTCAACTTAAAGTTTGGCGCGAAGAAAAGAAAATTAAATTTATTCCACCCGAATATACGATGGAAGTTTTTCCTTCCAGCCAAATGGAAAAATATTTTGTCAACAACAATAGCTGGCGTTGGGGCAAACTTGTCAAAACTCTTGGCTTTGACACACTGGAAGGAACTGAGAAAAACAATTCACTTGTTGACCTTATGAAAATTTACTATGCAATTGGTGGATTTTCAGAAAATCAAGGTGAAAGTGAAAAGGCTTTTGAATATATTTTGCAATATGTTGCAAAAACAAACAAAGAAGACGCAACTCCAAGTATGATCGGAGCTGAAATTCACTCGAGATTTTCAAAAATGACTTTGAAAGGTGAATACAACAAAGCATTTGCTCAATTTTTCATGAAATATTATAAAGACAATCCTGACTTTATGAATTTCCGCCTTCGTGATAAAGATGGCGATTTGATGGACAGCCAAGATTATTTGTGTGCAGCTCACAACGCATTTGAAAGCATTTTGAAAAACTATCCAAACAGAGTTGTGAATGGAAATGAAGAGCGTGCATTACTTTCCCCAAGATTTGTTGCTGAACATTCATCTTTTGTTGAATATGAAGATGTGGAAGAAGGAAACGAAATTTTGGCGGAGTTGCTCGGAAGATATGGCTATGATCAGGAACAATTTGATCATATTCAAGAAGTTTATGAAACTGCCAAAAAGTTGAAAGATACTTACATCATAAGAGCTGACAGAGCAAAAGAAAGCAGTCCCGTGCAATTTAGAGTTCTTGAAAAAAAACGATCCTCTTGGCTTTGTGCTTGGAGACATTACAAACTGTTGTCAAGTGCTTGGTGGGGCCGGAGAAACTTGTGTTGACGATGGATACACAAATCCAAACGCAGGATTTCTTGTGTTTGAAGAAAGTATTTTGGATGAAAATGGTAAGCCAACTGGCGAGACCAGAGTGCTTGGACAAGCGTATATTTGGTATGATCCACAAACTAAGACAGTTTGCTATGATAACATTGAAATTCCAACAAAAGTGCTTGACGAAATGAGAAAAGGCAACAAGCATGAAGGCAGCAGACTTACTTCCAAAACTCTTATGGATGCTGTTGAAGAGTCCGCTGTTGCTATCATGACTGCTATGAACAAAGATGGCGTGAAAGTTGAAAGAGTGACGACTGGCGAAGGATATAACGACTTGAAACGCGAACTTTCAGAAAAGTTTGAAAAGGAGTCCAGTCCAAAGGCACAGCATAGAGGATATGGTGGATATTCGGACGCTCGTAGTGCACAATACATCATCAAAACTTATGATGAAGTGACAAGAATGTATGGCGATGAAATCAGACAGGCTGCAAAAGAAGCACGAAAAGATATTCAAGAAATTCGTGAGAAAAGAGCTGAAAATCAGCAAACTTTGTGAAGGGAGTGACTTATGGAAAACTTTGAAAAACAATTAAAACAATTTGAAAAAACACTGGATGAAAAACTTAAAACGCTTGATGGGTTGGAAGCAGAAAAACTTGACATCATGGAAAGATATTTTGACGCGGATGAAAAATCCAGAGTTGAAATTCAGAAAGAAATGAAAGCAAGCGAAGAAAAGTTTAAAACCCTTGCAGAAGAAACTCTTGCACTTAAAGAAAAAATCAAAAAACTTAAAAAGAAGTCTTGCTAATATTTTATAAATACGCTTTTTAAGACAAGTCAAAATTTGGCTTGTCTTTTTTTGTCAGATGAATAACAAAGTTGAAACATATATGTTATAATCTGGCAAAGGAGCAAGAATGGTTTGGATTAAGTATAAAGACCGAATACATAACAAAACTATTGACTTGGAAGTCAGTGAAGAAGTTGCTCGCTATCTTTGGGCTAACGATATATATTGGCGAAGACTTATGAAAAAAGCACGTAAATATGAGTGCAGTTATTTTGAAACCATTTCTGATGATGGCGATGAGATTGAGTTTATAGAGACGATCAAAGATGAAAGTGTGGATATCGAGCAAGAGGTTGATAATAAAATCTTTGCTGAAATAATTTGGAAAGTTGCAGAAAAATTGCAACCGCTACAAAAAGAAATTTTGATTGAAAGATTTAAAAAAGATATGAAACTTTGCGATATTGCAAAGAAACACAATATGAGCAAGAGTGCTTTGACACAATTTTTGAAAACATCTTACAAGCATTTTGTTTTCTTTCTTGCGAGAGATAAGAATTTTATCAAAACAGATTTTTGGCAAAACCATTGCAAAGATTTTACAGATGAATTTATTAACACTCTTGAGGAAAGTTTGACAAATGAAAATTTTGAGTTTGATTTAGACAAAATTTTGGATTTTGCAAAAGGGGCAACACAAGCGATCAAGATTGCAGATAAACTTGGAGTTGGACTCAGTCCTAAAGAGAAGAAACTTTGGCAGTTTATGTCAAAAACAGTGACAGAATTTATAAAATCAATACAAAAATAGAAAAAATTTAAAATTTTCTTTCAAAAACACATTTACTGGCTAAACTTTTGAATTTAAAATGTCTTATATATATTATAGGGACAAATGAAGAACGACAAATCAAATCGTTCTTTTTTTGTTTAAAATTTTTTGATTTTTAATTCGCTATACTCCTTATTTTGTAGGGCTTTTTTGCAATTTGGCACCATACGATTTTCTATATAAGTAGAGGGGCAAAAAGATTAAAACGATAGAAATTGACTTGACCTGCACAAGTCTTTTTCTTTGTTAAATAAATTTAAAAGGAGGTTAAAGTAAAACACAAGAGAAAGTAAATAGAAGTTGAATAGAAAAGAATTAAGAAAACAAATACAAACTATTACGGAGGTAAAAATGCTAAAACCAGAAAAAGTGAAGTTGCAACATACTTTGCGAATTTACACACAAGAGGACCAAGAAACATTGGAGAAAGCTTTTGAGAAAAGCAAAAAGAAATTTGACAACATGGCGGACTTTATTCGCCACTGTGTTTTGCTTGGAGCAAAGAAATTGCTTGGGGACAACGCCTATGATGAAGTGATGAATTTGACTGAGATTAAAGAAAATTTAAGTGAAATAAACAAAGAGTTAAAAAGACAAAACGGAGAAAGAAAAGCTGACAATGCGGACCAACATATTGAGAACAAATTTATAGAGAAAATTTTGAACTATATTGCTTTTGCAGTTTTTAATAACGAAGGTAATAAGTTTGTTGGAGGAGACATTAGTGAAGGTCTTTTCAATGTTGACTATGAGAAAATCAAAATCATGAATAAAGAATATGAGGAGAATGGTGGCAGATAATCAAACGCCTAATGTCAACTTTTTCTTGAACTTTTATGGACCAAACAATTCAAGTGATTTTTATAAAGAGAAAAGAAAATATTATTCTTCCAACAAAGCAAAAGATTATATCAACTATATTCAAACTGGAATTGAAGAATTTAAGGACTATGTTGAGTATGCAAACAATAAAGAAAAATCATCTGGCATATTTAATCAAAATGGACTTTTGACTGAGAAAGACAAAAAGCAATTGCGAGAACAATTAAGGGGAACGAAGTCAATTATTTGGGATGGGCTTATAACTTTTGAAGAAGAGTTTGGTAAGACTTGGTGCAATTCATATGAGCAGGCATATGAACTTGTGAAGAGTGAACTGCCAAAGTTTTTTAAACGGGCAGGTCTAAATCCAGATAATATGATTTGGTATGCTGGACTTCATGAGAACACTGACAACCGACATATTCATTTATCCTTTTTTGAAAAAGAGCCGGTTAGACTTCGTCCACGAAAAGATGAAAAAGTGTTTTCAAACGGCAAATTATCTAAAACTGCAATACTTGAATTTAAAGCACATTTAGAGCTTGCTGCGACTGATTTTAAAGCCCGAGAAAGAAGAAATAGACAACTTATCCAAGAATATGTAAATGAGCAATTAAACGAGAATATGGGCCTTATTCTCAATAATAAATTGCTTTCACTTGCAAATAAATTTCCGAAGAAAGGAAGTATTGCTTATGCGAGCGAGAATATGTCAAGTTTGCGATCAGAGATTGACAGTATAACAAGTTATTTAATAACCAAATCGAAATTTTCAAAAGTTGCCTATGAGGATTTCATTGATTTGGCAAGATATAAGGACGAGAGATTTGAAAGTTATTGCAAGCGAAATCGATGTAAACAACCATTCTCTTTTGAAAAGAAATATAAGCAGGACATCTATCGCAGGCTTGGAAATACTTTGATTGACTATGCTTTCAAAATTAAGCAAATGGATGATCAAAGATTAAAACTGAATGCAAGTGTTCGTAGAGAAAAACTTATGCAAAAGAAGAAATTGGCAAAGCAACTTAATGAGAGTTTACGACTTGCCAATCAATTTGAATATGAAGTTATGAGCGCCTTTCAAGAATATATGCAAAGACTTGACGAAGCCAAGTTTAGCAGACTTGTTGAAGAAGGAATTATAGGCTTTGAAATGTGATTTTTATAGAGATTTAAGAAAACAGGATAAGCGAGAAACTTTTGGTGTTATAAAATCTGCCAATCGCCCTAAAATAAAGGCTTTTGGCAGAATCACCAAATGTTCTCGTCAATCTTTCGGCTTTCGGGATACCCGAAACCGTTTTTTTATAAATACAAATATGACTACGAGGAGTGAATATGAATAACAATCAACAACTAAATATTAACAATTTAATACAAACTGAAGTGGATAGAATTTCAACTAAATATGACAAAGATTTTTTGGATTGTGAAGATATTATGAAAATCACAGGACTTGGAAGGGATAATGTGAGAAGCCTTTTAAGAAGCAAGAATTTTCCAACAACTAAGGTTGGTAAAAGACAAGTTGTAAGTGTGCTAAATTTCGTCACTTGGCTGACTTTAAACAACAATGCAAGCGAGGTGGCAAATGGCTAAGAAAAAGATAAGAAGTAAAACAAGACGTGGCAACAATGAGGGCTCAATTTATCTTAGACCAGATGGAAGATGGGCTGGTGTTGCGACAGTTGGACAAGATGAGGATGGCAAGAGAATACGAAAGACTGTTTATGGAAAATCAAGATTGGAAGTGGTAGACAAACTAAACAAGCTGCTAAACAAAATCAGTAATGACAATTATGAATATCTTGAAAACACAACGATTGGTGAAATTATGAATGAGTGGCTTTTGGTTTTCAAGAAAATGCAAGTCAGTCCGCGAACTTTTGAACACACGTATAGAAACTTCAAACTACACATAGAACCTAAAATTGGAAATATGAAAATTGATGAAGTTAGCACAACAATAATTCAAAAAGTGCTTAATGAAATGCTTGAGGAAGGATATAGCCTTGCTGTTGTTAAGAAAGTTAAATTTATCTTCAATCAATTCTTCAACTATGCCATTGACAACAAATTGGCAACAAACAATCCGACAACAAGAACAAGAGTGCGAAGCAATGAAAGAAAGATTTATGACAGCGAAAACAAATATAAAGCAATCCCGCCACAAGCACGAAATGAATTTTTAAGCAAATTAAACAGCCACGAATTTTTGAAACCTTTATGTATGTGTATGATGTTTGCCGGATTGCGAACTGGAGAGGTGTTGGCGCTTACTTGGGAAGATGTTGATTTTAAGAACAAGGCACTCAATGTTAAGCGTGCAATAACCACAGTTCCTAAGTTTGATGAAAGAGGCAAAGTGAAAGAACGCGTGACCGTAATCAGTGAAACTAAAACCGCTTGCTCTGTTCGAGAAGTGCCAATGCCAGACATTCTTGTTCAAGCTTTGGAAGATTGGAAAGAAAACCGTCATTTCTTTGGACGAGAGAATAACATTAATTTGACACAAAACAATTCTCTTGTTTTTGGCAACAACGACGGAAGCGTGAGAGGTTATTCTGGCACAAAAGCGATTTTTAAACGGTTTTTAAAGTCTAGCAATTTTGATAAATTTGGAATTCATTTTCATACTTTAAGACACACTTATTCAAATATGCTTTTTGAGGCTGATCAAAATCCAAAAGTAATCCAAGCGTTGCTTGGGCACAAATCTGTCAAAACAACAATCACAACATATAACTCTGTTGACAAATCTTATTTTAAGAAAGCAACTGACACATTAAACAA
This sequence comes from uncultured Christensenella sp., assembly GCA_910584295.1. GTDB lineage: Bacteria > Bacillota > Clostridia > Christensenellales > UBA1242 > Caccovivens. The sequence goes on along the minus strand of CAJTYR010000006.1, from coordinate 69,244 downwards.
ACAGTTTACTATTGACAAAAAGGAAAATGACGAGCCACAAAACGTTTTAGAAAATTTGGATGACGAAGAACTTGATAGATTGCTTGAACTTTTAGAAAAGCGAAAACGTAAAAAAGAAAAAGATTTTGAAATGTAGTTTGACTACAGTTTGACTACAAATATATCAGATTTAGGCAGTTTTAAATAAATTTAGACCGAAAGTTGCGAAGTGCAACTTTTGGTCTATTTTTTTGTGTATTTTCGCTTAAAAACATTTGCTGTCAAAAATAGGTGTATTTGCTGTCAAAAATTGTGCCATATTTAGTTATAAAATAATAATAAAAAGCCCGTATTTACGGGCTTTTCGATGGTTGGGATGAGTGGACTCGAACCACCGACCCCCACCTTATCAGGGTGGTGCTCTAACCGACTGAGCTACATCCCATCATATTAAATTGTGTTTGACATGGCAAGTTCTGACCTTGCGTCTCCGACCCTAATTCTCTTTATCAGGGTGGTGCTCTAACCGACTGAGCTACAAGCCATCATATTTTTTTGACCGAATGGAGTTGAACCATTGTCTTCCACCCTGGGCGTTCGCATTCCTTTCGGACTGCTCGGCAACAGGCGTGGTGCTCTAACCGACTGAGCTACAAGCCATCATAACATCCTCAATACTTGGCGGGGATGTGCCAGTATTTTTGAATGCGAATTTATTATAACTGAAAGTTGTTTTTCTGTCAAGCATTTCTTGCAAAATGTTTAATTTTTTTGTTTTCTATAAAAAAGAGCGAAATTTTATTCGCCCTTTTTATCTGTCTTCTTTGTGGTTGTTTTTGGTTTGTTTGAAACAACTGGTTTCACAACAAGTGGTTTTGTTGGCTCTGCTGGTTTCTTTTTTGCTGTTGTCCTTTTTGTTGTTGGCTTTTCTTTGAGTTCTGCTGGAACGGCTGTCACTTTCTTTTCAGCAGGAGCAACTGCATTTTCAATTGTTGAGGTTTTCTCTGCTTTTGTATTTTCGTTTTTTGTGGAAACCTCTTTTTCAGCAGGTTGTGATATTTCTTGTTTCTCTTTTGTTTTTGTTTCAGCTGATCTAATTTCTTCAGAATTTTCATTGTTTGTTTTTGCCAATCTTCTTTCGTAGAAGAAATATGAAAGGAGTCCAAGCAAAGTGAAAACTGCTGTCAAAATGGCATCTCTGACAAATGCAACCCTAAGTTTTGTGTTTGTGTCAAGAAACATGAACAAATCTTTGAAAGCGACAGAGAACGAACTTCCAAATTTTTTTGAGACAACAAGCGTAAGAGCAAGGAACATTGCAATCAAGAGTCCGCCAATTGAAACGACTGCAACTGTCAAATAACCTCTCCAATCCATCTTCTTGTTGAAATGTTTATATCCCCAAGCGGCTGCAATGACTGCGACATAAGATGCAATCCATGCGATGTATCCAACATAATAAAGCACGCCATAAAGTACGCAACCTACGAGACCAAGGCCGATCGCTGTAAGAATTGCATATAAGAGATTTGGTTTGCTTCCAGCGGTTTTTGTTTCTTTTTGATCCATTTTTCACCTCAAAATTTTTATATCTTTATAATATCAGCGGGTGGGGGATTTGTCAAGCATTTGAAATGTTGCAATATATAATGTTGAATAAAAAAAAGATAGGTGCTATCTTTTTTTATTTTCTTGTCGAACTCGACCAATGACAAAGTCTCCTTCTTCCGTGTCCTTTGTGACGGTTGTTCCTGCACAAATATATGTTCCGCTTGCAATTTTGACAGGAGCAACAATGTTGACGTTGCATCCAATAAAGACATTGTCTCCAACAACTGATCTTTGTTTGATTTGCCCATTGTAATTTGCAAAAACAACACCACAGCCAACATTAACATTTTTGCCCAATATTGCATCTCCAACATATGAAAGATGTGGAATTTTTGAGCCTTGCCCAATGTGACTGTTTTTGATTTCGGCAAATGAGCCGACTTTCACACTTTCTTCCAAAATGCAGTTTGGACGAATATGACTATATGGTCCAATATGGCAAAAAGAGCCAATTTGACTTCCTTCTATGGTGCTGTTTTCGATTTGACAATTGTCTCCAATGGTGGAATCGCTTATGACGCAATTGGCTTTGATTGTGCAATTTTTTCCAATCGAACACATGCCAAAGAATGTGACGGATTTGTCTATTTTTGTGCCTTCTCCAATTTTTATGGTGTCTGCCATTTGATATTCCTTTTTATTCATAGGAATATATATGTTTGGAAAAGTAAAATTGTTTTTACATGCAATATCTGCCATAAACAGGGCTTTCAAGTTTATTTTTCAGAGAGTTATATTTGTCCAAGGTGTCAAGAAGATATTTTTCTCTTTGAGATTCTGCCATATTGTTCAAGATGCGGTCGTCAATCAAATAATGCACAGGATTTGAAACAACACTTTCTTGAGATAAAAGAAATTCCACCTTGCTTTTAAAGTCTTCGTCTTCGTTTGAGATGACCTTGATTTTTGCGTTGACAACGGCTTCTTTGCCAACCAGTCTTCTTTTTGCTTTTTGTGCGATAAGTTTAAGAACATCATTTTTCATATCGTTTTCTCCTTTTAAAACAAAAGCCATTATAAAACAAAATTCTCTTCTTACAAAAGCTTATTTTTGGTGATTTTTAGAGATTCTGTCGAAGATTGTTTGATTTGTTCTAATAAAAGAAGAAGACAGAAAAATTCCGTCTTAAGCATTATAATCATCAAGAAAATGATGAATTTTGCCGTCTTTGTCTTTGTATGCAATTATGGTTGAGAGGTTGACATTTTCCACACTTCTGAAAATATTTCCTTCAATCTGCGGGTCATCAGTTTTGATTTGATTGATTATTTCTTTGACTTTTGCACGCTTTGAACTTAAGTTTGACAAATCCTTTTTTTCAAAAGCCAATTGCTCTGTGAACTTGCATGCGCATTGAAGAAAATGTAGGTTGTTGTAATCTCTCCAATGGCAGATGTCCTCTTCTCTTATCAAATACATTGGGCGAATCAGCTGCATACCCTCGAAATTTGTGCTGTGAAGTTTTGGCATCATAGTTTGCACTTGTCCACTGTAGAGCATCCCCAAAAGGATTGTTTCAATCACATCATCAAAGTGATGACCAAGCGCAATCTTGTTGCATCCGAGTTCTCTGGCTTTGTTGTAGAGGTGTCCTCTTCTCATTCTTGCACAAACATAGCAAGGTGACTTATCAATTTCGAAAACATTTTCAAATATGTCTGTTTCAAAGATTTTTGCAGGTATGCCAAGCAATTTACAGTTTTTCTCAATTGCTTCGCGATTTGCTTTGTTATAGCCAGGATCCATAACCAAAAAAACAAGTTCAAAAGGAAATTTGTTGTGATTTTTCAGTTCTTGAAAAAGTTTTGCCATAAGCATGGAGTCTTTTCCGCCAGAAATGCACACAGCGATTTTGTCGTCAGATTGAATTAAATCATATTCATTGAGTGCTTTTGTGAAACGACTGAAAAGTGTTTTGTGAAATTTTTTTCTTATGCTTATTTCCACTTTTTCTTGCACTGTTTTGTTGTCGATTGTTTTTTCCATAATCTAAGTATATCATACAAATGCAACTTTACAAAAATTTTTAAGGCTTGCAAAGCAAGAAATTTTGTTTGAATTTTTGCTTTGACAAAAATGTTTGATGTGATAAAATGTTCATGGAGAAAAACATGAACGGATACGATTTTGACAAGACAATTTATGATGGCGACAGTTCGACCGATTTCTTTTTGTATATGGTGCTGACAAGGACATATCTTCTTTTGTTTTTTCCATGGTTTTTGATTGTTGTTGCTTTGTATGGGGTTAAAGTTCTTTCTAAAAAGAAAACAAAACAATTTCTCTTCTTCTTCATTCCATGGTTTAAAAACATTGATCAGATTGTTGAAAAGTTTTGGGACAAAAAGATCGGCAAAGTTTTTCAGTGGTATAAAGACCAGCAGAAAGAAAACGATTTAATCATTTCTGCTTCTTTGGACTTTGTGCTTGTTCCAGCCATGAAAAGATTGGGAATTAAGAACTATTTTTGCACGCTATATAACAAAAAGACTGGAAAGATTATTGGTGAAAATTGTTATGGAAAGCAAAAATATATTCGATTTCAAGCAAAGTTTAACGGAGTTGTGCTGAAATCTTTTTATTCTGATTCCATGAGTGACTATCCTATGATGAGAATTGCAGAAGAAGCATATTTGGTGAAAAATAAACTACCTCATGCAATTGATGTTCCAAAATGAAAGCGTTTTGTCGAAATTTTTTGACAAAATGCTTTTTTTGAATATTAAGTGCGAATGCATTACTTTACTTTTTTATCATAAAATGATAATATATATATCATGAAATGTCTATATGTATATAATCCAACAAGTGGAAAGCAAAAAAGCCACAAAAAAATAGAGTATATCTTGACCGAACTTAAAAAGAAGTTTGAGGTCGTTGACTGCAAGCCTACAACAAAACGTGGGGATGCAGGTCTTTTTGCACGTGAAGCGTGTGGCGTCTATGATGTTTTTGTTGTGTCTGGTGGTGATGGAACAATGAATGAAGTTGTCAACGCAATCTCAAATGTTCCAAACAGACCTAAAATTGGATATATCCCTGCCGGAACAACCAATGATTTGGCTCATTCTTTGGGAATCTCAAAGAATGTTAAAAAGGCAGTCAAAAATATTTTGAAGGGATATTCAATCAAGCACGATGTCTTCAAAGTCAATGATAGATATGGAATCTATGTTTGCTGTTTTGGCATATTTACCAAATCAAGTTACGCAACATCTCAAACGCAAAAGAAGCATCTTGGCAGAATTGCATATTTCAGTTATGGTGTTAAAGAGATGTTCAATTCTCATCCAATTCCAATGACTATTGAGTTTGATGGAAAAAAGAAAAAGGGAAAATATGCTCTTGGTATAATTGCAAACAGCAAATATGTTGCTGGTTATAAAATCAACAATATGGCAAGTTTTGATGATGGATTTGTCAATGTAATTTTGGTGAGTGAACGAAAGAAAAAGAAAGTTGCTTTTGCAACAATTTTGCGCATTTTCAGACTTTTCCTTTTTGGAATGAGAAGTTTGAAGGATGGCAAAAAATGCCGAATTGTGAAAGTTAAAAAGTGCCACATCGATTTGCCTGCAGACGAGATTGTCAATCTTGATGGCGAAAGTGGATTTGGTGGTTCGTTTGACCTTGAGGTTTTGAAACAACATGTTGAAATCTTTGTTAAGGAGAAATAGTCGTGGAAAAACTTGAAAAAGGAAAATCAGACTTTTCAATCTCAACAAAAAAAATCAAGAAAGAGAAGAATGATTATATTTATGGCGTTCTCTTTGTTGTTTTTGCCATTTGTCTTGAAATGGTGAATTTCATCACTTTGGGACTGGGGGTTCTTCCTACTAAATTTGGGATTGAATTTTCAATAATTTTGATTATTGCCGGTTTAATTTTTATTCTTCCTACTGAATGGCTGAAAATTACAGTCACGACGATTTTTTTGGCGCTTCAAGGGATTGTTAACATCATCAATTCTTGTGTTTTTAAAAACTTATTCAATTTCACAACAGTGGACATGCTTTTTGCAAGAGGTGGCGAAACTGGTGCTGTTTTTGAAATGGATTTCATAAATTGGGGGTGTTTGGGGGCAACCTTGGCAGTTTTTGTTTTGTTTATTTTGGCGGTGGTGTTTGGAAGCAAATATATGCCAAGGATGAAATCAAGATTTAAGTTCTCATCCATTTGCTATATGATTGCCATTGCCATTGTTGTTGAGTGCACTGGACTTGTTTCTTACAACTTTTTGGACAAAGCTTATGCGGAAGATTCGCAATCAAAATATGTCTATGAAAACGGACAATATCTTTATGGTTCAACAGACCTTAAATTTGCCAACATGAAAAAGTATGGTTTTTATGCTTACTACTTGAAGAGCATTGAAAAGTTTGTTGGATATGAAGAAGAGCTTTCTTCAACAGAAGAAAAAGATATGAAGAAGTTTATTGAAGAAGGACAAGGCTTTTCATATTCAAACTCTTCATATAACAACGCAAATGTTTCAGAAAGTTTGAAGGGGGACAATCTTATCATGATCATGATGGAAAGCATGGAATGGTTTGGGATTGATCAGTTTAACACTCCAAATTTATATGATCTTATTTTCAACAATTCAATGTATTTCTCGGAGTATTATTCAAGGAATGCAACCAATTTCAGTGAAGATATTTCTCTTTTGGGAAATGTTCCAAATGAATATTCATTTACGAGTATTTTAAATAAGGTTGGAGTTGAAACTCCAGAAAGTCTTCCAAACCTTTTCAAAAATGCTGGTTATGAGAGTGTCAATTTCTTCCACGACTATCGTGGTGATTTCTATGACAGATACACACTTAACACCTCAATGGGATTTGACAGAGTGTATGCTCTTGATGAGTGCACACTTGAAGACAAAACTGATAAGTTTGGTGATTTTGTGGATGATGGTGATTATGTTGAAAACATGGCAAAAGAAATTATGCCAACAGACAAATCTTTCTTCTCATTTTTCACAACAGTTTCTACACATGGACCTTATACCCAATCAAACAAAAGATTTGCAAACTATTATAAGATTTTTGATGACAACTATGCATATTTTGAAAGTTATGCCGAAGAGAATAATTTGGGATATATCTTGCCAAAAGTAGGCACAAAAGATTATCAATTGCTCCGAGAGTTTAAGTCAAAAGCAATGGCACTTGACAATGCAATAGGATTTATTGTTGACTATCTTGAAACAAATGTTGGAGTAAATGGAAGACCCCTGTCAGAAAATACAACCATAGTTTTGTTTGCAGATCACAACGCATATTATCAAAATCTTTCTTATGAAATCAAAGGTGTCGGGAAATATTATGATGATAAAACTGCTTACAGAGTCCCTTTTGCGATTTCTAGTCCAAAACTTGAAGTTGGAGAAAATGCTGTGTTCTGCAACACATATGACATCTATCCAACTCTTTGTGATTTGTATGGGTTCAGTTTTAATCGAAATTTGACGCAAGGATATTCAATTTTTTCTGAAGATATTACGCAAAGCATGTTTTTGTCATCACTTTCAGGAATTTTTGATGAAAATGTTTATTCTTTGGATATGATTGATTTCTTTAAAAATGGAAAAGAAGCAAAAGTGGACACACAGGTGATAAACTTCAAAGATAAGGTCAACATTTATGTTAAGAAACAAATCATGATTGAAAAATATTACAGAGTAAATTATGCAAAAAATTATATAAAGTAAATTTTCAATAATTTAGAAAGGGGCAATGACCCTTTCTTTTTTGAATTTAAAAACTTTTGTGTTATAATCTGCATAAAGGAAAAAATATGGCAACAAAAAAGAATGCAAAAAAGACCTCCACAAGGGCGAAATCAAATGTTGATGTCTCTGGGGTTTCAATTGACAAAAAATCTCAAAGGTCAGCTGAAAGAACTTTGAAAAACACAAGTTTCAAAGTTTTGCTTTTTGGCTTTGTTTTTCTTTTGATTGGAGCTTTGATTGGTGGTGGAATTTGGTGGGTTGTTTGTCGAAACGATTGTTTTGCAATCATCGGAAACGATGAGATTGAATTGACGCTAGACGAAAAATATGAGGACTTTGGAGTCAAAGTTGTGGCATTTGGCAAACGCTTGAAAGCGGATGAGATAGCAATCGAAACAAATCTCAAAGTGGACATCAATGGAAGATTTTATTCGGATGAAGTGGGGACATTTTATATCAAGTATTCCACATCAAATTTCAAATATGGAAAACTTTTTAAGGTTGAAAAAGTCAGGCTGATCACCTTTGTTGAGCCAAGTGAAGGAGGTGATTAGTATGCCTAAAAAGAAAAAAGGCTTTGGAAAATTTGTCATGGCACTTATGGGGCTGGTCATCGGAATTGTTGGCTCGTTCTATGGACTTATTTGGATCACAATCCCAAACACCGAAGATGTTTCTGTTTCAGATGAGACATATTATTCAAAAAGCGAAAACAAAGTTGATGGATCAATCGACATTGCAGATGCTGACATATCAATTCACTTTTTGGAACTTGGAAATAAATACACGGGCGATTGCACCTATATTAAAGCGGGAGATGTTGATATTCTGATTGACTGTGGATCAAAATCAAACAGTGTTTCAACAATTTCTTCCTATCTTAAAAATTATGTCACCGATGGCGTTTTGGAATATGTTATTGTGAGCCATGCACATCAAGATCATTATGCTGGTTTTGCCACATCTTCAAAAATTGATGGCATCTTTGATTTGTTTAAGTGTGAGACAATCATCGATTTTGCTGGCACTGCAACTGGAAAAGCGGACACCATAATGTTCAAAAATTATGACGCAAAACTTAAAAAAGCGATTGAAGGTGGAGCAAAGCACTATACTGCACTTGACTGCATTGAAGAGACGAACGGAGCAAAAAGCACGTTTGACTTAAGTTCAAACATATCTCTCAACATTTTGGATAGTTACTATTATAAAAATCCAGACAAATCAAATGAAAACAACAATTCCGTTTGCTGTATGTTTACTCAACAGGTGTCGCCAGACGAAAGCAAAAACTTCTTGTTTACGGGTGACCTTGAAAAAGTGGGAGAAAAATATCTTTGTGAAATGAACAATCTTCCAACAGTTGAACTTTATAAGGCTGGACATCATGGTTCAAGAACATCCTCTTCAAAAGAGTTTATTGACATCATCCAACCAAAGACAGTTTGTGTTTGTTGCTGTGCTGGGAGCAGTGAATACACAACAACTCCAGCAAACCAGTTTCCAACGCAAGAATTTATCACAAATGTTGGAGTGTGGACAGACGAGATTTATGTGACGACCATGTGCATTGATTACAAAAACAATGAGTTTACTTCTTTCAATGGAAACATTGTCTATTTGTCAACAGGAAGCGGATATAATGTCAAATGCTCAAACAACAGCATTTTTCTTAAGGATAGTAAATGGTTTAAGGAGAGTGGCAGAATTTGGCCCGAAGCACAATCTGTGGCGTAAAAAAACACCTTCAAGGTGTTTTTATTTTTCATTTTCTTGGTTGTGAGGCTTTTCTGCAGGTTGAATTTCAGAGCTGTGATTTTTAAATTTTCGTAGTGACACGAAAAGTCCAATTGTAAAACAAATTGCACCAATAATGATTCCCATGACGCCATTCCATTTGTCTGCATGAGAGGAGTTGAAGGAAGTGAGAGCGATTTGTGTCAAATCAATGCGAAAGTGTGAACTCTTTTTGTTTTGAAGTCTTTTTTGAAGAATTTAAAAAGATTTTTCATATATTGTTTATATTATCAAAATATAAGAGAATTTCCAAGTTAAATGTTTTTGAGTAATACAACAGAAGCTTAAAAAATGTTGATTTGTTTAATTAAACAAAATTTTTATTGACAAATTTTTTGGATGGTGGTATATTTTAAGCATAGATGATGACGAAGAAGGAGTAATCCTCTCAATTTGTTTCCCAGAGAGATATGAATGGTGAGAGCATATCAAACAAACGAGGATGAAGACAGCTTAACAGTCTTGTGTTTTGGCTGAACAATATCAGCTTGAAGAAAGTGGTTGCATTTTGCAACAAATTAGGTGGCACCGCGGATTTTATGTTCGTCCTAATGCGACTTTTGCATTAGGATTTTTTATTTGCTTTTGTTGAGGTCGTTGATAAGAAAAAAGGAGAATAAAAATGACAACACAAATTTCAAAACTAAATGTTGGCAAGGTTAATTTTCAAGGAATGATCGAGACTGTAAGGGATAAAAAAAGTATACAGTTTATTGTTTTGAAAGATTTTTCTGGAAAAATTCAAGTGACGGTTGACAAAATGGCTCATCCTGAAGTGGGGGAAGTTTTTTCTCATCTTCTTCCTGGCTCAACTGTTTTGGTGAGTGGGGAACTTATCAAAAGTGAATATGTCAAGATGGGTGGACAAGAAGTTTTGGCAGAGAGTGTGGTTGTGACAAGTGATGCAAAAGAACCATATCCAATCACTCCAGAAAGCAACATAGACCAAAGAATAGACTTCCGCTGGATTGATCTTCGTCAAGAGAAAAACTTGCTCATGTTTAAGGTTCAAACTCTTTTCACAGAGGCAATGAGAGAGTTTTTGTTGGAGAGAGATTTCACTGAATTTCACTCGCCAAAACTTATTGGAACTGCTTCTGAAAGTGGCTCTGAAGTTTTTGAGGTGAAATATTTTGACCGCAAAGCATATCTTGCACAAAGTCCACAATTCTATAAACAGCTTGCAATCTCTGCTGGCTGGGGAAGAGTGTTTGAGTGTGGACCAGTTTTCAGAGCAGAAAAGTCGCACTCAAGAAAACATGCAACAGAGTTTACTGGCTTTGACTTGGAGTTTTCTGGAATTGAAAGTTTTGAAGATGTAATGAAAATGGAAGAAGAACTTCTTGGGCATGCACTTAAGAAAGTCAAAGATGTCTATGGCGAAAAGATTAAAGAACTATTTGGGGTTGAAGTCATTGTTCCAACCATTCCATTTCCAAAAATGAGATTGGAGGATCTCTACATCGAGCTTGAAAAAAGATATGGATATGTCTGCCCAGAAGCAGAAAGGGGAGACCTTTCAACTGAAGCAGAAAAACTTTGTGCAAGGTTCACAAAAGAGGCTTTTGGGCATGAGTTTATCTTTGTGACTGATTATAGTGCAAAGAAACGTGCTTTCTATCACATGAGAAAAGATGGGGTTCCACAAGGGTATGACCTTATTTGGAAAGGAGTTGAGATAACAACTGGCGCTCAAAGAGAACACCGCTATGATGTGCTTAAGGCACAAGCTGAAGAAAAAGGACTTGCAAAGGATGTTGAATTCTATTTGCAGTTCTTCAAATATGGTTGTTTGCCACACGGCGGATTTGGACTTGGGTTTGATCGTATCTTGATGAACTTGCTTGAAGTTGCAAGCATCAAGGAAGCAATGTTCATCTTCCGTGGGCCTGACAAACTTACACCATAATAAATGGAGATTGTTGATATGAAAAGAACATATATAAATCAGTTAAAGGAAGGCGCTTGTCAGATTAGTGGATATGTTGAAACAATTCGAGACAAAAAAATTATGTTTTTGGTTGTAAGAGATGTGACCGCAAGTGTGCAAGTTACCATTGAAAAAGAAAAATGTCCAAAGGTCTATGAAGAGGCAAAAAAACTTACCCCTCACAGTTTTGTGAAAGTGAAAGGAGAATGTGTTTTTTCTTCTTATGTGAGAAATGGGGGTAAAGAAATCTATCCAACTGACCTTGAAATCTTAAGTATTGCAGACACTCTTCCAATCAACAGCGAGAGTGGGCAAGATGCAAGGATGGATTTTCGCTGGATTGATCTTCGTGATCCAAAGAAAGTTTTTATGTTTCAAATTCAGACAGCATTTGAAAAATACGCAATTGAATTTTTCAATCAAAATGGATTTATTGAAATTCACACTCCAAAAATCACCGCTCTTTCAAGTGAAGGCGGAAGCGAAGTTTTTGAATTGAAAAATTATTTTGGGCAGAAGGCATATCTCACTCAAAGTCCACAACTTTACAAGCAAATGAGCATGATGGCAGGCTTTGACAAGACTTTTGAAATCGGAGAATATTTCAGGGCAAATCCAAGTTTCACAAGCAGACATGACACGGAGTTTACTGGAATTGATGTGGAGATATCTTTCATTGATTCACACCATGATGTTATGGACATTGAAGAGCAGTTGCTTGCCTACATCATAAACAACATGAAGAAAGAGTTTAATGAGCAATATAAAGAGTGGTTTGGTCGAGACATGGTTTCGCTTGAATACAAAATTCCAAGAATATCTCTTTTGGATGCTTACAAACTTTTGAAAGAAGAAAAAAACTATGAAGTGCCAAGAGCGCTGAAAGGCGACCTTGATCCAATGGGAGAACGATTGATTTGCGAAATCGTGAAAGAAAAGTATGGAAGCGATTTTGTGTTTATTGTTGATTTCCCAGCGAAGGCAAGGGCATTCTATTCTATGAAAAAAGAAGAAGATCCAACTTTGACAAAGACCTATGATCTTCTATTCAATGGAATTGAAATCACAAGTGGAGCTCAGAGAGAACACCGCTATGAAAATCTGAAAGAAAACATAATTGAAAATGGCATTAACCCAGAAAACATGACTGAATATCTTGAGTTTTTCAAGTTTGGTGCTCCAACGCATGGTGGGTTTGGACTGGGACTTACAAGGACGCTTGTCAAACTTTTTGATTTACCAAGCGTCAAGGATGTCACATTTTTGTTTAGAGGACCAAACAGGTTGAAGCCATAAATTAGAATTTTTAGGAGAAAATATATGAAAAGAGTTGAAATAAGGGATTTATATAAGGCTTATCAAAGTTATGAAGGCAAAGAGATCACTCTTTGTGGTTGGGCAAGGACAATTCGTGACAGCAAGAACATCGCATTTATTGAGCTTAATGATGGAGCATTCAAAAGCGTTCAAGTTGTTGTTGAAAGAGAAAAAGTCAAAAACTATGATGCGATTGTCAAAGAGAATGTTGGCACATCTTTTTGCGTAAGTGGAAAAGTTTTGGTTACGCCAAACGCTCAACAGCCATTTGAAATCAATGCAGATGCAGTTGAAATTTTGGGTTCATGTGCTCTTGACTATCCATTACAGAAAAAACGTCACACCATAGAGTTTCTGAGAACAATCCCAACAATTCGTGCAAGAGGAAATTTGTTTAATGCGGTGTTTAGAATTCGTTCAGTAGCTTCTTTTGCAATTCACAAATTTTTCAATGAAAGGAACTTTGTTTATTTGCATACTCCAATCATCACTGCAAGTGATTGTGAAGGTGCCGGGGAAATGTTTCAAGTGACGACCCTCAATCTTGACAATTTGCCTCATAAAGATGGAAAGGTGGACTACAGCCAAGATTTCTTTGGTAAAAAGGTTGCTCTCACTGTTTCAGGTCAAATTCACGAAGAAGCGCTTACTCATGCTTTTGGAAAGACCTACACCTTTGGACCAACATTCAGGGCTGAAAATTCAAACACTTCTCGACATGCTGCAGAGTTTTGGATGATGGAACCAGAGATTTGTTTTTGTGACATCAACGAACTTATGGACAATGAAGAGGAACTTATTAAATTTGTCATTCAGTATGTCATGAAAGAGTGTCATGACGAACTTGAGTTTTTAAACAAATTTGTTGACACTGGACTTTTGGAAAGGCTTAACAATGTGGTTTCAAATGACTTCGTCAGACTTGATTACACCGAAGCAATCAAACTTTTGGAAAAGGCTGACAAAAAGTTTGTTTTTCCAGTGAAGTGGGGGATTGATTTGCAATCTGAGCATGAAAGATATTTGACGGAAGAGGTCTATAAAAAACCTGTTTTTCTCAAAAATTATCCAAAAGATATCAAAGCTTTCTATATGAAACAAAATGAGGATGGAAAGACTGTTGGCGCTGTGGATTTGCTTGTGCCTGGCATTGGAGAACTTATTGGCGGAAGCCAAAGAGAAGAAAATCTTGAAAAATTGCTTGAAAGAATGAACGAACTTGGACTTAAACAAGAAGACTATGCTTGGTATCTTGACACGAGAAGGTTTGGAACAAATGTTCATTCTGGATATGGCGTTGGTTTTGAAAGACTTATTATGTATCTCACTGGTGTTGCAAACATCAGAGATGTAGAAATTTTCCCAAGAACAGTTGGAGGAATAATAGGATAAAGATAAGCATCGCAAAAAATTATGCGATGCTTTTTTCACACATTAAAAAATTTGCCATACAATGATAATAGATGGATGTTTTCCATCTTGGAGAAAAATATGTGGAATAATTGCTGTTGCAACCATCCTTGTCCGATTTTTTGCAGAAGACTTCGAGCTTGCACAAATGATGTCGTAAATCCAAATCTTAATGGAAACTTTGCGTTTTTCAATAACACTGCGGTGCAAACCGTCGGTGCATTTGCAACCATACCAGTTTTCTTTGTCTTGGGAGAAGGAACGTCTGTGACCTCAAGCTCGGTTGAAAACGGAACTGTCAATCTTGCACAAGGGACTTATGAGATAAGTTATTTTGCAAATGTTGTCATACCTGCAAGTGGAACTGCAAATATTGCTCTTGCTCTAAACAATGCAATTGTTTCAGGCTCATCGGTGGAAGTAACTGGGGAAATGGGAGAAGTTCGTCCTGTTTCGCAGACAATTATGCTTACTGTTTCACAGGCAAGCACACTGAAACTTTTGAACAATTCAAATGGTTCAGTCACAATCAATCTTGCAAGCCTGTCTATAAAAAAAATGTGATATATTACATTTTTTGACAGATTGCATATTTTTCTGAAAAATCATTTGATTTTATTTCGAGGATAAATTACAATAAGAATAGAAACCGGCGTTTGACACATCCTAAAAAAGGAGGGCGACTATGGACAAATTTTCTGATAGGTCTGATTTTTTTGACATTGATGAAGAATTGACTTGGTGCTTTTTCAAGCAAAACGGCAATCCTTATATTGCACAGGATATGGTCAACGCACGCTATCACTCAAAAGATGTCAATTTGGATTTGGGAAAGTAGTTTATGTCTGAAAAAATTCAAGCAATTGTTGTAAAATCAACTGACAGAAAGGAGAAGGATAAAAATATTCTTCTTTTTTCTATTGAGAAAGGAAAAATTTGGGCAACTCTCAAAGGGGTGAAGGGAAACGGAGCAAAGATGAAAATTGCACAAAATCCTTTTTGCTTTGGGGAGTTTGTGCTTGAAAATGGAAAGTTTGGACAAATTGTCACAGGTTTTTCTTCAATAGAGACATTTTATGAACTCTCTGAAGATGTTGAAAAATATTTTGAAGGGACGGCAATTCTTGAAATCATCAATGCAATTGAATTTTCAAGTGTTATGGAGCAAAAGGCTGTTTTTGTTTTGCTTTTGAAAGCCTTAAAGGCACTTTGTTTTGAAAATTGCTTGACAAATTATATTTTGGACAAGTTTTTGCTTGAACTTTTTAAAATTTATGGTTTCCCTATTGAATATGAAAAATGCTCTTGCTGCAATGCAAAAGCAATTGAAAAATTCTATTTTGACTATCAAAATGGAGAAATCGTTTGTGCAAAATGTAAAAATTTTCATTGTGAAGAACTTTCAAAACTTACTTATTCTGCGCTTAAGATTTTTTCATGTTGTGATTTTGCAAAGTTGTCAACCCTTCGGTTGGCAGAGGGCAGCGAAGTTGGGCTTTTGCGTGTTTTGGTGAGAAATTTTGAAGCACGCTTTGACAAAAAACTCAAAATGATGGGGATTTTGTCATAACTCATCAATTGATATGTCATTTATTTTACCGTTTAAAAGGTCAAAGGTGACATATTTTTTGTTGCTTCCAGAGATTGCTAAAAACTCATTTGCTGATAGGGGAAGAAATTCTGACAAAATTCCAAAAAAACTTTTGATTTGTTCTTGCCCAATTTTGCCGGAAAGATTTTCTGAGAGATATTTTTGCGATGAAGCAAAATCGTTCGATTTGACACTTTCAAGAAACTTAAAAGAAATCAGATTTTTATCATCATTTTCTTGCGTTTGGGAAGATATAATTTGTTCGTCTAGAAGTTGTATTGAGCCGTCTATTTGATATTTGCAGACACGTTCTCGGCAGTTGCTGTCGTTATATTTTTTTGTTGTGATTATTGTGCCATTATTGAAAGAAATGCTTTCACCAGTCAGATGAAACAGTTTTGCATCTTGCATAGAATATGCAAAAAAGTCATGCTCAAGCAAAACGCATGCAAAATCCTTTGTTTTGAAAATCTTTGCTGGTGCTTTACTTTTTCCACACAAACAATCAATTTTTTGTTTTTCCGTTTCAAAAATAATTTTGTTTTTGCTTATGCCGATTTGACAGCGCTTCCCAGAGAAATTCAACTCCTCTTTTTGAAACACTTCAAATTTTTCTGGCTTTTCAAGATATATTATTGTTTGGTCGTTGTGCTTCAAAAAAGAATATTGATCTGTGTCTTTCTTTATAGAAAGATTGATACAAAATGGAATTTGCTCGCAAGATGTAGGATAGACAAAGAGCATCTGCTCATCATCGCACTCAAGAGTGTCATTAACATCCAATTCCATGCTTTCTGATTTTGTTTTAATCAGACACTGATAAGGGGTTTTCAATAAATATTTCATACCTAAATATATGACAAAAAAAATTTGTTTATACACAAATAAAGAATGATTAAAATGTTTGATCTTTGGCAAAAATTTGTCCAAGGAGTTTTGAATATGAATATTTGGAATGATGAAGAAGTGAAAGCTTTGTTTTCTTTGGTTCAAAAGCAAAAAGAGCTTGGAAAGCCACTTAGAGAAGTCTTTTGCATGCATGCAAAGAAATTTGGCAGAAAGCCAAACAGCGTAAGAAATTATTATTATAAAGAGGTTGAAAATCTGCAAAGTGATAGTAAAAGATGCTCAAATCTGGGAATAGAAATTTCCAAGCATAACAAGATGCATTTTGTCCCATTCAGCGAAGAAGAGAAGATGAAACTTGTCAACGAAGTTGATAACCTCGTTGCAGGGGGAATGTCAGTGCGCACTGCGTGTCAGAAAATGAGTTGCGGTGACATAACGCTTATGACAAGACTTCAAAACAAATATCAAAATCTTAAAAAAAGCGGAAAGAAAAGCAACATAATCGTTTTTCGTCAAAAGCAAAAATCTCTTTCGGAAAACGACATCAATAGTTTGTTTTTTGGACTTGTAAAGCTTATTAAAAAAACTGCAATTGATGAATTTATGGAAAAGACTAGATTGGAGAAGGAAAGTTCTGCTTTCTTACTCAAAAAAGCATTTGTCGATTTGTCAAGAAAGGAGAAGGAAATCAAAGCTTTGAAAGAAGAGTTTTCAAATTTGAAAGCAGAAAATGCATCTCTTCAAACAAAACTTGAGGGGTTAATGCTTGACAAAAACCAACTTCTCAAAGCTCATTTTCAAAAGAAACAGCAAAGAGGCATCGCTCAAAAATTAAAATAGTTTGATTTGTTGGGGCTGTTGTGATAAAATCAAAATATGAACATTAAGCTCATCACAGGGGCAAGCACTTATGAAGCTTGTATAAACACAATAAAGCAAATTGATGTCACGAAAAATGAAGAGACAAATCTTCTTGTTGTGCCAGATGCTTTTTCTATGCAAGCAGAAAATTTGCTTTTTGATGTGCTTAATCTCAAATCTGTCTTCAATGTTGAAGTGGTGGGGATTTCAAAACTTGCAGGTCGCATCTTGCGTGATAACAATCTTTCTTATGTTAGAGTAAGTGGACTTGAAGAGGTGTTTAATGTATATAAAGCAACCAGAATTTGTAAGGATGACTTTCAATATTTTGGAGAGTTCGATGTAGATTTTTGCTCAAAATTGTTGCAAATAATTAAGCAGTTTAAGGGATGCAGGCTCGCCCCAAAAGATATAAAGCCAACTGGTGATTTGGTGCTTGATCGCAAAATGCACGACATAAAGCTTGTTTACACACAATATGAACTTTTGTTGGGAGAGAAACTGGATCTATCAAAAATGTTGGAGCTTTGCTCAGAAAATTTGGCTGACAAAGTTGATTTGTCAAAAGTGAATTTATATTTTGCAAATTTTGACAGCTTTTCGCTTGAAATCAATTCTTTCATTTGCAAGCTTGCGGAAGTTGTTGGCAGTGTTTGCATTGGCATGAGCAGACCTCTTTGCCCAAATAATGCATTTATATTTGAAGATGATATTTTAAAAAAGACAACGGCTCTTGCAAAAGAACATTCAATTTTGGTTGAAATCCAAAATTTTGCAACAAATATGGATGACACTCACCAGAAAATGGCAAAAAACCTTTTTGGATTTGAAGTTGAAAAGGGTGTGCAATGCGATTATTTTTTGAATGTTATGGCAAAAAATAAACAGGATGAGCTTGAATTTGTTGCAAAATACATAAAAAATGCACTTTTTCATGGTGCAAGACTGAAAGATTTTGCTGTTGCTGTTTCACAAGAAAGCTATTTTGATAAATTGAAAAGCCTTTTTGAAAAATATGAGATAAGCTTTTATAGCGATGAAGCAGTGAGACTTTCTGACACTCTTCTTTGCAGATTTTTGCTTAAGATGATTGAGTTTGCCAAACTTGGACTCAATCAAGAAAGATTGAAATATATTGCAAACAACACTTTTTTTGAAGCAACGGATAGAGATTTAGTATTGAGAGATATTAACTATTTTAACATTGACGACAAAGAAGAATTTTTGCAAAGATTTCCAGAATTTGAAAAAGTTGTTTCGCAAATCGATTTGCTGTCTAGAGGGGGAACAATAACAAGTTTTGTAAACACCTTGAGAAGCTTC
This sequence comes from uncultured Christensenella sp., assembly GCA_910584295.1. GTDB lineage: Bacteria > Bacillota > Clostridia > Christensenellales > UBA1242 > Caccovivens. The sequence continues at coordinate 50,841 of CAJTYR010000006.1, read as the reverse complement.
ATTGATTTGATTGATGAGAATTATCAAAAGGCAATTTCAAAACTGAATGAAAAAAAATTTTTCAAAGAGGAAAGTCAAAATCGACAAGCACTTTCACTTTGCCAACAAGTGTTTGACAAACTTGAAACATTAGGAGAAAACGAGAAAATGAGTTTGATTGATTTTGAAAATCTGCTTATTCTCTCTTTTAATAGTGTCAAGGTCGAGACGATTCCAACCTACATTGATGCTGTTTATGTTGGAGATGCAACAAAAAGTTATTTTGAGGATGTGAAAACACTTTTTGTTTTGGGGGCGACAGCGAGTGCGTTGCCGGTGGCAAGAGCTGACACTGGTCTTATTGATGACGATGACATTGAAAAACTTCGCATAAACTTTTTGCTTGAGCCGGAAATCAAAGTGTTGAATCGAAGAAGCAGGCTTAAACTTTTTGAGTGCCTTCTTCATGCAAAAGAAAAACTTGTTGTTTCTTGTCCTGCAGTTGAAGATGGAAGAGTGAGTGAGCCATCAGGTTTTGTTAAGGATTTAAGGCTGATATTTGGAGAAAATCTTTTGCATACGGTATTTTTGGAAGAAATCAATTCTTTTGGAACAACAGAACAAGAGAAACTTGATAATTTACTTTTCTTTATTGGATCTAAAGATAATTTGTCAAGCGTGTACACACTTCTGAAAAACAAAGAAAAATTGCCAATTCAATTTGAAGGTGCGATTGCAAAGAATTTGGAGAGTGAACCTTTTAAAGCTTCTCCACAAGAAAGACTTTCTTCACAGACGAAAGACATTTTGATTAAGCATGGACGAGTTTCGGCATCACAATTGGAAACATATTTCAGTTGTCCATTCAGGCATTTTGTATCCTATGGTCTTAAGATTAAAGAAAATGAAAACATTGAACCAAACAAGAGATTGTTTGGTGTGTTTGTACACGCACTTTTAGAAAAATTTGTGTCGCAATTTGCGGATGTTGGTATTTTGACATCAAAAGAAATTGACAAATTTATAAACATCAATGTTTCAGAGATTGCAAAAGATGTTTATGATAAAAAGATTTTGGCGCGGAAGCACTTTCTGTCTTATCTTAAAAATGAGTCAAGGATTATTCTTGACAATGCTGTTTACGAGCAGAAATGGAGTGCTTTCAGACCAAAACTTTTGGAAGAAAAAATTCTTCAAAATTTCTCTTTAAAGGAAAAAATTGTGGGGTATGTTGACAGAATTGATGTCTGTGGTGATAAGTTTAGGATTATCGATTACAAGACTGGAAAAACTCAAACAATAAAAAAAGACCTTTACTATGGGAAAAAACTGCAACTCTTTTTGTATGCAAGTGCGATAAAAACTATGCTGGGATTACAGTGTTGTGGAGTATATTACTTTGATTGCCAAACCAAATATGCAAAAGGTGAAAAATCAAACAGATTGAATGGCTTGACATTGGCGGACGATAATACAGTTTTCGCCCTTGACAAAAGGCTTGGACAAGAGGAGTTTAAAAGCGACATTGTTGGCTTTGCTTTGAGGAAAAGTGCAAAGGATGGAGAGTTCTCTTTCAAAGGCGGAAATGTTGTTGAAAGTTTTGATGAATTTTTTGATTATTCTACAGCTGTGTCAAAACAAGCAATTCAAGAAATAAGAGATGGATATATTTTGGACAAACCATTTGCTGGTGAATGTCAAAGATGTCCATTTAATGCTATTTGTTGCCACAAAGATAGCGATGGATTTAGACTTATGCAAACAGTGCTGGATGAAAATTTTAAGGAAAGTAAAAGTGAAAATTGAAGAGCAAGAGAGAGTTTTAAAAAATGACAAAAAAAGAATGCTGGTCAGTGCCTCTGCAGGCAGTGGCAAGACCTATGTCGTCATTAAATACCTTACAAAACTCATCTGTGAGGACAGAGTCCCAGTCAGGGATTTTGTTGTGTTAACTTTCACAAAGGCTGCTGCATCAGAGATGAAAGAAAGATTGCAAAAAAGTTTGAAACAAATGGGAAACGATCCATATATGCAAGAACAAATTGATGCATTGTCAGTTGCAAACATCTCGACAATTCATGCTTATTGCGAAAAAATGCTCAAAAAATATGCAAATTTGCTGGGGTTAAAAAGCAATTTTTCTGTTGCAGACGAAAATCAAACTGAAAAGATTTCACAAGAAGCCTTTGAAAATGCATTAAAAATCTTTTCAAGAACAAATTCAGAAGATTTTCTAAATCTTATGAGATTTTATAAAAATGACAAAATTCAAATAAGAAAGATATTGCTTGAGCTTGAAAATCTTGTGGGTGCGGTTGCAGACAAAGAAAAGTTTTTGCAAAGCAATCTTGATTGCCCTGATGAATATTTTTCAAAGGCTCTGAAATTTTTGTTTGAAGAAGCAAAAAATGAAATTGAAATGAAGCTTGCAGAAGTTGAATATTTTCATGTTGAAGATTTTGAGTTTGCACTTCGAAATGCTCTTTCTCCAATTCTTTCAAGTAAAGATATTTTTGAAATGTCAAATCTGATTTCAATCTTCAAATTCCCATATTTGCCTAAAAAGAAGGAGGTTGGAGAGGAAATTGTCGATGCTCTAGGAAAAATTAAAAAAAGCATAAACAAGGTTTTGGATGGACTTAAGGCATTGAATTTGGACGACATGGACAATGTTGAAAATCAAAAGTTCGCAACAATTGAAACTTTGCTTTTGAAGCTTTTTATTGAGTTTGATAAGGAAAAATCTCAAATAAAGAAAATGCAAAATGTTTTGAGTTTTTCTGATCTTGAAAGTTTTATGTTGAAACTCTCGGAAAAAGAAAATCTTTTTGCTGGAATTAAATATGTTTTCATAGATGAATATCAAGACACAAACAAAATTCAAGAAAAGATTGTCAAAAACATTGCCAAAAACAGCAATTTTGTTGCTGTGGGAGATGTTAAACAGGGGATTTATGGTTTCAGACTTGCAAGTTGTGAAATCTTTCTGAAAGATATGGAAGAGTTTGAAAAGGATGAAAACTCCGCTTTGAACTCACTTAAATCCAATTTCAGAAGCAGTCAAAGAATTTTGAAATTTGTCAATGACATTTTCAAAGTATGCATGACTCAAAAAACATCAGGTGTGGATTATTTCAACACTTCTATGCTTGAAGGAAAAGGTGAATTTGGAGAGGAAAAGGAAAAAGCTGTCAACATCGATGTTGTCAGAGAAGACAAGCCTGAAGAAAAAAACTTGCCAGAAATTTACAGCGTTATGGGTGACGAACCATTTAAGAATGAAGCAAACAAAAAACAACTTCTTGCAATAAAAAATCGAATTCTTGAAGTTATGAAGTCTGAAATCTTTGAGAATGGACAGATGCGTAAATGTCGTTTTTCAGACATTGCAATTTTGTTTAGAAGCCGAAGTGGAGGGTTGTTTGATGAACTTGAGCAATTTTTGCAAGAGAATGAAATACCTGTTATCTCGAATTCCAGAAATCACCTTTTTGATGACCCTTTGATGAAGATATTCCTAAATTGGTTGAAATTGTCACTTGTTTTTGATGATGATGTTGCAATGCTTTCGGTCTTGAAATCTCCAATCATTGGGATGACGCTTGAGGAAATTGCAAGCATCAAAGGCAATGATGAGAGGCTTCTTTGTCAAATTGTGCTTACAAATGAAAAATTTCAGAAGTTTAATGATTTAATGTCTGACTTCAGATTTGATTGTGAGTTTTTTGGTATAAGAGATGCTTTCTGTAAACTTTTTGATAAAACGAATTTTTGGGCATATCTCAATAGCTTATCTGATTATCAAAGGAAAAATAATTTTGTTAATAAATTTCTCAACACGATTGTTGAGAGCAAGTTTGAATTTGATGTGGCAGGTCTTTTGAGTTTCTTTGAGAAGGTTGATATTTCAGTGGTTTCTGAAACAACAGGAGTAACTGATGCAGTCATTTTGACAACTATTCACAACAGCAAGGGACTTGAATATCCTATTGTTTTCTTGTGTGGATGCGACAAGAGTTTGAAAGGTGCGCAAAAAAATGGGCTTGTTGAAATCAACGAAGATTTTGGTTTTGCAGTTAAAAAGTATGACATGGAAAAAAATCAAGAGCTTGTGTCCGTGAGGATGAAAGCGATTTCTCAAAGTGAGAAAAAGAAAGACTTTGTTGAAGAGCTTATGATATTCTATGTGGCTCTCACTCGTGCCAAAAACAGATTGTATCTTTTTGGAAAGGAAACGGAAAACATGCTTAAGCGCTATTCCATTTTTGATTGTGATAGTTATTTTGATTTGATTTTTTTCGCATTGCAAAATGTAAAGAAGGCATTTGCTGAAAATGCTGCATACGAAGACGATGATCTTGAGGTCAGATTGATTGAAGCGGTGGAAGAACTTTCTCTTCAAAAAGTTGAAAGAGAAGCATTTGCTGAAGTTGATGAAAACTTGTATGAAAGGATTAAACAATATCTTGACTATAAGTATAAAATTGATGATAAACTTAATTTCAAACTTAAAGAAAGTGTAACAAGCTTAAACAAACGCCAACTTGAAGATTTGACAGAACAATATTCTAATGAAAACTTCAAGTTTGGAGATAGCAGTGTTGAAAAGGGAAATGCATATCACCTTATGCTTAAGGTTTTGGACTTTGAACAAATTGAAACAATTGAAGATTTGGACGAGGAGATTACAAAAAATAAAAACATTCTTGCGGAGTCAGAAAAACTTGTTGAAAAAGATATTTTATATAAAAACATACTTTTGCTTAAACAACTTTCAAGTGGTATGAAAGTCTTTAAAGAAAAGCAATTTATTATGAAAGAGAAAATTTGCAATTTGTTGGATGATGTGCATTTTGAAGATGAAATTTTGGTGCAAGGAATTATTGATTTTTATTCCATAAAAAATAACGAAATAATTTTGATTGATTATAAATATTCTCAAAGCAAAAATGATGAATATTTAATAAATAAATATAAAAATCAATTAAAATTATATAAAATTGCACTTGAAAATAGTTTGGGGCTTAAAGTTAAAAAAACATATTTATTGTCCCTAAAACATGCAAAATTAATAAAAATTTCATTATAAATATAAAAAAAGGAGATAATTCTCGATGGGTTTTTCTCCTTTATTTTTCAGGCAAAAAAATATTTGGAAAAATATTTAAAAAATATTAGTAATTATTTTTTTACTTGTGATATACTACTAACGTACATAGGAGGTTTTATGTTTTCAACACTTGGTAGCATTGTAAACAACGTGGTTGATTTCTTTTCATCAGCTTCTCGTCAAGTTGGACTTGACATGTTGTTTGTGATTGGTTTGGCGGTTGAAGCACTGCTTGTTATTTTCTTTGTGGTTAAGTCTGCAGTGTCTTATGAGGCATCTCTCAATCGTTGTTTGGACAAAATAAATTATTGGCTTTTTGAGAAGAAGAATGTCACTGAAGACAACATTCGTGACCTCAATCAACTTTTCAAAGCAAAAGCACCAAAAAGAGTTTGTTATTATTGGCAACAATACATATTGTTTAGGGAAGGCTCTCCTTCAGATTATTTGTCTGTTGAAAACTTGATTGAAAAGCCTCTTAAGACAAGTTCTTACAATGCCAACATCAAAAACCTTACGCTTTTTACAGTGTTCTGGGCAATCTTGTCAGCGACTTTCATTTTGATTTGTCAAGCACTTGAAGCAAACGTTTTGAATGGTCAAGCTGTTGTTATGGCACTTTTGCTTGCTCTGCTTGTTTGCATTGTTGGTCTTGTGTTTATTGTTTTCTTACGTGCAAGAAAAAATGCAATTTTAAACACACTCTATCAAAATGTTGGTCTGTTTGGAAGATTTATGGATAACGCTTGTGTTGATTTGCCATCTTACATTGATTATCAAATTTTGTTTACTCCTCAAGAAATTGAAAAAGGACAACCAGTTCTTCGTGAATTCTTGGACTATAAAGCAAGAAAAGAAAAGGAAGAGTTTAACAAGGCAAAAGAAGAACATATTGAATATATTTCTTATGATTTCTCCGAAACTGGTGTTGATGGTTCAATTGTGCTTGACAGAGCAATGAGAGAAAGTGAAAAGTTTTTGAATAAGAGAGAAAAGATTTTGGTTCAGGTCTCTCAACTTGAAGCAGAACTTGAATCAAGAAGAAAAAACTTTGATAACATTCAAAAAGATTCTCAAACAAAAATTCAGGCGTCAAAAGAAAATATTCAAAGACTCCGTCAAATGCAAGAAGAAACAACAAACAGAATCGAAAGTAACTATTATCGTAAACAACAAACTCAAGAGGCTGCAAAGCAAGAGCAACTTGAACAAGAGTTTGAACAACAAAGAGCAAAATATCTTCTTGAAAAAGGCGAGTGTGAAGAGGAAATCAAAAAGCTTAATGATGAACTTGAACAATATCGTCTTGGTGTTGAAGAGGCAATGCTTGGGGAATACAAAACATTCTTTGATAAATTCTGTCACAGTGCAGAACTTGTTGTTGGGCGTGCGTTTGGTGACAAGATCAAAGCATTGAAAGAAGAAAACGCAAAAGATAAAGAAACAATCACCGAACTTGAAATCAAACTTAAAAATCGTCCTGAAGTCGTTTCAGGCGAAGCACAAACTCAAGAAACTGCTTCTGCAGAAGGCACTTATGATGAAAATGGAAACTATGTTTATCCAAATGGAACATTCTATGATCCTCAAGGAAATTTCCATGATGAGAAAGGAAATGTTTATTCTCAAGATGGGCAGTTGATTTCAGAAAGTGCTGAATCTAAAGAGGAAAAAAAGGAAGAAAAACATGTTGTTGATTTTGATTCCTTTGACACTTTCGATTTCATGACAGATGTGTCGCAAAAAGATGATATTTATGGTGTTGCTGAAAATATTGTCAAGGATCTTGATGTTGACAATGAAATTGAAGTTGTAAACACAAAATCGGAAGAAGACAATAATTCTCAACAAGAGGTTGATTCTGAGGAAGAACAAGTACAACCTGTTGAACCTGCAACAGCGGAACTTGAAAATTATTCTTTTGAAGAGGAAACTCCAGAAGTTGAAGAAGCGGATGTTGTTGAAACTGCTCCAAAGAGAAAGGCTGGAAGACCAAGAAAGGTTGATGTCGCTCCTGCAGAACCAAAAGTTCCTGGCAAGAGAGGAAGACCAAGAAAAGAGACAACCGAAACGAGTGCGACTGCTGCGCCAAAGAACAGTGTTGGCAGACCAAAGAAATTGGTTATCACTCCTGTTGTTGCATCTCCAACAGCAGCACGAAAAGCTGGCAGACCAAAGAAAATTGTCAAAGATGTTGTGTCTGAAGAGCCAAAAAGGGGAAGAGGTCGTCCGAAAAAGCAGTCAATTGATGACATCAACAAAAAGTTGACTGAAGAGGAAGCAAGACTTGCGAAAATGAGACAATCAATGAATCAAGAACTTGAAGCTGCAATGAATGGCACTGTTGACAACTCTCAATTGAAAAGACAGCAGTTAATGACAGAGATTGACAAACTTCAGGCTGAAGCTCAAAGAGCGATTTCATCAAATGATGCAAATGCTGACATTGAGGGAATCAATGCAAAACTTGAAGATTTGCTTTCACAGATCAAAAAGCTTAATTCATAAAACAAAAAGGGTTGAATTTTTCAATCCTTTTTATTTTGTGTTTTTGCAATGATTTGATATAATTTTAATATTATGAAACCCTTGACTTTTTCGGGGGGGGGTATGATATCATGCTCTTATGTAAGGAGGATTTAAAATGAAAAAAGATTGTGTTGTGATTACTGGCGGAAACTGTGGACTCGGGGGGGGGATTGCTAAACTCTTCAAAGATGAAATCCAAGTGATTTCAATCTCAAGAACAAAAAGAAAAGAGGTTGCAGGGATTAAATATTTTTATGGAAGCGTGGCTGATGAAAATTTTTTGAAAAATGTTTATAAAGAGCTTTCAAAAGAATATAACATCAAATACCTTATCAACAATGCTGGTGTTGGCAGATTTGGTCCACCAAAAGAAAACAATCGTAAGAAGATTGACACTGTGCTTGAAGGCGTGCTGATTGGCACAATTCTCAACACCACATATGCACTTCCACTTATGGAAGAAAAGGGTGGAAAGATTGTCAATATCATGTCAACTGCTGCTCTTAAAGGCAATCCAAATGAAACTTTGTATTGTGCCAGCAAGTGGGGAGCAAGAGGCTTTACTGAAAGTTTGAAAGCTTATTTTAAAGGGACAAATATAAAAGTCATGGGAGTTTTCCCAGGTGGAATTAACACTCCTTTTTGGAACAAAAATCGAGATTGTTGGACAAAAGATGTTACGGACAAATTTATGGATGCTGACAAGCTGGCAAAAACTGTCTATGATGCGATTTTAAGCGATGGTGTGGCAGTTTCAGATATAACGATTGATAGAGCATAATAAAAAAGACAGCCAAATCGGTTGTCTTTATTTTATAAGAAAAGTGAAATTTCTCCAGTGCAAAGTCCATAAATCAATGAAATGATTGAAACTAGGATGAGAACAATGCTTACGCCATAGCACCAACGCATAGAACTATATCTTTCTTTTTGTTTATGATAGGCGCCTAGATACATCATTGCAAGTCCAATGAAATATGACATGTATGTCATTGAAAGATAAGAGTCAAGCTTTTTGATGATGCCAACAATATGCAAAACTGCAACGGCAAGTGCAAGCAAACTAAACAAAATAACCATAATCATTTGATTTTTTGCTTTCTTTGTCATGGGATATCTCCTTTTATATTTAATATGATAAGATTTTTGTCAATTTATGTCAAATAAAATGAGCCATTATTCAAAATCTGGGATGAAACACTCATCCGCACTTTCAAAGCCTTGAATATATCCATTTGTGATTTCGAGGCTGTTCATGTGGGTCAGCACAGCCTTATATTCGATTGGACGCAACTTGCGATTAAGTTTGCTTCTGCCATTTGGCGTAAACTGACTCATGATGCTCACTTTTCGGCTTGGGAAATAGTCGTTGATGATATTTAAGACTTGAATGGAGTTTTTTATATGGTCAGGCAAAACCAGATGTCTTATGACAACACCTTGTTTCATAAAATCTTTTTCCATGACATCTTTTTTGAGAAGACACATTTTTTTTATTGCCGGAAAAGCGTGTGAAAAATAATCGTTGCATTTTGAAAAATCTTTTCCAATCTCATCGTTACAATATTTTAAATCTGCGAGGAAAATGTCTACGAAACTGCTGACATTTTCAATATTTTCAACTGTTTCATAGCTGTTTGTGTTCCAAACTACAGGAATATGAGGTTTGATTTTTTCAAATGCTTTTTTAAGAGATTTTGAAAAATGAGTTGGGGTGACAAGGTCGATGGAAGAGTGAGTGGCTTGTTTTTCTTCAATAAGTTTACAAAACTCGTCAATGGTGTATTCCTTACCAACTCCACCGCGAGAGATTTCATAATTTTGACAATAATCACACCGCAAATTGCAACCAGAAAAAAATATGGCAAGTGCACCTTTTTTTCCTGAAATGCAAGGCTCTTCCCACATAAAGTTTTCAATTATTTTTGCAATCTTGAGGGTTTCTGTTTCTCCGCAAAAACCGATTTTGAAAGCTCGATCCATTTTGCAATTGCGAGGACAGATATTGCACAAATTTGATGATATTTCACATTCTTTTTTCATATTAATTATTCTATCATACCATCATCAAAAATCAAAGAGAAAATTCATGAGCTTATGCTTTTTATGGTAAAGACTGGACAAAAAGGAAAGTTTGTGCTATAATGCACTCATAAATTTTATATTAAGGAGAAAATTACAGTGATTCACCCCAGTATGCTTTTGGCTACACAATTTACATCTGTTCATGCGGTTTTAATCGTTGCAATAGTTATTCTACTTCTCTGCTCTTCATTTTTTTCAGCGAGTGAAACGGCTTTTTCTTTTATGAATGTTTTGAGAATTCGAAGCATGGCAGAAAACAAAGTTAAAGGAGCAAGAAAAGCTCTCTACATTGCTGAGCACTCTGATCGTGTGCTTACGACAATTCTCGTTGGAAATAATATTGTCAACATTCTTTCAACCACAATCTGCGCATTTTTACTTTCTCAATTTATTCAAAATCCAACTTTGCTCAATGTCATGAACACAGTTGTTATGACCATCATCATTTTGATTACTGGGGAAATTTTGCCAAAAAGTCTTGCAAAAGCACAACCTGAAAAGTTTGCGGTTAAAGTTGCAGGAATTATGTATTTCTTGATGAAACTGCTTTATCCAATTGTTATTTGTTTTTATGGACTTCAAAAACTTTGCACAAGAAAAAAAGAAGCAGAAAATGAGCAAAACACAACCTTCACTGAAGATGAGCTTGAATCAATCATTGATACAATGCAAGAAGAAGGTGTGCTTGAAGACAGCGAAAGTGACATCATTCAAGGGGCAATCAAAATCAAAGAGGTTACTGCTCATGACATTATGACGCACAGAGTTGATGTTGTCTTTTTGGATATCAATTCGACGGATGCTGACATTGAAAAGAAGTTTATTGAAAACCAATACAGCAGAATGCCAGTTTACAGCGAGAGTACAGACAACGTTGTTGGTGTTTTGAATATTAAAGATTATTTCAGTGTAAAAATCAACAACAAAAAAAGTAGTCTTAAAGATATGATGCATAAGCCATTGTTTACAGCGGAGAACACAAATGTTGACACGCTTATCAAAGAAATGCAAAAAGTGAAAAAACATCTCGCAATCGTTTTGGATGAGAATGGTGGTGTGTCTGGTGTTGTGACAATGGAAGATTGCACCGAGACCGTTTTTGGTGAGATTTATGATGAGACTGACATAGACGAAAAAGAACCAAGCTTTGAAGAAGTTGGTGAGCATGAATTTAATATTGATGCTGACATGGCAATTGAAGATTTGTTTGAAAAACTTGAGATTGAAAATCTTCCAGAGAATCCTTATCAGTCTGTCAATGCTTTCTTGTTTGGACTTTCAGAAGATGTGCCAGAAAATGGTAAGGTATATGAATATTTCACCATTGATGAAATAATTGATGATGAAGGAAATTTGACAGAGCATAGAATCAACATGATCTTCACTGTTACCAAACTGGAAGACCATAAGATTGAAATGGTCAACCTTAAGATTGTTTATCTGGATGAAATTAAAAAGGATAAGCAAGAAAAAAAGGATGATGATAAAGATGAAAAATAAAGCGGCAAGCACCGTTTTATTTTTTTGTTTTTGTGGTTTTGAAAATGATGCATCAAGAAGATAGGTTAATAAAGAATTTTTGAAATGGGCATAAAATCTTTGTGTTTTTTGCTTTAAATATGGTAATATATCAATATTAAGGAGACATTATGCAAGAAAACATCATCAAACCACATTTGGTTAAACCTATACTTGAAAAGGTTGTTTATGAAAAAAATCAAATGCCACAACCAAATGCAATGATAAACATCAAACCACAAGACGATATTGATATCAGAAAAGTGTCAGAAGAGGTTGTCAAAGTCACTCTCACAAGGACACTGATGATTTCTCCATCAAATTTAATGAAGACTGCGGTGACAATGAGCATTGATATTCCAGTTGATTCAATTGAGTTTTCAAAACTTCCAGATCCAAAAGAATACATCAAAAATAGTCAACCAGTAAGAATTTTGATTTCTTATGTTTCAAATGTTTTGACAAATCTTACAATCAACACAATTCTTGGACCAATTGTCACCCCTCCAAACATTCAAGAATAAAACTGTGGTGGCAAATTTTATTTTGCACTCCTTTCATTTTTAAACCACAGGACTGGAAATCTTGTTTTCAGTACTGCACTTTAAGTGGAGGGAGATTGGGACGGGGAATCGAAAGTTTAGGCGTTAGGCATCGCCGTGTCGCCGTAATAAGCTTTTGGTGCCTCCCCAGTTTGCGGGCGTAGTACATCGGTAGTATGCGAGCTTCCCAAGCTTGAGAGGTGGGTTCGACTCCCATCGTCCGCTCCATATTGTATATTTTCAAATTACAACATAACGGATATGGTATAGTTGTGATTTTTTTTATTGCTTGTGTGAGTAAAATGTAAAAAAATGTTTCGTCAAAATTTATTTTCAATTTAAAGGCATATATGATATAATAAAAAAAGAAAGAGGAAAGAAAACTATGCTTGAAGATTATTTTAAAATTGAGGTGCCAGCGGTGACTGGGGAGTCGGCGTTTATTCGTTGTTTGAAATTTGAAGGCAAAGGCGATTTGAGGGGGCTTTTTGCCAGCTGGCTTGCAAAAGAAATGAGGCTTCCTGTAAATGATGAGATTATCTTGAAACGAGTTGATTTCGTCTTGGAGCAAAGAGAAAAACTTTCAGAAATTGAGGGGGGGGGAGATAAGGCTTTTCTCTTAAGCTATTTAGCAAGGTTGCTTTCAGCGAAGTTTTCGTTATGTAGACAAACAGAGGTGGCAATTTCACTTACTGTTGACAAACTTATTTATTGTTTTAAAAATAAAAAACCAATTGTTTTTATCTTTGGCTTTGGTGGATATAAAAACCATAACTCTCCATCTTTTCCAGAGGCGGATTGGGCAGAACTTTTTCACATGAAGAGAATGTTGACATATTTGTTTCCAATTATTACCTCATATAAATATGGTGTTCAATTTGAGTATGAAAGCGAAGAAATTGCAATTCAATTTAACAATGTCCCACAAGAGACTACCGACAAATATGGTGCAAGTTTTGATAAATTGCTAAAGTATTTTTGCGAGAAAGTATATAAGCAAAATGGCATTAAGATTGATTTTAAACAAGTTCGTGCAAGAGATTTCTATAAATTTGAAGAATTGACAACAAAAATGCAGTCCTATTATGTTGATATGAAAAAAGTTTTTGAAGATTTGCCAGATGAAGAGCAACAAGTTTGGTTTACAAGAGCAAAAAGAAATTTTATGATTGATGGAATAAAAGATTATTCAGATATGGTTGAATGTGATTTGAAAGAGGTGGTCAATGAAGCAAGAATAACAAATGAGTGTTTTTTGGCGGCAGATTATGATCTTCGTCTTGACTTTTGGGAAAGACCAAATGCCATTTCACTTTTTGGCACTTGGGGAAAGACGCCTTGTGCATCACCAACAGATGGTGGACTGCATTTGAAATCAACTTCGGCAAGTAACACTGACTTTTGGATTGGGACTGGGGTGTTTAAACTTGGGCAAGATAATAAAATTTTGCAAGAGATGATTTTGTCACACAATCAATTTGAGGATGTGAAAGACAAGATTTTGACAATGGAAAATGAGGACAAGGACCTTGCAAAGATTTCCATAAATTTTGAAAAAATAAAATACATTTTGTGAAAGGAGAGGAAAAATGTTTAGATTTGACCATGTTGCAATAAGTGTTCAAAATCCAGAAAAGAGCATGGAGTTTTATTCAAAGTTGGGTTTTGAGTTTTTCAAAAGATATGATGATCCCAATGGAGAACTTTCTATAACTTTGCTCAAAAACAAAAAGATGATTTTGGAGTTGTTTTGCTATAAGAAATTTATGCCACTTCCAGAACATTGTGAAGACAACTCAAAAGATTTGAATGTTTTGGGGACAAAGCATTTTGGACTTTGTGTTAAAGACATAAGCAAGGCTGCAACCAAGATTGTTGAATTGGGTATCTTGGAAAGTCTGCCAGAAATCAAAACTGGTCGTTTGGGACGAGACTATTTCTTTGTGAAAGATCCAGATGGCATCAATGTTGAGATTATTGAAAAATAAAAAATCGCATATAATGCGACTTTTGAAGAAATATGTAAGGGGTAGTCAAAAAATGACTACCTTTTTTATTAGCAGCATCTGAAGATGTTGAAGCAACAACAGTGTTTTCTTTGTCTTTGTGATCTGCATGGACGACAAGGTCTTTCATTGTGGCAATTGCATTTGCATGGACGATTGTTTTGGTGAAAACGTTTTTGTTCCATTCCTTCATCCCAGTCATAAAAATCATTTTCTTGCCAGTTGTCTTCGTAATAGTCTTCTCTTCTGTCATCAAATTTGATTTCTGGTGGGAAGTAGCTTGTTTGCCTATTTGAGCAAGGTCGTTTGATGATTACAAAACACTCATCATCTCTTTTTTGTCTTTCGTACATATTTTCTCCTTTGTTTTGAGGCATGTTTGTGCCTCTATAATCAGCATATTCTTTGTTTGTCATTTTGTGAATTTTGATGCTTAAGAATCATATCTATTTTTATGAAAAGAATGAAAATTTGCGATACGCATAATGATTTTTTGACAGAGTTGCCAGTTGAAAAAATTGCTGAATATGTAAAAGATTGTGAGAAGTTTAATGTTGAAAAAATCTGTGCATCATTTTGGAGCAGTCGGAAGAAAGAAACAGAAATCAAAAGAGATTTGGAGATAAGATCAAAGATGCTCAAAGAAGCTGGAAATTCCACTTTGCTTCATCTTGAAGATTTATGGTGGGTCAAAACAAAGGGAGATTTATGCTTTTTGGAAAAGTTGAGACCGTTCTCGTGTTCGCTTACTTGGAATGGTGCAAACTCTTTGGCTGGTGGTGTTGGAAGTCAAGAAGATTTAAGTGAATGGGGAAAAGAGGTTTTGCAAGTGCTTTTGAAAAACAACATTGTCGTTGATGTTGCACATTTAAATAGAAAAAGTTTTTGGACAATTTCAAGGCTTTTGAAAAAACCACTTTACTGCTCTCACACGGGATTTTATGGGTTGAAAAAACATCCAAGAAATTTGACAGATAAGCAGATTGAGAAAATTGTGGACTCTGGCGGATTTGTGGGACTTTTCTTTTTTGAGGATTGCATTAAGAATAAAAAGAGATTGTCTTTTGATGTTTTTGACATAGCCACCAACATTAAATATTTCACCAATCATTGGGGATTTGAAAATTTGGGGATTGGCACTGATTTTTATGGAATTGAAAAATATCCAATGGGGCTTGAAAGTTATGATGGGTTTGAAACTTTGAAAAATGCGATGGAAAGAGAGGGGTTTTCAAAAAAGCAAATTGAAAAGATTTTCTATCAAAACTTTGAGAATTTTATAATGAGAGTTCAGAATTTTTAATTTTCTCTATCTAACATTTGTTTTTAAAAATCTCTTTATGATAAAATATTTTTATAAGGAGAATGGGATGAAAAAGATTTATTTTTTGGAGTATTTCAATTTTTCAGAAAAGCAACTTGAGAGACTTAATGCTTTGGGTGAAGTCAAGATGTTTGATGGTGCAACCGAGAAGGATATCAAGGAAGCGGAAAAGAAAGCAGATGTGATTGTTGTTGATTGGCTTGATCCAACTAACATCATCACCAAAATGAAAAAGAAGAGTTTTGTATGTTTGCCATTCACGGGTTATGGTTGGATAACAACCCTTAAAGAGGCTATGGACAAAGGAGTGACTTTCTCAAACACACCAAATTATTCAACTAATGCTGTTGCAGAACATCATTTGACACTTATGCTTGCCTGTGCAAAAAATGTTGCACAGTGTGATGCTGGTCTTAAAAAGGGTGATGTTCCAACAAATAAAAACATTGAGTTGTCTGGCAAAACTGTCGGAATTATTGGGCTGGGACATATTGGTTTTAGACTTGCAGAACTTTTGAAGGCTTTCAATGTTAAGATTTTGACAACAAATTCATCTTATAAAAATGTTGAAGGCATCAAGGATGTGAAACTTGAAACACTTTTGAAGCAAAGTGATTTTGTTTGTGTAACTTGTGCACTTAATGAGCAGACAAAAAACATGCTTGCAGAAAAGCAACTTAAGATGATGAAAAAAGATGCTATTCTTACAGCAACAACAGGAGGAGTGATTGATTTGATTGCTCTTGAGAAATTGCTGGGCAAAGGCAAATTGTTTGGGGTTGGGCTTGAAGAATTTATGGACATGACTGATGTTCCAGAGAGACTTATCAATCATCCAAAAGTTACTTGCACATTCCATCGTGCATACAACACAGTCGAGGCAGAAGAAAACAGGCTCAACATGTGTATTGACAACATTGAAGCATTTCTTAAAGGAAAGCCAATAAATCTAATTAAATTTTAAGTATTAAAATATATTTCTACTAGATTATGGATTTTTTTCTTCCTCAATATATAAAATCAGAATAAAAAGTTTAGATTGATCGGTTATATTTTTCTTTGTTTTATGTGTAAGTTGATGCATAGTTTGATAATTAGAATTGGCATAGATAAAAGGGTTTTTATCTACTTTTTAATTGGGTTGAGAATTTAATAATTTATGTTAAATCAATTATGTCGCAAAGAAAACTGACTTAAGATTGTGAAAATTAATTATAAATAAGGCTGTTTTTTATTAAAGCTTCAGTGCTTAGTTGGAGAATGTAAATTTGGGAAATATATCAAAAAATCAATAACGGTAGTGAAAAATTGGATAAATTTACTTATTTTAACATAAATTTCTGCTTTTTTATTTGGTAATTGCAAAACTTTATTGTAAAATAAATTGAAACGCTTATATATTTATATATTTATCTAATACTAAAAAAGAAAAGGTTATGTCTATCTTTTTCTTTTATAATTTGTTTTATAAGCAAAAAATGAGGTAGAATATGAGAATATCTAAATACATAAAAAAATACATGTTTGCAATAGTTTGTAGTATTTTTGCTCTTTCGACAGGCTTTGTTTTTATCGCAAATCCTATGGGAAGCAATTTTTCTAGCGCTACTATAAATCCTGGTGATAGCAATGCAAATATCAATCTCGGAGATATCTTGCTTGATGGTTATCAAACAGGAAGCAAAAAGTTTGACAGGGATGTTGTGAATGCGTTATATGAAAAACTTACAGGAAAGGTAAATGCAACCCTTGCTGATGTTAAGGCTATGATTGATGAAATCCCTGAAAGTGACTATTATGCAAAGTTTAACAACACTGCATCTTATCTCCCATCATTTGATGAAGAATTTAAAAAGGGTAGTCCAATTGTTCGTTCTGATACTTTAAGAGCAAACGCTGGCGGAAAAGATATTGTTTTCAGTTTCGGTGGTTATGAAAATCAAGTTGGCAAACGCATTAATTATGAATGGACAGTTACATCACTTACAAAGGCAGGAAAGCAATATGTGACTTCTGGTGTTGCAGATGAATCTAAGAAGGATCACGTTATTGCAACAATCTGGTTGGCAAACTCAAACAACAACAAAGTAAAGACTGCACAGTTTCAAGACTTTTCTTCTGGCTCTGTAGTAAGTGGTTATCCTTCAAATATCTATGGTACAAGTAAAATCCGTGTTCAAACTTTGAATGCTGGCGGTTATAAATTAAATAGCAATGGCATTTCACCTACATATTATTCAAAAAGACTTGACAACGAATGGGCTCAGTTTACAATGCCTGAGGCAACAGGCAGTTTGACAGACTTTATTGTTACCCCTGCTTATATAAATTATCAAGCCACAGGGACTTACAAAGAGTCATCAGATTCTGAGAGATTGGAGATTAACACATCTTATATTGCTCCAAATTTACATGGGAGCGACTATGACTCCGCAAAAACAAAGTTGTATACAAGCACCACTTCAACGCATTGGCAAGATTGGAAAGATGACTATTTGTGGCTTCCATGCAACACTGAAGTTGGAAGTTATGGAAACTTTAATGGAGAAAGATCTTATTGGTATTTAGGTTTAAACCAAGGACTTAATGGAAGTGCGTCTCAATCAGCATGGCTTCGTTCTGACGTTGCTTCGGCTTCTACTCAAACACAAGGAAGAAGTCAGGCACTTGCTTTTGGAACTGATGCAAGCAAAAACGCATATACGTTGGCAAATGTCAATGCAACATATTATGTTCGACCTGCTCTTCACTTGGATTTGACTGCTTTGGAAGCAGCTGTTGGAGAAAAAATTCCAACAGAAATCGAAACGATTTATAATGGTGAAGTTCAAGATCTTGATAGTTTGTTTGAAAGTGGTGCAATTGATTGGTTCAATGAAGATGTTATTTCAGTTGATGCAGTTAAAGGGAATTTAACTGACGCAGGCAATCACACATTAACTATAACTTTAAAAGATGATTATTATGAATTTGATGGTGAAGAACATTCAGTTCGCACAAAGGACATAACAATCAAAATTTTACCAAAAGAAGTAAACATCAACAGCTTAAACATTGACCAATATGGTCGATTGATGGAAGGTAAAGAGATAGAGATTATTGAATCTATTGCCAAGAGAGATATTGGCACAGATAGAGCCCCAGTTTTTGCACTTCAATATCGCTCTGCATCAAGCAGTGTTTGGACAACTAATGTTCCAAGCACCCCAGGAAATTATTTTGCAAGAGCATACATAACAAATCCAAACACCAGCAATTACACTTTGAAAGACCCTGGAGAGACTTCTTTCTCCAGACCAAAAGACCCTACCACAACACCATGGTTTGCTTTTGATGGCATGGATGGAGATGCGGTAACATCTATCACAACAGGCTGGTTGACAACAGTGAAATACAATGGACAGCAACAAAGCTTTAAATTGACAAACAATACAAGTGGCTCTGGGCTTAGTGGAATAATTGTTGGTAAGCGTAGTGCAGGACTAAGTTACAATCAAGCCACTGGAGAATTTTTAGCCAAGGAAGTTGGCACATATACTGTTGTTGTGTCACTTAGTGACGGTGGAGCAAATCATCAATGGGATGACAGCTTGGGTGCTGGGACTACAAGAACGGTCAGCTTGAAAATTGTTGAAGCAGAGCTTAATGTCACCATAGTAAATGCTGATGATTTCAAAGATAACTTTGCTATTGGCACTGTTGAAAATGCCATACTCTCTGTGACAGGCATTTGCAATGAAGAATCTGTTAAACTTAATGTTTATTATAAAAAAGTTTCTGATGGAGCAATTATTGACAGGGCAGAGGAAAGTGATATCGTTCAAGTTGGAAATGAGATAACAATCACTTTGTCTCTTGAAAAATTGGTTGATCCAGATGCTCAATATGCTTTGTGTGTTGAGCTTGCTTCGGACAGTTCTGCTCCTTCAACAAACAAGAACTATGTTATCTCGCCAACAGACTCAGAAATTGATTTCTTTGTTGTGACAGCAACCATAACTTCTGTTGACCTCAATTGGCAGTATGAAAATGAATTGACTGGAGTCAATGTTATAGGACTTGATTCAACTGGCAACTATTCAGCAACTGTAGTTTACAATGGCAAGGTTTTTGTTGTTGGTTTTGACAAAACAACACTTCCAAGAGGACTTGTTGTTGATTATAAGATAACCTATACAGATGTCTCTGGAAATATAAAACCAGAAACACAATGTCTCAATGCTGATACTTACACTATAACTGCTACTTTATCAACACTCAGGGGATATGAACTTGACAGCAGTATTCAAACTATTCACATTGCAACCTTATATCTTCAATCTGCTTATATTGATGTAAATGATATAGTTTATACTGCAAATCCTGTTTATACAGGCAGACCTCAACAGATCAAACCTTTGGATTTGCCAGATGCAATCAGTTATGCATCTTCATCAAGCAGTGGTTATACTGATAAAGAGTATGAGTCATGTGGTGATGGAGAGCATTACACCGCAAAATTTACTTATACAGTCAAAGCAGAAAATGGCAGATATAATTACTCATTTAGTTCTGATTTAAACAACCCTGTTTACTCAATTGATGTCGAACATGAATGGAGAATTGAAAAAGATAAAATAGTTCTCTCGACTGATCCTAGTCTTTGGGATGAGCATGTCCATCCATTTAATAATGATGAATATCGTATACCTTTCCCAATTGCTCAAAACACCTATTCAAAACAACTTTTAGTTAAGTATTATAGTGATGCTGCTTGCACTCAAGAGATTGATGTCCATGCACCTCACACAACTGAAGAGTTTGAGGCAACTGACGAAGATGGAAATCCACTTTATACAGGCAATGGAATAAGGGTTGATCTTGGCATACCTTATACATATTATGCAAAGGTGACTATTCATCCAGACTTTGCCAACAATTATGCGCTTTACAATCCTTTGACAGGTGGAAATGAAGTTGTCTATGAATTTACAGTTGGAGATAAGAGAGTTGTCCTTGATTTGGAGCTTGGACTTGATAAAGAAAACTTTTATAATGGAGAATTTCAAGGTGTAAATCCTGTTGACCCTAAAGATCTTGTGACCGAGTTTAAAATTAGATACTTTAAAGACGATGGTTCTGGGGCTTATGCAGAAGAGCTTGTTGACGCAGAAGGAAATCCAATTGAGCCTAAAGAGGTTGGCAAATATAAGGCAACAATTGAATTGACTGAAACAGATGCCATTGATTATGTGGTTCGCAACAAGGTATTCTATTTTGAAATCAAACCTTTGGTAGTTTTTGTAGATAAATGGAACGGAGCATCTGTAAGTGATGCACCTTATGCAGATTTAATTGATGAAAACGGAAACAAAATTGAAGAGGGGCTTGTCAATCGTAAGATTTACACTGACCCATTTGATCCGGCTAATCCAGAAGACAGTTTTGTGGACTATCCTAATGAAGCGTTGGTTCCAGGAAAAGATTATTGGGTTGTGCTTGAAGCTGTTGATGGCAATGTTCAATTTGCTAGCGGTGCAACAACACAAATAAAATTTACTGCAATCGATCCAAATGGACCAAAGGAATTGGTAGATGATCCAAGTTTTGTTGTTGACAAACTTGAATGGACAGGCAGTCAGGTTACATTTCAGCTTAAGGATTGGGAAAAATGGAAAGATTATATTGTTATTGCTGAGGGTGAAAGTTATTTGACCCAAACTGATATTGGAGTTTATTCCGTTACACTTTCCATTAATGTTGGGAAGCATGCAGAATGGGCGACTTCTATCACAGGCGAAGATGGCAATGAAGTCTTGACCAGAACTTTGACTTTTGAGATTATTAAAGGCAGAATCGAGGGCGAATGGAAAAATAACAAAGGTTATCCAGAGTTTGTTTTGAGTGACCCTAATGATGCTGATAAATTTGAAATCAAATACTATGACAGTGAAGGCAATGTGGTTTTGCCAGAAAACTTTGTTAAGGGGCAAAATTATAGAGCAGAACTTATTTTAAAGGATGAGAATTTTGAGTTTGTTTCAAAAGATCCAAATTTCACTCCAATACAAGAATTTAAATATCAACCACCTGAAAACTTCTTTGCTAAAGTTTGGAAGTTTATCAAAGCAAATTGGTTGTGGTTTGTTATTGGCTTGAGTGTTCTATTATTCTTGCTTTTGTTGTGGTTGATAATTTTCCTTATCAAACGTAGAAAACAAAAAGAAGAAATCATTGAAGAAGAAAAGAAGGAAGAGGCAAAAACTGAAGAGGCTAAACAAGAAGAAAACGCTGAAGTAAAAGCTGAAAAAGTGGAAGAAAAACCTGTTGAGAAACCTAAAGAAGAAAATAATGTAAATGGTGGAACAAACATTTATTTTGGTGGTATGCCTCAACAAAATCAACAGCCACAATATCAACAATTTCCTCCTCAACAACAAATTCCTCCGCAACCAATGGGGTATGGCTACAACAATTGGATTCCAAACGGAATTCAAAATGCTGGACCAAATGATGTTGAAAAATATATGATGATGTTGGAAATGGCTTACAATCAACAAAGACAAAGAATGCTGGAAGAATATAACTTAATTCAGGCATTGCAAGGCAGACTTGGAGAATTTAGTCAAAATGCTGCTCATAAAAAAGAAAAAAATATAATCAGTGAGTATGAACAAGAGATGCGAAAACTTGAGGAGATTCGTGAAAAACGTAAACAACTTGAGTTGAGCAGCGACAAGCAAAAACTTGAAGAATTGAAAGATAAAAGAAAAATTTTGGAAGTAAACCAAGAAATTATCAAAAGAAAAATAGCAAAGAAACTTGAAGATAAGAAGGATAAATAAATGAAAAAACCTAACATAACAAAAGTTATAATTCAAAGCCTGTGCGGAGTGTTTATGCTCTGCATGGGTATTTGTCTTTCGTGTTTAGATATAAACAGCCCTTCAAGTCTTGCAACCACTGCTTATTCAAATCGTTCACTTGTGGTCAATGCCGCATCATCAAAAAATGTAGGGCAGTTTATAAAAACAAATTGGCTTTGGTTTGCAATAGGTGGAGGCGTTTTAGTTTTGCTTATTGTGATAATTGTTTGTGTTTCTGTTGTAAATCATAAGAAGAAAATAAAAAAGCTAAAAGAAGAAAGGAATGCAATAAAAGCAGATTTAACTAAAGATGAAGAAAAGCAAGAAACCGCTGCTGAGCCAGTTGAAAAGGTTGAGAAGCAGGATGAAAATCTTGATATGAAGGCAGAAGAACAAAGTTTGCAAGCCAGAATTTCTGATTATGAGAACTTGTACAATCAAGCATCATATCCAAACTTTACGAGCAAAAATTTTCCTGATTTGATGGATTATATCAAGTTGAAAATGGATATGGAAAATCAAAAATCTGCATACAACAATCCAACAAACATAATGCCAGAGAATATCGATGTGTTTGTAGAAAACGACAGCAATGATGAAAGAGTCCGTCAAATCAAAAAAGAATATCAAGAAGAGTTGCATAGGATTGATGAAATCTTGCATGAGCAAGAAAAAGCGAAACTCAGAGAAGAGATACAAAAACAAAAAGACATCATTGACAAATTAGAAGAAGAGTATGAGATTGCAGATAATCTGTTGGACGAATTGTATAAAAAAGATGAAACTGAAGGTTTGGACGAAAATGTGAGTTTGACGAAAGAGCCTGTTGTTGAAGAGAAACTTGAAGAAAAACCTGCACAATCTGTTGAAGAGGTTGAAGAAGCGGATATACAAGAAATACCTGTGCAGGAGCAAAAACAAAAAATTGCAAGCGGCGATATTGTTATTACGCCAAATAAAAAGTTGACATTGCAAGAGGCATATAAACTTTTATCTTCAAAACAAAAATCATATTTTAAAAATCTTCGTGATTATGCAGACAAAAAGCCAAACTCAAGAGCAAAGGAAACAAAAAATTATGTTGTTGTTGGCTGTGGAAACAAGCATTACATCCGTCTTTTAATAAAGAGAGGAGTAACTATTGCAGCTTTCCCTTCTGAAAATGAAGAGATGATGAAACTTAGATTGAGTGGGCTTGCTCCTGTAAAAGCTGAAGAAACTCAAATAAAAATTGTTGATGACAATGCTTTTGCAATGGCTAAACAAATGATAGATATTCGAGTGGAACAAGTTGCGAAGGAAAAACAGGTTCTTAAAGAAATTAAAAAAAATAATGGTGTGAAACCTAAAAAGAAAAAAACAACTTAAAAATATTCAAAAATTTGATTTTGTTTAAAAGGTACATATTGTTATATATTAAAAAACACCCCCTAAATCTTTGAGGGGTGTTTTTTAATAGTTTTGTGTTAATTGGAATTATTTCTTGAATGTGTTGTATGCTGCACAAGCAGTTGCACCAGCACCACAAATCATTTCAAGAATCAAACTGATCAAGCCAGTCTTTACGGCAGGGATAACTACGCCATAAGAAGCATGTTGTTTGTTCATTGTGTCAACAAGTTCATTCTTTTCTGCAACTACGCCAGTGCAAGCAACAATATTGAGAATTGTGAGAACAAGCACAGCCAAAGCTGAAGCAAAAAGAACCCATTTAACAACTTTTGAATACATTTCGTTTGATACAACACCGAAATCATCCAAAAGTGCAAGAACAGCAGATACGATCATAATGCATGCAAAAATCACAAGAAGAAGAACTGCCACATAAAGAAATGTTTCTTTTGCAGTTGGATCTGGGTTGTTGGAATCAAGCACATCATAGCCACTAGACTTTAAAGCAGGATTTTCTGTCCCCATGATTGAATATGCTGCTTGAGTCACATATGGTAATCCAAGAAAGCCAAGAATCAAAACTCCCAAAGCTCCAATTACTGCATGCAAAATTGTCTTTGTAAGATTTTCAGGTCTTTTCATTTTTTCACTCCTTTTGTTAAGATATCAATATCTTAATTCATATTTATTTATCGTGTCTATTTTTAAGAAGAAAGAAATTTTAAATGTGATAAATTTGTCCTATTTGTATCAGAAAGGCAAATTTTATACATATTATATTTTTTGCAAAAAACTATGAATTGAATTTGAGATATGTTATAATATAAATATGAAAATAGTTACTTATAACATTAATGGAATAAGGGCAAGTGCAAAGTTGGGGTTGGTAGATTGGATTGCTGATTTTGACGCTGATGTTTATTGTTTTCAAGAAGTTCGATGTGGCGAGGCTTTGGCAAGAGAAATTATTTTTCCGAGTAAAAAACAAATAAGTTTCTTTTCTGATAAAGAAGACAAGTGTGTTTTGAGTGATTTTAATGCAATTTTCAATTGTGGGACAAAAGCAGGCTATGCAGGAACACTTGTTTTGAGCAAAAAGAAACCGGATGCTGTGCTTTTGGACATGGGAGAATTTTGGCAAGATGACGAAGGGCGAACCACAACTGTCATTTTTGGAAACCTTGCAATCATTGATGCTTACATTCCAAATGGAAACAGCAGACTTGAGTTTAAGATGAAATATTTGGAGGCATTGTCAAAGTTTATCTCAAATCTCAAAGAAAAATACCATGTGATTTGTGTTGGAGATTACAACATCGCCCACAATGAGATTGATTTGACAAATCCAAGAGAGTGCAAGACAAAATCTGTCTTTTTGCCAATTGAAAGAGAGGCATTTGATCATCTCTTGTCGCTTGGAATGATTGACTGTTTCAGATTTTGTAATCCAGAAAAGATAGAGTATTCTTGGAGAAGTTATCGGTCCCGTTATGACACTTCTTACAACAGTTGGAAATATCGCATTGATTATATTCTTGCAAGTGACGGACTTAAAAAGAAAATTAAGAATTGTCAGATTTTGGATTTGGTTTACAGTGATCATTTGCCAGTGGTTGCAGAATTGGAGGAGTTATGAAGCACATTGCAATTTTAAGACAGCCATTTTTTGACATGGTGCTTTCAGGAGAAAAAACGATTGAAAGTCGATGGGGCATGCATAGATGTCCACCTTATGGAAAGATTGCTGTGGGAGATGAAATCCTTCTCAAAGAAACTGGAAAAGATGTCACGGCGAGTGCGAGTGTGAAAAGGGTGGAATATTTTCAGTTGACTCCTGAAAAAGTGGAAGATATCAGAAAAAAATGGGGTAAAGCAATTGGCACAGATCGTTTTGAAGACTGGAAAGAAACTTTGCAGAAAAAATATTGCACACTTATTTGGCTTGAAAATGTCAAAAAGATTGAACCATTGAAAGTGCCAAGAAGCAATGGTGCTGGCTGGATTGTTTTGGCAGAGTGAAAATAATTTTTTTGTGGTAGACAAAATTTGCTTGCTGTGATATATTAAAAATGAAATAGATTTCAAGTTGAGGAAAGTATGAAAGATTTTAATTTGGCTACGCTTATCGTTGGACTTTTGTCTTTGTCAGGTGTGATTGTCAATATTTTTGTCACCATGATTGCGGACAAAAAGAGAAGATACACAAGTTTGATAACCAGCCACAGAATTTCAAGCATGAAAGCAGCTGAAACGCTTTTCAGCAAAATCATTGGATGTATGTATAACTTTCGTATTCCGAGCACTGACAAGGTTTCAGAGTTTAAGAATTTTGAACTTAACAAGCAAGAAGTGCTTTATTTAATTGGGCAAGATGGCAGTCCAGAAGCTGAAATAAGGCAGGTGTTGGGCATTGTTGATCACTTTTTATTTTTCTATTCAGTTGACAAAACAGAACTTTCAAAGAAGCAAATTCACAAGTTTTATGAAGTTCTCAAAACCGCCATTGATTGTTTGCAAAATTTGACAAGAGCATACGCAAAGTGCGAATGGGAAAAATGTAAGCATGCAAGTTCTTATGGCAACGAAAAGAAATTTGATAATGAAAAAGTTTTAAACAACTTTTACATAAACAATAAAGAAAACGTTGAAGAGCAAATTAAATTTTTGCAAGAAAACGACTTTCAATCAATTTTGGATATGAAATAGAAATCTCTTTGTGAGATTTTTATTTTTTTTGAAAAGCATTGTGATATATTTTACAAAACAGCCTGGGGTGTCGTTTTTCTAGTTAACCATTTTTAAGTTTTATATTATATAATATTTAAGTAAACATTTTACTTTAATAGAGTGGAGGGTTGGCAAAGACATGGCAATTATTGAAGTCGATAGATTGACAAAGGATTATGGCTTTGGAAGAGGCGTTTTTGATGTGTCATTTAAGATTGATAAGGGAGAAGTTTTTGGTTTTTTGGGACCAAATGGCGCTGGGAAATCCACTACAATCAGACACCTTATGGGTTTTTCAAAGCCACAAAGTGGGCAGACGAAAATCTTTAATATGCCAACCTTTGATAAATATTATGAAATATTGGGTAATGTGGGCTATATCCCAGGAGAGATTGCTCTTCCGCAAGGGCTTACAGGCTGGCAGTTTATACGTATGATGCAAAAGCTTCAAAAAAAAGAAAATGAAGAAAATCTGAAAAAACTTCTTAAACTATTTGAACTTAAAGACAAAGAACTTAAAGGTGAGACCAAGAGGATGAGCCTTGGGGTGAAGAGAAAACTTGCAATTGTGACGGCGTTTATGGGTGACCCTGATGTTTTGATTTTGGATGAGCCAACAAGTGGGCTTGATCCAGTTATGCAAGATGTTTTTGTTCAATATGTGGTTGAGGAGAAAGAGAGAGGAAAGACAATTCTTCTTTCAAGTCACATTTTTTCCGAAGTCGATGCAACTTGCGACCGCATTGCAATAATAAAAGATGGAAGAGTTGTTTCAGAGTTTGTTGCAAATGATCTTAAACACGCAACTACAAAATATTACAAAGTCTTTTTCAAAAACAAGGGCGATGCGAAAAAATTTTCTTCATCTCAAAAGAAGTGTGAATTTTTGCAGATTCTTGACAAAAATGAAAAAGAAAATTGGGTGTTCATTTCCACTGACGACAAAGACATCAACAAAGTTATTTCGCTTTTGAGCGATTTTGAACTTTTGGAATTTTCAAACTACAAAGAGACTTTGGAAGACTACTTTATGAAATTCTATAAAGAAGACAAGGAGTTTGGAGGTGTGTGATGGAAACTGTTATCAAACTTGAAAACCTTACCAAAGACTATGGCGACAACAAAGGCATTTTTGGAATTAACCTCGAAATTGAAAAGGGGGAGATGATGGGTTTTGTCGGCACAAACGGCTCTGGCAAAACCACAACCATAAGAAGTATTTTGGGCTATATACAGCCAACTTTTGGCAAGGCTTATGTCTTTGGGAAAGAGGCTTGGGAGTATTCAAGTGAATATGCCAAGGATGTTGGATATGTTGCTGGCGAGATTGGATTTCCAGATCTTCCAACTGGAACAGCATTTTTGAAGAGTCAAGCAGGATTTTTTAAACTTGAAGACATGAGTTATGCAAATGAACTTATCAAAAAACTTCAACTTGACCCAAGAGCAAACTTAAAAAGAATGAGCAAAGGGATGAAGCAAAAGACAGCACTTGTCGCTGCATTGATGAACGATGCCCCAGTTTTGATTTTGGATGAACCAACAACAGGACTTGATCCTCTTATGAGACTTGCTTTCCTTGACATAATCAAAGAGGAACATAAAAAAGGAAAGACAATTTTTATGAGCAGTCACATGTTCAACGAGATGGAAGATACTTGTGATAAAGTTGCTCTGATTGACAATGGTCACATCATTGATGTCGCTGACATGAAAAAAATCCGAAATCGTCCAGTCAAAGATTTTAAAATTGAATTCAACAAGAAAAAAGATTATGAGAAGTTTAAGAAACTGGGCTATCAAATCACAAGAGATCAGCCTCAATACAATCAAATCACAGTCAACATTAAAAATGACGAAATAAACAAACTTTTTGGCGAATTGAAGGCTTTTGATGTCAAGTTTTTGTCAGAAGTTAAATACACTCTTGAAAAATATTTTAAAGAAGTTTTGAAAGAAAAAAAGGAGAAAAGATATGTTTAGTAAAGCTCTTTTTAAGCAATCTTGCAAGGCAAATGGTGTTTTGTGGGCAATCATCACTTTTGCTGTCTGCTTTATGCTTGCCAGTGTTATGATTATTTCTGGCAACGGAAATATGTCGACCATGAAAACTGGTATAAGCAACACAATTGTTGAAAGCACTCTTCAATCTGAAATGAAAGGGCGGGCAATAAATTATTATTTGACGACCTCGCAGAGTTTGGAAGCTTTTGACATTGCTTTTTTAACAACTTTTCAATCAAGTCTTGCGGAAGGTGACGATCAGGAAGTTGCACAGCAAAAAGCTTTTGGTGCTGGGGTGACAGCGCTTGTGACTTTTGTTGACGCAAAAGCTGAGGAAGGCAAGATTGAAAAAGGATCAGTGGAATATCAAGAATTGCAAGGACTTGTGTTTGAAGTGATCAACATCAATCCAGCAGGGCTTGACCCAACATCAGGGCTTCCTGCAAACTTTGATGCAGTCTATGAAAGTTGGGGTTTTGAAGCACCAAAATATGATTTGACAAGCATCACAGAAGCAAGCAGAGCAGAGTACAGACTTTCTTATGCGCAAGAAAACTCTTCAAAGTTTTTGGCTGGAAATATGACAAGCGATGAAAACATCGCAAACATTGTTAAGACTCTGGAAGATTTTAATATAACCAGAGAAGATTACATTAATCTTACTTATAAGGATGAAAACGGAAAAGAAGTTTCAATGTTTACTGGTGCAACAGGAATCAAATATATCCATAAACTTGCGAACACTGCAATTGTAACTTTTAATGCGAGGGTTGATTTCGAAGTTGAAAATGGGAAACCAAAGGATGAAGCGATTGTTGAAATTGTTGGCGACATCTCTGCAAGTTTTTTGACAAGACTTCCAGAGGATGTTGCAAATGCTCTTATGGAACTTGGCGGAATGGATCTTTATGGAATGATTGTAGGCTCAATGTTCTATAAGATGGCTGGGCTTTTGCTTCCAATAATCTATATGATTATGTGTGCAAACAACTTGATTGCTGGTCAAGTGGACAGTGGGTCAATGGCATATGTTTTGTCAACCTCCACAAAGAGAAAACAAGTTGTGTTCACTCAAGCAGTTTTCTTGATTGGATCACTTTTTGTTATGTTTGCGTTTGCAACGGTGACAAGTCTGATATGTCTTGCATGTGTCAATAGTCCAATGGTGACATTAAACTTTGGGCAGCTTGCACTTTTGAATCTGGGAGCATTTTTGACCCTTTTTGCAATGAGTGGAATTTGTTTTTTTGCCTCATGTTTCTTCAACCGAGGCAAGCACTCAATGGCTGTTGGTGGCGGACTTAACATGTTTTTCCTTGTTGCAACAATGTTGGGACTTTTTGGTTCTTCAGTTTTGCCATCAGTTGTGCGTCTCAAAGCACTCAACTTCTTTAACTATGTCTCTCTGATTTCACTTTTTGATGTAACATCAATTCTTGGTGGTACTTTGACTTTCCTTTGGAAATGGGCAATCTTGATTGTTGTTGGCGTGGTATTCTATTGTTTGGGGGCAATTAAGTTTAGGAAAAAAGATTTACCTCTTTAGAAATTTTTAATGTTTAAAATTGAAAACAGACGATAAAATCGTCTGTTTTTTGTCGAAATGTGTTCAGTTTAATTAAAATATTTTAAGTTTTTTCTTTAAATTTTTTGGAAGATTTTTGTGAATATGCTAAAATGTAGAGGTCATAGTTTTTGGAGGGAAAAATGGACATTTTTAAGAAAGTTGAAGCAGATCATCTTTATAAAAGAGTGAAGGCTGCGGGGATTTACCCTTATTTTCATGAACTTACAAGCGGACAAGACACAGTTGTTGAAATGGAAGGAAGAGAGACAATTATGATTGGCTCGAACAATTATCTTGGCTTCACATCAGAGCCAAGAGTTGTTAATGCTGGAATTGAAGCTCTTAAGAAATACGGCACAGGTTGCAGTGGCTCAAGATTTTTAAATGGTACTTTGGACATGCACAAAGAGCTTGAAAGAAGACTTGCAAAGTTTTTAAACAAAGAGGCTGTCATGACATTCAGCACTGGTTTTCAAACAAACCTCGGCATCATCAGTGCAATTGCTGGAATGCATGATGTCATCATGTGTGATAAAGAAAACCATGCGTCAATCTATGATGCTTGCAGACTTTCTTATGGAGAGATGATAAGATATAAGCATAGTGACATGGCTGATCTTGAGAAAAAACTTCAAGCTGTTCCAAAAGAAAAAGGAATTTTGATTGCAACAGATGGTGTCTTTTCAATGGGTGGAGACATATGCAAATTGCCAGAAATTGTTGCGCTTGCAAAAAAATATGGTGCAAGAATCATGGTGGACGATGCCCATGCTTTTGGTGTTTTGGGAGCACATGGCAGAGGAACTGCGGAATATTTTGATCTTGAAGACGAAGTTGATATTTACATGGGAACTTTTTCAAAATCCCTTGCAAGTATCGGTGGCTATATGGCTGCAAAGAAAGATGTAATTGAATATGTTATGCATACTTCTCGTCCATACATCTTCAGTGCAAGCATTCCACCTGCTTCAGTGGCTTGTGCACTTGAAAGTTTGAAAATGCTTGAGGAAAATCCACAGAGAGTGAAAGATCTTTTGGATATTTCAGAATACATGAGAACTGGGCTTAAAAATTTGGGAGTGAAAGTGATTGACAGCATTACTCCAATCATTCCAATTTATGTCTATGAAGACGAAAAGTCTTTTATTGCTTGCAAGATGTTGCTTGAAAGAGGTGTTTATGTCAATCCAGTTGTTTCTCCAGCGACACCAAAAGGGATGGCTCTTTTGAGAACTTCTTACACAGCAACTCACACCAAAGAGCAGATGGATAAGGCGATGAAGGCAATCAAAGAAGTTTTGGACATTTTGGAAGTTAAATAAGTTTTTATAAAAACAAGCAAATAGGAAAAATTTGCTTGCTTTTTTTTGTCTTTATGATATAATAATTCAGACTAATTTGGTAGGAATTGTAAATAATTAAATTGAGGGAAAATTTTATGGAAGAAAAAGAGAAGATGGAAAAACTTTTGAGCGTCAAAAATATCAAAGCAAAAGTTGGTGATAAGCAAATTTTGAATGGACTTGACCTTGAGATTGAAAAAGGGGAAGTGCATGTGATTATGGGACCGAATGGGGCTGGTAAAAGCACTCTTGCAAATGTGATTTTTGGTAACCCTGCTTACAAAAAGATAACAGGAAAAATTGTTTTTGACGGAAAAGATATCACAAACGCAAAAACTGACGAAGTTGCAAAGAGTGGAATTTTTATGTCTTTTCAAGCGCCAGAGGAGATCTCTGGAGTGAGTGTTTTTAATTTTCTTAAAACCGCAAAAGGAAAAATTGAGAATAAAAATGTAAGCTATTTTGAGTTTAAGGACGAATTGGAAAAAAATGCAAAAGCACTCAAAATGAAAAATGAGATGACTTCAAGAGATTTGAATGTAGGTTTTTCTGGTGGTGAAAAGAAGAAGAATGAAATTTTGCAGATGCTTATGTTGAAACCTAAACTTGCAATTCTTGATGAAACTGACTCTGGACTTGATGTTGATGCAATAAGGACGGTGTCAAAGGGAATTGAGATGTTTAAAACTGATGAGAACGCTGTGCTTATCATCACTCATTCCACAAAAATCTTGCAAGCACTCAAAGTGGATTATGTTCATATCTTGGTTGATGGAAAAATTGTTTTCACTGGGGATGCTTCTCTTGCAAAAGAAATTGAAGAACATGGATACGAAAAGTTTAAGGCAGGTGTGAAAAATGCCTAAAACAAAAATTTCTGAAATTAATCAAAGTTTCTATGATTTCAAAAATGACGACAACTTTGATTTTAAAATGAAAAAAGGACTTTCGCCAGAAATTGTAAAAGAAATTTCGCAAAAGAAAAATGAGCCAAAGTGGGTGCTTGACATAAGATTGAAGGCACTTGAAGTTTATGAAAAGTTGGATTTGCCAACTTGGGGACCTGATTTGAGTGAACTTAATATGGACGAGATTTCAACTTATGTCAAGCCCAAAACAGACAAAAAAGAGAGTTGGGAAGATGTTCCGCAGGAAATCAAGGACACTTTTGACAAACTTGGTATTCCTAAGGCAGAGCATGAATATTTGGCTGGTGTTGGTGCACAGTATGATAGTGAAGTGGTTTATCACTCCATCAAAAATTCTCTTTTGAAGCAAGGGGTCATCTACACCGATTTCGACAGTGCCATAAGAGAATATCCAGAACTTGTCAAAGAGTATTTCACAAAATGTGTTCCACTTTCAGAGCATAAATTTATTGCTCTTCACTATGCAGTTTTTTCAGGTGGGAGTTTTGTATATGTGCCAAAAGGGGTCAAACTTGAGATGCCTCTTCAGTCATATTTCAGACTCAACTCTCCGGAGAGCGGTCAGTTTGAGCATACGCTTATCATTGTGGATGAGGGAGCGAGTTTGCATTTTATTGAGGGGTGCAGTGCGCCTAAATATAACAAAGTGAACTTGCATGCTGGCTGTGTTGAACTTTTTGTGAAAGAAGGGGGATATTTGAGATATTCAACGATTGAAAACTGGTCAAAGAATATGCTCAACCTAAACACAAAAAAAGCAATCGCAGAAAAAGATGCACAAATTGATTGGATCAGCGGAAGTTTTGGAAGCAAAATTTCCATGTTATATCCAATGAGCATTTTGAAAGGGGAAAATGCAAAGACAGAATATACCGGCATTTCTTTTGCTGGGAAGGGACAAAATCTTGATACTGGTTTCAAAGTGGTGCATATGGCACCAAACACAACAAGTGTTGTCAGCAGTCGAAGCCTTTCAAAAAATGGTGGAATTGCCACATACAGAAGTTTGGTGAGCATTTTGCCAAATGCGAGTGGAAGCAGATGCAGTGTGACTTGTGATGGACTTATGCTTGACGATATTTCAAGAAGTGACACAATTCCGTTTAACAATGTGGAGACAAATGATGTTGAGTTTTCACATGAGGCAAAAATTGGAAAAATCAGCGACAAAGCAATTTTTTATCTTATGAGCAGAGGACTGACTGAAGAAGACGCAAAAGCAATGATTGTGCGGGGCTTTGCAAATCCAATTTCAAAAGAACTGCCAGTTGAGTATGCAGTTGAAATGAACAGACTTATAAACATTGAACTTGAAGGGAGCAATTAACAAATGGACATAAACTATTCTCCAATTTTGACAACAAGAAATTATGGTATTAATTCTGCAAAGGTTGATGCCAGTGTTTTTTGCGACAAAGTTTTTCCTTTCAAAAATGTTAATATTGAAAATGGCGATAGATTTTTGGTAAAAAACAAGAACGATGAAAAACTTTTGTGCATGATTGGTGAAGAATTTGATAAGCAATTGCGAAAAAATGAAAATGTGAACTTGAAATTTTGTGTTGATGAAAATCCGAAAGAGACCATTTTTATCAAGTTTGATTTTGATCAAAAAAATAGCACATTGGTGGAAAATGTGAATTTTGAGATTGAGAAAAATGTTCAAGCAAATATTGTTGTGACTTTTGAAGGCAATTGCAAATCATATCATAATGGACAACTGCAATTTGATTGTGGGGAAAATTCGTGTGTCAATGTTGTTGTGGTTTGTGATATGACTGAAAACAGTTTAAATTTTTTGAGGTTTGGTGGAAGTGTTGAAAAAAATGCAAAACTTGACTTGACGATTGTTGACTTTGGAGGACAGACTGACATTCATAGATTTTATGCAAAGCTTGGTGGAGAAAGTGCAGTTTCAAATCTCAACAGTCTTTATGTCGCAAGTGGAAAAAGTTTCGTGGATTTGAATTATGAGCAAGATGTTTTTGGAAAAACTTGCAAAGCGGATATTCAAACAATTGGAGCACTTTTTGGGGATGCGAGAAAGCATTTTAAGGGCACAATCAATTTTGAGAAAGGATGCAAAAAAAGCGTAGGCTGTGAAGATGAACTTTGTTTGATGCTTTCAAAAAATGCAAAATCAAAAGCTTTGCCAATGCTTCTTTGCACTGAAGAAGATGTTGAGGGCAAACATTCGAGTTCGGTTGGAAAGGTTGACGATAAACAACTTTTTTATGTTATGAGCAGAGGTTTTTCTTTTTCAGAAGCACAAAAACTTATTGTGCAAGCAAAATTTGATTGTATTTTGAAAAATATTTTTAATGAAAAACTTAGAAAAGAATTGGTTGAAAAAATTGATAGGAAGTTAAGTTATGAAGAAATTTGAGAATTTAAAAATACAGTTTCCAATTTTTGAGAAAGATCGTTTTATCTATCTAGACAGTGCTGCAACGACTCAAAAGCCACAAAGTGTGCTTGACTCTGTCAGAGAATTTTATGGCAATGAAAATGCCAATCCATATCGAGGAGCTTATGGCTTGAGTGTGAGAGCGACCGCCGCATATAACAATGCCAGAGAGGTGGTGGCAAAGTTTTTGAAAGCAAAAGATTCGTGTGAAATTATTTTCACAAAAAACGCAACAGAAAGTCTCAACCTTCTTGCTTATTCATATGGAGTTGATAAGCTTAAAAAAGGGGATGAGGTTGTGCTTTCAATTATGGAGCATCACAGCAATCTTGTACCTTGGCAGAAAATCACAAAAGAAAAAGAAGCAAAATTGAAATATCTTTACCTTGATGACAATTTTGAGATTGACGAAAAAGAGATTGAAAAGAAAATTACAAAAAAAACAAAGATTGTCAGCATTTTGAGTGTTTCAAATGTGCTAGGGACGATTAACAATCTTGAAAAAATTATCAAAAAAGCACACAGCGTTGGTGCAATTGTTATTGTGGATGCTTCTCAAAGTGTTGCACACCACAAGGTTGATGTGCAGAAACTTGATGTAGATTTTCTGGTGTTTTCAGCACATAAGATGTATGGGCCACTTGGCATTGGCGTGCTTTATGGAAAAAAGCACTTGCTTGAGGCGATGTCGCCGTTTATTATGGGCGGAGATATGATTGAGTTTGTTCATGAACAGGAGACAACCTTTGCTGAATTACCAAACAAATTTGAAGCAGGCACGCAAAATGTTGGTGGTGCTGTTGGACTTGCAAAGGCGATAGAATTCTTGGAGAATATTGGTTTCAAAAACATCGAAAAGCATGAGACTGATTTGATTTCCTATGCCTATGACAAACTTTCCAAACTTCCATTTTTGACACTTCTTTGTCCGAAAGATAAAAAGAAAGTATCATCTGTGATTTCTTTTAATATGAAAAATGTTCATCCGCATGATGTGTCAACTCTTTTGGATATGAACGGAATTTGCGTGCGTTCTGGCAATCATTGTGCACAACCGCTTATGAGATTTTTGGGTGTGGACAGCACTTGTCGCATAAGTTTTGGTCTCTACAACTCAAAAGAAGATGTCGATATTTTGGTGAAAGCATTGAAAGAGATATATGAGAAATTTAAGAAATATATAAAGGAAGAAAAATAATGGTTGGATTTGATGATGTTTATAATGAGTTGATTATGGAACACAGCATGAACAGTTTCAACAAAAAAGAATTGGAAAACCCAACTGGATGCCAGTTGGGACACAATCCAAATTGTGGGGATGAGATTGAACTTCAAGTGAAAGTGAAAAATGGCATAATTGAAGACGCATCTTTCACAGGACATGGTTGTGCAATCTCGCAAAGTTCAACTTCAATTATGATTGACACTTTGAGAGGAAAAACAATTGAAGAGGCAAAAAAAATTATTTCGATTTTTGTCAAGATGATCAAACGCGAAAAAATTACGCTGTCAGAAAAGAAATTGCTTGGTGACAGTGTGGCGTTTGAAAATATTAAAGATATGCCAGCAAGGGTGAAATGCGCACTTCTTTCTTGGCATACAATGGAAGATCTTTTGAAGAAATAAAGCTTGCTATATTGCGCATGTAACATACAATTATCGACACAAAAACCTTTGTCGATAATTTTTTGTTGACATAAAAACTTTACATTTTCCAAACAAAACCTTATACTTATTGTGTGAGAAAAGGAGAAAGAACATTATGAAAATTAAACCATTATTTGATAGAGTTGTTTTGCTTCCAAAAGAGGCTGATAAAGAAACAAAAAGCGGAATCATTTTGCCTTCTGCAAGTGCAGAAAAATCACAACTTGCAAGTGTTGTTGCTGTTGGGCAAGGCGGAATGGTTGATGGCAAAGAAGTGAAAATGGAGGTTTCCGTCGGGCAGGAAGTGCTTTATGCGAAATACAGCGGAACAGAATTTTCGCTTGATGGAAAGAAATATATTGTGTTGAAGCAGTCTGATATCTTGGCTGTTTTGGAAAAGTAGGAGGTTTTTGTTATGTCAAAAATGATGTTGCAAGGAGAGCAAGCAAGAAAAAGCCTTGAGGCTGGCGTGAATAAACTTGCAGACACAGTCAAAATCACACTTGGACCAAAGGGAAGAAATGTGGTTTTGGGGAAAAAGTATGCATTGCCACTCATCACAAATGATGGTGTTACAATTGCAAAAGAGATTGAACTTTCTGATCCGTTTGAAAATTTGGGGGCGGAACTTATCAGAGAGGTCTCAGTGAAAACAAATGATGTTGCTGGAGATGGAACAACCACAGCGTGTGTTTTGGCTCAAGCAATCATAAGAGAAGGCTTGAAAAATTTCACTGCAGGTGCAAATCCAATAATATTGAAAAAGGGTATCTTTAAGGCTGTTGATGTGGCATGTGAAGAGCTTAAGAAACTTTCAAAACCAGTGTCAAGTTCGAAAGATATCGAGCAGGTTGCAAGCATTTCTGCTGGGGATGAAGAAATTGGAAGACTTATTGCAAAGGCAATGGAAGAAGTTGGAAGCGATGGAGTCATCACTGTGGAAGAGTCACAAACAATGCAGACGGAAGTCTCTATTGTTGAGGGAATGCAGTTTGACAGAGGTTATTTGTCTCCATATATGAGCACCAACACGGAGAAAATGACGGCAGAACTTGACGCTCCCTACATTCTGATAACTGACAACAAAATTTCAAATCTTAATGAGATTTTGCCACTCTTGGAACAACTTGTCAAAGTTGGTGGAAAACTTCTTATCATTGCGGATGATGTTGAAGGCGAGGCACTTACAGCACTCATCTTAAACAAGCTTCGTGGGTCACTCAATGTTGTTGCTGTGAAAGCTCCAAGTTTTGGGGATAAGAGAAAAGCGATGCTTGAAGATATTGCGATTTTGACTGGCGGAACCTTTGTGTCAAGCGAACTTGGAATTGATTTCAAATCACTTACACTTGAAAACCTTGGGAGAGCAAAGACTGTTAAGGTGGACAAAGACAATACAACAATCGTTGAAGGGGCTGGCGATCAAAAAGAAATTGCTGGCAGAGTGAAACAAATCAAAGATCAAATCAAGCTGACAACAAGTGACTATGAAAAAGAGAAACTTTCTGACAGACTTGCAAAACTTGCAGGTGGAGTTGCTGTTGTCAAAGTTGGTGCAGCAACTGAAGTTGAGATGAAAGAAAAGAAACTTCGCATCGAGGATGCTCTTTCAGCAACGAAAGCTGCTTCAGAAGAAGGTGTTGTCCCTGGGGGCGGAGTTGCACTCCTCAAGACAACTCCAGCAATCAAGAAACTTCTTGAGACGCTTTCTGGAGATGAAAAAACTGGGGCTGCAATCGTTCTTCGTGCTGTTGAAGAACCAATCAGACAAATTGCACAAAATGCAGGCATTGATGGCGGTGTTGTTGTCAACAAGATTTATGAAAATCTTGAAAAACCAGCCTATGGCTTTGATGCACTTAACAATGAATACGGAGACCTCGTCAAGAAAGGTATTCTTGACCCAACAAAGGTTTCAAGAAGTGCACTTCAAAATGCTGCATCTGTTTCAGCAACACTTCTTACAACAGAAGCACTTGTTGTTGAAATTGAGGATAAGACCGACAAAAATGATGAAAGAAGCGTTTATTAAAATTTAATTGATTTAAAATATTTTAAAAGCAGAGTTTTTGTTGCTCTGCTTTTTCTTTTTTAACAAATTGGGGGTTGACAAACGGCATCGGGTGAGGGTATAATCAAAGAGATTTATGGAGGGAAAAATGGAAATTAAAGTTTTTGCAGGGACGAAATTGGGACACGTTCCAACAAAAGAAGAAATGGACAAGATTGGTGGGCTTACTGCTGGGGTTTGTTATTTGCCAGACACGATGGACAAACTTTTTGAGGAGCCGGAAGAAAAAACAATAAAAAGAGAGGCTATGATTAAAACAAGCGGACACAAAAGTCCATTTGATCACCCTTCAGTTTGTTTGGAACTTGTTGACATTCCAAAGATTATCGCAATGATTTTGAACAATGAGAGGATGTATACCACAAGTGAAAAGTCAGCCAGATATAAGAGAATGGCATTGCCAGATGATGAAAATGAACTTTACGAAAAATGGCTTCCAATTTTTGAGGGAGAAATAAGAAAGTTGCAACCAGAGGCACCATTGTGGTTTACTGACATCAAAATCAAAAAACTTGCTCAAGAAAATGCAAGATATTTGACTTCAGTATTTACTCCAACAAGCATGGCATACACAATGTCATATCGTCAAATCAACATCATCTACAGAAAGTTTGCAAAAGAAATTGATTTACTTGAAGGAGCGACGGACAATTTTTCAACTTTGCTTCGACCAAGTTTGATTGAATTTAATGAAAAACTTAAAGCATTGGGATACATAGATGAAAAACTTTCTCTTGATGACAAAAACTTTGTTTTGAAACTTTTCAACAGAACTGAAAGAGAAATCATTGAGCAGTTTGGAGAATGCTATACTTTGAGATATGATGCTTCCTTTGCACAACTTGCTCAAGCCCACAGACACAGAACAATTGGTTATTCAATTAAGATGAAAGATTTTGGAAATGCAGGCTTCTATGTTCCTCCAATTTTGAAGGGGACACCTTATGAGCGACTTTGGCTTGAAGATTGTGAAAAGATGGCAAAAAAGATTCCTCAAGGAATGCTTGTGCCTGTTGTAGAACGTGGAGAAATTGAAGATTTCATTTTGAAAACAAAAGAAAGAAATTGCACTTGTGCTCAACTTGAAATTGACAATCAAACAACTGCTTCAAAAAAGAAACTTTATGAACACCTTTCAAAGGAAAATCCTCCACTTGCAGAAGAACTTAAGCCATACATGAGAGGCTCTCGTTGCATGGGACCAGATTACAAATGTCCAGCACCTTGTGGTTTTAAAGCTGGAATCACAGGCGAAAGAACAATTTAATAAGTAAAAATAGTGGCAAAAATGCCACTTTTTTCATTGCTTGAAGAGAAATAAGGGGAAATTTGTCGATTGATTCTATATATAGTCATATTTTTATAATTATTTTGCTAAAAATAAAGGAATTTCGCATACTTTTATGGTAAAATAAAGTATCGAAATTTTTTGGGGAGTGTGATTTTTGGAAAAACGAGGAGGAATATCTTCCGACTGGCTTACAGAACTTGAAAGAAAATGTGACCTTGCTTCAATAGCCTCAAACTATCTTCATCTAGAACAAAAAGGAAGAAGATTTTGGGCATGTTGTCCTTTTCACAGCGAAAAAACACCGTCATTTGCAATCAACAATGACGATGGTCTTTATTATTGCTTTGGTTGCAAGGAAGCGGGCAATGTCATTAAGTTTGTTCAAAAAATGGAGAACTTAAGTTTCATTGATGCAGTTAAGTTTTTGGCTGAAAAAGTGGGGATGGAAATCCCTGAATTTCAAGGCTATGAGAAGACAACTGCAAATCAGAAGAAAAAAGAAAGGCTTTTGTCGGTGCTTGATTTCACATATAAGCACTATGTGGACAATCTTTATGGAAAGGATGCAAAGGTTGCTCAAGACTACATAAGAAACCGAAAGTTTACAAGAAGAGAACTTGAAGATTTCAAGATTGGTTTTTCAAAAGATTGGAATGATCTTGTGACTTATCTTAAGAGCAAAGGCTTTTCGGAAAGTGAGATGCTTGAAGCTGGAGTGTGTGCAAAGAAAAACAACCATGTCTTTGATGTGCTTGCTGGCAGACTGATATTTCCAATTTTCAATTCTTTCAATGATTGTATTGGTTTCAGTGGACGTGCTCTCGAAAAGGTTGATTATGCAAAATATAAAAACACAGCCGAGACCCTGGTCTTTCAAAAAGGTAAAGTTGTCTATGGAATAAACATTCTTAAAGCACAAAAACAGCAACAACTTGTCAAAAATGTTATCCTTGTTGAAGGGCAGATGGATGTTATTGCTATGCATAAAGGTGGATTTAAGTCAACTGTTGCATGCATGGGGACTGCTCTCACAAAAGATCACATCAACGAACTTAAGCGATATAGCGACAACATTGTCCTTTGTTTTGATGGGGATGGGGCAGGAATTAAAGCCACCATTCGTGCTATTGACATGTGGAGAAGTGAAAATGTTAATCTAAAAGTTGTTCGTCTTGCTGGGGGAAAAGATCCAGATGAGATTTTAAATACTCTTGGAAAAGAGAAACTTCAAGAGATGATTGATGATGCTCAAGGTTATATGGAATTTCTGATTGAGTATCACAAGTCAAGATTTAATCTTGAAAATCCAGAAGAGAAAGGACGTTTTGTCAAAGAGATTTTGGCAGAAATCAAAAAACTTGGAAGCCCAACACTTTTTGAACCATATCTTGAAATTGTGAGAGATCTCACAAAAATTCCTCTTGATGTGCTTAGAAGAGACATCAATAGTAGAAACGAAAAACCAAAGTTTGTCATCAAAGAAGAGCCAGTTTCACAAAACACAAATTCAAATGTTGATGAGAAGGCTCAAAAGTATATTCTTGCTTGTTTGCTTCACAAAAAAGATGTTGTGGACAAGAGACTTGATTATCACAGATTGCTTGCAGGATATGAAAATTATTTGGAAATAATTAAAAGAGATTTGCCTCTTTCTTCAATTTTCGATTTTGATGGTGCAAGTGAAGATTTGTTTTTGATGGAACTTATCAATTTCAATTTTGCAGAATTTGAAAAAGATGAAGAGAGATATTTTAAGGAATGTTTGTGGAAGATTGCAGAGCAACGCTTGAAAAAAATGCAGGCTGAATGTAATGAAGAATATCGAAATTGTGAAGATCTTGAACAGAGGTCGGAGATCGCAAGAAGGTTGCAAAAACTTGCTTTGCAACTTAAGAATAAGAGTTTGGAGGAATTCTATGTCAGAAGATAAAGAAGAATTAGCAAAAATTAAATTGATGCACGAAAAATTGCAAGCACTTGCAATGAAAAAGGGCTCAATAAACGAAGAGGATGTGTATTTTGCACTTCAAAAAGTGGGGGATAACGCAAAAAATGTTGAAAAGTTTTTGGGCGTTTTGCAAAAAAGAGGCATCAAAATCATCAGAGCAAACGAGGAAGATTTGCTTAAAGATAACTTTTCAGATTTGGTGATGTCTGTCAGTGTCGATGACCCTGTTAAGATGTATCTCAAAGACATTGGAAAAGTGCCACTTCTTTCAAGTGAAGAAGAAAAAGAAATTGCAAAAAAGGTTATGCAAGGGGATGAGTTTGCAAAGAAAAAACTTTGTGAATCAAACCTTCGTCTTGTTGTGAGTGTTGCAAAAAAATATGTTGGCAAAACTTCAATGTCATTTTTGGATCTTATTCAAGAAGGAAACATGGGACTTCTTCGTGCAGTGGACAAGTTTGACTATACAAAAGGCTTCAAATTTTCCACTTATGCAACTTGGTGGATCAGGCAAGCAATCACTCGTGCAATGGCAGACCAATCAAGAACAATCAGAATTCCGGTTCACATGGTTGAGACGATCAACAAGTATGTTAAAGTTTCGAGAAGTTTGATGCAAAAACTAGGAAGAGAAGCGACAATCGAAGAGATTGCAAAAGAAATGGATTTGTCAGTTGCAAAGGTTATGGAAATTCAAAGGACGGCTCAAGACCCAATTTCGCTTGAAACTCCAATGGGTGAAGAGGATGATGGAAAGATGGCGGATGTCATTGTGGATGAGTCTGCAAAATCTCCAATTGAAAGTGCAACACAGACTCTTCTTCGAGAACAACTTTTGGCTGTCATTGATACGCTTACTCCAAGAGAACAAGAGGTTATCAGACAAAGATATGGACTTTTGGATGGAAAGCAAAAAACCTTGGAAGAGGTTGGAAAAGAGTTTTCTGTCACAAGAGAGCGTATCAGACAAATTGAAGCGAAAGCGCTTCGAAAACTTAAAAATCCAAACAGAAGCAAGCGACTGATTGATTTTGTTGAATAGGATTGAATATGCCATAGATGGCAAACAAATTAAATGGAGAAGAATATGAATATAGAAAGTTTATTGAAATATCAAAATGCGGATGCGGAACTTTTCAAAGTGGAACAAAAAATTTCAAACAGCCCATTCAAGAAAAAAGCAAACGAACTTGCTGGAATTGCAAAAAGAGCACAGGCTCGTTCGACTGAACTTGAAACAGAGGCAGAAAAACTTATCGCAGAAATTTCCGATATAAAAGAAAAGTATAATTTCAACAAGTCAAAAGCAGACGAAATGCTTGGAAAAAACATTGAGGATTTAAGTGTTGAAGAACTTGACAAATTGGGGGCATTAAAATCAAAATTGCTTTCAAATTTGAATATTTTGGAAAAAATGCTCCAAAAAAGTGCTGAAAACATCAACCATATTTTGTCTGAATTTAACAAGACTAAAAAGCTCTATGACGATGCAAGAAGCAAATATAATGAGTGCAAAGAGAAGATTGAGGAAGAATCAAAAACTCTTGAGCCAGAGAAAGAGAAAATCAGAAAGGGACTTGTCGCCATTGAAAAAGAGGTTGAGCCAAGCCTCTTGGCAGAATACAAGAAGAAAAGAAATGACAATATTTTCCCCGTTATTGTGCCTCTTGAAAACAACAATTTTTGTGGTCGTTGCAGAATGGAGCTTCCAAAAGTTGCAATTGCAAGAATTAAAGAAACAGGAGTTATCACTTGCGAACATTGCAAAAGATTTGTCTACAAAAAATAGTTTTAAAGACCTTCAAAATGAAAGGTCTTTTTTATTGAAAATTTATGTCGAAATTTCCAAAATTGGGTATTGACATATGCCCCAATCTCTTGTATAATGCATATATGAAACATATGTAAATTGTTTACAGAAAGGAGATTAAAATGAGTAAAGACAGAGTTGTAGAAATGACAGAAGAAGAAATTGCAGAATACAGAGATTGGAGTGAAGAGCAGGTTGCACTTGCTCAAGAAGCAGAAGATAGAGAATATTTGAAATGGTTTCTTGAAGGCAAAAGAACTCAACCAAAACTTCATGGAAAGAAAGATATTCCAAGCAAAATTGGAACAAGAAAACATGCCCTTGCAACAGATAAATGGGGAATAGATTGTAAGTCTCTTAAACAGGGTTTGGAAATGGCTAAGATTTTGAAATTGTCAGATTTTGCAGATTCTCTTGTTGAAAGAGCAGAAGCTGAATACGAAAAAGGAAATGAAGACAGAGCCTTGGAACTTCTTGACAATGCAATGGCTGTTGAAGACAGAATAGACACAAAAGTATATGGTGAACAATCTTGGAAGAAAGGTCATGCTGTAAGAAGGAGAGAAAGACAAAATTCAGCAAGAGCAGATGTGCAAGCAGAAGGAGCTTTTGCAGCAGAAGTTGAAGCAACATGGGGTCAAGAAAGAGGAGAATTTGAAACGCTTGCTGATAGAGAAACTTTTGAAAAAAGATCTTGTGCTGCAAAAAAGGCGGCTCAAACAAGAAAAGTAAACCAAGAAAAGAGAGACGCTGAATATTTGGCTTGGTACAATGAAAACAAGGGTGATCAAGGAAAATAGCATAATAAAAGACTTCAAGAAGAAGTCTTTTTTATTGTCTTTTTTGATGTTTGAGAAGGGTTTTTATTGCAAACACTAGCCGTTCGATTTCTTGATAGGTGTTGAAATATGAAACTGACACTCGAACAGCGCCATCTGGCAGA
Source organism: uncultured Christensenella sp. (assembly GCA_910584295.1). GTDB lineage: Bacteria > Bacillota > Clostridia > Christensenellales > UBA1242 > Caccovivens. The sequence goes on along the minus strand of CAJTYR010000006.1, from coordinate 6,824 downwards.
GTTCCCAAAGATTTGTGTTTCCATGGTGCGCAATGAAGACCGCTTCGCACGCATATATTCCACTTTTCATCTAGATAGTTTGACACTTCGTTTGAGGAAAGATTTGGGATGTTGAATGCAAGCACGCCAAAGGTGTTTTCGGTTTTTGTATAGACATTGACGCCAAGTTTTGAAAGTTCATAATGAAGATAAACAATCAAATCCTCAATTTTTGTGTGAATCAGAGCAAAATTTTCTTCAACAAATTTGACGCCTTCTCCAAATCCTAAAATGGCAGGGGTGTTGATTGTGCCTGCTTCAAGATGTTCTGGCAGTTCTTCTGGCATTGTTGGAGAAAGCGAATTTGCTCCAGAGCCACCGGATCTGATTGGTTTGATTTCAAAATCTTCGGAGATTGCAAGCACGCCAACTCCTTGCGGAGAATAGAAGCCTTTATGAGGTGCTAGGGTGAGCAGATTTATTCCCATCGCACCCATATCATATTTGAAATGTCCGCCACCTTGAGCACCATCAACGAGAAAAAGAATTCCTTTTTCTTTGAGGTTGTTTCCGATGACCTCAATGTCGGCAATGTCTCCATTGACATTTGAGATGTGATTGACGATGACAAGATAGGTCTTGTCTGTGATATGTTTCTCAATGTCTTGCCAAATGATTCCAAGTTTTCCAGACTGTTCTGCAACCGAGAATGAAAAATCATCATCAATGCTTTTCAAATATTCGAGTGGTCGTCTTACAGAGTTATGTTCGTTGACAGTGCAAACCACATGTCCACCTTTCTTGTATGTCCCAAGAATTGCCATGTTGAGGGCATCTGTGCAATTGAGGGTGAAAACGATCTTGTCAGATGTTGTGCCAACATGATTTGCAACTATTTCTCTTGTTTTCTCCACTTCAAGAGCGGTTTTTATTGCTTGTTTATGTCCACTTCTTCCTGGGTTTGCTGTATACAAGTTTAGGGCGTTTAACACGGCTTTTTGGACGTTTTTCGGCTTTATTAAACTTGATGCGGAATTATCGAGATAAATCATGTTCACCTTCTTTCACATAATTTTGTTTTGAATTTAGTCTGACGGTCTGCGCTGTCAATATGTTCTTATTTATAATATAATATTCTAGGGGACAATTTGTGCATAAGGAGTGAGATATGAATTATACCTTGGCAGTTTTTAGGTCTCGCTTTGCAACTTTAAGTTTTGCGAATTTGCTCAAAGAAAACAACATTCCCGTTGCAATCATAAACACACCCTCGCATTTTGGAAATGCTTGTGGAATTTCTGTGAAATTTTTGAGTGACTATCTTTCAAAAGTTCAACTGATTCTCTCTCGAAGAGGGGGACTTAATAATCTTGTAGGGTTTTATCCATATACGCAAGCTTCCAAATTTTGAGCTGTAAAGCAAAAGAGCATATTATTGCTCTTTTTTCATAAAATAGCGTTATGAAGTGGATTTTGACTGTTTTCTTTTCGGTTTCTTTTGTTTTTCTTTTGGCATTTGGTGTCAATTGTTGCTATGGCTATCTTTTTCCAGTTCGATTCAGCCAAGAGATTTCTTCTGCATGTGAAAAGTTTGATGTTGAAAAAGCGCTTGTTTACTCTGTCATAAACATTGAAAGCCGCTTCAAAAAAGATGCTCTTTCAAACAAAGGGGCTGTTGGACTTATGCAGGTTTTACCCAGCACGGCGGAAGAAATTGCACGAGAATTGAATTTTGAAAACTTTGACTTAAAAAATCCTGGTGACAATATTCTGATCGGAACATATTACATTGGTCAACTGACAAAGAAATTTAATAATTTAGAAACTGCACTTTGTGCATATAATGCTGGTCCAACAAATGTAAGCAATTGGCTTAAAGATGAAACAAAAAGTGAGGATGGAGAATCTTTGAAAAAAATTCCTTTCAAAGAAACAGAAAATTATATTAAAAAATTTAGAAAAAACTATAAATACTACTCTCACAAGTTTAAATAAGTCATTTTTATTGCCCTTATTTTAGGTTTTTCAATATATTTTTACAAAAATAAAAATAATTTTGTAATATTTTGTAAAATTATTTTGTAAAAAATGTCGAAATATGCTATATTGTTTTAGAAAAAGGAAACAGGGGTGATTTTATGCAAACAAATGAAATTGAAAAGGTTGTTAAACTGGCACTTATCAGGGTTGGAGTTAAATGTGATTTGGTTGGGTTTTCTTATTTAAACAAGTCGATTGAACTTGTTATTAAAAATCCATCAAAATTATATAATTTGTCAAAACTCTTTGATGAGGTTGCAGAAATATATAATGTCAAAAATCCTTTCAGGGTTGAGGCAAACATTCAAAATGCCATCACTCAAACCTACAACACAAAGGGGCTTGATGGAATAAATGATCTATATAAGATGCAAATATTTAAGGATAAATATAAACCTACCACTGCAGAGGTGATAAATCTTATTGTTGAGTATTACAACTTGGGACTTTATAAAGATTCGGAAGGACAAAAGATTGCTAAATAAAAATAATAGAATGTGCTTTTTAAATTAGCTTTTCTGTTCTAATAAAACAGAGGGCATCTTTTAAAATCTTTCTTCCAATAATTCTTATTTCTTGGGGATTATTTATCAATTTTAAGATAAGTTCTTTTTCAAGATTGTTTTTGAATATATAATAGCCAACAATCAAAAAGATGTCATATCAATCATAATTTTCGCTTTTGACATTTTTTAGTTGGTCCAAATCATTGAAGTTGAGGTTTTGAAAAGGTAGAAGTTTGTTGGAGATTTCAAACAATCTTTTTTGTGAGACTTTTTCTGCTGTTCCATCAAGAAAAAGGGCATAGCTTTCATCAAACCAGCGCACACGATCAAGTTTATGCTTTTGATAAATCAATGTATCAAAGTGCAGGTGAACCATCTCATGAAGTAAAGTTTGCTCTTTTGCTTGATACTCCTTTTTTGATATAAAAAAAGTTTCAAATTCGTCTCTTTGGAAGATTCAAATTTGAAACTCGTCTGGTGGCTCGCCCGGGATTCGAACCCGGGACCCCTTGATTAAAAGGGTTTTCAAGAGTCCCTAAAATAAAGAGAAAGAGCGATTTGACCCAACTTTTGACCCAACTTTTTTTGATAAGAAAGTTGGAGTTTGATATAGAATCAACTAAATCGAAGAGGAGCTGACATACTTTCCTTTCTTCGTCAACCTGCGCCGAACAGGCGCACACTATAAAAAACACCAATTTTTGCCCTATATATACTAATAAATATATTTATAAGCATAAATATGTTATTTTGTATATAGTGTTATTTGTTTAAGAATTAAAATTATTTTTTAAATTAGCTTTAAAAATAGGTATTTTCTGCTACTCTTTAGCACTAGACAAATTTTAAAAGAGTATGACATATATATGTCTAGTTCTATAAGATAAAAAAAAGACACAGGCACTTGGTGTCTTTGATTTTTAAGTATTTTTTGTAGTTATTTAAACAAGGGCTTGCACCTTGGACGACTTATTTGTCTACTTCGAGTTTGTATATACACTTGGCCAAGTATATATACACATTCTGCAGATGATGTATATACTCAATCGAAATCCCAGAGCGTGTATATACACGCACGTGCAAATGTATATACAAATGGATCTAACTTGTATATACACGTGTGCATCATCACTTTTTCTTTATTGGTTTTTCGATATACTCTTTCAAAGCGTCCTCAACAACTTCAGTGAAGGTCTTTTGATTATACCAAGACTTCCCTTTGTTCTCTTCTTCAATCTTCTTTTTTGTCTTTGCGAGAAGTTCCTCGTCAATGCGCATTGAAATCATCTTCTTACAACCATAACCATAGTAGCCCATATTTTCCTCCTTATATCGCTTTTTTAGCTTGTTTTTCTGCTAGTTTGGACTCTTTTGTGTTCCACACACTCATTGCCTTTTCGTGCTCAATTTCGCCCAATTTCTGCAAGTCATAGGTAATTAGTCTTTTTATGTCTGCATCATCTTGCGACCCATATTTGCAGAAGCAAAGCGTCTGACAATGTTTTATGATGCTTAACTCATAATCTCTTTTTCTTAAAACTCCAGACATTCCTGTTCTTCCTCCTTTTTTAAGTTTTTAAAATCTTCATAGCGCCAAATCTTGACCTTTTGCATATAACCATTCTCTCTGCTTTGCCCAACCAAAATTTGGGTAAAATAAGGACGTTTTCTAGCGAGTTCACGCAGTTGTTTAATTGTCATATTTAGTCCATTTATAGCCATTTTTTCGCGAGTGATTGTTGAGAGTGAAAAGTATTTATTTGAATCTACTTGCCCAAAAACACTATAGCCCATTTTTCCCTCCAGATAATTTGTATTTTTTGCAAAAAACTTTCGTTTTTGCGGAGAAAATCGACTTTGATTTAATTCTTTTCTCAAAAATTAAACTTTTCTCCGGTAAATTTTTAAAATTTTTCTCTGGCGCTATATACGCGCCGATTTGCATCTTCCGCAAGCGGAAATGCAAATTATAAATAGTTTTTATTTTTCAGTCCGTTGGACTATATACGAAAACGCAAATAAAAGCAAACGGGGGAGTCAAGGCTTTGCCTCTCCCCGTTCACCTTTATTTTCTTGCGTTTTCGTAGACTCTTCTTCAGAAACTTCTTGAGAAGTTTCAATGGCTTGTGAAGAAGAAGCAGATGGTTCCGTCTGCGTCTTATCGTGATATTCTATTTGCTTCTCCTCTTCGTATGGCAAAACATCCACTTTGCTTGGCTTTGGACGCTTATGATTTTTATGCTTCCAGAAAGCAAGACGCTTTAAATTGCACCATACAAATGATTTGGTCTTCTCCCAAAAAGAAGGCGGAGCCTTTTCTTTGTTCTCTTTAATTCTTTCATTCAAATCTTTCCTCTCTTCGTTCATATCTTCCTTGTGAATGTTGGCACGAGAAAGAATATAACTTGCGGAAACTTCTTGAATGTGGAATAAGGTCTTTACGTCCGTTTTTCTCAATTTTTTGCGCTCTTTTTTTGTTAAGTTAGGAGCCTTGCCTAAAAGGGTGATAGAATCCAACATATCTGTTGAAACATCCCTATACTCTTTTACAGCATCTCCAATAACCTTTATTTCATCATACTTCACTGTTGCCATTATACTGCCTCCTGTTTACTTAATTTATTTGCAACTTCTTGCTCTTGTTTTTCAATTTCATCAAATTTTTTCTTGTAATCTGTCCATTCTTTAGGGCGCTTATTTACCACATATTCATAGTAGTTGTATTCTCTACTCAAATCGTCTAGTTCATCCGCAAAGCCATAAGGGTCATAGTGTTCTCTAATATCGCCAATAAAGGTGTATTTGAAAGGTTTTCCAAGATGTTTGTAATTGCCTCTCTTCTTGATATAGTCATCAACTTCATCTCCGTCTTCAAACTCTCGTCCAAACCATTCTGTCTTTATGAGTTGACCTTCTTTCAAGTATTCGCTTGCTTTGACTTTCTTTCCATTGATGATATAAGTGTGAACTGAAGACTCAATGTAAATTGTTGCTTTGGCAATAGTTCTTATATCTGTGTGCAAGCGCACTTGTCGTTGTGTAATTAAGTATATAGTCAGAAATTTATGGCCGTGAAGTTCAAATGCTCTTGAAACCCAAGGAGGAAGTTTTTGGTCGCCTTTTGAGTCAAAATATCTTTGTGCTTCGTCGAAAACATAAGTCCCATAAGGAAGAAATGGTTTTGTATAGCATACTGGATTTGAGCATCCAAATTCCCAACCAGAGCATTTGTATGATTGCATAGTTGGAAAATGTTGGATGATGTCAAAATCTGCAGAAACAACGTGTCTTTGTGGTGGCAGTTCTCTATTTTTGTTTTTGCGACGATTTTCGTCTCTGATATATTTGATACAATTAAAATAATTGTCATTAAATGGTTGCATTTCTTCGTTTAAGACTTTTGCGACAACAAATGATGTTTTTCCTGCTCTAGGCTTTCCTATGACGTGATATATTCCGGACATTTTCTTCTCCCGTTCAGTTTTTTTATAAAAAAGTGTTGCAATTTATAGTTTTTATGCTATAATAACAATGTCTTGGACATTGCACATAGCAATCAGTTATGTGCGCCGGCCATATATTTGGCATTGGGTGAGGTGGCTAATTCTCATCAGCCCACAAGGTCAATGGATACTTGTGCATCAAAGGAAGAACTAGGGTTCTTCCTTTTTTCTTTGGTATCGGGTTTGAAACTCGTGCATCTTTCGTTGATTTTCTGATGATTGCTTTGTGTGGTGCAAAACGTGCTCTTTCATTTTCTCAACATCTCTTCTAGGCAGCTGCGACGATTTCTCGGTCGCCTTGAATTTATCATTTTGCATAATAGGTTGTCCTGCAGAGTCCCGAACTTCAAGATTGTGCCTGTAAAACCTAATGCCGTGCTTTCTATACTCTGTAGTATTGTGTGTGTCTTGAGTGGAACCTGGAATAATTGCATATTCTTCTTTCCCTTGAGGGTTTTTCTGCTTCTCAACAATGATAACTGGGCGAGAGTCTTTTAAGCTTTGAGATGTTTTCTTGTTGAAAGGCAAATATTTGTCTTTCGTCTCAAGCGTTTGTCCAATTGGAAGCTCATTGTAGGGCTCGACTGATTGCTTTTGTTTGCATTTTAGGTCTTTCTTAAGGGGAGCATTGGGCTTCGATTTTGAAGCCCTTTTTTGCCTCATTTTTGTGTTCTTTGTTTTCTTATGTCCAAACATACTTCCTCCTATGCTTCTACATCTGCGTCAGAGATTTGCCCAATCGTAAACCAGTAATAACCACCACCATTTGAATATGAGTTTGAGCCACTGGAACGAT
>CAJTYR010000005.1 GCA_910584295.1 uncultured Christensenella sp. | reverse complement strand
GTTGGTGGCGGTGGACATTCTTTTGAAATCGCAAAAAAACTGAAAGATGGGCATCTCTATGCTTTTGATAGAGATGAAGATGCAATCAAAAAGAGTACTGAAACTCTTTCAAAATTTTCGGATGTTGTCACGTTAATAAAATCAAATTATAAAGATGCTCCACAAATTTTGAAAGAAATGGGCGTTGAAAAAATTGATGGCTTTTTGATAGACTTGGGAGTAAGCTCCTATCAAATTGATGAGGGAGAGAGAGGTTTCAGTTTTGTGCATGATGGTCCGCTTGATATGAGAATGGACAGAGGAGAAAACATATTGACAGCAAAGGAAATTGTTAACACCTTTTCATATCAAGAACTTGTCAAAATTTTTCAGACATATGGAGAAGAAGAGTTTGCCAAAAACATTGCCAAAAACATTGCCATTGAAAGAGAAAAAAAAGAAATTGACACAACTTTTGCACTTCGTGAAATAATTGAAAAAAGCATGCCAAAAAAGGTTGTTTATTCTCGAGGTGGAGCATCAAAAAAAGTTTTTCAAGCATTGCGTATCTATATCAATGAGGAACTTGACGGACTTGATAAGGTTTTGGAAGATCTTATTTTGCTTTTGAAAGAAGGTGGAAGAGGCTGCGTTTTAACTTTTCACAGTCTTGAAGATCGCATTGTCAAAAATGTGTTTAAGTTTGACAGCACAGATTGCATATGTCCACCAAGGACGCCAATTTGCATTTGTGGGCATAAAGCAAGCGTTAAACTTGTAAATCGCAAGCCAATTATTGCGAGTGTAAGCGAACAATCTTGCAACAGTAGAAGCACTTGTGCGAAGCTTCGTGTCATTGAAAAACTCTAGACAAAATCATAATTAACAAAGGAGGCAAGTATTATATATGGACAGACTTGTTGCTGAAGTTGAGACAAAGAAAGAAAAAGTTGTTGAAGAGAAAACGGTTGTTTTGACTGAAGATAAAACCGAAGAAAAAATTGAAATTTTTGAAACCCCTATGCAAGAGACTGAAAATGAAAAATATCTCAACTCTTTTGAAAATATGACTGTTGCGGATTTCAAAAAGCAAGAAGAAGAAAAGAGAATTAAAGAGTTTCAACTTGAAAAAGAAAAACTGATTGAAAAGCAATTTGAAAAAGAAGAAGCTCCACAGCAAGATCAAAAAGAAGAAAAAGTTTTTAAGCAAGAAGTAAGTCAAAATATAATTGAAAAACCCAATTATGATTTCATTCAAGAGAGCGACAAGGTTGTCAAGCTTTCAAGAAAGGAAAATGCAAAGAAAAAACCAAGAAAAAAAAGATTGAGTTTGTTTCTGTCAATTGCACTCGGCATTTCAGCAATTATTTGTGTTTCAAATGTCATTGCAATCGATCAAATGTCATCAAATCTTGCAGGCATTGAATATGAACTTTATGAAGTGAACTTGCCAAAATACCTTAAAGACATTGCTGATCTTGACACAACGAAGAAGGGAATGGAATTCATTGAAACCTTCCCAGAAGAAGAGTTTGATGCAGGTGAAGCTGGAAAAAAATCAAATTGGTTTGACAAACTTTGCAACTTCTTTAGTGGGTTGTTTGGAGGTTAAACTTGCAGAAACCTTACACATTACATTCGTTACGAAAGAGAATTAAAGTCATTTTTTTGGTGATTGCAATCGTCTTTTGTGCGCTGGGTGTAAGGCTTTTTGTTGTTCAGGTTATCAATGGAAAAGAACTTCAACAAAGGGCAACTGATCAATGGACAAGAGATTTGGCATTGACTGCGCCGAGAGGTTCTTTTTTTGATGCAACAGGGGACACTTTGGCTGTCAGCTACACAACCTATGATGTCTATGTCAGAGGTAGGCAGGTCAAGGAAGAACAGGTTACAGCTCAAAAGCTTTCAAATTTGTTGGGACTTGATTTTGAAAAGACACTTGAAAAAGTTTCAAAGAAAAATGTTTCAGAAGTTCTTTTGAAAATGCAGGTGGAAGCGGATGTTGCTGAAAAGATATACAATGAAAATCTTGCTGGAATATACCTGACTGAAAATGTTGGCAGGTATTATGTTTATGGAAACTTGCTTACGCAACTTTTGGGATTTTCTTCCATTGACAATGTGGGGCAGGCAGGGCTTGAAGCATATCTCAATGACTACCTAACAGGCATAGATGGTTATAGTTATGTTCAGAGTGATCTTCAGGGCAAAGAAATTGGTGGAAGCATGAGATATTATGTCAATGGAATTTCTGGCAGTGATGTGCATTTGACAGTTAACAGCAAAATCCAAATTCTTTTGGAGCAAGTTCTTCTTCAGGCTTACACCGACCAAAAGGCAAAAGCGGTAACTGGAATTGTTATGAACGCAAAAACTAGTGAGATTTTGGCAATATCATCAAAGCCTAGTTTTGACCTTAACGAAGTGCCAAGAGACGATCTTTCCATTCTTTTTGAACAATCAAAAATGAAAGCGGTGACAGACACCTATGAGCCGGGATCAACTTTCAAAATTTTGACAGTGGCAGCAGCGCTTGAGGCAGGCGTTGTAAGTCTTGAAGACAGATTTTATTGTCCAGGCTTTCGAATTGTCGATGGACAGCGAATTAAATGTTGGAAAACAATTGGACACGGCAGTCAAAACTTGACAGAGGCTTTTGCAAATTCGTGCAACTGCTGCTTTATGGATTTGGCACTTCGATTGGGTGTAGATAGGTTTTATCACTATATGCAAAAATTTGGACTTGGAAAGAAGACTGGCATAACTATTCAAGGTGAAAGTGGTGGAATTTTGATGCCAAAAAGCAATGTCAAAAATGTGGATATTGCAAGAATGGGCTTTGGGCATGCTGTTGCAGTGACCCCAATTCAACTTTTGACTGCCGTTGCAGGAGTCACAAGTGGAACTCTCAAAACGCCAACTGTGATTGATAATATTGTGGATGTAAGAGGGAAAAATGTCTATTCTCCAAAGGTAAAAAAGGAAAGAATAGTTTCTGAAAAGACAGTGCAGACAGTCAACTATCTTTTGCAAAAAGCCGAAAATAAAACTGCCGAATTTTCTTTTGTAGAAGGCTATAATGTGGGAGGAAAGACAGGAACTGCTCAAAAATATAGCGAGAGTGGAGGCATTGCACAAGGCAAATATATTTCAAGTTTCATTGGCACCTATCCGGCGGATAATCCAGAATATCTTATGCTTATTATGGTTGATGAACCAAGTGCTGGAGCATACTATGGCTCAATTGTTGCTGCTCCATATGGGAAACAATTTTTCAGTTCGCTTTTTGAGTTTTACAACTTTCCAAAGGATGACTCAAGTGTTGTTCTTGAAGAGGTTATAATGCCAGAAGTGACTGGTTATAGCCTTGCAAATGCATGTGCAGAACTTAAAAAGCGCGGGCTTGAATATGAGATTGATGGAGATGGAGGAGTGGTCAAAAAACAACTTCCGCCAGCAGGAACGATTTTATACAAAGGTCAGACAGTCCTTCTTATAACATGAAACCTTTGATGTTTGCTTGATAAAATTTGAAAATGTTATTATAATGAAAATATGATGACTTATATTATTATTGGTGCGATTGCACTTGTTGGGATCCTTTTATGTTTCTGTTTGTCTGTGGCAAGTTTTGCATCTCAAAATTTTTATGAAAAGTTGGAAGAAAATCAACAGAAAGCAAATTCGAGGGGAATAAGGACGGTTGATTATGTCAGAGAAATCAATGCTCACAATTTCTCTGGGAAACTTAAAATTGCTCGCTGCGAAACTTATGATGATCACTATAGTTCTGGCGTTGTTGCATTGAGTGATGAGACAATGTATTCAAACAGCTTGGCTTCACTTGCAACTGTTTCTCACGAGCTGGGGCATGCAAGACAAGATGCTGAAGGAAACAAACTTCAAAAGCATTGGAGAATGAAACGAACTGGAAGATTGTGTGGACTTTTCTTTATGCCTGTGGTGATTGTTGGAATTGTTTTGAGCGTGCTTTATTTGGTGGATGTTTTGTCTGAACTTTATATTCTGATTATTGGACTTGGACTTATTGGACTTGGTATTTTAATTTTCTTGTTTGCAGTGTTTTTGAAATACAAAGAGATCCAAATTGAAAAAGAAGCGTCAAAATATGCAATTGAGTTTTTGTCTGAAATTCTTTCAAGTGGAGAATGCAAAGAGTGCCAAGAGTTTTTGAATAGTGCAAGACTTACTTATTGGGCAGTGTTTTTCAAAACTCTTTTGAGTTGGACTTTTCTCACAAGCAAAGACCCAATGTTTAGATAAAGTTTTTGTCAACTAAAAATTTTATGAAATGCGAATGAAATAATTTTTAAAATCATATAGTTTATTGATTGGAAATTGTTGACAATTCTTAATCAATTGACTAAAATGAGAATGTAACAAAATTACAAATTTTATAAAAGGAGAGGAAGAGTTATGGCAGCAGCAAAAAAAGATTACTTTGGCTTGGGCTGGGTTGTAAGTTTGATTCTTGCAATTATCCCATTCACTGCTTGGATTTTGGGCATTGTTACAAGATTCCAAGAAGGAAAAATCGTAGCTGGAATCATCAGAATCTTTGGTGGTTGGCTCATTTGGATCTTGGACCTTGTATTCATGATCACTCAAAAACATATCTTCAGACTTTTGAACATCTAATAGTTTTGAAGTCAAAAAAACAACCTCTTTCTTTCGGGGTTGTTTTTTATTGTGAAAATTTTCTTTATATATTTTTGTAAGCTTTTGACAGGACAGGACTTAAATAAGGACAGTCTACTAGAATTTGATGGCTTTTGTGATATATGCCGAAAGTTCTTCAATTGGCAGACGGACTTGCTCCATTGTGTCACGGTCACGAATTGTCACAGTTTCATTTTCAAGTGTGTCAAAATCGATTGTTACACAGAAAGGAGTTCCGATTTCATCTTCACGGCGATATCTTTTTCCGATCGATCCGGATTCATCATAATCACAGCAGAATTCTTTTGAAAGTTTTCTATAAACTTCTCGTGCTTTGTCAGATAGCTTTTTTGAAAGAGGAAGCACGGCAACTTTATAAGGAGCAAGGGCAGGAATGAGATGCAACACAACTCTTGTGTCATTTTCGCCTACAACTTCTTCATCATAGGCATTGCAAAGGATTGTCAAAAACATACGATCAACTCCCAATGCCGGTTCAACAACATAAGGAATAAACTTTTCATTTGTCACAGGGTCAGTGTATTCCATATTTTCCCCACTGAAAGTTTGATGTTGAGTAAGATCATAGTCCGTGCGGTCAGCGATACCCCAAAGTTCGCCCCAACCAAATGGGAACAAAAACTCAAAGTCGCAAGTTGCTTTGCTATAGAAGCAAAGCTCTTCTTGTGAGTGGTCTCTTTCACGAAGGTTTTCTTTTTTGATGCCAAGGTCATAGAGCCAGTTTCTCATCTGCTCTTTGTAATATTTAAACCATTCAAGATCTGTCCCTGGTTTGCAGAAAAATTCAAGCTCCATTTGTTCAAATTCACGAGTGCGGAAAATGAAGTTTCCAGGTGTAATTTCATTTCTGAAACTTCTTCCCATTTGTGCAATTCCAAATGGCATTTTTGGTCTTTGTGTTCTGACAACATTTTTGTAATCCACAAACATTGCTTGTGCGGTTTCTGGGCGGAGATATACTTCATTTTTACTATCTTCGGTTACACCCATGAAAGTTTTAAACATGAGGTTGAAATTTCGAAGCGGTGTGAAATTGCTCTTTCCGCAGTTTGGGCATTTGATTTTGTTGTCAGCAATGTATTTTTCCATAGCAGAGTTGTTGAGTTCTCCGACATTTAAAGAGAGTTTATTTTGTGCCACATAGTCTTCGATCAATTTGTCAGCACGATGTCTTGTTTTGCACTCTTTGCAGTCAATGAGTGGATCAGAGAAACCAGAGAGGTGTCCGCTTGCTTGCCACACTCTTGGATTCATGATGATTGCTGCATCAATGCCCACATTGTATTCATTTTCGTGAACAAACCTTTTCCACCAAAGTTCTTTGATATTTTTCTTAAGTTCACTTCCGATTGGACCATAATCCCAACTGTTTGCAAGACCACCATAAATTTCACTTCCAGGGAAAACAAATCCGCGGTTTTTGCAGAGGTTGAGAATTTTGTCCATTGTCAAATCTTTTTGCTCCATTTTCTTCTCCTTTTGCGTCTGTGACGCTTTTTAATTTTTTTGCATCAGTGATGCTTTGGCAAGAAACTTAATAAAAAAGCCCTATGCCTTTTCGTGCATAGGGGCGATTGTTTTGTTCGCTGTTCCACCCTATTTCGCAAAGAGAACTTTGCCTTCATTGAATGTCTTTACGCCGACACGCGTTTCGCTGGTGGAGTTGCCAATTCCGTCATTGCTGTTTTTATTGTATGATAAACAAAAACAAAAGTCAATTCAAAATTGATATTTTTTAAAAAAGTTTGCATAATCGACAAATATTTGTGTTAAATTATGTTGTAAAATGACATTTTAATTTAATTGAAATTATTAAAAAAAATTAAAAATAAATAAGAAAAAAATATATATAAAAAATAATAATATTAAATAAAAAAATATTTTAAATATTTATTTTAAAATTAAATAAAAAATAATTATAAATAGTTAAAAATTCTATTTGTGCCTATTTTAGGGCACTTTGGCATATTTATATTTAGAAAATAAATTTATTATTTATTATTTATTATTTTTATTGTTTTTTAATTAAATATATGATAATATAATTGAAAATATTTTTTAAGGATTTTTATGAATAATATTAAACACCAAATTTCCAATTATTTAAAACAAAGCGCAAATGAAGTCTATGATGTGGCGAAAGATTTGTGTAAAAATGGAATTGTTTCCAAAGATTGCACATGGTATCACTCGGCTTGGCAATATTTCAGGATGATGAATTTGGTTTCCACTCCAACATGGCATGATAAGTTTTTTAGAAAAGAGTTGTCAAGGTCACTTATAGGAGGTAAGAAAGAAATCAATATTCTCATTTCTGGAACTGCGGATTATTCATTGTTGGCTTATGTTATCAATGCTAGTGGTAGTGTTGAATGCAAAGTAAATATTGATGTGGTTGACAGTTGTCAGACGCCATTGTTTGCTTGCCAATGGTATGCGGATAAAAAATCCACGCAAGTCAACCTTATCAACAAAAACATACTTGAACTTGAGAATTACAATCATTATGACTTGATTTGTTGTGATGCGTTTTTAACGAGATTTAATAAATCCGACGCTTGCAAAGTGATTGACAAGTGGAAAGATTTGTTGGTGACGGGTGGGAAAATTGTCACCACAGTCAGAGTTTACAAAAACAAAAGTGTCTCAGACAAAAAGCAAGAAAGGTACAAACAAAAATTTGTCAACAAGGCGAAGGTTAAATACAAAAGATACAAAAAATATATCAAACTTTCGCAAGAGCAGATAGTTGATTTAGCAAAAAAGTACACAAACAATATGAGTAGCAACAAACTTGGAGATGAGAAAGAAATTTTGTCACTATTTAAAGATTTTGATGTTTTTTCAAAGTTGAAACCTACAAAAGGGGAGTATTCAAAAACAACATATCTTGAGATTTCAGCAACAAAAAGAGCAAAATAAGATTGTTTGTTGGTTTCAGAATATAAAAAAACAAGGGTCACAGACCCTTATATTTTTCCATATATTCTTCATATGTCATTTGTTTGTCGACGATTGTGTTTTCGTCCACAATGTCAATAATTCGATTTGCAACAGTTTCGATGATCTCTTGGTCGCCAGTTGCAAAAAGCATTGCTCCTTTGAAGTTTATCATTCCCTTGTTGAGAGAGGTTATGCTTTCAAGATCGAGGTGGTTTGTTGGTTCGTCCAAAATGAGAGCGTTTCCTGCTTCAAGCATAATTTTTGCCAACATACATCTCACTCTTTCTCCACCTGAAAGAACATTAACTTCTTTCAAACTTTCTTCTCCAGAGAAGAGCATTCTGCCAAGCCATCCTCTGACATAACTTTCAGTTTTGTCTTTTGAATATTGTCTAAGCCAGTCAACGATTGAAAGGTGACAATTTTCAAAATATTCTCGGTTGTCTTGTGGAAGGTAGGAATATTTGATTGTTTTTCCCCAACGGATACTTCCGCTATCTGCCTCCTCTTTTCCAGCAAGGATGTTGAAGAGTGTTGTAAGCACCATGCTGTTTTGTGACAAGAAAACAATCTTTTGATCTTTTTCAACGGTGAATGAAAGGTTTTTGAAAAAACCTGCTTTGCTCAAGCCTTCAACTTTCAAAATTTCTTTGCCTATTTCTTGTTCATATTTAAAATCAACATAAGGATACTTTCTTGATGAAGGTCGGAAATCATCGAGAGTGAGTTTTTCAAGTTCTTTCTTTCTGCTTGTTGCTTGTTTTGATTTTGAAGCATTTGCGGAGAATCTTGCAATAAACTCTTTGAGTTCTTTCGCACGTTGTTCTGCCTTTTTGTTTTGATCTTTTGCTTGTCTTGCAAGAAGTTGACTTGTTTCATACCAGAAATCATAGTTTCCAAGGTACATATTGATTTCTCCAAAGTCAACATCACAAATGTGAGTGCAGACTTTGTTTAAAAAGTGCCTGTTGTGGGACACAATGATGACAATGTTTTCAAAATCCAGAAGGAAGTTTTCAAACCATCGAATTGTTTTGAAATCAAGGTTGTTGGTTGGCTCGTCCAAAATCAAGATGTCCGGATTGCCAAAAAGTGCTTGTGCCAGCAAAACTTTGACTTTGATTTTTGCATCAAGAGTTGCCATTTGTTCATAAAACAACTCCTCTCCAACCCCAAGATTTTGCAATAATGTTTTTGCTTCTCCGTCCGCTTCCCATCCACCAAGTTCAGCAAACTCGATTTCAAGTTCTCCAGCACGGATGCCATCTTCATCTGAAAAATCTGGCTTTGCATAAAGTGCATCTTTTTCTTTTTGGATTTCCATCAATCTTTTGTGTCCAAGAAGCACTGTGTCCAAAACAGTTTCGTTGTCATATTTGTTTTGATTTTGTTCCAAGACGGACATTCTTTCGCCAGGGGTGATAACAATTTCTCCAGTGTTTGGTTCGAGTTCTCCAGTGATAATTTTTAAAAAGGTAGATTTTCCTGCACCATTTGCACCAATAATGCCATAGCAGTTGCCTTTTGTGAATTTTAAGTTTACGTCTTTATATAATTTTCTCCCTCCAAAAGCAAGGGAGACATTTATTGCCTGTATCATTTTGCTCCTTATTTTCTTTCATTAATTTTTTGTTCTTTTTCTTGTTTAAATGTGTGAATTTCTTGCGATTTTTTAATTTTTGCTTCTTTCTTTTCGTTTCTTATTCCGGCTTTAATTTCTTTCGCTTCTTTCTTTTCTGTTTTTGTGTTGGACTGAATATTTTCATTCAAAGCTTTTTGATTGAGTTGAACCGCTTCTTGTTGAAGTTTTGCTTTTTCAGCTCTTTTCTTTTTTGTTTTTTCAGACACTTTTTCTTCAAGTCGGCTTACTCTTTCTTGATAGAAAACTTTGTATTTATTTTCAAGATTACCCACATGCAATCTGACATCAAAGTCAGGTTCAAAGGTGTCGTCCAAAAGTTCAAAGAAAATTGTGTCAATTGCACAAATTTCTTCATAAGCGTCACACTCATTGAAATAAAAGTGCTTAAATTCTTTTAGTATGCAGTTCGTCACAAAAAGGCGCAGCTTGAGATAGGTTGAAAATTTTTCCAGAAAGGCAGGTGACATAGTTTTTGCGTATTCTGGGTCTTTGAGCATTGCTTGAAGTTGTTTAATCTGCTTTACGGAAGCCTTAAAACGTTTTTTTACATTTCTGTTGTTTTCAAACAAAAACTCAGGATAAGAAATGCTTGACTGCATCTGATTTAAATACAGCCTTTCCTTGATTGTTTCTGTTGTGATTTTGAAGTTTGCAGGTAGAGGGCTTCTTCCTGTGCTTCGAAAAGCCTTTGCAACGCGACGGTTGATAAGGTTTAGATAGTTATAAATTTCGAAATTTGTGTTCATATGTTGATTATAAACGATATTTTTTTTGATGTCAACTTAAACGCCTTCTTTGGCACATATTTATATATATTTTATTTTATATAAAAAATCTCGATAAACACTTGCGAAAATAAGTCTTAAAATTGTATAATTATTTTGTCGAAATATGTAAACAATAATTTTAAATAAAAATTGCTCAAATAGTTGCTGTTTGTTTGCTTGTTTGACGAATTTGTTTTAAGGATTCTATCGATGAAAGGTTTCAAGTTTAAAGCGAGAGCTCCTCTTGCTCTCTGGAAAGTGATTTTGTTGGTCATTGCAGGTCTCTTCGGCGTTGCCGGTGTGACCACTTTGGTCTTGTTTTTTATGGGGACATTCAATGAAAAGGTTGTTGACCCAAAAGATATGGCGTTCACACAAGTTGTGGATGGACAAGGATACGCAGACAACATCAATGGAAACAATTGGTATTTTCTCTCTGACGATTCTTACCTTACCATCTCTTGCACAACAAAAGATGTGACAGAAACCAAAGTTGAACTTTCACTTCGAAACGGAACAACAAGAAACGGTTTTATCACAGATGGTGCAATTACAATTCCAGCAGAAGTGGAACTTAACAAACCTTTCAAAGTTGAACTCGTTCGCAGATCCAATCAAATTGTGGGAAGTGTCAATGGTTTTTCTCACATAACAGCAAAATCTCAAAACATCCTTCTTCCAACGAAAACTGCTGTAGTTGCAGTCGACACACCAGTTTCAAGCATAGAACTTGTTGTTGGTGATGGACAAATCGCTCGCATTGACGAAGTTCAAAATGTGGTTGTTGGCTCAAGATTTAAAATGAATGCAATTTTCAACCCAAAAAACAGTCAATATGTTTTCAACAACAAAGAGAAAAATAAAAGAGTCTTTTTCAATGTTTTGGGAAGCAGTGGTGCAGATTATATAACCTATAACGAAGCAACAGGAGAATTTACAGCAGAAGAAGTGAGCGGAAGCAAATATTCAACTGTCTATGCATACACTTTCAAAAATTCTTATTATGAAAAGATTTATTTTGATCAAAATCCAAACGCAACAACGGACGAGATCATCAAATTTATGGAAGATCCTGCAAATGAAGCAATGGTGATTTCAACAAGAACTTTCATCAAAGTGCTTGACATTGAAGTTGATGAAGTGAGAATTGAACCAAGTTTATCTATTGCTGAAGTTTATGCAGACAAAGCATTTACGCTTTCAGCAAATTCAACAGACAGACCAAATGACATGAGTTTGGGAATTTCCATCTATGACAGCTATAAAAAACCTGCACAAATCTTGCTTGGCAGAGTTGGAATCAAAGTCCCAAAGGGAAAAGCAAACTTCTCCATTATTGGTGGAAGAGTGATGAAGGTGACGACAACTGGAGACGATGTTGTTATTGAAGAGCAGACTTTTGATAAAGATTTTGACTATTCCGCAGCGGGAGAAGATGTTGAATATTACATCTTGCCAAACACAAGTTCTTCTGGGGATTATGGAAACTATCGTTGGACATTCTCTTCTGACACTGTTGAGAATACTCCTTTTAAATTGGGAATCAACTTCTTCTTTAAAGACGAAAATGGTTTGTGGAAAACTTTCTTTAAGGATGTGGAAGAACAAGCTATTGATGTTATTGTTAAAGAAGGAAACAACTCTGTTTCTTTAACAACTGAAAAACTTGACCTTGTTATCAATTATGATGATTCTGGAAAGCCAATCTCTGCTGACCTTCCTCTTTCTGCCGACATTGGAAATAGTGTTTATTCAAAAGTTGTTTATTTCCTTTATGACAACACAAGAGATGGACAGGTGCCTGTTGAAGAAATATTCAACTGTGGAGAAGGCAAGGAATATTCAAAAGACTATAAGGGTAAAAACATAAGTTCTCACAACATCAGTGGAATCCCAGTTAAGGATTCTTACACATTCTATGAATTGCCAGCAACAAACATTCTGACAGTCAAGAAAAGTTATACTGGCTCGGTGGTTGTTATTGCTGCTTTAGTTCGAACAAATGTCAATGGTGAAATTCAATACGAAGATTTGGAAAAGACAAGATATCAACTTGTTTGCTTCAGTGGAGCAAAAGTTATCAATGTTGACAGCACTCTTTCAATTTCAAATATGACCCCAACTTTCAGTTTTTTTGGAGAGGATTCTCTTGTTGAAAAAGGTGGACATGTTTATCTTCCTGCAATCAACAAAGATGAAAAAGGTGACACAATTGAAAGAATTAAATTCACTTTGCAACTTAAGAGCGAAGACATTGTCAGAGATGTTGAAAAGCTCAACTCTTCTTTCAACGACAAATCTTTAAAAGTTGCTGTTTGTGATCAATATGGAAACGAATACTCCGATAAATATATGGAATTGTCAAGCTTAAGCGAACTTGTTGACAACAGAACTGCAAATGTCGCAACTTTTGAGGGGTTTGTTTCAATCAATGAAGAACTTTTCTCTGCAGGAAAAACTGCAGTTGACCAAGGAAGAGATATCTCTTTAAAACTTGTTTATGATGATGGAAAGGAAACTCGATCAAAACTTGTTGGTTTGGATGAGCCAATTGTTGATGGACAACCTGATTATTTCTATATTTATTTCCAACAACCAAAGACTTTGGAGTTTGGCAGCGGACACAACAACACTATCAACACATCAAGTCCAATTGAAGTTAATATTTCTGCGGGAGCTGATGGTCTTCGTATCAATTGGGGAAACACAAATCTTACACAGGCAAGTTATACTGAAACAATTGCGGAACTCAATGGACAACTTTCATTTGTTATGAAGGACCAATTTGGTGCAGATATCAAACCTCAGAACGGAGTTTACAGCGTTCAGTTTAATGAAATTAGAAATGATTCCAACTTTATTTTGAAGTTTGAAAGTGAAAATGGAATTCCAGTAAAAATCAATGACTTTGCTTCAACAAGCGGAAAAGTGGTGGAAACACAACTTAAGATTTGTGTTGTTGACAGAAAAAATGGAAACGAAAGGGTTATGGCTGTCAATGAAGATGGTACTCTTTCAGGAGTGGAACTTCAATCTGACCTCTTCTCGTTTGTTGTCAACACAGAAGGTTTGGATTATGTTAAATATGACAGCAGCACTGATGTTGATTATAAAGAGGATGATAGGTTTGTTTCTGCTTCAAAAGGTGTGACTGAAGTGACTGTCAAGAAAGATGTTAAATCAAACACGACAATCACATTGAGCGATTTGTTCAGAATATACACAACAAATTCAACCGCTCCAAACTCTGATTATACAGTTATGTTTGACGGAACTTGGCTTCAAGGTTTCCAAGGCGGAGTGAATGGAACTTCTCTTAAGAAGATGTTGCAAATCAACGGAGAAGATAGTTCTTCTGCGCAAGACAACATCACTGCTTACGAAAATATCGCAATAACAACCTTGAAGATCAACGCTCCATTCAAAGTTGAGAATACGCTCAAATTCAAGATAAATAGCAACAACAATTTGTATAGTGTAACTTTGAATCTTGTGCTTTCTTCAACAATAGAAATCAGCAGAAGTTTCGGAAATTACTACGACAGTTATTCTGACTATTTGGCAAAACCAACCAGTGGATCGGCAGAGGCTGTGTTTGCCGATGAAATCTATGATTTGGATGAATATCTTCAATTTAAGAGTGAAGACTTTTCTTGGGCTGATGCCTTTGTTGGAAAGGGCATTGACTTAAGTTCAAACATCAATGGCGTGTTCTATGAAAACAGCGGAATTGCAAGTCTTGACACTGTTGTTGACGGAAAGGTTAGACTTAAAATTGCAAGTGTAAGACAATACACAACGATAAGAATCAGGCTTTATTATGGAGTAAGATCAGATTATGCTTTCTATACAGATGTTGATCTTTATGTAAATCCAAACATCTTGATTGAAGAAAAAGTTGAAAATCTTGAAGAAAATCCAATGCTTGATTTGAATAATATTAAAGAGAGCAAAATCAATGATTATTATTCAGTTTATAAAGCGACTTCTTACAAAAACGGAATAAAAGAATCTGTTTCTATTGGAAATGTAACTTTGGATGCAAAGACATTGGTTTATCAAAATGTTGATACTGATGGATTTATTACAATTCAAAGTGGAGCTTCAGAATCAGCAGGAAACTTCTTGTTTGTGACAGGAAAATCTGTGGATGTTCTCAAAGCTTACGAACAATCATTCTCAATCTATGCATCTCAAGATTCCCTTTTGGATGCGGTTAAAGTTAAGATTGATGGAAACAACAGCACAAAGATTGTCAAGTATAATGACAAAAATCACATCAAAATAAGTTTCTCAGTTTGCTATAACAAGGCAAGTGTTAAAGAACTTGTTCAAGAGGTTTTCCCTGATGCAAGCGTAATCACATATCAAGGTGAACTTCGTTTGTTGATGCGTGCTGGTGCAAGTTATGAGATTGCTTATGTTGCCGGTGCTGATGGCAAAAAGAATTATCTGTTTAATGTTAAGAGTGTTGTTGAAGGAAGCAAAAACATCACCAAGAATGCAAGTGGCACTGGTATCAATGTCAGAACCCCAGCCTTTATTGATCATGAAAATGCCGTGATTGTGGGCAAGACAGTTGAAGATTATGCAAAGAATAAACTTGAGATTACTCTCAATTTAGGTGTGACTGTTTCAAATCTTGGAGAAAACTTTGTATATTACACAAACAATAACAATTCATTCAACACATTCCAAAAAGAATCATTTGAGAAAACAAATGATACGGCAATTGTTGAAGACAAAACCTACTATGTTGAGACTGAAGGAAAATTCCTCGTTGTTGAAAATCCTGTTGCAGCAGATTTGTCAACATATTATGAAAAAGTTTATACTGCGATTGATTTTGATAAATTGATTTCAGCAAATGTTTCAGACCTTGAGGAAAATGGTATTTATGAAACACTGAAAGCTGGACAAGTTTACAAGATTTTGCATGACATAAGTCAAGAATTTGCGCCAACAAAAGATACCGCACTTGTTGATGGTAAAACATATTACGAACAAAAGACAGTTGGAACTGGTACTCAATTTGTAGTAGTTGAGACCCCAGATGTTGCAAAGATTGGTTCTTACTATGAGAAAAATGCTCCAGAAGCAGGTTTCTATTATGATATTTCACAAGCAGGAACAAGAATTCCAACAGTGGAAATCCTTACGAGTGGTGTGGATGGATATGTTGAAAATCTTGCTTCATACGAAAATGGCATGCTTAAGATCAACAGCATGGAAAAAGAAATTTCAGGCTATATTGTTTTGAAATTTACATTAAGCACTGTTGGTGTCAATGTATCAACTTATAGTTGGCTCTATCGCATCAAAGTTGCGCCAAATTTTGAAATTGGAAAAGTTAACTATCCATACAACGATTTTTCAGAAGAGGAGGGTGCTGTCTATGGAGAATTCCTTGACACCACTTCAAGTGCATATAATGCTGAAACATTGACCTATTCAATTGACTTGGAAGAAAAGTTTAATTCATCAAACAGTGGACGTTACTCTGGATATCGTTTTGATGAAATCAAATGGATTGAAAAGCCAAGTGGCGCAATTAAGTGGGCATACAGATTGGTTGAAGCCTCAACCAATGTCAATGTTTCGTTTGACGGATCGTTGCTTAATATTGCCTACAGAAATTCATCTGCAGTTGGATCAGTCAACACAATTGTCATTGAAAAATATTGGACTGTAGACGATTTGGAAGTTGTTGGTTCTTCAATGAGGTACACAATCAAGATAAATCAAGCGAGAGATTTTGAAGTTTCTCTCTATCGTGATCAAGTTAAAGACTCAAATAAAGTTGATCAAGATGGAAACAATGAAAGGCTATATGTCGACACAATTATTGCAGGAAGCAATGAGCAGACATACATTCCAATCATTCAGCCAATTGACGGCAATGTAACTGGGGATATGATCAATTTTGGTTCATACATCAAGGGAAACAAACTAGACCTCTTGGATGCTTTGATGTTCAAGAAGGTTTGGCTTGCAGAAGGAACAACTTTGAAAGTTGAAGGGTTGCAAGATATCACGCTTTCCGAAGATGTCATTCTTGTGGACAAAACCGATTGGGTTTATGCAAGTGTTGTTAATCGTGTTGTGGATGATGCAACCAAGACATTCATCACTTATGAAGGTTCTGAATTTAACGAGCTTGAATTGGGGGATGATGGATATGTTTGGGGAGAGTTTGAATCTCTTCCAATAACTGGCGTTGCTGGATATGTTAAGTATGGCATTCGCCTTGAAGATATTCAATTTGATTTCTTGGCAGAAGGTAGACAGGAATATTCAATCACTTCTGACGAAGTTACAAAGAGAAATAAAAAATATTATACTTTGGAAGGATCTGACTATGTTGAAGTTCCTTTGGCAGTTACATCCGAAATCGGAGATTATTTTGAAAGAAAATATGTGAAGACTGCGGATGAAGCGATTGTTGACGGAAAGGCATATTTCAGTCTTGATGGCGGGGTTTATAAATTGGTTGAAAATCCTGTTGTTGAAAATATAACTTCTTATTATGAGAAAACATTCGAAAGGACGGCGGACACAGATCTTGTTTCTGGAAAAACATATTTTGTTGAAGTTGCTGGAGAATATTTGCCAAGATACACAGTTGGTGCGAAATTTGAAAGTGGTGTAACATATTATGAAATGAATAGAACGCCATATAAGACAGTTGCTTTGAAAGCAAAAGCAAACATCTCAAAGAACAGTGAGTTTGAACTCGGTTTCTATGCAAGCGAAGGTGTGATTATTAAAGTTGCACTGAAAGCGGAAAGCTATTTTGAATGGAATGTTGAAAAGAGAGATCTTGCAAGCGGAAAACAATATGATTTCAGTGAACTTTTCTCTGGTCCAACAACAAAGGGAGATAGCAGACAAATTACAAAAGTTTCAATGAAACTTAAGAATGGCTTTGACCCATACAGAACTTATTACTTTGTTACAGATGACAAAACTCCAATTGATGGTGAGGATTACTATATTCTTGCATATGGGAAGTATACAAAGGTAGAGTTTGAAGATGAAGCAAAATTTGACGAGAAAACTACTTACTATGAGTGTGTTTCACTGAAGATTTCTGATGTTGTTTCCTTGACCGGAGAAATTTCTTTGGTTGATGAGGTTCTAAACTATAATGCAATCAAGTTGGAAATTGCTCCACTTGTTTCAGACATCAAACTTGATTTTGATATTATGATCGAATCTGCTCCAAAGGACGATTTGGCAAATGTTTCAGTGTTCACATTCTCTGAATCATTTAATGTTTCTGCATCATTCAGTGAAAAAACACCAAGACAAGTTCAAGATATGAACAAGAGATATGGGCAAGTCGAATTTGATGTAAAGATTGATGAGGGAGATGTTAATTCTGTCATCACACCAAAAGATTTCACTTCAACTACATTGCCAAGCACAGTTGAACTTATCTCAACTCCAAACACAATGTATAGATTTGTTTCTGGAGATGGCTATGAAGTTGCAGACCTTGCCACTGAAGAAGATAAGACTCCAAGAGTGACAATCTCTCCAGATAATGTTGGAAGCGAAAGCCAAGGAATAATCAAAACTTTAAATGTTATTTCACAATTTAGAAAAGATGGAAAAATTAAAGAAATCGCAAGATTTGAAGTGAAATACAGATTTACAGCCGACAGAAATGTTGATGTTAATGCAAATTATCCAACTCCAGACGGAGATGAGGAAAACCCATCAAAAACAGAATATATTTCAGCTACATTAAAAACAGACGCTGAAGGACAAAGAAAATCGAAGACCTTTGAAGACTTCTTCAATTCACCAGCAACATTCTCAAGCAATCCAAGAATTGGAGTTGTGAATGTTGCCAAAACAGTTGAAGGAGAAATTGTTTCAAACATCAAAAAGAGTTGGCAAGTTTCAGTCTCAAGTGTGACAAATGTTGAAATCAGTTTTGCACAAGCAGATGATACAATAAAATCAATCACAGGAGACTCTTCTGATAAGGTTGTTTTGAAAGACTCAGAAGACGGAAAGGTTGATTTGACATTCACTCTTTTGAACACCGGAGAAACTGGAAGTGTGACTTTCGATGTGAAAGTTAATGAAGTTTTGACACAATACACCGTTGTTATCATCAATGATGCAATTGTCAAAGTGACAACAAACACTCCAAACTACAATCTCAACAGAGAATCTGTTTTTGCAGAAGATTTGGCGTTGAGTGACGAACAAACTCTCTTTACTCAAAACAGATTGCTCAATTTTGTGTTTAAAAATTCTGCTGTTACTGGTGCGACTTATTATGTCAGATTGACAAACAGAACCAATCCAGCAGAAAACAAAATAATTCCAATCACTGTTACAAATCGTGGAATGGCTTCAAATGTTGATCTTGGAAAGAGTTTCATAGACTTTGATTATACTGCAACTTTCAGAACTCTTGAAGGGGCTCAAGCAAATGATAATGCATACAAAATTGCTGATGAAAGTGAAATCTTCAATATTTCACCAAATCTCACAAGCAGAGTTGTTGTAAGTTATTATGATGGAAAGGAAATCAAGCTTGACGCAAATAATTATGTCAAACTTGGAACAGAACTTAATTGGAAGGTTGATGGCGATTATAATAGACCAACGTTTAGTCCTGTAGAGGCATTGGAAACGAAAGAAATGTTCGCTCCAGTTTCAGCAAGTTTGATGAATGAAACCGGAGAGGTCGCAACTTTCAAAAAACCTGATGGAAGTCTTGAGAGATTTGTAAAGGTAAACAAAGGTGATGCTTATGTTGGATATTTCAGTGGAGTAAAGAATATTGAAAGTGCTTCCAGTGAAAATCTTTATTCAGGTGTTGTTCTCCTTTCAAAAGATAGTAGGGCTGTTGTCGTTGGTGATGGAGAAACAGCTCCTACAGGAACTATGCATACAGAGATTCGTATAAATGGTGAAACATGGTATGTGTATTCATGTTTTGCAAAGAATTTTGCAATTGGAAATCTTGAGAAGGTAAGTGGAACTGATAAAGCAATCGAACTCTCTGGCAGCACTTGGAAAGAGTGTGTTGAAGAACTTGTGAAAAAATCTTTGCATGGCTTTAAAAAAGCTGATGAAGTTGAGTTGAAGACTGAAGATTATCATAAAACAAGAACATATCAAATTGGTGTTCAAGTGGGAGATGAAACTATTGTCACCAATTCACAATACAGCCTCTATCTTGAAATTGAATTTGGAGTTTCTCAAAATGCAGACAGCGGAACAACTTATTCAATGAGAGAAATTAATGCTGGTGTATATGCATCTCTCTTTGATGAAGTTGATTTTGGAATCTACAACACAAGAACTGGAAATAAATACAGCAATTCTGGAAATGCAGGCACAGACAATCTTTTGAATTCAGGCGGAAGCGTTGACCTTAAGATTTATGGTTTTAGCGACTTGCATATCACAAATGCATCTGGAGCAGATGATCTCCAAAAAGCGGCTTATGAAATTCATAATAAGTTGAAATCAACAGCAGGCAAAGATTTGGAGAAAGATGTTGTTTATGGCACAGGATTAAATCCTCGTGTGAGAGCATTGGAAAATCTCAATGATGATTATGGAAGCATTGACCTCAACTATCTCGATCACTCCGCTGTTATTGTCAATGGAAAAGTTGTTGACTATTCAATTCACGCTCGTGGTGCAAACAACGACGGAAACCATGTCATGATGAGAATCACATACACTGTTTCATTTGGAAAGAATACAACACCAATCAGTGTTGCTCACAATTTACTTTTCAAAGTTCTTCCAAATTCAAGCGTTAATTTCCTCACCAGAAAAGGAAGCACAGCGACCACAGCAAGTGCAAACATTGTCATTAATGGTCAATCTTATGCGAGCAATCAAGAGTCTGCTTTTGCAATTGAAAATGATGACGGTTCAGAAGCAGATTTTGCAAATGAGTTTTCTCTTTGGGATATAAGTGCGGCAGGAAGTTCAAATTCAGCAATAACTGCATATTTGTATAACAACAAAACTTTGAATAATGCAAACACTTTCACATACACCTATAAACCAGATGGACCAAAAACAGAATATAACAATTTTGATATTGGTACAGGTCTTAAGATTGTAAAGGATTCTCCAACTTCTGGTGTGCCTCAATGGGAAAAAGTTTTAATCAAAGAACTTAAGTTGGGAACAAGAAAATTCTATATTGATGCAAAAAATGATTTTGGCTTCAAGATCAGATTCTATTTCACTCTCACAGCAACGGAAAATCCACAAATTGCAAAAATTTCAAGCGAAGGAAATGTTTTGGCAGAAGGTCAGGCTGTTGTTGTTGGCTCTCAATTCATGAATGTTAGACCAACAATTGTGGTGGCTGAATCAGAAGGTTCAACTGAAAGAAGACAACTTCTTGGCACTTTGGATTATAAATTGAAAGCGGGAACAACCAATTCATACGCAAATAGAATTTCAGATCTTCCAGACAATATAACAAAAGTCATTCTTTCTGCACAAGCAAACAATGGTTTCGGCACAGTTATCAAAGAGATTAAGACTTCAGGAAAAGAAGTTGATATTTGGGATGAAAACAACCACGAAGAAGAATATAAAAATTGGTGGCTGAATGGCGTTAAGGGAGTCTCAGCAGAAATTGATGTACCTGATAAAGACACACCTCCGTCAACAACCAACCCAAATCCAATGAAAAAGCAAAAAATGACACAAAATGATCTGGCAAATGCTCCAATTTCTGTTTATGTTGTGTTTGATAATGGTGAGTTTGGTACATTCAGAAACATAACCTACAAACAAGCTGGTGATAAAGATGGATCAACTTGGAAAGATAAGAAAATTGAACAAGTATATTCAACTTCAAGCGGATATGATGAGCCATCACTCCAAGTCGACGATAAAATGAATGATGATAAAGCAAAAGTTATTCTTCGTGGAATTTCTGCTTTTGCATTTAAATCAACAGGCGATGACACAATAAATGCACTCAACATTGATGTTGCAACGGGCAAGGATAAGACAAGTGGATATGTTTCAAGAGTTAATGATATAAAAGTTGAAGGAATAGAATTCTATCTCGGAGAAACCCTTCTTGGCTCCGCAAAAAGAGGAACTGCAACTGCCGAAGGGAATATTCCGCTTGTCACAAGTGCTGATTACAAATTCTTTGATGGCAAAGCTTACGAATATGTTTATGAGCAAACAAACGACAGCAGTATTATCTTGGGTAAAAAGTACTTTAAAGAAGATAAAACAGAACTTGATTATTCAGAAATTGTAGTAAAAGACAATCAATTGTATTTGAAAGATAGCGAAGCAAGAGTTTACGAGCGTGTAAGAAAGGCTGTAAGTGGTGACCCAACTCCAATTGATGGTATTGGCTATCAACAAGATGCATTCGACTTCATTGTTCCTGTGATTGACTCAATCTACTTTGGAATCAACGAATCTCTTCCAAATGTCAGAATGGAAATCACATTGGTGGAAGGTGATAGCAACAATTTGGAGGAAGATGTTAACACTTGTGTATTAAGTCAGTATGTCACAATTTCAAGATTGACAAAAGAAATTACTTTCCCTGACAAAGTTGTTGACAATACTCCAGTTAAGGTGATATCAAACGAAGATTCGAAAAACAGAAAGGTTTATAATGACACACTTGAAGTCATTCTTGAAGCTGGGGAGTCAATCACATTTGCAATTTCAGATAAGGAGTTCAAAGAGGTTCCTTCTGAAGGTCTTATTGTTTTGCAAAACAGTTCTTCATTTGCAAGAACGGAATATGTTCCTATTTCTTCAAATATCCAAAACTTGGATTACAATTTCTATAGCGAACACAAAGATATAAACGATTTCTATGTTACGGTTGTTAAACAAACGACAAAAGATAAGATTGAGTTTGTTTACAATGGAGAAGAAATCGCAGTTGACGAAAGCAAAGATCCTGTTTCAAAATATATTGAAACATCAGATATTTCAGTTCTTTCAAACAAGACCTATTATATTAAGTCAGGCGATTCATATGTTTCAAAGCTTGGATCAGCGCTTTATTCAAATGTTGCAAGCTTGAATAATGTGCCAGAAGGTGTGACTTTCTATGAACTTTCGGAGACTGGATATTATGTACCTGTTGCAAATCCAGCTTCTGGTGCAACGACATACTATGTAGAAGCAGCAGCTCTCTATTCTCAAGAAAAGTATGATGAAACTTCTGGAAAGACATACTATACAAAGACAGGCGATTTCTTTGCTCTTGCAGATAAATTTGAATCTGGAAAAGAGTATTATGTAAGAAAGGATCTCTATGAACTCGCTTATAAGAGGACTGCTGACACCGAACTTGTTAAAGAAAAAGAGTATTTCACTTTTGCAGATGGAATCTATAAAAAAGTTGAAAAACCTGAAGCAGACAAGTTAAGCTCTTACTTTGAAGTTGAAAAGTCAACAATTTATAACGCGAAGACAATTTCTCAATATTTTGAAGGAATCACCCTTCACATCAATGATGCAAGTGAGTTCCCAGGTAAGACTGAAACGCTTTATTTCTTGTATCAAGGCGGCGAAAAAATTTCCACATCTGAATCTTATGGAATCTATTTTAAAACAAAAGACACAAGTATACAAGAAGGAAAGAAATATTACGAATATAGCGGTGGAAAGTATGTTGAGGTTAACAATCCAGACTTAAGCGATGTGACCAAAGCTTATTATGAATTTGATAAACAATACAGCAACAAAAACATGTTCTATCAGATGAGAAAAACATTCCAAGTATATCCAGAATTTGAAAAGTTGGAATCTGATAGCATTGACACAAGCGGAAATATTGAGTTTAAACTTGAGAACTATCTTAAGGTTGCAAAAACCGCAGGGGAAACATCTGATTTCTATTACATTATTCCAAGAGAAGTTTGGGGAGAAAATCTTAAACTTAAAAATTATGCAAATGTCGGAACAGCGGTTAGCAATTTCAAAGGTGGGGATAAAACTCCAGCATACAAATATGTCTTTGAAGTCAGCAAGGAGATTGAAGGTGGTGCCGGTGGAGCATTCATTGATGAATACGGCAACATCATCACCGAGAGAAACTTCAATCTTCAAGAAAGCACAATCACAGTTAATGTTTATATGAAAGTTTCTGGCAGAAATGGATACTTTGATGTTCCTTCTAAAAAGCTTAAATTGGGAACATTCAGAATCATGTTGAGTAGCAGAAGTGATTGGAACGAAATTTCTGACAGAAGATATGGGAATATATATACTGGCAGTGAAAACGCTGTTCTTGATTCTGGTGTCATTTCAGTTGAGCAAGGCTATCGATTGTTTGACTATGTAGAAGGCAATTTCAAATATGATGAAATCACAAATTATATCTTTGACTCAAATGAAACAAAATCATCAAAGACAATTGCATGTGAAGTTGGAGACACTCTCAATTTCAAAGAGATTTTTGAAGAAGAGAGCAAAGACTTGCACAATGTAACTTATCACATTGTTGAAGATAAGATTGGCAACAGTGAGGCAAACATTGTTTATTACAACAACCTTGACTCATATAAGATTGAAAAAGAAGGAACTCATGAACTTAAATTGTTGGTTACTTATAGAGATGCTAAGTCTGGCTCAACTATTAATAAGGCCATAGTCAAGTTGAGTGTTATGGCTTACAATGTTCTCAACAGAACAGACAAGGTCATCTTGCTTGATGCAAGCACTTACGACAAGACAAAAGACACAGTGGTTGTGACAGGAAAGGATTACTTTGAGCTTGTTGATGGCAAATATGTCAAAGCGGACACACCTGACTTTGCAAATAAGACAAAGACTTATTATGAATATTCACCTTCAACTTATAGTTTGGGAGCAGGCGATTGGTATAGTCTTGATCTTGACGGAAACATTAAGCTTGTCACAGACAAGATTGGTGACAAAACAGTTTATGTTGCTCCTGAGACAACAGGCATATATACTGAAAGCTATGTTGCAAAAGATAGTGAAGGTGTGACGAGAGTTTATAGTTTTACATTCTATGTGGTGAGCAAACAGCATGAAGTGAAAAATGTTGTGCTTAATCAAAACGCACCATACAACCTTTCGAATCTATATACTGGCACGGGATACAGATTCTATAAAGTGACCGATAGTAAGTTTGAATCTGGAACCGATCACACAAACAAGGACGCAGAAATTGTTGAGATTTCAACTGAAAACTTTACATACGCTGCACATCATGAAGCTGTTGGAAACTATATTGTCAGAGATCCAGAAGGAGAGTATTTCAGATTGACCGTGAATTATAAGTTTACTGCTTCAAGCTCTCCAACCAATTCAACAATCTTTGTTGAGGCAGGAACAAAACTTGCAGACGCACTTAAAGAACAAGTTGAAAAAGATTTGGCAGAGAAAAAAGCAAAAGTGACTGACGTCAAACTTATTGGTGCAAATGGCATTTTGGAAGAAGAGACTGCTTCAGCAAATGAAAATGAATTCAGGATTGATGGCAAAAACTATCTTGTGACTTATACTTTGGGTGATAGTGCTCAAAAATACTTTGTAAGATATTATGTCACATATTATGTTTATAAAGATTCAACCAATGTCACAATTGCAACAGCTCCAAACACAAATTACAGCTTAAACCAAGCAAATGCGACTGTGATTAAAAAGATGCAAGCAGATGGATTTGGCGTAACTGACAATGCAACATTAACTTACTTCCAATTGAACGAAAATGGAAGAGCTGTGCCTGTTTCAACCATTTCTCTTGCAGCACTTGAAAGTGGAAACATCAACGCAACTTATATTGTTCAAGCAACATACACAACAAGCACGGGAAATGGTGAAGATCAAGTGACAACACAACATTCAGAATATTATTTGGTTAATATCACTTTCACACATCTAACCTAACAAAGAAAAAAATGATAAAAGGACAAAACTTATGAACGCTTGGTTTTGGGTGTTTGTCACCTATATAACCTTAAACTCCTTAGTTATGGTTTCAATGATTTTTGTTGAGAGACGAAAACTCACCAGCGTAATAAGCTGGTTGACGGTCGTTTCTCTCTTGCCGGGACTTGGTTTTGTGATTTATCTTATTTTTGGAAGTGGACTTTTTATCAGAGTGAGAAGATTGATTTCAAAGTTTGAATTGTATGAAAATGAATATGATGAGGAACTTAAAAATTATTTCTCCTCTGAAGAAAATTCCAAAACTTTGAGGGCTGAAGACAGAGAAATAATGAATCTATGTTACAACTTTGGAAGTGTCCTTTGTCCTGCAAATGATGTAAAGATATTTACAAATGGTGAAGACAAAATAAAATCTCTTCTTCAAGACATTGAAAATGCACAAAGCTCAATCAACATCGAATACTATATTTTTGCGGATGACAAAGTCGGCAAGAGTATTATGAACGCTTTGATTAAAAAAGCGAAAGAGGGAGTTCGTGTTCAACTCATATTTGATTCAATTGGATGCTTGAAAGCACCGAGAAGATTTTTCCGAAAACTTAAAAAAGCTGGCGGAAAAGTAGGGGAGTTCTTTCCCCCTTTCTTGGGAATAAGAATGATCAATCTTAAAATGAACTATCGAAACCACAGAAAAATTGTTGTTATTGATGGTCATATCGCCTATACTGGAGGAATCAACATCCGTGAAGATCACATGGGACATAAGAAAAGACTTTCACCTTGGCGAGACACCCATATCAGAGTGACAGGTGTTGGTGCGAGTGCCTTGCAAAACATTTTCCTCAATGATTGGAGATATATCAAAAAAGAAAAAACATCACCAAATACGTACATTGCACAGGGGCTCTTTCCAACTCCCCAAAAAGAGGGAGATGTGTGCTTGCAAGTCTTGACTTCAGGTCCAAACGAACAAATAAAAAAAATCAAAGAGGCATATCTCAAATTGATTATGAGTGCAAAAAAAGAGATTATCATCCAAACACCTTATTTTGTGCCTGACGACGGACTTATGGAAGCTCTTAGAATTGCACTTATGAGCGGAGTTAAAGTCAAAATTATGGTGCCTAAAAAAGCAGACCATATAACAGTCTACTTGGTGACACTTTCATACCTTAAGGATATTGTTCAGTTTGGTGCAGATGTTTATATTTATAATGGCTTTCTTCACAGCAAGGCTTTGATTGTTGATGATAATAAACTTTCAATTGGAACTTGCAATTTTGATAATCGTTCTTTTAATCTCAATTTTGAGGATACGGTTTTGATGTATTCAGAGCAAATTACTGAAGAATATAAACGCTATTTCGCAAAAGATATTGAAAATTCAATTTATGCAGATGTTCTCTTTTTCAAAAAGAAGAGATGGTTGACTAAATTTTTACAATCAATTTTCAGATTATTTTCGCCAATTTTCTAGAAAACATTAAGTTATGAAAACAACCATCTCTTTGTTAGGGTTCCCAAAAGTGTTTGCCAATTTTGGGAAGAGGAGCAAACAAACGCAAACGCGAGACTTTTTGCCTTTATGCAAAAAGCGAGAAAAAGTGAGATTTGCGACGAGGTTGACTAAATTTTTACAATCAATTTTCAGATTATTTTCGCCAATTTTCTAAAGCTTTAAATTAAAAAACAGTGGTAATTCACTGTTTTTTCTTTTTATTGAATAAAATGGTTGAAGAAAGCAATAATTTTTTCATGTTTTTGTTTGATGCAAAAGTGATAAGAGAAACTTTCACCAATTGTTTTAAAAGAAACTGGTATTGGTATGAAGATTGCCTTATTTTTTCTTTAATTATTTTTGTTGTGATGTTGGGATGTATTGTGCCATTCGGGTTTTTTATGCCGATTTTCCTCTTGCCATATATTTTTACAATTGAAAAAGCTTGCCTTCTTGCAAGGGAAGAGAGAAAAACTTTTGGCATTAAGAAAATTTTCTATTCTGCGAGGAGATATGGAAGGTGTTTATGCATTTATTGTGTTAAATTGCTGACATCGTTATTTTCATTTTTCTCACTTTCATTTGTTGGACACATTTTGGCTGAGTGTAGAGATCTGGACTTTAAAGGGGTTTTATTGTTGAGCAGAGAGCTTACGAAAGGTGAAAAATTAAAGATACTTTCAATTTGGATTTTCGGCCTGTTTCTTTTTACGACTTTGTCCATAATTTGTTTTTTGATAAGTTTACTTTTAAAAGAAATCTTTTCACTTTCTCTACAATTTCATGTGACAGTATTTTTAGGCACAATTTTGTTCTCATTGACATTCTTAGTCTTTCCATTTTGGAATAAAAGCTTGGAAGGTCTTTATAGGCAGGCAAAGGTGAGCAAAGTTGCGGAAAATATATTAGTGAATGATTATAAGAAAAATCATTTGTAAATTAAAATTTTTGTGCTATAATTTGATTGTAAAGGAGTTGTGCTTTGGATTATAGAGACTTTACACCAAAGAAAGTGGCATATGAAGGCTTTTTGAAATATAGAAAACAAATCATTGACAGTGCTGACAATGGCGAATTTAATGATGCCTTCTTGGATGTTGCTGCAAGGGCGATAGATGGTGACTGCATTGCTCAAGATTGTCTTGCTTATTTTTTCAATAGAGGCTTTGATGACTTTAAACCAAATTATGAATATTATATGTCATGGGAGATTCTTGCCGCCGCAAATGGAAATGAGTTTGCAATTGAAAAGTTGCAATTCTTTTTGGATGTTGCAGTGTCTGAAGTCATTTATACAAGGGAGATT
Source organism: uncultured Christensenella sp. (assembly GCA_910584295.1). Classification (GTDB taxonomy): domain Bacteria; phylum Bacillota; class Clostridia; order Christensenellales; family UBA1242; genus Caccovivens. The sequence continues at coordinate 67,731 of CAJTYR010000005.1, read as the reverse complement.
CTGAAGGCGGCGATGGTAAGAAAAAATTTGACGAAAGACAACGCAATTGTGGTGATAAGCAACCTCATTTGCGAAGGAATTGTTGATGAACTTGGTCTTAAGCCAAAAAATTTGATTGATGTCACAAAAAAAGGAGAGGCATATTCGGCAGCCATAAACAGAAAGTTTGTTGCTGCAATGGAAAATTGCCTCCCAAGAGTTGCTGAGTTTTTGGTGAGCTAGTTCACACAAAACCCTTGCGTGTCAAAACTTTCAGCAAACACACTTGTGATGCCAACGATAATTTCGTTGCATAGTTCAATCTCTCCACTTTTGACTGAAAGCGAGAGCAGTTTGATTATAAGCATGTTTTCAATTGAAACAAGACCCAAAAATGCTTGATTTTCATTTTCCACACATTTGAAGTTGTGTGGTTTTTTATTTTCAAACTTTTGAAGAAGTTTTTCTTCAAATCCCTCAAGTCGATTCATCAACTTATCCGATTTGAGTCGATTTTTAAGACGAATGAGCGATGCTTTCATTTTTGCAAGCAAAACCAAAACCTCGTCAACAAGAAGAGAAAACTCTTCCTCTTCAAGGCGGATAAACACAAAGCCCTTCTTTTTGAGATTTTTCGAATATGCTTTTGCCATTTCCTCAAAATCGTTAGGCATAAGTTCATCATTATATAAATTTTCCATATATACTTTTATGAAAAACGCAAATCTTGTGTGATTTTAGAAATGAAAAAAATAAAAAGCCCACATAAGGCTCTTTATCTTTTTTTAAAAATTAAATGGACTTGATTGTTTTAAGATTTTTTTATTTCTCATTTTGATATCATAGTATACTGACGCAGTATCAAGGCTCTTCATTTGTCCAATTTCTTTACGAGCTTCTTTCACATAGAACATTGGCACTTGGTCATTTCGAGTAAGTTGAAGCTTCATTGGGTTATATCTGAAAAGTTTTACAACGACAGTTCCAAATGGAATTTGACCAAGTTCGTATGGGGTGATAAGAGGACGGGTAGTCCTTTGAAGTTGTGTGCTGGTGCTTGTTTGTTTCCCATCTTTGTCTTTTTCACTCTTTGAAACAGAAGTGTTTGTTTCTTCATGAGTCAACTGAACATCACCGCATTTCTTTGAAAAGGCTTCAAGAGTTGGTTGGTCGTCAGTTCCAATGAAGATTTGAGCGTTGCAGTTTCCGATGATTGTCTTTGCTGCCTCTGCACCATATTTTGTTTCAAGCTGTGTGTATGATTGAACAGCCATTTCATAAAGGATGTTTCTTCCACGAGAAACTGTGATCATGCTGTCAAATTTAGGAATAGGTGGCATATTACCAAACTCATCCAAAATGAAATAAACGTGTTGTGGCAATTTTTGACCTTTGCAAGCATTTGCTGTGTCGACCAAGCGTTTGTAAAGTTGAGATATGCAAAGAATTGCAAGGTTGTGTCTCTCTTCTCTATCATCAGGGATGACGAGGTAAAGAACAGTTGGTTTGCTGGTGAAATCGCCGAAGTCAATGTCGCTTTGCGAGGTTAAATAAGAAATACCAATGTCGTTCATAAATGAAATTTTTCCATTCAAAACCCCGATGTATGATTTTGTGGTGTTTGGAGCATTGTTGATTACGGCTGATGTAAGGTTAGGGACATTTGATGTTGCGTCGTCACGTCCTTCAAGAAGATATTTTCGAACCGTCTCAAATGGAGCGTCTGCATCTGGGTCACGATAGGTTGCAATTTTATAAAGGTTATAGAAGTTGAACCTTTCTCTTGTCATTCCAAGTTCTGGATTTAAACTATCCTCGAGCATTGCAAGTGCACATCCATAAAGGTAATCTTGAGCACCTTCTTCCCATGTTGGGTCGCTTGAGTTCTTGGATTTAGGGGAAACTGTGTTGCAGACTTCTTTAAGTTCGTTTTGTGCGAGGTCAACATAAACTTGCTCTGCACTTGAAACTGCAACTCTAAGTTGAGCTTCATCTGGATAAGCAACTCCCTCAAATCCATACCACTCTGCACCATATTTCACACCAGGAATTTCTTTGAATCCAGCGTCTTTTGGTTTTGAACCATTTGTGCATTTTTTAACAGTGTTTTTGCAATTTTTTCCTTTGTGGAAAACATCAAAAGCGTGTTCCATTGGATTCCATCTTGTAGAAGAAAATGGATCACGAAGATCAAGGGTGATGACACGATATCCTTCATCTTCCAAGATTTTGCTTGTCTTTGTGAAAAGTTCACCTTTAGGGTCAGAAACCACCATACATGGCTTTTCGCCAGAGTGAGCCAAGATTCTGATTGTTGGGATGATACAAAGCGAACTCTTACCAGACGCGGTTGTTCCGATGATCAAACAATGATATTCATCTTTCATTGCAATTTGATATTTTCCACCTTCAACTGTGTTTCTAAACACAATACCAGTGTTTTTCACTGAAGGTAAACTTGCCCAGTTTGTCAAGATAAGCCCAAATTCCTTATCAAAATCTTTTGGGTAAAGCCATTTTGAGTCGTATGACAACTTCATCTCGTCTCCAGCAGCGGTTTTTCCTTTATCCTTTGCTTTTTCTTCTTTTTTAGGTTTTGACATCACAGCGTATACAATTGCAAGCACTGCGCCAAGCCCAGCACCTGTCAATGTGTAGCTCCATGCTTGAAGCGCGTCAACAATTCGCAAAGATTCTGCAAAGTATGCGATTGCAACTCCACCTGCATATCCGATTATCATCAATATAATAAGTGCAATAAGAAATGGTTTGGTTTTCTTTTTCATAAACAAAACTCCTAATCAACTTTATTTTAAACTTAAAACACAAAAAAATCAAGCAAACAACCCCTTTTGTTGCAAATATATAATTGATTTATATAATAAATTATTATCAATTTGACATAGAGAAAGCAAAATGCTAAAATGAAGCCATGCAAAATGCTCTCGTGGTGTAATGGATAGCACAATGGTCTTCGGAGAGACTGTTTGGGGGTTTGAGAGTTCCCTTTCCAAAAATTCTGAAAATTTAATATGCTCCCGTAGTGAAATGGATATCACATTTGTCTTCGGAACAAAGGTCTCGGGTTCAAATCCTGACGGGAGCACCACTCTAAATCCCTTTATTTTAGGGACATGTAGCGATTTTCACAATCGCTACATTTTTTATTTCTCTCGAACCCGCACTCGAACCCCTTATCGCAAAATTTTTCAGTGTGGGGGTTCGATTTTTGATAGCCATTTTTAACGAATTTTTCCTGAAAAATCAGGCAAAAATGGGCTTTGTGACGAATTTGTGACGAATTCGTGACGAATTTCTGCAAAAAAGTGGCTTAATTCCGTTTAAAATCGGACAGTTTTGTATAGTATCGTATGGTATCATTTTTGCAAAATTTTTGCAAAATCACCTTATTCCATTCCGCTGTCGTTTGCTTTTTGCTTATCCAAAAGTGCTTGTTTTTCTTCAAGCAACCGATTTAATCGCTTTATTTCAAGTTCCAAATCTTGCTTATTCAAAGCGGCTTTGTAGGCAGACTCTGAAAGCTGTGCGCCAATAATGTCACCAGATCTGATTTTAGATGAAAAGTCTAAGTGAGAATATACATCAGCCGTCGTGCTGTAATTGGCATGGCCAAGCCATTCTTGAATATTCTTCATTGGCACATCATTTGCAAGCAAAAGGCTGGCACAACTATGTCGTAAGTCGTGAAAGCGAATGTGTTTTAACTTGTTCCTTTTTAATAGCAATCTAAAATTGTTTGTCACCCAATCTGGAAAGATAATGTCACCATAATCATCAACAAAAACATATTCATCAAAATTGTGGATATATGATTTTCCATATATTTTTTTGTTGTGTTCAATTTCTTCTTTGCGTTTTAATAGCAATTCTTCAATTTTAGGCAGAAGCGGCAGAGATCTTAAACTTGCGTCAGTTTTTAGTTTTTCTGATTGATAAAGTTGTCCATTTATTCTTAATATTTTATTTTCAACAGTGATAATTTTCTTGTCAAAATCAATAGACTTCCATTTTAATCCCAACAATTCACTACGCCTAAATCCATAAAAGGCAGCAACTCGAACAATGAGTCCTAATCGCGTTTTATCTGTAAAAGAAAAAAGAGTCTCTAACTCCTCTTTGTTATAAAACTCTGTTTTGTGTTTTTCTCTTTTAAGTTTTGGCATAAATTCGTATGGATTTTTGGGGATTAAGTCATCTCTATATGCTTTTCTTAATGCTGGCGATAGAATGACTGCATAATGTTTTATTGTTGTGTTTGTGTTCTTGCGTTCGTTTTTAAGATAGTCATAGAAATCTTCAATATGATGATAGGTCACATCTTTCAATAATAATTTATTTCCAAAATATTCTTTCATGACTTTTACACATTGATCGTAGGAATAATATGCTGCAGGGCTTAGCTCTTTTTTCTTGTTTAAAACATATTGCTCAATATAATCAATAAACAAAATGCTTTTGTCAACAATACTTTCACTTGAAACACTCTCATATTCTGCAATATCAAAATTTTCTAATTTTTCTTTTAAAAGCTTTTCAGCGGCTTTCTTGTTCCCACGCTCTGGCAAGTCGGTTTTAATTCTTGTCCTTCTATGGCGATTGAGAGAGTCTTTGTAATATATTGTCAAATAGTAAATGCCATTGATAACTTCCGTTTTACCTGTCATAATTGCTCCTCATTAAAAAGATAGGCAAGCACATTATACTTTGGTATTTTGTAGTCTTTGCCTATCTTTTTTGCTTTAATTTCACCATTTTTTAGTAATTCATAAGTTTTTGTTCGTTTTATTCCAAGCATATCTTGCAATTGCTTGATATTTACGCAGTCTGGATATTCTTTAAACATGACTGCCGAAAGTTCGAGAATTCTGTTCATTTCTAACCTCACATTTCACTTTGTTCCTTTCTCTGACTTGATGATGATTGATCGATCATGCTATTCAATAATTTTTGAAATTTTTGGTTTCTGAGAAGATTAAAATCTTTATAAATGTTTTGACGTCTAATATTGAAATCAAATCTTGTCCAACATCTAAAAAGATTTGGATTTTCAGAGCGAATAAAAAGATAGTCGTTTGCACTATCTTTAATTCCTGTAATCAAACATTCTGGAAGATTGTGGTCTCGCGTGATATATTTAATATTTCTGCTAAGTGTTCTGGCATTCATCATTTTGCCATTCTCTCTAACACACAGATAATCTCTATTGCTGTAATCGTAATTCATTTTACTTAGAGAGTTTTGTAATTGCTTTTGCTGTTCATTTATCAGCAAGTCTTTAATGTGTGGCAAAAGGGGATAAGTGCGTGCAAATTCTTCATTTCTTTTCAAATGAGTGTAATAAGCATGATAATCATCTACACCATTTCGTGAAATATGATGAATAGTGATAGTATTCTTTACAAAGTCAATGTCACTCCACTTCATATTCATAAGTTCCAATCTTGAAAGTCTGTAAGCAAATATCATTTTATAATAGCATTCATACTTGTGTCCTTCACAAGCTTTAAAAAATTGTTTAATCTGATTTTCGTCATATTGTTCTACAAAGTCGTTTTCCATTTTTACCTCACATTTTCTGCACGTTTTAAGCTTTTCAAATCATCTCTTATGAAATCAATAAGTTCATCGCACAAATCTTGAAAATCGCTGATTCCAATGTTTTCCAAGTTGCCATAAGCATTAAGCCTATACATATCAGATGAATATGTGTCTCCAATAAAATAGCGCAATCTGTCAAGATCGTTGTTGTTTTGTTCAAGCCAATATTGCGTGTCATCTTCATCAAGAAATCCATAATCATGAAATTTATCGCACATATACATGTCGCCATATTTGTTGTCAATGGCAACACAAGCGTTGTAAATTTCTGAGTAGTTTTTATGATAGTCGTAAGAGAGATTTTCTTTTATTCCTTTTAACTTTTGTATAAATTTTCGTTTTTCAGTTATCTCGCTCATTTTCACCTCTCATAAAAAGATAAATTCTTTCAGCAACACGCTTTATCATGACAGGTGGGACACTCATTCCGCAAACATAGGATATGTGATCCAAACTATCACTTAAAAAGTTATAGTCTTTTGGAAAGGTTGAAATTGAAACGATGTCTTGTTTGGATAAAAAAGTTTTTGTATCCCACCGAATATTGTTGCAGTGGGCGGTTATTGTTGGGGCGACTTGTTCGTCATACACAAAACAGTAATTGAAAAAAGAACTCTTACCACGAGTTTTGAAGCAAGCGTTCTCTAAATTTCGATCACCATATTTTGCATAGCCTACAAGTTTTTGCAAAGTATCATATAAGGGCATATTTGAGCCATATTTGGCTTTTATTTGGCCGAAAGGTATTGGTTTATAGTTGAATGTTAGATTGAGCTTATTTAGGTCCAAATCAAGTCTGGTGGCAACAAAGAACACTCTGTGGCGTTTCTGTGGTATTCCCATGTGTTCGCCTTTCAAAAGCCAATGTTTTACTTCATAGCCAATTTTATGAAAGTGTGTGTAAATATCTTGCACATATTTCCAAGCATTTCCTTTTGTAAGTCCTTCAACATTTTCCATGACAACAAACTTGGGGCGTAGTTTGTTTACTGTTTCAATAAAGACAAAAGCCAAATCATCAAGCGTTTGTTCTTTTTGTCCTTCACGAAATTTCTTTTTCTTTCCCCAAGTTTTTTCTCGTTTGCCTGCCATAGAGAATGTTGTGCAAGGTGGACTTCCGTCCAAGATGTCAAGTTCAAAGAGTTCTTGTGGCAATTCATTGTTTGGGATATTATTAAAATCTCTTATATCCATGACAAAGTTATGCTTAGGATTATGATTTTTCACATAAAGTTCATTCATGCGTTTATCAATTTCCAAACAGCCAATAACATCAAAGCCTGCAAGTTTATATCCCATTGTGCTGCCACCACCACAAGCAAAACAACTAAACACTTTCAGTCCATTGCTTTGTGGATAATCTTTGAAACTCCAATTCCAATCTGTGCTTTCTTTTGCCTTATATTTTTCGCCTTCGCTACCCAACAAATCAAATATTGATTGTTGCATAGTAATTCCTCATTTTTACATTTCTGCATTGTTTTGTTTTTCAAGTTTTTTGATTAAAGAAAAAATGCTTTGTGAAAAAGCATTTCTATCTTTAACCAATGCTTCGTTTGGATCTTTGTATCCACAACAATCAAACTCTGCAAACTTGATTTTGTTTTCTTTAAAATATTCTTTTAATTTTTGCGACCATTTCTGTCCTGCGTCGTCATTATCAAGAGCAATGATATATGTTTTGTCTTTATCTTTTTCACTCTCAATAAACAAGTTGACATTGTTTGCGCTTCCAAGTCCAACACAATTGATATTCAATGTTTCAAAACTTAGACAATCAAATTCGCCTTCGCATATCACACATAATGGTTTTTTGTTTGTCATTGCTTGCTTATTGAAAATTTCAACATCACTTTCTTTTGATTTTAAATATCTTATTTCTTCATCTGGATAAATGTTGCGAGCGGTATAGCAATTGTTTGTTATTGGGATTGTTATTGCATTGAGATGTGTATTTGTCTTTTTGGAATAAAAGCAATTAAAGCCTAAGCCAAAGCGATTTGCAGTAGCCAAATCAATCCCGCGAGAAAGCAAATATTTTTGTGCTTCAAAATTCTCTTTTAAAGCATTTTGCCAATATTTATATGCTTTTTCATAGTTTTTTGCATTTTTTTCTTCAATTTTTGCAGTTTTTTGCCTAATAAACGTTTCTGGTGTCAAAGTTCTTTTCCCATAATATTCAATTGCTTTTTTAAAGGCTTCTTTATTATCCAAACCTTCAATTGCGGAAATTGCACCAATCAAATCATAAGTGACACCACAGCCAAAACAATGGACATGATTGTCGTTATAATATTTCATTGATGGGTGGTTGTCAGCATGCTCCGGGTTTATGCAAGTGAAAAATCTGTCAGTCCTATATCCTTTTGTTTCGAGATAAGATTGCAAGTTCGATTTGATATTTTCAATTTCATATTGTTCCATTCTCACATCTCCGGGTTGTTTTGTTTGACAGCCTTTTTCAAATCGTTATCCAACAAAAGCATGTCATTAAGGTCACTTTCTTTGATTTCGTCATGATGAAACAAATAATAAGTTTTTATAAAGTTCAAAACATTTGTTTTAGGAAAAAGTTTGTAATCTTTATCTTTCATAAAGTCATAGTCAATAAGATAGTCTCCGATAAACTTTGTTGCATAAATTTCTCTTGCATTTTCATAAAGGTATTCACTATCTTTATCAAGCATTTCACTTTCAAAGTTATAGATTTCTCTTACAACCAATGAACTTAATTTATAAAATTCGTCGTTAGTCATTTCACATCTCCGCTTTGTTATCTTTTTGTTTTTTCTTTTCATAAGCTTCAAGTATTTCTTTTTTGTCTCTTTCAAGTTTTCCATTGATGAATTTTTGTTCATCTAAAAAATATGGCACATATTGGATATTTTCTTCTGTGATAACATATATTGCTCCGCAATCGCAAGACAACATTTGTCCGCCACATTTTGGGCAGCGCTCAATATCACAACAATCCAAATGTTGTTCTCCAACATGGCAACCGCAGTCTCCACAAGTTGGATCTTCACCGTCTCCAACCCAGTCGGAATCCTCGTCTCCAAATAGGATAGGATCATAAAGTTTGCCTTTAATTAAATATTTTTCATTCATACAAACCTCACATTGCTTCTTCTGCTTGTTTCTTCTTAATTCGTCTAAGTTCTTCACTTGTCAAAAATCCATAACAATTTGGCGGACGTTTAATACCCATTTTTTTATATTCTTTTTCAACGCCTTCTTCAACAGTTATCATTTTTTCATAAGGATATTCAAGCACTTGCCATGTGTTATTTTTGTCAAAGATATAGACATATTCGGTCCAATTGGATTTATCGACAAGATCTTCAAACATGAGTTCTCTTGCTTCAATATCACTCTCTCCACGATCTCTGCCATAGGCAACAACAACTTCATCTTGACTTTCGTCAAAAGAGTGGGGATAGCGTGGATCGGGATATAAATTGGGTTTTAATTGAGAAATATCTCCAAGTGCCAAAAGTTCTTCAAGCTTCTTTCTGTCATTAAAATGGTCAATAAGCATTGCGCCATTATAAGTCAGATAACCATCAGAATGACAATAGATTGTTTTGTATTTTCCATTATCAAGTTCTTCACAAATTAAACTTCTTGTTGACATATTCGCTCCTTATTATAATTCAGAAATTTTTGCTATTTTGTCTGTAAGTCCAGTCCAAGCGGCACTTTCAAGATATTGATTGTAAAGCTCATCTCTCACATAAAACTTTTCAACATTTGCAGGAAAAGAGTTGCTTTTAATTTCAACAACAGAATTTGCATTTAATATCACGCGTGACAAGCTGGAACAGCCCTCAAAGGCTCTTGCGTTGATTGTTGTGAGTGTGGTTGGCAAGTTGACTTCTGTCAGCGCAGAACAATTTTGAAATGCTCTTTCGCCAATCGTGTAATTGCCTTCTTTAAAATTGATTGTTGTAAGATTTGGATTGTATGATATTGAGTATCCCGCAATAAAAGAAAGACTTTTTGAAAGAGTTATTGTTTTTAGTTTGTTCATTTGTGAAAATGAGTTTCCAGAGATTGTTTCAACACTGTCTGGCAAAACAATTTCCTCAATTTGATTGCATTGTTCAAAAGCCTGCGCTCCAATATATTTTAAAGTGCTTGGCAAAGAGACTGTTTTTAAACTCGAATCGGAAAAGCAAACTGCACCTTCAAGAGTTTCAACACCTTCTGGGAATATCATTTCTGTATGCCCATGCGCTCCACAAAATGCACCATATTCAACAGTTTTCACTGTGTCTGGGATTGTAAAAGAACGATAACGCACAGTGTTTCTAAATATATCTTTTCCAATGATTGTTGTTGTATATTGATTTCCTGTGTATGTTTTTCTAAATTTAAAGTCCATTTTATATTTTGTTCGATAATACTGATAACTTCCATTTTGTTCATAATATGAAATATCTGTTATCGTAAAAGTGTCTAACTTCAATCGGGTTGCCATTTCAACAAGTTCGCTGATAGATGTTGACTCTTTTTGCATATCTACTTTTGTTTCTGTAAGGGAATAGGTTTTTGGAATATTAACATCAATATTCCAATTGCTGTCGTCGCTAAAATATCCTAAAAATCTGCCTTCGTCATCAAAGTAATAGTTTGATATTTCTGGATTTGAATCTGGCGGTAGCGTTGAGCCACTGCCACCAGTTATTTGTGCCAATCCAACCAAAAAACCAAAGCCCACCACAATTGCGAGTAAAATTATTGTAATCGACAGGCTTTTTGTTTTGCTTGTTTTATTTTCTTCCATTAAAGGTCTCCTTTACATAGTCATTTCTTGTTGCTTTAAAAGTCTGTCAAAAAGAAAGCCAAACTTTTCATCTGTTTGGTTTTTCATTTCGTCTAACATTTCTTTAAAATCATTAAGAGCGAAAAAACTTCTGTTTTCAACAATGTTGTCGTTTTCGTCTGTGATTATATATTCAAAGTAAGGCGGATCGCCAGTTAGCCATTTATCATATTCTTTGACTTCTTCTTTAAGCATTTCTTCAACTTCGTTATAATCAGTCTCTGGATTAAGTCCACTTTCTTCAACATCTTTCTTTGTGCAATAGATATATCCAACTTGTCCACTGTCCCATGGATCGTTGAATGGGGAAGTGGACATTGTTATTCCAGAGTGATCGTAAAGATAAAGTGGCAAGACACAATAAATATCGTGTTTGTTGTTTTCAAAGTATTGCTGCAATTGATAAGGCTCATCAAAATCGTGATCGTCACCAAGTTTATATCTTCTGTGAAAGCAAATCATTTTTCCTAAAAGCATATCATTATATTTTCTTGGATCAGCCATTTCAGCTTGTGTGATTTCCAAAGTATAACCTTTGCGTTTAATTGTCCACATATTGATTCTCCTTACATCACACATTCTTGTTTTTTAAACTTTTGTGCTTGTGTTTTCATAAAGTTTTCGAGAATAGGAAAATCTCTATACAAATTCATTCCTTCTGGAATCTTGAAAAAGTCGATATATTTTTTGCAGTCAGCAATTTGCTTATCTGTTATGCTTATGCTTTCACCATTTTCTGGATCGTAGCCTACCATGTAGCAGGTGCCAACAACACAATCCTCATATTCGGGCAGCCAAAAATTTCCGTCTTGGCCTTCAAGTTTGCCTTCTTCATTGACAAAAAGGTCAATGTTTTTCCCAATAGGCATTTCAACACATTCAATATATCCACCAACAATCTTTTGTAGATTTTCAAGTGTGTGTTCAACTTCCTTAATATAAGGCTCTTTATTTGGCTCTTTCACCAACAGTCTTATCGTATCCATGTTCACTCCTGTATTTGCAGAAAATTTTATATCTCAAAAGTTCCCATTCACTTGCATAAAAAGCTTGTTGAATTGAAACAGCCAAAATAGGACGTAGTTTTGCTTGTTCTTCTTTTGGATATTCTCTAAGTTCTTCGCGGATATAGCGAAGTTTATCCAAAAGTTCTTTTTTTGAATTGTAGTCAATGTCTTGCAAAACAAATGCAAGTTCTCCACCAATGTTCAGCATACCTTACACCTCTCTTTCAGCTTCTTTGGATTTTGTTTTTGCTTTCGACTTTTTTGGTTTTTCTTCTTTTGTCTGTTCCAAGTTTTCTTCTTGCTCTTGCACTTTTTTATCAAGATTGCGAATGGCTCTTTCAATTGAACTTTCAACATTTGAAAGCATTTGTTTTGTGACAGAACGCACTTTTTGAAGATTGCCTTTAAGTTTGTTCAACCCTTCATCGTTCAAGTGTTCAACTGAAAAATCAAATTCCGGCAAGTCAAGTCCAAGTTTTGAGTTTACTGCATAGATGACAGCATTTCTTTCAAACTCATCAACATTTTCCAAGCCTTCTTCGTGTCTTGTTGTCAAAAGCACAGCGGCGACATCTTCAATGAGTTCATTGATGACTTCACCAACAGAAAGTCCGTCTTTGACATAGACAACTTTGTTTTCCCAGTCAATTTCGCTTGCACTTTCTTGATTGCGATATTCAAAAGTAAATTCTTTTGCAGTGCTTTCAAGTGCTTTCTTTACGGTTTCAAAGTGGGCGGCAATGCTTTCTTTGTTTGAGTTGAGATATTCATACTCTTTGCCTTTTGTTTGAGAGATGTCAAACACAAAGCCAACATCACAAATAAGTTTCGGCATTTCTTGTGTATATTCATTGCCTTTTTCATCCACAAAGTCCTTATTAAAGTTTTCAATATGATGAGAAATAACTTTGATTGCTTTTTCCGCTTTCTTAACCACTCTTTTGTAGAAATTCCATTCTTTCATGCGCTTAACGCAAATTGCGTCTGGCTTTTGAGAAAGAATAAGAACGTCATTTGTGATTGTTTGATCTGGAAACAAGCCAATGGCTCTAAGCAGGTTTTTGATTTGATTTTGCTTTAAGATTTCCATATATTTCTCTTGTGAGAGTGCTGTGAGATCTTCAAGTGTCATAAATTTTTTATCTTCCATTTAGATAACTCCTAATTTTCAAAAATTTGTTTTACTTGTGGGGTTGCCACGATTCTTATATTTGTTCTATTTGCTGGGCCTGTAATTAAAAAGGCACTTCCTCTTGGCAAATTGACAATGTTGTCTGTTTCATTCTCGTTGATTTGTCCTGCTTTCTCATATAAAGTGCAAAGGTCCGACATATCGTTTGGCGAAAGTGAAAAGATAAAGGAATATTGGCTGACATTGATGATTGCGGATGATTTTCGTGCAATCTCTGGACTGCCAACAAAGTCTTTAACATTTTGAGTGATGACAATTTGCATTCCGTTGTATTTTCTTATTCGCTTTGCAAGTTGATACATAAAGTCAAGCGCGATAGGAAATTTCTCGTCAATAAAGACATGGGCTTCGTCAATTGCAATAACAATTTTTCGGTCAGTTCCATTGAGTAGGTTATAGTCCCTGTTTTTGATAACTTCATTGTCAAGCCATTTCAAAACAAGCAGCATTTGTGCGTTTCCAATGACATTGTTTTTGTTTGCCAACAACTTTTGAAAGTTGAAACAAACAAAGTTTTCAGTTGGATTGAAAGTTGTAAATCCATTCCAAAGTGCAGAGTTTCTGCCACCGCGTCTAAACTTGCTTATATAGTTTGAAAGCACTTTGTAGCAAGACAAGTTGTATTCGTCTTTTTCATTTTCAATCCTTCTGTCAATTTCTTCTGCCAAGTCTTGAAAGATTGGATAATCTTTTGCCTTCAATGTGTTTAAGTCAGTTTTTGCAGTGATTCCTTTCTTGTTGTAAATTTCCACAATGATTTTGTTTAAAAGTTCCAAACTGTCTGGATTTATTCCCTGCAAGATAAGTCTGAAAAACTCTTCCAAAAATTGCAAATGTGAATAGAAAGAGTTGCTGCTTCCGTCTTGATTTTCATCATCAAGACTGACAATGATATGAAATGGGTTTATTCTTCCATTTCGAGAAGAAGAAACATCCAAAACTCTTCCTTTAAGATTGTTTGCAAGATTGCAATATTCGTTTTCTGGATCCAAGATAAAAACTTTTGCATTGTCACTTGCAAGATTAGCAAGTAGCATTTTTGTTGCGTAAGATTTTCCACTTCCGGACTTGCCAATGATGACTGTGTTTGAGTTTACTCTTTCGTCATCTCGTCTGAAAAAGTCAACAAAGGTTGGCAATTTATTCTCGCCGATTAAGAGTCCATTTTCGTCTAAGATTGCATTGCTTACAAATGGAAAAGAAGAAGCAATGACAGATGAGTTCAGTCCGCGTGAAATCTTGGTTTTGTTGTAAGTGTTGATGTTGCTTGAAAAATAACTTTCAATTTGTCTGCCAAACATCTCGCTGTATTTGAAGCCTAACTCTCGCAGTTTTCTTCGCACATATTTCTTGTTTGTTGTGTCTTTACCGTCATCATAGGCGGTTATAATGAGTGTTGTGTCGAAAAACACTTCATTGTCGTTCTGCAAGCCTTCCAAAAGGATTTGTAGGCTTTCGAGATGAGTTTGCTTGTCGATCTGTGAGCTTGCCTTTCCAAGCGTTCTTTGTGACATAAGTTCGTTGATTGCATTGTCAATTCTTTTGATTGCTTTATACTTCTCAACAGGTTTTGCTTTCAAAACAACTTTCGTGTTTGGAATATCAAACAAATCTTCACCCCAAGCATTTTCAACTTTAAGCGGATAGTCAGTGATGACAAAGTGGGTTAGAGTCTTGTCATTCTGTTTTGTGGAAAGCGCTTTAAACTGCACATTTTCAGGATATATATTTTTGATATAGTCTTTCTCTGAAAAGTTATCAAAAGTTCGCTCATCAAAATCTTTGTCATAAGAATATTTCAAAAAGATTGCAAGTTCTTTGCTGTTAAGTCTTTTTGCTTCAAGGTTATTGTTCTTCAGCGTTTGTTCAATGATTTCAAGTGAGTTGTTTAAACTTTTCTTATCAATGTCGTGGATTGCAATATAGTAAGCACTTGCAAAGATTTTCTCATCAGAATTTATGCTGTCAATCACATTTATTCTATCTTCAATGATTTCAACGCGTTTTCTAAATTCTTCTTCTTTAAGATTGTTGTTTTCATTTTCTGCAATCAATTTTTGCACACGCGTAAGTTCATTTTTCAAATATCCGTCAAAAATGATTGGCTTTTCAAGTTTAATCAAATTGTATTCTTGCATAATGCCGACATTCTTTAAAGTGTTTGAAATAACTCCGTCAATAAGATAGTTTTGTTTATTCATGCTAAGCATGTTAAACTCAATAGGCTTCACTTCAATCACACCAGTCAAACTGTTGTCTTTTTGAAAAATCAAATCATCTTTTATGCTTGAATATGGAACAACAGCACTGATGTGCGAGTTTCCTTTTTTGTGTATGCTAAATGATTTTTGTGCGATTGTAAACTTAAAAGCGTAGCCAAGTGCTTGATAAAGTTTTATATCTCCAATAGGAATATACATTGGCGCCACGATCACCAAAATCCCTATTGCAAGAAAATATTTGTTTGGTAGGTTGCTTGTAGCAGCCAAAGCTATAAAGGCAAGGGCAATGACACCAAGAATGATGTCATAAATCCCAATGCCTTTATAAAACTGCATTTTAACCTTCGTGTTTCGCGGTATTATTCGCATTATCTGGCTCCTTATTTAAAACTGATTTACTTTGTGCATGATTGACAAAACTGTCACCATGTGCAATGTTTCTAACTCTTGGAATAAAGTTTTTGCCAACACCAACAAGTCCACCGGTTGCCAAGTCTTTCATCATACCAATAGGCATGGTTGCAATTCTTGTGCCCATTCCGCCATATTTGGCAAGTTTACTTGGCTCTGCGGCTTTATTGATATATTGTTTGCTTGGGTTGTCTGTAAATGATTTTTTAAGTCCTGCCATAGATGAGTGTGTTGTTTTTCTTGTGTCAGTGAATTTCTTTCCACCTAAAATCGCACCTGTGGCAGCAGCACCAGCACCCAAAGTTGCTTTCACAATATGTCCGCCAGTTTGCATATTTCTAAAAAGTTGCTGAGTTTCATTTTGTCCTGCCTGATTTCCAGTGAGTTGGGCGATGACAAGATTTGCTTTTGTGACTGCAAATGCTCCGCCAATAAGGAACAGGATTTTTACAATTCCATTCTTAAAGGCGTTGTCAAAGAACACGATTGATGAGACTTGTGGAATGATAATGAAAAACAAGTTCATTGACAAAATAATTCCATAAGCACCCAAAACTTTTGATATTGTCATGTCACGCCAGATTTTAAATCTTGCTCCGTCATCAACAGGGATTGTGCTTACACTCACAGGCGAGATGATATACAAAAGAACAATGTCAAATATTCTTTGTATGAAAGTGACTGCACTCATTACAAACATCACCATAATCACAATAGAGCCAAAGATTCCAATAAGGAAATCCAAGTTTCTCAAATTGTAATACTGACTGACAACACCCATATCAAAGTAATTAAGTTCACCAGTCAAAAACATTCTTTCAATTTCACTTCTTATGCTTTCGTCTCCGATATACGCATGCTGTCCGCTTGTGACAAGAATTTGTCCGCCAATGCTTGCTGTGCCACCAGTTTCCAAAACAAAAGGATTCATGCTTTGGTTGATCGCGCCCATAACAACATTTGTAAGGGTTATGCCTGCAATCAAAATGAAAGGCACCATAAGAAAGATTGCAAAACTTTGAAAAGCTTTGCCCAAAATCATTGCTTTTGATTTTTTGTTTTCTCCATTGGCGTATTCACTTCGTATGATTGCAATAAGCACAAACACAACAAGCAATATGACAGCAATTAAGAAGATATAAAAGAAAGTTGTTTTGACAGTATCAGAAAGAATAAAGTGGGATAGTAAATCAGTTTGTTCTCCGTCTATTGTGACAGGCTTTAATCCTGCAAGTGTATAGAAAATCTCTCGTATGAAATCAATGACATAACAAATTGATTTTTGCAAACTGTAAAAAAGTTCAAAAATCCAGTTAGTCATCCAATCCATATTTTAAGCCTCAACTTCCATAAAGAATAAGAATGTGTCAACTGCAAAAGTTGTATCTTCTGAAAGTGTGACATCAATATAGAATTTGTCAGAAGCTGAAATTTCAGTTGGATTTTCCAAACTCAAATTTGCTGTTGCGGTTTGTCCGCTTTCCAAAGTGAGAGTGTCAGATTTTAAGATTTCATCATTCTTCATAAGCGTGAAAGTGATGATTGTGCTGCTGTCAGATTTGACTGCAAAACCGACACCCAAACTCTTCAAATCTTTTGTTTGATTGATGACAATTTTTGTATATTTTCTGCTTGAAATTTGTGTGTCAAAATCAGTTTCATTTGTTATGAGAGAAAGGTCATAATCAAAATTTCCCTGTGTTTCAGTTTCGCAAGTAATGCCAGTGATGTCTTGTTTAAGTTCTTCTTCATTTGGGATTTTACTCTGTCCAGAGCTTCCTGCCAAGATGAAAAGAAAGATAATGAAGATTGCAAGCACAATACCTGCACCAATCAAAATCTTTGTTTTTGTTGATAGATTTTTCATATTTTAATTTCCTTTTTTGTTATGCTTGAATTTGTGTGCTTACCCAATCTTGCAAGATAGGCATAGCGATTTTGAGTGCCAATATCAATACAAAGATGACGACAAATCCAATGATTGCGCCAATCAAATCTTTCTTGGCTTTTTCTCGCGAGCCCGCTTCATCCGCCTTGGCAACTTTCACACCAAGAATAATACAGTAAATCATTCCAATTGATCCGACAAGTCCAATTGCTGGCCAAAGGATCGCGTTTAAAACTTCCAACACAGGTGCTAAAACCGGGTTGAAATCAATTGCAGCTAACATGCTCATTTTTTAAAATTCCTCCAATTTTTATTTGTTTTGTGTTCTATGCTTTGCTCTATATTTCAATAAAAAAAGAAGTGGGTTTCACACTTGCTTAGCGTAAGAGAGATGAGTCAAAATCGCATCAGCCCACCTTTAAGGCTGAATCAGCCAAACCCCTTTATTTTAGGGGCTTGTAGGCGTTGAGTTTGCGATTTTGAGGCTATCTCTTATCCTGCTTGCTATAAATTTATATAAAATCCCTATTGATTTTCATCAATTTGGGCGTTTTCGTCGTCATTTTCATCATTTTCAGAGATAACATCTTCTTCAATGGTTGTTTCTGTGATTTCTTCCAAAACTTCATCTTTATAATAGTGATGTCTTGATTTTATAAGCAATATAATCAACAATATGACAAGCACTCCAAAGCCCGCAATAACACCAATGCTTGCTGCATTAAGTGAATATTCGCGTTCAAAAGAATAGGTTGTTTTGTTGCCTGCTTCGTCAAGTAAAGTGATTTCAAATTTTCCACACTTTTCAATTTCGTCTCCAAGTTTGTATTCAAACTTCACACCGTCAACATGGATGATAAGTTCATAAGGCGTTTCGGAAACATTTTTAAGTGTGACAACCTTTTTTGTTTTTCCACCATTTTCCACACCTACAATTTCAAGTGTTGGTGGGGTGGTGTCAATTGTGATTTCAAATGAATATTCTTTGTTTGTTTTGTTATCCAAAATCAAAACTTTATAGGTGCCTTCATCGTGAAGATAAAGTTTTCTGTTTGCAACTTCATATTCAAAATTCTCATCATTCTTTGTTATGTTTTTGACTTGTATATCCTCTTGCAGAACATGGTTTAAGTTTTGTTTTTTCTTATTGATGATTGTGAAGAAGCCAATTTCTTTGTTTCCTAAATCATCAAAAATCGTGTAAGAATATTCGCCTTCGTCATTCAAAATTTGTTCAAAGTTATATTCAAAAAGTTGACTGTTTTTTGTCATATAAATTTTCAAGTTTTCATAAGCAATAAGTCTAACACCACCATTTGAAATTCCGCCTCGATAAGTGTTTATATCATAGGCAATAGAACGATCTATTTCAAATTCAAAGGTTGTGAGATTTCTTGCTTGGTCTGATATGCAAACTAAATATTTTCCGCTTTCAGTAAGTTCTTGTCCAAGACGATAGACGTCTTTATATTCGTCATTCACAAGATACCAACAAATAAGGTTTGTTTCCATTGAAGTCACCCATGCACTTTTATTTGTTTTGCCATATTCGGCTACGCCATATAAGGTTGCAACGGGCGGCGTTTTGTCAATCGTGAAAGAGAAGAAGATTGAGTTGTTAAACTCATCAATAAGTCTAACTTCATAAAAACCTTCTTCGGTTATCATAAGTCCAAACTCATATTCAAAATTTTCTTTGTCTTTTGTCATGGAAATTGTAAGTGGCTCGTTATCTATAAGTCTAATATCAAAGTTGATAGTTTTTATTTCTTCAAGTGAATAAGTGTTTCCGTTGACATCTGCAATTGTAAAGTCAATGGATTTGTCTATTTCAAAATTTACAGTTGTGAAATTTCCTATTTCGTCATAAAGTGTGATTTCATACTTTCCGTCAATTGTAAGGATTTGTCCTTTTCTATATTCTTGTGTCTTGCCATTATGGGTGTAGGAAGCGGTGTATTGTTCCTCATTGTTTTCCCACATGGCATAAACTGTGCCACCAGTTTTTCCACCATTTTCAACTCCGAAAAGATTGAGAATAGGTTTTGTTGTTTTGATTGTGAAAGCATATACATTGTAGTTTTCATTGTCTGATCGGTCAATAAGTTTGATAACAAAATTGTCAATTGAATTTTCGTTTGGGCTGAATGTTAAGGTTGTCAAATTTTTGTCAGCAAGTTCTTCTGGCGAAAACACTTTTCCGTTGTTTTCAATCGCAACATAAAACTTGTCTGTGTTGTAAATGAATTTCACTTCGCTGTTTGTCTTTCCGTTATGTTCAACACCAATAAGCGTGCCTGTCGGCAAGTCTTTCTCAAATTTATATTCATAGGAAACAACTCGACCAAAGTTGTCTGTGATTTCAACAACATAAGTTCCACCTTTGTTGAAAAGATAGGATAGGTTGTCTGCATTGATATAAATAAGAGAGTTTGTGTCATCATCTGGAAATTCATCATAGCCAAGCTGCGAGTTTAAACAAACGTCATTTCGATATATTTTCAAGTCTGCAACATAGTTGTAATCCTCGCTGCACTTGATGTCAATTCTCAATTGCATTTTGGCATTGATGTCAGTGAAAGTTGCTTCTGGTGCTTTGCCAAGTAAGCAAACTTTGAAAGTGAAAACATTTGACAATCTGTCGGCGACAGTGATTGTATATTCACCGGGTGCATATCCGTCAAAGTTCGGCAATTCATCAAGATATGTGTATCTTGCAATTTGACCTTTTGGATCTTTGACTTCCATAATCCACCACCGGTCATCTTCAATCACATTTGTTATTTTGAAAGTTTCATAATAGAAGATGAGTTCGTGATTTTCTGGAATATCATTTACAGAAATCGTTTGAGATATTGTTTTGTCTTTTCCATAGATTGTTGCTTCAATATCAAGCATGGGCGCTTGTAAGTCTAAGAATACAAAATAACAACTTTCATGTCCTGCAAAGTCAACTTCTTTAATCATATACAAGCCATGTGTATTTGCTTGGCTTGCAAAGGTTT
Organism: uncultured Christensenella sp.; assembly: GCA_910584295.1. Lineage (GTDB taxonomy): Bacteria > Bacillota > Clostridia > Christensenellales > UBA1242 > Caccovivens. The sequence goes on along the minus strand of CAJTYR010000005.1, from coordinate 47,583 downwards.
TATTGTATTGCAATTCTTTCCAATCTGCAATGTCATCTTCTGCAAAGTCATAATAAACTTTATAGCTTTCGTTTATATCTTCAGATTTGAAAGCAAAATTATTGACATAGTAGGCAGACATTAAGTTTTTGAAAATAATATTGCTATACATTGAGTCGTCAATATGCGTGCCATAATTATTTGGCGAGAATGTTGAGTTTATTTTGTATTTTTGTTCTTGTGAAATAAAATCTTTGCTGTAAAACTCTATTGCTACGTTTAATGAATTTTCATCAAAATAATAGACAAAAAGTTCCGGATTGTTGATTGACTTATAATACCAATAGTCGCCAAGCTTGACAGTGTTTCCGCTTGCAACCAAATGCGTGTTTACAAAGTCATCAATATTGTCTAAGTGATAACTTGTCACGTGTGTGTTTCTTTCAGCCTGCATTGCAAAATCTTTTGCAAAGTCTAAGATTCCAAAAGAATAGGATCCTGCGTCTTTGTATCCTGTTGGGACATTCACAAGCCACCATCTGCTGACTTTAAGTGATTTGTCATTTGACATTCTGTCAAGATTTGCTGTTGGATAAGAGCAGTCAATATCAAAGGTGCTTATTGTTTTGTTCCCTGCCAAATCTGTGACAGTCACTTCATATCTTCCTTCTTGTGAAAGCCAAGTTCCGCTTGTGAGATTGTAAGTTTTGCCATTAAATTTGTAGGTAGCGGTTTCTGGGCTTTCGTTTTCGGCAGTGCCAAAATTGACTTGCACTTGATCGCGAAAAACCCCTTCAAAGATTGATTGTTGTTTGGCACCACTTGCAGTTGTTGTAATGCTTCCAACGCGTCTTAATTCGGTTGCATTTGCATTGTGATATGAATAACTGACATCGGGCAATTTCGTGTCAACAAAGCAATAATATGGGGTGTAAACATTTTCTGCACCATTTTCAATTTCAATGGTTGTTATGCCTTCATTTGAAACGCTTATGTGATGTCCGTCTTTGAAAGGCACAACATCTGTTCCGGTTTTTGGTGTGGCTTGCACGCCATTGACTTTAACAAAATTGTTTAGATTGCTCGCGACAACAGTGAAAGCCTTTGGCGAGTAATAAGCGGTTTGTCCTTTGTAAAAGCCTTTGTTCGTGTTTGCTTTAAGAGTGTTTGACCAGTTTCGATTTGCTCGGCTTATATATCCAGTCATATTGTCATCAAAGCTTACATAGTCAAAACATCCACCCCAAAAACAATTTTCCCAATAGCCTTTTCCTTTTAAGCTAACAGAAAACATAGGCGTATCAAATCTATGAATGTTCGTCAACTTGAAATAGTCATATCCCGGATTTATTCCATTGTTTTTGTAAGGACCTGCACCATAATTGTTTAGATTTTCATCTGGCATAATAAAAATCACAGATTCGTTGACAGTATTTCCGGTATTCCAACGAAGCGGAAAGCTTCCACTTTCAAATTTGTCATAAAGAACAGTTCCGCAAAAGCCATTCCAAGTGTAGTAAGCCATTTGAGTTTTGATATATAAGTTCGCTGCATAATCTACAACTTCGTCAGCGGCAACTGCTGTGTTCCATGAGACATCTAAAATTCCGTCATCATCATAGATTGGGCGCTTGTCAGTTCTTACAACTTTGAAATACATAACAACTGATCCATATCTTCTGTCTGGGCTGTAAACTTTGAAAAATTTATCATTTTTTACATATAATGATGAGTAGGATTTTAGGCTGCCGTCAGCGTTTGGTTTTGCCGCTGGAACACCAGTGCTGTTGGACCACTCCTTCGCAACAGGTTTATCATAGTCCGTTCCAATACCCGGATTGACTATATCATCGGGCATAACAATCGGGCCAATAACAACAGCGTCAGCAGTTTGAGTTGGCATAAAATTTATTGACAATATTGTTGCGGGAAGAATACAGAACACAATACATAAAAGGGCAATAAAAGAGTGTTTTAATTTTGTTGTCATGTTTTCACCAACCTTTTTAATTGTTCGGCTTTCATAATTAAGTTTGTGGCATTGCCATAATCGTCTGTTCCACATTTTTCAAGCATTCTTGAGATGTCTTGCACGCGTTTGCAAACCAAGTCGAAATCTTGATTGTCAAGTGCTTTGAGAATTTCAAGCTTATATTCAAAACAACCCAAGCTTTCAAAATCAAACTTTTCAATTTGGACTTTAAAGCTTTCAACAAAAGGCGTTATGTCAAATCTGTTTGTTTCAAATCTTTCTCTTCTTAGCACACTTTTATTTCTTTCAAGCATGTTATAGAAAACTTGTTTTTCATTGAAATATTTGCCTTCGGATAAAAGCTGATTTGTCTTTTCCAAAACAAAATATCTGCTTTGATAACTTGGCGTAAATTTGCTTTTGATTGGCGAAAAGCCAAAGACATTGACAATTGCATTTCCCATGTTGTCTGGGCTGTTGAGTTGTTGCAATTCTGTTGGATAAATAAGGGGCCTTTCTTTGACACTTACAGAGCTTCCAACATTGTCATTTGATGAAGAAAAGCTGACATTTCGTTGAATTATTGAGAAATTTCCGCATTTTTTTGAAAATTCTTCAATAGTTTTCAAATCTGTTGTTCCAATAAAGATTTGAATATTGCAGTTTGACTTGATAATGTCTGCACTTTTGTCATCATAAACTTTGGCAAGCTGGGCATAGGATTGCACAACAAGAGAAAGCCAAATTTTTCTGCTTCTGCCAACTGTAATCATTTGTTCAAGTTTGTGGACTTTTGGCAGATTGCCAAACTCGTCAAGAAGAAAATATACACTTCTTGGCAGTGCCAAATCTGGATATGTGTTTGCCTTCGCTACGAGTGCTTTGTAGGCTTGCAAAATTACCATAGCAGCAAGTGTATGTCTTGTTTCTTTTTCGTCTGGAATCTGCAAGAACAGTGCTGTTGGTTTTGTCGCAATCTCTCCAAAGTTGATTTCATTTGCACTTGTCAAAGAACAAATACTCATGTCACTAAACATTGAAAGTTTGTCAAAGATTGTTGACAAATAAGATCCTCGTGTTTTGTCGCTGGCGTCAAGCACTTGTTTTGAAAGACTGACACTTTTAGAAATCGGGCTTCTATTTTTGAAATAGTCCATGAGATCTTCGCAATCGTTTTGTGTGTTTGTGGCAATCTTCATAATGTTGTAAAAATTAAACTTTTCTTTTGTCATGCCAAGTTTTGGATTTTCACTATCTTCAAGCATGGCAAGAGTGATCGCAAGAATAAAGTTTTTGGCGCCACTTTCCCAAATAGGCTCACTCTTATTTGTGACGGGGCAGAGAACAGAACAAATGTCGTTTAAGTCCTCATACACTTCATCAAAGATTTCTTGTTTTCGCACTTGCACAGCGGCATTTTTCTCTTCTTCGCTGTAATAGATTTTTTCTTCAAAAACATAATAGCCTTCTTCTTCGTTTAAGTGGACTTTGTCATCAAGTGACAACATCTCTTGATACATTTCAAAAGGCCTTTCAAGTGGATTCCAACGTATTGAGCAGTAAGGATTTCGTAAGTCAAGCACTTTGACATCATAGCCACGATTTATAAGGCTTTTGGCGTGCAAGGCATAGAGTTCACCCTTTGGATCTGACAAGAGCATTGAAGGCTGACTTTGAGTGTGAGATAAAATTTGCACGACAGGATTGATGAATGTTGTTGTTTTACCAGAGCCAGTTGTTCCAATGACAAGAGTGTGTGCTGGCTTTGCAAAAGTGATTTTATATCCTTTTGCTGTTTCTTCGGCTTTGACAGGGATTCCTTCAATGTCTGTCTTTGGCAAGTTTATATAGTCAACTGTTTTAAAGTTGTTTTGAATTTCTTTATCTGTTTGAAAATGTGCTTGTTCAAGTCCTGTGTAAATATCTTTATCTTTTTCTTTGGCTTGCATGATTGTCTTTGGATTTTTCCCAATCCCTTTAAACCAAGCAAACAGCCACATAACAAAGAAAATTGACACAAGAAACAAAGTGTAAAGCCAAGTTTTTCCTGCAACAAGCAAAGCAGGATTAAACTTAAATTCAAGTGCAAAATTGTTTGAAACAAACATATTGACTAAATATCCACAAACAAAGCAAACCGCAAAGATAACAAGCCAAATAATGACTTTTTTCAAAATCTTCAATCCAAAAACCCTTCTTCTTTCATAATTTTGAAATTTGCTTCTTCAAGCTTGTCCAAATATTCCTGAAAGGCAGATACGATTTCTCGATTGACAAGTTCGCTAAGTTGCATACACTTTTTGATAAGTGCTTTTCTTTTAAACTTGTCAATTCTCTTTCTTACAAGACGATTTCTTGTTTCATAGTCCAGTTTTCTTTGTTCCATGCGAATTTCTTTAACTGTAAGCAAAACAAGATTTCCAAGCCTGCGGTAGATGTCATAAATACACTTGTCATGCAAAAGCTTGTCTGTGTAATTTATTTTCAGTTTGGAATAGGCTTTCAAAAGTTCATTGTCTCGAATAGTCAAAATTTTGTCAAAGTTATCAAATTTTTGCTTTAAGTCTTTGTTTGAGTGGATAATTGAATTTACAATCAAATCAATTTGTGGTTTGAATGGCTTAATGTTCTCACTTTCATAGCTTAATCTTCCTTTCTCTGGAAGAATAAAGATGAGAGATTTGATATTTTTCATAAATGCTCCTAAATTTAGTCCTTCTTTCATTGAGTTTGTAAGAGCGTTTCTGTTTTTTCCTATTTGTTTGTATATGTTCAGTAAATGAAGTTCGCAAGCGACTTTAAACTTGCTCAATGCAGTTTTGTTTATCATTCCATTTGAATAAAACAATCCTTTGTGGCGTTGTCTCATTCTTAAAGGGGCTTTCTCAAAGAATGAAAAATGAATATGCTTGTTGTCAGTGTTTTCGTGTAGTCCTGCAAACCAAACCATATTGTCCGGTTGTAAGCCTGCATTTTCAAAAAACTTCGGCAACTGCGTTTTCATAAGGTTATATGCCTTTTCATAATCGTCACAAAACTTGTCTCCAAATTCTTCTGTAAAAGAAATAACACCATGCCAAATTGGGCTTTGACAATCCCTTAGTTTTGTTCGCAATTCTTTTATTTGTTTTTCATCCATAAGGCCATTTTCATTGAAAATGCCTTTGCTTTTTTCTTCATTCCCAGAATAGTCAACAAAATCTAATTTTTCTTTGCTTCCATTTTGCACATATTTAACATAATCATAATCTTTGCCAGCAGAATAAAATCGTCTTGTTTCAAAATTTTCTTTCACATATTTGTCTTGGCTGCTTTTTCCTTTCAAGCAGTCAACATATCCAATAAATAGGTTTACATTTGGGACGCTCATTTACCCAAAAAATGTTGCAAGACTTCTTCCAAAACTTCTTCCAAGCGTGCAGGAAGATTGTCATACATGCCAGATTCCACTTTTTCTCTTGGCTCTGGATTGTTGTCTGACAAGCCCAAAAGCATTTTATAATTGCAAGACAAAAGATTTTGATTGATCTTAATGTTTGCAATGCTCTCTCGTGCAGTTTTCTCGCAAAGCTTCAAAAGGATGTCAAGCTTTTTGATTGTCAGTTTAACTTCGTTGTAAAGTTCTTCAACATTGTCAGTTTTCTTTGTGCCAAACAAATCCTTTTCAATAACTTCCATGCCTCTCACCAAGCAATCTACCATGAAAGGATTTTTTGACGTGTAAATGTCTTTGCAATTTTTGTAGAGTTCTTCAACCTTTGAAACAAGTCTTGTGTCATAAACTCTGATTGTATATTGTTCGTTCATAAAGTCTCCTTATTAAATTTAGTTTTTACTGCACGAGCCATGCGAACGCATAGCCCATGCAGAACATCAAAAACTATAAAACTTATTTTTTTGCCCCTTCACTTATATAGGGAAATCGTATGGGGCCAATTTCAAAAAAGTGCTTATTTTTACGAATGTTTAGCGTTTTGAAAATGTGATTTTTTTAAAATTTTTTTGAAGAAAGTTTATCATATTTTTCTTGTTCAATTCTCATGCGTCTTTGGCGTTCAAGCTTATCTTGCTGCTTAATGTCTTTATTTAAGAAATACTTAATATATTTACTGCCTTCCGCTAAATAACTTTGGGCAGAACTTTTAGTTATGCTAAGTGCCTTTGCAATTTGTGAAATAGAGAATCCTTTAAAAAATCGCAAAAACATAGACATTCGCACCATTTTAGGCATAATATCCATTGTATTTTTGATTTCTTTTCTCAAAGAATATAAAAACCGTTTATAATCTTTGCTTTGTAAATATTTTCGTTCTCTTTCTCTTTTTGCAATTTCTCGTTCAACACTTGTAGTTTCAACAGGCTGAAAACCCTTATCAACAAGCTTTTCCAAAGAGACATTATCTTTGTTTTGTTCCTTTTCTTCTCGATACCTTTTTCTTTCATCCTTCAAAAAGTGTGAAATTTTTGCACTTACATTGATTTCAATGTAATCTTCCGCAACAATGCGATCAAAGTATTTTACTTTCATTTATTTGCTCCTTTTCAATTAGGCGAGCGAGTTTATTTGCAAAAGCTTCAATATTTTTAGAGCCCTGCAACGACTCTAATTGCTTGATGACGAGTTGCAGTTCGTCATCTGTCAAGTTCACATCAATTTGCTTTTTGCCAATCAATTTCACGCCACCTGTATTTCTTCCACCAACAAAAGTCTGGATATTGTAGTGCAAAGACAAATCGTTCAAATGTCGCAAGCATGTGGAACGACTTATTTCCAACTCGTTGCAAATGTCTTGCATTGTGTGTTGTTTATAATCTTGTAGAAAAGCAAGAATGTCATTTTGTATAAAACGAGTTCGCACCGCAATTTACCTCCTTTTGTTGATTTCGTGGCTATCTTAGCAAAGTCAATGTTTCAATGTCTGACACATTGAAAAAAGTTTTTGAGAAAATCTTTAAAAATCCTTTCATAAGTAATAACTGAGAAATGGGTCAAAATTATGGTTTCGATTTTTTAAAATTAAAAAAATCCCACATGCCTAAACATGCGGGATTAAAAAAACCTTAAATGTTTAGGATAAATTTCGTTATCCGGACAATTAAGGTCCATGTGGATATTTTGTCATACGTCTGGGACTCTGTGGTCCACTATTAAAATTTAACTATTCTTAAACTCTAACGACACAAAGATGACAGTTTTACATTTTTTACAAGTGTTTTTCATAACAAATTGATGTTTCTTCAATTTCACCGGCTCTTTTGTAAGGACTTTGCATAAGCAGCTTTCGTCTGTTGTTGTGCTTTCGCCTATGCAGCGTCCGCAATTGGGACAGTAGTGTATAGTTTTCATTTAAAGCCTCCTAAAAACTATGTATTGTGTGTTTTACAATTCCCTGTATAATAAGATTTTCTGGCAAAATATCTTCATACTCTGGATTTTCGGGGTGTAAGATGTGTTTGCCATTCTTTTTGTAGTAAGTTTTGACAGTTGCAGAGTCGTCAATTAAAGCAACAACAACATCGCCATTTTTAGCTTCGTTGCAAATGCTTGCAACAATCAAATCACCGTCGTAAATTCCAACGCCGGTCATGCTGTTTCCTTTGGCGGTCAATATCATTGTTGGCTCATCACCAAAAATAGCTGTTGGAAGCTGATAAGTGGCTTCAATGTTCTGCACTGCAAGTATTTGGGGACCACACGCAATACTTCCGACCAATGGGGCTATTATTGTTCGGCCTTTTTGCAGATTGAAAGGGACTGCGATTTTGCCAGAATCTGTTTTCTCGATTTCGCCACGACTTTGAAGAATGGCAACATACTTTTGTGCTGTTTGTATGCTTGGGAAATTACATCCTTTGGCAATTTGTCTGAATGAAGGCGCTCTCCCTTCTTTTTGTTGAAAATCTTTTATAAAGTCTCGCACCAATCCAACTTTTTCTTCGCTGATTACTTTCATCTTTTGGCTCCCACTTAAACATACATAGCGTATGTTTATGAGAGTATTATAAAACACCTGCAAAAATAATGCAAGTGTTTTTACAAAATATTTTTAAATTTTTTATTTAGAAAGTCCAAAATAATCTTCGCCTGCTTTCAAACTCTCTTTTCCAACTTCAATCATTTTCTTCATAAAGTCGCTTTTCTCATAGAAATAGCGTCTTGTCCTTAAAGTCATTTTTGAAAGGGAATACCTTAATTTTAACAATTGAAATTTTTGTTCAAAGTTTTCTGGGCGTTTTGCAATTGTGAAATATCCGTCCAAAAAGATTTTCAATCTGCTTGGTGTAAAGAATAGGCTCCAACAAGCAATATCAGTCACGGGGTCACTTCCAACACATTCGTCAAAATCCAAAACTCCATTGATTGTTTTTCCGTCTGTCAGCAAATTCCAGTCGGCAAAATCATTATGCACCAAAACAGCCTGTTTGCAAGAAAGTGTATCTTTGCTGTTTGTGAAAAGCTGCTTATATTTTTTTGCTTTTGCTGTTGTCAAAATTTTATGTTCAACAAGAGTGTCTAAATCAAAGTCAAGTCCTGCAAGAACAGAATCGTAAAAAGATTTGTGTATGCCTTTCAAAACACCTTTCTTGGCAAGTTCATTGTCAAAAGGACCAAATCCGTCAACTTGTATTCTATGGATTTTCGCCATAGTTTTACCCATTTCAAAAACAAGTTTTTGTTCACATTCTGGATGTTCTTGCAAAAAGTTGTCAATATTGTGTCCGTCAATTCTTTCAATCACTTGAAAGGCACAATCATTTTCATTTTCACAATCATGTATTGCGTAAGTCTTGTAGGTTGAAAGTCCATTTTCACTTAAAAGATTGGCAGCAAGAGATTCCACATAAAAATAACCATTTCTCAACCCACGTGGATGACAGCGAATAATTACCTTTTTACCATTCTTCAAATATCCAATGCGATTTGAGTTGACGCTTCCATTTGCTTCTTGCTTTTCTGGGTCAACCTCGTCAATGGAAACACAAACTTCATTTTTAAGAACTTTGTTGACCTTTTTTAAAAGTTCGTCATTCTTAATAGCTGAATGTCTATCTTTCCAAATTTCAGCAGCTTCTTGCACTGTGACACGTCTTTCTGCTTGCCAATAAAACAAGTCACTTCTGTCCACAATGTTTTTGTTTATTTCAGTTAAATTCATATTCTACCTCTTTACAAAGTTATTTCTTCAATTTGTTTCTGTTGCCCATATCTTGTGTTTTGCTTTGTTGCCAATTTTTCAATTGTTTCTGGTGCAAAGTAAAACAATCTTCCGTGATCGCCATAAAATTTATCAGTTTCTTCTGGTGTTAGCGGCGTTGTGTCATATTCCCAAAAATCGTTTTCACATCCAACCATAATTGGATAGGCTCCCCATTTGGCATAAACTTGTTCTCCGTCATGACCTTTCATAACATTCCACGCAATCACGGGATAACCAGTTTTGTGTTCCGTCATCTGTTTGCAAAATTCAGTGAATAGGTGACTGCCCAAACCCATTTTTTCAAGTCCGTTTAGTGTGCGAAAATCTGTGAAATGTATTGCCGGTGGATTTCCATTTTGTTCTTGAAATTTTATATCTCCGATTTCCATTCCTGCGATTTTTAAATAAATCAAACTTAAATCTTCATCTGCTGAAAGTTTATCAATTGGCGTTCCAAAATATTCAAAAACAACATCCTCTGGATTTTCAAGCACAAGATGTTTCAAAAATAGATTTTTCAAAGATGTGCGCTTGCCAAAACCATTTTGTTTATATTCTTCATATTCATCAGCAATCTGCAAAAGTGAGTTTTCAAGAAAGTCTTTAAATCTTTCTTGCCCATAGTTTTGTGCCATGTTTCTCATATATTCAAAAAAACCGCTGATTGCTTGTGCTGATTGTTTGTTTTTGTAAAAACCTTCACTGTTGCCTTTTGCTGTTGTTCTTTCAAGTCCGTCAGCACTTAGTGCATAGTCCATTGTTTTACGGATAATTTCATCACTAACACCAGACTTTTCAAGCATATCAAAAAATCGCTCAAACCATTCAAAACTGATTGTCTTTTTGAGCGCCTTTGCTTTTTCAATTCTTTCTTTGATTTCTTGTTTTATATCCATTAAAACTCCTGCAAGACTAAACATTTTTATTTGTTTTAGGTTTATTTATCTGCACAGATAAACCTGTGTTTGCGGACTCTTTAATTGCGTCCAAAATTTTCAAGTTATATTCTGCGTCTGTAAAATTTGCACATTCGCTTATAGGTTTATATTTATTTTTCAAAATAGAGTTGATAAGTTTTGGTGCAAAATATCTAAACGAGCCAGAAAATATTGAAGCTTTATTTTCTTTTTCATCGTCAAAAACTCCTTCAACTTCAACTTTCTGCTTAACGCCAACATTAGAACGCAAATACAAATTCAATTTGTCTTGCAAAGAGAAAGTGATTTCACCTTTGTCACCAAATATTTGAATATCAAAACGAGATTCCATGTAAGATCCGGCATTGATTGTAAAGATTGCCTGCATTTCATCAGCAAAGTTTATTGTTGCGTTGCAAATGGTGCTTGCAGACACTTTTCTCACTTTGCCTTTTGTGTCTTTTCTTTCTTTTGTGATTGGATTGAGATAGCCCATAACACTTGTTGGCTTTGGGGAATTAAACCAATATTGCAACAAATCAGTCAAGTGAGAAGCCATAGCCAAGCGAACACCACCACCTTGTGATCCGTCAAAACTCCAACACCAAGTTGCATTCTCATTTGCAAAGCCAGAGCCCTGTTGATTGATTTTAACCAAATAGACTTTCCCAAGAATATCTTTTTGTATTAAATCTTTTATCTTTTGAATATACGGATTAAATCTAAGTTGGTGGTCAACAAGAGTTAGAGCCTCATATTCTTTTGAAAGTTTAATCAACTCTTTAACTTCTTTGCTGTCGTCAGACAGTGGCTTTTCGCAAAGAATATGTTTGCCACTTTTAAGGGCATATTTCACCATGTCAAAATGAAATCTGTTTGGTGTTGTTATGCAAATGAGATTTATGTCATCTCGGTCGCATAATTATTTATAATCAGCGCAAGCAACGGGGATTTCAAACTTTTCAGCAAACTCTTTACTTCTTGCAAGTGAGCTACCTGCGATTGCGACAACTTCTGCATTTTCAACAGTTCTAAATCCTTTCAAATGTGTCCTTATTCCAACACCTGTTCCAATAATCCCAATTTTGAGTTTTTTCATTTATGTTCTCCCTTTACTTTAATGTAAATCCACCGTCAACTGCAAGAATTTGACCGGTTATAAAACTTGCTTCATCGGAAAGCAAGAAAGCAATTGCGTTGGCAATTTCTTCCGGCTTGCCCATGCGTTTGATGATTGAAAAATCTGTTGTGGCTTTTGGATCTTCGCCAGAGCTTGCTGTCAGTGGGGTGTCGATAAGTCCCGGTGCAACTGCGTTCACACGAATGTTCTCGCCAAAATATCTTGCATAGGATTTTGTGAGTGAAATTATGCCTGCTTTTGTTGTGGAATAAATCACAGCGTAAGGCTCGCCAATAATTCCGTCAACAGATGTTGTGCAAACAATTGATCCTTTCTTTGCAGTTTCTTTGATAAGATTTCCAAAAATTTTAACCGTGTTGAAAGTCCCAATCAAGTTTGTGTCTATTGTTTTGTGGATATTTTCATCTGTAATGTCATCAATTCCACATGGCAAAGGGATAATTCCTGCGTGTGCAGAAAGATAATCAAGTCTACCAAATTTCTTTTTAATCCAATCGCACATCTTTGTCAAATCTTCTTTGTTTGAGATGTCAGCTTTGTAAAAATAAACTTCCGCATTTTTACCAAATTCTTTTTCAATAAAATCTTTGTCAACTGCTTTATTGCTGTTGATAATGACAATATTTTTCTTTGCCAATTTTTTGGCAGTGGCAAGTCCAATTCCCATTGTGCTGCCTGTGACTAATGCAACTTTTTTCATATTAACTCCTTATTTAAAACCTTTGGCTTTAAGCTCGCAAACAATTGGGTATGAATTAAGTTCTTTTATAGGAACATTATACCTTTTGGAAAGTTCTTCAAGGCGACCGTCTAATGACACTTCATTGCCACTGCTGTCAATTCTCATATCTGCCCAGTTCAACAAATCCAACAATCTGCTTTGATATTTGCAGTTTGCCACGCCGTGATAATATACTTCCTTCCAATGTTTATAACCCTGTTTTTTCAAAAGTTTGCCACCATAAATTTCATGTTTCGTGTAATCTTTTTCTTCCAAAAATTCATAACCTATGTCATGCAAGAGTCCAAGAGTGTAGAGTTCTTCAACATCTTTTTGTGGCATATTTTGTGAAATGGCGTATTCTTTTAGGAATTTTGCAACAGCCCAAATATGTTTTTTTCTGTCCTCTGAAATCATAATTTACTCCTTTAAATTAGAAATTAAGTTGTCCTTCATAAACATAGATGTAAGAAAGTGGGGAACAAATGTTTGAAATTGGACTTTCAACATCAACTTTCACAAGTTTGTCTTTAATATTTTCAAATTGAGTCCTACTCAAAATTCTTTCAATGATTTGTCCATTTTCTCTTATTTCCAAAATTCCTGTGCCTGCCCAAAAGTCTGTCATTGAAGATTTACTTGATCCAATGTGTAGCCAAGCTTCTCCACCCGGTCCAAGTCCGAAAGAGAAAAGCAGTGGAATATTGTTTTCTTTTTCAAAGAAATCATTGCCACGCACTTCATAATCGGCGTCCAAGAAGGCTTCGTTTAATATTCGAGACTTTTTGTAAAGTTCTTCCTTTTCTTCGTCTGACAAGTTTGAATAATCAATAACTCCGTCAAGTTTGAAATTTGTTCTTGCTTTTTGTATTCTTCTTGCTTGATCGTCTGGGGCATAACTGTTGAAACGATCGGTGTAATCCGACATCATTTCTTCAATACGTTTAAGCAATTTTTGTTTGTCAAAGTTATAGTCTTTATATTGTTCTCTTGCAAGACTTAATTTCATTTCAACAACTTTTTGATTTTTGTTGAAAAACTCCAAAGCCTTTCTAAAAGTATTTGTGTATTCGTCCAGTCCAGATTGTGGAACATTGTTGAGTTCACTTAAAATAATTTCTTCGCTTTCATATTCGATTGTGCTTTTGTTGTCAGTGTAGTTGGCACAGATTGGTGCAAGATATTCAAGCATAAATTTCATATTAAAAATCTCTGCCCGGTCAATTGTTGGATATGTTGGACTCCACCAATGCTTATATCCACCAAAACTTGGCACAAAAGTCAAAGGCAATTTTTTGCTGATGATATTGTTCAATTTTGCTTCGACATCAATTCTCACTTGTGGGTCAATAGAGTATTTTCTAAACTTCTTTGCAAACAATCTATCAATCATTGTTCCATTTAATTCAGTTGACAAATTATCAACTTTCAAAAGCTGATTGTTTATATATTCATTTACTAAATTTTGAAGATCCATATAAACCTCAAAGACATTATAACATAAAACTTCGCTTTTTGCACCATTTTAATATAAAAAATCCGCCTAAATAGACGGATTTTGATTGTTTTCTTCATCATTTTGTGGATTAAGGACAATTTCTTGCTTTTGCTTCTTTTCAAGTTTAATCCACTCAAATAAACCATATACATCATAAGCAATTTGAAAAACATGATATATACACATTGGAATGAAAGACAAGTCTCCCTGCACCACAAGAAAAATCCAAAGAATAGGAACGATAAAGTCATTTATCAAAAATGCAACTTGATTCCACTTACATCTTCTGATTAAAAGATAAACAGCGGGCAGCATTGACAAAAATGAAAAAGTATTTGTCACAAGTTGATTTGTTTGCAGTGCTCGTAAAATAAAGAAAACAGCAACACCAACACCAACGAAAGCGAGAGATGAAAACAACCACTCTTTTTTTGAAAGATTGCTTCTGACAATGACAACATTATCTTTCTTATCTCTATGTGTAAGCCAATGGATAACACCATAAATATACATAGGCAGCATGATTATCAAATATAAAAGTGCTTCGCCATAAAACTTTTGTGTGTAGCAGATGAAGATATAAAAACAAAAGTAAGCAACACCAATAAATTGCGTGGCAATTTTTCCTTTGGCTTGTGTGAAAACGCATAGCAATCCCAAAAGAGTGTTTGCAATAATAAACCATTCTGATTTAAACAAAATTCCTGTGACAGTCACAGCAATAATGCCAGAAAGTATCAAAGCCAAGTCAAGCCAATTATATCCTTTCCAAGTTTTAAGTTTTTTCATTGGCACACCTCAACAAAACAAGTTTTAACTTGCCCAGAGAAAGCAGAGTTGAAAACTTCAACATAAGCACCAACATTTTTTATAACAAATATTGTTTTGTTGTCAATCTTGCAGTCTGGCAAAGAATAAATACCAATTACATCAAGAGAGTCGGCGGTTGGTCCACGCAAAACGAGTTTTTGATTGTTGTTTGCTTCTTCAAGTTTTATCAATTTTTCGCCATTGTAGGCAAAAATTTCAAATTGTCTTTTGTGAAGCTGCATATCTATTAAGCCATTATAAATCCCAAGTTCAAGCGAAGCCACAACTTCGGTTTTAAGTGTCAAATTGTCAACAACTCTAACGCATGGGATATAAACATCTTCAACATCACCAACCATAAATCTTCCGGGCTCTAAGACGATATATTTTGCACCAAAATATTTAAGAGTTTTTTCAATTGTTGGTATGGTGTCAAGCAAGCGTTCTTTATTTGCTCCACCACCAATGTTGATGAAATCAATGCCTATATTTTTGTTGAAAGACTTTGTTATGTGTTCCAACATCTTTATCAAGCAATCTTCGTCATTGTGAATTTCAGCTTGAATATAGAAACTTATTCCTTTCTCTATTTTAATGCGATCTTCTTTGTTAATAATTTTCAAAAGTTTTGTTGCAGTTTTTACAATCGCGCCAAGACGAGAGTCTGTTGCACCTTTTTTATCAAATTCTTCTTTAAAACACTCATATACATTTAGTCTTACATTGATTTTCAGCTTTGGCAATTTGTGTTTAATTGCTAAGTCAATAATTTGTTTAAGTGAGTTCTCATCATCAATTGTATAATAAGAAATTTTATGCTTTATTGCCCACGCAATATCCTCATAAGATTTTGCAACATTTGAAAACATAATCTTGTCAACGGATTTTCTTGAATAAACTTTTTTAATATGTTCAATGCTGTCAGTTTCAAATCCGCAGTCAAGTTTTTTAAGTGCTTTTAAAATTATTGGGTTGTGATTTGTTTTAATAGGAAAATAAACAGGTCCAAAGCCTGCAAACATTTCATAATTTTCTTTTAGTTTTGTTGTATTGATTTTATATGTTATCATTGAAAGCCCTTTGTTTAATGTTCTTTATGGACATTATAACATATTTTCTATAAGTTTGTATATGTTTTTAATAAAAAAGTGATCATAAAACTTCATCATGTTTGTAAAAACTTTGCTTAGATATTTACAAAAATTTATAATTGTGATATAATCACAAAAAGGGAATTTTATGAAACATTTTACTCCAAATAAGAATTGCCACTGTTCTGACGAAGCGCCTAAATTTTTACAAGTTAAAATGAATAATCGTTGTAATGGTGCTTGCTGGTTTTGTATTGATAGGAATAACCGTAAAGGAACAGAAATAAATGTTGACAAAATGGTTGAAGCTATATTGTCTGAAAGCGATTATAATATTGTTGGTGTGACAGGTGGCGAGCCTCTTTTAGACTTTGACGCGTTAGTCGAATTGCTAAGAAAAATTCGACCTTATAAAAGCTATATCATTTTAAATACAAATGGATCTTTGTTGACAGAAGAAAAAGTTGAGATTTTAAATGATCTTGTTGACGAAGTCCGTATCGGACTTCACCATTATGATGAAGAAAAGAACAATCAAATTATTCATGCCAATATGAAATTTTCTAATTTGAAAAACGCTTTGAGAAAGAAAAGGTTTAAAGCAACGTTTAATATGGTCATCACAAAATTATGGCTTGGCGAAGAAGATATATTTGTTGACAAAATGGCAAGCCTTTGTAAAGAATTAAATGTTGACGCAGCTAAGATAAGTGAGTTGAAATATGTTGGCGAAAATCATGGATTTGAAGAATATGCAGTTGGACATGTAAAAGCATATAATTTCTTCAAAAATTTCATTAAGCCTAAAACCTCTCAACAATTGATAAAAACCGGCTGTGTTGATGTGTTTAATTATAAAGGAATTGAGTTTAGCATAAAAAGACTGTGCGGATATAAAATCAAATCAAATGTTCAAACATTTAAAGTTGTTTATTCTGACGGAAAGAAAACAGATGATTGGGAGTATTCTTTGTAAACCCCGCACATAGATATTTACAAAAACTTTTAATTGTGATATAATTATAGAAAGGTGGTAGTTATGAAACTTGATAGAAAACAAAGGAAATTTCTTGAAAAACTTGCAAACAATGATGTTATTGTAGGTTATGACAAAATGCAAGACCTCTTAAATGAATATCTTGACGCCTTTGTTAAGCCTAAATTTAAAGAGCTTAAATTGCACCCGATAAGAGTTTCTTTTGTAGAAAAGGATCCGCAGAGAGTTATTGACGAAGCGCTTAATGATACAAATGCAATGGGCGGCTATACTTATGAAGATGAGATATTGCCGGGCAATCACCATATTCTAAGAAATGAAGAAATAATTTTGTTTAAAGATTACCGAAATGATCATGGCGGGGTGTTTGACAGAAAATCACAACTTCAAATTCTGGCAACTATTGCACACGAATATAAGCACTTTGTTCAAAGCAATGTTGCCGCATATAATAAAAGATTTGATTTTTCAAAAGAAGAAAGTCAACGCTATGCTAATATAATTGGTCATTATTCTCAAAAAGTTGCAGATACAATTTTATCACCCAAAGAATTGCTTTTGGCTGGGCACGAAGTTGAAACACTTTACAATGCGTCTTTATTACTTGACGATAAATGTTTGAATATTCTTACTGAACGTTTTAGCGAAGAAGATAATTTTGATTTTCCACTTTATTTATTGCAAGAACATGAAATTGACGCAAGACAATTTGCTGTGGCTTGTATGAAAGAGCTTTGGGATTATTCACATGAAGTTGACGTTTTAAGAAAGAATAAGTTTGTTTCTGATTTAGGTCTGTTTTGGGACGATTTGCAAAAAGAAGAATATAAATATTATTCAAGAGCAATTGATTTCTATATTCCATGCAAAGCATTATTGAGAACGCTTGAAGAAGAAGATTTCTTTGTAAAGATTGGAAAAGCAGAACAGCAAGAGTTAGAAAAAAGCAAAATTGCTCAATATTTTGCTTATGCACCGCAAGACGCCAAAGAAATGAAACTTAAACAAGATTTATTGGCAGATGTCCTTGATGTGCAAATGAAAAGAATTGTGAAAAAATATCATGATGATGATAAAATGCAAGATGTTTTGCAGACATATTATGCAGGTATATATAAAGCATATATTCAACATGGAATTTCTTATGCTTATGATGTATTGGAAACATCTATCATAAATAGTATAGTAAATGAGAAAAGCGACAACAAATACACATACGCAAAACTTTTAGGCGAATTGATTGAAGAAAATAAGCCACTTTGTGCAGATTCCTTTGAAAAGTTCGATACTGTTGAAGTGCCAGAAGCTGAAAGGATTTTTAAAGCACTTTTTAAGAAAGAACAAATAAGATATGTTGATACAGCTCTCCTCAATGTAGAAGTTGGCGAGAAAAAAAATGAAATTGTAAAAATGCTTTTGCCTCTTGTAAAAGATAAAGTCAACGAATTAAATAAACAAAACTTAGACGCTTCTTATGACGAAGTAGATGAGATGTTGCGATTGATAAGCACAATAAAATATACTTCTATGGGAGCTTATCCACCTATTGATCAATATGCTGATTTTGATTACCATAGAGCAGATATTTGCAAAAGATATGCAAGCAAAGATTTCTCCGAAGAAGAAATTGGATTGTTGGTTGATTGTGAATATTCGCTTGAACTTTTAGGACTTGCCAAAGTTGTCAAAATGCGAAATGGCGACGCACCAAGACCTGATGTTTATAGATTTGGGCATTGCCAAGATAGAGACAGATACCTTACAGGCGAAGCACGAGAAGAATATGTTAAGCAAGTGTATGGGGAAATTGAGCTTGAAAAAAAACGCTATTATTATGACACGAGAGATGATATAGCACGAAAGGTAGATCCATTAGCTGATATAATTTTTGAGAAAGATCCTGTTGACGATTTGCCAGAAAGAATTTATTAAATAAATTAAAATATAAAAGACAAGTCTATAAATGACTTGTCTTTTTTATGGCTCAATGATTACCACCCTTAATCCCTTTTGCCTCGCTTTATTGACTGTGTATTTTGTTCCGCCGGGCTTTCCGTCAAACAAAGCAAACACAAGAGAAGAACAATTTAGCATATAGTCATTTCTTTCAAGCATGCACTTGTCGTTATAACTTTCATAAAGACAGCGGACATCGTCACATTGTTTTAGAATCCTTTTATATCTTTCAATTTGCTCTGGCTTCCAAAGCTTATATTGATCTCTGCATGGCAGTGCTGCAACAAGTTTTATAAAAGGATATTTTTTCTTTAACTCCAAAACAGTTTCAGCAAAAATAGTGTCAAACCCGATTGCCATTCCAGAAATAAAAATTTTATATCCATTTTCAATAGAATACTCAACTCTTTCTTTAAGACGTTTTTTCATATCAATACATCTTGGATGTCCTTCATTAAAGCCCCATATACATTTTTGTGGCCTGTATCCAGTGGCGCAAGCAGAGACAGACGAAAGCTGTTCATCAATATCCTTACATTGTTTTATAATTTCATCAATATTTTGTTTGCCAAAACTCATATCATTCTCCAATAGTTATGTTTTTACATAACTATAATAGCACAAGTTTTGCCAAATTCAAAAAGATTTTATGTTTTTACATAATTATTTATTAAAATAGTTATGCTAAAATATAGTTATCGAAAAACATAAAGGGGTGGAATATGAGCGTTTCAAAGGCAGTGACAGCAAGAATAAATGAGATATTAAGAGAAAAAAATCTTACATGGTATAAAATCGAGCAAATCACAGGCTTGTCAAAAGGGACGATTGTATCGTTGCAATATTCAAGATATAAAGGTGTTAATCTGACAACGCTTGTAGTTATCATTAGAGCATTGGGTGTTTCTGTTGATGAATTTTTCAGAAGTCCATTATTTAGTGAAGAAAATTTAGACTGCTAATCACTCTTTTCCGAATGGTGTAAATATGACAATTAGTAAATGTGTTTCTCAAAGGTTGCGAGAAATTTTATTTGAGAAAAAGATAACTATTTATAAGTTAGTTGAAATCAGTGGACTAAGCAAAGGCACAATTACTTCATTGTTGTATAATCGATATGACAGCGTGAATATGAAAACCGTTTTCATTTTACTTCAAACAATGTCGATCCCGGTGCTACAATTTTTTGACAGTCCTTTATTTGCTGACTTAGATAACATCAATCTATATTAAAAAATAGGCACAACAAAACGTGTGCCTATTTTTTATAGTTCGCTGATTGCAAGAATATTGAGTTCTGGATATTGTTCTTTGTATTGTTCAAGCAAGTCATCTGGAACATATATTCCCGCAAGATGGGAAGAAAGTTGAGAATAATCATAAGACAAGTCAAAAACAAAGTTAGGTCGTAAAATCAATTTCTTTAATCCGTCATAACAATTCCAGAAAGTTGTATATTCAGTCAAACTGCTTGGAATATCCATAACTTCAAGAGATTCTGTGACAAAGAAAGACGCGTAGGCAATATATTGCAAGTTGTCAGAGAATGTCACTTCTTTAAGTCCAATGCAGCCCCAGAACGCAGAGTCCTCAATTCTTTCAATGTTTGATAAGTCAATGTCTATAAGTCTTTCACATCTGTCAAAACAACCAATTGAAATTGTTTTAATGTTTGCTGGAAGATTGATATGTTCCAATTGTGTGCCAGAAAAACAAGAATTTCCAATTGACATTAAACTTTCTGGCAATTGAATCTCTTTTAATGTTGAGTTGTAAAATGCCATATTGCCCAAATGTGTTATACCTTCTGGCACAACAACTTTTTTAATAGTTGCATTTTCAAAAGCTCTGTCAGCAATAGATGTCACTTGAAAATCGTTGCCTTCAACAAACACTTCTTTTCTTTCTTTATATATAATAGGAAAGGCGTCATCAATATTTTCAAGTTCCGGCAAAATGTTTGATGAGTTGGAAATAACATAATCTTCGCCATTTGCAAGTTGAATAGTTATCTCTTTGCCTTTCCATTCAAATTGCTGGTTGCGATACCATTCATAAAAATCCCAAATATTTTCAAAGGTTGTTTCTTCTGTTGTATATCCACCAAAGGAATAAGATGTTGGGATTGTGATTTCATTATTCGTTCCGTTGTAGCCAATGATAGCTCCGTCATTAAATGAAAGTGGAACGACAGTGCCAACAATCACATCTTCCTTTGGATCCTCATCTTCTTTTGGGGTTTCTGGTGGAATGTCATCAGCTGGATTTTCATCTTCTTCTTTGTCTGTCGGATTGTCGTCTGGCAATTCCGGTGGGGTTTCTGGATCCACAGGGATTTCAATTGCGGGGTCGTTTTTATCATTATATGGGGCTGCTTTTGGTAGGCAGCACAATAAAATAATACCAGTGCCAAGAATAAGCGCAAAGGCTATGGCACCAAAGGTTATCCAAAATTTTTTCATTGTTATACTTCCTTATTTAAAATTTGAAAAATAAAAAAATAAGCAAAATTGCTTACTTGTGACGAATTTTTGCAAGAAAAATGCAAAATTTTTGCAAAAGTGCCGTTTTGTGCTATGTTTTCTTGGCAAAATGTTGTATAATACTTTTTGTTAAAGTGAAATTGCTAAACATTCGATAAATAAAGGGATTTAGGCACTTTACGATACGATAAAATATGGTGCAAAACGGCATGAAAAACGAACTCCCGATATTGTATTTATACAACTTCGGAACAAAGGTCTCGGGTTCAAATCCTGACGGGAGCACCAACTATATGCAACAAAAAGTCTTTTTTATAAGAGACTTTGGTACACTGTATGCAGTGGTGGAGAATAGATTGGGACACTGTACACAGATTGAAAGAAAAGAAAAATATGAAATTTTTGATAGAAGTGACAAAGCGGTGTCTTTTCTAAATTGTGAAGATTTTGATTTCGCGATAGATAATTTTGATTATTTAGAGAAAATCAAAAAATCAAAACTATACAAGGAGTCGAATATGAGAAAGTTGACAAAGGCAGATACAGATTTTTATTTAACTAATGGGAATCTCACTCAACCATTTATTTCGAACGAATATGTTTTAGAAAAAGTTTTGTGTGATTATAACCACAAGATTGAAAAAGGCATCAAAATAACAAAGATAGAAAGTTTATTCAACTGGATAAATCATGTTGTGAAATTTGGAGATAAAGAATTTAATGACAAATATAGATTTCAAAGAACAGCAAAAGAAATTTGGGATAGTAAAATAATGACAGGTTGCACCGATTACGCTACACTATTCGCAACATTTGCAAGACAAATAGGAATTCCAACAACAATTTTACATACAGCAGAAAGGAGTTGGGTTGAAAGACTACAACACAATAAAGATTTTTCACATCACTATGGACACTCATTTTGTGAATGTTTTTATGAAGGGAAATGGATATTGGTAGACCCAACTTTTAGAAAAATAGAGAAAGAGTATAATCCAGAAAAATTGGAACTTGGTTATATGGTTGGTGGAAGTTCTACTTTTATTCCATATCAAAGAGGGATAGATTTGGAGATAAAACAAACAACAAGCGAACATAATAGCTTGATGGACAAGTTGTGCAAAAATCTAAAAATTTGATTATCGCAAAATCAAAATTTTGTCGCGAAATCAAAGTTTGATTATTTTTTGATTTATTTTGATTATTTTTGATTTTTTAATCAAAAAATTGCCGTCGCAAAATCAAAACTGAAAAATCAAAAAATCGACTTTGTTGTCAGTTGACACAAATATACTAACTAAAAAGTCTTTTTTTGAAAAGGCTTTTTTGATTGTCAAAAACACAATATGCAGGGGTTTTGAGATAAAAACACCACTGTATGCAGAGATGCCCAAAATTGCAATTTCAAACATGGGCAAAATCGATACAGATTGCAAAGAGTTGTGGTATAATAAGTATGCTGATAAAGCGATAAATAATAATTTAGCGGGAGTTACTTATGGAGCAGTTAAAATTCAGTTTGCCCGATTTTACGAATGGAAATACATTTCCTGTTGATTATACGGGTAGGGGCAAAGATATATCGCCCGAAATTGTAATAGAGAATTTATCCGAGAGCGCAAAAACGCTTGCCGTTACATTGGAAGATATAAGCCATCCGATTAAGAATTTTACGCATTGGGTTATTTGGAATATTCCTGCCACAAGCAAGATAGAAAAGGCTATTCCGAAATGTAAGAGCGTTGCGGAGTCAGGTGCAGTACAGGGCGTGGCATACGGTATGCACAGATACGCAGGTCCGAAACCGCCGAATGGTAAAACACATAAATATCGAATTACAGTATATTCATTGGATTGTTCTTTGGAATTGACTGCAAGTAAAAGAAAAAAACATTTACTCAAAAGAGCCGAAAATCACATATTGCAAAAAGGCTCACTTGAATATAGTTTTGAATAACAAAAAGTCGAGATTTTAAACGAAAATAAATAAATTTTAATTTATTAATGCTTATAATTACATTGTAATTACGAGCAAAGGTTTGTGATTTATTATAAGAACCGATACAGAATGCAAAGAGTTGTGGTATAATTATCTTATGGGAGCAGGAAAAATGGATAAACAAATTTTAATTAAAAACATAGATTTGGTTCACACAACAGAAATGGGAGTCGATAGGATAAAAAGAAATTTGAAGCTCGACACAAATGATGTTGTTGAATATTGCAAGGGAAAAGTTTTGGATAAGCAATGTAAGATTTATAGACACGGCAAAAATTGGTATTGTGAAATAGAAGATGTGATTATCACAATCAATGCTTATAGTTACACAATAATCACAGCACACAAAATAAAGTAAAATCACGGGCAAAGGTTCGTGATTTTTTATTGCAAAAATAAAAATTAAAGGAGAATAAAAAAATGGCAGTTTTAGACCAATTTAGATTAAAGGTAGACAGCAATGATATTTACAATAAGAAAGAAACAATTAAAGGTTTTTAAAAAATGGATTAAATATTAAAATTATTTTGATTTTTATGCTAAAATTTAATAAAATCAAAATATGATAATCAAAAACCGGCTTTATGATGTACACACACGACTATATTCACTAAAAAGTCTTTTTTGAAAAAGGAGAGAATCATGGCTAAATTGATTGTTGAAGTAGGTATGCCTCTTGATAAAAGCCTTATTTATTATCATGAGATGCTTTTTTCTCATGGGCTTGATTTACAATTTGCTTGCGTGACGCATGATTTGTACTATACAAAAGCGGAGAATTTTGATGAGGCTTTAACAGATAGTCAAATTAAAAATGAATGTGTAAGACTTCGACGTCTTGAAGGTGTGATTGGTGTTAACAAACGACCTAGGGATGATATTGAGGCAATAATGCAACAAGAAAAGGGACTGCTTGCACAAGGATACAAAAAAGCTTTTGATACGATAAAATTTGACTTTCAATATCACAAAGAAGGTATGACTAGTTATATTCAGTTGCAAGATATTAAAGATATTGGACTTTTATTGTATTATGATAATGGTCATTACTACGATTTGCCGCTTGATGAGCAAAGAGAGGCACTATTTAAAGAATTAAACTCGTATGGTTTTGATTTCAAGCAAGACGATTTGGGTGTTGATAAGCTTTTAAGTTTATATCATAAAAAACTCATGTATAGCAAAAACCAGAATGCATAATATGATTTTGTTTCATTATGACCTTTTAAGAAAATTGGTTTGAGGCAAAAACATCAAGACTATCGCAATGTGATTAAATGAGATCATGTGTTGAAATGTTACTATAAAAGAAGAAAAATTTAGGGAATCTTTCATTCTCCAATTTGTAAAGTATATTTTGCGTGAAGTGAAATAGTTATGAGAAATTTTAATTCTTGTGATATAATCAATTTAAGGAGTTAATTATGAAAGATTATAAAAAGTTTTTAAAAGAATTTATGGAAAGTTGGAAAAATCTTGTGGGAGGGGCGACATGCGAACTCTTTGCTGAAAATGTAAAGTATTACGAAAATCCAATAGATGAGCCAATTATTGGCAGAGAAAATGTTGTTCCGCTTTGGTCAGTGGTTAAAGAAAATCAAAAGGATATAACTTACAAAGGCAGTATTCTTTTTGAGAATGATAAGAGTTGTGTATATCATTTTACTATGCAACGCACAATGGTTAAAACTGGAAAAGTTCAAATTATTGATGGAATTTTTGAGATAAAGTTAAACGCAAAAAACAAACTCACATATTTTAAACAATGGCGTTATACAAAAGAACAATAGTTAATATATTAAAAGCAAAATTGTATGAGTAAAACAGAAGTAAAGATTATCAGAAATTATTATATAGACGAAGACAAAATTGATTTAAACAAATTGAATGGAATTATACAGGTCGAAGAAGACCTGCAACTATATTTTTTCTCCGAAATCAAACTATTTGGCAAATATAATAAAACACTTACTCTACTTGCAAATTTTGCTAATTTGACAGAAAAAAGTGTCTGCATTGATGGAGATTTAATGATTATTGCAATAAGCTGCTCTGTTTTATTTTATGATTTAAAAAATGATAGAATATTAAAAACTGTCGATATTGATACTTGGACAGATGATTGTGCAAAATTAGGGAATGGATATTTTGTTCATGGAGAACTTGATAATTTTTTCTTTAACAAAAACTATGAAATCGTTTGGACGGATTCCTGTGGTGATATTTTTGAAAATATGAAAATTGAAGATGTGTTTGAGATTGGAAAAGACTATGTTGCGGTTTTTGACTGGTTTGGAATTAAGCATTTTTATAATCAAAATGGTGAATTTAAAACCGAGAAATATAAAGCGTATGACATGAATCAATAGTATGTTTATAAAAATTTAAAAAGGAGAAAACAACATGAAATGTATTTTGGCGTCAGCACCTGAAGTGAGAGGTGACATAGTTAGAGAAAGTGTGTTGATTGAGATTGAGAGACTTGTGGGCAAAAGTAGAGATGAAATCAAAGTGGCAATCATTGCGGATGCTTCCATGAGTGATAATTTCAGTCAGCATTGGCTGATTGAACAACTTAAAAGCATCTCTGACACTTTTTATAAAAAAGTATTCTTTTTGAATTTGATGGCATTTTCCAAAAAGCAGATTGAAAAGCGAATTGATCAAGTGGATGTCATTTGGTGTTGTGCTGGAAGCACGGACTTTTTGATGACAATTTTCAAGCGTAGTGGTTTTGCAAAGATGTTGCCAAAGATTTTGAAAGATAAAGTTTGGGTTGGCTCAAGTGCTGGAGCAGTTGTGCTAGGAAGAAAGGGAAGTACTCAAACGCAAAAGACTCTTTCGCCAGATGATGTTTGGCTTGACATCAAAGAATATATGGCACTTGTTGATGCAAAAATCTATCCACATGTTTACAGAGATAAAGAAAGAAAATATGTCCCAGAAAATGCTCTTGAACTTATTGTTGAAGAAAGTAATCGCCAGAAATGCCCATGTTATGCACTTGCATATAAAGGCGCACTTGTCATTGATGGTGACAGGAAATATATGATTGGAGAGAACAACAAAAAAATCTTAAATGGCAAAGAGGTCATTGAAAGAGCTGTTCGCTGGGGAAAAGAATTGATTGTGATGACTTGGATTGAAGACGAAGTCCCAAAAGGGATGCAAGTTGGGCAAGTTTATGCTGTTGCGTTTTCAAAAGATGGCAGAATTCTTCTTAAAGCGGAAGAGACAAAAGATGGCTGGTTCTATTCCTTGCCAGGCGGAACTCCAGAGAAGAAAGATGAGAATTTGGAAGCAACTCTTCGAAGAGAATTTGTTGAAGAAGTCAACACAACTTTGAAAGAAAACGTTTGTCACCTTGGATATCAAGAGGTGGCTGGTGACAATGGAAGAGCGCCTTATGCACAAGTAAGGACTGTGGCAGTTATTGACAAGATTGGAGAGGCAAAACCAGATTCAGACAATGGAAAAACTTACAAAAGAGTTTTGGTTTCTCCAGAACGAGCAATTGAACTTTTGGACTGGAAAGAGATTGGCAAGGCGATCATCAAAAAAGCTGTCGAAGTGGCAAAGTTAGAATTGGACATAAAAAGATTTTCAAAGAAGGAAGAAGAGATTTAAAAAAAAGTCTGTCAAGAAAAATATGCTTGGCAGATTTTTCTTGACATTTGGGGAGATTATGATATAATTAAAAAAGGAGGAGTTTGTATGAAGAAAGAAGTTGCATCCGTAGTCAGATGTGAGGATGGGGCAATGAACTGGGGGTTTTCAAATGAAGAAGCGATCTCCAACATTGCCAAAGCAGGATTTAAAAAAGTCTTTATGTCTTTCCAAAACGAACATCTCGGGGGGGGGTATAGAAAATATCTTAAACTCATAAGAGATGCTGGACTTGAAGTGAACTTTGTTCATTTGGGATATAGAGTGAATAGTGGCATTGCCACAATTTGGGAAGAAGGCGAGGCAGGTGACGAACTTGTCCGTGATTATCTCAAAGACTTGGAAATTGTCGCAAAGGACGGCATCAAAATGGTTTGTATGCATGTGACGAAAAGCAACAAGCAGTCACCAATGTCAGAAATTGGGCTTTCAAGGTGGAGAAAAATTGTGAAGAAAGCGGAAGAACTTGGAATCGTTGTCACGCTTGAAAACACCGTTTGGAAAGGTTATCTTGAATTTATTTTGGACAACATCAAGAGTGACAATTTGGCGGTCTGTTATGACAGTGGTCACGCACATTTTCATTTTCAAGATGATTATAATTTTAACAAATTTAAAGGCAAAATTGCATGTCTTCATTTGCATGACAATGACGGCACAGCAGACCAGCATTTGTTGCCAATGGATGGAAGCATTGATTGGAATGGATTGCTTCAAAAATTGAAGAAAGCAAACTTTTGCGGTGATTTCACAAGCGAGGCAGTGCGTCATGAGAATTATAAAAATCTCACCCCATTGCAATTTTTTAAAGAACAAAAGAAACGATTGGAAAAATTGCAAGATATGTTTTCTGATTTATAAAAGGAGAGAAATATGTTTTCAAAAGAATTGGATGGATATCTCAAAAAAGTTGACAAGAACCTTATTCAATATGTTGTAGAAAATGTTTTCCCAGAATATGAAAAAAATGATAAAGGGCATGGCATTTTGCATATCCTTGAGGTCATCAGAAGATCATTTGAACTTAAGAAAACCTTGAAACTTGACAATCTTGACGATAACATGATTTTTGCAATTGCTGCTTGTCATGACAATGGAAAATATATCGACCATGAAACGCATGAGAAGATTGCAGCAAAGAGATTTATTGAGGATGAAAACTTTTCAAGATGGTTTTCAGAAAAAGAAAGAAAAACGATCAAAGAAGCAATCGAGGATCACCGTTCTTCTTTTGAAGATACACCTCGCTCTGACTATGGCAAACTGATTTCATCAGCAGACAGAAACAGCACAATCGACATTGTTTTTGTGAGAAGCTTTTTTGTTGGGCAGGCAAGAACACCAGAGATGCAAGTTGAAGAATTTTTGGAGTTCACCATCAACAGGTTGCGTAAACGATATAGCGTTGAAAAATCAGAAAATATGTTTTTTGAAGATGAAATTTATGCAAAGTTTTTGTCTGACATGAGAGAACTGCTCGGAAAAGACAAAGCATTTAAAGATAGATATTGCAAAGTAAACAATATTAAAAATCGCAATGGACGATTGATTGATGAAAAAGGAAAATCTTCAAAAATCCCAGTGCTTGGGAAACAAAAATAAAAGGAACCATTGTGACAGGATGGAAAATGACAGATAGCGACTATATGAAAATTGCCATAGATATTTCGGCAAATTCCACATTTCCGTATGGTGCAATAATTGTCAAGGACGGCAAAATTGTTGGAAGAAGCGACGCTGTTGTCAAAAATCATGGAGAAAGGCTTTACACCCACAGTGAATATCGTGCCATTCAAAACGCAATTGAGAATGGCTTTGCTGGCGATAGGATTGGCTCCCTTTATGGAGGTTGTGAAGGAGCGACGCTATACACAAGTTGTCAGCCATGTTTGATTTGCATGGGAGTGATTTTCTATAAACAGTTTAAAAGAGTTGTGTATGGTGCAAGATTGAGTGATTCCAGCAAGTATGTTGTTCAAGAAGTGGAAACCGATCCAGAGGCTTTGGCAAGACTTTCAAACATCGACATTGAAATTGTCCCTGATGTTGAAAGAGAATATGCTGTTTCAGTGTTGGAAAAATGGTCAAAAGAAAACAAAAGCAAGTATCAATAAGGAGAATTTTATGATTTCACAAGATAGAAAAGGTCACATTTGGGGCGTTGCAGAGCTGATGAAAAAATATGCCGAGGAAGAAAATTTATCTGATGAGGAAAAGGAAGATTATTATATGCTTGGTCTTTTGCATGATGTTGGATATGAATTTGCTGAGCCGAAAGATTATCGCATGCACAATGTCATTGGGGGGGGCATTTTAAAAAGACTTGGTTATAAACACTGGAAAGAGGTTTTCTATCATGGCGAGGTTGCACCTAAATATGAAAGCCATTTGCTTGACATTTTGAATTGGGCGGATATGCATATTGACAGTGTTGGAAATTATGTCACTTTTCAAGGTCGACTTGAAGAGATTTCAGAAAGGTATAATGTGCCAGTGAATGAGACTGACAGCAAGCCGGTTGTCGATTGGTTGATTTCAAAAGGTTTTAAATGATAGAATAAATTCCACGATTTGTGGAATTTTTGTTTTTTTGTATTGTAGTTTTTTAGTTGTATGATATAATGCAAATGAAAAGAGGGAAAAAATATGACACTTGGTGAAAAATTGAAATTTTTGCGAGAGCGAGTGGGGCTTACTCAACAAGAACTTGGCAGGATTATTGGTTATAATTTCAGGGTTGTAAGCAAATGGGAAAAGGACTTAAGCATTCCAAATGCAAAAGTTGCATATCAACTTGCAAATGTTTTTGGCGAACCAATCGAAAACATCTTGAATGAAAATTACAACTATGTTAAAGGTCAAGATGAGCAGGAAATTCTTGATATTTTGCAAGAGGATGGAAGAAAAACTGGATTTTTTGCCACCAAAGAGGCTGTTCATGAAAAGGGATATTGGCACAATGAGGTTTCTGTTTGGATTGCAAACAGAAGTGGAAAATATTTGCTGACAAAGAGAGCAAAGGACAAGGACTTCAATCCAGACAAATGGGCTATTGTGACGGGACATGTCAGATCTGGAGAAGATAATTTGGTTGCAATTGAGCGAATTTTGAAAAGAGAGCTGGGGTTGACAAAGCAAGATTATTCTTTCAAAAAGCTCATCACTAAAAAGCAAAAGCAGAGTGGAGTGAAGTTTAAGTATTTCACTTCCAACACAAAAATCACAAATTCTGGCACAAAAATAAACAAAAGATTTGGGACTGCCTACATCTTGTTTTTGGACATACCTGTTGATGAAGTCAAATTCAATAAAAAAGAAATCAGCGAAATTCAATTTTTCTCACTTGAAGAAATCAAAGATCTCATCAAAACTGGCACAACTGTTTTCTCAAAAGAATACGATTTGAATTTGCTTGCAGAGGGGCTTAATATTGATCTTCTTGATGTTGTTGATGAAGAAAACAATTTGACTGGAGTTGTTGAAGAGAAGAGTGAGGTTCACCAAAAGGGGCTATGGCACAGAGAGGCAATTTGTTTTGTGTGCAATGACAAAGACGAGATTTTGACTTATAGACGTGTCATGACAACAAAAGTTAATCCAGGGCTTATTGTGCCATTCTTTGGCGGACATGTTCTTTCTGGGGAAAGTTATGACGATGGGATGGCAAGAGAACTCAAGGAAGAAATTGGTTTCGTTCCAGACAAATTTGAATTTTTGCGACAGGTCAAAAAAGAAACTTTTTCAAAGGTGACAAATCGTTGCTTCACAAATTATTATGCCTGCAGATGCAACTGGGCACTCAAAGATTTCAAATTTTCAGAGTTTGAAATTGATGAGCCAAAGTGGGTGAAATATGATTTGCTTATGGAGTTTTTTAAGAGCGAAAAAGCATATAAGTCCAAAATAGAGGAAGGTTGGTTTGTTGAGATGATGCAACAAGTGAAAGAGTTTTTGAACAAAAAAGAATAGAATATAATTTTTGATAATCGCCTTGAGAAAAACTCTGGCGATTGTTTTTTGTTTATTTTGCATGGAAGATTTGTTTTTGTGTGGTATAATTGTTTTATGAAGACGATTTTATTTTCAAATGTGGTTGGAGATGTTTTTGACAAAAAAGGTAAGGTGTCCTTTTTGCCAAAGATGAAAGAGGTTATCTCGGCATGGGATTTGGAAAATCCAGAGATTGTTTATGTTGATGCACCAATGAAAGGTTATGATAATTTGCAAGTTTTTGAAAATATTAAAAAATGTTTT
This sequence comes from uncultured Christensenella sp., assembly GCA_910584295.1. Classification (GTDB taxonomy): domain Bacteria; phylum Bacillota; class Clostridia; order Christensenellales; family UBA1242; genus Caccovivens. The sequence goes on along the minus strand of CAJTYR010000005.1, from coordinate 16,900 downwards.
TTTGAGATTTTTTCTGATTGCACATTTTATTTCGTTGGAGAGGCGAGCAAACTTTCAAAAATTAATAATAAAGAAAATGTTATTTACTTTTTGACAGGAGGAAATCCGCTCACACAAAGAGAAATAATCAAAAATTCCAATATTGCAAAACAAATCAAAAATGCAAAATACTGCATTGGTTTTTGCGCTGGTGCGATGAACTTGTCAGAATATGGAATTTTGACAAGCGATGAAGATTTTGATAGGCCGATGATCTATCCCGCACTTGGAAGAGTGCCACTCTCAATTGAGCCTCATTTCAATTTTTATATTCAACAAAAAGAGCATCCAAAAGAATTTGAAAAAAGAGTAAAAGAACTTTGCGGTTTTGTGAAAGAGATAAACAAGCCAATCTATGCTGTGCCTGACGATGCATTCTTTTATTTTGATGATGAACAGACGATTGAATTCGGCGAAGTTGTTAAATTTGAAGACGAAAATGGCAAAGTGGAAATGAAAAGAAAAAACATCATGAGTTGGAATGGCGTGGAATTTGAGGCTATCATTGCAACTCCAGCATGCGGAAAGTCATATCTATGTGACAAATATCCAGAGCGTTTTGTGGATGCGGACGAAGTGCGATGCAAACTTAAATATTCCATTCCTGAAGGGATCTCAAGAGAAGAGTATGAAAGTACAAAAGGCGAAAGGCAATTTGCTCGAAGGATGAGTAGTGAAGAGTGCAACAAGGCAATTGTTCCGATTTTTGATCGCTTTAGGCATGAAGGAAAGATTTTAATTTCTGCACCCCATCCAGAAATGTTTGATTATTTTCAAAGCCGTGACATAAGAGTGTGTTTCATCTTTCCAAACGAGACAATGCGAGAAGAGGTTAAAAAGAGGTTTGTTGAAAGAGGAAATCCGCTGGTGTTCATCAAAGAAAATGACGACATGTTTGAAACTTTTGTCAAGAGCAATGAAGAGGAGTCAAGGGTGTCCACCAAATATGCGTTTGGAAAAGATGAATATCTTGAAAATATTTTGAAAAAATTTGGACTTATGTTTTAGGAGAAGAAATGAGAATTGATGTGAAGAGAGTTAAAATTTTTGTGACGATTCCACTTGATGATGTTGACAAGGTTAGATCTGCAGTTTGCGAAGCTGGAGCAGGTGTGATTGGAAATTATTCCTATTGCACAAGTTCAACAAAAAGCGAAGGGACTTTCTTGCCAAACGAAAAAGCAAATCCGCACATCGGAAAGCGAGGAAAACTTGAATTTGTTGAAGAGGAGAAGTTGGAGTTTGTTTGCGAGGTCGCCAAAGTGAAAAATGTGATTTTGGCTTTAAGAAAAGCACATCCTTATGAAGAGCCAGCAATTGACATTGTTCCTCTTCTTGAAGAAACTTGTTTTTGATTGGGAGACAAATGTGAATTATAAAGAGCAAAAAAATGAAATTTTAAAGAAAGTCAGAAACCTTCTTAAACTCCATGAAAAAGGTTTGCTTGGAGGAGAGAAAATGCCAGAGGACAGCAATCCCAATTTGCCAAAAGGCATTGATGAAAGTTTGTTTTATTTCACATTGCCGATGGCTCTCAACTATCAACGAAACTCTTACAAACTTTGGGAAGCTGCACTTTTGACATGGCAAGACCAAACAACAAGAGATGTTTTTGTGCCAGAGAAAGTGTTGAAAATGAGTGATGTAGAATTGAGGGAAAAACTTTCCAAATATAAAGTTGCTCTTCAGCCAAACAAACAACCACAGATTTGGAAGACGCTTTGTCAAACTTTTGAAGAAAACTTTGGAGGAAGTGTGAAAAAGTTTTTTGAGAAGTGCGATTTTGATATAAAATTGATTAAGGATTTCGTTCTCCAGAATAAAAAACAATTTCCTTATCTTTCGGGAACAAAAATTTTGAATTATTGGCTTTACGTCATGACACAGCAAAGCGGATTTGATTTTAAAAACAGGCAAGAGATCACTGTTGCACCAGACACACATGTTTTGCAAGCAAGCGAAAAACTTGGAGTCGTGACTTCCGAAGAACTTAGAAAAGCCAACATAAGAGAGCTTGTCAGTGCTCGTTGGCAAGAGATTTTGGAAGGAACAGGACTTATGCCAATTGACATACATACGCCATTTTGGCTTTGGAGCAGAAATGGTTTTGTGTTAGAATTATAAGGAGGATGAAATGGAATTTAATTTAAGAAAGGCATTGGAAACTTTTCAACCAGCAGACAAGAGGGAAACAGATAGTCTTAAAAAATTCAAAGATCTTTTGGCTTTGCAAGACAAAGAAGATATTTTTAGTAGGACAAGACTTGCTGGACATATTGTTGCAGGAGCATTGGTTGTTGACCGAAATGGGAATGTTCTTCTCAATCACCATAAAGCACTTGATAAATGGTTGCATTTTGGTGGGCATAGTGATGGGGATGAAAACTCGCTCAATGTTGCCAAAAGAGAAGTTATGGAAGAAAGTGGCATAACCGATTATGATGATTTGGGAGGGAAGATTGTTGATATTGATGTTCATACAATCCCAGAAAACAAAAAGAAAAATGAGCCAGAGCATTTTCATTATGATATAAGATTTGTGTTTGTAGTAGATAAAAAATATTTTAAGATATCTGATGAGAGTAAAGAGATTGTTTGGATGCCAATATCTCAAGCGAAAATACTTGTTCCACCTGAATCAATGCCTAGATATTTGGATAAGGCAGACAAGATTGTGAAAGACTTAAACAAAACAAAATAGTTGAGGAGAAAATATGAGACTAATTATAAATGCTGACGATTTCGGTCTTACAAAAAGCATAACAGATGGAATTTTGGATGGGCTGAAAGAAGGCGTTTTGACTTCAACGTCCATCATGGCAAACATGCTTTGGACAAAATACGCCGTGGAAAAAGCAGTCGAAAATGGTCTCACTTGCGTTGGGCTTCACACCAATTTGACGGTTGGAAAACCGCTCTTGCCAAATCCTCATCTCACTGAAGTGGGGGGGGGATTTCGTTATAACCGAAAACAAATTGATGACAACAAAGAGTTGACCTATGATGATGTTTACAGAGAAATCAAAGCACAAATTCAAAAGGTGGAAGAGTATGGAAAAGGCAAATTTAAACTTGACCACATTGACACTCACCACATTTTGCAAGACAACAAAATCATTTGCAGGGCAATCAATGACATTGCAAGAGAGAGAAGATTGCCAACAAGACATGAGGGTTATGCAAAAGATTTAAAAAGCCCAGATGTTTTTTGTTTTGATTTTACGATTGAAAATGTTAATCTGGAGAAGATTAGAGAAATAATTGAAAAATACAAAAACACAAATATGACAATTGAACTTTGCACTCACAGTGGCTATGTTGATGAGGAAACAAAAAGTGTAACAAGTTACTTGGGAAGAGAAAACGAATTAAATATTTTACGGCAGGCAAAAGCGGAGGGATTGTTTGAAGGCGTTGAACTTATCAATTTTTCAGATTTGTGATTAGGTAATAATGCCGAAGAGGAGAAAGAATGAAATACATTGTTTTTAGTGATTTGGATGGAACGCTGCGACCAAAAGATGGAGGATTGTCTCCAAGAATGATTGAAGCAATTAAAAAATTTCAAGAAGCTGGAAACCTTTTTGTTATGACAACAGGTCGCAACAGACAAAAAGCAGAAGAGTTTGCAAAAGAATATGGCGGAAGTAGATATATCATCAATGCCAATGGAGGTGAGGTTTTTGATACCTTGAAAAGAAAGACCATTTTTTCTGCAGACATTCCAAAAGAGACAATGGAAAAACTTTGGAGAATTGCAAAGAAGTTTGGTGCAAGACTATGTGTCAACATTGCTGCGGACTTTCGTTTTGTGACAGCAAAAAGAGAGGATGATTCCAATTATGTTGAAAAGGTTTTCAAATCCTTTGATGAAATTTGTGGGAAATATAAAATTGTTGGTGGCTATTTTTCAGGCTTTTCCGACAATGACAGACCTGCACTCAAACTTGAGGCGCTTAAAATTAAAGATTTAGGCTATCCAAATGAAGGGAAAAATGGCGGAGAGAACTATCTTGATTTTGTCTATGCCTCTTGCGACAAAGGAATTGGCGTCAAAAAACTTTTGCAACATTTAAATGTTAGTTATGACAAAGCAATCTCAATGGGAGATGGAATGAACGACACCCCAATGTTTTCGGCGACAGCAATCAGTGTTGCAATGGCAAACGGCTCGGAGCAGGTGAAATATGTTGCTGATGTGGTCGCTGATCATGTCCAAAGAGACGGTGCTGCAAAATTTTTGGAATCACTCATTAAATAAACATGGAGGGCTGATATGGAAGAGATGTTTGATGTTTATAATGAAAATGGGGAATATTTGGGAGTGAAAAGCAAATCTTTTTGTCACAGAGAAGATGCCGGCGTTTGGCACAAGCCTGTTTGGATTTGGATTGTCGATAAACTCGGGGGGGGGATTTTAGTTCAGAAACATGATGCTGGAAAAAAGCACTTTCCAAACAAATATGACATTCCCTCCGCAGGACATGTTCATGCTGGAGAAAAACCTATTGAAGCATGTGTAAGAGAGACAAAAGAAGAACTTGGAATTGACACAAAAGAAGACGATTTTGTCTTTTTGACCGAATGGAAATTTGACATTGGCTGGGAGTTTGCCCAGGTTTATTTGCTTGACATTGATGCAAGCAAAGCCAAGTTTGTCCTTGAAGAAGGAAAAGTTGGCAAAGTCAAATGGTTGTCTTATAAAGAATTTGAAAAACTTATTTATTCCGATGAATTTTGCCCACATCAAAAGGAGTTTAAAGATTGGTCATGCAAAATGTTGAAAAAGGAACTCGCAAAGTAAGTTTGCATATCCCAAAATTTGAAGAGTTGTCGTTCAGGCAAGTGCTTTATGCTGATAAGGACACTATGAATTTTGGTGATGAGCCTTTCGAATTTTCGTTTGATAAGTGGCAAGCTTGGTTTGATAAGTGGGTGAAGAATCCAGAGAAAAGATTTTATGCTTATATTGTCAGTGAGAAGACTGGCGAGCCTGTCGGAGATGTCAACTATCATTTTGATGAGAGGTTCGGTTGTTTTTTGATTGGTGTGGTGATTCTTGCAAAACTTCGTGGGCAAGGTTTTGCACAAGAAGGATTTCGTTTGCTGTGCGAAAAAGCGAAAGAGGATGGAGTGAAAGAACTTTGCAACTTTTTTCCTAGATCAAGAGAAAGTGCGATTCACATTCACAAAAAGCTGGGTTTTGTAGAAGTGACTGACAAAGGAACAGAAAGTGATATTTTTCTGAGGAAATTGCTGTGACAAATATTTGCATTTAAATTGCAAAACATATAAAATGGTCTTAGAAATAATTGGAGAAAACATGGAACAAATATATTTGAAAGCAAAAGATGGATACGATCTTAACTTGCACATTTTTGCGGTGACGGAAGCAAAAGCGGTTGTTCAAATTGCTCATGGCATGGAAGAACATCAAGAAAGATATGAGGATTTTATTTCTTTCCTAAACAAAAATGGATATTCGGTTGTTTCTGCGGATATGAGGGGGCATGGGCAAAATGCGAAAGAATTGGGATTTTTTTCAGGAAAGGATGGAGACAAACTCTTAATTTCTGATCACAAACAGATTTGCGAATTCATCAAAACTCGATTTGCTGGACTTCCAGTCTATCTTTTTGCTCATTCTATGGGGACAATCATTTCTCGTGTTGTTCTTCAAACTTATTCGCAAGAATATGACAAAGTCATTTTAAGTGGGTATCCAGCATATCAATCAGGTGCAAGTTTTGGAGTGTTTTTGACAGACCTTATTCAAGTATTTAAAGGGGCAAAATATAAATCAAAGATCATAGAAAAATTGGGCGTAGGGATGTTTAACAACGATATCAAAAATCCAAGAACAGATGTTGACTGGGTTTGCGCAAATGAGGAAACTGTGGATAAATATAAAGATGACCCTTTGTGTGGAGTTGGATTTACAATCTCGGCATTTAACGATTTGTTTGAACTTGTAAGACAAATAAATAAGACAGAAGCATACAAAAAAGTTAAAGAAGATTTGCCTGTTCTTTTGCTTGCAGGAGAAGATGATCCTTGCACAAAAGGTGCAAAAGGAAGAGAGAATTCTCGAAAAACACTTGAAAAAGCAGGCTTTAGAAACATTGTTCAGACGACTTATTCACTCATGAGACATGAAATCTTGAATGAGAAAGAAAATCAAAAAGTTTATCAAGATATCGTGGATTTTTTTAATAATTAAAATTTTTTAATGTGATAGGAGAAAAATTGTGGAAATAACAACAAAAGGAAGATATGCGGTGAGAATTATGGCTGACATTGCCAGAAATGGTGATGAGTTTGTTTCAATAAGTGAGATTGCGGAAAGACAACAAATTTCAATTAAATATCTCGAAAAAATCATTGCAATGTTGTCAAAGGCAAAACTTGTTGAAAGTATGCGTGGGGCGAATGGTGGATATAAACTTGCCAAAGCACAAGAGAAAATAAGTGTGAAAGCGATTTTGGATGCAACTGGCGACAGCATCAAAGTTTCCACTTGCACTGTGGGAGAAGTCTGTCCAAATGCAGATAAATGTGACACAATTGGTGTGTGGAACACTCTAAATGAACTTATAAACAATTATCTTGAAAGTGTTACATTGAAAGATTTGGTTGAGCAAACTTGTGAGAGAAAAATTTCGAAGCCTCAATGAAGCTTTTATTTTTGTAAAGTGAAACATTTTTATTTTTAAAAAAATTATATAAATCAAAACTGCTCTTTTTCCTTGCTTTTGCTAGGAAGATTTTTTTTCTTTGTGCTATACTATAGTTATCAAAGACAGGAGAAAAACGCATGAAAAAACTTTTTGTTAGTTTATCGATGGTTGTTATGATGTTCACCATTGGAGTAATTCTTTCGGCTTGTGGCTCTGACATGATCAAACTTAAATTTTCCATTCAAAAAGAAAGTGAGCCTCTTGTTGATGTTGTGGTTAAGCAGAACAACAAAATTATTGAAGGTCGCGGTCTCAACTATAATCTTCAAAAAGGAATAAATTTGAGAGTTGAAATTGTTGCCAAGCGAGCTGGCGTTGATTTTTCGCAACTTGTTGTCAAAGTTGATGGGGCAAACAAGTCAATCATCAAAAACAAAGACTATAGCTGTGCTTTCGACAGTGAAGATTTTGTTTATGGAAATTTCACATTGCCTTCTGTCGATGAAGATATAAATGTGTCTATTTCTGGCGTAAAAGAGATGATGGTTACTTATGATTTTGAGGTTGAAAATGTTTCTGATGAAACAGCAATTGCAAACATGAAAAATGCATTCATAGAGGTTGGCGGAGAATTTTGTGAACTCTATGCTTTTGCAACAAATCCAGAAAGCACACTTAACAGATATTTTACGCAAGACGATTTCAACTCTTTCAAAATTCGATCTGCAAATCCGGAAAAAGGTGATTTCATTTTTGATCTTCGAAATTCAGTTTCAACCCCTTTCAAAGTGCGTACTGATGATGGAAAAGAATATGTCGCTGAATATGACATCTTCACAAGTGCGGGATTTGCAGTTGTGAAGTTTCCAAACATCAAGGAAAAACATTACACAATTGTTGTGGACTTCAAAGATCTTTCATATGAGCAATATACTGTGGTTGTGCCAGAAGCAAATTTAAATTATTCAGTTACGGCACCAGAAGTTCTTAACTATTTGACGAGTGGAGAGGTCACATTGTCAAAGAGTAGCACTAGGACTTCTCTTGTCTATGATGAGGTTAAAGTATACTTAAATGATTTGCAACTTGAACTTGCACAAGATTGCGATTTACAAAACGACAGCAATTTGAGATTTGTAATCCCAGATAAAATCACACCATTTTCGACTTCAATTCATGGGGAGATGTGGTACACAATCAGAGTTGATGGAATCTCATATGCAGACGAATCATATTCAGTCAAGATTGCTGAAGGTCAAAATGAGACACCAATTTGTGATCCAAAAATTTACTTGCTTAATGAGGAAGGTGAAAGGCTTGGGCTTTTGCCAAAGGATGGCGAAAGATATGTCGTTGTGAAAGGTGAAAAGTTGGGTTTGGCTTGGGATTATAAATATGATAATGAAAAACAATGCTTTGTTTCACAATATGATTTTTTTGATTTCAATGTAGTGGTTGGAGATGTCCTTTTGATTGAAGAAGAGATTCCTCCAGTTGAGACCATGTCACAAGAAGGTGAAGAAGGAAAAGGGGAGGAAGAAAAACCAGAAGGGCCAAAACCAGACCCAAACCCTAATCCGGAAGAACCAAAGCCAGAAGAACCAAAGTATGAAACAAAGTTTACAACTTTCGCCCTTGGCGGAAAACTTGACTTGACTTTGACGGAAAATCAAACAGTGCAATTGGATGAAAAATATGCTTTAACAGCTTTTTATGACGAAGAAAAGAAAGGTATTTCTGGCTTGCAATTGGAATTTGATTGTGAAAATGATAAAGAAATAAGTTTTTCTGATTTCAAAAACTATGAACAAGAAATCAATGTTTCTTTTGATTTTGTTGATGAAAGGGTGACAAAAGTGGAGTTTATGGCGATCGAGAATGATTCTGAAACATGGATTACTCTTGAAAAAGGGGAAGAAAAAAATGTCACTGTTTTTGCTGGTCAAAAAATTGTTTTCAAATTGACAGGAAGTGTTGCTGTTGATGATGTAAATTTCAAAATTCAAAATGAAATGCTTGTCAATGGTGCGGCGGAGATTTTAACAGACAGCGAAGAAGAGATGGTCTACACTCAACTTTATTTCACAATTTTTAATTATCATTTCGCAGATGCACAAAATTTCAAACTTGTCGTTGGAGGCTGATATATGGAAGGTTTTTTCCAAAAAGTATATTCAGTTGTAAGAGAAATTCCAAAAGGAAAAGTTGCAACATATGGGCAGATTGCAAAAATGTTGAATGCACCAAGATTTTCTCAAATAGTGGGGTTTGCTCTTCATTCAAATCCAGATACCGCAACAATCCCTTGTCACAGAGTTGTCAATCGAGAAGGGAGGATTTGCACAGGTTTTGCTTTTGGTGGAGAAAAAGCGCAAAGAGAACTGCTTGAGAGTGAAGGAGTTAAGGTTGATAAAAATGGTTGCGTCGATCTTAAAAAACATCTTTGGAACCCTGAAATTGATAGCAATTCGCTAAACGATTTAATGCTGTAAGGAGAAAAATTATGGTTAGACTTGCAAAAAGAGAAGATATGAAAGCTATTAATGCAATCAGAAAAGAGGTTTTTGATTTGCATGTGAATGCTCTTCCACACATTTTTAAGGTTGTTTGGGATGAAGATAAAGAAATTGAATTTTTGAAGACTGTTTTAAGTGATGAAAATGTTTTATTTTATCTCTATGTAAAGGACAAGAAGATAATTGGTTATGCTCATATTGAGAAAAGAGAAAAATTTGACAGAGGTGCAAAAGAGTCAAGACGCTGGTGTCATTTGTCCGATTTTGGCGTAACAAAAAGTGAGAGGGCTAAGGGCATTGGTGGCGAATTTTTGAAAGCAATTGAAAAGGAATTAAAATCCCAAAGCTTTTCAAAATTGGAGTTAAATGTTTGGGAGTTTAATCAAAGTGCAATGAAGTTTTATGAAAAAAATGGTTTTTACACTTTAAAGAGAATAATGGAAAAAGATATATAAGAAAAGAAGAAGCATCTGCTTCTTCTTTTCTTTTCACATGGCATCTGAGCAATTTAATCAATAGAAATCGTCTTGATCCTTTCCCAAGGGAAATCTTCTCTGCCAAAGTGACCAAAACAAGCAGTTTGCTTGTAAATTGGACGAAGAAGACCGAGTTCTCTGATGATGTTGTCTGGAGAAAAGTCAAAAAGTTTTTTCACGATTTCGTAGATTTTTGACATCGTCACTTTTTCTGTGCCGAAGCAATCAATGTTTATCGAAAGAGGTTTTTCAAGACCAATGCCATAGGACACTTCAATTTCACATCTGTCACAAAGATTGTTCGCTGTCAGCGATTTTGCAACATAGCGAGCATAGTAAGCGCCACTTCTGTCCACTTTGGTGGCATTTTTTGAACTGAAACATCCACCACCAACTTTTCCAATTCCACCATATGTGTCAACGACAATTTTTCTTCCAACGCAACCGCTGTCGCCAAAGCTTCCCCAAATTGTGAATTTTCCACTTGGATTGATGATGAACTTTGTTGACCGCTTGACAAATGCTTGAAATTCTTTCAACACAGGGATTATGACATTTTTCATGATTTTTTCTTGAATGTTCTCACAAGACTCACAGTGACTTATGCTGAGGAGAATTGTGTCAAAGAAAAGAGGTTTGTCGTTTTCATATGCAACTGAAACTTGGCTTTTTGCATCTGCAAAAAATTCATTTGTAGTGCGACGAAAATCATCATATTTTTTCATCAACTTGTGAGCGACCAAGATTGGCAAAGGCATAAACTCTTTTGTTTCGTTTGTCGCATATCCAAAAATGATTCCTTGGTCATTTGCGCATAATTTTTCTTTGACTACGGCTTGGTTTATGTCGGGGCTTTGAACAGAAATTTCTTTGATTATTTGAAAGTCGTTTTGATAACCAACATCTTTCAAGATTTCTTTTGCAATTTTGTCATAATCCATCTTTGCTTTTGTTGTTGCTTCTCCATAGATGAAAAGTTTGTCATTTTTGATGGCACATTCAACTGCCATTTGACTTGTTGGATCTTGTTTTAGCGCTTCATCCAAAAAAGCGTCTGCGATGCAATCACAGGTTTTGTCCGGGTGGCCAAGTCCCACACTCTCACTCGTTTTGATTATTTTCATATATCTTTCTCCTTAAATAGTATTCCATAAAAAAATCCATCAATGACGATGGATGACAAAAACATATTTTTCCATCGTCTCAAGCATTAGCACCTTACCTCTTTCAAAATTGATAACATTTTGAAAACTGCAGGTTGCTGTGTGGTCAAAGGGCTTGTCCCTCGCACACTCTTTATGGTTGATTTCATAATACCTCATTTCCAAACTTTTGTCAAACGAAATTTTTTGAAGATTTGCCCCAAAACCACAAATTTTTGCTTGCCTAAAAAACCAAAATGTTTTATGATATGTTTAGAATTTACAAAGGAGAGAAAAATGAGAAAGAAAGGAAGAATTAAAGGTTTTTTCAGTGATTTCAAAAAGTTTATAAGCCGTGGAAACATCCTTGATATGGCTGTCGGCGTAATCGTTGGTGGTGCATTTTCCGCAATTGTGACTGCTTTCACCAATAAAATTATCATGCCACTTATTAATGCACTTTTGTCTGTGATTACAGGTGGAAATGGACTTGAGGGAGCATACACTTTCCTCAAAAAAGTTTGGACTGTTGATGGTGCAAATCAAAGAGTTATTGATCTTACAAAGAGTATTTATATTGATTGGGGAGCATTCATCACAGCAATTTTGAATTTCTTGATTATTGCATTCACACTTTTCATGATTTTGAAGATTGCTATGGGCACAAGAGGGTATTTGGAAAAAGCTCAAAAGGCAAGACCTACAAAGGCAGAAAGAAAAGTTTTGAAAGAGCAAGGTGTAAACATGAAGGATTACAAAGCTGTGATTACTGCAACAGCAGAACTTCGTGAAGCAAATAAGCCTGCACCAGTTGCCCCAAAACCAACACAAGAGGAATTGCTTGCTGGCATTTTGGAAGAACTTAAAAAACAAAACGAAGCAAAAGTTGAAGTCGCATCTGTTCCAGTTGAAGAGGTTGTGGCTGAACAAAAATCTGAAAAACCAAAGAGAACAAAGAAAACAGAAAGCAAATAAAAAAGCAAGGAAAATTTTCCTTGCTTTTTATTGTTGCAACATTTCATTTATGACATCTAAGGTGTGGAGTGAACTTTTTGTCATTTGTGGATTTTGGGCTTTGTTGTCTGCAATGCCCACCATGACGAGAAGTTTCATTAAGGTTTTTCCATCACCCACAGCGTCAAGTTTTGATATTTCGCTGTTTAAATATTCTGGGGTGAGGACATGATGGAATCGGTTTCCATCATCATGAAGTGTGATAAACATGAATATGTCGTGCAATTCGATCAACATCTCGATTTGTGCTTGCTCTTGTTTTGAGAAACCAAATGATTTTGCAACGCGACCTGCAATTTTTTTGCTTGCAAGGTTGTGGTTGAAAAAGCTGTCAATTTCACGACCATATTTTTTTGAATATCGACGCAGGTGACAACTTGGTTTCCCTATGTCATGAAGAAACATTGTGTAAGCAAGCAGTCTTCTTGTCTCTTTTGGAAGATTTTGGGGCATCCGATTTATTTCTTCCACAGAATGAAGAATGTGGTCAAGGCAATTGTAAATATGCCAAGGATTGTCTTGATTAAGATTTTTGCAATCCTCAACTTCTGGCAGAATTTGCAAGATCCAATTTTTGAATTTTTTGTCTTTAAGGGATTCGTAAAAATTCTTAACCACATTTTCACTTAACAGGATTTCGTCTAGTTTTCCTATCATATTCACCTCATTTATTTTTTAATTTTTTTGTGTAACAAACAATTCTATTTGCTTCCTGAAAACCAACATTTTTGTGAAAGGCTTGACTGTTTAGATTGCAATACTCACAATCGCTTGCAAATTCGCTGCATCCTTTATTTTTTGTCCAATCTTCGCATGCGGTCAAAAGTTCTTTTGCAAACCCTTTCTTTCTATGCTCTGGTGAAACAAACACTCCTTCAAAATAACCGACAGGACTGGTCTTTGTGCCTTCAACATAGTCATGTCGAAGTCCACATTCAGCAAAGCCAACAACTTTTTTGTCAACCTCTTTAACAAAAATTGCACAATCAGATTGTTCAAGCTGCTCCAAAAACTCTTTTTTCAAAAGCGTTGCTGAAGATGAATATATGTTTGTCGCCAATTCGGCGATTTTGCTTAAATCTTTTTTTGTTGCTTGTCTTATCATAATAGTTCTCCATTTTTCATTTCATATTCAAATTATATAATAGGATACGATCTTTTCCCAATTATTTAAATCGGTGTTTCTGTTTTAAACAAAAAACAAGTGTCAAAGATTTTATTGACACTTGTTTTGTTTTTCTGGTGGAGATAGACGGATTCGAACCGTCGACCCCCTGCTTGCAAGGGTGAGCACAAGTCCCTAAAATAGGGACATTTAAGCCGATTTGACCCAAAATAGACCCAAATTTGTTTTATTTAAGCACAACAAACCATGGCAAAAAATCAACTAAATCGAAGAGAAGCGGACATATTTCTCTTTCTTCGTTACCTGCGCCGAGTAGGCGCACACTATAAAAAACACCAATTTTTGCCTATATATACTTATAAATATATTTATAAGCATAATTACACGCGTATTTGATATTAAAATAACACTTAACTATGCATTAAAATTTATTTTAAGTTTTTGTTTATAATTGGTATTTTCTTTTCTGATACTCTTGTCTTAACACATGAAATTTTTGACGGGTGGATGTAATATGTATTTCACCTACTCCGAGATAAAAAAAAGACACAGGCACCTTGTGTCTTTATATTTTTGATATTTATGCTAGTTATTTAGACAAGGGCTTTCACCTTGGACGACTTACTTATCTCTTCGAATATGTATATACATTTGGCCAAAATTGTATATACACGTTCTGCAGCTCATGTATATACACATTCGAAACCCCAGGGCATGTATATACAAATGCACGTGCATTTGTATATACAGATGGATCTACGTGTATATACACATTGCGCCGGGAACATGTATATACACGTGTGCATCATTTTTTCTTAATTGGTTTTTCAATGTATTCTCTCAATGCATCTTCTACAACGTCTGTGAAAGTCTTCTGGCTATACCAGGACACTCCCTTATTTTCTTCTTCAATTTTCTTTTTGGTTTTTGCTAGAAGATCCTCGTCAATTCTCATTGAAATCATCTTCTTATTACCACAACCATAGTAGCCCATTTTCCCTCCTATATTGCTTTTTTAGCTTGTTTTTCAGCCAATCTAGACTCTTTTGTGTTCCACACACTCATTGCCTTTTCGTGCTCAATTTCGCCCAATTTCTGCAAGTCGTAGGCAATTAGTCTTTTTATGTCTGCATCATCTTGCGACCCATATTTGCAGAAGCATAATGTTTTGCAATGCTTTATGATGCTTAACTCATAATCTCTTTTTCTTAAAACTCCAGACATTCCTGTTTCTCCTCTGTTTTTTCATTCTTAAAATCTTTATAGCGCCAAATCTTAACCTTTTGCATATAACCATTTTTTCGGCTCTGTCCGACCAAAATTTTGTCGAAATAGGGGCGCTTACGTGCTAAATTGCGTAATTGTTCGATTGTCATTTTTAAGCCATTTAAGTCCATTTTTTCGCGTGTGATTGTTGATAGCGAAAAATATTTATTGGAATCTACTTGTCCAAAAACACTACAGCCCATTTTTTCCTTCAGATAATTTGTTTCTTTTGCAAAAACTTTCGTTTTTGCGGAGAAAATCGACTTTGTTTTAAGTTTTTTTATATTAAACTTAAACTTTTCTCCGGTAAATTTTTTATTTTTTTCTCTGGCGCAATATACGCGCCGATTTGCATCTTCCGCAAGCGGAAATGCAAATTATAAGTAGTTTTTATTTTTCAGTCCGTTGGACTATATACGAAAACGCAAATAAAGGCAAACGGGAGAGTCAAGGCTTTGCCTCTTCCCGTTCACCTTTATTTTCTTGCGTTTTCGTAAACTCTTCTTCAGAAACTTCTTGCGAAGTTTCAATTGCTTGTGAAGAAGAAACAGATGTTCCCATCTGCGTCTTATCGTGATATTCTATTTGCTTCTCCTCTTCGTATGGCAAGACATCCACTTTGCTTGACTTTGGTCGCTTATGATTTATATGCTTCCAAAAAGCAAGTCGCTTTATATTGTGCCATACAAATAATTTGGACTTTTCCCAAAAAGAAGGTGGCGCCTTTTCTTTATTCTCTTTAATTCTTTCATTCAAATCTTTCCTCTCTTCGTTCATATCTTCCTTGTGAATGTTGGCACGAGAAAGAATATAACTTGCGGAAACTTCTTGAATGTGGAATAAGGTCTTTACGTCCGTTTTTCTCAATTTTTTGCGCTCTTTTTTTGTTAAGTTAGGAGCCTTGCCTAAAAGGGTGATAGAATCCAACATATCTGTTGAAACATCCCTATACTCTTTTACAGCATCGCCTATAACTTTTATTTCATCATATTTCACCGTTGCCATTATGCAGCCTCCTGTTTGTTTAATTTATTTGCTACTTCTTGCTTTTGTTTTTCAATCTCATCAAACTTCTTCTTGTAATCAGTCCACTCTTTTGGACGTTTGTTGACAACATATTCATAGTAGTTGTAATCTCGGCTTAAATCGTCTAGTTCATCCGCAAAGCCATAAGGATCGTAGTGTTCTCTGATATCGCCAATAAATGTATATTTGAAAGGTTTTCCGAGGTGTTTGTAATTACCTCGTTTCTTGATATAGTCATCAACTTCATCTCCGTCCTCAAACTCTCTGCCAAACCACTCTGTCTTTATGAGCTGCCCTTCTTTTAAGAATTTATCTGATTTCACTTTTTTACCTTTGATAAGGAAGGTGTGCACTGAAGACTCAATATAAATTGTTGATTTTGCTATAGTTCTTATATCTGTGTGCAAGCGCACTTGTCGTTGTGTTATGAGATAAATGGTTAGGAATCTGTGACCGTGAAGCTCAAATGCTCTTGAAACCCAAGGAGGAAGTTTTTGATCACCTTTTGAGTCAAAATATCGTTGTGCTTCATCAAATACATAAGTTCCATAGGGGAGGAATGGTTTTGTATAGCAAACTGGGTTTGAGCACCCAAATTCCCAACCAGAGCATTTATAAGACTGCATGGTTGGAAATCGTTGAATGATGTCAAAATCCGCAGAAACAACGTGTCTTTGTGGTGGCAGTTCTCTGTTTTTGTTTTTGCGACGATTTTCATCTCTGATATATTTGATACAGTTAAAATAGTTGTCATTAAAGGCTTGCATTTCTTCGTTTAAGACCTTCGCAACAACAAATGAGGTTTTTCCCGCTCTAGGCTTTCCTATGACGTGATATATTCCGGACATTTCTTCTCCTGTTCAACATTTTTATAAAAAAGTGTTGCAATTTATATTTTTTGTGGTATAATAATAATGTCCACAAAGGACAAACACTTCGGTGTTCGCTGCTGAAATGCAGTTGATATGTTGAGACCGTATAGCACGGTCTCTTTTTTTATGAGTCAACTATACGAGTGTATTTTTTCAAATTTTCCTCTCTTAAATGTTTTGCGGTTTGAGAGTTGTTTAAGCAGTCTTCTTTGATTTGGTGAACGGCATTTGCAGATAAGTCTCTTTCTGAACTATTTTCCAAAAATTTCCTTCCATCAACTTTTATTCTGCGTCCTTTATTATCTTTGATTTCAATGTAGGCGTTATATCTGGACTTTCCATTCAAATAGTCCTCTAATTTGTGCCTACCCTTTGTTGATAGTTTTACAACCGCAACTTCTCCATTTGAGTTTGAGCCAATAACGCCAACTCTTCGATATAAATCTTTTTTGTCTGGATGATCTGGCTTTATATTCCTTTTTCCTTTTCCGCTTGCAAGAAACTCATCTCTTGTTTGGAGAGTTCTGCCTGCAGGAATTTCTTTTGATTGTCGTTTGTCTGATTTCTTTTGATTGTTTTTTGGGGGACTAGAGGGCTTCGATTTCGAAGCCCATTTTTGTCCCATTTCTTTCTTGTGTCCAAACATAATTCCTCCTATGCTGCAGCACTTGTGGTAGTAATTTGCCCGATAGTAAACCAGTAATAACCACCACCATTTGAATATGAGTTTGAGCCACTGGAACGAT
>CAJTYR010000004.1 GCA_910584295.1 uncultured Christensenella sp. | reverse complement strand
GATCAGCCTGTTATCCCCGAGGTAACTTTTATCCGTTAAGCGACGGCAATTCCATACTCTACCGCCGGATCACTAAGTCCTAGTTTCCTATCTGCTCCACTTGTAGGTGTCGCAGTTAAGCTCCCTTCTGCCTTTGCACTCTATACAGATGGTTTCCAACCATCCTGAGGGAACCTTTGAACGCCTCCGTTACATTTTAGGAGGCGACCGCCCCAGTCAAACTGTCCATCAGACACTGTCCACTGCCCGGATTACGGCACAATGTTAGAATTCCAAATCACAAAGAGTGGTATCCCAAGGATGGCTCCGCAGGTCCTAACGAACCTGTTTCAACGCCTCCCACTTATCCTGTACATCATGATTCAAAACTCAATGTCAAATTACAGTAAAGCTCTACGGGGTCTTTCCGTCTAGTCGCGGGTAATACGCATCTTCACGCATACTTCAATTTCGCCGGATCTCCTGTTGAGACAGCTCTCAACTCATTACGCCATTCATGCGGGTCAGAACTTACCTGACAAGGAATTTCGCTACCTTAGGACCGTTATAGTTACGGCCGCCGTTCACTGGGGCTTAAATTCAAAGCTTCGCTTGCGCTAACCTCTCCTCTTAACCTTCCAGCACCGGGCAGGCGTCAGCCCCTATACTTCATCTTACGATTTAGCAGAGACCTGTGTTTTTGGTAAACAGTTGGTTGAGACTCTTCACTGCGACCAGCAGTATTAGCTGCTGGCACCCCTTCTCCCGAAGTTACGGGGTCATTTTGCCGAGTTCCTTAACAAGAGTTATTCCGTTCGTCTTATGATTCTCTCATCGTCTACCTGTGTCGGTTTGCGGTACGGGCACCCACACACTACTTAGCAGCTTTTCTCGCCAGTGTGAATTCATTGTCTTCGTTACTAAATTTCACTCCCCATCATCACCTAGGGTATACTCTATATGGTACTTCACTCATTAGACCCCTCATGATTTGGCCCCAGCTGTCCATCACTGGGTTGTATCAACTATCCTACTGTGTCACTGCATCGCTCTTTGGCGTGTGTTGGTGGTACTGGAATATCTACCAGTTTGTCATCGGTTACGCCTTTCGGCCTCACCTTAGTCCCCGACTTACCCTGGGAGGACAAGCCTTCCCCAGGAAACCTAAGACTTTCGACGGCAAGGTTTCTCACCTTGCTTTCGCTACTCATGCCGGCATTCTCTCTTGATTGCAGTCCACCACCCCTCACGATATGGCTTCTGCCCGCAATCATTGCTCCTCTACCAATTGAGAATAAATCTCAATTCCCAAGCTTCGGTGTAAGTCTTTAGCCCCGTTGAATTTTCGGCGCACCATCTCTCGACCAGTGAGCTATTACGCACTCTTTTAATGAATGGCTGCTTCTGAGCCAACATCCTGGTTGTTTTAGAAATGACACATCCTTTTCCACTTAGACTTAACTTTGGGACCTTAGCTGTGGGTCTCGGCTGTTTCCGTTTTGACAATGGCGCTTATCCGTCACTGTCTGACTCCCTGAGAACAATTATCTGGTATTCGGAGTTTGATAAGGTTTGGTAACCCGTGAAGGCCCCTAGCCTATTCAGTGCTCTACCCCCAGTAATCTTTTGTCAGAGGCTAGCCCTAAAGCTATTTCGAGGAGAACCAGCTATATCCCGATTCGATTGGCGTTTCACCTCTAACCACAAGTCATCACCGACTATTTCAACAGGCGTGTGTTCGGACCTCCACGCTGTGTTACCAGCGCTTCATCCTGCTCATGGTTAGGTCATCGGGTTTCGGGTCTACGCTACGCAACTATGTTCGCCCTATTCAGACTCGCTTTCGCTTCGGCTCCGTGACATAATCACTTAACCTCGCTACGTATCGTAACTCGCCGGCCCATTCTACAAAAGGTACGAGATCAAACTATCACCTCATGGTGAGTCGTCCTTTCTCTGCTTGTAAGCATACAGTTTCAGGTTCTCTTTCACTCCCCTCCCGGGGTTCTTTTCACCGTTCCCTCACGGTACTATTCGCTATCGGTCACTAGGTCGTATTTAGCCTTACGAGATGGTCCTCGCATCTTCACACCGGATTCCACGTGTCCTGTGCTACTCTGGTGCCTCTTCAGGAAACTTCAATTTCGGTTACGGGACTATTACCCTGTTTCGTATACCTTTCCAGATATCTTCACCTATCGTTGTTTCTCTTAAATAGAGGTCCTAAACCCCAAAGGTATTTCTACCCTTGGTTTGGGCTCATGCAGTTTCGCTCGCCACTACTCCCACAATCGTTGTTTACTTTCTTTTCCTTCACTTACTTAGATGTTTCAGTTCAGTGAGTTCCCCTCATTACAGTATGTATTCGTGTAATGATAACACCGTATTAACAGTGCTGTGTTTCCACATTCGGACATTTGCGGGTCACAGGTTATGTGCACCTCTCCGCAACTTATCGCAGCTTATCACGTCCTTCATCGGCGCCTAGTGCCAAGGCATTCCCTATATGCTCTTTGTAGCTTAATCATTTTTGATTTTGGATTTTCTTAGCATTTTCGCTGTCACCTATATATAATAGGTAACAAATTTTTTGTTTTACTCGACTTAATTTGAGTATGCAAATATCGTATTACATAATTTTCTTTTTAATAAAAAGTTTAAACTCGTAATAATATTTGACTTTAATCTTCAAAATATGTAGTTGTCAAAGAACTTTTGTTGACAATCGAACTATTTTCGTCCGACCCCCTCTTGCGGTGTCAACATGCACATTCTACCACAACGCAAAAATCTTTGTCAACACTTTTTTAAAAAAAATTTTACTTTTTTTCAAAAATTTTTCAATATTTTTTTGTTGCATAGGGCGTCTCTCCGTGTGTTCGCAAAATAGACCCAAAATTGACCAAAAATTCCTTAAAAAAGTTTGAAAAAATCTTATAATTTTTCAAAAATTTATCCAAAATCATAAGCAATTTAATCTCTTTTTAAGAAAAACATCAAAAAAAGAAGACTCATATCAGCCCTCTCTTTTATTATTTTATATAATCTATCCTACGCTTTATTCTTTGAGGATATTCTTTCATGAGTTCCATCCATCTTGAAAACCATATCACCACGAACAACAGTTGATTTGTTATAAGCTTCATCCATGTCTTTTTGTGAAAGTCCCTCTCTTGCAACACTGCCATAATATCCACAAACAACATCTGCAATCAATTGGTTGACATCGTCTTTTATTTCGTGTGGTTTTCCCTCAAGTATGCTTCTTCTTCCATAAGCCCCCAAAACTTTTACAATATCTTCTTTGGCATTGCATCCAGCAAAGTCTGTTCCAACTAAGTTTGGATTGGCTGAAAGTCTCAAAAGATCGCACGCTTGCTTGCAATAACCATATTTAATTGCATAAGACTTTAAAGAAGAAATCATAACTCTGATTTGTTGCTGTCCTTCTTCGCTGACAGGATAATCTTGAAATTCGGCAAGTTCTTCGGAAATCTTATCAAATGATTTAAGTTGTTTTGCAACTCTTCTTGAAATCTTATCACAACTGAAATTTATTTTGCCTCCAGTCGTTGAAAGCTCCCTGTCACTTATAAATAAAAACATTCCTTCATTTGCTCTCATATCAACACAAAGTGGTGCAACTTTGACAGCCATCAAATACTTTAAAGCTTTCTCTTCCAAAAACGCTCTATAAACTTCTTTTTCAATGTCTGCCAAATTCTTCTTTTCTTGTTTGCTCATAAAAACTCCTTCACCGACTTATGATACAGCACAAAGCCTCTTTTGTCAACCCCCAATTTTAATATTTTCATATCTTATATATTAAGTATTTACATAATACAATAATACATTATAAAAACAAAATTCAACAAAAAACTCAGCTCTTAAATCCATCTGCAAGTTCTTGATTAACAATTTTCAACCTTTCGCTTTGGAATGTTTTGTTTGCGATTGACAGCAACTTTTTCAGTGTGATATACTTTTTTTATGAAAATAAACATGTTTTCATAATTTTAATAATGAGAAAATATGTGACAAAAATTATCAAAAATGTGTTGATATATGGTGTTATGGCTGCACTTGCAATCGCCGTTGCCGTGCTTGCAACGCTTTATGTAAAAAAGTCTGACAACGAAAACAAAAACATCATCAGCTTCAACTCTGCTTACACAAACAAACAATATGATGACAAAAGATGTTCACGAAGAAACAAGCGGAACTCTTATTAATATCAACCTTTCACTCGTATTAAACAAAAATGGAACCGCCAAATTTACAATCACTGGAGACAACAACTTCAATATTGACACAACTGGCACTTGGTACAGCCTTAAAAGTGGAGTTTTGATTGTCACAAAAGACAAAGGTTTCTACAATGGATATTTTGCTGTTGATTTGAAAAACTATGTAGAAGATGGGAGCGACGGAATGTCATATATAAACATGACTGATGAATATCAATATTCTATTTCTTGGAGCAAAATTTAACTTAATTAAATAAAACAGGCATACGCCTGTTTTTTATCGTCCAAAATTAACATCAACAAAAAAACAAATTGGAAGTAGATTTATTTTCTCTTCCTCTCTATAAAACAAAAATGCTCATTTTTAACTTTCACACTCACCTTCTCTTTCCCTACTTTTAAGTCTCCCCTGAAAAACATCTTGGTTGTTTTTTCTTCATCTTCTCCATCCACTTTGTATCTCACATCATAAAAATTGTAACCTAAAAGATTGAGAAACGGATTGATATAATAGAGGGAATTGTTGATGTAAACCACACCAATCATAATCAAGACTAAAACATAAACGCAATATGCACTCATGAGTGACAAGTCAAGAGGAATGGCAAAAAAAACAAAGAGAGAAAAGTAACCTAAAAAATGCTGATCTGTCGTGTTCTCTTTTGAAATTATTTGCACCCGCAAAGTCTCTCCATTTTTTGCATATACATTCCACCACAAACCCAATCCGCCCAAAATCATCAAAAGCAAAAGCGTGACAAGGTTGAGAGTGTTGAGAACATTGAAATGAAGATTGTCATTTATGATTTCAACAATAAGTTTGACAAACACCAAAACATACATTGGCACAAAAGCACTGATATAAAGCAAGATATTTTTTATATAATTAACCATAAAAATAATATGTATAGAATTTAAATAAATAATTAAAGAAATAATCAATTTTTATTAAAAAATTAACAATATTTGCAATTTTTGTTTAATTTTAAAAATATTTTTTATTATTTTTTAAATTATTTATTTAATTAAAAATAATTATTAATTAATTTTTTAATAATTTTTTATCAATTTCCACCCCAATTTTAAGTCCATTTTGTCCTCTTTCGCCTTATAAAGATGTATTAAATATATTATATTATTTATAATAATAATATCTTATTTATTTTGAATTATTTTTTCTTTGTGATAAAATATTTCTGAAATGGAGAGTGAATTATGAAAAAGAAAAATAATTTATTTAAAAATATCTTCTATATTTTCTTTGCATTCTGTTTTTTGGGTGCAGGAATTTTTACGATAAATCAAAAAGAGGACTCGTCTGCAAGTGCAGAAGACACTTCTTACAATCAGCCAATAGTAAACAACATTCCTCAATATTTTTCTGTTAAGGACATGCTTGGCTCTGGAGAAGATGTGGAGGAAAATCCTTCAAGTTTGATTTCCTCTGACACATTCTTATATTACATAGATGGCGGAAGAACAACTGAACTCGACTTGTCTTTGGCTATGAACGGAGCACAGGTAAATCCAACAGCTGCTGCAAATCATGAAGTTTATCAATATGTTTATTATCCTGATAAAGACAACACAAAACTTTTCTATTTCTATAATGTTGGAGCAATCAGCCTTTACTTCAATGGACAAAGCATCAATCTTGACGAGAAAAATTTTGTTAAGGACTGCGGTGGACAAAGTTTCCAAAACAACAACGCCCCACTTCAAGGCTTTGAAATGAATTTTAAAGCTGGTGGCACTGCAGCCAATGAAATCAATCTTATGGATGCCGATGGCAATCTCAAGGAAGGAGTTTATACTCTCACTCTCACAATAACTCTCTTCACTTGCACCGACGGAAACACAACAACCGAGGAAGAAAAATTTTCAGATCAAAATGTTGACATAACATATTCATTCTATGTTGCTGACAGAGAAGCCTACATCTTTAACAACAGACCAAATGTTTCACATCATCAATTTGACCACATCGTGCCTGTGTCTGCTGCAACAAATCCAAACTTTGCTTATTATCTCTATTACAACTATTCATCAGAGGGAGAAAACCCTTCTGACTCAAACAAAATTCCTTACATAGAATTTGACTATACCAGATTCGAACTTTCTATTGAAAGAGACCTTTCAAATATTTCAAAAAGGGAAATGGTTTTGTTTGACAAAGACACTCAAGACATCGTCACTGAAGGAGATGACATCATTGTAGCAATCTCCGACAAAGAGACAAACACTTGCAAGGTCTTCTTCAAAGATGTTGGAAACTACAGCATTGTTTTCAATGACATTCAAGTGGTTGAGTATGTCAATGGCAATTCCACCTCTTTGGTCAAAAACAATCTGACAGGCTTGACAGGCATAACAAAAAAGATTATGGTCTATGTTTATGGCTATCAAGCAAATTACACAAATGTTGACGGTGGGCTTGATGCAAATGGGTCACGCCCAACTGCAGAGCTTAAAGACTTTGACTATAATTCCGCAACTTTCAACAACAGCGCAGATATCACAAGCGAATTTGTCAACTCAAATGTCAACTTCTCTCAAGATGAAGATAAGAGCGGAACAACTTTTGTCATAAGCAACATCGCCTCTTTCATTGGAGCTACAAAACCAATAAGGACAAACCAAACACCAATCCGAATCAATTCTAATGCGACATTGTCCACAAAAATTGCAAGTTATGTTTATTCCACGACAAAAGTTTCAAACTCATACAAAAAAGCCAACACCCAACTCAATGGAAAAGATCTCTATTGGACAACTTACAATGGAAGGACAGAAAGTTCTGCTGGCACATACATATACATAATTGCTTACACTTTCAACAACTTCTATTCATCTGAAACAACTTTGGATGCAACAAGAGTTTTCTATCAAGTGTTCTATTTTGAAGTTGTGAAAGATTTGCCAACGATTTCTCTTCAAACTGAAAAACTGAATCCATCTGATGAGATTTCAGAAGTCTTCAGCGACACATTTGTAAACAGAAATGTGAGGATTACTGATCTCACAAAAGAAGATCCATACAACAAAGATGTCACAATCCGAGTTTATGCAGAGGACTTTGGAGGAAATTATCTTTCATCTTTTGGTGGAAGCAACGGAATTGATTTTGACAGTCTCCCAGATACTGGGGATTCAAAAATAAGAATCTTGGAAGCAAATGCTCATTTCACAATCAGAATGTATTTCACAAATGAAATGAACACAAGAAACATCTCAATTACTTCAAACACGGGATTCTTCAGAGAACAAAAATTCACCATTGACAAAACTCCTGTGCAAAATATAAACGCAACAAATGTTGCTTCAATCACCAACTCAACAAACTTCACCGCGCTTGAAAGAGTTGATGGAGTTTCTACAAATCAAAACATTGCGATTTCATGGGATGAAAAAGCAAGCGGTGCGAGAACTTTTGCATATTATAAATATTTCTCTCTTGATTTTGGACAATATTACAGCAAGTCTGATGAGAATGCTGTTCACCTCGTTTTGGAAAAGATGTTATCTCTGGAAGAAGACGCTTCCTATTTGCCAGTCAATGCATTTCTCAACATGTCAACAACTGAAAGTCTCTGGCTTAAATATAAAGGCAATGCAAAAAATCTTGTTTCTGAAGGAATGGTTTCTTCAGAATATGTGTTTACAGAAGCAGGTCTTTATGTAGTTGATGTATATGACGAAGCAGGGAACCATTCCGTTGATGTATACTTAATTGACTACACAACCCCTATCTTTGCAATCTTGGAAGATAGTTATAAGATTGTGACATCTTCAGTTTACATCTCAAAGGCATCAACATTGTTCTGGGCAAAATACAAAGGCATTTTCATTGAAAATTTCACATCACAAAACGCTTTCTTAGATTACACACCAGACACAATAAGTGAAAGCGCTCTCAGCGATAAAATGTTCTTATCATATGACAACAAAGTTTCAAAAGAAATCTATGACGCATTATACAAAAAACTGATTGGAAACAATTATATGAAGCAATTGGTTTGCAGAACGGATGTGAAAGACTATACTGGAATGTATTTGACAATTCCTGTAGACTCTTTGTCATATTTCCTTGACAGAGAGCATGACGATTACACCGCTCAACGAGATGTATATAGTAAAAGTTTTGACATGTCTACAGAACTGACATACAGCGTTCTTATCAGAGACGCATCAAACACAAAATACAATGCAGCATACAACAAAGACTCTGTTGTTCAATATAAAAACTATTACAGTGCATCCCAGACGATCATAATCAGTTTCGACTCTTCAGAATTTTTGATTTCATATGAATCGTCCGACGGAAACAATGTCACCCTTACATCAAACAATGTGGAAGAAGGGACTTTGAATGGCGATGAAACAAAAAGGACAAAAACAACTTATCTCAACCCAACCAGACTTAACAAAGAATTTATACTTTCATTCTACCCAACAGTTATGGATGGAGACATCACAATCCAAGTTGGAAGCGTAACAATAAATTATTATCCTTATCAACGAAACACAAAGAGTGTGCCTGTTGAATGGGATGAAAACAACAATGTAACAAAAAGCACAATATATCACTATTATGAACTCTCCGACTCATACACAACTACCACAATTTATGAATATAATGGCGACAATTCTTCGACCGCACTTCGAGAAGAATCAATCAGACTTAATTCTGACAACTTCACGACTGCTGGAAGATATGAGATCACCAGAACATATTATGTGGATGAGGCGGACACTTCAAAAGATTATTACAACAAAAATGATTTCTATCAAAGGACATTCATCCTCACAATTGACCGAAACGAAGTTGTCAGCAACCCAGAACTGGTCAGCGATGAAAACGGAAATCATCTTGAAAGCCTTGTTGGCGGAGATGCATTTGTTTCAATGTATGACAACAAGCAAAACGCAAGTTTAGTTGTGACATTCCCAAACAGTCCAGAAGCAAACTCAACAGGTTCTTCAATATATAACAATGCAAATCCAAGAACAATCCTCACAACAAACATGCTTCCTGTTTATGTCTATGTGCCTCAATATAAATACACAACATCATCACAAATGTATAAGACATCAACAGGCTATGACTTCAATGTAAGCTATGACTTCTCCGAAGATGGCAAAGACACAATGAACTTCTTTAAAGAAAAACTTTTGGTCAAGGAATATGCCCTCTATGCGGAAATATATCGCAACGAAAGCCTGGATAAGATAAACGCAAACGGAGCAACCCCTTATGCAAGAACAGCAATAAATAAATCTGGAAATTTGAGTGCTGTGATTGCAAATGAGAATGGCTTCTTAAACTTCTATCTTGACAATGGACAAAAACTGGAACGTTTGACACAAGCTGGAACATATTATGTCAAGATCTACCAAGGAAACTTTGGAACAGGTATTGGAGAAGATAACTTTACTCAAGCATTGACATTCTGCTTTGAAGTAAGACAAACAAATCCGAACTTTGAAGCACAATCAACAACTGGTGACACTCTCAACAGTCAAGTTGTAAACTCAAGGGAAACTTATTATACAAACCAACCAATCATCAACCTCACATGGGAAGCCGGCTCAGAATACATCGCAGACATTGATATTGACGAAATCACACTTGTAACAAACAAACGCCCTGGCTCACCTTTCAAAGCATCTGATGACATTTGGGCTCAAGAACCAACGCTTTCAAACAACATGTACACAGCTTCACTCAACCTTGAACTTTTGAAAATCTATGAAAATGGTTCTTATGTTGACATCACGATGCAATATAAAAACCACAATGATGATTTCTATAAAAAAGTAACAAAACGCATCATGGTTGACCTTTCAGCACCAAACACAAACATCAACAATCTTGTGTCAATGTCAACTGACAAGGGCTTCATCTCAGCGTTATCCGAAAGTTCACTCCGTGTTCATAAAACCGCACTTGGAAACATTACAACAAACGAAAACAACACAAGTTTCAACACAAGCAACACAACTGGAAATTTTGCATACTATTCTTATGCTGTAACTTCTGACTTTGCTGAAACCTTGAAGCGAAGCGTTGATTTCAAAACTTACATCAACAAATTTGTAAATTCAAGTGGAGAATGCACAAAATACAACAACAATTATGAACAAGAAACATCGCCTGACAATTTCCATGCATCAAATTTCACTGACATAACCGACAGGTCGTTTAAAGGTTTTGACACTGATTCATATTATCAAGTCATTGAAACAGACAGGGCTGGAAATATGTCAATCTACACAATTTACATCATTTCTTATGAAACATCAAAGGAGGATGAGAAAAACAGAATAATTTCATATTATGATGAAAACAAAGTTCTCAAATCCTACAGCATTTCAGATTTCAATGAATCTGCAAATGAGAAATTCCCACACAACATCTATACAAGACCAAACTCACAACTCCAAAGCATCAACTATTTTGGAGATGTTTGGGCTCAATTCAAACTTGACACATACAGCAGGACAGGCATAAGAACAACAAGATATCTCATGCTCACTCCTTGGGATCCAACCCATGCTTATGCTTTCATTGGTGGAAATGCAGAAAGAATTGAAATAACTAACCTTATCGACACTTCTATGAGCATTAATCTTAAAAACAGCTTCACTTTCTTTAATCGTGAAAGTCAAGCAAATGATGAGATTTTGTTCACGGTTAACACAAAGATGTTGAATCCTCCAGAAGTTCCAAAAGACTCAAAAACCAGAGAACACATTGATTTTGAACAACCAACAGATGACGCTCTTCGAAGCAACCTCACCCCACAAAATTATGTGACAGGATTGCGAATAACTGCGGATGATGTTGAAATTTTCAATGCAACAAACAGACTTGGGCTTTCAACAATCTGGAAAAACAAATCAACTGCAAATGTGACTGTTTCAACAACTTCAAGATATCTTGTGTTTGAACTTAACCCTGCACTTGGGTACGCTCCAAACACCAGAATTATCTACGAATATACAGACAACTATGGAAAGACCACAAGTGAACTTCACCTTTACAAAGAAACAGCAATTCCAACAACAATCTCCTCTGAAAATGATTTGTATGCGTACAACAACAATGGACAAAGATACTATATCACAAAAGACGGTTTTGAATATTTCTATAACCCTGGCAAATATGTTGTGAATGTTTATGATGTTATTGATGGTGTGAAGCAAACCACTTGCAGCAACGCAAATCTGACAAAAGAGCCAAATGCTGATGGAATCATGCTTTTGACAGCAAAGGCAAAAGATTCAAATGTTTCTTACAACAACAGTTTTGTTATTGAAATTGCAGACTTTGCAAATCCGAACAATCAACTTGACCCAATCTACTTCACGCTTTACAACGAATTGCCAAAGCCAAACTCATCCACAGATTCTTCTGCTGCAGGAGAAAACAACAAGCCTGGGCAATTCAAACTTTTGGATGCAAGCAGAAACAATGTCACATCAACAATCATTGCTGACAAGAATTTAAGCGACACCGGATATTTCTCAGAAATCACGCTTCTTTATTCAAACAAAACAACTTTCATACCTGTGAAATATTCAGTCAGCACTGACAAGAAAAATTGGAATGAAGTCGCATCAGGAACAGTGCTTAAAAATCAAACTTCCGAAATGTTAACTTATTATCTTAAAGTTTGGTACGACGAAACATATTTGGAGAACGAACTCTCAAACACAGCATATGTTTTTGGAATTGTGCCTGAAAGTCAAATTTATGAATTTAACTTGTCTTCACTCACATCCACATTCTGGGTTGAAAAAACAGTCAACAATGCCACAACCGTTGTTGAAAAAAGCAACACAATCTATACTGTGAAAGATAATTCCGGCAAAGTAACCGCCCAATACTCAAATCACTACATCGTGAATGTCAATTATTACACAGATAAAGATGCCGTTCAAATAAAAACAAATAAAGAACAAAAAATTGTTCCAACTCTCATGCAGACATTTGAAAATGCTGGCATCGCTTCAGAACTTTGGTTGATTTCAAACACAACAAGTGGCGACCTTGGAAATATTCCAGCGTTCAGTACAAGCATCGTCATTTCATATATTCCTGCATCTGAGAACTTTGTTGAAGAGTTCTACACCTACAGCAACACAAACGGAATCATCAACAACACAGAAGATTCTGAAAACTTGATTACAAAGACCTCAATGATGTTTGTTGTTTCTTCTGAATATCAAAATGTCGACAAAATTGAATTGAGATGGACAAAATACTATGGCTTGGAACAAAATGAAATTTCAATCAGACTTGTCAAGGATGGTGTAAGCCTCAACCCTACAATTTACTCAAAAATTAAAGGTGGCAAAGAATACAACTATATCAACCTCAAACACTCTGGTAAATATATAATTTCATTCTTTGACACTTCTGGGAACACTCAAAAGTTCAACTATGGAAACACTGGTCAATCCGACACAATGACATTCATATTCTTGAAAGATGTGCCATTCACGGTTGTTTCAACTGACCCAAGCACAGTCGAAGAAGTGCGAAGTATGCCTATCAAACAAGCCGTATACAACAATCAAGTCACCCTTTCAATCGATAAAAGCACTCGTTCAGAATTCTATTCTCAAGGTGGCTACCCTGCAATAACAATAAAGAAAAATGGATCAACTCTCTCAGATGAAACAATTGAACAGAAAAACATTATTCAAGATGCAAATAGCAGCGTAAACTTTGTATTTAAAGAAGCAGGTTTCTATGAAGTGTTCTTCACAGCAACAAGCAAAGATTCAAATATAGGAAAGATTCGAAGCGAAGTTTATCAGTTTACAGTTTTAAGCGCAAACGAATACAAATATTCTTACATTATCAACAAATATTCAAATTACTACATTGAAAAAGTTGAAAAAGATGGAAAAGATATCACTCAAGCACTTTTGAAATCGCTTGATGTAAGCACAATTAAAATAGGAACTGATGTATATATGACAGAACTTCCACTCTCCTACCTTGACGAAAAGACTGGAGCTGGCAAATATTTGATCACAATCAATTCAAATGACTCAAGTTTCAAAACAAGCGCAGTGCCAACAAGCTGGACATTTGAAGTGACAATTCAAGTTGGCGTTGCCCCTGTCAGAATTTCAATTGCTGAAGGAAAGAAGGTCACAAAAGCAGTCACAATCCAATTCAATAAGACCAACATCTTTGCAGAAATGGGAGAATGTACAGTCAGGGTTCTGAAATACAACGAGAAGGGAGAATTTAGAGGCACATATTACACAACCGAAATAACAAGCCAAACAGATGGTGAAACATCTGTCACAATCAAAGGAACTGAAGATGGAATATTCTATATGCAAATCGTATCTCCAAGTGGAAATTTGCTTTATAGTTACAAAATAAATAAACAAGAACCAATGAACCCAGCCACAATCATAATCATTGTTGTCGCTGTCATTGTTGCACTTGTAATCCTCTTCATAGTCATCAAGTTGCGTAAACGTATCTCTGTAAAATAAACTTTTGTTTCGTTAGTATTAAAATAAAACACACATTTTTTGTGTGTTTTATTTTTGTCAAAATTACACATTTTTTATCCCTTTAAATGACTTATTTTTCCATATTATAAATTCCTTATAAGAAAACTCAAGCTCACAAATTTAAGCCAAAATATAGCCAAATATAAGGTATTTTGCATGATTTATACACATTTTTTCAACAAAAAAAAGACTGAATTATATCAGTCTTTTTTATCTTTATTATTTCTTAAGCTCTTTGTCAAGTTTAACTTTTGAAACGATGAAGTAGATGATTACTCCAGCAAGAACAAGCACTGAAATAACGATCAAAACTGTTCCAACAACCTTGTATGTTTCAGTGGTGCTCTTTGTCTTTGATGAAACTGTAAACTTACATTCATCATTAACTGTAACATGTCCAACACCATCTTCAACTTCGATTGTCAAAGTGTAGTTTCCTTCACCATAATCTTCAAATGATTCGAAGATATATTTTGAATAAGTCTTTCCATTTTCAGTGTAATCTTGTTTTGTATATTTCACTTCTTCATTGTTCTTTGAAGTGTTTACAAGCTTAATCTTTGGTTGAGTGTCAGGTGGCAAAGGATTGTTGTCAGAGATCTTGATATCTTTTGTGTCAATAACAAGTTTGTCCTTAAGACCATAATTTGATTTCACAAAGTTTTCTGGCAATTTGATTGTTGGAGCTTCATTGTCACCTACACTGATTGTATAGGTTGCATTTGACTTGTTGCCATTGAAATCATAAGCTTCATATGTGATTGTATATTTACCATTGAGGTTTGAAGCGGAAGATTTAAATGTGTTGTCCTTCAATGCATCAGCCTTTTGATAAGTTGTAGAACCTGTGTCACCAGCAGCTGTTCCGTTTGCACGTTTCCAGCTGATTCTGATTTCAGACTTGCTTGCATCAATATCATCAGAAGCTTGAAGCCCATAGATCTTGATTCCTTTTGCCTTAAATTCTTCAACAGTCATGAATTCTTGATCACTGTAATCATAGTTTATAAGTTTTGGTCCCTTTGTATCATTCACTGTGATTGTGTATGTTTCAGATTCTAAATTATAAACTCTAAGATCTTTGAACCATTGTGTGAAATCTATTGATTTAAGACTTACATTTGACATATCAGCTTGAGCGATTTTTTCTTCAATAACAAAATCTGAAGATGCTCTATAGAAAGTGATTTCTCCATCAACATTCTTTACAACATAATAATTTGTTCCATCTTTGATTTGATGTTCGCCATTCTTTCCGAATGTAACTTGAACTCCGCTCACACCATTACGTGTGTAATATCCAGCATCAGCATAAACTGTTTCATCTTTATCTGGATCATAAGTTGGAGCGTTCATTTCAACATAGCTGAATACTTTTTGATTGTAAGCTTCAAGTTTAACTGAATACTTAATTTCAAATTTTCCAACTTTTGTTGGTCTGAACACATCATTTTTTGCTTCTTCATTGTTTGTTGTCCAGTTTGTTGCCTTTCCGTCAGCATTCAATCCTCTCACAACATAAGTCTTATCTGTATTTTCATCTTTAACATCATAAGTTGTGCTGTCCCCCAATTCGAAAGAAACTGTTGGAGCAGGTATTTCAATTTCTGGCTTGTCATCAAGTTCAACTTCTTGACTTGTAAGGGTTGAATTGATCACTGGATCTTGAACAATTGCTCTTGGGTCAACTTTATAGTTTGCAAATACAACGATTGTTTTGTTGTTTGCATCCTTAACTGCAATGCTTACTTGATAGTCACCGCTTTCAGCTGCAACAAAGTTTCCAGCATCAACGATGTATTTTCCTGAACCTTCGTGGTTTTCTCTGTCAACATTGATTTCTCTTACTGGATAAGAATATCTTTCTCCATCTTCAATTCTGTCAACATTAATTTCACTTGTCACATACGAAACCGCATCATCCGCAACAGTAACTTTTGGAAGTGCAATTGTTGCATGTTGTTCAAACTTGTTGACAAAATCTTTTCCAACTGAACTTACACCCAAAAGTTGTGGTGGAAATTCGTCTTGAATGTTGTTGATATCAATTGTTTGAGCATGGAGCATTGGGTTTCCAGCATCATCATATGTGTAAACTACAATTTGAAGTTTTGCTGCGCCTTCAACTTCACTCAAGTCAATTGTAAACGAACTTGCTTTTGCATCTGTGATGTCAACATAACCATCGTTTTCATCTGTATGATAAGCCTTATACTTTTCTGTCAAAAGTGTATTGTTGTCATCTCTCACACCTTCCCCATCTGGATCTGTACCCAAATGTTGCCAAAGATCAACAAGGTTATTTTTTGAAACAACATTGTCTTTTTTGTCAACAACTTCAAGTACATCTCCTGATTTGGTAAGATAACGATACATAACATGTGTTGTCATATTTTCGTCAATCTCATCAGTTGCAGTTGGTGCGTTGAATGTGATTTTTGAGTTTGGCATATAAGAATCTTTAAGTGTTGTTGAGAATGTGATATCTGGACTCTTTTTGTCTTCATAATCACGAACATAAAGTCTCTTATAGATGTCTGTTTCATTTCCTGCTGCATCTTTTGCAACATAGTGAATGTAGTATTGACCAACTCCCATTCCACCTGAAATTGCTGCAGAAGAGCCAAATGTTTGGTCGCAGTTGATATATGCGAAGCCCTTTGCAAAAGCATCATCACTCTTGAACCATTCAAAAGCTGTCTTTTCGTCAGTTACAGTTGCATCAAAAATGCCGCTGTCTTTAAAGTTTTCATAAAGTCTTCCTGCATTTTTGTTGTCAACAACAATCAAATATTTGTTTTCAAGAAGCCATGCAAGTGTTGCTTCTTCAGTGTCTGCAACGCTTTCTTTTTCCATTCTGTGACGGATAAGATAGTTGTTGTTTTTAAGTCCAATTCTTCCATAATTCTTTTCAGTTGCTTTTGAGTCAAACTTTCCAGCATAGTTGAAGATAAGGTTGTAACTGCTCAAATCTCTTGCATCTGTTGAAGAAAGAGTGATTTTTGAAACAGTTTCATCTGT
This sequence comes from uncultured Christensenella sp., assembly GCA_910584295.1. GTDB lineage: Bacteria > Bacillota > Clostridia > Christensenellales > UBA1242 > Caccovivens. The sequence continues at coordinate 91,368 of CAJTYR010000004.1, read as the reverse complement.
CATAATTTTTCTTGTGAGAACAACACCTTCTTCGCCTGCCTTTGAAACATTGTCATCAATGCCAATTGCATAGATCACAACGCTTTCTGCGTTTGCTCTTGTTGCCATTTTTGATGAAGCATCTACTCCATCCAAAGAACCATCCTTTGTTGCTTCATAAACAACTGGAGTTGGATCCTTTTCATCTTTGATATTTTTAAATTCGTTGCTTCCAAGATCTGTCTTGAAGTAATGATTTTTGTTTACGCTTGCGCCCTTTCCAGCAGCTGCATCATAATAATAGTCGTATGCTTCATAAACAAATGAATAATAACCATCATCCAAAGGCTTAAACTTTGTTGGGTTAACCAATGTTCCGTCTTCGTTTACAATTTTGTCTTCGTCTTCTTTGACTGTTGCATTATATTTGTCAGCATCAATCAGTTTGTAAGAACCTGTTGAAGTTTTGTAGTATACAGAAACTGTATAGTAAATATCAACAGCTTCACTCTTTGGAGTAGTTGAAGTTGAAGTAACACCTGATGCTGTTGGAAGTGAAGATTCAACACCTGTTTGTCCATTGTCAACAAAATCAGAGTTAAGCTTCAAACGAAGAGAATAGTCTTTGTAGTGTGCATCACTTTTTGCATAAACTTGAGTAGTTTTTGTTGTTGATGCAACAAAGTTTCCATTTTCATAATAAGAATATGTCACAGTATATTTTCCAGCAACAGCCTTCTTTGTGCCAGGATTTTCTGGATCATTTTCATCGAAAACACTGCCTGCAAGATAGAAACCAGTTTCAGCATCACCAGAAACTGCAACTTTTCCATTTGCGGTTGAAGAAACTTCAATCAAAAGTTGTTGCTTCTTATCTCCAAGTTTTGCTCTTTCTGTAATAAATTCAAAGTCTTCACTTGTTGTGTCAACTTCATCACCCTTGTCGTCCAAAAGTTCTGGCATAGGGATATACATATCCTTATATTTTCCATTCTTTTCAGCCAACTTAAGGTCAAGAATGCTTGGCAAGAACACTTTTTGATTATCTTCAAAATTGATGTCAGCATCTGTGATTTCACTTGTGACAGTCATATCATAACTGTTTGTGTATTCCACGCCCTTAACTGTGTAAGTGTAAGAATATGTCACAGTGTAAGAACCGACTCTTTCTGCTTTGAATTGTGCATTTCCGTCGCTAGAAACAGTGACTGCACCACCTTCTTTAGGGGTTCCATCAACAACTTCACCAACAATTTCAGAACTATATTTCACAGTCACTTTTGAGGACAAAAGTTTAACGTCAGCTGAAAGATCCTTGTCAGAGATGCTTGTTCCAACAGCACGGTTTTTGTCTCCACCAATATAAGCTTTTGGAGCAACATATGTTGCACCTTTGTTTACAACAGTTTCAACAGCCTCTTTTTTTGTTCCGATTGTCATGAATGTGTAGTCTGTGAAATTGTCAAGAGTTTTTGCTGAAGCAGCAAGCTCGTTCACTGGGAAACAAAGCACAGTGAAAGCCATAGCCATCCCAAGCACCAATCCTCTAAACAAAACTGAGCGATTTTTTCTTTTTAATTTCATAAAGTAAAATCTCCTTAAATGTCTATATTTATATAAGACATATTTTATCTAAATTCAAAGTGCAAGTCAAACGAAATACACTTTGAAATTTAAAAGTATTTTGCGAATGTCTTTTCCATTGTATGCGAAAATAAAAACACTTTTATTGTCGAAAAAAGGCATCCTTGCAAATGACATAAAGCAGGACGACGCCTGCTTTAAAATCATTAAATGTTGTAGGAAACCTTCACTCCAGGGCCCATTGTTGAAGCCAAAGTTACGCTTCTGATATATTGACCTTTTGCAGCTGCTGGTTTTGCCTTAACGATAGCGTCCATAACAGTATTGAAGTTTTCAGCGAGTTTTTCTTGTCCAAAACTCTTTTTGCCGATTACAACGTGAACGTTGTTTGTTTTGTCAAGTCTGTATTCAACTTTTCCGGCTTTAACATCTTTGATAGCCTTTGCAACATCTGTGGTAACAGTTCCGCTCTTTGGGTTTGGCATCAAACCTTTTGGTCCGAGGATTTTTGCAATTCTACCAACAACGCCCATCATATCTGGAGTTGTGATTGCAACGTCAAAATCCAACCAACCACCGTTGATTTTTGCAACAATTTCTTCTGCGCCAACATAGTCTGCTCCAGCTTTTGTAGCTTCGTCAGCTTTGTCGCCACGTGCGATAACCAAAACCTTCACAGATTTACCTGTTCCGTTTGGAAGTACAACAACACCACGAACTTGTTGATCTGCATTTCTTCCATCAACGCCAAGTTTTATGTGCAATTCAATTGTTTCATCAAACTTTGCTGTTGAAGTTGCAATAACATTATCAAGTGCCTTTTTAATGTCATAAGAAGCTGTTCTGTCAAAAGCTTCAAGACTTTTTGTATATCTTTTCCCTTTATTCATAACGCCTCCTAGTCAATCACTTCAACGCCCATGCTTCTTGCTGCACCAGCAATCATGGACATAGCACTTTCGATTGAAGAAGCATTGAGATCTGGCATCTTTGTCTCTGCAATCTTTCTGATTTGTTCTTTTGTGATTTTTCCGACTTTTGATGAGTTTGGTTTTGCAGAACCTTTGTCAAGACCAATAGCCTTTTTGATAAGGACTGCTGCAGGTGGAGTTTTCAATTCAAATGTGAAACTTCTATCTTCATAGATAGTGATCACAACAGGAATAATGAAACCTGCTTGAGATGCTGTTTTTTCGTTAAATTCTTTAACAAATCCACCGATGTTGATTCCGTGAGGTCCAAGTGATGAACCTACTGGAGGTCCAGCAGTAGCTTTGCCAGCATCAAGTTGTAATTTTACAACTGCTTTTACTTTTTTTGCCATTTTTTCTTCCTCCTAATGTGGTTTTATTGAACTTTGGCTAGTTCTCCCACAATACTAGCCTTTTAATGTCATGCTGAGGACAATATTAAATAGATTTTTGCAAAAAACCTAATAAAAACCATATTTAATGTCAGTTTTTAAGCACTAAGTGAGTTGTCACTTGATTTTTCGAACTTGACCAAATTCAAGTTCGACATTGTTTTCCCTTCCAAACATTTCAACAGTAACTTTGATTTTTTGAGTGTCAGTGTCAACTGCAACAACCGTTCCAATCATTTTATCAAGAGCACCTTCAACAATTTCAACTTGATCACCAACTTCAATGTCTGTTTCAACCTTGATTTTTTCAAGTCTGTTTTTGATAACTTCGTCTTCGGTCAAAGCAAGAGGCCTCCCTTTTGGTCCAACAAAACCTGTGATTCCACGAGTTCTTGTCACATTATGCCAAAGGTCATCCCCATAAATCATCTTAACAAACAAATAGCAAGGCATACTTTTTCTTGTAACCAGCTTTTTCTTGCCATTTTTTTCTTCGATGACATCTTCTTCTGGAATGATGATGTCAAAAATTCTGTCTTGTAAATTAAACTTTTCAACAACTGTTTCAAGATTTTCCTTCGCAACATTTTCATATCCTGAAAAAGTGTGAAGAACATACCATTTTGGTTCTGTTGAATGTTCCATATTTTTTATACCCCTTAAATTTTCTTTTTCTGAAATATGTCCAAATTTAACCATCAAAAGAGAAACCAACCCTTTTGAAAAGGTTTTCTATTTGAATGGATTCCAAGTTCCATTATTAAGCAAGCTGACAAGCCCGCCCAGCAAATAGTTAACCCCAAACAAGAACACTCCAAAAATAACCACGAAAGCGATAACGATACCTGTCTTTTTGCACACTTCGCCAAAAGAAGGCCATGTCACTTTCTTAAGTTCGGAAGCAGTTTCTTTAACGCGCTTGCCGAAACCTCTTTTCTCTTTTTTGTCTTTTTTCTTTTTCTTGTTTTTTTCTTTGTCTTTGGTCTTTTCTTTTTTATTGGTCTTTCCAGCAGGAGCAACTACACCTTGAGAGATGTTGTCTTGCGCCTGTGAATTGTCATTTGCAATTTCCGCTTCAAGAGCTTTTTGCTTCTTTGACATATTTTCCTCCAAATACTATTTTGTTTCTTTATGTTTTGTTCTCTTATTGCATCTTGGACAAAACTTGTTGATTTCTATTCTTTCTGAATTGTTTGTTGTATTTTTCATTGTAGAATAGTTTCTTTCTTTACATTCTGTACATTCAAGTGTAATAATCTTGCGTTTTGGTGCTGCCATGATTTTATCTCCTAACAAAAAAACTAACACCCTTTGAAAGTGTCGAAATAAATATATCATAGACATCCCAATAAGTCAAGTGTTTTGGAGGAAAGAGTGAAAAATATTTTAAAATTTTTTATTGCTCATTCTTTTGCTTTCAACAAAAAAAGTCGCTTCAATTGCGACTTAAATTTTTAGTTGTTTACGTAAGCATCAACAAGCAATACAGTTTCATTTTCTTTGCATCTTTTTGAAAGTTCTTCAAGTTTTGTTGGATTGTTATATTCAATTTCATATTTATGAACATAAGAAAAGTAGACACGCAAAAGTTCTTTTGCTGCCAAATATGCTTCAGACAAATTTACTCCATCTGTAAAAATGTCCAAATCTGGGAAAATAACTTGATATGCATCATCTTCGTCTTTAACAAAAATGGCAGGATAAAGGTATTGCTTAAACTTTTCCATCACAAATCTCCAAGAAACATTTGTTTTATATATTGATTTTATCATATAAAAATATAATTTCAAAATGATTTAAAAAAAATCGCAAAATTTTTGCGATTTTTTGTTGTGTTTAACGATTTCTTCCAAACACCGCTTCTTCACGAGAATGTGTTGAATTTTTTGAAGCATTCAAAAATTTTGGTGGAATGATTGCTGATGCTTTCACTTCCTTAACTGCCCCATGTGGAGTTTTGCATTCCAAACCTTCAATATGAATTTTTGAAGTGTCAATTGTCACTTTTGGAAGATCAGTTTTTCTGTCCGCAAATTCTGTAGCTCTCAAAACATCTCTTACTGATGTCTTGCCTCCCAAACCAATATTGACAGCCATATATTTATTAAGTGCCCCATCTGCTGTAAGACAATTTACATTCAAACCATAAGCAGTTGATTCGTTTTTAACATTTGCCATTTCGTATACCTCCGTGTGTTTCATTTATTTACAGCCATATAATACCACAAAACTTTGCGTTTGTAAATACCCTTTTTCAAAATTCTTCAAACTTTTTTACATCTTCTCAACAGCATCAATTCCAAGTGTCCAAAGCGCTTTTTCAAGACACTTCTTAACAAGACAACAAATGCCAAGCATTGCCAATTTTCTTTCTTCATTTTGTTCTGTCAAAATCTTGCAATTGTTATAGAAAGTTGAGAATGCACTCGCAAGGTCAAAAGCAGCGAGGCACAATGTATTGAGAGAATAGCTGTCATAACAAACCTTATAGGAAGAGTTGAGCTTCAAAATTGCCAACACAATATTTCTTTCCTCTTCTGTTTCAACACTGACAGCGCCATATTTCCCATTCGCTTTTGAAAGAATGGAATTGATTCGAGCAATTGTATATTGAATGTAAGGACCGGTTTTTCCATCAAATGACAAGAATTTGTCAATGTCAAAAACATAATCTTTTGCAACAGTGTTAGACAAATCCCCAAACTTCATCGCACCCACACCAATTTTTCTTGCAAGTTCTTTATCTCCGACAATGCCATTCTCAGCCAGTTTCTTCTCTGCACTTTCCACAAGCAAAGAAACAACATCCTTATATTTCACCGTTCCGCCAGCCCTAGTCTTGAAAGGTTTTCCATCACGACCATTCATTGTGCCAAAAGCAACATGAGTAAGCTTTTGTCCTTCTGGAGAGATTTCTGCAAGTTTGCTACATCTGAACACCTGCTCAAAATGCCCAGATTGACGATTGTCAGTTACATAGACAATTTCATGAGGCTTAAAAGTTCTGTTTCTCATGAGAATTGTGGCGATATCAGTAGTGGCATACAAATCTCCACCATTATACTTTTTGATGATTGCTGGAGGCATTGGATTTTTATAGCGTTGTGGTTCATCTTCACTCTTCTTTGGAATTGGGACATGCTCTCCTTCTCTTGCAATATCAACCACCAAAGCACCTTCACTCTCTCTTGAAAGTTTCTTGTCAACAAAGATTTGAATTGTCTCGTCAATATATGGATATGCATCACTCTCACCAAGATAAAAATCAAAAGTCGTATTAAGAAGCTCATAATTTTTCTTAATTTCAACGACGGAAAGCTTTCTAATCTTATTATATATAGAGAAATAAGGCTCTTTATGTTGTTGGATGAAAAGCGTATATTCATCTGCTATTTTCTTGAATTGTTCATCCACATCTTTGCGTTTGCTTGCTTTTGGATATTCTTCATTCAAAAGATCAAGTGTGACATTATCAAGCGAAATATTGTCATAATGCTCAACAATGTCTTTAAAGAATTTGTCAAGATAGCCATCTTCTTTGAGTTGCAAAATAGTCAATCCCATTTGCAAACCATAATCACCCAGGTGAACATCAGAGATGGTCTTATCTCCCATAACCATATGAAGTCTTTTAAGAGCCTCACCTACAATTGGAGAACGCAAGTGCCCCACATGCAGCTCTTTTGCAACATTTGCACCACCATAATCAAACAGAACAACTCTTGGATGAAAGACACGAGGAATCCCTAGATTGCCGTCATACATCACCAAATTTGCATATCTTGACAGCCGATTGTTCTTCACTTTGATGTTGATAAACCCCGGCTCGACAGCAAAAAATTCAAACTCATCATTTGGCTTGATGTTTGAGACAATTTTGTTTGCAATGTCAAGTGGCTTTTGCCCCACTTTTTTTGCAATAAGCATTGCGACATTTGTTTGATAGTCACAAAGTTCTGGACGATTTGAAAAAGAAACAACAAGTTTTGACAAATCGTAATATTGAGGCTCAACAGCAAATGCCCTCATATATTCACCCAAACTTTCTGAAATCATTGAAACCAATTTAAAATTCAAATCCATATCTATTTCTCCGTCTATATTCAAAAGTATAACAAATGAAAAAAAAATAATCAACAAAAGGCGACAATGTCGCTTTAATTTTTTTAGTAATTTTCTTTTCAAAGAAATCAATAAAAAAAGAGGCAACGCCTCTATATTTCTTGTCTTGCCCTGAGCGCTTTTTCAAGTGTGATTTCATCTGCAAACTCAATATCACTACCCATTGATATTCCTTGAGCAAGCCTTGTCACTTTCACACCAAGAGGCTTAAGTACTTTTGCAATATACATTGCTGTGGCTTCCCCCTCAACATCTGGATTTGTCGCCATAATCACTTCTTCCACACCATCTTTGCCCACACGAGAAAGAAGCTCTTTGATGCGTATGTCATTTGGTCCCTTTCCTTCAAGCGGATTGATGCATCCAAAAAGCACATGATAAACACCATCGAAACTTTTGATTTTTTCCATAGACACAACATCTTTTGGCTCTTGAACAACACAAACCACTTTTCTATTTCGTCTTTGGCAGATTGGACATACATCGCTTGCGGAATAATTCCCACAAACACTGCAAAGTTTAACTTTTTCTTTCACTTCAACAATGGCACGAGCAAAATTTTCAGCCTTTTCCTTGCTTCCTTCAAGAATGGAAAAAGCATAGCGTTGAGCAGTTTTCTTTCCAACACTTGGCAATGATCTAAAATATTCAATCAATTTTTCAATAGGCTCTTCAAATTCACTCATAGCATTTTTTCCATTTAATTTTCTTTCTCACCATCTTGAGACAAGTTTTTCAAACAAAAAGGCGCAGACACCAGCAATGCAAAGCCATCCATACATCGGCATAGTCCTACATCCCCAAATTTGGCAATTTGTTTTTCTCGTCCTCGGCAATTTTGCTAAGCGCATCACCGATGGCAGAAGCCACCAAATCTTCAAGCATTTCAACATCTTCTGGGTCAACCACCTCTGGTTTGATCTTCACACCTTTAACAGTTTTGTTTCCATAAAGCGTGACCTCAACCATTCCACCACCAACTGAAGAAGTATATTCCGTGCCATCAATTTCTTCACGAATGCGTCTCATGTCCTCTTGCATTTTTTGTGCTTGACGCATAAGCGCCTGCATGTTGTTTCCTCCACCGAAACCACCAAATCCGTATCCCATATCAATTCTCCTTTAGGCTTTTTGCCCCTTTATATTGTATTGTTTTTCTTTGTTTTTTTATTTCTAAAATCAAGTTTTTATCGATTTTCTTTTGCTAACTTTTCTTTTCTCCAAAGGAAAAGTTAGTCAATCTCAATCTTTTTGAAAAAATTTTTAAGTTTTTTGATGTCTTTGTTTATTTTTTGCTCACTGCTTTCAAACTTAATCACTTCAAATTTAAGTTCAAGTCCTTGCCAACGAATGGCAGTCTCGATGTCTCTTCTTCCATTTTCAAGAATGTCAATCAGAAAGTCATCACTAGAGCGAATGACAAGTTTGTCAGCTTCAATCTGTGCATTTGTGATGTCCCCACATGCCACATGAAGTGCAACCTTTTTATGCTCCTTAAGATAAAGCACAACTTTTCCCCAAACATTGTTTGCTGTGACTTTTGTCATATCTTTCTCAATTTTCAGTTTTTTTTTACATCAAAGCCCAACATTGCCGAGAGACAAGTGGTCTCCAAAAGGAGTCTGACTGAAAGAGTGTATCGCAATTCGCTTTCTGCTCCTGAAAAAACTTGCATATATCTTATCAAATCTCTTTCTTCAAATTTTTCGGCTTGGTCTTTATACTTTTCAAAGACATCGTCCGTGAGGTTTAAGATTTCATTTGCATTTTCACAAGACTTACAAACAAGCAAATTTCTTGAGTGTTTTGAAAGGTCTTTTGCAAACACAGCCAGATTTTTACCTTCTTTCTCAATTTTATCAATAAGCGAAAGAACTTCCCCAGTATCTTTTTCTTTCAATTTGTCAAAGAAACCCAAAATAAGATCATGGTCGGTTGTTCCCAAAACTGAAAGTGTCTTCTCTTTTGTTATTTCGCCTTGACAGAAAGAGCAGATTGAGTCAGCAATTGATAGAGTATCTCTCACACTTCCTTCACCTGCATTTGCGATGATTTTCAAACTCTCTTCATCATATTTGACATTTTCTTTGTCAAATACTCTTGCAAGAAGTTTTGTCAAGTTGTCAGTTGAAACAAGTCTGAAATCAAAACGCACACACCTTGACAAAATTGTCTGTGGCAACTTATGAACCTCTGTGGTCGCCAAAATAAAAATGATATAGGCTGGAGGTTCTTCCAAGGTTTTCAAAAGAGCATTAAATGCACTGTCTGAAAGCATATGCACTTCGTCAATGATGTAAACTTTATATTTTGCCCCAACAGGCATGAATTTAACCTTGTCTCTTATTTCTCTGATATCGTCAACTTTGTTGTTTGACGCAGCGTCGATTTCGATGATGTTTATATCATTTTCTTGTTCAAGTCTTTTGCAGTTTTCACATTGCCCACACGCCGAGCCCCTCACAGGGCTTAAGCAATTTACAGCTTTTGCAAAGATTTTTGCAACACTTGTTTTTCCCGTTCCACGAGAGCCTGTGAAAAGATAAGCGTGTCCGATTTGGTCACTACTTATTTGGTTTTGAAGAGTTTTTGTGATGTGATCCTGTCCAATCACCTCTTCAAAACTTTTTGGTCTATATTTTCTGTAAAGTGCAATATGATTCATCATTTCTCCAATCAATAATTTTCTTTTGCTATGACAACAAAATTGTCAACATCCAAACATGTGCCACCAATAAGAGCACCATTCAAAAATTCAAGCGAAATCAGCTTCTTATAATTTGTGAGAGTCACACCACCGCCATAGATGACAGAAACATTTTTACTGGCTTTCACTGAATAGAGATATTCAATCTCTTTTCTGATTGCCTCCACCATTTTTTGAACATCTTTTGCTGTGACATTTTTGCCAGAGCCTATTGCCCAAATTGGTTCATATGCAATTACAACGCTTTCAAGTTCGTTTTCATAAATCCCTTTAAGGTCGTCATCAATCTGCTTTCTCACAAAAGTGCAAGCCTGCTTGTTTGTCCTCGTCTGCAATGTTTCTCCGACGCACAGCACAACTTTAAGTCCGTTTGCAAGTGCAGTTTTGATTTTCTTGTTTATGGTTTTGTCAGTTTCTTTAAATTTTTGTCTTCTTTCAGAGTGTCCCACAATCACATAATCAGCGCCCAAATCTTTTATCATTTTTGCGCTTATTTCACCAGTTAAAGCACCACTCTCTTCTTCCGAGATATTTTGTGCGCCATATTCAACCTTGCTTCCAGACAAAATCTCCTTTGCAACAGAAAGATGAGTGAAAGGTGGGCAAATCACAATCGTGTTTTTGGTTCCTTTTGTTTTTGTGGCAATGGTCATGGCATAAGATTTAAACTCACTTGGAGTTGAGTTCATCTTTAGATTTCCAATGATAAGTTTTTTCATATATCCTCCACACAAATTTTCACAACTGATAGACTTCAATCATTTAAAAAATTCGATGCCTACCTTTTTCTTTTGTTGACCTCACAAAGTTTATTTGTTGTCAATGATTTCAATGGCTGGAAGAGGCTTTCCTTCCATAAGTTTCATGCTGGCACCACCGCCAGTTGACAAATGTCCTATGCGATCCGCGAATCCACTTGCTTTGACAGCACTCACACTGTCACCACCACCTACTATTGAATATGCATCAGCTTTTGCAACTGCCTTTGCAATTTTCATTGTGCCTTTTTTAAATCTTGCATCTTCATACTTTCCAACAGGTCCATTCCAAACAATCTGTCGAGCATTCAAAATTTCTTTCGTAAACAGTTTTATGCTGGCATTTCCTATGTCAAGCCCAACCATATTTCCATCAAGCTTTTGAGTTTTAACAACTTTATCTCCATCCAACACCACATGGTCGACAGGAAGCATAATCTTTATACCTTTCGCTTTTGCAGCATCCAAAATTGCTTGAGCGTCATCAACTTTGTCAAGAGAAACAATTGACTTTCCAATTTTCTTTCCTTGCGCTTGCAAAAAGGTATATGCCATTCCGCCACCAATGATGATTGTGTCAGCTTTGTCCATCACATTGTTAATCAGATTGATTTTATCATCAACTTTTGCTCCACCAAAAATGGCAACAAATGGATGCTTTGGTGATTTAAAAGCATTTTCAAAAACATTGAGTTCCTTTTCCACCAAAAAGCCAATTGCGTTTGGCAATTTCACTGCAACGCCATAAGTTGAAGCATGTTTTCTGTGAGTTACGCCAAAAGCATCATTGACATAGATGTCGGCAAGTTTGCAAAGTTCTTGAACAACTTTTGGATTGTTTATCTCCTCCCCCTCAAGAAAACGAACATTCTCAAGAAGCAAAATTTCCCCCTCTTTGAGTTTTGCGACCTCGGCTTCCGCCTCTTTTCCAGCAGGAGATCTTGAAAACTTCACTCTGTTTGGAAAAACTTTCATAAGATAAACTGCAACTGGAAAGAGGGACAAATATTTGTCATAACTGCTTTTTGGTCTGCCCAAATGCGAGCAAACAATCACTTTTGCTCCATGGTCAGCCAAATATTTTATGGTTGGGATCTCCGCTGAAATTCTTGTGTCATCCAAAATGTCTCCATAATTGTCAAGAGGCACATTGAAATCACAACGAAGAAGAACCCTTTTTCCTTTTAAATCTTTCATGTCTCTTATCGTCTTTTTCATTCCTTCAACCCTTTTCTTAAGTTTACAACATTTCAATCATAATTCAAAACATTTTCAATCAAAAAAATTCCCTGAATTTTGTGAAAAAGCATTTTTCAAAATTTCAAGACATGCATCAATGTCATCGCATGTGGCAAGTCTCAACCGCAGACTAGCACTCATTGGAAGATCACTCGCGTACCACAAAAGATGCTTTCTTATATAAAGCTTAAGCCAGTCCTCTTCAAAGTTTTCTCTCAAGATTTCAATATGTTTTTTGACAACCTCAAACCTATCCACTTTCAGGCTTGTTTCTTTAAGTTCTGAGAAAATCCAAGGCTTGCCCATCGCTCCTCTTCCCACCATGACGCCATCAACACCAGTCTCCTTCATCAAAATGAAACTTTTTTTATCAACCACATCTCCATTTCCAATGACAGGTATTTTCAAAGACGCCTTCACCTTTGCAATTGCATCATAATCAGCTTTTCCAGAATACCCTTGCTCCACAGTCCTTGCATGAAAAGTGACAAAATCCGCACCACTTTCTTCACACATGCGAGCAAACTCCAAAAAGTTCTCTTTGCTTCTTCCTTTTCTAAACTTCACTGAAACTGGTTTGTCAGTGGATTTTTTCACAGCCGAAATAATTTCACTTGCAAGCACAAGATTGTCCATAAGGGCTGACCCTTCTCCATTTTTGACAATTTTTGGTGCTGGACAGCCCATATTGATGTCGAATGAGTCAAACTTTTCAAGAAGTTGACTTTTTGTTGCCCGTGCCATAAAGTCCGACTCATGTCCAAAGATTTGAGCAATCTTAATCTTTTCCGCAGCAGTGGTCAAAGTCATGAAAGCGGTCTTTTTGGGATTATGCTCCATTGCTCTTGCTGAAAGCATTTCTGTCACTGTTGCATCCGCACCAAAAGAAGATGCAAGGTTTCTAAACCCAACATCAGTCACTCCAGCCATTGGTGCAAGCAAAATCGGACTTTCTGAAAAATCAAGTGTCTTTATTTTCATAAAGATATCTTAACACAAAATCAAAAGAAAACAAAAGAAAACAGCAAGACTTCACCTCTTGCCGTTTGAAACTTTGCCACAATCAATTTATTGCATATTTGAAGTTGTCAAAACTTTTGAAAGAGACAACTTTCTTTGGCTTGCAAAAATAATATCGTTTTGTTTGTGGATTTAAAAACTTTCGAGACTTTTTTTCTTGCAAAGAAAACTTCCCAAAATTTCTTATGCTGACATCTCCGCCTTTTGAACAAATGTCCAAAATGGCATCACGCATCTGGTCGATAACCAGACTGCATTTGCTCTTTGAAAGGCTTGTCCTTTTTGCCAAAATTTCTACAAATTGTGATTTATTCATATCTTTTTCCTCCAAAAGCAATATTGCACTTTTAAGCAACAATTAAACAGCATTTTTTTTCTTTTTTAAAATATGATAAAGCACTGGCGCGCAAAACACAGCATAAACAAGCACCCCAATCACAATTGCAAGAGCAACATTGACAAAAACAGAGAAATACGTCTTTTCCGCAAAAGTGTACACCGCAAGCGTCATAACTGCCGTACCCAACACCATAAGCAAAACATCCAAAAATTTGAGATTGAATCCGAAAATCTTTTTAAGCCTCACCAACGCAGACACACAAATCACGGCCGACATCAAAATATTCCCCAAAACCAAAGCAAAAACATTTATTTGTGGAAACCCTGCAAGAACAACTGTCGTAAGACCTTTCACCACGCCGCCAATTGCAGTGATTACAACAATATACTTAAAATCTCCATTAGCTTGCAACAGCATGATGAAATATTGCATAAAGGCAGTGAAAACAATTGAAAATGCACCATAAAGCATAAATTCAAAAACCAATTCAAGCATACGACCTGTCAGATCATTATAGACAAGTGGTAAAACTTGTTTTGAAATTGCAACAAGACCAAAAGTTGTTGGCAAGACCAAAAACATCAAAATTTTAACCCCTTTTTCCACCACATGCCTTGCTTTCACTCCTTTTGAAATCAGATAGGATATGTTTGGCAAAAGCGTTGTCGCCACAGCGACTGAAATGACCAGAGGAAAATTTAAAAATGCTCCAGCAATCCCACTTTGAAGTCCAAACATCTTTGTAGAAAGACCACTTGAAAAGCCCGCATCCACAAGCCTTGGAACAATCACCAAAGCATCAAATGCATTGACAAGCGGCAAAATGCTGGCAGAGAGCATAAGCAAAAAATTCGCTCTGTCAAATTCTCCTCGCACAAACTTAATTTGCCTTAAATCTTGCAACTTTTGCACATCACCCCTTTTGAAAAGGTAAAAGACATATAAGAATAAAAATGCAACAACTTCACTTATAACAATCCCCAAAAATGCCCCAAAGACACCTTGACTCAAGCCGTGTTTTCCAAAATAAAAAGCAAACAAAAGTCCAAAGCCAAATTTGGCAACCTGCTCAAAGATTTGACTTATTGCAGTTGGCAACATATTTTCATAGCCTTGAAAAAAGCCTCGAAAAACAGCGAGCAACCCACCCAACGGCAAAAGCGCAACAAAGAGAAAATATCCACTCCCTGAAGATATCCCTTGAAAAGAAGCAATCCACTTGCCACAAAAGAAAAATAAAGCACCAATAATAAGCCCAATTAAGACAGAAAGAAAAATCGATCTTTGCAAATATGTCGAAATTTTTGCATGCTCTCCTCTTGCCCTTGCCGAACTTATAAGTTTTGACAAACTTGACGCCACACCGCCACAAGTCACAACCAAAGAAAAGGAATAAAGGGACATGATAAGCTGAAAAACTCCAATACCCTCAATTCCCAGCAAGTTTGTCAGTGGAAGCCTGAAAAGTGCACCCAAACACTTGCAAACAAGCCCACCAATGACCAAAACCAAGGCACTTACACCCAATTTGTGTTTTTTTTCTTCCATAAAAGCCTCACTTCTTCTTAAATAGAGTGCCAAAAGTAAATGCATTTATGCACCAAAAATTTTCAAAAAGGGTATTTACAAACGCTAAATTTAGTGCTATAATAAAGCCAACTAGATGAACAAAAGGAGAAAAACCTATGGCAAAGACATTGAAAGCAAGATTGTCCGAACTTAATATAAATTCTTCATATCAGCTTAAGACACCTAGATATACTACAGATGGTCCATATAAATTTACTCAAGATGGATTGGAAGAAATTGTAGAATGGAATGATTTCAAATATGATGTGACTCAAATAAAAAAAATGATGTCTCCTAAAGGTCCATTTTATGAAGCAATGTGCAGTCCAGAATCTGTGGAATATTCATACAAGGATACAAAAACACCTGATGAAGATAGAGAATTATTTAAACTTGACTGGATTGCAATGTATGACCAATTTGTGAGTATGGCCACTGATATAAAGGCAAGTGGAGGATTATTCATCTCTCCCGATTTTGAATACTTTAAAGAAAAATTTGATAAAATAGATATCACAAGAAATGCTGGAGGAAAAGTAGTAATTCAAAATCCAACTGAAGCAACAAGTTTAAGGGTTGAATTTTCATCAGTAATAAAAGAATGTATTGCCCACAACTATAAAGAAGCACAAAGATTAAATGCTCTACTTGAAGAAAAAGACAAAATTGTTCCTTTAGCTCGTTCGAAAAATCATATGGAAAGAGTCACTAAAGAAGTTGAAAAATCTTTTGGTGGCAAAGGTGGAAAATAAAAAATGATGCATTTGCATCATTTTTTTATCTAAATTCAGTTGTTCTGCCACCCAAATCTCTTGATTTAGTAGTAGGCTTTTCATCAAAATCTGCCGCTTTTTCTTCTTCATCTTCAGCATCAAATTCTGCCGCTTCTTCTTTTTCTTCTTCATCTTCTTCAAAATTTTCTATTTCATCATTTAATTCATCTTCCACCATTTGAGCCGCAGCTCCCGCACGGCTTAGGTTTTGTTGAACAACCTCTGCATCTTGCGTTTTTCCTTCTTGCATTTCTTCCGCTGGTATCTCTGGCGGTGGAGCAATCGGGTTTTGCACTGGCGTTCTACCTCTTTGTGCTGTAGGTTCTGTTGGAAGAGCATTTTCTTTTGATGGTAAAACCTTTACTATTTCTTCGGTTGTTGCCAAAACTGCAGGTTTGTAATTTTTATAGTCATACACAAAAGGCTTGATGCTGTCGCCACCTTTGCTTTTTGCCTTTTTCTTTTTTGCAGCAGGTTTTGATGCTGTTTTTACTTCAGGCTTCTTTTCTTCCAATGCCCCGTCTTCAACAAGCACTGGAGCAAGTTTTCCTCTAACGCGATCAATTGGCTCTGAAAAGTTTCTCAAAATTTCAGGACCTTCAGGCATTCTCAATATGTTGTCAAGTCCATTATATTTAATAATCATTTTGTCAAGAATTTGTTTAAGTCTTGTGTGGTCTTGTGCAAGTGATGGATCTTTTCTGATAAGTTCTTCAACAAGAGCGCGATAGTCCCCTTGAACTTTAAGCCCAAGCGTTCCACACTTGTCCAAAAGTTTGAGCAGACGAACAATATAAAGTTGAGACAAAATTTCAATCAACTCTTTGCTGAAGTTGAGTTCGCCTTCCATCTCCTTCATATTTTTGAAAACGACATCATCTTTGTCAAGAGGAGTCTCCTGCAAATTGATGTTCCACACTTTGTAGACATTCTCTTTGAAACTTGGAGAATACAATTCAACCAAATTTCCAAGCGAAGTAAGGTGTTTAATATCTTCTTCAAGACCATGTTCAATCTCAATCAAAAACATTTCTGCTGAGCAATAAGACTCTGAAATGTCCAAATTTATTCTGAAATTAAGGTTATATTCTTTATATTTTGTGTATGCATACACAACATTGTCAACTCTCTCCTGAAGCACTTTTGGCATTGAAACCAAATCCTGCATCAAGACATCATCAGTGAGGGCGTATTTTCCTTTGGAGTCATATTCTCCAAGCAAAAGATTTTCTCTTTTTGTTTGAAATTGAGAAACCTCCAAAAACTCTTTTTTAAGCCTCTCAAGCTTTGGGTCAAGTTTTTGTTGCTTTTCGCCATTCTCAGCCTGAAGACCTAACTTTTCTTTTTTCTTCTTGTCCATGTCCGTATTATACAATACTATTTCTTCATTTGCAACACTTTTTTTCGTGTCGAATTTTTATTTTCTCAAAAAGGTGACACACAAAGGTTTCTCTTTGATATCATTCAAAGTGATTCCATTTGCAACACATTTCCCCTCTTGATTAAAAAGACAATGTGCATTACACCCAATTTCAATTGTTTTGGAATCTCTTTGTGGTGCATACTTTGGCGGATTGTCTGAAAATATCAGTTGGGTTTTGTCCAAAACTTGTTTGCCAACATTTTTGTCATATTGCTCACACTCACAACTTTTTTTTATTAAAATTCCCTTTGCTTTGCAAGTGTAGCCCTCATTAAATTTGCAAAGTGTCTTTCTGCATCTAATATCCATATCATTCTCCTTGCATAAATATTTCCCAAACCTTGACAAATCAAACTTCTTTGTTGTAAACTAATTTCGTTAAGAGGTGAATATGAAAGTAGTTTTACTCAAAGATGTCAAAGGTACAGGAAAAAAAGGAGAAATCAAAGAAGTTTCTGATGGCTTTGCAAAGAATTTTCTTTTTAAAAATGGAAGTGCAAAAATTGCAGACAACAGTGCAATAAGTGAAAATAAAATAAAAGGCGATGCAGCCAAGTTTCACAAACAACAAGAAATTTTGGCAGCAAAAGAACTTGCAAAAAGAATTGAAGGAAAAACTGTGTATTTTAAAATTAAGTGCGGAAGTAATGGAAAAACCTTCGGCTCTGTGACAAGCAAAGAAATCTCAGACGAACTTGCAAAAATTGGAATTAATCTTGACAAAAAGAAAATCGAACTCAAAGATGCAATCAAAAATTCTGGCAGTTTTATTGCGGTTGCAAAAGTATACCCAGAAATCACTGCAAAATTTAATGTGGTTGTTGAAGCGGAATAAAAAAAGACTGAAATTTCAGTCTTTTTTCTTTTTCAAAACGCAATATCTTCTTGTGATGAGGTTTGAGACAGAACAAGCGATTTGATTGACAAAATTTCTCAAATCTTCCAACTCATCCACATCCAGCCCCTTTGCAAGTTCCATTGCAATTGAAGTCGCAAGCAAAATCATCTTTTCATCATCGCATTTGTTTTCCATATAATTTTATATTATTTTTTCTATTTATTTGTGTTGGACATGATTTGACATTCTTCAAAAAGCTCAACAAATTCTTCAAGAGAAAAACTTTCGGCTCTTCTTGCAAGCACTTCTTCGCCCAATGTCGCTTTAAGTTTTTCCTTATTATAAAGCGCCCCCAAATTGTTGAGAAGAGTTTTTCTTCTCATAGAAAAGCAAGCTTTGACAAAGCGTGAAAATTGCTTTTTATCAACCCTCTCAAATTTGTCTTTCTCAATTTCAATGTGCAAAATTGCAGAATCCACATTTGGAGCAGGAAAAAACATTTGACGGCCAACAATTCTTGTTATTTTTGCCTGACCATAAAATGCCGTCATAACAGTGGGGATTCCATAATCTTTGTCTCCCACTTTTGAGACAATTTTTTCTGCAACTTCTTTTTGTACCATAATTGTCAAACTTTTCACTTTGTCACTCTCTTCCAAAAGTTTGAAAATGATTGGAGTTGTGATGTAATAAGGCAAATTGGCAACAACTTTAAATTCTGCTTCAAAAAGTTTTTCAACATCTTCCATACTTTTTTTCATGAAATCTTCAAAGACAAACTCCACATTTGAAAGCCCAAGCCCCAACAGCTGTTCTTGAAGATCTTTATCAATCTCAAAAGAAACAACCTTCTTTGCGAATTCACTCAAAACTTCGGTCAAACTGCCAGCACCTGCTCCAATTTCCAAGACTTCACTTGCTTTGTCGACACCAGCATCTGTGCAAATAGCTTTAAGTAAATTCTTATCACTCAAGAAATTCTGTCCATACTTCTTCTTAAAAACAAAATTTTTCATATTCCAAAAATCCTCTTTGCGTTTTTTGTTGTAAAAAACGCCACATTTTCAATGCTCATGCCTTTAAGCCTTGCAATTTCATCTGCAACATACACAACATTTTTTGGCTCGTTTGTCTTTCCTCTAAATGGAACTGGAGCCATATATGGGCAATCTGTCTCAAGCAAAATTTTTTCTATTGGTAAAAACTTGACAACTTCTGGCAAGGTTTTTGCATTTTTAAAAGTCACAACGCCACCAATTGAAAAAGAAAATCCAAGCTCAAGCAAAATTTTGGCACTCTCCACACTTCCTGAAAAACAATGGATGACACTTTCTTTGCAAACAGGATTATTTTTTAAAATCTCAATTGTCTCACCCATTGCTTCCCTGCTATGAACTACAATAGGTTTTTTCACTCTGTTTGCAAGTTCGATTTGACTTTTAAAATATTTTTTCTGCAACTCTTTATTGAACCCCTCTCTATGAAAATCCAACCCAATTTCACCAATTGCAACAACCTTTTCTTCCTTTGCAAGTTCTTCAATCAAAATCAAAGTATCTTCTTCAATTTCGTTTGTGTTTTCTGGATGAATCCCCGCATTTGCAAAGACATTATCATACTTTTGTGAAAGTTTAATTGCCTCCAGAGAGGAATAAAAATTGTAAGCAGAACAAATTATTTGTTCCACCCCTGCCTCTTTTGCTCTTTCAATCACTGAGCCAACATCTTCATATCGATCATCAGTTATATGACTGTGTACATCTACATATTTCGTTAAATTCATATAAAAATTATATCAAACTCCCTTCAAATAATCAATAAATACAATGATTAAATAAAATTTTTGATATTCAATCGTCTTTGCAAAATGTAATAATATATCCTTGCCATCTGCTCTGGAGTTTCTTTCATTCCATTTCTAAGCCAACTCATCTCAAAATTAAACAACTCTCCCACAAACATTTGATTTGAATACTCACGTACCCTTGAAGGTTTTTTGTTTTGTGCCAAGAAATCAAACGCCTTGGAATAGCATCTAAACAAAAGCCAATCCAAATTTCGATCTAAGAAAAGTTTTATTTGATCGGAATATTTTTTGAAAGTTTCAAGAGTTGTAACCATGATGTTTTTCACCTTAAACGACAACGCTCGCTCTCTTTGAATTTCATCCACAGTTTGAACAAAAAGATCCAAAATATAACTTTCAATGACATCCTCTTTGCTGGAGTAGTTGCGATAGAATCCCATTCTGCTTACACCCGCTTTGGTGATGATGTCAGTGATTGAAATGCACTCAAAATCCTTCTTTTCAAGAAGTTTGAAAAGAGATTGCGTGATACATTCTCTCACAAAGATGTTTGTTTTGTTTTTTCTTGATGTTTGCTGATACATTTTTCCTCCATATGTCACACTTCTTGCCAAATTCACATTTTCCTCTTTTTTCTTTAATAAAAATTTGGTAGACTTATTACTGTTACAAGTGTAACACAAACAAAAAGCAAAAAGCAAGAAAAGGAAGAAATTAAAATGATAAAAATTATTGCCGACAGCACCTGTGATTTAACAAATAATGAAGCGCAAAAACTTGGTGTGCAAATCATTCCAATGAAAGTATTAATTGATGGAGAAGAATATGTTTCTGGAAAGAATCTTTTTGCAGAAGAGTTTTATCAAAAACTTGAAACTTGCAAGAAGCTTCCTCAAACCTCCTTGATCACTGAGTTTGAATATGAAGAAATTTTGAGCGATGCTTTGAAAAAGAATGAGCAAGTTTTTGTGATGTGTCTGTCAAGTAAACTTTCTGGCTCATATGAAAATCTTCAAAAAGCATGTAATGAAATCAACTCTTCAAAATTAGAAATTTTGGACACACAGAGCGTCACATTTGCATATAAGGCTTTGGTTGTTGAAGCAGTAAAGCTTTCAAAAATATGCAACGATGTCAAAGAGTTGAAAGAAAATATGGAGATTCTTTGCACAAAAGTCAAACTTCTTGCCGCTGTTGACAATGTCAAATACCTTATTAAGGGTGGACGACTTTCTTTGATGAAAGGAATTGCAGTGACAGCACTCAACATCAAACCAATTGTCACACTTAAAGATGGCAAACTGGATGTGGTTGCAAAAGGTATAGGCACAGGAAACGCCATAAAAAATCTCATAAAACAAATTCAAAATATTGACAAATCAAAACCAATATATTTTGGACACTCAAATGACCTAGTCAAACTTAATATGTTGAAAAAAACATGTAAGCAACTTGGAATAAACTCTGATGACACAAGTGTTGTTGGCCCAGTCATTGGCACACATGCTGGTCCAAGCTGTGTTGGAGTTGTTTATTTCGAGAAATAGTACCCCTTTTTAAACTATTAAACGACCTCTCAACTTTATGATGAGGTCTTTTTTATTGGCAAAAATCATAAAATTTCTTATGAACATTTTTTGGACAATAATGATGCTCTCAAGCATCTTAACACTTCTCATCACAAATCCCAGTGCAGTGCTTTCAGAAATGATTGGTGCTTCAGCCGAGGCATTGAAACTTTGCATTGAACTCTGCGCAATCTATGCGGTTTGGCTGGGAATAATGGAACTTGTTGAAGCAAGTGGGCTTGCTGAAAAACTTGCAAAAATTTTGCGACCTCTCATCAAAAAAATTTTCAAAGTGGAGGATAAGGAAACCCAAAAAATCATCGCCCTGAATGTTTCTGCAAATATGCTTGGACTTGGCAATGCTGCCACACCTATGGGAATTAAATCCATGCAAGCTCTCGACGACAAGTCTGGCAAAGCAACCTTTGCAATGATTATGCTCATTGTAGTCAACGCAACATCAATCCAACTCTTGCCAACAACTGTCATTGGGCTTCGACAAAGCGCCGGATCTCTCACCCCAGCCGACATCATATTGCCAACTCTTCTTGTAACATTTTGCACAACAGCACTTGGAATAGCCTTCGTACATCTGATTGACGCATTATTAAGAAGACATCAAAAGAGGAGAAAAGTATGAGTGTATATATTCTTCCTGTACTTTTTCTCCTGCTTTTTGTTTACTGTGTTTTTAAGCGCATAAACACTTATGACCACTTTGTAAAAGGTGCAAAAGGCGCAATACAACTTGTCGTTGACATTTTTCCATTCATAGCCTCAATTCTTATCGCAGTTGCCCTTCTTAGAGTGAGTGGCATAACAGATTTTCTTGGAAATATCTTGTCGCCCTTCTTTCGCATATTAGGCATCCCCAAAGAACTTTGTGAGCTTGTCCTACTTCGCCCATTCACTGGAAGTGGAAGTTATGGGATTCTGGAAAACATCTTCTCAACTTATGGTGCTGACAGTTACATCTCTCGCTGTGCATGTGTCATTATGGGTTGCAGTGAAACAATATTCTACGTCGCAACAGTCTACATCTCTCAAACCAAGGTCAAAAAACTGCTCTATGCCATTCCTGTCGCACTGTTTTGTTCTCTTGTTGGGACAATCCTTGCTTGTCTTGTATGCAAAATTATGTAAAAATAGACTGGAAAACCAGTCTTTTTTTCTCAGCTATCTTCACAAAAATGCTTTGTGTGAAGAGTCTCAAGGTATTTTCCATCTGCATCATTTCTGACCAAATTTGGCAAAATTTTTACGCCTTGCTTACCACCTTTAACCGCCTTGACGACCACTAAATTGATTTCACCTTTGCCATTTTCAGTAAAAAACAATTCTTTAACAATTAATCTGTTTTTTTGAAGTTCACAAGCAAGTTCAATCGCACGCTCTGCACAATAAACACAAAAGAAATTTCCGCCTTCTTTCAACATTTTTGAAGCAACCTCTGCCAAAGTTTCAACTTTCAAACAGGCATCCTCTTTTGCAATCTTTTTCACTTCGCTCTGTTTAAAATTGGTTTCCTTAAAAAATGGCGGATTAGAAAAGACAACATCAACACTCGCTGGTCTGATGTATTTTTTGAAATTTTTGACATCGTCCCCAACAAGTGTAATTTTTTCTTGCAAATTGTTCAAAGCAATATTTCTTTCACAAAGTTCTGCCATGCATGGTTGAATTTCAAAAGAGAAAATGTGACCAAGCTTGTTTTTTGCCTGAACGAGAATTGAAACCACTCCGCTTCCAGCACCAATCTCAACCGCAACATCTTTGGCTTTCGTTTTTACAAAATTTGCCAGCACAACACTATCCGAACTAAAAGTGTAAAGCTCTTTATCTTGAATGATATTAAGTCCGCCACATTGCAAATCTTCCAACCTTTCTGTTTTCTTCAAAATCATTTTTCTTCCTTTTTGAAAGTCACATCGGCAAGTGGGTAAACTTTGATTTCACTGTCTTCACCATTTATAAATTTCACTGAAACCTCGCGTTTTAGCAAATTGTTGTAAATCACACTTCCTCTTCCATCCTTTGTGCTCACAAATGAGCCAACTTTAGGCATTACTTTAAGTGCTTCCACATAAACAGGGTTTTCATAAGCGATGCAGCACATAAGCTTTCCACAGAGTCCACTTATGCTTGCAGGATTGAGAGACAGGTTTTGAGTTTTTGCCATCTTCATTGAAACATGATCAAATTCGCCCATGTTTTGCACACAACAACAAATTTTTCCGCATGGACCAAAACCGCCAACCATCCTTACCTCGTCACGGTTTCCCACCTGTCGAAGTTCCACACGCTTTTTCATGGCAACAGCAAGTTTTTTGACAAGCTCACGAAAATCCACTCTGTTTTCTGATGTGAAATTGACAATGTATTTTGAATTGTCATAACTTGCTTCAACTTTGACAATCTTCATGTCAAGTTTTTCTTCTTTTGCCATTTTCTTTACCATTGGATAAAGTTTTTCAGCCTCTTTGTCAAATTCTTCAGCCTTCTTCACAACCTCATCGGAAGCAATTTTGACAACTCTTTTCAGCGGAGCAACAAGCGTGCTTGCATCAATGGTTTCTTTTTCTTTGATGATACAACCGAGATCAGTTCCTTTCTCTGTGTCAACCAAAACATAATCTCCAACTTTCAGCTCGATCCCATTTGGATCAAATGAATATATGTGGTTGCTGTTTTTAAATTTTACTCCAACAACTTCTACTTGCATAAAAATTTAACCTCCAACATTTTAAGTAAAAAATTGTCAACCGCAACAGTCAAATTTGCGTTAAATTCCAATTTTTCTCTAAACTTTGAAATGAGCCCAGAGATTTCGCACAAAGACTGTGCAGAAAATTCCGGCTCAACATCTTTCAACTCCGATTGAAACATCTTAAGTTTGCATAACGACTCGCTTTCACACTTCAACTTAATAATATCCTCAACACAAAGTGAAAGAACTTGCAAAACAAGATCAAGATCATTTTTTTGTTCCAACAGCTTTTTTGAAAAACTCAAAACTTGTTTGCTGTTTTTAAGCTCTGTGAAAATGCTCACAGCAAATTCAGCAACGCTTGAAAGTTCTTTGTGTTTTTCAAGAGACAAAGTTTTTCCAATAAATCCCTCTCCCAAAACACAAGCCAGTTTATCTTTTGATATTTGCAAGATTTCATCATCAGAAAGTGGAGGAATTCGGACTTTTTCACAACGACTTTTGATTGTTGGCAAAACCTTCTCTTCATTTTTTACGCTTATTATAAAATAAACATTTTGTGGAGGCTCTTCCAAAACCTTAAGCAGTTTATTTTGTGCCTCTGCTGTGGAAATGTCGAAATTGTTTATTAGAAAGATTTTATAAGGCAAGTTTACTGGCTTAACATATGCTTCACTCACCATTTCATTTGCATCTGACACCAAAAGTTTTTCACCATTTTTAGGATAGCTTTTGACATCTAAATCGATTCCTTCTTCGATCTTAAGAAACTCCGCACTTTTTTCATCAAACAAATCGAAAGTTGGATATTCAAGAAGAAGTGCAGTCATAATCAAAACTTTTTTGCTTGTCAAACTGTCATCGCAAAAAAACATAATTGAATTGGAAAGAGATTTTTTCTCTTTCTTTTTCAATATATTTTCAAAAAAACTTTGTTTTTTTAATATTTCCACAAATCCCATATATTGATTTTAGCATAATTTAAATCAAAAAGCAAAAATAAAATTGCATTATTTCTAATGCAATTTTGGTGAGAATGTTTGATACGATTTCAACAAAATTAAAATCAACATTTCTCCTTCTTTTTGTGATAAAAACTCATGATTTTTCTTTCAACAACTTTATAGATTTCTCCAATAAAAATTATTGAAATTGACAATGCTAAAACCACAAGCCAACATGTTGCATTAAGGCTTTGAAGTTTCAACAATTTTCCGAAATCTGTGAAAATCATCAATCCTAAAAGCCCAAACCCAATGAAAAGCGAAAAATTGAAAAATTTATTTTTGAAAGGATTTGCTTTGAAAATGCTTTCGTTTGTGATTGCTGTGAACATATAGAAAAGCTGAATAAGATTCAAAGTGTAGAACGCCATTGTTATTGCAATCTCTTCTCCATGCAAAAACAGCCCAAAAAGATATGCCCCCATTGTTAAAAGAGTTTGAATAATGCCCAAGCACAAAATCCCCATTCCAACGCCATCAGAGAGAAGTCCAGCAGATTTATTTCTCGGCTTATGTTTCATAAGCGACGTCTCAACTTTTTGAGTGCCCAAAGCGATTGCTGGCAAACTGTCTGTAATCAAGTTGACAAACAAAATCTGCACTGGAAGCAAAAACACCTTATTTGGAAAAAGAATCGTGATGAAAAACAATGCCAAGATTTCTGCCATATTTGCTGAAAACAAATATTTGACAGTCTTCTGAATGTTGCTGTAAATTTTTCTTCCTTCTTCAACCGCAACAACAATTGTTGCAAAATTGTCATCTGTTATAATTATATCAGCGACATCTTTCACAACGTCTGTGCCAGTCTTTCCCATTCCAATTCCAATGTCTGCTTTCTTAAGACTTGGAGCATCGTTGACTCCATCGCCAGTCATCGCAACAATATGTCCATTCTTCTTCAGTGCATCCACAATACGAACCTTATGCTCTGGAGACACCCTTGCAAAAACACTTTTCTTTTCAACAGCCTTTTGAAAATCAGTTTCATTTAAAAGGTCAATTTCTTCGCCAGAAATCACTTCATCTAAGGAGGAAGCAATTCCAACCTTCTTTGCAATTGCAAAAGCAGTGTCCTTATAATCTCCTGTGATCATCACTGAGCGCATTCCAGCACCATGACATTTTTTCACGGCATCAATGATTTCCTTCCTTGGTGGATCAACAATGCCACAAAGTCCCAAAAATATCATTTCATCTTCGTTTAGGCATTTTTCTTCGCTTGGTTTATAAGCAAACGAAATCACTCGCAATGCCCCTTCACACATCTTTTTGTTTTGACTTATGATTTTATCTTTTGCGGATTTATCTAGAGGTAGAATTTTGTCTTCAACAGCATAAAATTTGCATTTTTCAAGAACCCTATCCAAAGCCCCTTTCATAAAAACAATCTTTTTCCCTTCAACCAAATTTGATGTTGTCATCATTTTGCGCTTTGAATTGAATGAAACCTCATCAACTCTTTCATATCTATCAAAAATCTCTTCCTTTAAGCAACCCAACTTTTTTGCATAATTAAGAAGAGCAACCTCCGTTGATGTGCCAACATAACCGCTTCCTCCAATTTTTGCATCATTGCAAAGCACCATATTTTTCAAAAAAATATCAAAAAAAATACTTTTTTTATCAAAAAACGTAAAGGTCTTCTCAACTTTCATCTTGTTTTGAGTTATTGTCCCAGTTTTGTCAGAACAAATCACGTCACATGCTCCCAATGTCTCAACAGCATGCATACGCTTGACAATGGCTTTTTCTTTTGATAGTTTTGCAATGCCTAAACTCATGATAATTGTGATCACTGCAGGCAAACTTTCAGGGATTGCAGCCACTGAAATTGCAACAGCAGTGAGAAAAGCATTGAGAATATCTTTTGGATTTGCCACCACTTCCAAAACAAAAGTGACACTTGCAATCAGCAAAATCAGGTATGTCAAAATTTTCCCAATTGCCTTTATGTCTTTTTGCAGTTTTGTCAAATCCTTTTTTGTTTCTTTAAGGCTTTCCGCAATTTTTCCAATTTCCGTTTGTGTGCCAAGTGCGCAAACAATTCCTTTCCCATGTCCATCTTCCACCACACTACCCGAATATGCAACATTTTTTCTGTCCGCAAGAGCAACATCTTTGTCATAAATTATTTCATGGTCTTTGCCCACAGCGTCACTTTCACCTGTAAGTGCAGATTCATTAATTTTCAAATTGGCGCTTTCAATAAGACGCAAGTCGGCAGGCACAATGCTTCCAGCTTCAAGGCAAACCACATCACCAAAAACAAGTTCGGATGTTTTAATCTTTACAACCGCTCCATCACGAACAACAAAAGTTTCTGGTTGAGTCATCTTTTTCAAGCTGTCTATTGCTTTTTCACTCTTTCTTTCTTGAAAAACACCAAAAAGAGCATTCATCACAACAATTCCCAAAATGATTGCGCCATCAACAATTTCACTCGTCGATCTCTCAATAGCCCCCATGACAATTGAAACAATTCCAGAGACAAGCAACACAAGCACCATAAGTTCTTTTATCTGACAAAGAAACTTAACAAAAAGTGATTGCTTTTTTTGCGGTTTAATAGAATATAACTTGCTTTCCGCAATTCTGTTTTCAACTTGGACACTTGATAATCCATCTAAGCTTGAATCATATTCCGCTAAACACTGCTTGATACTTTTTTTATAGAAATTCTTATCTTTCACACCCACTCCTTGAATAACTTATTTAACAAAGAATTTGCTTATCACTTTTCGACATATTTCTCACAAGATAAAAAGCGTGACAATGGAAATCAAAAAGAGATATGCTGCAAAATACTTAAGACTGGATTTTTGAGTCAGCTTTATCATAAGCTTTATTGAAAACAACCCTGTCAAAAACGCAGTGACAAAGGAAAGCAAGATTCCAACTATGGACACTTTCAAAACTTGTCCTCCCATCACTATTTCAAAAATCTCCATGAGAAGCGATATCAAAATGATTGGCAAAGACATAAGAAAAGAAAATTTCGTCACATCTTCCTTCTTGTTTCCACACAAAAGCCCAGCACTTATTGTTGTTCCAGACCTTGACACGCCAGGAAAAACCGCGAAGCCTTGTGCCACGCCAATGAGAAAAGCATCTTTGAAAGAAAAAGTTTTTTGTCCTTTCTTTTTGGAAACCCTTTCACTTGTCAAAAGCAAAATTGCAGAGATGAAGAAACATAAAGGCAAAAGTCCACCAGAAAATGACATTTTTATCACTGGCATCAGTATCAAGCACAAGATACATGTTGGTATTGTTGCGACTGCAATACTTAAAGTTTCAAAAGAAAATGGATGGCGAATCATCTGCCAGATGTCTTTACGATACACCACAAAAATCGAACATAAAGTCGCCACATGCAAAATTATGCTGACAAAAAGGCTTTCCTCAATGCCAAATAATTTTGAAAATAGCACCAGATGTCCGGAAGAAGAAACTGGCAAAAACTCTGTCAGTCCTTGGACAAGCCCCAAAAAAAATAAAGCAAGGATTTCCACAAAAGCCTCCTTGCTTTATTTATATTTAGGTTAATCTTCAAATATTTTTGAAAATATCAGGCAGTTGCCAATTTTTCTCTACGCTTCTTGCGTCGTTTTGCCAAAATGATAAGAATTACAATGACAATCACGAGAAATGCAACAATACCTATGATGAGATAGATATACCACTTCTCCGTCTTTGCTTCAACAAAGACAGCGTTTGGAGAAAGCACTCCAAAGAGACCACCATAACTTACAGTGTCATAGATGAGTGCGTTGAAAACACCTTTCACTCTATGTTTGTTGAAATCAAAGGAGCCATTGAATGAATACATTATCGTGCCAATAGGCGTCCAGAACTTCTCCGAAAGATCAAGATCTTTCATCAAAATATAACTTGCACTTCTATATTGCTTGCCACCTGATGCAAATGCACCGCTGTTGCAAAGCCTCATCATAAGGACAAGATCTTCAACAGACGAAATCTGGTAAGGATCTTCGTCTGTCCCCTTTCCTTTGAATGAAGTTTGAGTGACAAGATGATCTTCCCAAAGGATTCTTTCATATCTGATTACAATTTGGATTGTTCCAACAATGTTGTTGTCATCCAAGAATTTCCTTGAAAGAAGAATATCGCCTTTGTCAGTCGTAAACGCTTCAACATTTGCAAAAACCTTATCATAGTTTTTCACTACAATTGAACTTATCTTGTATCTTGCATTTGTAGTAAGTTTCACATTTATGCTTTCTACTGCAGAATTAACTGTAAATGAATTTACTTTTCTTCCGCCAAAAGTTGCACTGCCTGCCATACTAACCGAATTGAAATCTATTGCATCTTTGACTTTGTCTTTTTCAACGAAGTCTCGATCAAGATAAACTGAAAGAATTTCGTTTTTAAATTCTGGCAATATTCTCAAAACTGCATCTGGTGGGCAGTCTGTGATATTCATATCAAAATAGTAAATTCCATCTGTATAATTTGAGAATGTGATTGCATCATTATTCCAAATTGCAACAAATCCATAGTCAATTGAAACTGCAAGTGTCACCCTGTCTCCGACGCTGACATCGACCGTGTTTGTCGTTGGAATAAACTTACCTGCGCTGTAATAACCCAATCTATATGCTTTCACATTATTGTCTGAGGAAGTTGTGATGACATTCAAAACTTGTCCAAAAGTGAAGTCGTAAAGTTGTCCGTTAGGATTTTCAAAACTCATGGTGAAGGTTCTTCCTTGCAAGTTGAGAATAAGCGTTGTCCTTGCCCTAACTTGAAGTCCATCCCACTCTTTTGACCACCAACTTTGCCCTGATGTGATGTTGTTCCATCTGACAAAATCAAAGTTGTTTTCATCATACACAGCCACAAGTTTAAATATCTTTGTTGTGTCAACATAATTTTCGGAGTTAAGCATCATTGCTTGTGAGTCAGCTGACTCTTGTTCAACTCTGAAGGTTCCTTCACCACCAAACACAACAACGTCAATCTGTGCAAAGTATATGATTTGAACTTCACATTCTACAATGTTGTCAAGTTCGTTTGTTGACCATGGCACCTCTTCAGAGAATGTCACAACATCTTCAAGAGCATTGCCATTGATGTCTCTTTGCTTGATGATAAATTTATAGAATTTATATCCATTTATTTTTGGAGCTTTGATATATATGTTTGTGTTAAACGCCACTTCAATATAATATTTTGAAGTTGGATAGAACCAAGAATTTGTGTAGTCCACTCCAGAAACCATGTCTTGTGCGGTCACATTTAAATTGACATCTGGAACAAGATTAAACTTTATCCTTGTCTTATAATATGACCAATAAACATAAAGAGAAATCTCCATCTGCCCTGTTTGAGTGTTGAAATATGCATTTTCAGTAAGCTCATATCTTGATGTCAAACTGTTGAGCTTATATCCGCTTTCAAACCAATCAGAAAGCACTTTTCCGTTTGCATCAATATACATTGTTCCAGCACCATTTTCACTTGTAAACAAACCTTCAAAACGATAGTTTTCTTTTTCCATCAAAAATTCAAGTTTTCCGTCAACAAACTTCAATCCTGTGTCAGAACCAATGATCTGAATGTTTTCCTCATTTGTTTGATTGAGATTAAGTTTTGATCCAAACTCAACGTCTTTGACAATTGCCAAAGTCTTTCCTTCTTCAACAAACTTGACTGTGTATTTTGTTGTTTCCAACTTGAGAACGATTTCGTTTTCAAAAAGGAAATCTCTTACAACAAATTTAACTCTACCAGTAAATCCATCTTTTGTGATTGAAAGTGGTGTGTATTCAATTGAATTCCTGTCAATGATGTCGTTTTGACAAACAATTTGAATATTTTGTGGGTCAATTTCAAAACCAGTTCTCACATAAGCAAAGACCTCAAATCTGCTGTCAGTGTAAGCTGAGACTGTGATTGATGAATAGTCTCGTCCTGATGCAAAGACTTTATGACTGTTTTTCTCGTCAGTCATATATGTGATTGCACCGCCATCAACAGCATTTTCTCCAAGTTTGAAACCAATCTTGATGTCGTTTAAGTTTGGCTTAAACAAAACATCAACATCAAATTCTTTTCCACCAATTGCACCTGAAATCAGGTAAATTGCATAGGTGTCAGTTTTTTCAATTTCGGAGATTGTGATTTCTGATGAATTTGATGCAACATTCAAGAATTTATAGCCAGGTTTTCTTGTGTTAACTTTTATATAGACATTTTCACCTGTAAAGCCAACAACTTTGAAATGTCTGTCATCTGCAAGATTTCCATTCACAAAGTCATCGTTGCTGTATCTTGTCCTTGTTCCCTCAACATAGCCAAAAGCATTGACATCTTCGCCACGATGTCCAACAAGTTTCGCTCCGCCAACATCAATGTTTTCTTCTCGAATACCATCAATATCAATTGCGGTGTTGATGTTTATGTTGAAGCTGTATGCTTTGACAATGACATAGAGCGTGAAGTTTACAACATCTTCGTCAAGTTCAAGGCTTGAAATTGTGAAAGTCGCTTCTTTTGCATCAGTTTCATCAACATTAAGCATCACAAATTCTGAATTTTTGTAATATCCAAAACCATAGAAGCGATAACCAGTAGGCACGACATAAGATATTGTCTTGCTTGCACCATAGTAAAGCACAAGGGAGTCGAGTTCTTCTCTGCTGTCGGCATCAATATATTTTTCACCTTTGCCAACAATTTCTTGATAAATTTCTCTTTCTCTGTTTGGATCTGAATACTCAGAATAGAGAATGTAATTATTATAAGTTCCAAATCTTATCGTAAACCTCATTGAAGAGAAGATTGCATAGATTGTCTCATTGTCTTCAACTGTATAAACAAGATTTTCATCAGTGCTGAAAACATTGACACCATCTTTGCTCCAGCCCGCAAAATTGAAGGTTGAATGCATTTGATATGAAAGGCTAATTTGTGAGCCATACTCAACTGAAATGCTTGTTTGTCCAGCTTCCGCTCCCCCAATAAAAATCTTATTTGAAGGTTCATCAACTGGTTGCTTAAGTTCATTGTAAGAAAGCACTCTTGTTTCAATTGTAAAGTGAGCAAGTTTGCCCAAAATGTTGATAAGCCCGTCACATTCGATGTTTGAAACAATAATCTTATAATAACCCTCTTCGCCATAGACTCCTTCCGTCGCCTTTTCGCAGAGGATTGAATAGCCTGCTTCAGTCTCGCTTGTGTCATATTCAAAACCATGTTCGTATTTCACATACATTTCAAGGTTCTCGCCTTCAACAACCCTGAATGGAAGCATTGTTTCAAGAGAATTTTTATAATTAACTCCTCCAACAACAAACGCTGAAATCATGTCGTTGTCATTAAATCTTATTGTGACATCATTGATGACTTCAAGAGTTGAAAGTTCAATTGAAATATCTCTCAAGATGTTTGAAATAGTCAAAGTCAAAACATCATTTGAAATGCTGTGAGAAATGATTGCGTCTGGATCCATACAAACATATTCTTCAATCATTTGATAACCATACTCAGCTGAAACAATCAACTTGAGGGTTCTTCCTGTTTCAATATTCACCTTGCCAGCCACAACTTCAAGTGGATTTTCACTTTCTGTCACATCATAAGCCAAAATTTGTCCAATGTTTGTGCCTGTGATTGTGATTGTGTTTGTTAATGCAACTGATGCAATTGTGCAAACAACATCTTGCGCAGGCATCTTCAATGAAACATTTGCAACGCCTGCAGAAATTGTCACATCAAAGAACTTGCTCCATTTTTCAACAACTTCTTCTGTAAGTTCGTATCCAAGTTTTGCTGAAACTGTGAAAACAACTTCTGTGTTAAATTCAACATCAGCAAGTGAATAAGAATTTCCACTGACAACAAAATCAACACTGTCAGATGAAATCGTCACATTTTCTGCTGTGATTGAAAGATCGAAACTCAAAATTTTCCATCTTGCAGTAAGAGTGTGATTTTCAATAGTTGAAAGCACGCTCTGTCCAGTTATCTCGTTCTCTTCACCATCATACCAACCGACAAACTCATACCCCTCTCTTGTTGGAGTCTCAATCCAATCAGAACTTTCAGAATATTTTGATTTAAATGGAACGATGATTCTCTTGTTTTCCGTTTTTCCATCTGCAAAATCAAGAGTTACAACCACACCAACTGCATCAAAGTTTGGAGTAAGTATAAGTGTTGTCTGTCCTTCTGAAATCAAGCTTGAAAGTTTTGTGTTTTCAAAATCTGTTATGGTTTCTTCTCCATCACTTATTGATATAAGTGAGAATCCCTCTCTGCTTATTCCAATATCTGAAAGAGCAAAATTTTCAAGTTCAAGATAGGTTGCTTTCCAAGAATAAATGCCACCTTCTTTCAATGTAAACTTTTCTGAAGAAATTGTCGCATCAGTTGCTTGTGAAAGGTCAACTTCAACATCTACCTTGTCAGCCTCAAATCTTGCAACAAAATTAAATGTTCCGCCAAGTTTTTCCACTGTAAGAAGTGCACCATTGCCACTTGCTGTAACAATGACACCATTCACAGTTCCACTATCATAATAAATACTTCCAGTCGCATTGTAGAAACCAACATATGAGCAATGTTCTTCCGGTGTTGCAAGCAAAGTGATTTTTGTGCCATAGTCAAATTTGCCTGTATATGAAGAAGTGATTTCAATTGGATTTCCATCACCAGCATCAAGCACAACTTTTCCAAAACTTGCATCTCCACCTTTCTCATCTGCAATCTTAACACTTATTTGATAGTTCAAAATCTCCCAAGCAGCGTCAAAAGTGAAACTTTGTCCTGCATGGTTTTTGTAATATGTTCCCAAAATATCTGCTTCGTTGCCAAGCAAAAGTCCCAAGAAGTTCACTGTTTCGGCATTGTTTGAAACATCAATAATAAACTCTTTTGCATCAGCGTCATAAACATATGTAAGCCCAGAAACACCAAGTACCGATCTTAAATATGAATACTCATCTGTTCCTTCAGCAAACTGCTCACCTTTGAATGACATTGTCCATTTCTGGAACCTGTAACCAGATCTTCCAGTCAAATTTGTTGGAAAATTTCTTACAGAAGTAGTTTGTGCGTCCGCAGAATTTGCAGTAAGCGTTGAGGAATCCATAAATGGAAAGGCAATTGCTGAAAGTTGTGGAAGTTTGTTTGTTTCAACATTCGACTTAACATCACTGCCATTTGCATTATAATTGAAAACAATTCCAACAACAACAGGCTCAATTACTCCATAGCCCCAAGATGCAAGAGAATAGTTTTCAAAATCACTTTCTGTTCCACCAAGGGTAAAATTAATGGTTATTGATTTGCCAATTGATTCTCTTTCATAAGTTGCATTTTCAAGTCTGACATCATCTGTCATAACTTGTGTTGTTTCATCTTCAGCACCTTCAACAGGTCTTTCTTTTGAAACAATCCCCACAAGCCTAAGTTTGTCCGCACCACTTTCATCTGTAAGAGAAACTTCTGTGCTTCCATCATAAGTCTTTGTGAAAATTTCTTCCAATTCTTGTTTGACACCTTCAAGTGAAAGACCTTTTTTGAGAATTGTCACTGTTGCTGTTGAAAGATTGTCTGCAGCAGTGCCATTGACAATGTAAGTTGCTTTGAAGTCCGGAGTGCCCAAAATGCAACCCATTTCATATTCTCCAACCCTCAAAGAACCACTTGTTGAATATCTGTCATCCTCGGCGATTGGAAGAAGACTGATTCCCATGCCTCTGTCATATTTATTAAGATCAACTTCAGTTGAATACTCAAAATCTATTACAATTTCTTCTCCATAAACAAAAGTTTGATTGTTTACAGAAATGATAAGCTCGGCAGGCAAAATTTGTCCAATAAGACTTTCATGTTGAAGAGACTCAAGGTTAAGACGATAGTTAGTTCCACCTTCAAGTTCCGCTTCCACAGAGTAAGAATAACCAACATATTTTGCAAGAGCGTCCCCAGACTTAATTCTTATTATAAGTTTAAGTTTGTCAACATCAGAAGCCAAAATTCCATCCAAAAGCTGTGTTGGATCTTCATAAACAATCTCGGCATCTTGATTGTCAAATACTTTTGACACTTTTCTATCCAAGAAATAGACATCTCTTTTTTCGATGTTGAGATAGAAACTTTGAAGTCCATATTTTCCAAGAACAACAGAGAAATTGTCCGCAGTAGCATTTTGAACATTGAGCAAATATTCTCCAACACTTCTTCCACCTTCAGAGTTTGCAAACTCAATCTTTGCATTAAGTCCATCAATTGTCACATCAGTCAAGCGAGTATATTCATCTGTCTCGCTGTTGTAAGAATAGAAATTAAGATCATAGAATTGTTTTGCTGTTGATGTTTCAGAACTCTCATAGACAAGTTGATAATCCTTGCTACCAGACTTTTGAACAACAGAAACTTTGTCGTAGAGATTTCCATCATAAGTGATTGTTGAAATTTCTTTTTCGCTGCCCAAAACAACATCAGAACTACTCATCAAAATATAAACCACATCTTGTTTTTTCAAAATTCTAAATGCACCATCACTTCGATCAGTTGTTTCTGTGACGATGTAATTTTTTGAAGTTGACATTGCTGAAAGCACTTTGTAATACCCAACTTCTTGCCCCATTTCTCTTGTGAAACTCAATCCAATTGTTTCATTGAGCGGAGTTTGATAGTTCCCAACAAAAATATCAGTTGTTGTCTCTGGCGCTCCATAGACATATGAGAATTGTCCACTTGTAGCAAGGGAAACTGAAAATGAGAATGGAGAAACAGTGATTCTTTGATTATCAGCAAAAGTTATGTTGTAGTTTGTAGAAAACATTGTACTCATTGAAACCAGATAAGTGTTGCACTCTAAATATCCCACTGCAGAATAAGTTGAGTTTTCAAGTGTCAATGTCACTTGATATTGTGATGCGGAAACAGCAAATCCACCTGAAATCACTCTGAAAGGAGCAGAATCTCTTGAAGTCAAATTGCCATAGATAAATTCTGTTTTCACAAGTTCAACATAGGCTTCCGCTTTCTTAATCTTTCCTTTAAGACCATCAGCGTTCTTAAGTTCGTAGTTTACACTTTTTGTGCCTTGTAAGAAGAGGCTTACGTCTATTTCATCGCCGGCATTTGCACTTGCAAATTTTGCAATCAATGACACCCCATCTTCTCCAACTTTACCATCAAAATCATCTATTGTAAATGTTGCAGAGCCACTATAAGTTCTTTCAAGATTGAGCGTTCTTGCATCAACTTCTCTCTTTGCAATTTGGAACATATATTCTTCTTGAAATGCAAAGTTTGCATGCGTTGAAGATGTCGCCCTAAATGACAATCTATATGACCCAGCATCAGCAAAACTCTTTGCGTTTGCGCCAGAGAAGATTTCTAGTTCTGAAAGCACAACATCGTCTGCAGATGCACCCCCATTTGCATAAACAAATGAGAAGTCAACATTTGTAAATATGCCATTGTTTGAAATCAAAAGTTGTTTATTTCCCACATCCACACTGAAGTTGTATGCGAAGCCATTGTAAATAGCTTTGTCTAATTTAGTTTTGTCAAGAACAATATAAACAAGATTTTCCTCAGGTTTGACAACAAAGCCTTTGTTGTCTGTTTGGATTGAAATGAGAACACTTGAATTTACATATTCATTGAAAGCCAATGCCAAATTATAGAAATCTCCACTTGTGTTGCTTTCAACAATTCCGCCAACCACATTGTATATGATTGAGAAAGTGTCACCAGTTTCCGTGATTGTGTATTCTTCTTTGTATGTATCAGCAATTGATTCGCTTGCCAAAATGCTTATTTGTCCAACAGAAATTCCTTTTTCTATTTTCTTCTGTCCGATCTTAATCTTTGGAAGTTTCAATGTCATATTGAAATCATCAAAGGATGCTGTGGCTTGAAGATCATATGTCCCCGCATACACAAATCCGCTTGCATTTGTTTTTACTGTTGAAAGCAAGAAGTATGAAATGTTGTAATACCCACTTGCAAGAAGTGCGGAAACATCATTTCCTAAACCATCAACAATTTTGTAATTTTTATCAACATGGCTTTCAAGATTAGCCAAAGAAATCTCACCATACTCAAAAGTTTCTTTGTCCATAACCGCTGTGAGAGTTGCAGAAAGCTTGCTGATTGTTGCTTGCATGCTTCCCTCTGAAAGTTGATAATTTGAGACCTCACCACTGTCATTTGTGTCATGCAAACTCAAATCAACTCTTGTTGTGCCAACATGAGCATTTTCATAGGTTGCTGAAACATAAACCCCATCAAAAGCATCTATGTCTTCGATTTTTGCACCAGTTTGAGTGAAATACTCAATTGTCTTACCATTATAAATTTTGTTTAAGCCAAGAGTTGAAATGTCAATTATGATCTTTCCAATAACAAATTGATAACCCTTTGCAAACTCAACAGTTGAGAAATAATTTGAAACTTCATCCAGTCCAGAGAAAGCGTAAGAATAAGTTCCACTTGAGCGAGCCAAATCTTTTGCCGTCGTGTCGAAGAATTGAATATTAACTGACCTGAAATTTTCTGACAAGATTTGCAAAATTTGACTGCGTGTAATTTCCTCTTTTGCGGTTTCATCAAAGAGGCGAAGCCTCAATGATTTCAAAAGATTTTCTCCATTGAATATTTTAAGAGTCCAGCCATCAAGTTCAACTCTGTAACCGTCCGCACTGTATGAAACCTCAATCGTCTCTGGGTTTGAGTCTGTCACTTCATAAGAAAGTGTCAAAGTTCCACTTTTCTCAATTTCAAATTCTCCAACCTTTGTTGTTTGTCCAGCAGTTGTCACCGCTCCATTTTCAAAAACAACAACACCATTCATTTTAAGACGATAGTTTTCTTTCTTATCTTCAGAAATGCTTGAAAGCATGAGAGCATAAACTCCAACATCCTCACCCGATTGTCTTTCAAAGTTTAGAGTAACATTCTCGTTTGCAAGATAATGTTCTTTTGAAAGATTAATTTCTTGTCCATTGAAATAACGCTTAAATCTGATTTCAAGTTCAGAAAGTTCAACTTCATAAGGGCTGACTACAACCTCAAATTCCACCTTTCCAAATTCCACAGCATTTGAATAAACATCTTCTTTTCCAGTTGCAGAAATGATGTAGGTTCCAGCATCCTTCATTGTTGAAGTTGTCTGCCCATTTCTCTTGATAAGGAAATCAAGATTCTTTGCTGCTGCAAAATATTCAATTGCATAACTTGGATTTTCTGAATAACTTTCCGTTGTTGGGTCATAAACCGCATATTCAATGGATACATGCCAGCCGTTCATATGGTTTGTGCTGTCATATTCAAAATGATTTTCGCCAGCAAAAGTGATTGAGAGCAATTTGTTTTTGATGAATTCTAGGTCGAATGAAACCTCGAAAGAACTTGTCGCTCCTTCACTATTGACAAGAGCAGTTGACAAAAATTCTTTCTTGACATTTGCTGTTACAACAAGCCTGTAAGTCCCACTTTCCTCAATTGTTCCATTTCCTTCAAGAGAAAATCTTTCAAGTTTTGAGAGAAGTTTTTCTCCCTTAAACCATTCATAAGAGTAGTTAAACAAATTGTCATTTTTGTTGTATATGTTGACAACACTGGAAACCGCCAAATAATCAAAGCCATAGACACTTGTTCTGTATTCTGTGAGCGTCTGCTCATAATTCATCTCTTCGATTTGCCACTTTGCTTCAAGTTCAACTTTTGCGTGTCTATCAGTTGGAAGAAGCCCCTTAAACTTTCCATCGACATTGTCAAAAATACTTTCATAAGACTCTTTTGTCTTTGTCAATGTCAAAGTTGCAAGTTTGAATCCACTTTCATTTGGAAGCAAAAGTTCGTCTATTGTTGACTCTCCCAATTTCAACCAAGAAGTTGTTGGAGAAGATGTTCCATAGTTGCTTGGGAAATTAAGATTATAATTCACCAAAACCATGTCTGTGTAAACTGCATAGAAATTGTAAGTTGAAAGCCCACCTTCACTTTCTTCCAAAGAGTCCTTGTTGATTGTGAAACTCGTATTGTTTTCCATTGTTCCATCAATATTGTAGGTTGGATTGTCTGCCCATTTATAAAGTGCAATATATTCTGTCAGCGATTTTTCGTTTGTCATAACTGTGACAGATTTTGCAAATTTTGACAAGATGATTGAAACCGTATTGCAGTTGTTTTTCTCAACCTGACATATTATGTTTCCATCTTCCTCGTATGCTCTTTCTTGCAATCCATCAGTTGAATTTGCAATTCTCTTTACACCTCCTCCAAAATCATAAGTCACTTGAGTGATCTTAAGCAAATCGTTTGGAGATGATGCTGGCAAGTCTGCAAAGGTCATGAACCCATCAATATAGGACAGATATTTTGCCGAGATTTCAATAGATGCCACACCATCAATATTAAGGATTGTAAAGACATAATTTTTGTCAAGAACAAATTTAAATTTGTTTGTCACATCAACCATAACAATTTCTTCTTCGACAAAGGTTTTTTCATAAACCGACAAATTATCGAAATAGAGGAAATTGTCAGAAGAAAGGAAATTGAAATCTGTGTCAATTCTCTCATTTCCAAGATTTGAAGTGAAGAGATTTGCTCGAGCGAAAAGATTTTCGTCAATTTTGAAATACTCTTCAAAGTTTTCCACATCACAAGCAATTCTTCCATCTTGCCATGGAGCAGTCACATTAAGAACATTTGCATTGTAATATGTTGAATTGTTTTTTGTTTCACTCTCAATAAGAAAGAGTTCTGGCATTATATAAATTCTGCCCAAATATATGTAAGCCTCACCATTCTCATCAAAACTCAAAGCATAATTATTTAAATTGCTATCTTCACCCGAGTTTTTGATAACTGCTCTGAAATAATACATTGAATCCACATTGATAGAGTCTGCCACAATCTCAACTCTGTCAATCAAAACTTCCGCATTTGGATTTTCAACAGTTGAAGATGTAAGTTGAATGCTGCTGTTATACATTGAAATTGTTTTCACGCCTTCTGACTTATGATCAAAGAAGTCGAAGAAATTAACTCTTTCAAGAACATTTTCAACATCTACGCCATTTTCTTCTTTTACTTTCACAAAATCTGCATAAGTCATTTGCTTGAAGCGAGAGTATTGTGCTGAAGTAATCATGTAATAATATTTATAAGCAACAAATTCATAGACCTGCTTGTTTGTCACATTGGATGGAATTGTATTGTCCATGCTTTTTGCAATGTTGTTTACAAATGCGGTGAAAGTATAGCAATTTTCAAGCCTTGCTTGAGTATCATCTGAAACAAAGTCTGCCATAAGTCTCTTGACATTTGCAAGCCAAACCCCCTCATTGTCACCATCCAACATGCCTGAAAGGTTTGCCGCTTCAACTTGTGCAAACAAGTTTATTGTTTGACTGTATAAAGCTTCCCCAGCACCAATATCATCAACAATTGTCAAAACCAAAGAAACATTATATCTTCCAACATTTCTCACTTCGAATGATGAATTTCCAGAAACCTCAAGAGAGCTTGAAACAAGTTCAACAGTCACACTTGTGTGGGTTTCATCTTTCATGGAAATTGAAATAGTTTGATCGTCAACAACTTCAATAACATAACCCTTTGCATTAAAGCCGGCCTTGAAATACTCCGCCAAGAAGATTGAAATTTCATTTGCTGTGTATGTCCTAGAAATTTGACTGTTTTCAAAACTCAAATCCACATATGTTTTGTCAAATTTCCAATCTATGTAAAGAACTATGGATGCACTTCCGTCTTCTTTCAACAAACAACTTGGCAGCGTCTCACTGAAAATTGTGTTTGAAGTAATTGTTTGTCTATAAGCCCCATTGGCATATATCTCATTGAATGTGAAACCTTCACGCACTGGCGAATTATCACCACCAGAAAGTCCAAGTTTTTCGAAAGCATCAGCAAATGTTGATCCATATGCGATTTCAAACTCAAGAGTTTCTCCCGCATCCTCTCCAGCAATTGTGTTCGCACCATTTGTCACAAGTTGAACCACATAGTTTTTAGGTGTCCACAAAGCATATACATAAAGATTTCCTGTTGAGACATAATTCCCCTCTGCGTCAAAAACACCTTCCAGTCCCAAAGTTTGTCCGTCTGCATCAAAGACAATTTGATCATTGTTGTCCATCTCATATGTCCAACCAGAAAGAGAATGTCCAATCCTTGAGATGTCATCACTTGTAAGAGCATTTTCAACTTTTGAATCATAATAAACTGTCACAGTCAAATTTTCGTTTGAGGCATTGTCTCCACCAAACATTCCTTGATTTCTTGCAAAGGTTATGGTGTAAGAATTTGCAATCCAAGTCTTATAGACCACGAGATTAATTGAAGTATTATCTTCACTTGTGCCATCAAAATATGAGCTTGCAATGTAAAGTTGAGAACCATTAAGTTGTCCCGACTGCGCTCCGTTTGACCAACTCCAATATCCATTTGCTGGTGCAGAGTAACCTGTTCTTTCTGCAAACAATCTGTCAACAACAACACTTCTCAATCCACCATCAACTTTTGCGTCAATTTCAAAATTCAAATAGAGCGTGTCTCCAACATTGACATTCCCAATTTCAACAATTGTGTTTGTCGTTGAGATCTTGTTGTCACCATCACGATAGAATACATCGCCGTTTTTACCATCAGTAAAGGCTCCATCAATTCCATTTCCCGTTCCAGAAACAACAAACAAGTTTGCGGTTTTTCTCGTCACCATAGGAACAATCGTGTAAGATGTTGAAGAAAGAAGAGTTTCATCATTTTCAAGTTTATCAATAACAAAACTTTTTATTGAGTAGTTGTTTTTAAACACTCCTGCATCCGTGAATGCACCACTTTCACTTGCAACATCAACACGCTTAACAACAGCATTTGATGCATTTAAAACAATAAATCCACTGAAATAGTAAGAGTCGCCATTTGTCCCTGATTTTGCAAAGTTAAGATTCCAATTTACATCATCTGAAATTGAAGTCTCATAGGCATAGGAATAATCAAGTGAAGAAACTGATATTTCAAGTCCCAAACTTCTTGCAGTCACATAGACATCTTGTCCAGCAACTGAAACTCTTCCATCTGTGCTTGGAAAACTTATGTGAATTTCTTTTCTTACATAAATCGCACTTAAACTTAATGTATAGTCTTTCGGTTTGTTTACATTCAAAACTTCAGTTGAAAAATAGTCATAAATTTGTGAATAAGAAAATTCAAAAGCTTCTTCTCTTCCCCACTCTCTATTTATTTCACTTAAG
Source organism: uncultured Christensenella sp. (assembly GCA_910584295.1). Classification (GTDB taxonomy): domain Bacteria; phylum Bacillota; class Clostridia; order Christensenellales; family UBA1242; genus Caccovivens. Next base: position 49,294 of record CAJTYR010000004.1, on the reverse strand, counting down.
AAGCCTGACCAAAGTTCACCTTCCACATACCAGTCAAAAAATGAATATGCACTGACAGCCCCAAGTCCTGTTTCCATTTTCAAATCAGAATTGTACGACAACCTGTCAAAACCAGATTCAATCATTTCATAATTTTCATCAGCTGAACCATGTGCTTTAACTGAAGCATGTGCAGAAGGTGCACCATTTCCACTTTCTGTAGTAAAATCTTTTTTTGTATACTTTCCATCTTGCTTATATTGAACAAATTTGGTATCAAAATTTAAAGCATATTCAATTTGATCGCAAATGATTTCAACCAAATATCGTCCTGCACGGATAGGCTGTCTTCCAGTTCCACCAAAAATAATGGAAAAGGTGTATGTGTCATAATTATCTTGGTTACTTTTGTTCTCTTTAACCGCGTCCTTCTTGACAATCCAACTTCCTCCAAAATAATTTGAGTTTGTCGCATTGAAAGTTGCCTTCCAACTTGCACCATTATCCGTCTCTCCATTTTCAAGAGCAACCGTCTCCGCTGTAATCAAGATGTTTGGATCAATTCCATCACTCAAAACAACAGACAATCTGTCATCAAACTTGCTCTCATGAAGCCTATAAAAATCTGATGAAACAAATTTGAATGGAATTGATTGATTTTCTTCTCCAGCTGGAAGCTGATAATTTGTTCCATTTTCAAGAATGACTTTTGGAGCGTATTCTCCAACAATTTCTCTTTTTTCTCCATTAACATACTCAACAAATTTCAAATCAATGGAAACTTTTGTATATTTTGAAATCAGTGTGATTTTTGTGTCAGTTGTTGCAGTTGCAGTAAATCCAATTTGGCTGGAAAATTTGCCCATAACCTTTTCAATCTTGATGTCGTGACGAAGTTTCTTAAGCCCACTTTCTTCCATCACCAAGATCTCAGTGTTTGCATTTTCTTTTCCATCCAGTTCACCACCATCTCCAAAGTCATCATATCCGTCTTTGGAAATCACAGTGTCAGAGATGTTGTCTTTCACAGAGCCAATAATCGAAAACTCTGAAGCCATAAGATATGTTAAGCTTGTTGCATCGCCATTTGCTGAAACATAAAGTTTTGCAATAAGGTCAATATTTTTCCATTCGCCATTTTCATATACCGCTTCAAAATATGAATAAGCATATCTTTGATCAACGCTTGCATCATTTATTTCTTTTACAATTTTGAAATACCTTGTCATCAAATTTCCGTCTTGTCGGAATCTATATCCAAGCAAAATTTCATCATAACCTGTCAAATTAAAATCAAACGCAACTCCGCTTGGATTTTCTTCAGAGCCAACTGACGCCAAGCCTGAAACAAACTTTTGATTGATTGCATCAAAACCAAGATAGGTTTCATTCTCCAAAAGTTTTGTTGTTGGATTTGCAACGCTTGGGTCTCCGCCAAAACCATTTGGATAAATTTCAATCGCTTCAACATTTGGAATGTTTGGAGCAATTGCAAAGAAAACTTCTTCAGAGCTTACATTTGTCGCTGTGGTGAAAGTTTTTCTTTGTAGTGTGATGTTGATGGTATATTCTCCAACAAGATTTCGCAAAATCAAACCATCGCTTAAAACAGATTCATTGAAAGCTTTCGGCTCTCCATTGACAATGTTTGAAGCATTTGAACTTCCAAATGCCAAATGACCGAAATCATGCTCTCCATCAAAATCTGAAATCAAAACATTTTGTGAAAATTCATAGCCACCTTTAAGTTTAACTGAAAGCTTAACACCATTATCTGCCATGTCACTGTGAGTGCTGTCAAAATCAAAAGAAACAATAACTTTTCCATTTTCTTCTTGAAGAGTTGCACTTTTGTTAAATTCTGTTCCTTGATCTCCCCATGATTGCAAAGATACACTTTCAATCGCATCCAAAAGATTGAATTTGCCAAGCACAACATTGTCAGCCTTGCCAAGCACAACTTTCAGTTGATATTTAGTTTCAGTATTTCCAACCCATTTGACATATACTTCACTTGTTGGGTTAGGCAAAGATGTATCATTGGCAAAAGCGGTTTCATCAACTTCTTTGCCAAACAACCCCTCTTCCGTTGTTCTGAAATAGAAACCAGCAATTGAGAAGCCCGTTCCACGAAGAAGATCATCACTATCTTTTTTTACATCCTTTCTGAAAATTTGTGGATAGTCAAGACTTAAAATTGAGTCATACTCAACTTCAAATTCTTCACTTCTCAAATAATCATTTGAAGATGTTGCTCCAAAGTTTTCAACCTCATATTGATTGTAGACCACTTGAACATTTTTCGAGTTTTGTTTTCCGTAGTTTGCAATAATTCCAGAAATCAAATCCGCCATATTTGACGCACTAACTGAGGTTGCTCCAATGTCTGCAACTTTGTTTCCGCCAACTATGAAATCTTGAAGTTTATAACCTCGTCTAATCAAAGTGCAAGCATTAGGTTTTTCATCAGAACCAAATTTTTCAGAAAGTGAAGGGAGTTCTTTTTTAAAGCCAGCATCAATGCTTTGCTCAATAATATTTCCGCCTTCCCCAACAATCACATGATAAGAACCTCTGACAACTTTTCCTTTCTCATCATAGAAAGTTCCGCCATTGCCTTCAACTTCAACATCATAAGTGGTTGTTGCGTTTGAAGGAACAGCAAGCGTTGTCAATTCATTTCCAACAAGGTTATTTTTTCCATAAGCAATTGTTAGAGTGCCATTATCTGCTTTCCCAACCGCACTCAAATCTTGCTCATCAAACTTCACTGGCACTTTGCAATTGACAATGTATGTATTTCCAGCAGCATAGCCAACCAATGCTCCAACGATGTTATCTTCAGCTCCGCCATTGATAAATCTTGGATCTCTGATTTCAAGATTTTTGATGACCGCACCATCTGTCACACCAAAAAGACCATGATAGGAATATTTAAATTGCAAAGAGCATGTCATTCCAACAATTGCATGTCCGTTCCCATCAAACACACCAGTAAATGCACTGTCAGTTGAATAACCAATTGGTTGCCAATTCTTGCCAGTCAAATCAATATCGTTTTGGAGAGAATAATATTTCCCTCTCCACTCTTCAGCACCATTGTTGTTGCCTCCAACATAATGAGATGACAAAAATCCAAGGTCAGCAGCCGTCTCAATCAAAAATGGATTTTCAAAAGTCCCTTCGCCCTTCAAACTTGAGACCTCTTGCTGATCGTTGTTTGCAAGTCCCAAATTTTGAGTTGAAAGAAGATATGGCAATCCACCATTAATTCCAGAAGAAATTTCCCAAACATTTTCAAAATCCCAAATTGCACTCATGTCAGGGAAAATTTCAGTGTTTGAATAAACCCCTTTGTTTCGTGCCATGTCAGCAAGTCCACGAACAGAGTTTTGCGCATCCTTCAAATTTGTCGCAAATTGATCCACAGCAAATTTTGTGCCAGTTGCATTGATTGTGGCATTATTTGCATTTCTGTAAAGAGGAAAGTTTTGTGAATCTCCACTTAAAATTTGTCGACGATCCAAATTAACACAATTTACAACATTAAAAGTTTTTCCTCCAGCAAAAAGTCCAAAAAGACCAGAAGTGTAAACACCTGCTACATTTCCATTTTGCCAAGTCAATTCGCCAGCATTGTAAAGATTTGATAATTTGTTATTTCCACTTGATGTTCCATTCACATAACCAACCAAACCTGCAGTGTTTACACCAGAATTGGAAACTGAGCCAACATTGTATGAATTTCTCAAATTTGAAAACGCATCAAGTTGCCCAAGAATTCCTGCAGCATAAGTTGCAGTTGTTTTTGTGATACTCCCTTTGAATGCAACATTTTCGATGACACCATTTCCGACAGCATATCTTCCAAACACACCACCCACAGCACTGCCTGTGCCACTGCAAGTTGCAGAAATCACAACATCTGACATTATATTTGAAATGTTACGAAGCGCAGAAGTTGAACTTTCTCCAATCACACCACCAACATACGTTGCACCATTTGCAACAATCTCCCCAGAAACTGAAATGTTGCTGTAAACATTCCCTGTCAAATTTCCTGCCAAAGCGCCTACACTTCTCGCTCCATCAACTTCAATGTCAACATTTTTTAAACAAAGGTTTGAAATTGAACCTGTTGCAAAACCAAAAAGTCCAGCATAGTCAGATGTCTTTTGCGAAATTTTTAAATTGTAAATTGAGTGTCCTTGTCCATCAAAGGTGCCTTTGAAAGAATGTCCATCGTCATAGCCAATTGGTTTCCATTCATGTTTTGCCAAATCAATGTCACAATCAAGAAAAACTTTTTCGTCAATGAAAGGGTAAAGTCCAGATGTAACCCTTTGTGCAAAAAATCCAAATCCTCGAGCAGTCAAAATGTGATGTTCTTTTGTTGCAGAAATCGTAAAGAAATCAGTCTCATCAACTTCGTTCTCACAAGTCCCCTCCCACACACTTGCAGTTGTGCTTCCTTCATAAACAGAACTTTCAGCATGCACTTGCTCACTCTTAATATTAAAAAATCCGAGAGCACTGCATACTCCCAAAACAATCATCGACAAAAATAGGAAAATGGACTTCTTCTTCATTTGACTTCTCCTCGCCTACATTCACATAGACTTCTTCAACTTTATTTTACAATAAACCCAATCACTTATGCAAATGAATATAAAAAAATATATATATTTTAATATATATATTCTTTAAACTTTTAACCAACTTTAGACCAAAAATTTGGTTATAAATAAGCATAAAAAACATTTTATTTTTTCTTATTTTGTCATAAAAACAGCCCAAAACAACAAAAAAGTGCATACGTATGCACTTTTTATTTAACGCCAATCGCTTTTCTAACCCTTGAGAGGACATCTTTTGCAATAGGTCTTGCCTTCTCTGCCCCAGCAAGCAAGATTTTGTCAACCTCATCTTTATGCTCTTGATAATAGAAAAATTTTTCTCTCATAGGTTTAATAAACTCATTTGCAACTTCAAAAAGTTCTTTTTTTGCCTCACCCCAAGCAAGCCCACCTTTCAATCTTTCTTCAAAATCCTGAGCTTTTTCTTTCGTTGCAAAAAGTTTATAAAGTTTATTCACCGTGCAATCAACATCCTTTGGCTCTCCAGGAAGCTTGCAATCTGTGACGATTTTGTTTATGCTTTTCTTCAAAACATTCTCTTGCGTGAAAAGTTGAATTTGATTTCCATAACTTTTGCTCATTTTTCTGCCATCAAGTCCAACAAGAGTTGCAACATTTTCTTGAATGTAATCTTCTGGCAAGACAAAAGTGTTTCCATATTTGTTGTTGAAACTGCTTGCAATATCTCTTGCAATTTCAATATGTTGCTTTTGATCAAGTCCAACAGGAACAAGATTGCTTTTGAAAAGCAAAATGTCTGCAGCCATCAAAATTGGATAGTTGTAAAGCCCCATGTTTACACCAAAGTCTTTTTCTTGACCTTCTTCATCATTTTTTTCAACAATTGCTTTATATGCATGAGCCCTGTTCATCAGCCCCTTTGGGGTCACATTGCTTAAAATCCAATTAAGTTCAAAAACCTCTGGAATGTCTGATTGCCGATAGAAAACAATTTTGTTTGGGTCTAGTCCACATGCAAGCCATGTACACGCAATGTTGTATGAATATTCATCCATTTCTTCTTTGGTTTTAAGCGTTGTAAGCGCATGATAGTCAGCAATAAAATAAAAACATTCAAAATCATTTTCTTTGCTTAATTCAATCGCAGGTTTTATTGCACCAAAATAATTGCCCAAATGAGCATAACCAGTGGGTTTTATTCCTGTTAAAATTCTTTTTTTCATAATATTTCTCCAAAAAATAAATATTTTTTTAAATAATTAATTTTTTAATTAAATAATTATTAAAAATGCCTGAAAATCCCTATTTATCGAAGGAAAAATATTTTATATGTTTATTTTTAATTTAATTATTAAAAATTAATTAACATTTATTTATTAATTTTATTTATTTTTTTTTAAACAAATAAAGAAATTCTTTCAAGCACTTCTTCTTTTCCCAAAAGTGTCATAATTTCAAACAAATCTGGAGAATTTTTTCTTCCTGTCACAGCGACTCTGATATATTCACAAACAGTTGCAACATTTCCTTTGAAAGCTTCTGGATTTGCTTTAAAAAGTTTGTTATCTGTTGCATAACCGAGATCTCCTGCCATTTTTTTGACATTCTCAAACCAAGCCTCTTTGGAAGATAAATCAAGATAATTTTTGTAATTCTTCAACACCTCACAAAAATCAGATTTTTTATCTTCATCCAATTCATAAGAATGAGGCTTGCCAAACATATAATCAAACAGATCGAAAAACATGCTCCATTTGAAAATATCCTTTCTTGGTTTTGGCTTTTCTCTGTCAATGTTTAAAACTTTTGTGACATAATCTTTGTCTTTAACAAGGTAATCAACATTTTCGCGAGAGTATTCTCTCGCCCACGCAAGAAGAAGCTCATAGCATTTTTCTGCTGTATATTTTGAAATAACCTCTTTTGAAATATCATTAAATTTGTCCATATCCAAAACCGGAGAACTTGCGGTGATGTTGAGAGGTTTGAAATGATATTCAGTGTAAGGAAGATTTGGATTGTTTTTTCGCCACATTTCAAAACCAGAATTGATTAAGTTCATAATATATTCACAAATAGTTTCCACTGGATAGCCCGCTTGCGCATAAAAACGCATATCAAACTCTTTATCTTTTCTTTTTGAAACTTTTCTCTTTTTCTCGCCCTCTTTGATGCAGATTAGAGGATTATGCAAATATATCATTGGCTTAAAGCCAAGTGCTTTGAATATTTCAATGTGAACTGGAGTAGATGGAAGCCATTCTTCTCCACGGACAACAAGCGTTGTCCCCATCAATGTGTCATCAATGGCATGTGCAAAATGATATGGAGGAAGCCCATCGCTCTTAAGAATAACCACATCTTTTGAGTTCTCTTCCATGCTGATTTTCCCTTTCAATACATCAAAGAACTCAACCTTATTTTTTGAATTTCCATTTGACTTGAGACGAATTGCAAACTTTTTGCCTTCTTTGACAAACTTTTCAATTTGCTCAAATGTCAAATTTCTGCATGGGTCTTTGTCATCATTTGAAAGACCAACAGCAAATTTCTTTTCTCTCTGCTCTTTTATTTCGCCAATCCCGCTTGCCTTATCACAAAAACATGGAAAAGCCTTGCCCTCACTCACAAGTTTTTTTGCATATGCTTTATAGATTTCAACTCTTTCACTTTGATAGTAAGGACCATAATTTCCAACGGTAACTCCGCCTTTAAGTTCGTATTCAGCAGGCATAATGCCGTAATCAAACAAAATCCCCATGATCACTGCACTTGCACCCTCAACTTCTCTTTTTTTGTCAGTATCTTCATTTCGAAGATAGAAAATCCCATTTGACATTCTTGCAACTGTTGAAGAAATGAATGCTTGGAAAAAGTTCCCAAGGTGCATAAAACCCGTTGGGCTTGGAGCATAACGAGTAACCTGAGCTCCATCAGGCAAATTTCTTTTTGGATATTTTTTTTCAATTTCCGTGGCTGTCAATTTGTTGTCAGCAAACAGCAAATCTGCAAGCTTTTGATAATCCATTTGTTTCTCCTATCTTATCATATCGCTGAAATTTCTGATAAAGTTTGGCAATGTAATCTTCAAAAATTGATCTATTTTATAAAGATCTCTTTCCGCCAACTTGTTCTGCTTGAGATAAGTCTTCATGTTTCCATCATAAGAAACAGCAAAGTCTTTAATACCGAAATCTCCCAAAGCAGTTTTATAACTGTTGGCTTCTTTCAAAAATTCATCAACCAAATCAAACAAATCTTTAACATTTACATCAAGATTTGTTGGTGTTCCGTTGCTCACAAGAGATCTTTTAAAATCTCCAGCATAGGTGTCAGAACAAAGATTCAGAAGAGCATCAATTTCTCTCAATGTATCTGATTTATTTTTATAATTGCTCCAAATAAACTTGTTTGAGACCTCTGTAAGCATAAATTTGCTGAAAATAGGAAGCATTTTAGTTCTTGTATAGTCTCTTATAATTTTCAAAGTGTTTCCATCTGCTTTGGAATTTTTCAAACTATCATAGATTTTTGTGTTTTCCATACATTTTGCAACACTCATAGAAATCTTGATGTTTTTTTCAACAAGTTTTCCATATGACTTTCTGAAAGTCACCAATTGACTTTCGATGTCAGCAGGCTTTGCATTTGAACCCATTTGCTCGAAGTATCCAGCAAAACCCTTTCTTGCAGTTGCGAATGAACTTAAATATTTTGTGAAACTCTTGATGTTGTCACAAAGCTCTTTAACTGCTTTTTTTGCTTTTTTGCTTAAGTTTTTCTGTCCGTAGTTTTGGATCACTTGAATGTTTTGAACGATATAGTCATTTGAAATAACCAAAATTGAGTTGTATTTTTCTTCAAGTTCCAAAAAATTTTCATTTCTGTCTCTTATTTGTCCATCAGCATATTCTCCATAACTAACTTTAAGATCTGTATCAATCCCGTCAATTGTGTTATGAGAGAAAACTTCTTTGTAACTTGCAATCTTTTTTGTCATTGAAGCATATTCGCTTTTCAATGTTGAAAGGTTTCCACCACAACCAGCAAGTCCAACACCAGCAAACACACCAACCACTGCCAATATAATGCCAGCAACAATACTTTTAAATTTGTTTTTCATATCTGCCCTCCTATCTCAAAATGTTTCCATTAAGGACATCAGACCAATGCAAACTCTGAGTTCCTTTTTCTTTGATGTCTTTCATTTTGGCGTGGTTTGCTTCTGGCGTGTAATAATAATTTAAAACAGCTTTTTCAACATTTGATGGATTGAAACTTGTTTGAGCAAATCTTAAAATCGCCCCACCGAGATTTGGAAGTTTTTTTGCGTTTTTTCTAAATTCTTTGTTAAGTTGATTGATTCCCATGAAAAGAACATCAGTCAAATCATTGTTAAGAAGTTTTGAAGATACAGACGCCTTATAAATGGTTGCCATATGTTCAAATGCTCTCATAGTGTCAGAGATCATGTCTTCAACATATTCTTTATAGTTGTTCCAAACAACTCTTTCCCATGTTTCATTTCCACCTGTCAGTTTTCTATTTTCTTCGATTGTCTTAACCATCTTTTTTGCATTTTTATGTGCTGAATTAAGTGCAGAAACAACTTTTTTTCTATTTTTGGAATAAGTCTTTGTGTGTTCCATAAATGGTGCTTCGTTATTGAAGAAAGTTGCAATTGTTGTATAAGCTTCATAAGCTTGCCAATAATTTGTCACCTCTGCTTCCATTTCCGTTCCTATGCCCGCCATCCCCTTAAATCTTTCCAGATATTCTTGCACAGTCTTATATTCATTGCTGTCCTTTGACAAATATTCTTTTGTCACAGCAGTGTTGAGGTCTGTTGCCAAACTTTTTGTGTTTTTGTCTTTAAACAAGAAGACAAAGACCACTGCAAGGACTGCAGCCACCAGCAACAACGCAATGACAATAAAAATCCCCTTTTTCTTCATACATCCCCCTTTTATTCTTGCTCAACATTAATTTTGTCGTCAATGTTGAAATAAGTTGTATATTCACCAACCCAACGAAGTTTAACCTCTCCAGTGCTTCCACTTCTGTGTTTTGCAATCAAAAGATAAACAGTTCCCGGCTCGTCATCCGTGGTTACGTCATTATATTTCTCTGGGTTGTATAAGAATAGAACAATATCGGCATCTTGCTCAATTGAACCTGATTCACGAAGATCGGAAAGAACTGGTCTGTGATCTTCACGAAGTTCAACCGCACGAGAAAGTTGAGAAAGCAAAATAATTGGAACATTCAATTCTCTTGCAGCGATTTTAAGTGTTCTTGTAAGGTCGCTGACCTCTTGAGTTCTCGATTCTCTTGTTCCTTTACCCATCGTCATAAGTTGAAGATAGTCAATCACAACCAAATCAAGTCCATCAGTCATCTTAAGTTTTCTACATTTTGAGATGATGTCAAATGGAGTGACCATTGAAGAGTCGTCCACATAAATCGCACTTTGAGCAAGTTTTTTTTCTGCAGTCCAAACTCTCTTCCATTCATCACTGTCCATTGTTCCCTTAAGAACTTTTCCCAGATTGACCTTTCCGACTGAAGAAAGTGCTCTCTGCATGAGCTGTTCCCTCGACATTTCAAGGTCAAAAATTGCAACTTTTTTCCCTTCATTGATTGCAGCATATTCCGCAATATTCATTGCAAAAGAAGTTTTTCCAACACCAGGACGAGCAGCAAGCAAGATCAAATCACTCTTTTGAAGTCCATTGGTGATTTCATCAAAATCTTTATAACCGGTTGGTATTCCTCTTTTCTTACCTTTGTTTTCTGCAAGCTCTGAAAGTTGTTTCAAAACATTTGTAAGTGTTCCACCTGGTTTGCCAACAAGTTCAAGTTCTGAAGAAGTGTCCTTTTGTGACAAATCAAAGATTTTCTTTTCTGCAAACTGCATCGCTTGTTGCCCATCTGGTGCATCAAAGGAATTTTTGATGATATCCTGCGCTTCAGAAATCAAATGTCTTCTCACAGAACAATTTTTCACAATATCAAGATAATGCTCAAAGTTTGCCGCTGATGGCACAACATTTGTAAGATATGTGATATAATCAATCCCACCAACAGCATCAAGTTTTTTATCTATTTCCAATTGATTTGTAAGAGTTACAAAATCAACAGGAATACTTTTTTCAAAAATTCTAAACATGCTGTCATAAATATTTTTGTGAGACTCGGAATAAAAATCAGCCACTTCAACCTTTCTCAAAATGTCATTTTGCGCTTCAACATCAAGCAAAATACATCCAAGAAGTGCCTGCTCCGCCTCCAAACTATTTGGCAATACCTTATAATCAGCCATAGATTTCTCCTTTAATCAGAAAATGGGTCTTTTTTCTTGTCCATGCGGGCTTTTTTTCTTTCGTCAAGTTTTCCGCAAACAAACAAATACAAGAAAAACAAAATGAAAAGCACAATGACGCAAACCATGATGTTGAGCCATTGAGGAACCTTTGCAACGCCAAGACAAATCGCTACCACAAGCAAAGGAAGAAAAACAATGAGAAGAAACAATCCCAATCTTTGAATTTTCTTTTTCAGTTCTTGTTTTTCCGAACTTTTCACAGTCATTCCCCTTTAATAAAACAAGTATACCAGCAAATTGCATATTTGTCAATTTGTTTTCTCTCGTGACAAAAGCAAAAAAGCTTTGTTTTCAAATAAAAAAGAGGCACTTTGCCCCTTTTCTATATTTCGCCACGAATAATCTTTCCTCTTTCACGAAGTCTCATATTGTGATCAAGAATAACCTTTCTGATTCTGATTGATTTTGGAGTAACTTCCAAAAGTTCATCATCCCCCAAAAACTCAATGCAATCTTCAAGACTTAAATTCTTTGCAGGAGTAAGACGAAGTGCTTCGTCAGAGCCTGAAGAACGGCAGTTTGAAAGATGTTTTTCCTTGCAAACATTGACAACAATGTCGCCACCTTTTGGATTGCTTCCAACAACCATTCCACCATAAACAGGCACGCCAGGACCAATGAAAAGTTCTCCTCTTTCTTGTGCATTGAAAAGTCCATAGACAATCGCTTTTCCATTTTCATGTGCAACCAAAGAACCAGATTCTCTTCTGTTGATTTCGCCTTTATATGGCTCGTAATCAAAGAAAATTGAATTGATAATACCTTCACCACGAGTGTCTGTCAAATATTCTGATTTAAAGCCAAACAATCCACGAGATGGAATCAAAAATTCCATTCTCATACGGCTTCCATGTGGAGTCATATTTTGGAGATCACCCTTTCGAACTCCCATCTTGTTCATGACAGTTCCGACGCAATCTTCAGGAACATCCAAGAAAAGTCTGTCAATAGGCTCACACTTCACCCCATCAATTGTCTTTATCAAGACTTTTGGTTGGCTGACTTGAAATTCATAGCCATCTCTTCTCATATTTTCAATCAAGATTGACAGATGCATTTCTCCACGACCTCTGACCTTAAATTTGTCAGCAGTGTCGCCATCTTCAACACGAAGTGACAAGTCCTTGACTGCTTCTTTATATAGTCTATCACGAAGGTGTCTTGATGTGACAAATTTGCCTTCCTGACCAGCAAATGGGCTGTCGTTGACCATAAATGTCATCTCCACACTTGGCTCAGCAATTTTGACAAATTCAATTGGCTCAATTGCATTTTCTTCACAGATTGTGTCGCCAATTTGAACATCTTCAAGACCTGCCACGCAAACAATTTCTCCAGCAGTGGCACTTTGCACCGGCACTCTTTTCAAGCCTTCATAAACAAAGAGACTGACAATCTTTGATCTCTTCTTTTTATCTGGCTCGTGGAAATTGCAAACAACAACATTTTGTCCAACTTTAATTGTTCCTCTTTCGATTTTTCCAACAGCAAGTTTTCCAACATATTCATTATGCTCTGCTGAAGAAATCAACATTCTCACAGAGCTCGCTTCATCTCCAGCAGGTGCTGGAATGTGTTGTATGATTGTGTCAAAGAGAGGCTTCATATCTGTGCCAATCTCGTTTTGGTTTGTTGAAGAAACTCCTGTTCTTGCAGACGCAAAAACAAATGGAGAGTTGAGTTGCTCTTCATCTGCATCAAGCTCCAAGAAAAGTTCAAGCACTTCATCCACAACATCTTTGATTCGTGCATCTGGTCTGTCAATCTTGTTTACAACCACAACGACTTTAAGTTTGAGTGAAAGTGCTTTTTCAAGAACAAATCTTGTCTGTGGCATTGGACCTTCATAGGCATCAACCACAAGCAAAACGCCATCAACCATTTTCAAAACTCTTTCAACTTCACCACCGAAGTCAGCGTGTCCTGGGGTGTCAACAACATTGATTTTGACTCCGTCATAAAAACAAGAGGTATTTTTTGAGAGAATCGTGATACCCCTTTCTCTTTCAATCGCATTTGAGTCCATAACTCTATCTTCGACAACTTGATTGTCTCTGAAGACATTTCCCTGTTTGAGAAGTTCGTTAACCAACGATGTTTTCCCGTGGTCAACGTGTGCAATAATTGCAATATTTCTAATATTCTTGTTTTCCATTTTTTGTCCTTCCTAAATAACTTATTTATTTTACCATTTTTTTGGACAAAAAACAATAGATTAATTGGAAAAAATTCAAACTCTTTTAAGCTTTTTCCTATTTTTTCTTATTTTTCATTGCTTTTGTAGTGATAAAAGCGACAATCATTCCACTCACAACAACACCCAGTGCAGTCAAATACCAAGCAGGAGTATTTACACTTGTCACCCAAAACTCAATCTCTGGATTTGTTTCAAGTTCGTCAACACTTTTAATAAAAACATTGTGCACAAAGTTTTCATCCTCATACATAAGTTTGGATTTCAATCCTCTTGATTGCAACGCGAAATCATAAATAAATTTTGAATTTTCATAATTTGAAGAAACAATTTCCTTTTTTGTTTGTGACATATCGCTGTTGTTACTCCATGATGAAAGTGCCATAAGGCAAACCATTTTTAAATCCCCAGCGGTCTTCTTTGATGAAATTGGAAAAGATGTCTTAAGCAGAGTCTTTTTGATAAAGACACCAGTTGACTTTTTGTTGTTTTCTTGTTTTTCATCTTCATCAGTCGTCCCAAAAAATCTCTTTTGAGCATCAAGATTCTCAAAGACAACAGAGAATCCAATTCCATCGACATCCATAAAATATTTGCTGTTTTCCACACTGACACCTTCACACGCTTTTTCTGCATTTGATTTTGCCAATGCATTGACATAGGTCGTCAAATAGAACCTAAAAACCTTTCGTTCTTCTTCAGAGAACCCCTCTTTTTTAAGCATAGATGAATTTACTGGAAAAATATATGACAATGAAATATGCCCATCAGCATAGGATTTTCTTACAATCCTAAAAGCATTCGACTCAAATACATTTGGCTCTTCCGCATAGGCGGTTGAATATGGCAAGCACAAAAAGCAAAAGCATAAAAAAAGAGCATAAATAGTTTTCTTCATATACTATTTATACTCTTCGTTTTTTTTAGTATGACTCGTTTGCTGAGATATCGCCTTTATGCAAGTTGTTTTGCAAAACATTATCAGCTATGATTGTTCCATGGTTTTCATTTCCTTGAACAGTTCCGCTGGCAAAATCAGTCACTCCTGCAATATAAACAACAAAGTTATCATTTCTGTTTGTTGCGGCAACACTGATATTTGCGTAGTTCTGACAATTTGTCAAAGTTGAATAGCTTGCATTTGTGACAACTATACCAGCAACTTGAATGACATCGGATTCGTTTTGTCCAATCACGCTTATTGACCTTTGGGTAAGTTCATCACCAGAAATACAACTGTCAATTGTCGCATAATTTGTAAACGCAATCCCCCCAACAAAGATCAACTGAGCATTGTCAAAATCGTTGAAAATCATGTCTGTGTCAATGTTGCAACCTGTGATAAGCGCGTCACGACCAGTGTTGATTGAAGCAATTCCGCTGTAAATCATCATAAGTCTTCTGGTGCTACTTACAAGCCCAACAAAATCGCTTGAAAAACTTGTAAGATTGACATTTTCAATTTTTCCAGAATTTGTGATTGTAAGTCCTGAAATAAGAGAATTTCTCGTAATGTTATCTTTGCCTTTCTTAAGGTTTACCTTAAGATTAAGTTCTTTCACAACCGCAGTTGAAGACAATGTTTCAAAAAGTGCAGCCCCATATTCAATTGTTGTGCTGCTTGTGTCAGTTGCACTGACAACATTTCCTTCAGAGATTGTCACATCTCCTGCTGTCAATTTTGAAACACCACTGTTTTCATATTCAAAAACATGTCCATTTCCTCTTATCTCTCCAGTGAACACACCTTCAAACAAAACACCTTTCAAAGCAGATGAAAGTTTAATATCGTTTTGAATTGAGAAATAGTATTTTTCTTCTTCTGCCTTAATTTTCCCATTCTCTGTGTATTTTGTCAGATCTTTATCTTTTGAAAGTCTGTTTGCAATATTTTTGAATTGCGTTTCGTTTGAAATAAGGTATGGATTTTGAGATGTTCCTTGTCCACCTGCAAACAAATTGAAATCAACCATTTGCACTTCGTCTGTGCCATTTGTAAACTCAAGTGCTTGAGATTGAATATTGGATTCTCCCAACTTGATTTTTATGCTAATTGTCACCTTTCCAACAATTGTTGGAACAAAATATGAATTTGTTGTGGTGTAGGTGCGGACAATCTGCGATGTCCCTTCGCCATAGGTTGCTTCAACAAGATAAACTGGTGAAACAACCAAATTGGAAGAGATCGCAAATTTTCGCCCATCATCAGTCATGATAACTGTTTGAGTTTCATCAAGAATTTGGACTGGTCTGAAAAGAGTTCCTGCAACAAGAGTTTCTTCTCCCACAACCTTTGTCACGTTTTGATAGTCCTCATTGCTTATGTAATAATCATTTCTGCCTTGATAAGAAATGTTTGAATAAGTGTCAAAAACTCTTAAAACAACAATTTCTTCACCTTCTGGTATTGTTCGTTGAACCCCATCATCTTCGACAGGCACTTTCATTTCATCAAAGAACAAAAGCGTATCTTTATTTGTCACATCAACAAACTCAATCTGTTTTGCCTTGACTGTTTCACCCAGAGCATTTTGCCCTCCATAAGTCCATTCAAAGCGTTGAGCATTGGAATCCCAATTGATCTGCCCATTCCCCCAACTTGAACGCTGAAGAATGATATCATCACTTACATCACTATACAAGCAATTTGCCAAACTCGTATTTTTGACAGTAAAGTTGAGGATAAGTTTGCTGTTTTGTCCCACAACAAACTTGCCAGCAAATCCTGTTTCATTTCCAGTGATTGAAGAGATATCTTCAGCCAAAATGTAGAGTTTGTTGCGTCTTGAATTGAATGAAATCTTAATCGGAACATCACTCTTGTCAAGATTCTGATATATCAAAAGTTCCAATTCATTTGCTTGATTGTCAACAAAATAAGTTGAGAAGTCAAGCACTTCAATGTTTGGGTTCTCTTCATTTGAAGTGATTGTATAATCGTTTGCATAAATGGTTTTAAGTTTTGTAACCTCAATCTCTTTTCCAAAAGATTTAACGGTGACATTTTCCACACCAATCTTTGTCATGTAAACTGTCAAGATTTGCGTTTTTTCTTTCATTTCACCTTTTCTTTCAGCAAAGAACACTTTCACTTGATTTTCAGTCAATCCTTGTTCAAATCTGTATTCCCCTTCAATTTCGTTGAAATCTTCGTCAACAACTGAGAAGATATATTTGTCAGCAAAGCCATCCGATGCACTTGTTGGCACATCAAATGTAATAGTCCAAACAAGTCCACCTTCAACAACTTGCAAAGAGCCCTCATCAATGGATTGCGATCTTTCAATCAAACGGATGGTGTCGCCATCCCCCATAAGCACATAGCTTTCACTTCCAAGATATTTAACATTTCCATACGCATAGCCACCTTCAAGCAATTGCAAGTAAGTTGGGAATGCAGGCACACTTTGAGATGTGTTCATTGCGAGAGCTTGAATTGTTGCTTTCATATATTTTGCAGATTTGTTAAGTCTTTCTTCTTCAATTCTTGCGAAATCGAATTCAGTTTCAAGTGTATAGAATTCAAGCAAGTTTGGATATGGATTTTCAACTTGATCATCCTCAGAATATGACAAGTCGTACTGAACAACTGAAACTTTGTAGACAACTTTTTCATTTGGAGAAAGTGCAAGATCATCATCTTCTCTGCCAGTGACAGAGTTCCATGTCAAAACTCCATTTGTGATTTTTGCACCACCAACACGATCAATCATTTTTGCTTCAAGAGATGCAAAGTTGCTTCTCACAGCAATTCCGACCGCACTTGGATCTTCAAAGTCAACGCCTGTCTTGTTGACGAATTGGATGTCCTTCATATAATAAGTTGCAGCTTCTTCGCTCTTTTGAATGTCAAAAGTTGCAGAAGTTCCAATGCTTGCAACATAGAAAACCCCAGCATTTGTTTCAGTGAATTTATAGCTGTAATCAGCTGAAGTTTGAGACATTCCTGTTGTGCCAACTTCATACATGATTGAACTTTGTGCATTGTTGTCATCAACAAATTTCATAAATTCAGCAGATGTTGAAACATTGTTATAGATTTTGTAATTATAAAGACTCAAATCTGAATAACAACCATCAAGTCCTTCCAAATTGGCATTTGCAGTGTCATCAATTTCAATATATCCATTTGTGTTCTTAAGAGTTGGGTCTTGAAGTTTATAGACATTTCTCACTCTGTATACTTCACTATCAACCAAAATGTTGTTTCCATATACATCACCAACAACCAAGAAATCAACATAGTCATACAGTCCATAGCCAGTTTCATCAAGGCTGTATCTTGCTGTGTTTGAATTTGAAACAATTGGTTCTGGAGAAACAGTTTCTCCAACACTTGAGTTCTTCTTATACACAACTGTGGTTTTCATATTTCTTAAAGCAGTCCAAGTGAATTCTCCATTGTTGAGTGTGAAATCAGTTCCAAAGCCATACAATGTCAAATTGAACACACTTGATTTGCTTGAAAGAGAATATTCATTTCCCACAGCAAAGATTTGCATTTTGTAGGTTCCTTTTTCAATCTGCTCACCATATCTGCCAAGGATTGAATCCCCTTCGTTCATGTTGATATAGAGAAGCAAATATTCTCCATTTTCAGTTTCCACTGCATGTTGGTTTGTCTCTTTGACTGTCACACTTGTGCCTTGCGAGTCGCCAATCAACATCAAACTATATTTGCTTCCAACTTTTGAAATTGAGAACGCATAATATTTTCCAACTTCATTGTAGATTTTCATTATATAGTTTTCTGCAATTGAGCCAGAGAGTTCGCTTCCGTTCTTTGAGAAAACATCACTCTTTTTCACCATAAGTTTGTAAGCATTTGCAGAATTATAACCACCGACAGCTTCTTCTCTTATAGCTTTGACTGAAGGCTCATTGTTTACATAAAGACTGTTTTGTCCATTACCAGAGTAGCTATACCAGCCCGATGTCAAACTCTTTCTATTCCCAAGCAAAGCATATTCAAGTTTATATTCTCCACTTTGCAAAGACTCGAATCTGTCATCAAACAAATATTGATAAGTTCCAATTCCACAAACCCCATCCTTTTTGTCTTGCATAAGCTTTATGAAACTGCTTATTGTGCTTCCACCTGATGATGCGTGTTTTTCAAGTCTTTGAAGCTTGTCGATATAATCAAAGCCATCATCAATATCAATCAAACTTGAAATCAAATTTCTAGCATCAACATCAAAAGTCTGACTCTTTCCTTGAACGCCAGTTTTAAGAGATGTGAATCTAAACCTAAAGAAGATTTCTCCAGAAACAAGTTGATCGAGTGTGAATGTGAAAGGAACTTTGAAGGTGGTTGTAAGCAACTTGTCGATTGCATCAGTTGATTCAGAACAAGTCTTGATGTAATCCACAAAATCTTGCCCTGTTCCACCATATTTAAGAGCATCATCATTTCCTTCAACAAATGGAATAAATATTTTTCCATTTTCAACTTTGACTGAAGATTTAATTTCATTTTTCTCAACTCTTGTTGGAGTTCCATCTTGAGAAGAGACAAATTTCACAAGAGAAGGAAGGGTATATGGATCTTCACTGACAGATCGCACCGCCAAATAATATCCTTGTCCAAGACCAACAAATTCTGATGCATTGTATGATGCAACATATTTGCTTGTGGTCACAGCAGTGTAGACATATGACTCTCCAAGTCCACCATCAGAGCCGAGTCTGTCAACAAAGTAAACATAATATTTTTGTGCAGCTTCCTCTATGTTGAGCCATGTCAGGCTTCCAGAATTAAGTTCGAGTCTGTCAATGTTTTGGAGTTTCTTAAACACAAACTCTTTTCCATTTGCACCTGAAATCCAATCGCTTAAAACAAATTGCATTTCACCATCAACACTCTTAACAGAAAGGGTTGCAAACTCAAATTTGAATTTTCCAAAAAGTTCAGCAAAGTTACTTTGCTCAAAGACCTTTGTCAAATTCAAAACAAAGTTGTTTGCATCATGGAAATAATCCCCACTTGTAAGCGTTTTCTTATCCACAAAGATTGTCTGCGACAAATCTTCTTCAGTCGCAATTTCTTCTTCGTCTTCCACATTTTGTTGAATCGGAGAGATCTTGACATATATACCAAAAGTTGTTTTGTTTTCACTTTCATCATTATTTTCAAAGATTGCAAAACTGTTTGCATAATCTTCCATATATCTTGATGTGTCAGCAAGGTCCTCTCCCAACTTCTTCACTTCGACAAAGTCAATTTGATTTGTGTATGTAAATTTACAAGAACTTGCATGAGAAATTGTGTATGTGTTTTCTCTGTCAGAAGGGTCAGCCATTCTGTATGCCCAGAAATATAAGTCAACATCTTGATTGTTTGCTTTTAGATCAAATCCTTTTTCTTTCAGCCTATCAACAATTATGGAAAGACTGAATGAACAAATCTCTTGACCATTTTCACCACCAACAGCAACAAAGTTTGGAATAAACTCCGCAACCTGTCCATTTATGAGAGCATTTTCATCAAGCCCAACATAAATCTTTGAGTAAGAAGCCGCAACAAGCTCAAAAGAAAGATCAATATTCTCTTCACTTTCAATATAACCTACTCTGACAATATCTTCACCAACAACAAATGTTGTTCCTGTTCCTGAAGTTGAAAAGGCAATTGAATCCACAACCAAACCTTCGAGTTTCGTTGAAACTTCTTCTGCAAGATTGTTTCCGACAACAACAACTTCCATGTTGAAATATGTTCCGCCCAAAGCAGTAATTTGCTTTGTGTCAATTTTTTCAAATTCGCTTGTCGCAACAAGTTTTGTCCATTTTTGAAGCACAGCTCCGTCTGAAGCGACAAACCTATAAAGATAGGTTTGCTCTGGAACACATTGCAAAACAATGTATCCATATTGGTTCACTTCAAAATTTGAAATTTCAAGTGCATTTCCTTTTATTACTGCATCAAAACTATAGATGTCAGAATCGTTCACCCCTTGTGTTCCTCGAACAAAAACATCAAAGAAGACATTCTTATCTGACATAAGTGCAAACGCATCCACTTTTCCATAATCCAAAAGTTTTTGATAACCCTCACCAAAAATGTCAAGAAGGGAAGCAGAATTTGAAACCTCTGATGAGTCAACCCTGTCTTCAATATATTCATAAAGAAGGTTTGTTCTTGTTTCATCATTTGCATCATACATCCTAAACACATATCCTGTTGCACCTGCAACTTGGTTCCAAAAAAGTGTGATTGCAGACAAATCTCCTTGATCTCTCAAAATTTTTATATCAGTAATTGAATCAAGTTTGTTTAACACAAATTCCACATTTCCAACAATTGAAGGCAAAAAACCTTCTTGTTTTGCATAGATGGAAATGTCATAAGTTCCATTAGCCCAACTTCCTCCATGTGGAAATTCAAAATAGAATTGTTCGTTTTTGAAAACAACTTCAAAAATGCTGTTGTTGCACTCAAGAATATAAGTTGTATTTTCAGAATTTATTGAAGCATCAATTGTAAATCCGCCAGAAGTCTTTTCAACCTCTTCAACACTTGCCAAGATTTGATATTCTTCACTATTTGTCCATGTTGGGCAAGCTAAGAAATATTCTCCGGACAATGAAGAACTTGCCAAATGAGCTGAAAGTATAACTC
Source organism: uncultured Christensenella sp. (assembly GCA_910584295.1). Lineage (GTDB taxonomy): Bacteria > Bacillota > Clostridia > Christensenellales > UBA1242 > Caccovivens. Next base: position 28,517 of record CAJTYR010000004.1, on the reverse strand, counting down.
TTCCACCTTTTGCAAGAATTTTCTTTCCGTCAACCACCTTGCTTAAAAGTGTGCTTAAATCAAACTTGACAGAAGACAAAACTTCGCCCACAGGAACAAGAATGTATTCTTCCTTTTCCTCTCCTTCATTTTCTTGATATGTCATCTTGACAACAACACCACCGCTTGTGCCAACAGTTGGAATACCAATTTCAATTGTGTGTGAAAGTTCTCCTTCCGCAGTTTCAACAAAACATATTGATGAAACCTCTTCAGTTCGGACAACATCAACACTTCCAATTGAAGAGAGGATGTCTGTTTCACTCAACGCACAAACTCCAACGGTCAATGTTTCACCATTTGAAACCCTGCTGTTGTAATCCTCCGGCAAAAGTTCAAAAGAATATTTTCCGTCATCTTGTGCGATTGTTTTTGTGGTATAGTATTCACCATTTAAAAAGATGTCAAAATTTCTTGATGTTCCATAATTCCCAACAAAATCAACTGAAATTGTTGGCAAAATTGCATCCGTCAAATCTGTTGAGACAAATTTAACATCAGTGATGTTTGGCGTCTCAAACTTTTGAACAGTGGCATTTCCAGTATAAACATAATAGTTGCATCCAGTTCCACCAATAGGAAGAGTCACATCCTTTGAATAATAAATTGTGTTTCCAGCAGAAACTGTGTAAGTTGAACCTTCAGCCACCCCACTTTCTGGGAAAGTCTCAAGATATGCTGAAACATAAATTTTTACTTCTCCAGACAAAGAAGAAAGTGCATTATAAAGAGCTCTGTTTGTTGTAAGGTTTTCGCTTGTATTTGTCGTTTTAAATGTTGCAGTGTTTGAATTTTCATCAACAAACATCAAAACATATCTAAGACAACTCAAATTTTGAGAAGAAGCAAATGGTTGCCAAGAAATTGTGTTGTTTTCATATTTCACACTTTCATCTGCAGGCTTGATTAAACTCATACTTGCAAGGTTCCAACTCTTTTCTTCGCTGTCTATGTAATATGTGGTCTTCTCACCTTCGCCTTCAACACCTTTCTTTCCAACAACTTTAAGAGTAAGAGTTCCATCCCCATCTATTTCAATTTTTCCTGTCCTGTTGTTGTCGACACTGTTTGCGGAAACAACTTTCACATAATCAACAAAATCCTTTTGACCAGAACTTAAATCATATCCCAACCTTCCATCTTCAAAAAGTTTAAGCATAGAAATACTTCCAAGTTTGTAAATTCTCACCACATTTGAAATGTCAGACTGAACATAATAAGGATTTGAAACCACAACAGAAAATTCATAGTAAGTCGAATCCTCAAATTCACTTCTTGCGAAGCTCTTTGTGAGTGCCGACATGCTTTCACCGGCTTCTTCGCCATTAATCATCACTTGGTATTTTGTTTCACTTTCATAAGCAGCATTTACTCCAACAGCAGTCCAGTTCAAAATGTAATCCGTCGCAGAACTTTCAATGTCAAGTGAAAGTATTGATTTTGGCATTTTCTCAACCACACAAACAATCTTGGTGTTGTCAAGATTTGTTGTTGCAAAATCAGAACAAATTGTCACAGCAGTATTTTCTGTTCTATCTTGGAAAGCGTAAACTGCAAATCCAACTTTCGCACTTTGATTATATACATTTGCAAGAGCAGAGATTTTTTGAATTTCTTCAACAATTCTTTCAAAATCAATTGAAACAACATTTCCGTTTATTGCAACAAAATCTGCGTCGCTTCCAATGTTTTGTGAGACGCCTCCATGCTCTGCTGTCACAGTTCTTCCAAGTTTGACAGTGATGTTTTCCGTCTTTCCGTTAAGCCCAGCACAGACCAAAGTCAAAACATAATAATCTTTTGAAAGCGTTGCACTGTGGTCAAATCGGAGTTTGCCTGCATAATAAGCCAAGTTTATTGGCTGTTGCAAACGAGTGAATGTGTAAGCAGTTGTTTCTCCATCCAAATAAACTTTGTTTGACGCCTTTGCAAACACACCATTTTGTTGCTGCGAGCCAAAATATTTAAAGTTATATTCAAAATTCGAACTGTTTGCAATTGAAAGGCGAGCGCTTTTTTCAGTCTCACTGCCTGCAGATGTGCCTGCCCCATCCCATATCTTAACTCCATTCGCACCTTCAATGGCGTTGATTGAAAGTTGTTGAGCTGTTGACTTTGCAGTCATGTCAGCATTCGCTTGAAGAGAGAGTTCTCCGATTGTGATGTCTCCACGCACAACCCTTGGCAATCTTTCGACTTTCAAACCATAAGCAAGACTTGCGTTATAAATTTCTTCGTTATCAGCATGTGCAACAACAGAAATTTGGTATTCTTTCCCAGAATTTTCAAACTTGTCAGAAATCAATATATCTGTTTTTTCTCCTATTGCAATTTCAGAGGTCCCCAAAGACACACCATCCAAGAAAACCTCAAAACTTGAAACATTCTCATTGTTAGAGATTGATATGTAATAACCACTTTCATTTTGTGCCAAATCGACATTTGAAATTTCAAGTTTTTCGCAAACATAGAAAACTTCTTCAAGATATCCCTCAGAAGAAATCTTTTGGTTTTCATCTCCGCTCAATGCTCTGACCCTTGCATAGTAATAACCGACTTCTGCAATATCAATTTTAAGCCCTGTTGTCTCTTGACCAAGATTTTCAAGCCCTGTGGTGTCAATGCTGATTTGTGAGGCATCCTTGTTTGCATCATAAACAGTCTTGTCAATTTTAAAAAGTTCCACTTCATAACTGTCTGCCCCAGAAGAACCAACCCAAGAATATGTCTTTTTGTCAGAATTTCCAGCATGTGCAGTTTGAGGAGTTTGCAATCTTTCAATAGTCTTTATCACAACTGAATTGATTGAATTCGTTTGCTCTGCGCCCATACAAACAACACGTAAATCAAAAACATCCTTTCCGCCATTTTCAATTGTTTCAAACAAATCTTCCATCTTTCCATTCAAAACAATTTTAACAACTTCCCCTTCAACAATTGGATCGTTATATTTGTCTTTCAAAACGTCAACATAACCGCTTCCTTCATTGATTTGCAAACCGTAGTTTTGTGCAAGTTTTGATTTTGCAAATATTAAAACAGATTTCTCATCAACATAGGCATGTGTAACTTCCCCTTCAATCAAATCAATTTTTGTTGCTGAAAGAGGCTCGCTTTCATTTGAATTAAGAACAAAAACATTTTCATTTGCAATTACATTTTCCCCTGCCACTGGGATTTGACGCAAAACAATCGAATAAATTCCTGCATCTGGAAGAGTTAATTCAAAATTGAAATTGGTTTGACCTTTTTCAAAACCTTCAACAAGAGTTTTGTTTCCAAGCCCATCCACCAAAAGCATCACATCCACAGGATTGGCTTCAGATGAAAGATTCACGCCAAAACTTGTTCCATTAACTTCATTTGCTCCAGCACCAGTGATTGACGCTGTTGGCAATTTATAAACTTTTCCCAAAGCATAAACACTGCTATTGAAATACATCTCTCCATCTTTTGTTGCCACAGCAGAGACTCTCACATCATAAAGTCCCGCTTCCAAATCATCAAATGAAGAAACAATATCATTGCCCTCATTGATAAGCATAGTCGTTTTTGTCAAACTTCCACTTGAAAATTCAACCGCATAGCCATAAACATTTTCAGCAGTTGCAATCTTTATTCTTCCACCATTTTGTCCATCATAAACATATTCAGCGTCTGGCAAATCAAGTTTGTGAATAATCAAAGTCTCACTTTCAACAGCCAAAAGTTTTTCTTGTGTGTCATAAGTCACAACACTCACAGTGTGATCACCTGCTGAAGCCAAAGTCAATCTGTCAAAAAGTTGGGCACAAGCTTCCGTTTGTCTTGTTGCAAGCTCCACTCCATCAAACTTAATAACATACTCTGCGTTTTGCACAGCATCCCAAGTGAGAGTTCCTTTTTCTCCATCCCAAACAAAATTTTCTGCCGGGGTCATGTAACCAAAAGACAAAGTAACTTCCTCTGAAGGCTCACTTCTGTCAAAATATCCAGAACCAAGAGCTGTTACTGTCAAATGATAAACACCATTTCTGGTAAGCTTAAAATTTGTCTTTGAAACAGTTTCATTGATTTGTATTGTTTCAGTCACAAGAGAAGGGTCTGTGGCAGAATAGACATCACAGGTCCCTTGCACTTTGTATTCTGTTGCTGAAACAACTTCATTTCCATACAAAGCCGAAACCGCATTCCAACTGAAAACGCCGTCACTTGACAAATAATTTTCAGGGATTACTGGTGCATTAAATTTATCTTTAATTACGATTTGCATTGAAGAGAGAATGTTTTTTTTGTAGAGGGCATGAACATAAGATTTTCCAGATTTATTTCCAACAATCAAGGTTCTGCCGTCAAAGTCAAAAAGTTCTGGTCTTTCAAGTTTGAAAGTGATGTTTTTCTTTTCGACACCTTTGACAGACAAATATTCATCAAGACTTATTGATGCGTTGACAGAAACAACAATCTCCTTTTTGTCGAATGTTGCTTCAGGCTTTTTCAAATCACAAGCCACCAAAAATGTCCCCAGCGCCAATACAAAAATTGACATGATGAAAACTCTCAACTTTTTCATAAGAAAATCTCCCTTCTCAAGTTTTTCTCTTGCAAAAATAAATTCAATATTTATTCAAAAATATTTTACCACTCTTAAGAAGAATTTATCAAACAAAAAACATAGAAAAATTTATTTATATAAATAATATATATAAAGCATCAAATCGCTAGATTGCCCTAAATAAAAGGCAGAAAATTGAAAAATAAAATAAAAATCACAAGCGTAAGCGATTTTTATTGTTTTTTAAGCATATTATTTTTAAAAAAAGTTTCTTTAAGCAATTTTAATTCATTTTTTTTGTTGTCTAAAATTTTTTTCAGTTTTTCTTTTATTGTTTTGTTTTCAATCTTTTGCAATGCGTTTTTTACCTCTATAATGCCAATCTCAAGCAATTCAACATCACAAACAAACATCTTTGAAATCGCTTTGCAATAGTCCACATTAAATCCGGAGAGATACTTTCTTGAACTAGCAAAGTATCGATTGTCACCTCCAATGAAGATCAAAACTTGCGAAAGAATTTCACAATTTTCAAGTTCGGCTTTGTATAGAAATTTCATGCACTCCACATTTTCTGGAGAAAACTCTTTTACTTGATTATATTGATAAAAAAAAGTCATAAAATTTGAAAAGCAACCTTTTGAACTTCCAAAAAGGTTTTGAATTAGCCCTTCATAATAAGAGTTTAACCTTATCATTTCTTTCATGACTTTTTATATGAGTGTAAAATAAAATTTGTTAAAAATTCCACCACTTTGGCTTTTTGATGAAAAGTTTATTGTTCAGACCTTTGATTTTCACTTCATCAAACCCAAGCTTGAAACAACATAACTTTTGCCTTGTCGCACCAAACTTTTTGTTGTCGACATTTTTTCCATATTTGCCGTCACCAATGATTGGGTATCCAAGATGTGCAAGATGTGCTCTGATTTGGTGTGTTTTGCCTGTCAAAAGTTCAATCTCCACAAGACTGCTTTCTTTTGAGTGCTTGACAGTGTTGATCTTTGTTTGTATTCTTACACCACCATCCACCTTTTTATCAAAGATTTTGACATATGCAGTCTCCTCATCCTTCGTTAAATACGCCGAAAAGACCTCATTTTCCACATTTAAATCACCAACGACTTCGGCAATGTAACTCTTATGCACTTTTTTTGATTTGAAAGCATCCAAAAGTCTCTTCTCTGAAGCCTCATTTTTTGCAAACACAACAAGTCCTTCAGTGTTTCTGTCTAAACGATGCACCGCTCTTCCATTTTCAATTAATCTCTCAAGACCAAAATCTCCTGCCGTTTCAATTCCTGCTTTTTTATAAACTATGATCACATCGGCATTTTCATAAATCGTTTCAAATTTACTTTCAAGCATGTCATCTGAATAGAAAAAAGTCACATCACTTCCAGCAAACACCATAACATTGTTTTTTTCAACTTTCCCACAAACCTTGACATCTTTGTTTCTCATCATCTTTTGCACATCAGCATATGAAAAACCAAAATCTTGCAAAATCGCGACAAGTTTTCTATCTTTTTCTACTATTATCTCTCTCTTGTTCATATCTTATATTATATCTTAAACAACCAAATTTTCAAACAAAAAGGAGCAATCATATGGAAAATATAACAATCGAAAACAGGGCTTTAATGACAATCACCGGAGCAACCAAGATGCTTTCCTCAACCGAAACCCAATCAGTCGTTGAAGTTGGAGATTGTAATATAATAATAACTGGACAAAAATTGGAGATTACAAAACTTGATTTGGAAAATAAAGAGGTAAATATTAAAGGAATAATTAATTCTTTAAAATATTCCATAAAAAATGAAAAAAATAATATTTTTAAAAGGTTATTTAAATAAATTATGTTATATGAAACATTATCACAACCATTTATTCTCCTTATATTATCGAGCGTTGGGCTTTTTTCAGGAATAATTTTTGATTTAAAAAATATTTTATTTTATTTATTTAAAAAAAATAAATTAATTAATCAATTATTATTGTTTTTTTCTATTTTTATTTTATTTTTGATATTTTATTTAATTAATTTAATAACAAATTATGGTGAAATTAGATTTTTTTCAATATTTATTTTTTTCCTTGCATTTTCTATCGAACGTTTTTTTGTTAAAAATTTTCTTGCAAATAGAATAGCAAAATGCTACAATAATTCAAAGGAAAAACGAAATGCAAGACGAAAAAAAATGGTGGAAAAAGTTTAATGCATATCAAATTGTCACATTCATTTTGACAATTTTGTTTGTCATAGGTGTCATTGTCACCATTTGCTTACTCGTGAATTTAAAACAAAAAACTGATGACGCAAAAAAGAAAAACGATCAAATTGAAGATATTCTAAACAAACCTAAAGCCTCAACAAGTTGGCAATATATTTATGAAAAAGAAATAATCAATCTTGACTAAAAAAGATTGATTATTTTTTCTACAACATTCTTATATAACATTCCTGACAGTTTTGTGTCAGTCATAAATTGAACAATCACTTGTCCAATTTCAGTGTTCTTGAAAACCAGCAACAGCAACACCACAATGAAAATCAAAGAGAAGAGTGAAAAGAGAAGTCCCTTGATCCACCCTTTAAAACAACAAACCAACAAAAGAGCAAAAACCATATAATCCATATAAGAATTTTTACCCTTTTCTTTTTTCTAAAACAAAAAAAGATTTCTAATCTGAAATCTTTTCTTCTTTTACTGCTTCCACAGGACTTTCACTTGGCTGTTCAATTTCAACTCTTCCTTCACCTGCGATGTCTTTAACAAGATTAAACAGCTCATCCATGTTTCCATCAACAATTGACATATAAATGCAACGACCTTGAAACACCCCTTTGTTTCCACGCAACAAATTAAAACCAGAGAAATCTTTCTGAACTTCAAAAACAAGTTCGTCAAAAGGAAGTTCATTCACACAATAGGTCTGGTCAAATTTGATTGAAATGTAATAACCATCTTTAATCTGTTCTTGATAAATTTCTGGTGTCACAACTCCAAATGCTGGCATAGTGTGGCAATTGCCAAAGAGTTTTTCAATCTCCTCTTGCAAGTCAGCTTTTTGCTCCATGGAAATTTCAATTTCCTTTCCTCCAACCATAACATTGAAATCGGTTGCATAAGGCAAAACATCAATAGTTTCAAAAAATGACATAATCATAAGTGGCACTCCCATAAAAAAGAAAAGCATTTTAAGCATATTTCACCTCCCAAAGCTACTTTAAGTTTGTGAAAGTGTTTTCTTTTTATACTTAATTATATATGATTTTATTTGATTTTGAAAACATAACAGCAATATTTTGTTAGATTTTTCTCTTGTAAAGCTTTAAGCATTATGCTAAACTTAAATAGTGAGGCAATCTATGATTAAAAATATGATTTTTGAAAAAGTAAGTCAAATGCTTGAAAATACAAAATAGGAAGCAAAGCCGCTTCCTATTTTTTATGCTTCTTGAAATTGACTGTTGTAAAGATCCGCATAGAAACCATTCTTTTCAATCAATTGTTCATGATTTCCGCTTTCAACAATGTCACCATCTTTCAGAACGAGAATAATATCAGCATTTTTGATTGTTGAAAGTCTGTGAGCAATAACAAATGATGTTCTTCCTTCTGAAACTTTATCCATCGCCTTCTGAATAAGTTCTTCTGTTCTGGTGTCAACCGAACTTGTCGCCTCATCTAAGATAAGCATAGGCGCATTGTTAACCATCACTCTGGCAATTGTCAAAAGTTGTCTTTGTCCTTGGCTTATGTTGGCTTTTTCGTCAATCACCATATCATATCCATTTGGCAGCGATCTTATGAAATGATCAATGTGTGCAAAACTGCAAGCAGTTTCAATTTGTTCATTTGTAAGGCCATATGTTCCATAACTTATATTTTCCCTTATTGTTCCCTCAAAAAGCCACGCATCTTGCAAAACCATTCCAAAATAGCCACGAACTTCTTCTCTTGGCATATCTTTGATTGAAACACCATCAATCAAAATATCTCCACTATTAACCTCATAAAAACGCATAAGCAGATTTACAAGCGTTGTTTTTCCTGCACCAGTTGGACCAACAATCGCAACTTTTTGCCCAGCCTTGATGTTTGCACTGAAATTGTGGATAATCACTTTGTCTGGATCATACCCAAAGCAAACATTTTTAAATTCAACATTTCCTTTGACTGTTTGAAGTTGTCTGTCTTTGTGTTCTTCCTCTTGCTCTTCAGCGTCCAAAAACTCAAACAATCTTTCACTTGCAGCTGCAGTTGATTGAAGTGTGCTTGAGATGTTTGCAATATTGCCAATTTGATTGTTGAAGGTTCTCATATACATTATGAAAGCGACAATCGTTGCTGCATAGAGGAAATCACCCTTTCTATAAGCAATATAACCACCCAAAATACAAATTACGATATATGCCAAATTGCCCATGAAATTCATAATTGGATGCATAAATCCGCTTAAAACATTAGCTTTAACAGCTGATTTGAAGAGTTTTTTGTTTGTTTCTTCAAATTTTTCTTGCTCTTTTTGTTCACCAGTGAACACTTTGACAACATTATGTGCTGAATATATCTCTTCAATTTGACCATTGATATTTCCAAGCTCATCTTGCTGTTTTACGAAATGCTTTTGAGAAAATTTGACAATGATCATAATAAGCCCCAAAGAGATTGGCATGATTGCCAACACAACCAATGTCATAAGCCATCCCTTAACAAACATCATGATTACTGAGCCCAAAATCATTGTCACGCTTGAAATAACACTGCTTAAGCTATTGCTTAAACTTTGCCCAAGAGTGTCAACATCGTTTGTTACACGACTTAACACATCTCCAATTGAGCTGTTGTCAAAATACTTAAGTGGAAGACGATTAATCTTTTTGCTGATGTCCTCTCTGTATTTTTTTGTTATAACAGCAGTGACTTTTGCCATTATAAAACTCTGCAAAAAGTTTAATATTGAGCTTCCTACATACATGCAAATCAAAATTATTCCAAAATATGCCACTCTTGCCATCTTTATGGCAGCCCCAGAGTTAACCGCTTTAAAAATCACTTTCGTCAAACTTTCAATGACTGATGGTGCACCAATGTTTATCGCAGAACTTGCAATTGCAAATGCAAGAGAAATGAAGATCATCCATTTGAATACTGACAATGACTTGGCAAGTCTGGCAAAACTTTTCTTAAAATTTTTTGCTTTGTCTCCAGCTGGCATCCCTCTTCCCATTGGTCCACGATGCATTGGAGCTTGTTTTTTGTTACGTTGTTCCATTATTCAAGTTCCTCCTTTGACAATTGTGAAAGGGCGATTTCTTGATATACCTCACAAGTTTTCATAAGTTCTTGATGAGTCCCACAGCCAACCATCTTTCCATTATCCAAAACGATAATTTTGTCTGCATCCATAATTGTTCCAACACGCTGTGCAACAATGACTTTTGTTGCATCCTTTGTATGTTTTGCAAGTGCTTTGCGGAGTTTTTTGTCGGTTTTGTAATCCAATGCTGAAAAACTGTCATCAAAAACATATATTTCAGGATTCTTCACAACCGCTCTTGCAATACACAATCTTTGACGTTGTCCGCCAGAAACATTTGTTCCACCTTGTGCAACTTGATAGGCAAGACCTCCCTCGAGTTTATCGACAAAACTTGCTTGCGCCACTTTGATTGCCTTTGCAACATCTTCTTCGCTTGCTTCTTCTGCACCATACTTAATGTTCTCTTCAACCGTTCCGCTGAAAAGCACACCTTTTTGTGGAACAAAACCTAATTTTTTGTTGAGTGCCTTATGAGAATAGTTTTTCACATCCACATCATCAATCAGCACCTGACCAAAACTTGCATCAAAAAATCTTGGAATAAGGTTTACAAGCGTTGACTTTCCACTTCCAGTTGAACCGATAAACGCAATCGTCTCACCTCTATTTGCAACAAAATTGATGTTTTCAAGAACGTTCATCTCTGCATCAGGGTATCTGAAAGAAACATTTCTAAACTCGAGTTTTCCTTTAACTTCTGTTTCTCCATCAAAAGCGCCATAGTTGATTTTTGGCTTTGTTTTCAAAACTTCGTTAATTCTCTTTGCACTGACAATCGCTCTTGGAAGAAGCATGATGACAACCGACAAAAACATGAAACTCATTAATATATGCATGCCGTATTGAGTGAACTCAACAATATCTTCATAAACAATTTTTCCATTGTTGATAAATGCCGCACCAACCCAATAAACCGCCAATGTCAATCCATTAAAAATTAAATTCATAAATGGATTCATCAAACTTATAACTCTTCCAACAAAAAGATTAAGTTTTGAGACATCTTTGTTGACAACATCAAACTTTTCTTCTTGATATTTTTCAGTGTTATATGCTCTGACAACACGAAGTCCAGTTAAATTTTCTCGAGTGACAGAGTTAAGTTTATCGGTTTTCTTTTGAATAATGTTGAATTTTGGCATAACAAAAGCAAACAAAAGTCCAAGCAAAATAAACATTGCCACAACAGCGATTGCTGTAATCCAACTGAAAGTGGCACTTGTGCCAACAATTTTTATAATTGCGAAAACCGCCATCGTTGGTGCCATAACGCCCATACGAATTGCCATTTGAAAGACATTTTGAAGTTGAGTAACATCGTTTGTGCTTCTGGTGATCAAACTTGCAGTTGAAAACTTGTTGACCTCTTCTTGAGAAAATCCATTGACTGTTCTGAAAATATCACCTCTCATCCTCTTTGCAAAATTTGCAGAGACAATGTTTGTCATGATTTGCGCCAAACATGCACAAGAGAGAATTATGGCGCTGTAAATCAGCATCCATTTCCCAGGTTGCCAAATTGCAGCGACCGCTTGCACCGTCCTCACCTTCTGAATGAGTTCTGCCATCTTTTCAATGAGTTCCATTTCAAAATAAACTTGAGTTACAGTTGCTGCAATGCTAAACAACAGAATGAACCATTCATACCATTTTATATTTTTTAGAATTCTCATTTCTCCTCCAAAAGAAAAGCCTTTTTAGGCGTAAAAAATAAAATACCAGCTTTTTCGCCAGATGCCATAATCTTACCAAAAAGCTGTTGACTTGTCAACTGATTTTATGAACATCTTAAACTTCTTATGCCATGAAAATAAAAAAAGTTCATAAGGTCTATAATTTTTGAAACTAGCGAAAAAAATAGTTGACAGATGATGCAACTATTTTTCTTTTTATATTGCCACTATATTGAGTTAAACTCTAAGATTTAATTATTATTAAATTTTGTACAGCCTGTGAAAAAGTGTTTCATTTTCAAGTTTAACAAAGTTGTTTACAAGTTTTTTTAATACATCTAAATCAAACATCTTGCAACTGAATATATCAATTCGTAAATTATTTTTACTTAATGTAAGAGCTATATGACTTTCAGCAATTGCGATAAAAAGCAATGTGCTGTTCTTACTATTTAAGATAGTAGGTGTAGTGATTGGTGTCATGCCTATTGCGTTTATAATTGATTCTTGTAATGCAATGAGATTATCAGCGACAAAAGTTTTCTTTGGTTTTCCAGAACAAATGTAATGTGGGCCAAAAACCTGTTTACTTACTTTATTTGACAATTTGACATCATTATTTGTTATTATATTTTTTGTTCCACAATATTTTGTTATATTTGTAGTTATAGTTGATGTGTCAAAATTTTGTCCGTCTGATATTATATCAAAATAGGCAATTTTTCTTTTCTCAAAGATATGAAATGTGCAATAGCCGCCTTCAAAAAATGCATAACAACTCACACCAGCGTCTCTTTTTACTTTCCCATGATAATAGGGAATTAAAACAGGTTTATGGATTTGTTTTAAATTTGCTTGTAGCAAGAGTTTATCCATAAAATTGTAAATTTCCAGCAGATTATTTAATTCGTCTTTTACATCAATCAAGTCAATTGACAAAAATTTAATAGTTTTTAGTGACACAATGAATTCCTCCACCGCCAAGAGCAATTTCTCGGCTTTTAAATTTTATTATTTTATAGTTTTTGAAAATTTGTTTAAATTGTTTGTATGCAATTTTATCTTCTTTTACATTAAACTGTGGCAATATGATTGTATTACCTAGATTCAAATAATTTATGTATGAAATGGCAACAGGGGAGTTTTGGCCCCGGAATGTGTTTGCTATAACTTCTCTTTGATTTCTTTTTAATGGTTGTGGAGTGATGATTTTGTGTATGATTATAGGTTGTTTAATTTTTTCATAGAACGATAAAATATCATTGTAATTTTCTCTACAACGATTATAGTTTTGATTGTTTATATCATCTGTCCAAGCAATAAGCAATTCTAATTTGTTTTTATATGCCACAACTTCGTCAGCATGACCTTTTGTTTCATCTGCAAATAATCCATGCTTTATCCAAATAATGTGCTTTATCTTTAAATTTGGTTTTAAAATATCTTCAAATTGTTTTTTTGTTAAATTGTGATTGCGGTCATGAAAAAGCTCTCTTGTGCAAATGCATATTTCTCCGTCACTGCAAACTCCCCCCCCTCTAAAATTATTGGCAAAGTGTTTAATTTGCATTTTTCATGTTTTGAATATGCTTTTGCAAGTTCTTTATCAAAATTAAATTTTTCCAATATGCCGTTATATCCATTAAACGTAAAACCTACATATGCATTTTCTATTTTAAAAGGCAAAACATCTCTTGCCCAAGAATCGTCACTTTCCAGTTCGATAGTTTCAACGTTTCTCATCTTTTTAAAAATATCATCTTTACTTTTTATTAAAACAACTTGTTTGTATTTAGATATTATTTTAATAAGTTTGTAAAAACATTCTCTAATAGGCTTGCAATTTTTTCTCCAAGTTTCAGCGTTGTGCGGCCATATTAAAACTACTTTTTCAATTTTATCAAAATCATTTTGCATAATTTATTCTCCCAAAAAATGTCTTTTTAAACCTTTTATTGCAATCTGCCTCAATATTCGTGATTTTAAACCTCAAGAAAAAAACTTCTTACTTATTATAACATAATTTCTTTTAATTGTCACCACATAATTAAAATTAATTGAAAATATTATTAATAGCACTTAGCCTTATCTTATAAATCGCGTCGCTTTTCTTCGCAAACCAAGCACAAAAAAAAAGAACTCTAAGATATAGAGTTCTTTTTAATTTTTCCGCTAGTTTCAAAATGGACAGCCTAAAAGAACTTTTTTATTTCAAAAGAGGTAAACTGCCAGAGAAGTCCCAAATTTCTTTATCAAAATTGAAAGGACTTCCACCTTTATAAGTCTTCACACTTCTTTGAACAGCATTTGTTGCATTGGCAAAATCAGAGTCATTTTTCCCTACAACTTCTCTGTCAGTGGTTGTGAAAGTGTTTCTTATTACTCCAATAAATCTTCCTGCCAAAGAGCCAACATACATGCCATTGTCGCAAGCAATAGAAACTGACGAGTAACTATGGCTTATTTCAAAATCAAGTCCTCTGTCATGAAATCTCCCATACAAGCCTCCAACGCCACCTTGAGCAACATTTGCACTGATGTCAATGTTTCCGTTTGAATAATTGTTTTTGCTTCCGGAGCTTCCATCACCAACTAAACCACCAACATACACAATATCAGCATTCCCAACGATTGAAAAATGCACTTCACCTCTATTTTTGCTGAAATTAAGTTTGTCTTTGTCTATGCTCTCCAATTTTCCAACAACTCCACCAACATTTGCAACATCAACATTCTTCTGATTAAGAGTCAAACTTATCAAAGAGAAATTTCTTACAAATGATAATTTTGAAGATGTTCTCAAAACACCAGCAATCCCACCAAAATCCAAATTGTTGTTTCTTGAAACAATGTTTACATTCAAATTAGCGGAGCATTTTGAAATGACTCCATTCTTTGTTCTTGAAGCAATTCCACCAAAGTCAAAATCCTTTTCGGTGTTGATTTTAAGCACATCGTGGCAATACACTCTACAATTTCTGATATCTCCCGTATTGCTGACTGCAATACCACCAAAATTTGAAGCGTCTTTATAAGTTCTTGCAGAATAATATACTGTCAAGTTTTCAATTGTTCCGCTGTTGGAATAGAAAAGCGAAATGTTTTTCTTTGAAGAGATTGTCAAATTCTCCACAACCTTTCCATTTCCGTCCAATGTACCCATGAATGCGGTTGCTTTCCACTTTATCCCTTCCATATTGATGTCATTTTCAAGACGAAGCGTTGCATAAGGTGCATTGTGAACAAGTTTGTTGAATTCTTTTGCATTGTCGATTGTCACAACTGTTGGCATAAGATAAAATCCTACACACATCAAAGCAATGTTGACAAATCCAATGGAAATAAGTGCAATATTTGCAGTTTTCCAATTTTTGTGCATCTTCTGTTTTTTCACCAAATAATATGTCAGATGCACAATTGAGATCACCGCACCCAATCCAACCAATGCCAAAACAAAGTTTTGATTGAAATACATATAAACTTCTTTTGGAATGGCAATGATTATAATCAAAAGCAATGTCGCAAACAAAACTGGGAAAAGCTCCAAAAATCCAAACAAATACCTTCTTGTAAACTTTTTATGCTTATCAATTTCTTCATTTGAAATTGCCTCAACTCCAGCTTTTTCATCTTTTTTCTTTTTTATGCCTTTGACAGACAATTTTTCAGTCTTTGCTGCACGAAGCCCTTCTTCTCTTCCTTCAAGCTTCGTCACATTGATTGACATGTCAAGCGTCAAATCAAGAAGATCGAGCCTTGTTGCAATTTTATTTGCAATTTCTTGGTATTCTTCAAGAGAAATGTCTTTTTTCAATTGGTCAACATACTTTTCAAATGGTTGAATTTGCAGTTTGAAATAGTTTGCACCACGAAGAATTCCTCTTCCTTCTTCTTTTGCCATCTCCAGCAAAATTTTGTTGTTTCGTATTATGAAATCATTAAGCTCTTCAGCCAAAGTTTTCTGGTCGAGCCAATCAAGTGCAAGACCTGTTTTTTGACCTGAATAGAGGTTTGCTTTGCTGATTATTGCACCATATCTTTCGGCTTGCTTTTCAGTTGCACAAGCAAGAAGGCTTTCCCATTCTGGCATTTGTGAAATCTTGACATTTGTCTTGACAAGTTTTCCTTCAGAATTGCAATGACATTTTATTTGAATAAGAATCCAATAAAGTTCAGCATCATTTTTATTTTTGGAAATAGCAACTGTAATATACTTTTCTGCAACGGTGTAAAATCTTAACTGTTGCAAAAAGATCGCAACATCTTTCAAAATCTTTGAAAGTTTTTCATCGTCTGAAACATAACCAAGATAAAAATCCAGTTGCTCTTGTGCTTTTTTCAAATCTTTGAAAGCCACCGGCAAAATTATGTTTACGATTGATGAAATAAGTTGAACTCTCTTGTTTTCGTCAAGATATTTCAGAGTGTCTTCAACAGCATCTTTTCGTCTAAATCCAAGTATGTCGTCATCATCTTTGAAATTCTTTAAGAAAATCGCGATTTTACTTTGCTCATGTCCTTCATCAATATCCAAAGCTTTCTTATAATAATTGTCATCACCAGTCTTTTGAGCGAGCATAAAATAGAAATTGACAAATCTGTCAACATCGCTGTTTTGAAAACACTTCAACACTTTTTCAATCAAGGATTGATCAAGAGTTTCAAGAGCTTTGTTCTCTGCTGCCGTAACAAGTTTTTCACGATTAGGCGTGTCATATTGAGCCAAATAGAGCAAGAAAGAGTTATAATACTCCTCACTGTCAAGACTTATAACAAGATCGCTCCAATTGTCGATTATCATCTCTGCAAATTCTTTTGGAGCGAATTTCAAAATGTTGTCAATTCTCTCTTTCTCTTTAAGATTTCCAATGTCAAGGAAAAATTCTCCAGCAGTACGAACTTTATAATCACAAAGAAGTTCGGCAAACAAAAGTTCGGCATTGTTTGGATCTTTCTTAAGTTCTTTTTTTGCAATATCCCTTGCAGTGGCAAAATCACCATTTTTCAAACTGATGAAAACCCAATTAATTTTGTTTGCTTCACTCAATTCCAAGTTTTCAACTTTATAATTTCCAAGTTCTGTGGCAGAAATTGTTTCAACCTCAACTTGTTGTTTTTTTACGGACTCAATCTTTTCAAGTTTAACTTTTTCTATTTTTGCAACCTGTGAAACAGCCTTTTCTTTTTCAGCCTTAATTTTGCTGACAAGAGCATCGCTCTCACTCAAATTCGTCAAATCCAAAACAGATTTTGTTTTAGACAGTTCCTTCGGAAGATTTTCTGATGTCACACCATTGTCAAAAGCAATCACAAAACTTGTTGAAGTTTTTTCTTTTTGAGAGGTGAAATATCGATACCTATCAAACAAATTCTTCACTTCGCTTTCATTATATCCAGAAGTTTTGTTCGCATATAAAACAAAAACTTTGGCAGTTTTCAATGCATTAAACGTTTCTTCTTCAGTTTCTTTTTCAAGCCCTTGAACAAAATAAGTGGAAATGTTTCTCTCTTGAAGTTTTGATATTGTGTTTGTTATTTTCTCATTTGGATTTGATTTGTCAAAGTTCATCGCACAAAGCACAACATCATATTGTTTTGATCCAGCAACACTTTTATATCCTTCAACAATCTTATCAATCACTCTTGCAGCGTCTTTATAAGTCTTTGCAACTTCTTCTGGTGCATTTTCTATTGCACTCAAAAAGTCGTCATCTTCTGTAATTGAATTGACATTATCGCCAAAAAAACGAGGCTTCTTATTTGAAGTCCCTCTTCGTGAATACAAAACAATCTTGTGTTTTGCCAACACTTTTCCAAAATATGCCTCAAATGACAAAGGATACATTGCCAAAATTTTGTCAAATTCATCCAAAGCATCTTTAAACTTGAATTCTCTTAACTTTTCGTAAGCCCAAACTGTGAGGGTGTCTTCTTCTTTTGAAGCCTGTTCGTCGACATAGAGAGTCCCACAAAACTGGCATTTCACCATGTTTTGCCCAACTACTGCATATTGTCTTCCTCCACAATTTTTACAGACACGCTCTCTCAATTTTTATCCCTCGATTTTGTTCTTTTTGATATAACCACTGACTTCATTGTTATAGTCATCAAAGAGTTTGATTTCTTTTGGAGTCACACTTGGTGGCATGACTGCAAGCACTTTGTCAAAGTCGTCATTTGTGATTTTGATGATTGAATCAGTCGCGATTGCTTCAAGAAGAGGATCGTCCTTTGCACGATCGCAAAGCTCTTCAATGTCAGCACCGCTGTAATTTTCTGTCTGCTCAACAATTTTGTCAATGTCAAAATCGTCTGCAACAGGAACGCTTTTCATATTTTTCTCAAGCATAAACTTTCTTGCTGGAGCATCAGGAAGTGGCAAATATATTTTTTGAGAGAATCTCCCAGAACGCATTGCTGCACTGTCAATATCCCAAGGTCTGTTTGTTGCCCCCAAAAGAAGAAGGTTTTGATTTCTTCCAGCAAAACCATCAATCTGTTGCAAAAATTCGTTTACTCGTTTGTTGTTGTGTGTGTCATCACCACGCTTTCCCAAAAGGTTATCCATTTCATCAATGAAAATGATGGCACGATCTTGTTTGTTTGCTTCTTCAAAAAGAGAGTTTATGTTCTTTTCACTGTCACCAACCCATTTGCTGACAATGTCAGAACCCTTTACAGCATAAAACTTTGCACCAACTTCATTTGCAATGGCTTTTGCTATCATAGTTTTACCAGTTCCTGGAGGTCCATACAAAAGCACGCCGCCACCACTCTTTTTTCCATACATTTTGTATTTATCTGGATATTTGATTGGGTTAATCATTCTTATTGTGATCGCTTTTTTGACATCATCAAGTCCAGCAACATCAGAAAACTTAATGTCAGGCACTTTTGCAGCCTGCCATTTTTTCACATCGTCATCTTCGCCATCATTTTTGCCTTCATCTTTTCTTTCCACCTTTAAAGGTTTCTTTCCAAGATTGTCTGACAGATCCACAAGAGTCCTTGCTCTTTCCATTCTGGCTTCTTTCAATTTGCCTTGACTTTGTTTTGCCATTTGCATCATTGTTTCTCCAGCAAGAAGAAAATTCCTTTTTGCCAATGTCAAGTTTCCCTTCGCCTTTGCTTCCTTTCCTTTCCTCATATAAAGGTCAAAAGTGTCGGACAAAACAGTCATGTTTGGTTGATCTTTCACAAAATTTCCCCCACAAAAATCAATTTGTTTTTTCTTTTGATTGAAATTTACTCTGAAGCAGAATCAATCTTCTTTCGAAGTTCTTCCATTTCTTTGTCAATACTTTCACTTGAAAGGCTGTCAAGACTTGCTTGCTCTTCAATAAACTTTGTAAACTCCGCATCTGTCATTTCAGCGCCTTTCTTATCTTTGCCAGCATTGTAGAACACCTCTTGACTCATGTCCATAAAGCTGTCCATTTGATCTGTTTGAGTCTCAACTGCAGCCATAGCTGTTTCAAATTGAGCTTGAATTTTTGAAAATTCCTTTGCATCAGCAAGTTTTGTCATCTCTTTGCTGATGTCGCTCATTCCACGAAGGAAATCTGAAGTCATCATTGTGACATCTTTCATTTGAGCAGTGATTTCAAAGTTGAGAAGCATCTCTTGCGCTCTTCTTTGTTGTTGAACAGTCATCTTATAACCACTGAGTGCGAGTTTAAATTGTGCATCAAGAGATTTTTCTTTTGCTCTCTTTGCCGCATCAATAAACATTTGCTTTTGATCTTCAAGTTTGTTGATTTGCTTGTTCATGGTGTTGATAGTTCTTTTCACCAACATCTTCTTTTCAATTTCTTTTTGTTGTTTTGATTTAAACAATCCCATTTTATTCCTCCATCATCATTTTTTTCTTTTTCTTTTCAGGATTTTCCTTAGACCTTTCGGTGAAAAGTTCCTGTTCATCAGCCAACTGATTTTCTTTTTCAAAAATTGTCAAAATGTCTTCTTCATTTTTATTTACACCATAAATTGGTTGATTGAGATCATACGCAGACTGAACCTCTGAAAATACTTCATCTGCACTGGTAAGTACTTCCTCGCTTGAAATTCTTGTTTCAAGCGCCTTGTTCAAAAATTTTGCAAGTCCAAGTTGATCTTTCAAAAGTTCTGAAAGAGGCACTTTTGTTTGGGTTTTGAAGAATGTGTTGCTGTCATACGCATCTTTCAACTTATTCATAAGTCTGATATTATACAACAAATACATCCCTCTTTCCATGGCAGTTTGTTTTTCTTCATTGAGATGTGCAATCTTTTTTGCATAGAAAAGTTGCAAATCTTTGCTCTTTTCATTTTTCCCTTTTGCCATAAGTGCATCAATTTCTTTAATTTTTTGCAAAACCTCTGCTTCAACAGTTCGTTCTTGTCTTTCAAGTTCGCAAATCGAGTTGACCAAATCCTCTCTGTTGAGTCTTTTAAATTTGTTTCTTCTGAATAACCACATTTAATCTTTGCTCCTTCTAAAAGTCTATACTTATGACAATTTTGTTAATTTTTTCCAAAAAACCCTCATAAATTTTCTTTTGAGTGTCATCTCCAAAAGTGAAAGCATTTTGACATTCTTGCATTTTCATAACATCTTTATATTTTGGTGGATCTTGAAGCAATTCTTCTTCATTTTTTATTTTGAGCTTATAAAGCATCAACCCCCAATAAGCATCAGCACATTTGCTGTCATATTGAAGTGCCAAAAGGAAATTTAATCTCGCTTGTTCAAACATCCCCTCACTCAAATTGAGATAGCCCAGTCTTAACTCTTTCAAAACTTGTAATTTTCTGTCTTCTGGAGCAGACTTTGAGGCTTGATACAACCTTCCACTCATGCTTGTTCTTCCTTCTTCCTTTGCACAATGAAAGCTTCCACCTCTTCAAGCATCCTCATACAAACCTCTTGGGTGTTGTCTTTGGCAACAACAATTTTGAGATCGTCAAGTTTGTTTGAAAGCTTGGCATCAACTGCCAAAACTTTTTGGTTTGTTGTTGGATTGAAGAATCTTATGTCATCTTTGATTTCAACCAATCTTCTGCAAAGAGCATCGTTTCCATCTGCATAAATGATGATGCTTTCAACATTTGCAACCATGTTTTCAATTGATTTTTTATTTTTAATCACGCCACGGCTTCCAACATCTTCTTTTCCACCATCGCCACCTTTGCTTGGTCTTTTGCCATATTCTCTCCAAATAAAAAATCCAGCAAGCCCCAGCACAGCAACCAAAATAATTATATAAACAGCAATCATATTTCCTCCTTAAATTCTTGCTCCACAATTTTGACAAAATTTTACATTGGCGTTGTTTTCAGTCTTACATTCCGGACAAATCTTTGCCCCACCAATTTTACGACCGCAGTTGTTGCAGAATTTTGCACTTGCTGAAAGTTCTGTTCCGCAATCTGGGCAATATACAACATCTTTTGTCTGTTTTGAATTTGATTTAAAATTGCCAGAAAGCTTTGCGTAGTCATCGTCATCAATTATAATATTTGCAATATTGAAAGAATAAACAGCGATTCCATATTCTCCCATAAGCTTTTGATTTAACCTTGTCAAAACCTTTGCAGAGATTTCTCTTTTCTTAACTGTGACCTGGTTAAACAAAATTTCTTGAGCGCTCACATACTCAACCACAACATTTTCAACCACCGAAACAACAGTTGTTTGAAGTCTGTCTTGGAGGTCATCTGTTGTAAGGTCGTTGTCAGCGCCAATCAAATAAAGATAACATTTTCTTGGATCTCCAATCTGAACATCATAGTCACCGCTCATGCCAACTCGATAGTTTTCTTGAAGATTTGCGTCATACATCAAAAATTTTTGCGCAGTCCCCCACAAAAGGTTAAGCTTTGCTGTCTTGGACATAAACAAAACTTCCAAATTGCTGTCAATCTCATTCTTGACATCCACAAACTTGCTTACAAGATATTTTCCTGAAGACAGCGTCTGAAGCATTTGCCCATCTTTGATGAGTATGGCATTGTGAGTTTCTGGGACAAGAAGCGTAAGTCTTGAACTCAGATTTTCAATTTTATAACGATTGAAAAGTTGTTTGTTGTCTCCAGAAAAAGTAATTACATTTTGTTCCATCACTTTCAAATCTTCTTTCAGAAGATATTCTCCTTCATATTGATATTATCACAAACATTTTTCAAAAGTCAAAGAGAAAGCAAAACAAACACAAAATTGGAACAAATTATTTGCATTTTCATCAAAAAATTGCTATCATTTGTCCAACATTTAGGATGGAGGAAAATTATGGAAAAAACTACAAAGAAAATCGCCATCGTCACAGGCGCATCATCTGGAATTGGTCAAGCCTTTTGTTTTGAAATTGACAAACTTGGTCTTGATGAGATTTGGGGAGTCGCTCTTAAGACTAACAGCGTTGAAAAAATGAAAGAGTCGCTCAAAACACCATTCAGGTTTTTTGATTTGGATTTGACAAAAGACAAGAGTTTTTTGCTTCTTGAAGAAGAACTAAAAAAAGAAGAAATTATCGTTGAATGGCTTGTCAATGCAAGTGGCTATGGAAAATTTGGAAGATATGATGACGCAGATATTGCGACTCAAACCGGAATGGTTGACCTCAACTGCAAAGCACTCACCCACTTGTCACTTTTGTGCATACCATACATACAAAAAGGCGGAAGGATTGTGCAAATTGGTTCAGTGGCCTCCTTTCAACCAGTGCCTTACATCGCAGTTTATGGCGCAACAAAAGCGTATGTATTGTCTTATTCAAGAGCGTTAAATCGAGAACTTAAGTCAAAAGGCATCAGCGTAACCTGCGTCTGCCCATTCTGGACAAAGACCGCGTTCTTTGACAGAGCAACGCAAGTCAAAACAAAAGATGCAGTCATCAAAAAATATGTTGCAATGTATAACACAGAAAAAGTTGTTCGTCGCGGAATGAAGGGAGCCCTTAAAAGAAAAGATGTTGTGCTTTACGGCTTCAAAGCAAAAGCACAAGTTTATCTTGGAAAACTCCTCCCTCATAAATGGATTATGTCAATTTGGGAAAGTCAACAAAAATTTAACAAAACTTATAAAAATAAATAAAAACCTTTTTCTCACGCCCCACCTCTTTGGTGGGGATTTTTTATTCCATTCACATTTATTCGGAGAATTTAATACATTGTTAATGTGTAGATGTTTTACACATAAAAGTCGTATACATAAGAAAATCTTTTAGGAGGCACAAATGAACTTTTTCGGAGGCTCAAATTGTGGAGATGTAAGAGATGACTGCCGCGGCGGATTTGACTGCTGCTCACTCATCTTCTTGCTTTTGCTCTTACAAAACTGTGGCTGTGGTTGTATGAAAGGCGGCATCAACATTGATTGCGAAACAATCTTTATTTTGCTTTTGCTTTCAAACTGCGGATGTGGATGCAAATAATCACTTTCAACAAAACCAGAACCTGAAAATAAGGTCCCAAGCTTATTTGGGACTTTATTTTTTATAAAATTCATAAAAAACGGAAAAATTTTGTCACATTTTAAAAAAATCTAGCAATAAATTATTTACTTTTTCGCTATTTTATTGTAAAATGTCTAAGAAGAGGAGAAAATCTCATGAATATTGAAAAGAAATATGGCGAAGGTGCAGAGCTCATTTGGGCTGACAGAAAAAGAGTTTGGGGAATGCCACTTTCCTTCACAAGATACAGACTTATCAGAAAACCAGGTGCTTGGTTTAAATTGTTTTCTGACATTGGGTTCACTTATTCAGAAGTTGATGAACTCAACCTTTATCGTATCTGCGACATTCAATTCAGACAATCACTTTTTGGAAAAATGCTCGACACAGGCACAGTTATATTGAAAAGCAATGATGCTTCAAAACCAACTTTTATCTTGAAAAACATCAAAAACCCATTCAGAGTGAGAGACATGCTTTCTGAATATGTTGAGCAAGAAAGAAAAATCCACAACGTTCGCCTCACAGAATTCCACGGACACGACGAATAAAAAAGAAAATCCAAAAGTCTGCATTGCAGGCTTTTTCTTTTTTAAAAAACTTTTAAAAAATTCTTGACATCCTCGTCACAAAATGGTAATATTTAAAAGCATATGGGGGTATGGCTCAGTTGGCTAGAGCACCTGCCTTGCAAGCAGGGGGTCATCGGTTCGAATCCGATTATCTCCACCAGTTGAGGAAGAAGCACACAGCACACACAAGATGTTGTGTGCTTTTTTTTATTCTATGTATGTTTTTGGCAAACTTTTTGGGTCAAATTTGGGTCAAATTCATTCTAGAAGTCCGTAAAATAGAGATTTTTATAAATTAACTCTATTCTAGAGCGCTTTACCCCGACTTCGATGTGTGTATAAACCTTGTCGGTTGTTTTCACTGTTGAATGTCCCATAATATGCTTGCGGTAATCTGAAGAGATTCCAAGATACACCATATTGGTTGCACAGGTGTGCCTCAAGCAGTTCAGCACCAAATCCGGACTTCCAATTTTCTTGAAGACTTCTTTTGCCTCTCGTGAATAATAGTCCGATTGATACTTGAAACCTCCCCCAATCTTCTGTAACAACTGCGCAAAACTTTCTGTCACCTTAATTGTTCTTGGCGCATTCAATGTCTTTGTTCCATTCACAAAAAGTGTGTGATTTCGAGCATTATAGTGTTCTGGCTTATATCTGCAAGCTTCTTCACGTCTGGCTGAAGTGATTAGGCAGAACAAACAAAACAGCTGCAAATCATCGTCCCTGTGCTTGAGCACATTCAAAAACTTAACCTGCTCCATTACCGTCAATGCTCTTCGAGTTCCACTTTCAAACTCTGGCTTCTCAATAATTTCAGCAATGTTGACTTTTATTGTTCCCAGGGCAAATGCCTTCCTGCAAATTGCTCTTATCTTGTGGAATGTCTTCAAAGCAGTGTTTGGAGCCTTTTCTGCAAGCTTGTTAATTTCTCGCTGAAAGTCAAAAGCCGTGTAGCTTCTAAAAGCTCTGCTAAACTTTTCCTTAAAGAACTTGAGAGCAATCCCCCATTCTTCTTTGGAACTGTCACTTGCTTTGCTTTCTTTGAAAAGATGATAGTATTCTTCTGCATAATCGCTGAATGAAACATTAGTGTTTTGTTTTGTATTTGGCAGAAGTGATTTTATCTTGCGCTTAAGGTTGGTCATGTAATCTAGCACAACCTTTTTATTTTTATCAATGCACTGATAGTTTACACCTTTAATCATTTTGCGGAACTCATATCTTCCGTCTTTTCTTAATCTTAAATTTTTCAAATCGTCCTCCTGAAAATCAAAAGTCCGATTTGACCCTACTGGCAGATTTGTGTTTTGTGAGCTCTGCCAACACCCACTCTGTTCTGAACGCTCTGCATGGCGTCCAAGGTACACACCAATACAACCTCTCATCCAATTGTTGATGCTTTCCATTTCCTTCAGTCCGTCCACGAGGTCTTTGAAAAATTTGATTTCTTCTTCGTCCATAGTCATCCTCCTGAACGAAGAGTAAATCAAAACTTTCAAAGTGTAAATGCCTTCTTGGCCAAGTGTATATACACGTTCTGCAGCTGCTGTATATACGCTTTCGAAGATCCCAGGGCATGTATATACAAATGCACGTGCAAATGTATATACAAATGGATCCAAATGTATATACACATTCCCGGTGCTAGAATGGTCGAGCTGGTCTGGCTTGCTCGTATGGTAAGTGCAACATTTCGGACAGCCGACCAATCAAAATGTTGGTTTGGTCATAGTCAAGTTGCAACACCAACTCAAATGCTCTCTTCTGCTGTTCCGTCAAACTGTCAAGGTGCATAATGTTTTTTGTTTCATGTCCTAAAAGATAGTCAACGCTCACTCCAAAGAAGTCGGCAAGAGTAATTAGCATTGAAAGTGAAGGCTCATTTGTTCCGTTTTCATAGTGAGAATATGTTCTAGTTGGAATTTTGAGCACTTGAGCAAATTGTGCTTGTGATTTATAACCAGCATTTTGCCTCAAAATGGCTAGATTTTTCATAAAAACCTCCTTTTATCACAAAATTTATAGCACTTTTTCAAAAAATAGGACTAAAAATGGCTCAAACAGTTGACAAAAGACCAAAATAGGCTTATTATTTCATTGTCTTGGACTATATTAGTCCATAAAAGGAGGTTAAATATGAGCGACAACATCTTAAAATTCCCAGAAAAAGAGGAAAATTCCGTTGATGAGATTCTTTCCGCATTGTTGGCCAATGTTGAAACAACACCAAATGACGAAATTTGTCTGAAATTTCTTGATGAATGGTGCGCTGAAAATGTTGGAAATTTCTTGGTAGGAATCCCTTACACCGAATGCTTAAGCAGATTTGCGCGTTGGCTTAATGCACACGATTATGAAATTGTCAAGAAAGACGCCCCAACAAAAGCAAACAATGAAAAATAAATTTTAAGAGGAGAAAATTATGAGCGAAAAACAATTACAAGACTTCAAAACCAAAATGAGAACCCGTGGGTTTAGAATGGACTTTCCATTCTCAAAATTCACGGGTTTTTTAGTCTGCATGGAAGATCCAATAACAGAAGAGAAAAGGTGCTACCCCGTGCCAAGATGGTCAGACGCTTACGCACTATATCATCTTGCTTCTAAAACAACAAAGGTTGAAATTTGGAATGTTGAAAGTGGACAAATAAAAAGACTTGTTGCAGAAAACTACGATGAAAACGGAAATATTGTGCAAAAGGTGGCGTGGATTATATGATTACGCCGGCACTTGTTGAAAAGGTTTGTCCTGCAAAAGTCAGTGTTTCAGCATTGAAGCTTCTTATGCTGATTGAGGCAAACCTCAAGAATGAAAAATTTGACCAGACAAATGATTGGCTCTTCAGAGAGGTAAACCGAGTGTTCAAGCAAAAGTATGAGCCGAGGACGATTCAGTTGTGGTTGGAAGAGTTGAAGTGCGCACAGCTCGTGACAGTTGTGCAGGTCAGACGCAAACACAAGAGAGTCATTCGAATGAATTACAGGTCAAAAAAACCGGAAGAACTTGAGTATGAAGAGATGTCAGAAGCACAGAGGATGTTCCAGGATGCATTCCCTCAAAGAAAGGTCAATGCAGAAGTTCCAGAACACATTGACATGAAACTTCTGATCAAGAAAATAAAAGCCCAAGATAGATTGATGAAGTTGGAGTTTGCTTCACTTGATTGGTGCATTAAAAACTACAACGACATCATTGCAGAAAAAAAATATGCAAATCCAAGCGTTAGCACAACGCTTAAAGAAACATCAACAGCAAGGCAGTATACACAACAAGAACTAAATGCTAATTTGCAAAGCGCTGCAGAAATCAAAGTTTAGGGAGAAGCCATGAAAAATTACAAGGAAGAGGCGTTGAGAATCATCAGAGAGCGTGAACAAAAAGCAAGAAAAATATATGAGCAAAAAATGGATGGACTGAACCAAAATGAAGAGTTCAAATCTCTTATGAAAGAATACACAAAAGTCAGAATTGAAAATGCACGGAAGTTGGCATACGAAGAAATTCCCAACTTCGAGCTTGAGAATGACCTAAAATCAAAACTGGACAAATATATTAAACTCGCCAATCTCAAAGAAATGAAGCCGGACTATACTTGCAAAAAGTGTGACGACACTGGCTTTAATGGCGGAATGTGCGACTGCTTAAAAAGAGAAATTCAAATGTTGATTATAAAAGACAACGGATTTGAAAACTTACCAACCTTTGAGGAGGCAATCGAAACATCAGAAGAAAACAGAGGCTTTTACGAAAAAATGCTTGAATGGTGTGACAACAAGAATAGAACAAAAACTCTCGTGTTTATTTGTGGCGCCGTTGGCGTTGGAAAAACACATCTTGAAAAATGTATTGGAAAAAGGCTGCTTGATCAAGGGATGAGAGTCAATGTTGTGACATCTGTCAAATTTGATATGGACACAAGAGCCAGAGAGACAAAAGAACAGGCATTGAGAGAATACTCAAGAATTCCTGTTCTGATCATTGATGATTTGGGTGTTGAGGACACGGCAAGCAAAGCACTTCATATTGTCTTATCAGCAAGAACAGAGAGAAAACTTCTCACAATTATCACCTCAAACTTGACACCAGCAGATGTTGCCGAACAATATGGTGAGCGAGTATACTCCCGCCTTATGGACACAAATACTTCAATCTGTTTCCAAATGATTGGTCGTGACAGAAGACGAAACGCTCCCCCAGTCGACAACGATTTTGAACAAGAAATTTACAAGATGATAAACACATAGACCTTTGGCGTAGGACTGCTTTCCCGACTGCCAAAAGTGAACGGGGAAAACGAGGTTTTGCCAATTAGCCTCAAGGTGTATGTTGCTAGTTCAGTGAACAGCCTAAAATGTAAAAGAACTAGCGGTCGCCAACTACCATGTGTTTGGGGTTTTGAGTTTGCCCAGAAAACTTACTCTCAGCATACCGCTATCAGAGTATAAACTTGGCGGGACAGCAGATTGGAGGGAACCTGCTTGATCAACCCCTCTACCAGTGGCGCAGTTCGGCATTTGAAACATATTTCTTCATTTGATGCTCCTTTTATTTGAACAGCGCCAATCCAGAGAACAGAGACCTCTGTCGCTCATATCTCTGTTCTTACCAATGAGCGAAATTTTATTAAAAGGAGGGAATTATATGTGTAGAAATGATGATAGCCCATTGAAAATTGCAGGGGAAATTATTGCAGTTGTTTTGATTTTGGCGCTTGTTGCCGCCGCTGTTTGGGTGCTCACTTCTCTTGTCTGGATGGCTGTAACTGATTTATCATTCGTTGAAGTTTGGCAAACTTGGTTTCACTGTTTGCCGGCAAAAACACCAAAACCTGGTGGCGACGGAGAAGTTGTTGCAACTATGTTGAATTTACTTAAATTTTAGACTAAAAAGGGCAAAATCTGCCCTTTTTTGAAAGGAGGAAAAATGACA
>CAJTYR010000003.1:158999-203334 GCA_910584295.1 uncultured Christensenella sp. | reverse complement strand
GTTATCCCCCTGTAATAGCCAGATTGCTCACGCGTTACTCACCCGTCCGCCACTAGGTCAGAAGAAGCAAGCTCCCTCTAACCTCGTTCGACTTGCATGTTTGAAGCACGCCGCCAGCGTTCGTCCTGAGCCAGGATCAAACTCTAATGTTAAACTTTTCCACTTTCGTGGTTTAGGTTAAATTAGATTGCGTCTTCGACGCTCGCGCTTACACTTGCGCTTTTGTTTTTCCTAGACTCGATAACTCACATTGACTTAACTTTGCATAAAGTTATATTGTGTTAATTCAATAATTCTATTTAATTTTCATGGTTCAGTTACACCTGCTTCTCGGCTGTGTAACATTGGTATTCTACTACATTTCCTCTCCCTTTGTCAACACTTTTTCAAAACTTTTTCACCTTTTTTCTCTCTTTTTTTCTTTTCCCTTTTTTTATCCCCACACCACGAGGTCGGGCGTGTCGCAGTTGTGATAATTTTTAGCCTGTTAAATATATTTTCAATGAAAAAAGAGGCTTAAACCTCTTATTTTTTCTTCATACTCGTCTCTTTAATTCCCTTAATTACCTCAAGAGTTGTGTTTGTTTTTCCACTTTGTTGCAATTTTGCATAAGCAATTTCTTCTTGCAAAATCTCTTTCATAAATCCAACAAATGTGCCAGCCTTTGCATTTCTTTCGGACACCAAGTCATCCACCAAATCTTTTAACTCCGGAGAATCAACATTTGCACAAATAACTTTTCTGCAAATATGTTTTTCAATAATTGCCATATTTTTTGCTGTCTTTTTTTCCAACTTTTCAAGAATAACTGCATTTGCTTGGTCATTTTCAATGAATCTCTCTACTTCGTCATAAAAAAGCTTTGTCGTTTCAAGCCTTTCTCTCCATAGCTTTTTCTGCTTTTCATCATACCAAAAGTAACGAATTTGATACTCTGCGTTGCTTATCTCATTAGGTTTAGATTTTTCCAACATCTGCTTCCAAGATTGAGCATTTATGGATGTTGGTGTAATACTTCCAGCAATATAGTTTCGAAGTCGTGGATATGCCGTTTTGAAATATTGAACAAACTCTTTGCATTTTTTATAGCTATCCATGCATCGAATATAGCCAGCATTCTTTGCCAACTCTTCATTTATTTTCTCATCGAAAAATTTAACATAGTTGTTCATCATTTCCCTCTATGTTTAATATCTTATCACTTCTCATCAATTTTTGTCAATATCACATAATATTTTTTGACACATAAAAGAAAAAAGGAGTTTTCACTCCTTAACAATTACGTTCAGTTTAGCTTCTTTATTGCCGATTCTAATTGTCACAAGATAAGTGCCGACAGCAGATGCACTCAATGAAATCACCCTTTGCCCCTCTGTTGCCTCCATGACATCTAAAGCCATGTCACTGGAAATCAAATTCATTGTAGTTATGGAATCTTCAGCAATCAACTGAACCTTTGCTGTTTTTCCAAGAGTCATTTCAATTGTACTTCCTGTAACAGTGCATCCCATAATTTTGAACAATTCAAATTGCAATTCTTCAAGGTCTGGAAGATTTGGCATTTCATCATCTTTGTCATCTCCACCAGAATTTCCATCATCCTTATCAGGTGAAACTATAGGAGTATCTTTCTTTATAACCTCCACATCAATTTGCTTCTCGTAAACCATAGTTTTATATCTTGCTGTAATAATCAAAGTGGTCATTCCAACAGACTTGCCAAAAACACTTTCATTTTCAACAGCAGCAATTTTAGTATTTTGCACTCTCAATCTTATGTCGGCATTTTTGACACTAGTTTCATATTTTACAAGCTTTGAATCTCCTTCCAAAACAGAAATGTTGTCTGCCGTAATAATCAAGTCAACCTCTTTTTCTTTATTCATTAGAGTCCAAACAATCGCACCAGCAATCAATATTAAAACAAATCCTATTGAAACAATCCACTTTGTTATACCGTTTTCTTTTGTTTTAGTTTTCATATATAATGTTATAACACATTAAACTCGACCCCTACAAATAATTTTCGACATGAACTGCGAAAAAGTTTATCTACAAAAAAAAGAACAACATAATTCATATGTTGTTTTTTTTATCAAGTTAGGCTTATGGCAATATAAAGATATTTACTTACAAAGATTTTTCAATAAAACTCTCCAACACAATACACAAACAAAGTTTCTTTTTGTTATAAAAGAAAAAGCACGGCTTTCGCCATGCTTTTGTCTGGTGGGAGTTATAGGGGATTAAAAAAGATAAAAACCATAATAGATAGTGCAAATTTATACCACTTTTTAATACACAAATACACCATTTTTCATTAATTATTTTTACTTTTTTTGTTTTTGTGCCTAAAAATGTGCCTAAAAAAAGACAGGGTTTTATCCCTGTCTTTTACTTTTTATCTTTGACTCTAACTTATTGGCAAAATGAACTATAAGTAGTATATCTATTATGCAAACAGAAATAAAAACAAACCAGTCAATTACTGACAATTCGTTCCATTTTATGAAATCACTCCCCAGAAAACAAACAACCGCAACGCCGATTGTTCTGCAAAAAATGACTATCAAAAGGAAATGCCACCATTTCATCTTTGTCATTCCGGCAACCATACAAAGTGCATCATCTGGGAACAATGGCAAAACAAACATAAGTGGCAAATAGATTTTAGATTTGATTGCAACAAGATCTTGCGCTTTCTTCAAGTTTTCTTCTCCAACCAATCTTTTTGCAAGTTTTTCTCCCCCAAATCGACCAATAAGGAACATACTAATACTTGACAACACAACTCCAATCGAACTTATTGCAAATCCTTTCCAAGCGCCAAAAAGAATTACGGAACATACAATGAATGTCATAGAAGTCGCAGGAACAAAACATAGCAAAGATGTAACAAATACTTGAAGGATAAGGAATACTAGCCATCCCCAAACTCCAACTTGATCTATCATGCTACGAATTCCAGCGATATTTGTAATTCCACAACTCCAACATAGCAAGTATGCCACCCCAGATATTCCAACAACAATAAGAGCAAAAATTATCCACCTAATTAGTTGTTTCTTCATTGTATTCTTCTTCCTCAAGTTCTTTCCACTCAACACCATTTAATCTACTATCTTCTTTGAACTCATCACAAATAGCAAGTCTATTGGAATCTGCAACATAAACAATATTAAATATAAAGGTGTTAGCAAGCATACTTCCAGAAAACATATACCACCCCATAATCAAAAAGTTTAAGAACATCATTAAAAGCAATGACAGTGTTGGTTTGTTGAAATCGGGTATCATTGATGCAAGTAATGATACTGACACAGCGCCAAAAATCAATTTTGGTAAAATCTTTTTCAATAATACCGAACGCTCATTATAGTCAATACTATCATCCTTTACCCCTTTAAGAATCTCAACGTTGAAAATTCCGTTATAGGTAATGGGTTTATATTTTATCTTATAATTGCTCATCTCATCAATATTTTTGATTGAGTCCTGCAGTGATTTGACAGTGTCAAAATCTTTTTTTCTGTAAGACTCAATAATTTTGAAATGAATATCACAAACATTAAGTTGTTGTTCCAAATATTCTTTTTGTAAAAGTGCTTGTTGATACTTCTTGTTTCTCTTATTGTAAACTCTTTTCGCCTTATTGAATTTTCTACGATTTATAAAATTTAAAGGAGCAAAATCATCTTCTTCTGGTTGCTCCGGTTTTTCTGTGTTTAATTTCTCATATCTTGAAAGCAAATAACCTTGATATTTATCCACTCTCTTACGATAATTGTAAACATTCTTAAGCCAATTTTTGAAATTGGAGATTTGCTTTAATTTTACAATTTCTGTCTTATATGCTTTAATGTTTTGTCGCTGAATAAGAAATTTTGAACTTCGTTTATTTTTAAGTTTTCTCAAAATATACATGCCAAAAAAACACATGTATCCAGTTGCCAACTTGATCATATATCCAATCCAAAAATCTGCTTTTGACAAAGTTTTCATATCAAATCTGGCTTCAACCAATTGAAGAA
The DNA here is from genome assembly GCA_910584295.1 of uncultured Christensenella sp. Taxonomy (GTDB): domain Bacteria; phylum Bacillota; class Clostridia; order Christensenellales; family UBA1242; genus Caccovivens. The sequence goes on along the minus strand of CAJTYR010000003.1, from coordinate 199,302 downwards.
TGCCTGATAGTAGAACACAACTAACAATGAGAACTATCCCTAAAATCATATTTAGAAAATCCCTATCCACTACGACCTGTCTTTTCCCATTCTTGCCATACTTAATCACTTTCGTTTTCATCTTTCACCTCTTTCTTTGGAGCTTTAATTTTTTCATTTATAACCATGAAAATTAACCCAAAGAACATTGAAATTCCACTTAAAAGCCACCATTTGAAGAGTTTGTCACCAAATGAATTTATTGCCCAAAATATGCCCAAAATCGTGCCGTATGTAATCATTTTATACAGACACAACATAATCGCTCGAACAATTCCATGCGGTCTCTTCTCAATAAGCACATAAATCTTCTTTCTAAATGCAAGCACGACAAAAAGAACGACAAGACAGCCCATAAATGTCAACTTAAAGGCAATGTTTGTTTTAGTTAAAGCAATTTTCTCATTGAGCATAATAATGGGAACAACCCAAAAGAAAACAATACTCAACATATACGCCCAATTCTCTTTGAATATCTTTTTGAAAAAATTCATAAGTTTATGCATAGTCAATTTCTACCTCATCAACCTTTTGCTCTTCTTCAACCAAACAATCTGGTTCTCTCTTATCAGTTTCGTTTTCATCTTCCTTTACCGTTTTTTCTTCTTCAAAAGCAATCTCACCTTTTAAAATTGTTTTCTCTACAGAATCTTTTGCTTCCGAAATTAGCAAAGATTTTGACTGCTCATATAAAAGAAGCAGGTCTTCGTTCCCGACCTGCCCCAAAACAGTTTCAATATATGCTTTTAATTCAATTGGACAATTTTCTTTCTTCGCCACATCTTCCAACAATTTCTTAAACTGCGATTTGTCAAGTGCTTCAATCAATCTTGCAACAAGAATATCTAGAAATTGTTCAGCAGAACTCAACTTGTTTATAACGGCGCTTGCAATCTCATTTTGCTGAAAGATCTCTTTTCTCTTTTTTTTCTTCTTGGTTATCAAGTCAACCAAAAACCTTAACAATGCACAGATAGAATAAATTGCTGTAGAGCTTACACCTAACCCCGCCAAAAATTCCAGCGGTCTTGATGCAATCAACTCAAATAATTCTGTCATTTATCCCTCCTTATTTGAACAGTTGCGTTGATGTGTATATCCCTTTATAATAGGTTCTCCATTTCCATTTTTCGCAACCATCCCATCAATCTTTGCATAAATTGGACAATCAATTTTACAGAAACCGAGAGATGCAAGAGCATTATCAGTCTTTTGCAAGTCTGTAATTTCTCTAACGATTTCCGACAATTCTTTCTCCAAAAGTTCTTTCTTTGTAAGTTTAAGCCCTAGTTGTTCAGCAATTTCTTTTCTCGCTTCACACCCATCAACTTTCCTTTTAGAGTTGACCATGCCTTCTGCAAAAGCAAATACCTTGCCATTCTCGACAAGGTATTTTTCTTTAATAATAATTTGTTCTAACATATTACTCTCCCAATTTTATAATTTCTCGCGGTTCTTTGTTAAGTAAAATCCTTAACTCATTATGGAGTTCTATAAATTTTTTTTTTCTTTGCTCAATTTCTGGAACTAACTCTCCTGTCATAGATTGAATAATATCCTGAGAAATAGAATTTAACCTCTCTTGAATTCCAGATTTTCTTATATTGTTTTTTTCATCATCTGTTAAATAAGCAATTTGCAATACATCTTCAAATTCATCATAAGCATCTTTTGGCTCAACAGATGCAACATCCACCACCTTTTTTACATCTTTTCCGCCATTAGCATATTCTTTGATAACCTCATAATGAAATTTTTCTTTTATTTCTTTTACAGCTTCATGATGCTTTACCAATCGTTTTGTCTGCACTAATTTAAAAATTGAAAAATCCACATCAGAATAGTTAATCTCATTTATAAGTTCTTCGTCAAATATTCTCATTTTTTATCCTCCTATGCAACTCTTCGCCATGCAAACATTGTGAATGACTTAGGTTGAACCGTGTCAGATTTGCCATAAACAACATTTTTTGTTGGAACATTAAATTTATCTGGACCAACTGCACTTGTGTCTGTAAAGGTTCCACATTCTCCATCTGATGCACTGAAAACATGCCAAATATTTTTATCTTTACTCGTGCCAGATGGTGTCACCTTAGAATCCCACCAAACAACCTTCATCGCACCGTTTGAATCTTGTGCATCGGAATATGTTTTTGCAGAGAATCTAGCCATAATGTTTGGTAATCCAGGAGCTATAATTTGTCCACCATTACTTTGTGTTGTCCAAAAAGCACACCCTTCTGGCAATGCTTCCCATACTCCGCCCCACTCTGATGCTGGGCTTACATTTTGAGTGCTTGCTACAATAAAGCCAAGTGGAATAAAGTCTAACAAATGCTCTTTTAAAACAGCTACAATTTGCTCTTTATTTAGATAATCAGGATTTATAGGAAACAAAAACTCCCCTTGACTATTTTCTAATATTACTTTTTTACTCATTTTTTATCTCCTTAAATACAGAACCCAAAAACAACCCCACGTGGCGCAGTCATAATTCCCCCATCACTATTAAGGGTTCCGTTTGTGTTTATGAACTCAAATTTTTGCGTATTATCATCCGTAACTGCTCTTGACCGCAACCACCAATTTGTTCCGAGTGATAATAAAGAATTTGCATTTTCTGGTTTTATATCACCTAACACTTTTCTAAAATATTCATATTGTCTTCCTTCTTTTTTATAGTTGTACCATGTTCTTAGTCGAGAAATCCCAGACTCGTTCATTCCAATTGTTGAAAAGATTTCCGCAACAGACGGAATCCATAGTTTGGAATATATAGTTTTTTCTCCTGAGTTAAAAGGTGGACCACAGGCTATTTTAGAAACATTACATAATGCATTTTGCATATCAATAGGAAGTGAAGGCAAAATACCATTACTTAAATACTCTCTTAACGAAGATTCAAAATAACCCGACATGTCATTCGCTTGTGAATGCATTGGTTGTTCTGAATATGAACTAATCGCCATAAAGCTTATCCCCGCTTTTCCCAAATTCTTATCATCATGATTAAATCCAACTATGCGTGCATTGAATTTTCGTCCATCTGAACATTCAAATGATTTTATATCACCCAATTTAAATACTGAGCTGGCACAACCAGAGACAGAAATTTTACGAATCTCTGCCCAAGAATAACTTCCTAATGTCTTTATTTCTGCATACTCAATTTTTTTATTTAATTCTTTTGATGTGGCTTCTTGCGACATCGCTCCATTTGGATTTTCTCCAATTGAATCCAAGAGCGTTAATTGAAGCATTACTCCAAAGAATACTGTATTTGTAGGTAATGTTCCTTGTGGTGCAGTTTGTTTTGTAAAGTATAAAACTCCTTGATATGTGAAAACGTCAATAACTAAATCAGTTATTTCATAAACGCATTCAATGTTCCATTCACCCCGTATATTGAAAGACCTTCCTTGCTTTCCTTGTGGTCCTTCTGGTCCAATCTCGCCTTGTTCTCCTGTAAGACCAATTTTTCCTTGTGGTCCTTCTGGTCCAATCTTGCCTTGTTCTCCTCTTGGTCCCTGAATTGAGCCTATGTCAATCCAATCTTCTATATTTACATCCCATGTGTAAATTTTATAAGGCTCAACAATTCCAACTGAATATGCTTCACCAACAACTCCAATTGGTTTTGCTTCTTTTAATTGTTCGAGTGTTGTAAACTTTCCCCAAATGTCAAAAGAAGTTCCATCTTTTCCATCTTTCCCTTGTGGTCCAATAGGTCCTTGAACACCTTGAACACCTTGAACACCTGGGATACCTTGCAATCCTCTTTCCCCACGTTCCCCTTGTGGTCCACGGATAGATTCAATAAGTTTCCAAATTGCTTCTGTGCCTTCTTCAAGAACAATCTTTTTATAGACAAAACCATTGAACTCCCCATCTGTTCTCAAATAAAGGTCATCTTGCATACCTAAAGATTGACTCGGTTGTCCTTGTCCAGAATACCAAACACTTCCTTTCTCTCCTTTCTTTCCAGGTTCTCCTTGTGGTCCTTCTGCACCGGTATAACCTCTTGGGCCAACAGCACCATATCCCAAAGGTTGAAACTCTGAAATGTCACCAATCAAACCTGTTTCATCGAATTTCAATTCTCTAACCCAAGCCCTGCCATTTGCAAAAAGAGTTTCTGTTTGAGACACATACTTTTGTTCTTCATCATCTGTGAGTTTAACTCGAGAGACCTGAAGAACCCCGACAACAGTATCATAGATTTTTTCTTCTGTCTCACTCAAAACAGAATCAATAACATCGTGTTCATAGTTTTTATAAAGACCTGCTGTCTTTTGTCCATCTATGCTGAAATCAATCTCATAGGTATCAATCACTTTGACATCATATTCTTTTTGAGCAAGCTCATTCAATTTTTGATAATATCCTTCAAGTTTTGTATGATCTTCCTTACATACTGGTTGAGCAATGACACCATTTTTTACAATTGCAAATACTTCTTCTGTTGTAAACTTTGCACTAGATTCTGTGTTTACAATCTCAAAGCAAATCTTTATTTCTCCAGGAACAGACAGTTCCCAATCTTCAAGAAGATAGTAATAAATACCATCTTCTCTCGTTTCCATAAGAACCCATCCTGTCTGTTCGTTGTCTGGTCTTACAATGTTTATGTGGACAATTCTTGATTGTTTGGGGATAAGCTCAAAAACATTGTCGTCAGCAAGAAGTTTAATAACTCTACTGTTTTTACTTCCAGCATAAAAAGAACCCCTTTTTGAGGAAACAACATCTCCATTTCTATTTATTACTACTTCCATTTAATTCTCCTTTTACACATTTTTTCTAAACATCAAAAAAGTATCTGGCACTCCATCTCCAGATACTAATGGTTTGTTTACAAAGAACATCAGATTATTTTGCTTGTCAAGCATTCCATATCCTTCATAATTCATAGTTGCTGTATATCTTCCGTTTACACTATCGTTTGCAATAATCTGTATCGTTCTTATATTTAGATTAGTCCATTTAGACCAATCCATCACTTCATCAAAGTCATCTTCAGAAATTACAGAATCAAACATTCTTGGTTTCTTTTTAAATAAAACAAATTTGAATCTTCCATAATCATTTGTTATAAACGGAACAATATTGGTAACATTCTTGCCAAGCTTGACTCTTGAATTATCTGTGCAAATAGATAACATTGTCGTAAGAGAAATTGACTCTCTGCTATCTTTATCAATGATAAAAGGATATGATCTTAAATCTATTACCAAATCCTCTTCATTAAGCTCTCCATCAAATTTATATAGCATTTTTCCTTTTGCAGCCAGATTTGCTTTATAATCCTTAAATGGGCTAAAAAAGCCATAAGCAACCTTGAGTTTATCCGCACGACCATGTTCATCGCCATAATCTATATTATCTTCTAAAGCAGTATTATCTGATTTTGTTTTTACAGTCGATTGCGCCGAATAATTATCTTGAGTCTTTGTCAAAAAAATTATTGAGTTCCCAAAAGTAAAGGAAGATACAGGAAGAATAAAAGTCTGAATCGGGGTTTCATCACCATCATTAAATGTCTGCATGTAAGCATAAGATATTGTTGTTGAAAATCCAGAAGGATAATTCAACTCCCATTCATCAGAAGGAGTCGTTACAATAGGGAACTTTTCTATACCTGAAATGCGGTTGGCAATAACATTAACCATTTTTTCGTTACAGATTTGAACTTGTTCCAGCTCTTCTTCTATATTATCCTGAATTTCTGAAAAGTTCTCTCCAATCTTTCTTTCCAACATACCTGATGCCACATCATAATATTCTTCTACATCTAATTTGTCGGAGACTATTAAGAACTCTTCACAGTCAATATATCTTTCAAAACTTCCATTTTCACTTATTTCGTATTCTCTAATTGCTTTTTTGTATGAGACATTCTCATTCAATTTATTATAATTTTTCGACCATTTTGTGGTAACTTTAATTGGTGTTTCCATCCAAATTTCACTTGCTACAGAAAAACATCTATAATTATCCTTTGACCTTTGTCCAATTTTTGGCTTTAATAAGTATTCCTTTAGATATTGTGTTTCTATATAATCCGTATTACTCAACTTTGCTAAAACACCTCTAGTATGCTCCCCTAAAGAATCGATATCAACAACATTTGCATTTTGGTTATAATAAGTATAAATGTTTGGAATACCCGAATCTATATAATCCTTGTTTTGTTTTGCCATGAATGATAAATAGGGAATATACTCGATTTGATAACAAATACTTCTTGCATTCCTTGTCCCATATTTTGTTGTTCCCGTATCTCCCTTGACCTTTTTCATGGCAAACTCTAACGAGTTTTTATTATCAAAAGAGTCAAAAAATTCTTGAATAAAATTACTAAACTTTTTTTGATAATCACACCCCTTAATATTTGGTTTCCCCCGTTCAAAGTAAAGGTAACCAAATTTTGATTCAAAAGCTTCGCTAGAATTAGATTTTCCATCATATACTTTAAAAGTATCATAGATTGATTTCTCAACAACACATGGGGTAATATCTATTACTTCAGTAGGAGTTCCTTCGTATTTTTCATAATAAATCCGCAGTTTCTTTACATAACCAATCGGTAAACTTGTTTTTAAACAAAAAGTATCATTGTTTATTTCAAAATCAGAACTTTCTGTTCTTGTAGAAATAAACCCACCAAGAAATGGTTCAATCATTGATGCATTTTTATTATAGGCGCTTTGCAAACCATTTTGAACTTCAACAACAACTCCCTGTGTAAAATTCTCACTACTTGAAGAACTTCCACTCATTGAATAATCATCATTATTATAGTCATCCCCATCATCCAAAACATCAAATGTCACAATGTTCCAATTTGTCCAATAATCCTCTTTCCCTTCTTCATTCTCTACGACCAATGGAATTAATCTTGGAATTGCATGGACATAACCACCAATTTGAGATAATGCTTCAAATAATGTAGCATTTGTAAAGTTAAATTCAGGCGATGGAATATTCTTAAACCTTTCTGCAATATTAGGATCAAGCAAATATCTTTGCTCATGAATTGTCTCTTGCCTACATTTAAAACAATTTAACAATCTATTTAAAACTTCTGTTATTGTATAAGAATGAGTCAAGTTCTGTGCATCTTTAATTACCTTTATTGTCCATGTAAACTGTATTCTCATTACTCCACAATAAGCATAAAAAAGATACATTCCCTCTTTTTTCCCATAGTAAGTTTGAACTACCTTATATACACCTTCTTCTGTGAAAGTAAGTTCTTGTTGGTTTTTTATGTTTATACTTTGACCGCTTGGGGCAATCAATAAAGCATCTTCCATTTTTAAATTAAAATAAATTGTCTTAACAGGAATTGAACCTAAAGTAATAACACCCTTTGTTGAACAGCTTACTTTTAATTTGGAATCGTTTGGAATAGAGTTTCCTAATTCAACAACAGATGGAAATCTATTTCCGCTTGAATAACAATAAGAATTAAAAGAAGTTCCTTGCCCAACTTCTTTTTTTATATCAATAAATGGATTGGATAGTCCCTCGTATAAATAATTAGTAAAAGACAAATTCTGCACAGGTTCTCTTTCAAGAATTTTAGTCGGTTCAAGTAACTTTATCTTGTGACAGAATATTCTATTTTGTCCAAAACTTTTTTGCTCTACTTCATCCACATCCAAATATCTGTAAATTCTGTAATATTTATCGCCTTCATAAAGTGTAATTATAAACTTCGTAAAAGGAATGTAAGGATCTTCTCTTTTGTTGTAAATTGTTAGGTCTGTCATATCCAAAGTCTCATCAAAAGTTTCAATATTGATAATGGGCAACCCTACACTCTTGGTTATGTCCTTAAGTTCATAATATGGCAATCTCAAAAAAGACTTCTTTAGAAATGCAATCTCAACTTTAATTTTGGAAATCATCATCTACTCCTATTTAAGTTCCCCGCCCTACGATTTAATATTGATAGAGAATAATTTTCTCTTCTTGATTTGAAAGCATAGTCAAGTTCTGATGTTATCAAATCCATTGCCAATCCAACAGTTCCCATAGTTGGATTTATTGCTATTGCTGAAGCATATCCTGCAATCTTTGTTACACCATTAATTTGTTGCTGAAGTCTGCTATCTCTTGTCCATTCTCCAACATGAGAAGTTGCATAAGATATTGACCTTTTCAATACATAAAGGCCAACAGCTCCAGCACCACTCATTGCTCCCTTGCTTTGTTCTCCAGCAGTTGATTCTTCTGGATTTGGAGAGATGTCTCCACCTGGATTTTCTGGCGCTGAAATGCTTCCACCTTCGTTATTCTTAAAAAATATATTTATTGTGTTATTCATCATCATCTCCCACTTCTAAAACCGAACTAATTGGCAATAAAGTGAGAGTTATTTGTGAAAAAGCACCAGCTATTCCATTTCTGCTGATGTTCCCCAAAATATATTTTGATATATGAGATTCTCCCCACTTTTTAATTGATGTCTCAACTTCAACGATTTGATTTTGATGAAAAGGTCTTATTTTTTCCATCGCTAAAACCAATCTCTTACAAAGTGGATCATTCATAAGCAAGATAGTAATTGATTTCCCACTTAATTGTGTTTTGTTGTATGCCCCACCCATTTTTTCATTACATAAGAAGACTTGTTCTGGTTCGTTTTCAACATTAAGGTCATCTTTCAAAACTCTTAACACACCTGTCGTTGTTTCATTCTCTTCTTCAATAATCAAAGTTTGTTCAAAGTCATTTAAAAGCATTGCCCCATCACTTGCAGACACTAGAACATTCCCTTGAAGAGTTATAAGCTGGCAAATGTTTCCACTATCAATTTGTGGTGGCATAAGAGGTCTTGTAAAGTCAAGTGTTGAGCAGAAACTCCAAGTATCTCCTGCACTCTCAAATTCGCCTTCTTGCAACCCATTTATGGCTTTATTGATGTGGTTTAGTATTTGGTTCTGTTTCTCTCTTTGCTTGACAGGAATGTAGATTTCTATGTAGATTTCCAACACTTCACTGTTTATTCCTTTAACTTTATAAGGTCTGCGAGTTGGATATATACACACCTGAATTTTATTGTCAGTGTATTCCAAAATATTGTTTATTTGGACATTGTAATTATGCCCCAGCAATGCTTGATAAACCTTTGCAATATCTTCAATATCAATTGTTTTCATCTTATCTTTCCTCCATAATAAGTAACAAGTCTTTGCACAAACTCATTTAGAGACTTTTCTTGCCAGTGCGGTTTCTTTGATGTTGTTTCCGTGTAAACTGCATATCCAACAGGTCCACCAATAACAACTTGTCCATCGTTTCCCTTTATATAAGGCAAAATACCGTTATTTCTCAAGTTTCCAGGATATGGAGAATAAAACTCTGTTCCTTTCTTCCCTACTGCTCCAAGAGGGTATGTTCTTACAGGAGAATTATTCTTCAAAATCCCTGTAAGCTCATAAACCAAAATTTCCATTGTGATCTTTGGCATAATTTACTCCAATGTTAGAATATATTGAACTTTCGTTGCTCGAATGTTGTATCTTCTTGGCTTCTGCATAAATGCTTTTTGTTTTGCTGTAATCTGCCACATCTTACCTTCAATTTTCAATTCGTGTTCATAAGGGACAACATCGCTCACATCATCAAATGTGTAAACTGTCATAATCCTTCCACCACTTGCAATTCCTGTCCCAACGAATGATGCATTCTCATTCTCTTCTTGTTGGATTTCAACTGTGATTGTCTTTATAGGTCTTTCTGCTCCATTTTTGAAGATTTCAGCATTGATTGTCATACCAAAGTTGAACTGATTATTTGAATACATATTTCTATTCTCCTGCAAAAAGAATGTTTGGACTCGAGCCACCCAAAATGTTGATGACTGTTGGGCAAATTACCTTTGCCACAGTATCAGAAGTCTCTTTATAATCAACTCCATTCACAGTCTTGATTACCCCATTAAATAACTCAATGTTATCATTCTGAAGAAGATATTGTCCTTGAGTCAAAAGAGCTTTTTTGAGTGATTTTTCAAGCCTTTCTCGATATTTTTCAATGAGCCTGTCTTTAAGGTCTTTTTCTCCAATGTTGTAAATCAAGAAATCGTAAATATGCCTATGGATTGTGTCCAAAAATGCACTTACTCGAGTGTTTGTTGTTCCAACAATCTCATCGCCAAGTTCTATGCCTAAATATTTTGAAAAATCTTCGCTGTTTACCAAAACAGGATAATCACTATATAATTCGCTTGTTGTAATCATATCATCCTCCTATCCACGGTCTCAAAATTCTTTCCGCATCTTCACTTTCAAGTCTTTTTCTTTTTGATTGTAGTCCCGCATCCAAACTTTCACTTAATCCGACATTTCCCATTTCTCTTTTGTTATATTTTGGGTTTTTCATCAATCCCAAAGTCAACATTGTTTTCATCTGTTGATCAGACCGCAAAGACAAGTCTCTATTAAAAAGTGCAATTGCATTTTCAATTTGTGCATCCTTGACTTCATCTGGAATTGTGAACTGCTTAAAACATCCTTTTCTTGGGAAACAATGCTCTTGTTTTCTGTCAACCACACTTCCTTGCATAACAAGAGAATCAATCTGTGCAACAGATGACATCAGATAGCCAACTTTCTCCATTTCATCCAAAACCTTAAAATGGCAAGCCAAATTATTGTATTTTGGATAGTAAGTGTCCAAGTAAATGTCAACATCTTCAAAAGTGACAAATCCTATTTTTTCCATATATTCTCCTTTATCAAATCAAGGTCCTGCCCTCTCATTGACATAAAAGAGAGGTGTCACCCCTCCTTTTTATTGATTTTTTCCAGTCTCTTCTTCGGTTTCACCGGTAGATGGAGTCTCCACTTCTGCTGTTGAGTTGACTGATGCACAGATACCAGCAACTCTGTTCTCATAAACATTGATGTCGTGGTAGATTCTGTATTGGAATTTGTATCCATCATCATCTTGATTCTCATCTGGTGTGAACACTCTCAACTTAACGTGTTTTGCAGTTGCTTGAACAGATTGTGGACACACAATGAGATAGTTGAGTGTGTTTGCCCCATCACCTTTTGCAATCGCCCCATTTTCTTTCTTCTTAACAGCATCAACAAATCTTGATGTTGGAACTTTTACAATTTTTGAGAACTTCTTAAGAGCTTCCCTTGATTTGTAAGTGTCGAGTTGTTCGATTGATGTCAAACCAGCAGATGTGATATACAAAATTCTTCCTTCTTCTGGAACTTCATCATCATCCATTTGAGACATATCTCTTGCGATTGCATTCATAATCTCTTCGCCAGATTTGAATACTTCATTGTGTTTTGTGATTCTGCTTGTTGAAGCCAATTTTGCGAAACGATACATATCTACTTCTGGTGCAGACACAGTTCTGATAAATTCGCTTGATGCTTTGCCGAATGTGATGTCAAGAGTTTCTTCGTTGTCCATTGCATCAACAAAGAGTTCTTTATCTCTGTCTTGAGTCAGTTTCCAAGACTCCCATTCAATAGACAAGTCGCCTCTTGTGAATCCGCCACCCCTAGTGTGATCGCTCAATCCTTCTGGAAGAGTGAGTTTCATAATCTTTACCGTTTGAGTTCCATCAAATTTGACATCTCCGCTTTCCAAATCTTTTGTCAAAGATGCTTTCTTGAACACTTCATCGATAAGTGGTTGATACTTTTCTACAAGTTCAATTTTATTCATTTTTTTAATTCTCCTTTTTGATTTCTTCAAGTCCAAAAGCTTTTCTCAATTCTGCATTCTCAAGTGGACTTTCTCCTTGTTTCAATGCAGTTGCATTGTGAGGGATGCCCGTTCCAACTGAATCTGACTCAAACAAAAAAGAATTGCTTTTTTGCAATTCTTCAACTTGTTCCTTAAGACCATCAATTTCATTTTCACCAAATGTCAATTTGTCTTTATCAATAAGCGCCGATAGGGCTTTGAGATTTCTTGGTTTGAAACCAGCCAACTCCTTTTCAAACAAATGGTCATTCTTCAGTTTTTCGACTTCCTTCTTGCTGTTTTCCTCAAGTTCTGTATAGGAATTTTGAAGTGCTGTGAGTTTATTTTGCAACTCTTCTTTTTCCTTTTCAAAATCTTGATTGCTCGCCGTCTTTTTTGTCAGTTCTTGCAATTGTTCCGAGAGTTTGTCATACTTTGCTTTTGGCACAAACTCTTGTCCGCCTTTACTCAAACCTTCGACCAGCGATTTGATTGCGTTTTCTACCTCTTCGGTGTATGCTTCGCCAAGCAGGTTTTTGATTTGCTCAAAATCCATTTTTCCCTCCTTCTTCGCCCCTTTTTACCGAGCCATTCCCTCGTTTGCGAATAGCGTATTTTCCCCTCGCCAGAGTATTTGAGTAGTTTTATGCCATACCCCCAGGGCAATAAAAAAGACAAGCAATGCTTGTCCTAATTATCAATAATGAAACCTATGTCAAGTTATATTTTTTTAACAACTCTCTTGTTTTTCTCTGAAACTCTTCATTCAATTCTTTTCTTTTATTTTGAAGTTCTATAGAACAATCAAGTTGTCCCTTTACATACGGATATTTTTCATCAAGTTCTTTCCTCTTTTGAATATGTTCATCAAGCAATTTCAAATATTCTGGTCCTGCCACAGTATCTACAACTTTAATACTACTCTTTGTATCTTTCATAGTCAATAAATCCTTTTTGTTTTAGATATTCAAAAACCAAATGTTCTTCTTCATATCCTTGCAATGCCTCTTCTAATGAAATTGTTCCTTTGACTGTTTGCAATATTTCATTGTAATTAAGTTCGGATATGTCTTTAACAACCTTTGCTGTATAAGTAAATGATTTTGTGAACAACATAAATGTTCTTTCTTGATGTTCCTGCATATATTCAAAATCATCTCTACTAAATCCATTGTCGCTTTTTGGCGGATGATTATGAATATCTATTGCATCTCCATATTCTATACTGTCATCTGAAATAACTCGCCCTTCCTCTCCAACATATCTATAAACATCGCCATTTGATTTGATTATAAAGTTGTATTCGATTTCTTTACCTTTAACAAAATTCTTATACTCAACAAGTTTTCTTGGCAAATCTTTATCAATATCAATATGCTCTATTAAACCGCCATTGTATTGTTTTTTCTGTTTGAGTTGCTGATAAGTCTCGCTATTTTGTCTTTTTGCTCTTCGGAATGAACCGATGCTCTTGTATGGAAATTTATCGCCGAGTTGACCTTTCAGTTGAAAATATTCAACAAGCTCGTTGTTGTATTGTCGGTTGAATGCCTGTTGCTTGTTGTATATATCAAAGAGTTTATCAGATTTCGTGAACTTTGTAAAGGAATTTGAATCTTTAATAATTTTATCAAGTTCGTTCTGATAAAATTCTTCGACAAACAGATTGATTTCGCACCTGCAATTTGGATGTGTGATGTTATATCCATCACGGAATGGACCATTCTCGCCATACAGATAAGGGAATCTTGTGTCCTTTCCACTTATACTGAAAACCTTGTTGTTGAACTTCTGGCATCTTGGACAGCAATTTGGCAATGCTTGATATTTGACCAAATCTCGATCTATGTCCTTACACCTGGCAAGAACACCACCATTTGCGGTTTCAATCCTTGATGTTCTCGCCAGCATATCCGCATACTTGGATAAAGGCATATTTGCACCATTCTGATACTTGATTGTTGGAATACTCCCAACTGTGTCCATAATGGTCTTTTTTACCTGTTCTATTGTGACATAACCTTTGGATTGCATTTGGTCAAGTCTCTTGTTGATGTCATCTTGAAAGGTCTCGATTGTTGTGTGAACCTTGCCACCAATGTCGATGTAAGGCATAAGAGAATCATTGAAGTTATAGAAAGTTTTCTGCGGTGTATTCTCTTGAAAATTGACCGATTTATACCCTTCTCGGAATGCTTTCGGTAATTCATCTTGCACCCACTCTTTCGTGCTTTCTTTGAGCATAAATTCGTTTATTTTTGACTGCCTATTGATGTTCGCTTTGAATTGCGAATTGTCTTTTGCATCTTCAAATATACGGTTTACTTGTTGCTCTGCATTCTCGAAAGCTTTAACAAGTTTCTTAAGAGATTCGCTGTCTTTCTTATGTTCCATTTACTTGTGTTCTGCTCCTTTCAGCGACACCAAATTGACTTATAGTTTCAAGCGCCAACTCTTCTTGTTTCCTTTCAAGTTCTTGATCAACTTCATCATCACTCTTTCCAAAATACTCTTTTGCAATGGTTCTGAATGAGTATCCGAGTTGTTTCTTTGCATTTGCTTTCTCAATTTCTCTCATTTCATTGTCTGGCAATCCATCATTAAACAATATTGAAACTTCTGAAAGTTTACAATCGCAAAGTTTTGAGATAAGCTCTTTCAAGAATGGTATAAGTTTCGTTGCCATTCTTCTTACTTTCAACTTTGGATTTGTCATCTTGATTTCAAGTGCATCATAACCTTGCGAACTATTAAGATCATCATCATTGATAATTGATGACATCTCGCTCATTGTAATCAGTTCTTTCCTCAATCTTTCAATTGCTTTCTCATTATTTTCAAGACTTCCATCCCAAGTAATATAGATAGGAACTTGCTCGCCTTCTCCAACAACGAAACTTCTGCCCCCTGTTTTTAATACCCATCTTCCATCTTTATTTTGAACAAAGGCACTCTCTGGTGCAGCCAATCTTGGAGCAGAGTTTTTGTCAAGTATATAGTTCCCTAATGCTTCACGAACCATTATCTCTGCACATATTTCTGTAATTCTATCATAGTTTGAAATCCCATGTATGGAAGCCGAAGTTGTAATTCCAGCACAATGCAGAATATCACAATCTCCTGTTGCAGTATCAACTTTTTTTTCTTCCAAAAGTTTCCCAATAGTGAAAGTGTAACTATTTTTAATATATTCTTTTGTTTTATTATCAAAATAATCTTTTATAAAAAATGAAGAAATCTTATACCTTTTTGAAATGTATTTTGTTTTTCCAATTTCATGTATTTGAACATTCAATTCATACTTATTCAATGACGGATTGTTTGCATCTTGATAAACACATACAATCCAAGCAAAGCAATGTTGTAGAACTCGTTTAGGATTTTCTATATCCACAATGGGAAACCAAGAGTTTGGATTCATTAGAACAATATTTTTTTGCTGTTTAGTATCCTTATAAATTCTAACAAGTGTGTCGCCAAACATATCAATGTCATATATCATTTCTGCTAAATTTGAAACCAACTTACTTTCTTCAAGTCTTTCTCTTGCACTTTTGGGAACATTGATGGTTGGAGCATCTCCAACAAGAAGGTCGGCGGTTTTTATGCTTATCAATTGCCAATAGTTGGGGATGTTGATGAATGACATGTCTTCATGGTCATCCTCTTTCATTTGATTAACCATATCCCTAATTCTTTTTACATAGGGAAATAAAATCCTTGTAAAGTCCCCATTGAATAGGTTTCGATTATCTTCATAACCTTTCAATCTTGTCAGTTCACTTCTAGGCGGAAATATCTGCCCTGGTTTGAGCCAATCCAAATTGTATAACATCTTCACTCCTTTTAAAAATCTGCCATTCCCCCACGAACAGAGTCCATATCTTCGCCTAATGCATATCTCAATGCATCAATCAAGTGGTTGTTCTTGTCTATAGGTTGTTTGACAGTGTTTCCATCTTTGTCTTTCTTCCATTGATAAAGTGTCAGTTCGTTCTTCAAGTTCTGGCACGACTTATCAATAATGATTTCATAGTTCTGCAACCATTGGATACCAAACAGAATGCTATCCTTTCCTTTCTTGCAACCAAAGGCATTTATTCCGCAGTCCTTGAGTTCCTGAATTGATTTCGGTTCTGCTGAATCACAAGCAATTCTCTCATATCCAATAATCGGTTTTAAGTCATCGGCAAGTTGCAAGTTTGTTTTACCCCTTTCGTAATACTCTTTGAACACATAGAGTTTTTTTCTCTTCTTGTCAATATGCACTCTCACATAAGCACAAGGGTCGCTTGCAAATCCAAAGTCAACTCCATTGCGAACATTGTCAAACATCTCACACAATGGAACTTTTGTTGTCTTTCCTTTATCAACCGCATCCACCAACTCATAAAGGTCAGCAACTCTCCAATTTTTGAATATACAGTCGCCCAACACTCCCCAATTGCCAAGTGTGTAAACTTGATAATAATACGGATCTTGTTCGTGTTCGAGTTGATAATGGTCATCTTCTGTCAAAAACTCATTGTCTTTATGTGTTGACTTAACAATCAACAAATCTTCTTCGTTGAGAATATCAACACCATCAACCCAGCGACCAAAGAACTCTTGATAAATCCAATGTGTCTGATAAATCGGATTGAATGACAATGTAATTCTCTTTTTGTGTTTACTTTCCCCTCTCAATCTCTTTCGCAGTTGCTTGTAGTCCTGGTATGAAATCTCTGTTGCTTCTTCTACCCATACATCAGTAAGCGGTCCATTCAATGGTGTAATTGACTTAACCTTTTCACTATCATCGAGACCGCTGAACAAAATCTGCTTTCTATTGCAGAGTGCAGTTATTGTCATTTCGCTTTTGTTGATATTGAATAAACTTGTCAATCCCTGTCTTGAAATACTTTTGCAAACTTCATTCCAACAAGATTTCTTGATTGTGTTTGCAACATTTCTCACAATCAGATAGTTTCTGCCCATAAGAACATCCCAGACAGTCCTATCTCCCAAGAAAACGGACTTGCCGGATGATGAACCGCCAAAGTATATTTGTGTTGATTGGTCAGCAAACAAGAAAGGTTGGTATTTCTTATTTACCAACCCATCCGGATTAAGTTTCAGTTTTATCATTTCGCACAACCTCAATCACAACATCTTCATCAAAGCTTACACTCTTCTTTTCTTCAAATGCCCCCATTGTCTTTCCTAGAATCTCATATCCTTTCAACTTGTCTCTCGGTTTCGCTCCCTTGTCCTTTATCACTGCAAGGACTTCTTCTCTCAACCACTCAACCGTGAAATTTACTTTCTTTTGTTCTTCTGGTTGTCTCTCTTTAATGTATTTTTGCACCTTATCATTCTTTAGCATTCGATTTGCATTAGCGGCTGCAGAGTTATCCTTCTTTGTCCCATAAGCTCTCTTGTAGGCCCTTGTCGCATTCCCATCCGCCAAATAGTAATCAGCGAACTTCTTTTGCTTTATTGTCAAGCCATAATCCTTCTCTGCCATAATGCCTCCTAGACCTGTCCAGAGATTGAGCAACCTTCTTTTATGAGATATTCAGTTCCACAGGAAGAACAGGTATATTTCGCCCTTGTTTTCTTCCCTACTCTCATCTCTCTATGACATCTTAAACAATTTATCTTTTTCAAGTTATCCTCCATAAGAAAAAAGACTGCGAACATTTCAACAGTCTTTTTTGTAAAATTCGCAGGCATTGTCAAGAACTACTTCTTGTTATTACCTGCACGATCAGTCTGCCCATCTTCTTCTCCACATCGTGCGACCGCATAATGCTCCAAAGACAGAACTTTTGATTACACTTACCAATGGCAAACAATCAAACATTGTGGCAATCGCTTTTTTAATGTCCACTCTCGCTGGACCTTTCGACAAAATTGCTTTGGGATTATAGTTTCATAAACTACTTACCTAGAAAACGGAACACACCAAAGACTTATTGTTTTGTGGGGATTGTTTTTGTATGTCAAGTTTTAAGGAGAAAATGACACGGTGGACTTTTCACTTGCCCACATATATAAGTATATTCAAAAAATGGTCTCATTTGGTTTCATTATTGCCATTATCTGCCATTTTCTCAAAGATATTGTCATAAAGTCTGAATGTGTGCGACCTGCTGTAATTGAAATCTCGCATAATGCGATTGATTGACTTGCCTGACATATATCTTTCCATAAGAAGATTTTGAGAGAGCGGATCGAGCAAAACCAATTGCTTAAGGAACTCATCTTCAAGTTGGATTGCTTCATCAATTGCATCTTCAATCATCTTTGTCAATTGCTCAATCTTAATAACTCTCTTTTCTGCATAAGGTTCTGACACTCCACCGCCAACAACTTCTCCCATTGGTGAAGCTCTCATCACCCCAGACAAATCTTTCCAATTCTGAAGTTCCTCTTGAAGATTTCTCAATCTTCTTTTTGCTTGATTCAGTTGTTCCAACTTTGCTTTGACTTGCTTTGCTTCATCGCTCATTTGCTCTCCCCCTTTAATTTTTCCTTACAAGGAATACAAATTTTGTTTTTTGATGTTCTCTTAACCCAAAATACTTCTCCACATTTTATACAAATGGTCTGCCGATATTCTTGATTAAACCTGTTGTGAGAAACAATCTTATCAAATGCCATTTCCATCTCCTTTCTCGATTTGGTCTAAAAAGTCATATAGCTCTACTTGTTCAATTCCCCAATTATGAGACCTTCCATCACTGAATTTTTCTCTAATCTTCTCGCAGACTTGGTGGGTGTTGGTTTTGAGTTCAGTTTCTAACTCTATTCTTTGCCGTAAATCGTTTTTTCCTTGAATGCAAACTCTGTTTAAATCTTTTTCAAGTTGAACAATCTCATCGCATTTTTCTTTGAGTTGTTGCTTTAATTTTTTATTTTCTTCATCAAATAATTCTACTAATTTGCTTTTATTATATTCTTTTAGCCTTTCATTCTCTGCTTTGAGTTCTGCGAGTAGTTCATTGATAGACTTAATCCAATTTTTCATATTTGTAAATCTGTGAACTTCTGTTGATTTAGAATATGAATTTTCATAAGTTCTTGTTTTGATAATTTGGAACTCACTGTTTGTCTGTGTAACTTCATAAGTCTCTTTACTCATCATTCCCTCCCAAAATTCGATTTTTCGCAATATTGAAATAGTTTTCATCCAACTCAATGCCTATAAAGTTCCTATTAGTCTTAACACAAGCAATACCTGTTGTTCCACTTCCCATACAATTATCAAGAACAACTTCGCCCTCATTTGTATATGTTTTAATTAACCATTCCAAAATCTTAACAGATTTTTGTGTCCTGTGTTTAGCAATGCTTGGATGTGGTTTGGGAAATGTTAAAATACTTGTAGGATACTTTTGTGTGCTTCCTTTTCTTGTATCATCAATAGCATTAAACTTTCCATAATTTTGATTTTTAAGTTCTTTGCTCTTATATGATGTTCCTTTCCCATGAAGTGGTTTCCCTTCCGTAAACTGTGGATTGTATGTTGGTTGTTGTTTGTAAAAGATTGCCACTTGCTCGTGTTGTCTTAATGGCATTCTCTTCGCATTTAAAAATCCACTTGTTAACACCTTGTCCCATACCAAATCATATTTAAACCATTTGCGATTGCTAATTACCAAATCAATATAAAATGTTCCCTGTCCAAATAATGCAATGCAACCATTGTTTTTTATAACTCTTTTGTATTGCTTCCATAGCAGGTCAAAGGGTAAAGGTTTATCATTTACATTTTGGGTTTTTCCATAAGGCAAATCACAAAGAATCATGTCTATTGAATTATCTGGGATTTCTTTCATAATCTCAAGACAATCTCCCAATCTTAAATCAACCATTTCCTACCCCATTTAATCCATTCGTCTTTGCTTCCTTTCTGACCGCATCATATTTGTCAATGTGTCCGCAAGGGTTTGACCAGCCATCACAGAACAACACTCGACTTCCATCATAGGAACGAACAATTTTAATTTCTCCACGAGGTTTGCCACACACCGGACAAATCCAGCGCAGCTTGACTTTGATATCATACAAACCTTGATGTTCTTCACAAGCAGGGATAGTAACTTCTTTAATTTCCGCTTCCACTCTGCACCTCCTGTTGATATTTTGCGATTATAAATCTTTCCAACTTTACTCTCGATGCTGTTTCAACATTGTGTTTATATCCATACTTTTTTGCCCACCATTCGCAGTCCCCACGATTAAAATATGAAAAAACAAAATTCTTGAAACTAAATATTTTTTCAAGGTCAAAGATTGTCATATTGGGTTTGAATGGAACAGGACTGTCCTTTTGCCACTCTCTTAATTTCTCCCAATACTTTGGAAATTCGTTATAAACAATTTCCAATGACTCCATCGACTGCTTTGGACAAAACCAACAACCATCTCTCTTGAAATATTTGTAGATAGGACTTAATAGGTCGTTCTTCTGGCAAATCCACAGAGCTTCGGACTCTGTAATTTCCATCTCATACAAAGGTGCGACTTCATTCTTTTCTAGTCTAGCGATTCTCTTCGGTTCATCATAGGCAAGACCAATGTATCTGATGTGTTCTCCCTGTTCTTTGAAATACTTATCCAAAGGTTTCATTTTAAGTCGATCATTACACCAAGCACAAATTGTCATTGGGAACCCATAATTTGTGTTTGGATGTTTAGCTCTTTGTCCTTTCTTCTTATAAAATTGTTCTTCAAAAGTTGTTCCTGCCTTAACAATCTTCACAGGCACTTTTGCCAATTTCTCAATTTGGGGCAATGTTTCATTGATAAATTGCTCTTGAATGTCAAAGTTTCCGCTTTCTGTTTCCGTTGCTCTGACATCACAGAATACAATCTCATCCAATGGATACTTCTTTGGGTTCTCCAAGATCTTTAACAACATTGCTAAACTGTCTTTTCCAAAACTTACACTTGCGATATGTTTCATACATTCTCCTTTATCCACATTCGTTTCAGATAATTTAGGGTTTGTTTCTCAAATGCGCCTAAACATCTGTTGTGTGCATAGGTTTCTATCCAAATGTAGTTGATGAGTTCCATAACAACAGCACCTATACTATTCCCAGAACAGCCAATAGCTTGTCCTTCAATAACCAACCTTTCTCGATGTTCATCATAAATGTAGTCATAAGATGAAATTTCAAAGACCTCGCAGATTGGTTTGATAACTTTGAGAATCTTCTCTCTTTTTGATTTTCGATACTCTATAATGTTGCCATTATAACCTTCGTGTTCTCTATAAAAATCTTTCATATTTTCTCCTTAAATCCAATCAATGGTGGTATCTCCTTGATAACCTTTCTCCCAGACAAACCAGGCATATGCAACAGCAGAACCTCCACCCTCTTTCATTTTTTGAAATTCTCCATTCTTTGCACAAAGAACTCTCTCCGAAAACACATAAATCCTTTTTGGTGGATATTTGGAAAACAGTTCTTTATACCTCGCTTTTCCTTCAAGAAAAGTCAGCTTCAAAAACATAAAAACTTTGTATCCTGGTTTTACCAAGTCCAATGCTTTCAGAACAAATTCTTTTGCATATTTATAAGGGGGATTTGTCAGTATATCTCCTGCATAGGAATTCCCCCCCCCCACATAACAAGAAATCTTCAACAAAATCAACACAACAATTTCGTTCCACAATATCACTTGCAACAACAGAAAATCCTTTGTCTTTCAATCGTTCTAAAAGATGTCCTTCTCCACAAGCACATTCCCAAATATTGCGATTGGGAGTTTCAACTTTGAGCAATTTGTCTATTGCAATAGGATCTGTTGCATAATAGTCAAGTTCTTCTCTTTCTTTGTCTGTATGGTTGCTTGCGCCAAGTGTTTTATAAATACTGTTCGCATTACCTTTCCAATCTTTCATATACCCTCCAAAAGTTCTGGATTGTCGTGAATGTTGCCAACTACTTCAATTCCTTTGGTTATCTCTTCATACATATCAACTTCGCCATTTAAACTCTCAAAGTAAAACCCTATATAATCGTGATAGTCATAGCAACAACCACAACAACTAATTTTTGTAATGCCGTTTTTAACTATTAGTGTAGAGCTTTCAGTTCTCACAATATCCCCTTCAAAAACTTTTTCGCCATTTTTGTCGCATAATCCTGTGAATTGTCCAATGGTGTTTGGGTCAATCGCATCCTTAGCAAGCCTTGATTCTCCATAAATATTGAGAATATAATATGCGGTTTCATAATTTTTACCGCCTTTATGAATTGATTTTAATTGTCCGTATTCCCACCCGCCATTGTCTGCTCGCTTTGCTCTAAATAAAATCTCTCTCATAGCTTCTCCTTATAACATTTGTTTAAATATTGCTTCAAGCACATTTATCACAATACTATCCCCAGCTAAGTGATAAAGACTTGAATTGCTTTGTTTTTGTCTTCTGGCAATTCGCCAATAATTTTTCCACTCCATCTTTGTCATCTTTCGAGATTGAAGTTTGTCAAGACTTTCTTCTGGCAATGGTTTGCCATAGCAAATCTTTTCAAACTCTCTATCTTTAACTCCCCTCAATCGAAAACATTCTCTTGGAGTAAGTTTTCTGATTCTGAAACCATCATCATAAATTTCTAACACTCCCGTCGAGCCAGGTGCATGATTAGTTAGCCCTGAATCATAGCGTGCTTTTATAGTTGAAGATATTTCTCTAACTCTTGCATTCTTTCTGATAAGGTCAATTCCCACCTGTCTCCTATGTTGTTTTACTACAACACCCAAACAATCACATCTTGTATCTAGTGTTGGGGATATATTGTTTTCTGATGCTGTTCTTCCATCTTGCATTCTTGCTTTTGAATAACTATGTCTTATAACATCAAATTCTTTTACTCTTCCAGAACTTATCAACTCATTGCAAAGTTGATTCTTTAAGTTTTGCATTTTTTTCTCCTATTTTAAAATCATTATTCTTCCACAATCTGTTGTAAGTGTGGGAGCCATCCGACTTATTTTCCAAGCTCGGGTCTTGCAAATGAAACATCCTGGCTGTTCCCATTCGATATAATTCATTGTATCTTTCTTTATATCGTAAATTTTTGAGCCAATTATAATCTTCTGAAATCCCCCCCCCGCTTATCTATCTGCACACATTTTGGGTCTTTACAATCTCTTGCAAGGATAGTTGGAATAATTCCTTTCTTTGGTAATTTGCTTTCAATTTTTGATTGAGTAAAATTAGAATTAACTGATCTAACCAGAGCAACATTAGATAAAAAATATTTTTCATCAACTTCTTCTTCAAGAAAGTTGTCCAACATTTTATCAAGTTTCTGTTTTGGTGGGAAATCATAGAAATAATCTCCAAAGATTGAAACCATAAAGCATCTTTCTCTGTTCTGTGGAACACCATAGTCAGTCGCATTAAGAATCTTCCAATAACAGCGATAGCCAATACTTTCCAACTTATTTAGCCATTTAGCGAAATGGTTGATATTTTTACTACCAATTACATCTGGAACGTTTTCCATAATAAGCACAGAAGGTAGAGAAATCCCCTCCCCGATGATTTCTTCGAGCAATCTTTCAACTTGCCACAACATTCCACTCCGAGTTCCACTATCTTTTGCCATTCCCATTTGTTTTCCTGCTTTGGATAAATCTTGACAAGGAAATGAATAAGTCATAATGTATGAAACATCATCTCTATCTTCAATTCCCAAATCTTTTGCTTTAACTTGATTTATATCCACGAGATTATGTGTCGCCTTGATATTGTTGTAGATTTGTCTTTGCTTTGGTTCTCCAAGTCTTTTGATTTGTTCAAGTGTCATTGGTTGGTTGTAGTCCATACTGATATGCTTTTTAAATAAGAAGTTAATAATATCCTGCTTTGAAAGACCTTTTGAATAATCTGTTTCATCTTCTGAAAAATGCAAGTCTTTAAGTGCTTGTATTGATTTGACTGCCCATTCGCAAGTTCGCCAACTTTCAACATCTACACCAATGTTTTTCAGGGCTTGAAACTGACTGTCATATCCGCTGAAAAGCGAAATAAGTCGAACTTTCTTTTTTAAAGTAAATGATTTGCTACCATCAAAAATACTCATTTGCATAGACTTCCACCTACTTCATTAACTCAACAAGTCTGTCATGCCCATATTGACCTTTTGTCAATTCAATTGCTTCTTCAATGCTCTTCTTGTCTTGCCATGTGAAACCGTTTTGTTCAAGCCAACGATTTGTTCCATATCTGCAAGCTCCTGTCAAAAGCCGATAGTCGTTTGGGGTTATATAACCTTGCTCTTTTACCCTTTTGATATGTACCTGAACATCTTGACTTTGAAGAAACTTAAACTCAACATCACTTATTGCTTCTTTGATACTTTTGCCATGTGCTGTAAAATCCCCACGTTTTGCAACAAACTGAATTTCCTTTTTTCCTTCTTTGAAATCTTCAATATATAGTGTTTTATAAATCGTGAAATCTCCAAGAGATTTTTCATTCAAGATAACCATTCTGTCGCCATCAACAATATCAATAGGTGTAAACTCTTTGTTGATAAGTTGATAGTATTGTCCCGCTTTCAAAACTTTACCAAAACAATCCTTGTAATCTTTGTTTCCAATTTGAGCTGATTTTGCAAAGATAGGAATATTTACTCCTCTTTTAGGGTTGTATTTGTATTCTGCAAGTGAGAACCAAGTGCCTTTAACTCCTTTAATAATCGAATTTCTTCCACAAGCAAAACCAATTGAATTTTTTCCTTCAATACCAATCTTTGCAGAGTCTCCACTTGAACCAATCTTTGCATAGTATCCACTTGAACCAATCTTTGCATAGTATCCACTTGAACCAATCTTTGCAGAGTCTCCACTTGAACCAATCTTTGCATAGTATCCACTTGAACCAATCTTTGCATAGTATCCACTTGAACCAATCTTTGCAGAGTCTCCACTTGAACCAATCTTTGCAGAGTCTCCACTTGAACCAATCTTTGCAGAGTCTCCACTTGAACCAATCTTTGCATAATTTTGCGATTGGTTCAAGTCTCCATCTTTGGTTTCTGTTTTCAAAAATTCAATTCCATCGTCAATAAAGTCTTTTAAGCTCAACTTCTTGAGAACTTTTCCTTTGACAGAACATCTGCAAAACTCCTCAATCTTGCCATCGTTGTTGACAAGATTTTCGTAGTCCAGCAGACTGAATGGATTTTTGTCAATTCTTTTTCCATTTTTTGCTTTGTAATTGTTCATAATTTTCTCCTTAA
Organism: uncultured Christensenella sp.; assembly: GCA_910584295.1. Lineage (GTDB taxonomy): Bacteria > Bacillota > Clostridia > Christensenellales > UBA1242 > Caccovivens. Next base: position 174,286 of record CAJTYR010000003.1, on the reverse strand, counting down.
ATTTTTATTTGTATTTGATGACATCATTCAAAATATCGTATATTGCGGCTTCTTCCATTGTGCAATCTGTGTAAAAACTTTGAACACACAACCTTGCTTCATCCAATGTAAAAATTCTTGCTTTGTTCTTGTCTTTGACAATTATTGTCCTATTATTTCGTAGTCCGAGATAACCATCTTTATTTTTCAGAACATACAAAATCATCGTTCCTTCTCCTTGCTTTTGTAAGCTTTTTGTCTTTCTTGAAACTTGATCTCTTGTTCTGTTCTTTTCTTATCTCTTTCGATTTGGCTGATTATTCTATCCAACATATTCATAACCTGCTCCTTTTAACCTTTCGGCAATCTCTCTTCTCCATCGCCTTAACAACTCTCTTGAGACACCTAACTTCTCGTGAATGTTTTTTTCTCCTTTGGACAAGAGTTCCAGATATTGTCTTTTCTTCCCAGAAAACATTTCAAAAGGAAAATTGATTTCTCTGACTTCCCAATCTGTGCCAGGTTCTACTGATAAATCTTCCAAACTAATGACTTCAATGTGTTTGTTTTGCATTTTCATAAGCATTCCAATCTCATTCAATATGCACTTCGTTGCAAAGGCACTAAATTTAATGCCACGACTTTTGTCAAAATTTTGACAAGCCTTCCATAATCCTAAAAATCCTGTTTGGATCACATCTTCATCATTGCGAAACTTTGGATAGTGTTTGTTTACAAAAAAATAAACCAAGTTTCTATTTTTCTCAAACATCTCTTCATCACTCACAATAATTTCTCCCAATAAGTCGCATAAATTCTTCACGACTTTTCGACTTTTCAAATTTCTTCTGACATTCTCTTTTCAAGAATAAGTCTATCTCTTTTCCAAACTTACCGTGAACACCAAACGTGCCTTCGTGATGCTCATAGCAAAGATAACAAGTAAAACCATTTTTGTCGCTAATCTCTCTGCGACCTGTTCCGAAATAGATGTGATGAAAATGTAAGTTTCTCTCTGTATGACAAATAAAACATTCTTTGTCAGTCTGTAAGATACTTTTTCTCATCTGCATCTCCAATTTCAATCAACTTGTTTACAATCTTTTCATCTCTGTTCCTTGACAGAACATTTTGAATTTTCTTTCTCAAATTGCTCATTATCACAGTGTCAACATCGCTTGACACAGTCATTGCCCACTTCCCCAGAAAACCAGGATGCTCAACAATTTGCTGTGCGAATGGCGATAATTTTGCAAATCTCTCTTTATAATCACCACCGCCAGAAATTGCTCTGCGAATTTCGGTCAATACTTTTTCCACATCAATCCAAGTTCCATTTGCCATTTGAGTAAACTTCTCACACAAATCGCTGACTTTCGCAATATTGCAGAAATCATTCTCTCTTGCATATTCTCTCAATGCAACCAAAACAACATTTGTATCGTATGCCTTTAAGCAACTGAACCAAACATTGTCGAAAACTCTCGCTTCAATATCTGATTTTGGAATCTTGAAGCTTGACCACAAAGCTTCAGCACAAGCATATACTTTGAGTAATTCTTCTTTTTTCATCTGCTCACCCCCAACCTTATTGCAGCTTGTTCCAACTGACTTCCTGTTGAAGATTTATCAACAACCTTTCTCCCTTGTGTTTCCCAAGTAATGAGTTTTTGTTTCCAGTTCTTTACTCTGTTTCCCTTGCTGTCAATCCAATGTTTCTTTGGATCATCATCGGCAGTGAAGAAATCATAAAATCTTTGTGGGTCAACAGAACTCTGTCTTTCATTTGCATACTCGATAATCTCTTCAAGTGTTGGTGGAATAAAAACTTTTTCTTTCTCATCTTTCTTTTTGAAAACATCTATATTTCTTTTATCTTTTATCTTTAATAAGGTTTGTGTTTCGGTTGTATCTTCGGTTTCCGTTTCGCTTTTGCTTTGGGTTTCTGTTTGGGTTATGTTTTGGATTTCTTCTAGGTTTTCATTTGGGTTATTTTTTAATGGTCTACCACCTTGCTTTCCATTTTCATAGTTCTTAATCGCAGTATCAATGCTTGGTTTTACAAGAACAAAGATTGCTTTTGCAACTCCATTCAAATCGGGTAATTTTTGCTCGAATGCATAGTCTAAAATTGCCTTATAAACTGCTCCTTGCTCTTCATCTGGAAGTTCTTTGACTGCTTCGTGGTAAGAACCATAAAACATAAAATTTTTCATTTTTTCTCCTTAACTTTCCCCTGCGACTTTTCGTTTTTGGATTGCTTCTTGAAGTGGTTTTCTTCTCTTTTCAAGCTCTTCAATCCTACTTTTGATTTCATTATCTGCTCTTATCAAAAGCTCAATGGCATCTTCATCTGTTGCGATTTTATAACCTTCTCTCTTGGAACTTGAAATCACAGGCAATTTTTGTGCAATTACAGAAACTTTTGCTCTTGCCACTCTTTCATTTCCAATGTGAAACATCTTACATATATCGCCTTTTGAGAGCCAATAATCAGCGAGCATTGATGCCATTTCTCTCAATTGAGCATCATTTTCAAACTTATCTTCTGCCATACTCCCTCCACTCGTTTTCAAGCATAATTTTTTCATCGGTATTGATACCTGCTCTTGACATTTCATCAAGAACACCATCAATCAAATCTGACATCTCTTTGGTGTCATAATTTGAACTCCCAATCACACATCTGCACTTGCTGTAGGTTTTTCCCCTGGTAATTGTTTTGTCAATGATGTAAACCTTTTTATATACTTTTTTAAGTATTTGTTCAGCGCCTTCTTCGACCAAAACAATGGTGTCTTGTCCATACTTGTTGATTGCTTTGTAATACAAATCTTCGGCGGTATTTTCTCCGTTTTTTCTTCCACCGGCAATCTCTTTGGAATAAATGGTCAACAACTGCCAGAGCAGTGCATTCTGATCAAGTGTCCTTTTCTTTTTTGCAAAGTCCAACTCAATTTCAAGTTGTTTCTTGTTGTTTTTAAGGGCAAGGATGGTATTCTTTGCCCCAAAAACACTTTCTTGATTAACTTTGAATGATAACTCCCAATCGCCATTAAAATCGGCTTTTAAGCTTGGATTTTCAACTTTCAATCTAGCAATCATACTGCCCCCTAGAATGGAAGAGAATCATCATCTTCAATTTCTGTAAGTTCTGGTGGAGTGTCAGATGAACCTTGTGCATCACCATTCTTTTTTTCAAGAAATTCAACTTCATTCACTTGGATTCCGAATGAATATCTTTTTTCACCTTTTTCATTTTCATAAGAACCTGTTCGGATTTCGCCTTCAATCCCTATTTTGTGTCCTTTTTTTACATACTTGTTGATTCTTTCAGCAACATTGCCAAAAGCAACACAATTCAAGAAATCTGTTTCTTTCTCTCCGTCTTGGTTTTTATATTTTCTGTCAACCGCAATCGTAAATCTTGCAACAGCAGTTCCATTGTTGTTTGTTGAAAAATCAATATCTTTTGTTGTTCTTCCAATTTGAATTACTTTGTTCATCTTAAACCTCCACTTCCTTTATTTCTTTTGTTGGTTGTGTTTCTTCTTTATAACACTCTGTGCAAAGACCTTTGCATTTTTCTTTAACTTGCTCCGCTGAAACGATTGTTCCATCTTTCTTCTTTACACCTTTGATTTCTTTGTGACATCTATCACAAATAACCTTTGGTGTCTCTGACTCTTCATCGTTTTTTCTTGCATTCTTATTTCTGGTTTTATCTTCTGTTCTCCTATCAGGATCTTCCTCATCTGTTGGAACCCCCAATGACTTAAGCAAGATATATCTTTCAGAGTAAGTAAGTCCTGAACCAAATGCTTTTGAAATGTCATTTTGTTGTCCATAGAACTGAAACTCAACCTTCTGTCTTTCTTCCGGATTCTCCGCATTTATCCATTCATAGGTCATATCACCTTGAACGATAAAATCCGTTTTTTCATATCCAGAAGATGTTTTGTAGTCGAATGTTTCGCTTGACCTATGTTTTACACTGACTGGCAAGAGCAATAACTGTAGCTCTTCCATTTTGCTTTTTATTGCAGAAAGTATCTGCGAACCCGATGTATATGTGTAAGAACCCTTTCCTTCTGTTTTTGAATCTTTTGTGAAATTTGTGATTGTTTTCTTTAATTCATTGATTTTTTGATAAATGTTCATTTTCTTTTCTCCTTAATTTATTCGCAAATTGGTATTCTCGACCAACTCTGCGCCTTCGACTTGTTCGCCATTTTTTATAGCTTCTTTAATTGCCTTTTTGTCAATCTTTATGGTTGTTTCTTCAACCTTAAACTTGTTGTCAATCTTTTCTTCATCAAGCAAATTTACCGCTTCTGATTTTGTCAGACAGACTTTTGCTGATATAGTTTCAACCTTCTTCTTTCCAACTGCTTGCATATTGTTGATGATGTAGTCCTTAAGGTATTCGATTTTCTTTTCCATAGACTTTCGCATATTCTTTATACGATCTTCTTCTTTTTTACAGTCATTGATGTTGCTTTCCAATCTCTTTATCATAAGAGCAATTCCTGTGACCTTGTCATTAAACATTGTATGGACCTTATCAAATACCGCCTTGATGTCATCTGGAACAACTCCATCTTCATCGGCTGCATTCATAAGCAAGTCGTATGCTTGTTCCAATTCATTGGTAAGTTCGTAAAGCTTAAATCCTTCCATACTCACCACCCGCATTTTGTATGCAACACAATCGCATTTTCAAGTGTTGGTTCGACTTTTTGTTCTTCGCAAACATTTTCAAAAAAGTTTATTTTTTTGATTACTTCATCTATTTTCATTTGATTTCTCCTTTTTAACTTGATATAATTTCTATAAGATGTTCTTCGACACCCATCTTAATTAGACAGCACTTTGTTCGGAAGTGTTGTCTTTTTTTGCTTTTCCACGATTGAGAAAATCTTCCCAATCCAACTTATGGATAATTCCCTTTATTTGAAGTCTGTCGCTACAACCCTTTGCTTCTCTCATCTTCCTGGCTGCAATCGTATAACAAACCCCAAGTTTATCCATCAAGTCTTTAATTGTGTAAACTTCCTTTTCCATCTATACCCCCTCTACAATTCTTTGGATGCGATCAAATTCAGCATCTCGAATTGAACTTGGAGAATTGAAAAGCATTTGAGTTCTACCCATTTGTTTTGCTTCTTCAATAATTCTCATAGATTCGTTTTGGTCAATCACTATTTTCATCTCTTCTCTCCTTTTAATTTTTTTAGTCAATCAAGTCATCGACTGTGCATTCAAGAACTTCAGCAATTTTTTTAAGAATTGGAATGCTTGGTTCTCTCTTGCCAAGTTCATATTGGGAAACAGTGTTTGACTTGACTCCAATCTTCTCTGCAAGTTCTTTTTGAGTCAATTTACATTCATTCCTCAAAACGATTAATTTTTTCATTTGCTCACCCCCTTATTTTTCATCGTTCTGATGATATTTTATCATCGTTTTGCAGATAAGTCAACCAATTTTCATCAAAAAGATGATATTTTTTAATTTTTTTTATTGAATAATTCATCATTTTGTGATATTCTCTAATTGGAGATAAAAAAATGAATCGATTGAAAGAATTAAGAAAACAAAAAGGATGGACTCTTGCAAAACTTGGCGAAAAAGTTCATATAGCCGTTAACACTTTAAATCAATATGAACTTGGTAAAAGAGAGCCAAGCTTTGAGATTCTGTTAAGTCTAGCCGATGCTTTTAATGTTTCAGTGGAATATCTGATGGGCAAAGAACTTGATAAAAACACAGAAGGCATTATTCTTAATAGAAAAGTTGTCAAGATACCTGTCTTTGGAACAATCCCCGCTGGTGTGCCTATTGATATGATTGAAGATAGTTTCATTGAAGATGAAGAAGAAATTCCTTCTGAATGGTTAAGAAGCGGAAACGAATTTTTTGCGCTGAAAGTTCGTGGAAATTCTATGATGCCTAAATTTGAAGATGGAGATGTCCTTATCTTGAAGAAGCAAGATGACTGCGAAAGTGGAGCTTTCTGCGCTGTTTCTATAAACCACACTGAATGCACTTTCAAAAAGGTATTAAAAAAAGAGAGCGGCATAACATTGATGCCACTCAATCCAGACTTTGACCCAATGTTCTTTACAAACAAAGAAGTCGCAGAGCTTCCAATAACGATCTTGGGAGTTGTGAAAGAAGTTAGAAGGAGTTATTAAAATGAATAAAAAGTATGGTCAACCTATTGATATATATGATGTCTTAAATTATATTGCTTGGGGAACTTTAATTTTATTTACAATTATTGTTGTGGCTTTGCTTGCAACTCTTCAACCAACAAAAATAAATCACATAATTATTATTGGAGTGGCTATAGTGGGAATTATGTCTTTTTTCATTCTTCTTATAATTTCAAAAGTAATATGTAATAGACTTATAGAACTTGAACTAAGAATTAAAGAATTAGAGAAAAAGGAGAATGAAGAAGATGAAAAATAAGATGAATTTCGGCACAAAACTAACCATTTTTGCTTGGGTATATTTTTCAATATTAGTAATTCTTTCTATTTTTCTTTTTGTGTTTTTACTCAACACCAAATTCTCTCCGTTGCTACTAGTAATGTTTCTAACACTTATAACAATCTCAATCTTTTCATTTATATTCTTCCTTGTAGTCGCAGATTTTATAAATGATAAAGTTGAAAATTCAAAAAATGATACACAAAACAGCAACAAATTGTTTTATGAAATTGTGAATGAAAGAGTTGAGAGATTAGAGAAACAAATTAGTAAATTAGAGAAAAATAAGGAGTGAGCATAAGGTGTCAACAAAATATCGTATGTATGTCGATGAAAGTGGCAATTCTGACACAGGTATTGCCGCCGGAGAAAACAATAGATTTTTATGTCTAACAGGAGTAATTTTTGATTTAGATTATGTAAATAATACTTTCTCTGAAGATTTTGAATCTCTTAAAGAAAAATATTTTGGCAAAAATGCAGACAATCCTACCATCTTGCATAGAAAAGACATGATCAATTTTAGAGGAAGATTTGGTGTCTTAAAAAATGAAGAAATACAGAAAAATTTTAACAATGAATTATTTTCTTATTTGGAGAAATGGCAATTTTCAATTATTTCAGTTTTGATTGATAAAAAAGAAATTATTGAAACCTATGGAAGTTTGGCAAAACATCCATATAATTTTTGTTTAGAAGTTTTAATGGAAAAATATCAAATCTTTTTAAAAGACAAGAGTGCTGTTGGCGACATTTTAATAGAATCACGAAACAAACAAGATGATTATAAATTATCCCAAGTGTATAGAAACTTTTATACAAAAGGAACAAACTTTATCAGTGGAGAAGAAATACGAGAATATCTATCTTCTATAGAAATAAAGATCAAACCAAAATCAGCCAATATTGCCGGTTTACAAATCGCAGATTTACTAGTTACTAATATTAGAAATAGAATTCTTGTTAAATATAAGTTAAAACCGAAGGATGATCCGGAAAGTTTTGGAAATAAACTAATAAATTTAGTTATTCCCAAAATATATAAACATGGAACAAAATACTGGGGTTATGGATTAAAGAAAATCCCATAAAAAAAGCGCACCCTTGTAGGTGCGCCGATGGACAAACCATCTCCCTCCATGTCTATGGATTATTATTATTATATACGAGAATTAAAAAAAAATCAATAATTTTATGACAAAAATTAAAATTTCTTTAAATATTTGTTTATGGAGAAAGAAATGGCAAGTTACCAACAACTCAACTATTGCAAAGTATGTAAGAAGAATGTTGCACTAAATGAAGATGGAAAGTGTGCAAATTGTTTTTCATCGCAAATCAAGAAGAGTTGGACTGTAAGGTTTCGAGTGTTGGACACAAATGGTGACGAGATACATAAAAGATTGACAGGTTTCCAAACAAAAAAAGATGCCCAAAATGGTTATATAAATTTCATAAATGAAACAAGATTACACACCCCTATTAAAACGGATGAAAGAGTTAAATTCGATGTCTTATATGAAGATTATAAATCCTATGCAAAAAACCAATTGAAGGATAGCAGTTATTATGATTTTTGTTCAAAATGTGATATACATATTCTCCCATATTTCAAAGATTTCTATATTCAAGATTTAACTCCAAAGGTTTTATTGAATTGGCAAAACCATATCACAAATAAAAAAATGGATAATGGAAAACTTTATTCCTATAAGTATAAAAGAAATTTAAGATCCTATTTAGGAACAATTTTGAATTATGCCGAAAAATATTATGGGATTCATAACAACCTAAAATCAGTGGACAATTTTAGAAACACAGACTTTGACAAAGAAATGCAGATATGGACACCAGAAGAGTTTAATGCTTTTATAGATAAGGTTGAAAGAAAGGAATATCAAGCATTCTTCTATGCTCTTTATTTCACAGGTGCTAGAAAGGGCGAAATTCTTGCTACCACTTGGAAAGATTGGGATCTAACAAAGAATACATTAAATATAAACAAATCTATTACAAAAAAAGTATATGGTAAATCTTGGGATATTACAAAACCCAAAAATCAAAGTTCTATTAGAAAAATAAGCATTCCCCCTATTCTTGTAGAAGTAATGAAAGTTTTCAAAATCGGAAATGAAAGCAATGGTTTTGTTTTTTATGGAGATAAACCACTTGCTGATTCCAATATTCAACGATTTCAAGAAAATGCTTGTAAGTTAGCAAAGGTTAAAAAAATTAGAATACATGATTTTAGACACTCTCATGCAAGTTTACTCTTAAGCCAGGGTGTATCTGTTGTTGCTGTTGCAAAAAGACTTGGTCATTCAAATATCGAACAAACGTTGAATACTTACGCCCACATGATGCCACAAGAAGATGAATTATTGATTAAAATTCTTGAAAAATCAAGCAAATCTCCTACAATTTGTGCCTAAAATGTGCCTAAAAAACCATTTAACACAATATATTGTATATAATATGAAAAATACACCACAATATGTGGTGTATTTTTCGATTGGTGGGAGTTATAGGGCTCGAACCTATGACCCTCTGCTTGTAAGGCAGGTACTCTACCAACTGAGCTAAACTCCCTCAACGCTCTCTAAATATATCATATCTAAAGAGCGAGTGTCAACTTTTTTTTGATATTTTTTTAATATTTTAAATTTTAAACAAATTCAACAAAAATCTCAAAAGTCAAAGTTCCATCAACAACCATGTCTGCAACTCCTTCAAAGTTTGTGTAGACAAGGTCAATAAGTTGATACAATGTTGTAGTTTCATTGATTGCAATTGCTTTTTCAAAGCTTCCGATTGCAATTCTTACTCCAGAAAATTCAACTTTACCTTGCTTGTCAGGTGCATTATAGAAATCTGCGATTTGACCATCTTTCAACATTCCCAATGTTTCAAAAACAGTTTTTGACAAGTTTGCATTTTCTGTAATCTTTTCACCATTTTCGATTCCTGGCAAAAGGGCATCATCTTTATATACTGGTCCGTCAATTGCTTCAAGATTATCGCTTGCAAAGTGTGCTTTGTCAAACACAATCTCTGAAACTTCTGTCTTTTTAACAGCATTGAATGTGATTTCTGTTGTATCATGTGGATTTGCAGCAATCACTTGATCGATTATTGTTGTGAAGTTTGTAACTGGTGCATCGTTGTATTCCAAGTGATCAAAGCCCCAGAACTTATAAGTTGCACTCCAGTTTGCTTTATCATTCCAAACATTAAGAGAATCTTTATTTGCGATTGAGAATGTCAAAGAGTTTGAAATGCCAGAAGCAAGTTGAAGTTCTTCACTATTGTATTCAAGTTTTGCAGTGTAAACTACTGGATTTTTTACAAGTTGAACAGTTACATCTGTCTCAGAATTTACTTCTTTGATGATATTTCCATTCTTATCTTTCCAGCCATAAGCATAACCATCTTCAATAAATCCTTCTGGATGATTGAAATTCATTGGGTCTGCAAGAGTGTATTTATGAGAAGCATAGAGGTCAGTCTTAAGCGCATTTCCATCTTTGTCTTGAGTAAGAACTGTTCCATCTTGATCAAGATATGTCAAAGTGATGTGTGCAGAGTCAACCCACTTGCCTGTCAAAGTGATGTCACCTGTTTCTGTGAAGTTTGCTTTTGTATATTTCTTTGTTCCTTCACCAACATACCAACCATCAAAAGTGATTTCTGGATGCCCTTCAAAATCAAGAGTGTGGAGTTGTTCTCCATAAACGAATTCTGTTTTTCCGATTGTGGCTGCATCACCATCAACAATAAGACCATTTTTGCTTGATGGAGCTTCAGTAACATTGATACCTTTAATTTCTCCATTTTCTTTCACAACATTGCCAGATGCATCGAGTTCTGGTGTGTGGATGTAACTATATCCAACAGTGAAACGCTTTGCTTTGAAAACAGCAACCAAATTTTGATAGTCAGTCATCTCAACCTTGGCGTCTTTTGTTTTAACAACATATTTAATTTCTTTTCCAGCACTCACCTCTTCAGCATATGCTTTTGCAGTGCCAGCATACCAACCAACAAAGTCATAGCCAACAGCAGAAGTTTTGAAAGTAACCTTTTTAAGATGTCCATCAGTAACTTCAAGTTTTTTATTAATTCTTCCAACTTGATCTTTGTAAGAAACTTCAGCATGACCTCCATCAACAAGTTGGTCAACTGCAATTTCAATAGAAACAGTTGCATTGATCGAATAATATGCAGCAAACGCAGTGCCTGCAATCATAAGTGGCAAAACAACCACAAGAGCGCAAATGATTAAAACTTTCGAAAGCGTTCTAGACATAAAAAACCTCCTAATAACATGTTGTATTATAGCACAACAAAATTATAAATTCAATAGTAAAGACCAAATTTTTTTATGATTTTTGAGTAAAAACATGCAAAAACGCAACTTTTTTGCTTATTTTCAGCCATCCATGATCATTTTGTCAGCAATGAGAGCGATCAATTCGCCATTCGTAGGCTTCTCATTTCTATTATATATTTTAAGACCGAAAATATTATTGATATTTTCAATTTTACCTCTGTTCCAAGCAACCTCAATGGCGTGTCTCATACCTCTTTCAACCTTGCTTGAACTAGTTTCAAATCTTTCTGCAATGGTCGGATAGAGTTTCTTTGTGATTGAACCAATAATTTCTGGTTCTTCAACAGCAAGCTTCACAGCCTCTCTTAAAAACTGATAACCTTTTATATGAGCAGGAATTCCAATGCTAATGAAAATATTTGAAATTCTTTCATCAAGTTGTCTTGATCCATCTTTGTGAGAGTCATTGTTGATCACTTCAAAAATGCGACTTTCAAGATTCTCTGCAGAAACAGGCTTAACCATAAAATAACTTGCTCCAGACTGAATTGCTTTCGTCACAAAGCCACTGTGTGAAAGGTTGGAAACGAAAAACACCTTTGGCATTTTATCTTTCAAACTCCTCAACTGATCAAGCACAGCAAACCCATCAAGATTTGACAGCACAACTTCCATCACAAGAATATCCGGCTTCAAAGTGCTGACATCTTTAACAACTTGAAGACCATCATTGCTTGATCCCACAAATTCAAAATTTCCATTTTCTTTAAAATATTCGATTACACCATCGCTCTCCTCTCCATCTGCAATGTAAATCTTTGGCAAATGCTTTTCTATTATATTATCCATATTCTTCTCCTTATTTTTTTGCTATCACTCGCAAAACAGGAATAAGATAACATAATTTGACAAAATATCTAAACAAAATTTTTTGTTATTTTGTCGCCATGAAAAGACTATTGTCGAATATTGACTAAACACATAATTTACAATTGAAATTAAGAGAATTTAAAAAATAATCAACACATACCCCATCAAAAAAGAATCACCTGTTGGTGACTCCTTTTCAACATAATGTACTTCCACCCTCACTGAAAGTATAGGCAAACGCATGCCTTGCAATTGGTTGAGCCATGTTTGAACTTTTGTCCCTGTTGGCGTGATTGCAACTCCTGAGCCAAGCTTTGATAAATCTCTTGTCCAATATGTCACATTGTCTTTGTCAACACCCAAGATGAAGGCAACCATGTCACTCGCTCTTGCTCCTTTATTCACAAGTCCAAGTGACGTTATCTCTTCCATTGATGCAATTCGCAGTGGTGCAGAATAAGAGGTTTTAGTTAAAAAAAATAAGACTGGAAAATCCAGTCTTAAAATTTTATTTAGTGTGTCTGTCTGAATAATATGTTTTACTCAAAAGTTCGTATGGTTTTGTTGAATAGCCCTCACCAATTATGTCAGCATTCAATCCAACTTTTGTTCTATACAAATAGTAGTTGTCGTCAGTTTTTGTTTCTTCTTCCTTTTCATCAGATGAATCTTCGTCTTTTTTAATTTCTTGCAATTTTGCATAATAATAAACATAGTTTCCATCAAACGCATAGCGATTTCCATCATAGATGCTGTCATCTGCCATTTTCACAAGAGCAGTGCAAGCGATTTCTCCACTTCCACCAAGTGCTTGCGAAGCATCAGCAGTATAGATTGCGTTTTTGGTTGAAAGATAGATGGTTCTTCCTGTCACAAACAAGATTTTGTAATCACTGATATTTTCATTTTGATATTTCAATGTCAAAACATAACCATCTTTTTGCCCCACTTCATGGCAAATCGTTGCGCTTTTTGCAGTGTAAATATATGCCAAAACATCATCTGAATAGAGGCTGTAAACATTTGATATTTCGCTTGAGTCATATAAAAATGATTTGTCTGTCGAAAATCTAAAACCTTCGTTGGTGTCAATCTTAAATGTTTCGCCGCCAGATGTATAGAAAACATCATCGCCCACTCTGTCAACAAGAGAAATTGTCTGCCCTTGTCCGCCACCAACTTCAATTTCTTTTCCACTTGAGATTGAAAGCTTCATAACTTTTGTTCCGCTGATTGATGGATTGTCATCGTCTTTCAGAGCAGTTGTATAATAAATGTTTCCATTCCAAACAAGAGTGCTTCCAACTCTGTTTTTCTGATATGTTTCTGGGAGAGCAACACTTGTCACATTTTTTGCAATCGTTTCACGCTTAACACTCTTTCCTAATTCAAAACGAATGAGATTTGTGCCTGCGAGCATAACCAAATAATATTTTTTGCCATACTTCAAAACTTCAATTTTTGAAATTTCTGCTGAAGTTGTGTAAAGAGCCTTCTTCTTATCACCATTGAGTTTGCTTCTGTAAAGTGTTGAATAACCAAATTGTTGAACAAGTTTTCCATCTTCATTTTCAAATTTCTTTCTGTTTGGAGTAAGATAGTAGATCCAATCACCAAGTGCAAACATAAAACTCTTTTCGTGAACCGCAACTTCTTTCGCAACAGTCTCCACACCTTTTGGAGAATAGTCTTCTGTTTTTGCAGAAAGTTTTGCTCCTGCTTCAAGTCTTGCAAGATATGAAAGTTTTGCTGACGTTTTATAGTCAGTATCATTTTCAAAGGCTGAATAGTCCGCAAAAGAATTGCCATAATAAAGATAACTGTCATTAATCATGACAGCAGAATTTCCATTGAATATCAACTCTGAATCTCTGTTTTTAATTGTAGAAACTGTGGCGCAACCTGTAAGCAAAAACCCTACACCAAGAAGCCCACACAAAAGTTTTGTTGTCTTTTTCATTTAAATCTCCAAGTCATTATCGTATCTTAACATATTATTGCCAAACTTGTCAATAAAATTTCAATCGGCATCAATCCACTTCGATAATGCGATTTCCAACAATATCACAAGATGTCAAATAATAAGTTATACCATTTTTTTCCAAAACCAAATTTTGTTTGCAATATGCATGAATATGCCCATAAACCACCTTATAGACACCATATTTTTCCAAAAGTGCTGTCACCTCGTTGTCCTCTTCTCTGAAAGTGAAAGGTGGGTAATGAAGCATACAAATTATCTTTTCATCATTCTCTTTCAATTTAACTGCATTTTGAAGCGTCATCTCAAGTCGCAAAAGTTCTCTTTTGTAGATTTTTTCATTTTCAGCGGTCATAACTTTATTTGGAGCAGGCAAGTTCCAAAGCCTCGTTCCGCAAACGATATATCCACCAAATTTTAAAGCATCATTTTGAACAGCATAAAAGCCCTCTGGTAAAATTCCTCGCACTGCACTTATGCTCTTCCACCAATAGTCATGATTTCCACGAATAATGATTTTCTTGCCTGGCAAATCTTTCATAAGTTTAAAATCAGAAACCGCATCTTCCAATTTCATCGCCCATGAAAAATCTCCAGCAAGCAAAACCAAATCATCCTCCAGAATTTTCTCTTTCCACTGCGAAAAAATTTTGTCAAGATAGCCGTTCCAAGTTGGTCCAAAGATGTCCATCGGTTTTGGATTGTTGACCGATAGGTGTAAATCGCTTATTGAATAAACTTTCATATCAACCTTTTAAAATTTCTTGAACAAGCCTCATGTCAACCTGTCCGTTGAAATTTGCTTTGAAATGTTTCATAACCGTTGGCACGCTTTTATCTTCAAGAGAATCAATAATACTTTTTATTTCTTCACGAGAAAGCATTTTTGGTAAATATGAAGAAGCAATCTCAATTTGTCTTGAGATTCTTGAAACCTCTTCAGCATTTCCAACCTTCTCATAATTTACTTTTTCGTCATTAAGTTCTTTAATTGTCTTTTGTAAAATATTTGACATGTCCGCATCTGGAAGCATTTGATTGCGATCTCCCTTTGCAATTTTTTCAAGAAGCACTTTGTTCATAAGCACACTGTAGAAACCTCTGGCAACAGTGTCCTTGTTTTTCATTGCCTCAATGTTTGATTTTTTAATTTGTTCTTCAATCATAATAAATCTCCTTATGACAATATTTTAAAACATTTTTTATTTTTAAGCAAGCAAACACAAAAATTTAAAAATTTGATTGACAAAAAAGAAGTAGTTGTTGTATAATACGATTACGTTTGGTGATATAGCTCAGCTGGCTAGAGCGTATGGTTCATACCCATAAGGTCGGTGGTTCGAGCCCACCTATCACCACCAAAGTACTTGACAGAGCAAATTACTCTGTTTTTTTATATAATTTATTTCCAACATAAAGGGTGGGCAACAAAACATTGTTTTGTCTTGGCATCCGCCAAGCGAACCACCTATCGGTGTCGGCTCTACGCCCTGCTCGATTGTCCAGCAGGTTTGACCAACTTCCCCCAAACTTGTTTGGCGTTGGTCTGCACCGAGCCCACCTATCACCACCAAAATACTTGACAGAGCAAATTACTCTGTTTTTTTATATAATTTATTTCCAACATAAAG
>CAJTYR010000003.1:0-158899 GCA_910584295.1 uncultured Christensenella sp. | reverse complement strand
CTATCGGTGTCGGCTCTACGCCCTGCTCGATTGTCCAGCAGGTTTGACCAACTTTTCCCAAACAAGTTTGGCGTTGGTCTGCACCGAGTCCACCTATCACCACCAAATTAATCTGACAGAGCAAATCACTCTGTCTTTTTTATATTATTTATTCCCAACACAAAAGGTGGGCTGCAAAATCATGTTTTGCCTTGGCATCCGCCAAGCGAACCACCTATCGGTGTCGGCTCTACGCCCTGCTCGATTGTCCAGCAGGTTTGACCAACTTTCCACAAACAAGTTTGGCGTTGGTCTGCACCGAGCCCACCTATCACCACCAAAGAATAAGACAGAGCAAATCACTCTGTCTTTTTTTTGTTTCTGTTCTTAAAAAAGTATGTAAGCAACAAAAAACTGGAGAACTCTCTCCAGTTTTTTATTTTTCTTTGATGCTTTCAGAAAGTTTAGCAAGTGCTTTTCTCAACTTTTCCATTTCTTCCGCTTGCTTTTCAGTTTCAATTGCCAAAAGTTTTGTATTTTCAGCAATTTCCTTGGCATAGTCTCGATCTGGATTAATGCCAGACTCGTGAATAAATTTCTTTAATCCAGAGTCTGACAAAAAACCAATTTTCAACATCTCACGGAGTTTCTTCAAGATTGACATCTGTCACCTCAAGTTAGTCTTTCTTTTTGTTGAGTGCTGCTGCAAGTTTATCAATTGCTTCAGACATGTTTGCCATGCTTGCCTTCATCTCTTCTGTGTTTTTAGCCATAGCAGCGGTTGAAGTTGCAGTCGTCTTGTCGTGATCTGGTTTCTTCTTGATTTCTGAAGAATCCAAGAACTTGCCAAGTCCAGAGTCATTCTTAAGCAATCCATCATGTGCAAGAGACAACATTTGCCCCATCGCACCCTTTCCATCCTTATCCTTGAGGCTAAGGTTTTTGCTTGCATCTCCCAATGCTTTTGAAACTGCTCCTGCAAAACCATTTCCATCAATAGATGCTTTTGCAACATTAAGTTTTGCATTTGCAAGGCTGAGCATTCCTTTGATTCCACTTCCTCCAACTGGCTTTCCATCTTTATCTTTCTTGAGTGAGCCATCCTCATTTCTTTCAAATGCTTTTCCAAGAAGTCCTTGAGCACCACCCTTTACCATGCCAGCAATAGCGGATCCACTTGAGGTAGTTGTTGCTTCAGCTTTAAGCGTATCTGAAAGATTCTGTTTATCCCTTGCCTCTTTTCTAAGCATAGCGGCTGCTTTGGTATCACCTCTTCTTTCTTCTGCTGCAGCTTGAGCCTCAAGTCTACTTGCTTCTGCTGCTGCGTCTGCACTCTTCTTGAGTTTTCTTTTGCTTGTTCGAGTACCACCAAGAAGGAATTGTCCAAACATTGTTCTATTTTCTTCGTCTTGACCAACAATATGATTTTTTAACCAGCCTGCACCACTTTTAACTTTTCCAGCACCTGCTTTTACAAACCCTCCAGCTTTTCCTGTTCCACTCGCGATACCACTTGCTAAACCTCCAAGAGTATGACGAACAGGTTTACCATCTTTCCCAATAATCGGATTCCCATTGGCATCTTTTTCGGTATACCCAATTTTGCCAATTAATCCTCCAAGTTTACCACCGGCTTTGATCATATCAGAACCGACAGCCATACCAACTTTACCGCCGATTTTACCACCAATCTTGGCAGCGCCGACAGTCATTTTGGTAGCTTTACCAGCTACATCAGCGACTTCGTCTTTGATTTTGCCACCTGTTTCATTGGCATCAGCAGCGCCTATAAGACCTGAAAGGGTTGCGATAACAGCTTTGATAGTAATAAGACCGACAATAATAACAAGGGTTTGAGCGAAGTAGTCAGCGATAGCGATATTAAAGAAGTCGATTTCATTCATATAAGGAAGAATCATAAGAACAAGGTTCATGCCGACGACAGCACCATAAGCCATGAGAGCTTGTTTCATGAAGTTTTCTCTCCAACCTTTCCCAGCCTTTCCACCATCCAAAGGAGCAAGACCAAAGAGAGGAGGAGCAACCAAGAAGAGTACTATACACATGAAGAGTCGTGTGATAAGACCAAGGATAACATTGATGAATATTGAAACGCAAACAATGATTCCAGCAAAACCAACAATAAAGTTGAATTGCCACAAATCATAATAATACCAAACCAAACCAACATTAAACTTTGAGAAAGAATTTGTTCCCAGAGTCAAGTAGTTTGTGAAGTATTTCATTGAAACAATGTCACCAAACTCATATTTAAGACCAAACCAGTTTTTTGCATGTAGATTACAAGCAAATGCCGTATCAATCATGTCTGCAAGTTGATCATTATCTTTTGCATTTGCAAACAATTTAAATTCACCTGTGGAATTTTTTCCACCAGTGAAATTTTTCTCAATTGAGATTTGTCCAAGTCTTGCACGATTTCCGTTGAAAGCAGCAACTTTAAACAAAGATCCGGAGAATGGTTGACTTGACGCAGCAATCAAACCATATTTCTTTTGATTTTCTGATGCACTTCCCTCGTCTCCACCACCAGCACCATAAACAACGCCACTATGTACACCAAAGATATCATAATAGATTGATGTCTTTTTCCCAGTCCTTGTGTCAACTTTCACAAGAAATTTATCAGTCAGATTTACTTCTTTTCCATCAGAACCTTTTTCCGTGCCATACATTGCATCGACAACACCACTGTTTGTTGAAGTGATTGTGTCGAGTGCAGTCAAGATTGCTTCTGAAACATACATTCCCAAAACAACAATGACAGGTACAGCAATCATGTTAATGATAGCTTTTCCTGCGGTGTAAACATATTGCATTGGTCCCTTTGCAGCTTTTTCATCATAACTGTAGTGACTTTTGATGATTGCAATAATTGTGCTTGCAAAACAGATGATAATTCCAAAGACAATCATTGACCAGAAAACAGTTGAGAGTGCAGAATATGACATGTTTTGTCTGCCATCTTTTATTCCTAAAATTCCAGTAATAAAGTTTGTAACGATGTCACCTTGAACAGCCTCACCATCAATATAATAAACATCAAGACCAGCAAGTTTTCTGAAGAAGAGTTGCAAAACATCCAAAACGCATGCCATTGATGCATACAAAAGATACATAATCTTTGGGATAAGATCAAAAAGAGATTTAAAGAAATCCCCAATCCAGTCAAATAACCCCAACAACATAGAAGTTGACATCTTGCATCCTCCCTCATCTATTTTTCACATTATAACAAATAAAAATACAAATTACAACATTTTTCTTAAAAAAAGTGCTTGCATTCCCCCAAATTCGAAATATTTTTTTTTGAAACAACTTAAATGCTTCTTAAAAAATAATAGACAATTGTTTATTTGATGTTGCAAAACTTGACAAAAAGAATTGGTATTTTTAATTAAAGCAATTATAATAGAGATATGAATAAGCGAATCGCTGACAAACTCAAAACTCTCACCACAAAACCTGGTGTGTATGTTATGAGAGATAAAAATGGAGAAATCATCTACATTGGCAAAGCGAAAAATTTAAAAAACAGAGTAAGCCAATATTTTCACTCTTCTCCTAAGCCAAGCAAAGTCCAAGCAATGGTGGATAACATTGATGACTTTGATTATTTCATTGCAATGAGTGAACTTGACGCACTTGCACTTGAAAGCAACCTCATCCATAAACATCAACCATTTTACAACATACTTCTTAAAGATGGAAAGATGTTTCCATACATCAAGATTGACATGAGAGAGAACTTTCCTCGCCTTGAAATTGTGCGCAAAGTCAAGAAAGACGATGGCGCAAAATACTTTGGTCCCTATTTCGCTGGCATTGACCCAAGAGAGATTTTGAAGACAATAAGTTATGCTTTCAAAATCCGTACTTGCAAATCCAAAATCACAAACACCCCATCCGTAAAACGAGAATGCTTGAACTTTTCTCTTGGACTCTGTCTTGCCCCATGCACTGGCAGAGTTACCAAAGAAGAATACGCCGAAGAAATCAAAAAAGTTATTCGTTTTTTGAATGGTAATGACGACGAGATTGAAGAAATCCTAACAAAAAAAATGGAAATCGCTTCAGAGCTTCAAAACTTTGAGCGAGCAATTGAACTTCGAGAATGTCTTAAGATGATTTCCAAACTCAAACAAAAAGTCGTTGCAAATTTGCCAAAAGATGTGGACAAAGATGTTTTTGCATATCACACCGATGGGCTGAATGGAGTTATCACAGTCGTTGTTGTGCGTGCCGGAAAAATTCTTGGAGTTGCAAATTTTGTGCAGAGTGACGCAGCACTTGAAGAAAGTGAAACTCTTTTCAATTTCATTTCACAGTATTATCAAAACACGCTCATTCCGCAAGAGATTATTGTCAGTCATAGCATAGATGAAAAATTACTTTGTGACTATTTAGGCAAAAATGCAAAAATCAAAAGCAACCCTAATGGCGTAAACTTGAGATTGCTTTCTATGGCAAAAGAAAATGCAGTTGAATATTTAACAAAACATCTTGAAAAAGAAAAACTCGCCTACAGCACTGGAATCGGTGCACTCAAGCAATTACAAGAAAAACTGAATTTGAGAGAAACTCCTCTTCGCATGGAATGTTATGACATTTCACATATTAGTGGAACAAATAAGGTTGCCTCAATGGTGGTTTTTATGGATGGCAAGGCAGACAAAAAACAATATCGAAAATTTAAAATCAAAACTGTGCAAGGCAATAACGATTTTGAAAGTTTAAAAGAAGCATTGTCGCGAAGACTTCAACGCTATGTCGAGCAAAATGGAGAGAGTTTTTCTGAAAAACCAAATCTTCTTGTCATAGATGGTGGAAAAGGTCAACTTTCTTCCTGCCTTGAAATCTTGAAATCTTTTGGACTTGAAAACAAAATTGAAATCATTGCCCTCGCAAAACGCTTGGAAGAAGTCTATACAACAAGGTCAAACTCGCCCATCATCCTCAAATATGGCAGTGCAGAACTCAAACTTTTGCAACGTATAAGAGATGAAGCACACCGATTTGCAATAACTTTCCACAGGCAACTGCGTATCAAGAATCAGGTTTCAACAGAGCTTGACGAAATCAAAGGACTTGGAAAAGTGAAAATCAATGCACTGCTTCATGCTTTTGGAACAACAGATAACATTCGCTCCGCTTCCGTAGAAGAGTTATGTCTTGTCAAAGGCATACATGAAGCACTCGCTCATGAAATCAAAAACACATTGTGTTTCTCTAAAAATAAAGGAAAGTCTTCTTATAAAAAATAAAAATTCGCAAAAAAAAGATAGGTTTATTTTGACCTATCTTGTTTTATTGTTGTATCGTGTTTTGCAATCACTTTAACCTCATACTCTGGCTTTGCAATAGGTTTGTCGATGCGCATATAGCAACTCGAGCCTCTTTTGACATCTTCCACTTTTTGATTTACAACTGCACCCCACTTTGCATAGAAAGCAAAAGTTTCTTCGCTGTTATGTCTGATGAATAGAAGTGGCAAAATCTCTTCTCTTTTTGCAGAAGCATGTTGCATATCTTTTGTCGCCCAATTAAGAAGCATGCCTCCAAGACCTTTGCAACGCAAATCAATGTCTGAAATTTCAATATCTGTCAGCAAGAAATATTCTTTTGGAACAACAAGCACACCACCATCCAATTTTTCAAATTCAATCTCCGCTTCCGTCATCTTTACATCTGAAATGTAAAGGTGCCCGAGTTGGCTTTTATCATCAAAAAGTGTGTAATCTTTTTGACTTCCCCTTTCCCCACCTAGGAGGTGACCGCTTTCGATAATATAATAAAGTTTGCCACGAAACTCCACCGCAAACACTTTTTCTCCAAACTCTGCAAGTTTCTTCATTCTTTCTTTAATACTTTCCATAAGGATATTTTATCACCAAACACCGCAATTTTCAAGAGGTTTTGAAAAATCCCTTTACTTTTTTGTGACAAATTGCTATAATAACAGAGCAAAACTTGAAATCGCCTTATTTGCGTTTGTGGTGAAATGGATATCACGACGGTCTACGGAACCGTTATTCTGGGTTCGAGTCCCGGCAGACGCACCAAAAAGAAACTAAATTGAACCTATCAATTTAGTTTTTTTATTTGGCAAATTAAATGATTTTTTATAAAAATATGTTATAATGTTATCTATATAGAGGTTTTATATGGATTTTTGTATTATAGATAAATATTTTTCAAAAGAAGATAATTTATTTCACATTGTTAGAGAAAAGAAATATACTCTCGAAAGAGAAGAAAAAATATATACTTTGTTTGATAAATTTTATAAAGCATTAGATAATGATTTACAAGATGCAAACTTGTTAGATTATGATTTTGAAGGTATTGACTTAAATAAATATGATTTAACCAAAGCTAAAATATCTTCGACAATAATGATTAAACTTGGCACTTATAAAGATAATCTTTTTAAGATAATAACAAAAGATAATCAATTAGCAAATATAACACCTTCCACCTCGTTAGATTTAGTCCCTAGCAGGCAACTTGACATTGAATTGTTAGAAGAAAATAATTTTATGCTTTGTTATATTAGTGATTTACACCTAAATCATAAACTATTAAATAAGTTTAAAAATAATGTAAATAAGTTTGAATTAGATTCTTATTTCAAAAAAGTTATAGAACAATTAAAAAGTAGTTTACCAACTTTTACTTATAATTACAGCATCATATTTGTTGGAGATATTTCATACAACTTTGAAGTATTTAAACTATTTTTCAAGGCTTACAGAGCAGAAATGCCATACCAAACAACATTTATAGTGCTTGGTAATCACGAGTTATGGGACATAAAATTGAACAAAACTTGCAGTACAATAGAGGAAATGGTTGACAGTTATAGAAAATTTTTAAATTCTTTTGAGTGCAAAATTCACTTATTGGAAAATCAATTATTTTTACCAAATGATAAGCAACATATATACTCTCAAGAAGAAATTCTTGCACTTGATAAAAGTGTTTTAAGAAATAAATTTTTATGTAATAGCTATGCAATATTTGGTGGTATTGGTTATGCAGGAATGAATGAAGAATTCAGTTTCAACCAAGGAATATATAGAACGCAGTATATTACTAGAAAACAAGAAAAAGAAAGGTCTAAACAAGTTGATACTTTACATAAAAAGCTAACAGAAGTTGCTTGCGATAAAAAAATATTTTTTATTACTCATATGCCAAAAGAAGATTGGTCTAGTGGCGAATATAATAAAAATTGGTTTTATATTTCAGGGCACACCCACAGAAATAATTATATTGAAAATGAAGAAATGAAACTTTATGCCGATAACCAAGTTGGATACACGGGTGATTCATATGGTTTTAAATATTTAATGACATCAAAAGAATTTGATATTTTTCAAGATTATAACGATGGCATTTATGAGATTACTCGAGAACAATACAAATTATTCTACTATGGTATTGGCAATAGAATAGATTTTAATCGTGATTTTGAAAAATTATTTATGCTTAAAAGAAATGGAATATACTGCTTTTTGATAAAACTTAACAATAACAATGACTTAAAACTGCTAAATGGCGGAAGTTATAAAAATGTTGGCAAACACGATTTAAACTATTTTTATGAAAATTTAGTAAACTATTCTAATTCAGTAAAATTATTTTTAGAATCTTACGAGAATTTTCAAAAGCAAATTTCAAATGAAATTAAAAGAATTGGTGGCAGTGGTTATATACACGGAAGTATAGTTGATATTGACTTTTACAATCACTTATATATTAACCCACTCGATGCAACAATAACACCATATTTTGCTTATTCAATAGTAGATAAATATGTTTATACGAATTTGATAAGTTTACTAAAAGCACATAACAAAGAATTATATGGTAATTATATTAAGTTATTAGGCTATGAGGACAACAATAACAATTTAGTTGTTTTGAATAATAATTTAAAAGAAAGCAATAAGAAAACATTTGTTCCAGAAACTGATATGTATAGAATTTCAAGAATATTAAAAGGGTTTCAATATACTACAAAAAATAATATAGTTAGATTGTGGAATGATACTATTGCATCCAACAGCACAAAAGAAAGTGGCAGACTAATTGTGAGTGGACTTATTAATCCTGAAGAAATGAAACAAATTAAGGCTGAACAGAGAAAGATTGAAAGACAACAACGAATTATTGAATATAAAAAAGACAACAAAAAGCCAAAACCTAGTTTGACTGAAGAAGAAAAAAAGAAAATTTTATTTGATAAGTATTGTGGTAAACTTTCAAATCTCAATAAAAATATAAAAGTAATTAGTTATAATGGAGCAAGAGAAAAGGCAGAATATGAATGTTTAATATGCGGATATAAATGGAGCTATAGACCTGACCATTTCTCTGATAGATATAAATGTAAATGTCCAAAATGTAAAAAATAAATACACTTGGCATTTAGGCGTGTGCTTGGTATATACAAGTGGCTCGGCTTTGCCTCGCCAAACCAAGCACACGAAAACCAAATAAATTTGATGGAAACAAACAAAAAGTGGAGTGCTGGCGAAGCAATCGCACATCCACTTTTTGCTTTTTGTTTTCATCTCTCTATTGTCAGTTTAAACGAATATTCTTTGTTGTCAAGGTTAAAGTGCATGGCGAAAGATTTTGAAGATATGTTATTTAAACGCCAACCTATGACAACGGCAGAAACATTCGTTTTTTTTGCAGTTAAGAGAGAATGAAGAAAAAAGAAAACCCAAGTCGAGAAGAGAAGTTTTTCTCTGGGTTCGATTTAGGTTGTTCTTGGTGCACCAAATGAAAAAACCGCATTATGTGCTCGTTTTTAAACAAGTTTAAAAAGCATCGCCTTTTGACTTGTTTTTTCATTCACGACCAAGCGAAAATCGCAGCATCGCTTGGCGATTTTGTCGTGACTTTTAAGTTGAATTGATTTAAATCTCAAATGTAGTTTTTAATGAAGAATGATGGTGTGTGTTTAATCAATTCTTCATTAGAATTGTTTTACGCCTCTCGCTTTTTTATTGCTTTTTTTGTTCTGCTTTTATATAATTACTATATGAAAAATAATAAATCTTTTAACTTTTCTCCTAAACGAATAAAATTAAAACTTTTTCTTCTTTTTTTCGGTTTTGGAATAACATTGCTGATGGTTTTTGTTGGGGTTTTACTTGCAAAATTAGGTGATAAATTTAAAAACGAAACAATGAAAATAATCGGTTTTTGTTTTTTAGGGATTGGGCTTGGCGGTTTCTTTTTGTTAATCGCATGCTTGGCAATCTCCTCCGCAATAAAAGAAAAAAAATAATAAAAGACAAGTCAAACTGACCTGTCTTTTTTCATTTTATCTTTAACTCAAAGTTGTGATTGGTCGTGCTTGCAAAATATAGAGAATGTTGTTTTCCACAGCAAATTCTATGTCTTGTGGACAACCAAAGCATTTTTCAATCTTTTTTGCATTTTGAAATAGCTCTGCGATTTTGTCTTCCCTAATAATTTTTTCTCCCAAATAGGAAATAGCCACACCATCTGTTTTTGAAATCCTGATTTGTGATGGCGTAACTTCTCCTTGAACAAGTTGTTCTCCAACTCCCAAAATACATTCTACCAAGATTTCATCTTCTTCCGTGATTGGATTTTGTGTAAACATAACACCAGAAATTTCGCTGTCGATCATTGTTTGGACAACAACTGAAACTTTTGTGTTTTCTTTTTCAATGTTGTTTTCCTGTGCATAAAACATTGCACTCTCATTTTGATTTGACCAAAAGCACTTTTGAACTGCCTCAATCAAATTGTCTTTTTTTACAAAAAGAATTGTCTCAAACTGCCCTGCAAAAGAGGTTTGTGCCCCATCTTCACAAATTGCAGAAGAACGCACCGCGACCATTTTCAAAGATAAATCATCAAACATCTTCAAAATTGCTTCATTGTTTTCGGCACAATCTTCATAATCGACAACAACAAATCCGTTTGGAACATTAAGTCCAAAGCTTTTGAGTTTTGCAAGATTGAATGCTTTCCCACCAACACGACCTTGCAAAGTTGTGTCGACATCCTTAAATTTTTTTATTATCATATTATTTTTTTTCTCCAATGCTTTTGCCAAGATCTACATTTTTTTCTGGTTGTTTGAAAGAGGCGTCATAAATCCTAACTTTATCATCCTTCTCTCTTCCATCAGCTTCAATAACAATGCCCTCGTTGTAGCCAGTCTTTGCAAAATCAAAACCCATTCCATCATAGAAAGGTTGCAATGTTTCCCCATGACTTATCATAATCACACAGGTGTTGACTCCTTCTTGAGCCGCTCCCCATTGTCTGGCCATTGAAAATGCTTTGATCATTCGTCTTGCAACATCTCTGGAACTTTCGACATGCTCACCATAAACTTTGATTTCTTCATCTGTGACTGTGGCAAGCCTATTCCAAAATTTGGCTGTTCTGCCCCCACATTCCTTTTCAAGTTTTTTGACAAATTCAGGGGCTTCAACCCAAAAGTTTGGCTCTTCAATAAGCTTCTGCATGGTTGGAACAATCATTGCATCTTGACAATCATCTTCCATAAAACAAGTCCTAATCTCGCTTTGTGTCATTCCGCAGTTGTTTTTTAAATATTTGTTGATTGCTCGTCTATAAATCACACTTGTTTCAACAGCTCTTCTTCCGAGCTTTGGATTATTTTTCCAACTTGTTGGAGAAGCAACAAAAAGAAATCGAGTGTTTTTAAGTTCTTCATCAGTAAAAACTGAAATGATATAACTCAACATTTTTTGCACAGCTTCGGTTTTGCCAGCATCAGTCAGTTTTCCCCCTTTCCCCTCTTCTTCAGAAGTGTCATATCTGGAGTGACGACCGATATAAACGACATCTTTCATTTTTTTCTCCTTACAAAGTTTCAACAGAAAAATCCACCATATCTGGGCTCATCACAACTGCCTTCAAATCATCAGGTAAATACCAAACCAAAGAGTTGAACATTGCCGCTTGCCCAGAATGAGAGAATTGAGCATTTGGATTGATTTTCTTAAGTTCTTGCTTGACCATATCATGAAGCCCAAACCAGAACGGAAGCAAATCACCATCAACACTTCCCATAACATCTTTATACATTGAGAAGTTTTTGGCTTGCTTATAGCTCATTTCAAAAAGTTCAACGTCCTCTGGACTTAGATGTTTTTTTGCAAGTCTCATAATTTCATCAATACGCTTTTGCATGTTTTCGTGCTTTTCAAAAAGTTCCAAGTTTCCCTTTCGGAATTCAATTGTGTGAGTAAGAGCATTGTAAAGTGGCAACATACTCTTTCTAAATTTCACCTGATAGATGGCAGAAGAGAGTTTCTTTTTGATAAGCTCGTTGTCGCAAAGACCTTCTTCCCAAAGTTTTTTCCAAATTTCATTTATCTTTTGCGCATTGTCAAGAGGAGCTTCATCAATCAATTTTGTGACTTTTTCCAAATCCTTTTCAATTTTTGAAATTGAAAGAAGTTCTCGGTATACATAATTGCCATTAAGTGCCTGAATCAAATAGAGGTCAGCATAGTCAGACTGCAAAAGGTCTTGAATGATTTGCTCGACCTTGGCTTCATATTCAACCACATTTTCTTCCACAATCAAAAGTGGAACAAGACGCTTCAGATTATCGACATAAAAAGAGTGAATTGGACCATCAGCAAAAAGATAGTTTACAATCCAGAAGCGATAACAGAACAATTTGTTTAGGCGCTGATCAGTTTCAACCATAAATTTCAAAGTTTTATCTTTGGTGTTGTCCCAATCTGATTTCACCTTCTCAAGCCCTGCCTTAAGCTCTTCAAGCTGACTGTTTCCATAGGCACGAAACCCTTCTGGGTCAGCATAAAATTTTTTTGAAACTTCTTCATAATGAGCCACAATGTATGGAAACTTCTTTGGATAAGTCAAAATCATTCCTTCCAAATCGTTTGGAAGATATTGTGGCATTTTCAAATAATATTCTGGAATTCTAATATTCATAAATAGTTCCTTCCCCTCCATCAAGAATAACTTTTGTTCCGTCAATCAAAGTGCTTGTTGCAATGTTTGTGCCTACAACTGCAGGAATTCCAAATTCTCGAGAAACAATTGCAGCGTGACAAAGAGTTCCACCAAGGTCGGTGATGATTCCGCCGGCTCTTCTGATTGCAATCAAATATTGTGGTCTTGTCATCGCCGTAACAATAATGTCACCTTTGTTTACTTTCGCAATTTCTTTCTCCATATCAGAACCATGAAACATGTTAAGTTGTCTGACTGTGCCAATAACTTTCCCTTTGCTTGCAGGATATCCTGAAAGCAATCTCTTTGGACGATATTCAAAAGGAGTGAAGTATTCTTTAAGAATTTTTTCAACCAGCTCAAACTCTTCACTTGATTTCACCCAGTTCTTTTTATCGTGAGTGATTGGCACTCCACTTATCTCAAGTTCTCCAACAATCTGCTTGATGTCTTGGTTTGGACTTATTCCAATTTTGTCAAAGACAGTCACAAGACGTCCACGTCTGAAGGTGTTGAAACCAAACAAGCTTTTGTTATAGCCAGAAAGCTGATATGCCCACCAACCTTTGACAGTCACTTTTCCTTCTGACAATTTAAATTCTCTTTTTGTATCTTCAATGATGACAGTCTTTGGAACTTGACAAACTCTGCCATTGAAGATGAGTTCTGCCTCATTGTTGACAATGAATGGAGCAAACCTTCTGCCAAGCTCTTCCTCAATTTTCAATGCAAGTTTTTCATCAACTTCAATCTTAAGTTTAGTAATTTCAACCATTGTTCCATGAGCAGACGAATCTGCCTTGTTGATGTCCATTGGAAATTTAAACCAATCACCATTTTCCAACCATTCTTTCTCGTTATAACGCAAAACATATTCTTCATTTTCATCTTTTTGTTTTGTGCTTAAAACAAATTCCTCTCCTAAAAATGAAGTGGAGGTCTTAAGTCCCAAACCAAATTCGCCCAGTTTATTTTTCTTGCTGGAATATCCAAGTCGTATGCAGTGTTGCGCTTGCAATTTATTCATACCACGACCATTATCTTTGACTGAAATTTTGTCTTTTGTGAAAACAATTTCAACTGTCACCTTTTCATCTTCCAAACGAGCATCAATAGAATTGTCAATAAGTTCTGAAATGCTCTCTTGAACTGAATAACCCGTCTGTGCGATTTTGGTCATAATGGATCTGTGTGGTGTAATTTCAATATATTCTCTCATTTTGTCCCCCTTGGATTCATTATATCAAATTGGAATATTTATTTCAAGCAATACACATAACCAATATTTTTATTCTTCCCCAAATAAAAGTTAAAAGAATTCAGCATACAAAACAATTTTTTTTCAATAGCCCTCAAAAATTTTGAAAACCTACTTTTATATTTTATAATAAAAAAGTATAAGGAGAAAAAATGAAAAATTTTATTGTTGTTGAAGTTGGATCATCTGTTTCCAAAGCATATCAGTACATAGATGAAAAAATCATCGCTTTGCCATCAAGGAGCATAATGTTTAAAGCACATTTAAAAAATGGAGTTTTAGACACAAAGGATGTTGACGATCTGTGCGAATTCATTTTGGAGTTGAAGCAAACAACCAAAAATGTATATGTTTATGGGACAAGTGTTTTTCGCAAATTGGACAAAAAAGAACAAACCGCTTTTTTGAAAGAATTTAAGCAAAAAACCAAATGCACTTTCAATATCGTCTCATCTGAGCAAGAGGCACTTTACACTGTTTCTGGCGTGACCCTCGGGAATAATTTCACTGGCAGACTTGCAATCATGATCGGTGGTGGCGGAAGCATTGAAGTGATGATTGTGGAAAACAAAAAAGTCATCGAAAAACACTTCAACGATTTTGGTGCAGTCACAATCAATGAGCATTTCAAAAACATCAATGAATTTCACCCAAAAATCTCAAATAAAAAACTCGATGAATTTTGCCAAAGCCATATTGAAGAAGTTACAAACAAATGCGACATTTTGGTCACTGCTGGTGGCGATCCAAAATATTGTCAAGAGTGTATGGCTTCTGCATATCTTTCACAAAACAAATTTTATGAAGACAATCTTCAACCTCATATGATCAAGGTTAAGGACTATATGAAGGCAAACAAAGATTTCATCTACAAACAAAACATAGATGTTTTTCGTTCTTTCACTGTCTATCAAAACGAATGGTGGGATTTTGCACGAGGCTACAACCTTTGCATTGGAGCAGTTGCTCAAAAAATTGGAGCAACCTATGAAATCCCAACAAAAATCAACATGTGTATCGGCATCATAAATGAATTGAAAAGCAAATAAGCCCCCCCCTCACTCAATAAAACGTTAAATAGCTGCTTTACAAAAATTATTTGATTATGATAAATTGAAATTATGAAAATAAAAATCATTAATTATAATAAAAAATACGAAAAATCAATTGATAAGCTTTTAAAAGAACAATGGAATGGGACTTTTTGTCATGATAAAAAAATCATTGGCAAGGTATCTTTGCTCGACAATAATTTCGCAGGAACTTGTTACGGTTGGAAAGAAAAAGATTACATCTATCAACAATTTGTATTTGCGAAGAATATCGAAAATGCGGAATTGGGACAAAACTTTTAAATTCATTTATCCAGCACATCAAGTCAAATTACTCTTCAAGTTTGGCGGGGGGGAGGATTTTAGATATGGCAGATAAAATTATTGCAAGCACTGCACCAGTCTACACCACCTACAGCCAAGGTAGAGAACTTTTGGAGGTTGTAAACGAGAATGGTGTCAGCACTGGTCGCCCAGCAACAAGAAAAGAAGTCCACGAGAAAGGACTTTGGCACAGAGCAATCATCGTTGCAATCATCAATGATGACAACAAAATTCTCATTCAAAAGCGTGCAAGCACAAAAGAAAAATTTCCTGGGCTTTGGGACTTGTCTGTGGCAGGTCACATTCCTTTTGGTGCAGACAGCATGAGTTGTGCCGCTGTAGAAGTCATGGAAGAAGTTGGATATATGCTCCCAAAGAAAACTCAAGTGCGAGATTTCAGATTTATGTAGAGTTTTCGAAATCAACTTCCACTTTCTGACACTTTCATAGAAAATCAATTTTATGATTTCTTCATCTACAACTTGGACATTCCTATTGAAGAATTTCACTCTCAACCAGAAGAAGTCAGTGAAGTGCGCTATGCTACGATCTTTGAAATCAAAGAGATGGCAAAGCAAGGGCTTTTCCATCCAAGAACAGAATGGATTGATGTGCTATATCGCTATATTTCAAAATTCTAAACATTTTCAAAAAAAATATCCCTCAATTTTGTGGGATTTTTTTTGTTGCGTTTTTTCACACTTTTTGTCACTTTTTCATATCAAATATAGTCAATCGCTTGACTCCCCCCCCCGTCAAGTGTTAATATATTTATATCTTAACAAAAGGAGGATTTTGTAGATGAAAAACCTTAAGGGAATTATCGGATACGGCGTTGGCGCACTCATGGCAGTTTTGACACTCGCTTGGAATGCAATGGCATTCATGACAGTTAAAGTAAGTGGAGTTCCTTCTACATCAATATCAATTTATGATGTTTTGGGAGATTCTACTATGACTGGCAATGCAAAAACATCTATGATTATGTCAATCATTGCACTTGTTCTTGCATGTGTTTTGGCTGTTGGTTGTGTTCTTGGTCTTCTCAACGAACTTGGCGTTGTTAAAATCAAATTCATGAACTACGTCAACTATGCACTTGCTGGTCTCTTTGTTGTTTTCGCTCTTCTTGCAGTCATCTTTATGGCAATGTATTGTGGCGATCTCAACAAACTAACTTCTGGCGTAAACCCATACCATGTTGGCGCTGGACTTATTATGGTTCTCATTTCTTCAGTGGTTTCACTTGCTGGAATTTTGGCAGCAACTCTTCACTTTGGAAAGAAGAATGCTTAAGTTATCCGACATCTAACAAATCTAAAAAAGAATGGACATTTTTGTCCATTCTTTTTTTTATGCTCTTCTGAAAATCTCCTCAGCCACCTTAATGCCGTCTTGCGCACTTGAAACAATTCCGCCAGCATATCCAGCGCCCTCACCCACCGGAAAAAGTCCTTTTATGTTGCTTTCAAAATGTTCATCCCTCACAATGGTGAGTGGACAACTCGAACGGCTTTCAATCGCAATCAAAAGATTTTCATCTTTTGCAAAATTTTCAAGTTTTTTGTTTAAGAGTGGCAAGCCTTCCCTCAAACTTTCAGTCACAATCTTTGGCAGGCACTTTTCAATTTTTGTGAAAGTGATATTTGGTCGATATGAAAAGTTTAGGTTGCTCTCATTCGTTTTTCCATAAAGAAAACTGCCAACACTTTCGGCAGGAGCATTAAAATTTCCTCCGCCCAACTCGAATGCAAGTTTTTCATATTTTGCTTGATACCAAACCCCAGCAAGAGGGTCGTCATCGCAAAAATCTTCTGGCATAATATTGACAAGCACAGCGCTGTTGGCATTTTCTTTATCTCTGGCAAAATGGCTCATTCCGTTCGTCACCACTTCACCATCATCACTGCTTGAAGCAACCACCTCTCCTCCTGGACACATGCAAAATGTGAAAACAGACCTTCCATTTGGAAGATGCACCACAAGTTTATAGTCTGCATTGCCAAGCCCATCAACTCTTTCCATGCCATACTGAGCCTTGTTGATGTCCGCTTGCTTTTGCTCTATTCTCACTCCCATTGCAAAAGGTTTTTGTTTGAGAACCGCCCCTTTTCTTTTTAAGAGAGAAAAGACATCTCTTGCACTATGCCCAACACAAAGAAGCAGAAAATCAACTTGAAAGTTTAAGATTTCCCCTGATTTAACATTCAAAACCTCAATTTCTTTCACTTGCTCGTTTTGAATTTTAATGTTGGAAAGTTTGGTAGAAAACATAAATGTTCCGCCAAGAGAAATTATTTCCTCTCTTATGTTTTTTACAACCTCTTTAAGCTTGTCACTCCCTATGTGAGGCTTGTTTAAATATGTTATTTCTTTGGGTGCACCATGAGCATAAAGTTCCTCAATCACAGTCTTGCAATAAGCATTATTCAAATTTGTATTAAGTTTTCCATCGCTAAATGTTCCTGCTCCGCCTTCTCCAAATTGAACATTTGAAAATTTGTCAAGTTTTCGATTTTTCCAAAACTCCTCAACATCTCTTGCTCTTTCATCCACCATTTTTCCTTGCTCAATGATGAGCGGTTTCAATCCCATTTTTGCAAGCGTAAGCCCTGCAAACATTCCGCTTGGACCAAAGCCGACAATTACAATTTTTTTGTTGGTCTCTTTTCTTTGATAATTCATCAAGTAAGATTTATTTTCAAATGCCAAATGAGAAAACTTTTTCTCCATATTGCCTTTGAGCGAAACTCCCAAAGTTGCAACGTATTTTATGTTTGGCTTTTTTCTTGCATCAACTGACAATTTCAAAATTTCAAAATTGTCAATGCTATTGGGAAAAATCTTCAAAGTTTTGCAAATTTGCCTTTTCACTTCCTCGTCATCAAACTTGATTGGCAGTGAGATTTGTTCAAGTTTAATCATAATCTTTCCCCCACAATGTGTCCACTTGTCCATGCCCACTGCAAGTTATATCCACCACAAACGCCATCGACATCGCAAATCTCGCCCACAAAATATACACCTTGAAGATTTTTGTGCATAAGGTTTTCATCCAAGTCCTCAAGTGGAACGCCTCCACTGAAAACTTGGTTGTTGTCCAGCGCTCCACACACATTAAATTGCATATTTTTGATTGTCTTCGCAAGTATTAAAATCTCGTTTTCCTTTAAAGTCGCACATGGTGCGTTTGTGTTGAGTTTTGATTGCTTAAAAATCTCATTTGCAACAGAGTTTGCAAACATGCCAACAAAAAATTTGTCAAGTCGAGCCTCAAGACTTTTTCTTTTTCTCAAGATATCTTTCAAAGTTTGCTCGCTCAAATCTGGCAGAAGGTCAATCTCTACTTTTCCTTCAAACCTTCCGCTTCTTGCATAGAGCGTCGACAAATTAAAAATGACTATTCCGCTTAATCCGTTTTCTCTGAACAAAACCTCCCCTTTTTCACTTCTTGTTTTTCCAAAAGCATTGGTCGCTTTCACCAAAACATTTGAAACTCTCGTTCCATTCAAATCTCTTGTTTGTTTGCTTTTAAGAGAAACAAGACTTGGCACAAACTCTTTGTAAGGGACTTTAAGCATTTTCAAAATTTCATCAGACCCACCACCGGTGGCAACAACGATCTTTGGAGAAGTAATGATTTTTGTTTCTAGATTGACAACAAATGAGGTTCCTTCCTTTTTGATATTTTTGATTCTTTCACCCAAGAAGAATGACGCCTTCCTTGCACCATATTCCAAAATATCCATTACACTTTTTGCAGAATTTGATATAGGATATATTCTACCCTCATCATCAACATAAGTCACAAGCCCAAGATCAGAGAAAAATTTGGCGGTTTCAATTTCTGAAAATTGTTTCAAAAATGAGTCGATGTTGCGGTTATAAAATTTTGAAGAAATACTATTATTTCCCAAGTTACATCTGCCGTTTCCTGTGGCCATAATTTTTTTTGCAGCATTTTTAGCTTGGTCGACAACTGCAACTTTTTTCCCTTTGATTGTGCTTGCACACATCATTCCGCTCGCACCTGCTCCCAATATAATAACATCAAAAACCTCTTTCATTCTCTTCTCCCATTTTCAACATTATACCACACAAAACATCCTCAAACAATAAAATTTGCTTTTTTGAAAACAATATGTTATAATTTGCCAGTTGAGGCGTCGTCCCAACAAATATGAGGTTAGAAAATGAATATTTGGAAAGATATGAAAGAAGAAAGAGTGAAGCCAAACGACTTCCTCGCATGCATAGAAATTCAACAAGGAGACAAGACAAAATATGAGCTTGATAAGGACACTGGTTGTCTCATCATGGACAGAGTCCTTTACACAAGCACTCACTATCCAATGGATTATGGTTTTATTCCTCTCACATATTGCAAAGACAGAGATCCTCTTGATGTTTTTGTTCTTTGTTCAACACCCTTGGAAAGACTTTGTCTTGTACGATGCTATCCAATTGGAGTTGTCATCATGACTGATCGAGATCAAAGAGACGAGAAAATCATCGCCATCCCTTATGGTGACCCACAATACAACGGCTATAAAGATATATCAGAACTTCCAGCACATATTTTCCAAGAACTTATGCACTTCTTGGCTGTCTATAAAGAATTGGAAAATAAACCAGTTGAAGTAAAAGAGTTGGGCGACCATAATCGTGCGATCGAAATCATTGAAGAAAGCCTTGCATATTACAAATCAGAAATTTTAGCAAAATCTTCCAAATAACAAATTAAAATATAACCTGTTAGTTAAAGGAGAAAAAATGACAAGTTTATCTTTGGAAAAAGCAAAAGCAATTTCCCAGAAATATTCAAATTATAACAAAATTATGGATGAGTTAACTTTTTATAATGAAGACGAGCTGTCAGAAACTCAAGCTTGCACAGCACTTGCAGTAATGTTTATGAGAAGCATTCAAAAAAAGAAAACTCCAAAAGATGCAGCGTTTGGTGCGTACTTGACAGAGCAAACCTA
This sequence comes from uncultured Christensenella sp., assembly GCA_910584295.1. Lineage (GTDB taxonomy): Bacteria > Bacillota > Clostridia > Christensenellales > UBA1242 > Caccovivens. The sequence goes on along the minus strand of CAJTYR010000003.1, from coordinate 139,268 downwards.
CAAAAAAGAGACCTTTATAAGCACAACAAAAAATGAAACAACTTTTCTTTTTCAAGAAATTCCAAAAGTTGTGATTGCAGCACTTGGAATTAAGCAAAACAACTGTCATCAAAATTGCATAAACGCATGTGTCAACAATCTTCCATCCCACTCAATCATTCACACAGCAGTCATAAATTATTTGCCCTACGGCAACAATAATCCAAACGGAACTTTGCACAGCTTTGTAGAACTTGGAAATGTGATTTTCGATTTGGATCTCGGACTTCGAGCAATGAAAGAAACTTACTACACGTTTTTTGATGTCAAAGAGATCTCAAGTGTTAAGGCAAAAGATATCAACAATGATTTTAATAACAAGACCCTTGAAAAACTTTCAAAGAAAAACATAAACTCAGAAACATATCTTATGGCAAGAGAAGATTGTGTTAAACTAGTTTCAAAAGACAAATAACCATTTCTGCAACAATCTCACAAAAAATGTTGTTTTATGGAAAAAATTTAACTTTAAAATATTTCCATAAAATTCGACACTTGTGGTAAAATACTTTTATACATATCTTAAGGATAACCATGAAAAAATTCTTTTCCAAAATTGCGTATGCAATCTTACCTTTTCTTATTTTCTTACTGGTACTTGGGGTTTCTTATCTTGGAAATCAGATTTTAACAAGTGCAGCAAAGCCTGGTGATTTTCACTATGGAACTCCTTGGGCTCACACTCCACTTGATGACAAAATCCCTTTGGTGGCAGAATTTATCTATGTCTATTATCTCACTTTTCCTGTCGGAATCATCACTTTTTTTTATATGGCATACAAAAATAAGACCAAACTCTTTGATATCTTCATCACTCTTTGCTTAAGTTTTGCAATCTCTGGAATTATCTATTTCTTCTTTCAAACAAGATTTATCAAGCCAGACTTCACTCCAGAAAGTTTCACAGACAAATTCGTGGTTTGGACTTGGAACTCAACAAATCCAACAAACTGTTTCCCATCTCAACACTGTTTCATGGCAATTGCAATCTTCATTGCTTGTGTGGACGGAAAAGAAATGAAACTTTGGTATCGTATCTTTGGCTGCATAATTGGAATTTTGATTGTGCTTGCAACAGTCTTCACCAGACAACACTTTTGGGTGGATTTCCTTGCTTCTTTTGCTATTATGGTGCCAATTTGGCTCTTGTCAAGATTTTCAAGGTCCGGCAAAATCTGTGCAGAAAAATTTGATAATTTCTATCTGAAAATCAGAAACAAAATTAAAAAGAAGGGTTGATCCTTCTTTTTTTATAATTATCCCCTCTAGTCGAAAAAGCTTGCATTGACTTTTTATATTTCAAAAATTTTGTTTGATTTATTTCTCAAAAAAGTATATTATAATAATAACAAAAACATAGGAGAAACATTATGTGGTTTAAAAAGAAAAAAGAAGAGAAAAAACAAAGTCAAACAAAAGTCGCAGAGAAACCTGTTGCAAAGCCTGTTGAAGAAAAGTCAGCAACAAAAACAAAATCAAAGACTGCAACCACTTCAAAGACAGTGGCTCAAAAGACTGTTGCTCCAGCAAAAGCAGAAGCAAGCAAAAATACAAAAGCGCCTTCTGCAACAAAAAAATCTGCAACAACCAAGAAATCGCCTACAAAAACTGAAACAAAATCAGCAACAGCAAAAAAGTCAATTTATAGGGTTGTTTATGACAAAGAAGCAAGGGTTTGGGTCATAAAAAAAGATGGTGCAAAAAGAAACATTGCAAGTTTTGCAACCAAAGACGAAGCTCTTTCTCGCGTGAAAGAACTTTCAGAATCTCAAGATCTCAATTTCGTTGTTCATAAAAAAGATGGCAAATTCCAAAAGAAATAAGGAAATCTATAAAAAAAGACACGCAATATTGCGTGTCTTTTTTATTTTAAGCATAAGTTAAATCTATTGTTGAGTTCCGTTTTTATTTTTTCTGAAACTTCATCAACTGGCATACTTGCATCAATGACAACAAACCTTTTTGGATTTTTCTTTGCCAATTCCAAAAATCCTTGTCTGACTTTTTCGTGATATTCTCTTTGTTTGTTTTCAAATCTGTCAAGATTTTTCAATTTCTCATCCGCAGCTTTTCTAACTCTTGACTCATCAAAGCCAATATCCAAAAGGAAAGTCACATCTGGTTCAACACCATCGATTGCAAAGTCAATAATTTTTTTCAAGTCTTCTTTTTTAATTAAGCCAGCAGCACCTTGATAAGCATAAGTCGAGTCAAAAAATCTGTCCATAACAACAACTTTCCCGTCTTTCAAAGATGGCTCGATGACATCAGCAATAAGTTGACAACGGCTTGCATTGAAAAGCAAAGCTTCTGCTCTTGCAGAGATGTTGAAATCTGTGTGAAGCAAAATGTTTCTTATCGCCTCTCCAACATAAGTTCCTCCTGGTTCTTTTGTTCCAACAACATCCAAACCATTCTCTTTTAAAAGCGTCAATAAACTTCTGATTTGTGTGGTTTTTCCGCCAGCCTCACCACCTTCAAACGATATCAAAATTCCTTTTTTCATAAGTTTTCTCCTTTTCAGCAAAATGTTCGGTCAAGAATTTTCTTTGCCGAACATTTTTTCAATCTTTATTCGTGATGATGACAACCACAATCGTCGCCACAGCAACAATCATCTTCACATTCAAGAACATATTTTTCTAAGCTTTCTGTTTTATAGAAATTCTCTGGCATATATTCAGTTGTGAAGTATCCAGCAGGTGCCATCAAAACATCTGGGATTCTGTTTACAACACTTGCACAAGTGAGTTCAACGGTTGCTGGTCTTTCAATAACAACTCTCGTATTTGGCTCACCTTCAACAGTCCAATCATTACAATCAAATTCAGTGCTGTCATAAACTTTTCCAATACATTCAGATTCGATAACAATACCTTCTTTTGTTTGTGTTGTAACCACAGCGCTCATGCCTGTGCAGGCACCTTTTGGAATGGTTAAACCAAGTGTTGAACTCTTGATGGCTTTCTTTGCAATTTGTGGAACACATTTTTGTGTTTGATGAGTCACTGTTAAGCCAAGTTTGCTTGCAAGCCAACCATTGACATTCCACATATAACTTGGAGCAAATTTCCCAGTCTTGATGATTTTCTTTCTCTCTGCTTCAGAGATGTTGTCAGCAGAAGCGATTTCTTTCTCAAAAGCATCTGTTGAAAGCCCTGCCCCATGAGCCTTTGCAAGTGCAATGCCATAGTCCTCAACATTATAACTGCTTTTTCCTTTAATCTTTGTGATTTTATGAGTTGCTCCGGCAAGCACACTGATAAGATTGCCCCAGAAAACATCTTGATATCCACTTCCACAAATTGTACATTCATTTGCAATCGCCAATTCGTTTATTTTTGCAAACAACTTTGGATTGCTGTTTTGTGGAAAGAAAGCTTCTTCACATGTTGTGATTGCATTCACTCCGCATTTTGCGCAAGTGAGAAGAGCATCTTCACAATCTGAAAGAAGGCTCATTGTTGTCACAAGAACAACATCAACATCATGTGACATCAAAAACTTTTCAAAGTCATTTGCTGATTGAACTTTCACCTTGTAAGTTTTTCCGTTCTCAATAATTTCTCCGATATCTTTACCAAACAGTTTTTCATTTATGTCAAAAGCCCCAACAACCTTTGCGCCTTTTTCAAACACATAGCGCATTGTATATTTGGACATTTTTCCACATCCATATTGTACAACATTAATTTTTTTCATAAAATTCCTCCTGCAAATAGTTTATAATATTTTGTCCAAAAATCAAAGCAATTTACAAGATATTCAAAAAGAAAAAGAGTGAATTTCTTCACCCTTTTCTTTTATTGTTTTGCCATCATTCTTGCTTTGCGTCTTCTTCTCTTATGGATTATCCAAACCACAATAAGTATGAGAAGCAACAAGATGAGAATTGCAACAATAAGCCAAATCCACCAATTGCTTGAAGACTTTTCTCTCCACACAGCATAGAGCGTGATTGCTGAACCATTTGTGCCTTCCAAGAAGAAGTCATCAACAGTCACAATGTCGTCTGCAAAGTAGACAACATCACCATCTGCGGTTGTAGACCAACCCAAGAAAGTCTTCTTGCCGGCTTTGAATGGATTGTTTATGAATGAGATTTGATCTCCATAGTTGACAATAAATGTTCTTGATTGAGCAGTTCCATCGTTTGGCTCGTATATGATGATGATTTGTTTTGGAGCAACACTTCCAACAATTGTCTTTGTGTCATGTTCAATATCCAGCAAGAAGCCAACCGTTTCATTTGAACCTTGAACAAGTCTACCATTCTTTCTCCAGCCTTGGAATTCAAATCCTTTTTCAACTGAAACTGAAAGGCTGATCTTTCCGGTGTGCTTTGTCCTATATTTCTTGGCTCCCGTTTCTGGATTAACACTGATCAGTTCAAGTGGAGTCTCTGGATTTCCAGCTTCAACTGTCACATTCTTAACACCCTCTTCACTTGAGATCTCGAATTCAACAAGTTTCAAAAGGTAATAAAGTCTGACTGTTGTCGTGCCATCACCAAAGATGATCTCTTCGCTATTGTCACAAGTGTATCTCTCAAATTCATATCCATCAAACTCTCTCTTGAGCAGATTGATGTTGATTTCAGCTTCTGTAACCCCATCCTTTGTCTCCACAATTTGTGGCTGTCCAAAATCAAGTTGACCCAAAACTTCAAAGTAGAACTCAACTGTGAAAGTCGTGTCTGCAACATCAGATTCAACATTAAGCCTGATGTCCACATCATCGTCAATGATGAGAGTATATTCATTTGTTGTAACAATCAACTTGTTATCTTCATCTCCGCCTTTGATGATTTCCCAAGATACAAATCTGTAACCAACTTTTGGTTTTGCAGAGATTGTCACTTCTGCTCCAAAAGCATAACTTCCTTCACCTCGAACGCTTTCAATCTGTTCATCATCATAGTTGATTGCAACTGTGATAAGTCGAAGTGCGTAGTAGAATTTGATTGTTGTACTCTTGTCTCCTGCAATATAGATGTTTGCAATATCGACAGGTTCTCCATGCATTGTTGCAGTGTAATAGCCAAACAACACTCCCTTGAAGTCTTCCTCTCGATACCCTGGAAGGTTTGCAAGCCCCTCAATAAAGTTCTTTTGAATGAACTCTTGAGACAAATATGCATTTGTCGTGCCAGTTTGAACAACCTTAAGAACGGAATCTCCATATCCAGATGTTCCTCCGTTTTTGGATTGAACAAAATATTGAAGCGTGTAAGATATGTTTGTCTTTGCAATGATTGTGATTGTGATTTCAACCTCTTCATCATCCACATCATCTTTAGATCCAACAACATATGTCATCAAAGTGCCAGTCACATTGTTTGTTTGAAGTTTTCCATTGATCATGTATCCGCCAAAGTCAAAGCCCTCACCGATTCTCAAGTTTGTTGTGATCGTTTGTCCAAAACCAACAGACCATACCATTGTTGAAACAACCTCTGGGGTCTTGTTTTTCACAAGAATGGTGAATGAATCATCCACATATCCTTTGTTTGCGTCAACAAATGTAACTTTAACATTTTTACGAAGTCTATTGAAGTAAACTGTCACAACAGTTGAGCCGTCACCTTTGATAAGAACATGTTCAGCATCTTCGAGTGTTGTTCGATACAGAGCGAAACCAGCAATCTCAATTCCATCAAGTGCAAGATCATTGATTGTCAAGGCTTGTTCTGTCTCGCCCGTTTTTTCTATGTCTGGGTATCCGGCAAGTTTCTCATATGTCCCATCCATGTTCAAAGATTCAAACAAGTAGGAAATTTTCCAAACAGTGTCAGTGTTTTTATGAGGAGCAAGTCTGATAGTCACAGCTTGTGCAGGCACTGTCAAATTGATTGTGTAGACAATAATTCCTGAAGGAGTTTCTGCCTTAACCACTTTATATGTCACATCTGACAAATCATTTCCATCAGCATCAAGCACTTTAATGTCTGTTTCCTCAACCAAAGTGTATCCTTTGTTAAGGTTGAATGTGATGAGTGCAGCTTGCCCAAACAAATACTCTGCATTTTCAAAAGTGAAGTCAATTGCTTTTTGGTTTTCTGTTTCTGCAAAAACTGCATAACTATTTCTTGTGAAGTATACATTGACAACAGATGTTCCGTCTCCCTTGATTGCAACATCTTCCAAAGAAACTGAACCAAATGTGAACCCTGCAAAATCAAGTGTGCTGTTTCCAATCACCAAAAGTTTGACAGCTTCTGGATCAATTAACGCTCCAGTTGTGCCAGTTCCAGAAATTGTTTGTGGTGCATCAGCATAATCAAGATTTAAACTTTGCTTAAAGATGTTGATGTTGTACGTTGTGTCGTCTCTTGGCACAGCCAATGCATTGATTGTGATGTTTCCTGCAAGATCCTTAATTCCGTCTGTTCCTTTCATATAGAATGAAAAGCCGTTTACAACAACCCCCTCAACACTTTCATCTGCAACAAGTTCGATCATAGGGTCTTTATATCCTTGACTTTCGCTCACCGTCAGAGTAACTTTGTCGCCAAACATAACAGACCAAACGATTCTTGTGTCACTTGAGTTTTTGTTGTCAATCATATGAGTGTTGTTTTCAGTTGCAATTACAACTTTTGAAACGCTGTTTTGAAGGTTTACAACCAAGTTGAAATATCTTCTTGAATATCTGACAACAATGATTGTTGAACCATTTCCCAAAACAGTTTCTGTTGCTTGGAATGATTTCAAATATTCAAAGCCTTCAACTTTACCTTCTTCACTCTTTGAAAGATATTGATTATAAACATATTCACTTGTAATGACAGATTCTGTTCTGATTGTGTTTCCAGTGATGTCCTTATAATGTCCAACAACTGCACCATATTCACCAGAAAGTGTTTCAAGCAAAATTCTGATTGTAAATTCTGCATCGCCAAGTCCCCAACGCACATAAACTTTGACTTCTTTTCCATTTGTTGCAGTCAAGTTTCTGATTGTGCAAGGAGTGTCTGCATCGCAGTCAATTTCTTGTCGTTGTCCAGCATCATCATAATAATACCAGCCAACAAATTCATAACCTTGGTTTCTCCAACCCAAGGAAGAGAATGCTTGGATTGTGTAGTCACTGTCATATGCAAGTTCTCCAAGTGGTTTCTCTTGCTCTGCAGTCTCTGCATAAGAAAGGGTTACACTGTATTTAATTGGAGTCCAGATAGCATACAAAATGACATGATTGTCGTCTGTGTTTCCTGTTGCAAGATTATAAACAACAAATCTTCCTGTTGCTCTGTTGAAATAAATTCCACTTGCAGAAATCTCTGACTGATTGTTTACAGTTGTGAATTGTGCTTCATCTGAATTTCTTGACCAACCAACAAATTGATATCCCACTTTTGTGAAGCCATTTGCGTCTGGCAAATCTGTGATTTCATCATATTTTACATTGATGTCCAAAATGTTTCCATTTCCGCCATTGTTGCTGAATGAGACAACATATTCATTCTTTTCCCAAACAGCATACAACTCAAGCCCTTCTGTCATTGTGTATTTTGGAATTGTTTCACCCAATTCATATTCAACAATTCCACTTGAGCTTGTTGCCCAACCAAGAAGAGTGTATCCAGTTTCAACATAGTTTCCAACAAGTGAAACATTTTCTTGAAGATATCTAACTTCTTGAGTTGTGTAAGTCACATCAAGTTTGAAGTTTTTGAAGAACTTAATTGCATAAGTTTCTGTTTGAACAACAACTTTAACTTCAATCGCCTCTGATGGCATTATGAAGCTTACGCTTCCATCTGCATTAAGAGTTGTGATTATATTTGAGTAAGTTGCTCCAGTCACTTGAACTTGTTTAAGTTTGTAACCTGCAACAAAGTCAATCTTAAGAGTCAATTTTGCGGTATACAAAACGCTTTCTTTATCACCAGAAACAATCGTCTTTGTTTCGTCTCCTGTGATTGTCTGATAGGTGGCAGAAACTTTTGAAATTCCAACCACTTCGCCTCTTTCGTCCTCAAAGTCAAAATCAACATTAAAGCCAACCAAATCATATTCTGCTGAAGCAAGCCCTGTGCCATCTCCAACAATTATTGGAGAGGACTCTCTGATTTTCACAAAATAGTATCCATCATGATTTACATCAATAAGTTCAAATGCTTCCTCAACCAGCTTTTTCGTGATTACTTCATCTGTTGCACCTTTAAGTGTGATTGACTTGAGAGTTCTGCTTCCGTCAATGTTTTGCAAATAGAAGTTTACTGTGAAGTTTGTGTCTCTGTTCTTTTCCCAAACAGCAACAAATTCCAAATCTCTTGCAAAGTTATATTCAAACATTTGTCCGTCGGTATACTCAACTTCTCCCTCTTTTGTCAAAGACCAACCAAGGAAAGTGTATCCATTTCTTTCAAATCTGTTTGTCCAAAGATTATTCTTTGTGAGGTAAACAAATTTTTGTTCGTGCGATGTTACAACTTCTCCACCAGTTCCAACAAATCCTCCAAACTCTGTCTTGAAAGTAAGTGTATATTCAATAGGATCTGTTTCTGCAACAATTGACACATTTGCAACAGGCATAACAAAGCTGTCATCTGTCACAATCAAATTTGTTGGAGTGACATTATACCCTGTAAACTCATATCCTTCATGAATTTGCTTTGTGATTGTCACATTTGCACCATATTTCACATTTGCTGTGATAAGTTTGTTCTCTTCATCCACAACCAGATCTTTGATGTTGTTGTTTGATGAAGAAACTGAAATCTCATCAAAACCAACATCATAAGAAAGTCTGAATGCAAACCATAATCTTGAATAGTAAACTTTAAGCACAAGACTTCCGTCTGCCTCAATCTTTCCTGAAAGCACGCCAAGTTTGTGTGTTTCATCAAACTCAAACCCAGCGACATCCCCTTCTGCAAGAAGAACATACGATGCTGTGCTATCAGTCTTTCCTTCAAGATTTTTTGTGAAGGCATTATTTATGCTGTATGAGCCATCCACATTTTCAAAGTAGTATTCAATTTTATATACAACATCCGCTGGAGTCCAAACTGCCCAAAGTTCAATATCTCCGATGGTGTCATAAGAAGCGAACGACAAATCATTATCGTCTTCAAAGGTGTATTGAACAACTGGATTTGTGGCTGATGCATTTGCTTTTGAAGTTGCCCAACCAACAAAGTCATATCCAGGTTTGCTCCATCCAAGAGTTTTAATATTCTTGATGTTGTAAGCAGTATTGAAAGTAACATTTACTTCGTCAATCTCTGAGTCTTCATCATTCAAATTTCTGTTGTATGTGATTGAATAGTTGTTTGCATGAGAGATTGTGTTGATTGACACTGCATAAGCAGGCATTGACGCAATCTTATAAACTCCATCCTCTTTGACAATTTCAAGAACAAGTTTGCCTTCAAAATAGAAGCCATTCTCGCCCTTTGTCAAGATCCAAGATGTTTTTCCATCATCAGTCAAAGGAACAGAACCTTTCATCATGCTTACACTCACTTCAAAGTCATCAAAACTATAACCAGCAAGCATATTCAAAACAAGATTTGTTGGAGTGCCATAAACAATCTTATATATTCCTTCAGTTTCTGTCATGTTTCCACTGATTGAAACTTCTGGATAGAAATCTTGAACTCCAATTGAAGTTGAAAGAGTCAAATTATAAGCAAGTCGAACATATCTAATTTCAACAACAGTATAATTCTTATCATCATTGTGATATCTGATCACAACCGAACCAAGATTCTCTCCGTCGGTGATTGCAGAGTATGCAAAGCCTTCGTATTCTTTGACAATCTTAAGCGAATTAAGATAATCAAAATCAACAATTCTGTCTGTCTCGCCCTCTGCGACAAATCTATCAGCCTCAACCTCAACATAAGAATCTTCATCAAGTTTTTTGAGCGAATATCTGACTTCAAACTTGGTGTCTGTTCTTGGTGAAGCATTGAGTTTTACTATTGTTTCCCCTTTGAGAGTGAACTCATAGAAAACTTCTTCGCTTTCAACAATGTTTTCTCCAACTGTGAAGTTTGCAAAATCATAACCACCAGCGAGTGCTGACAACTCTTCTCCCCCTTCAGTTGGATATTTATAATAAACTTTAACAACGCTGTCGAAATCAATAAGCATACCCTCTTCGTAAGGTCTTGCTTCATCTCCCACAACTATTGTTGCTTTTGAAAGATCAATTCCTGCACTTGCTTCAAGAATCACTCTGTATGGGATTGGCTCCCAAACTGCATAGAGATCAACATTTGAAACATATTCAGTCATCTTATAAACAGCTTCTTTTGGATAATCAACAATTTTTGCTTCGGCATTCGCTTCACTTGTTGCCCAGCCTTTGAAGATGTAACCAGTGCGAGCAAATCTGTTTGCAACAAGAACAACTTCTTTCATATATACAACATCATTTTGACCTTCGCCATCTTGTTGAACATAAGACTCATCACCTGCTGATGTTTGTCCCTTGTTACCATGATAGGTGATTGTATAATGTTTTGCATAAGCAACTGCTTCAATCGAAATATTTGATTCTTCCACATCAAAGTTTGCAACATTTCCGCTTGTTGTAATAACAGCACCAGTTGCATTATATCTGTCGAAAGCATATCCATTGTTGCCAATAACAATTTCAACTTTGATTGTTGCGCCGAAACGAACTGAATACAAATTGTCTTCGAGTTTTGCAATGTAGAAGTCGTCATCTTGTCCTTCAAGCAAAACTTCTTCTGTTGTGACAACAACTTCATCAATTCCAATGCTCTTTGAAATTGTCAAGTTGAAATATTTTCTTTCATAGTTAAGCGCAACTCTTGCTGTTCCGTTTGCATCAATGTTTACAAGTTCAACATTTTTGAAGTTGTATGCGTCAAAGATTGGATAATCTCCCCCGCAAACAGCTTTGACCATATCTTCAGTCACCATAGTGTCTGAAATTCCTGTTCCAGTAAGAGATTCTTTGAGTTCCTCATCTAAAACAAACTCACTTCCATCAAGAGTTTCAAACTTAAAGTCAATGAAGTATGTTGTTTCAACCGCTTCCCACTTTGCGTAAAGTGTAGTCGTCTGCAAAATTTCAACAATGCTGTCATTGGTGATTTGCGTATCAAACGCTGTTGAAGTCCACCAACCAGCAAATCTGTAACCAGCTCTTGTTGGAGCAATAAGTCCGACTGGATTTTCAACTCCTGCAAGTTTTGCATTTGCATACTTGTCTTTGTAGACAACTTCAACTGATGTTACGTTGTTTTCGTTATATTTCAATTCTGCTCGAGAAGTCCCCAAGTCATCATTAAGGTCAAACACAATTGTGTATTTATTTGGAGAATAAACAACTGTGAATGTTTGAGGTTCTGCATCCATTGTGCCACTCACAACAGCCTTGTCTGGCGTGTAACCAGCAATCTCTTGAGAAGTCACTTCGAAGTCACCTTCAAAATCAACAAACGCAGTGTAAGTTGGAAGTGCCTCACTTCCGTCAAGATATTCATAGTTGATTGTCAAAAGATATCTGTTTACTGACCATGCTGCAACAAGTTCAACATCGCCATAAAGTCCACTTACAAGAGATCCTTCTTGCAAATCTTCAAAAACAATACTTCCAACAAATCTTTCTGACCAATTTCCATTTGCATTGCTCTTGATTGTGTAACCAAGAAGAGTGAAACCTCGTCTTGCCAAGTTTTCTTCTCTTACAAGAGAGATTTCATCAGCAATAGTATATGTATAAACATATTTGCCAGCGGTGAGATCAAGGTCTTTAAATGTTCCCTTGTTGGCGTCAACCGTAATTGTGTAAACAATGGCATCCCACTTTGCATAGAGAGTTGCAACTGCATCAGTGGTGTTTGCAAGATTTCTTACAACAGCTTTGTCAGCATAAACCACATCCCCAGTTGCGGACAATGCCCAACCAGCAAAGGTGTAACCAGTCTTTTCAAATGTGTTTTCAGGAAGAGTCACATCCTCACCATAGATTGCATCAATTTGAGTCATATCACCGCTTCCAGTGTTTTTGTCAAATGCAATGAAGTAATGAACTGGCTCCCAAACTGCGTAAAGCACAGCCTTGTCATTGTCTGTCTCACCTGTTGCAAGCATTGACACTGTTGTTCCTGCAGCAAGAACATTTGTTTGATTAGCCTTGTCTGATGTCCAGCCAACAAAAGTGTAACCTGGCAAAGTAAATCCAAACTCAATTGCATTTTTAAGAGCAAATTCTTGTGTGTACAAGAATGTCTCTTCGGAAGAACTAACATCCTCAAAATCACCATCAATTGAAGAGTAATTTGAATTGTAAACAACTTTGTATGAATTTTCACTCCAATTTGCATTCAAAATCACTGTGGTAGAAGGTTTTGCTGTCAAGTTTTTCACTGCAGTAGTTGACTTATCAATATCGACCTTGTTTCCTTCATCATCAGTATAGAACCAGCCATCAAATGTGAAACCAGTCTTTGTGAAAGCGTTTTCTCGAAGCGTGAATTCTTGATCAAAGACAACATCAGTGTGTCCTTCCATCTTGCCAACTCCGCCATTTGGAGAATATTCCACATTATATTTGATTGCAGTCCATATTGCGTAGAGAGTTAAGTCTCCCATCACCTCATAGTTGAAGCTTGAAATCTCTGCATAACTTATTCCTGTTCCATCAGCAAGAGTATTCCATGAATCAAACCTATATCCCATGCGGACGAATCTGTTTGTGTCCAGCGTCACGCTTCTGTTATATACAACATTTTCTTGAACATAAGTCAAATCAGCACTGCCATCAAGTTTTCCACCATTGGCATTGAATGTGATTGTATATTTATTGTTTTCTGCTGTTGCTGTAATGTCAAAATTGTTTGTTCCAGCAACAATATAATAATGTTTGTCTGTTTCATCTTGTGACACACCACCAGTGAAGCCTGTCAATGTGTAACCTTCATTTGTCCTTTCAGCCGAAAGCGTTGCAGTCGCACCATATTTAAGTGAGAACTCCCCAGCTTCCGTGAAGGTTTGTGTAAACTCATACCCTGTTTCACTCACAGTAACGCTCACACTTGCCACACCTTCAGAAAGACCAACTTTGACGTTTACAGAATTTCTGATATAATAAACATTAAGTTCTGATGATCCATCTCCAGCAATAATGACCCCCGTTTCAAAAGTTGAATATGAGAAGCCCTCAATTTCCTTAAGGTTAAGCCCATCTACAGATTGAATTTCTGTTCGTGTGAAGCCTTTTCTCGTCTCTCTTGAATGTTCGATAAAGCCGTCACCAGCCATATTTTGAACATTGAAGATGACTGTAAAATCAACCTCAAGTGTTGTTACAATTGCTGTGATAAGTTTGTTTTCCGCTGGCATTTTTTCAATCTTAAAGCCAGTGTGAGTATTTCCACTGTTGTTCTTCTCTCCAACAACAATTTCATCAGACCAGCTTCCAAACGCATAACCCTCTTCAATTGTTATTGAAAGATTAACTTCCGCTTCATATCTTACAGCATATGTTGTTTGTCCTTCAATTGCTTCGTCAGTTTTCTCTTTAACCAAGAAGCCATCTGCTGTTGCAGTGAAACTTTCAACTCCAGTGACAAGTTTAAGTGTCAAATCATAAGAGTTTCTGCTGTATCTGACAACGACAATTTGTGCCTCATCAGTTTCTTCAACGACTGGCAAGACAGTCTTTGTCATATCAAATTCTTTGTATGTGAAGCCAACTATTTTCGTTTCAGCATCTGCAATCACTTCAGCAATCATCTCATAAGTGATGAGTGTGTCAACTGTGGCAGTGAGTTTTACATCAGCAATTTCTCTTTGAGTAAAATCTGTTCCATCAAGAGTTTCAAACTCAAATCTGACAAAATAGTCAAATTCAAGAGCGGTCACATTCACAACAAAGTTGGAATCTTCTTCAATGCTAAATGAATAAGAAGTTGTTGTGATATGTTCATCACCAAAAACAATTTCATCAAAACGATATCCCTTTGCTGGAATAACATTTATTGTTACATTTGCGTTATATTTGAAAGTATTAGGATTTTCGCCAGCGCCCCCAACTGTGTCTGTTGTCGCTGTTGCACTTGCAACTCCCAAATCTGGCAAACTAAAGGTAACTGCATAGACATTTCTTCGATAGTAAACAGCCAAAACAAGTGATCCATCTGCAAGCACAATTCCTTCAGTCTTTGTTCCTTCCACTGAAAGGTCAAGTGTGAAGCCAACATATGTCACGTCCGTATCTATTGTTGCTTTTGCATTGGTTGTGCTTTTCACAGTTTCAGAATGACTGACAAAATCACTCCCAAACTCTGTCACAGAAGTGTCGAGAATGTATGTTCCGTCAAAGTTTTCAATATAATATCTTCTCTCAAAATCTGCAGCACCTTCAGTCCAAACAGCATATAAAGTGATTTCATCTGCATTTTCACTTCTCAAGTTGAATGCATAAATCGCATCAGCATAAACATAAAGTCCTGCAGGCTTATTGTTGTCAAGAAGGTATTTTGTCACATCTGTGATGCCCTCTTCTGTGATTTGTGTCACATCATCAAGAGATTGTCCGTTTTTCGTTGACCAGCCAACAAAATCCCAACCTTTCTTTGTCGTTGTTCCATCAAGCAATTTTGCTTCATCGTAAGTTGCTGATATACTCAAAACTTCGCTTCCACCATTTGTATCAAACTTGATTGAGTAACCATTTGCCTGCCAAATCGCTTTAAGCACAACTTTTCCACCATTGGTTGATGTCAAATTGTCTGAAATGGTTTGTGAAGGCTTGTATTCCTTGTTTGTTTCTTCAAAGAGCCATCCAACAAGTGTGTAACCTGTTTTCTTGAAGCCATTTCCATCTGATAAAGTTGTGTCTGCGTCAAAGGTTGCTTCAGTGTCTTCAACTGCACCTGCACCTGTGTTTGCATCATAAGAAATTGTGTATGAGTTTGCCCCAGCATTTGCAGCAATTGTCACATCACCTGCAATCGTATAAGCATAATCATATTGAGATTTATCAGACAACACATTCTCTTCAATTTTGTAAGAGACAAAGTGATATCCTTCTGACATGCTCGCTGAAAGAGTAATTGTCTGGTCGAAGACAACTTCATATTTATTTTCTTCAAGTTTGGTTGCATTTTGAACTGCAACATCAAGCTTGTCAAGAGGTTTTGAAATTGTAAGTGTGTATGTTTGCGCTTGCCAATGTGCAAAGATTTCTTTTGTTACAACGAAATCACAAACATCATCCACTGCAACATTTTCTCCACCTGCAAGAGCTGTTGCCCAACCAGTCAAAAGATAGCCATCTCTTTGAACATTGGTTGAATCAAAGGCAGCAAATGAAACAAAGTCATCTCCATTTACACTTGTGTAAAGTTTTGAGAAATCACTTGCGTACTCAATATAGAGCGAAAGCTTTCCGTTTGCAATTTCGAGGTTTGCATTTTTATCAGTCTTAATCTTTTCAATCTTTGCTTCTGTCGTTCCATTTGAGAAGTTTACATCATTGAAATTGAGAAGAAGTTCATAACGGTTGACTGACCAATTTGCAGTCACAATGTCATCACCAGCACCAAATGTGTAGGTATAAATCGTTTGTCCATTTTTGTCAATGCTTTCTTCAATCGTTCCTTTTGCGCCATCGCCCAGTGTCCAACCTGTGAATGTGTAACCAGTGCGAATTGGAGTGTCAAACGTATAGGTCGTCTTATAAACTCTGTTGACAACAAGTTCACTTTCACCTTGATAAAGTCCGCCATTTGCTTTGATTGTAAGTGAATATGTATTTGTGCTTGCTTTTGCAACAAGTTTTGTGTTTCCAAGCCCCATTGAAACTTCTTGGTTCATCGCTTCTGGAGAATTGCTCAACACAAGTCCAGTTGGAGTTGTGCCAACAACTTCATATCCCTCCCAAGAAGAGCCTTCTGCGATGCTCACAACAAGTTTGATTTGTGATTGATAATAAACTTGCAAGCTTGAAGAGTATTCTGTTTCAACTCCTCCATTGATGCCAACTTTGACACTTGAAACCCCCTCTTGTTTTTCAATTTCAAAAGTATATTGATTTCTCATAAATCTGACATCAAATTCTGTGCTTCCATCAGCACTTACTGTCACATTTTCAAGAGTTGAATTTGCCTCATCAATTGCAAAGCCTGTGTAAGCATAATCTGTTCCATTGACTGACAATGTTGTTTCAGTATGAGACATCAAAAGCTTTTCAGCAGTTGTTCCATCATTTCTTTCAACAACAATTGGATCAACATCTGTATAGTTTCCGTTTACATTCATCAAGTAGATGTTAAATTTATAAGCTGTGTCAGTGTTTGCTTTCCACTGTGCAGTAAGAGTTACATTTCCCCACATTCCAGCGTCTTGCGTCTTTTCTTTATATATTGTGCCTGTCACAAAGTTTCCAAGGGTTGCGTCAGTGTGATCACTTGTAACTTTCCAGCCATCAAACGCCCATCCCGTCTTTGCAACAACTGCAAATTTGATTTGGCTTTCAATTGTGAATGTCTGTGTGTAATCAGTATCTGCGACCCCAGAAATTGTTCCACCATCAGTTTCGTAAGTGATTGTGTAAACAATAGGTGTGTAGAAAACATTGATTGTCAAATCGTTTGCTGGCATAGAGCCAGAAATTGTCACATCTTTGTCATCAATCGTGAAGCCTGTCACACTTTCAGATGTGTGAGAATAGGTCTCTTCAAATTTCAAAGTTTCAACCACAGCTTCTCTTATTGGAGTTGTTGTTCCTTTATAGAAATAGTTGATTGTAAGCGTATAAGAATTTCTCTTGTAATAAACTTTGATAACCAAACTCTCGTCACCCTCAATATTGAGTGAGCCCCATTCTGTTTCATCCGTAATTTGAGAAGATTTAACATAATAAGTCTTGTAAGTAAATCCTTCAAAATCTGCCTTTATGTCTTGCAAGTCAACTTCCGTGTCTGTTTCTCCAGTTTTTTCAACAGCGTCTCCAAACTTTGTGAAGCCGTCATCTGCAATGTTTTGTTTGTAATATTCAATGGTATATTTTGTTGTCGTCTTTGCAGTTGCAGTCGCTTTCAAACTTACACCCAAAGTGGTTGCTGGCATTTTGAAACTCTCAACTCTTGTTGATGGGTCTTGCGAAACAAGTGTTGTTGTGACACTTGTGAAGCCTGCAACATTTTCCCATGCTGCAAATGTGTATCCAACCTTAATGTTTGCAGTCAGAAGAACATCTGCACCATAAGCTACAGAATAGACATTCGTTTGTCCAGCAACAGCCATCACACCATTTCCACTTGCTGAAATGCTTGTCACACCTTTGCCCATTGAAATATTCAAAGTAAACTCTTGACGATCATAGAAACCATAGATCTTTGTCATAGAATCATCAGTGTCAGGTTGAATGAATGAGTCCATAAACTCATATCCAGAGAATGAGAAGCCCTCAAAACCATATTTATCCTTGATGTAATTTTCAACCTTATCAGCAATCAAAGCATCGTCTTTTGTGAGCGATTTAACAACTTTATAGGTCTTTCCTTTATAGTTAATTATTTGACCTTCAGTAACATTAGGTTGATTATACTTATCTTTATCAAGATCATTAAAATCAGGTGCCGTGTCTGAAGCAACAATTTCTTCTTGCAAGAAATAGATTGTATGCTCGATATCAACCCTTCCAATCCATGTCGCATAGATTGTAATCTCGCCAGTCTTATCAAGATTTTCAAAGAAACCTTGCTTATCATTGAGCATTGTACCAATTTCAATCTTTTGAACATCAGCAAATTTCACAGGTTTTGTGAAATCTGGGTTTGCAACACCATCAGCAAAAGTGGTCTCAACATACAAGTATGTTAATGCCTTTTCACCTTGTCCTCGTGCAAATAAATATTCATCTTTGTTTGCCTCAACAAAAGCAACATCTCCACCATTTGCTTTGAAAACTTCAAAGTTTACTGGACGAACATTGTTTTGAAGTGTCCAACCATCAAAGTAATATCCTGGACCATATGCACTCTGCCATTTTCCGTCTTGCCCAAATGTTTGGTCATAATATATTTTCTTACTTTCAAATTCAACTGTAGGTGTTGTTTCTGGAGGAGTCGTTGATACAACATTAAAATTCAAAGTGTATTCTTTTGCAGAATATTGTGCCTCAAGAACAATATTTCCAGCGTACGCCCAAATGTTTGCATCCGTAATTAATGTTCCGTTTGCCATTGAAACACCTTCAATAAGCAAACCATCTTTGTCAATCACAAAAAGTTTGTTTGCGTCAGCAAAACCAGTCAAATTATATCCAATTTTGTTGTAAGCATTTGCATCAGCAACAAATTTTTTCTCATCTCCAACATAAGCCTTTCCATAGACAACTTCAATGGCATCAGTTGCTTCTGTGTCGCCCGTGACAGAAATTTGATATTTGTTTGCAGTCCAAGTTGCAGTCAGGGTATATGTTCCATTAACCGCACTTGAGAAGTTCGGTTTTGTAAGAGTCTCACCATCTTCATAAACATTGCCTTCAGCATCTTGCCAGCCGGAGAAGTTGTAACCTCTTAAAACAAATGCGTTTGACGCAAGTGTCACATTTTGATCGTAAACCGCATCGGTTGAAACAACCTCACCTGTTGCAGAGCCATAGAGTTCTTCATCGCCAGCAACATAAGAAATTGTGTAATTGTTTGCAGTCCATTTTGCATAGACTGTTTGATCTGCAGCACCAATCCATTTTCCGTTTGAAATAAATCCTTCAATCGTAACATTTTCAACAAATCTGCCAGAAGCAGTGATAACAAAATCATCTCCGCCTTTGGTTTTTGTCCATCCTTCAAACACATAACCTATGCGAGTTGGATTTATAATTTCTGGAGTGATGAGATTGCTGTTGAAGACAACAGAAACCCTTCTTGTTCCAGCAGTGACATTTTCATCATCCTGATTTAAAGTCACTGAGAATGTTTGTGATGTCCATTTTGCAGTAAGAGTTGCATCTCCTGCTCCAAAAGTAAACACGCCATCATTTTCACTACCTTCTCCAGTGAGAGTCCAACCATCAAAGCCATAGCCAACTCTTGTTGGAGGAGTGAGTGTCACTGTTGTTTTGTAATCTTGTTTAACTGTTGTGATTTCTTGACTTTCATTATAGACACCGCCATTTGGGTTAATGGTGAGTGTATACTGATTGATTGTCCATTTTGCATAAAGATTGTGGTTTTCATAATCTGAAACCATGCTTGTGCCTTTAATTTCATTTGAGAGCGCCTTATCTTTAAACCAGCCACCAAAACTATAGCCTTTGCGAGTTGCGACTGCAAGTTCTCCATATGCTTCATCAAAAACAACCGTTTTTGTTGCAGGAGTGACACTTGCTTCTTCGTCAGTCATATCAGCAATGTTCAAATCAAAAGTCACTTCAATATTTGTCAGCTTAGTCCATTGTGCATAAATCTCAACATTTGCAGTGGAAATCCAGTTTCCATTTTCGTCAGTAAGACCTGCCACCCCACTGTTAAGCACCCCACTTTCAGTCAAAACTTGTTCTCCGCCAACAGATTTTGTCCACCAGCCAGTGAATACATATCCATTTCTCTTTGCAACCGGTTTCACAACTTCACCTGTTGTGTGATTGAGTGGTGGTTGTCCACTCCAGCCTGTGTAGAAGTTCGTGTCCATGTATGCAATATATGCCTTTCCATTTGAAGGGGTTATCACAACATTTGGAGAGGCTGTGTTTGTGTCTGTCACATTGCCATTCAAAGTCACCTCAACTGCATCAGTTTGCCATGTTGCAGTAAGCGTTACATCTCCAAATTTTCCCAAAAGTGAAGATCCAGCATCTGCAACTGAATTTGCAAGCCAATTTCCAGAAGCAGTGGAAACCTTCCAAGTTTTGAAACTGTAACCAGTTTTTGTCACTTCTGGAAGAGTGTCTGTGCTTTCAATCGTGTATGTCTTGACAGCACCGCTTGGCAAAGTACCTCCATCAAGAACATAAGAGATTGTATAAGAAATTGGATCCCAAACCGCAGTAAGTTTTATGTTTCCAAATGTATTTTCTGCAAGTTGAAGTGCTGTTCCAACAACCTCTGGCTCTGTCCCAGAATTTGTTGTATCTGCCCAAGAAGCAGTCCATTTCACAAAGTTATATCCATCTCTTGTTGGATCTGCAATCACAAATGTTTGTGCATTTGGATCAGCTATGTAAGATGTTGGGTTTGCTGTTGGATTTGTTCCATTTGCAACATCGTAAGAAATTTGGTATGACTTACCTGCAAAATACAATCTCAATGTCATATTTTTTGCAGCCATAACAAATGTGATGTCAGAGAACATTTCAGCAAATGTTTCTTCTCCATCCGTAATCACAAAGCCAGCATATTTAAATGCTTCATGAAGAACCAGATTTGAAACAGTCACAGTTGCTCCAAAATAAACATTTCCGCTGAAGTCTGAAATGCTTGAATTTGCCGCGCCATTCGCTGTCAAGTCAACTTTGTTTGGATTGATGTCTCCGCTTAAAACAGTGCCAAACATTCCATCCAAGTCAAGTTTATATTGATTTCTGGTGTAGTATATCTTGAACACTGAAGTTCCATTTCCTGCAATCTTGTTTTGCAAAACATTGTTTGTGTTTGTGTCGTCAAAAGTGAAACCAGTATCTCTGTAAGTTGCAGCATCAACAGAAACTGTTGTGTCTGTCGTTGCAGCACCTTTCACAGTTTTTGTGGCTGTTGCATCATAAGAGCCTGAAAGATTCATTTGATAAATTTCAATTACATAATCAGCATAACCTGCTGTTGCATTTGCCGTAATTTCAACATCAACTAAAACATCATGCAAATATGAGTTGTTTGAAATTGTCACAACATTGTTTGTCACTTTCCATCCGCTGAAAGAGTAACCTGCACTTGCTGTTGCAGATAAAGTAACCGTTGCACCATATTGGACTTTGTCAACATTCACACCAGTGCCTGAAGCAGAAATTTCAGAAATTCCTGTCCCCTTCACCAATGTGAGAGTTCTTGTCACTCGTGCGTAGAAATAGAAAATTGTCATTTGTCCATCTGAAGAAATCTCTTTTGAGATTGCTTCTGGAGAGACAAATCCAGTATAAGATTTTACTTCTGGAGTTACAGTTGTTCCCGTGACTCCTTTTCCATTTACAGTTTCAACCAAAGTGCAATTTGCAGTCGAAAGTTCGGTGTCAAAATTGCCAAGGTTTTGTTGGTAATAATAAACTGTGTATGGCGTATTTGGACTTGGTGTCCATTTTGCATAGATGTATGCAGCTGTATCTGCTGTGTTTGCATCAACAAAATTTACATTTGCAATCACAAAACTTGTATTTGTTGAAATTGACTTTGTAAATTCCGCATCTCCAAACCAACCAACAAAGTCAAATCCACGCTTTGTTGGGGTTGGAAGTTCAGAAGCAGTGAAATCTGTTGCATAGACTTTTGAAACAGCAACAATCTCATCTCCTCCATTCACTTCATAATTGAGCATAAATGTTTTTGCGGTCCACTTTGCAAAAAGTGTGATATCAGAATAAACACGATTAAATATGTTGTTTACAATTTGACCATTCTCGTCAACATATTGCACTCCAGCACCACTTGTTGCAGTGTAATAACCGCCAAATGTGTAACCGCTTCGAGTTGGAATTTGAATAATTCCATCAGCAATTTGATTTGTTGCCGGCTCATTTGAGAAATATTTTTCTGTGTCGAAATAATACCATATTGCATCAAGCCCACTTGTTCCGCCTTGCTTATCAAGTGTAACTTTATATTTGTTTGCCGTCCAATGAGCATAAAGAGTTGTTTTGTATTTAAGGGTTGTTGCATCATAAGTGCCAGAAACTTCGCTATCCTTTGTTATTCTTGATCCTGCGTCAAGGTCTGTCCACCATCCAGCAAAAGTCCAACCATTTCTTGTTGCATTTGGGATATCCCCAAGTCCAACTGCAGCATCCTTGCTTTCTGCAACTTCACTGAACTTGCTTCCATATTTTGCAAAGAGCAAACTTGGAGTAACTGAACCACCATTTGGATTGAGCGTAATTTCAACATAGTCCGCTTCCCAATTTGCATAGAGATAAACCTCTGCGTTTGGTTCTGTTGTTAAGTTGAGAATCTTTGTTCCTGTGACTGTAAATTGTCCATTATTTCCAGAGATTATTCCTTGAGCGGTGATCCCTGATGTCGTTGATCCATCTGCCAAAGTCCAACCTGTGAATGTGTAGCCAGTTCTGTTAAGAGTTGCGGTGAATGTTCCTTCCTTTGAATAGGTCGCAGAAAGCCTCCAAGTGTTGTCAACCCCCTTTTGCCCTGTCAAGTTCACGAAGTCGCCTGCCTCTGAAACAACACCACCATTTCCATTAAGCAAAACAGTGTATTGATTTTCTTTCCATTTTGCGAAAAGAGTGTGATCGTCAGGTGTTGAAACTTTTGTCGTTTCTTCAATTTTATTTACACAAGCACTTTCTTTATACCATCCGTCAAAAGTGTATCCAGCACGTGTTGCCACAGGAAGAGCTCCATAAACTTCATCAAAAGTCACAGCAACTTCTTCTGGTGTTACACTTGCGCCTTCACCATTTGGATCAAGAGTAACTGTATATTGTCTTGCTCTCCAAAGCAATGTCAATCTTGCCGTTGCACCTGCAGTTGCTTCAAGCCCAGAGAAAGCGTAACTACTTGTTGAAGATGAACCTGTTCCATCAAACCATCTTGAGCCATCAAAACGCCAGCCATTATTATATGAGGTTTGCATCGTAAAGATTTCATATACTTCATCACCACTTGGATTCTTTCCCCAAAGATATCCACCCCTTGTTGGGTTTGTTGAGCATGCAACTGGCGAAATCGCCTGTCCATCAACTGTCATTGACAATGCTCTGCTTGAAATCAGAACGATGTCAGTAAATTTCAAATTATTCAAGACATTGTTTGTTTTTGAAATTGTGATTGTATCCTTTACGCTGCCATCGCTTGCCAAAACTTTGACATCAAAATCGTTGTAAACTTCAAGGAATTCCATGTTGTAAGAATTGTCTTTCCATTGTGCAATAAGCTCAACATTTCCATATTTGTTTGATGGAGATGTGTTTTCCGCGTTAAAAATTTCAGATGTGTTCCAATTTCCAACATTTTCAGCCACTTTCCAGCCAGCAAACTTAAATCCAGCCTTTTCCATTGTGCAAGTAATTTTTCCTTCTGTGTTTGCAAGCCCAGGAAGAGTGAATTGTTCATAAACAAAATATTGTGTCTTTGCTCCTGAACCAATTGTTCCGCCAGTTGTGTTGTATGTAATTTGATATGGAGTTGCATCATAATAGAGATAAATTTTAAGGCTTCCATCACCTTGAATTGTGAACTTGGTTGCATTGTCTCTTTCTCCACCATTTCCAGCAACAGGTTTGCTTGTTGTTGTGAAATCATTTCCAGCATAAGCATAACCCAAAATCAAGTTTGAAGGAATATTGCTCTTGACCGTTTCAAGAGAGATGTCGCTTCCTGAAAGTCCTTCAAAAGTTCCACTGACAAGCATCTCGTTTGCATACCCATTTGAAGAGTTTTGAAGTTTATAGTAGATTTCATATTTAACTCTTGTTGGGTCACAATTTGCTTTAAGGAAAGTTGCAGGGTTGTTTGCAACGTTGATTGAACTTCCGTCTTGGAATACAAATGTGTATTCAGCAAAGGAAATTCCACTTGCCTGCTTTATTTCACCAACTGCGCCAGTTGCACTTTCCAAGCCCATGGTGAAATTTTTGATTGAATATCCATCTTTTGCATACGCTTGAAGAGTTATGTTTGCTCCATATCTTGCGTAGATATCTGAATCCACTGAAACTTGATAGTTTGAAGAGAGTGCTGTACCATCTTCAGCACATGCCCCGCTTATCAAAACATAATCAATTCCAGTTCCGACAGCCAAATTGAAAGAGTATACATTTGCAGTAAATTGAGCATAGAGGTTAAGAACATCAGCCTCTTCACTCATCTCTGTGTTTGCCACATAAATCCATTTCTTGTCTGCATTTGTGTATTTGTCAACACTTGCAAGTGCTTTTCCAGTTGCATCAAATACTCTCACGCCATCAGTTTCTGCAGTGTAATACCCTTGGAAAGTGTAACCTTTCTTCCATGCGATTGTGTCAACACCTGCAGGACGAGAACTTACATCGCCAGTTATGTCAGACACAACTTCGCCATAAGTTGCCTCATGTGAGTTTGCAGCTTGTCCATCACCACCTGCATTGTTAAGCACAAGAGTGATTGCTGTTGATTTTGCTGTCCAGCTTGCTTGCATTGTAACATTTCCATAAAGACCATCACCCAATTGTTGATTTGGAGCAAATGTTCCAGTTGCATTAACCCATGTGCTGTGAGCATCACCACTGTAGGCAGTTACTTTCCATGACAAGGTGTAGCCTTCACGAGAAATTTGGTCATAGCCATAAAGATTGAATGTTTCTTCTATGCTGTAATTTTGTGTTGTTGCAATCGCTTCGCCTGAAATAGTTTTCCATGTTCCGCCGTTTGCATCATATGTGATTGTATATATGGTTGCGTCAAGTTTTGCATAAAGAGTTACTTCACCATCATTTTTCCATAATCCATTTGTGATATAACCAGTCACAGTGCCAGTGCACAAAATTCCATTTTGATCAATAATTTGATTTGTAAAGTTTTGGTTTTCTGTATACCAACCACCAAATGTATAACCAGCAACAGTGATTTTTGGTGGGGTTGCTTTTTCTTCACCAGTGCTGTTTTTGAAGAGTTCGTTGCTGTCATACTGTGCATAAACAGTTTCGCTTGAACCAGTCAAAACGCTTTGGTCTCCATTCATAAATGAGATTTTATATCTGTTTGCTGTCCACTTTGCAAAGAATGTCACAGTGTTTGTGTTGTGAGCTTCATTATCAAAAATCCATTCTCCATTTGCACTTGTGTATCCAGTCATTCCAGCAATGAGTTTTCCATTTGTTCCAATTATTGGATCAATTCCATTTTGAATTGTCCAGCCGCCAAATGTATAGCCTGTTCTTTCTGGGTTTCTTATCTCACTTGAAAGATCTGCCCTGTCATAAGTTGCAACAACACTTGCAGTTCCTGCAGTAGTAGCACCATTTGAATCCAACAATATTGTTGTCCTTGTTGCTGTCCACTTTGCATAAAGAGTCACAGCCCCATCATTGTGCCAAACAACATTTCCACCAACTGTTGCAACATAGTCTGTCATTCCAGTGAGTTCTCCGGTTGAAGAAATAACAAAATCATCTCCACCCAAAGTCTTTGTCCAGCCAGAGAAAGTGTAACCTGTTTTGGTTGGCAAAACAATTGTGGTTGGAGTTAATACATTTGAATCATAAGTTGCAGTGACAGTTTTGGTTGTGCTGTCAGAAACTGATCCAGTGTTTTCATTAAGAGTTATGAGATATGTTTTTGGTGCCCATTTTGCGGTGACAGTCTTTCCATTTAAGAATGAATAGAAATCTGTTGTCACATTTCCGTCAACATCAATGAAACACAAGTCGCCATCATAATATCCTTGGAAATTATAGCCCACTCTTGTTGGTTTCAATCCGATTGCATCAAATGCAGTTGCACAATCCGCTGAAGTGAAATATCCCAAATCACTTTGCTGATATTTATAATAGAAAGAAAAGTTTTCAGTCGTTCCATTTAAAGAGCCGCCATTATGAGCCAAAGTCACGGCATAAACTTCTGGTGCCCATTGTGCACAAAGAGAAACAGAGCCATACTTTCCAACAAAAGTGTCAGAGGTCTTATAAATTGTGTTTGCACTCCAAGCACCTGAAGAGACAAATGGCTTCCAACCTTGGAAGATATAACCTTCTTTTGTTGTATTTGGCAATGCTGTCACGGTTGTTATTTGGTAAGTAGTTGGGGAAAGTCCCAATATCTCTGTCGTTGCATCTGTGTCAAAATACTTAACGGTGAAATTCTCAACTTCCCAAACTGGGTAGATGACTTGATCTGAATTTCCCATGATTGTTGTTGGTTCAACATCAACAATTGTTGAGCCTGCCGTTTTTGACCAACCAATATGTTTATAACCATTTCTGTAAGCAACAGGAAGCGCCCCATATGCAGCACCATAATTAACTTTCTTTGTCGCTGTTGATCCAGAAGACTGAATTGTCCAGCCAGCATTTGTTGTATCATCAACAGCAAAGCCATTTCCATCATGGAGGTTTGCAGTTATTGACAACTCATGTATGATCCATTTTGCATAGATTGTCACATCTCCATCATGTTTCCAAACAGCGACATCGTCAATGTTTTGAACATAGTTATTCCCCGCACGAAGCACTGCCTCTTTTGTCAAAACAACATCCGCGCCATTTTTTGTTTCTGTCCAACCATCAAAGTCATAACCTTCCCTTTCTGACATGATTGAATCCGCAGAAACATTTCCGCTTACTTGACCATTGGTGTAAGTGGAGTAAAGTTTAAAATCATCATATTTGACATAAATGCTGTTTACTGCACTGCCATTGTTTGAATCAAAGGTGATTGTGTAAACTTTTGCAGTCCAGTGAGCATAAATAGTTACTTCATATTTTCCAGTTGTGTCGTTCTTTGTTCCAACAACCTTTGTCACATCTTCAATCTTGTTTGTGTCGTTGGCGTCACTGCCTCTAAACCAACCATCAAAGATATAACCAGTGCGAACTGGAACAGGCAAAGTGCCATACTGCTCATCAAAATCATATTCTTTTGTCGCAGGAGTCACTGATGCACCAGTTGCGTTTGCATCAAAAGTTACCAAAACTTTTTCTGCTGTCCATTGTGCAAAAAGGACAATATTTCCATTTTCTGTGGAAACAAGATTTTTCACCGCTTGCTCATCAGAATAGGAGTTTTCAGCCTCATCTTTCCAGCCAGCAAAAGCCCAACCAACAAGACTATATGTGTTTTTACTTAAATTTTTCTCAACATCATAAACATGCATTGAGTTGTTCATTGTTCCGACAATATTTTGACTTGCATTTTCAGGTTTATTGGCATTGTATGTGATTGTGTATGCGTTCGCTTGCCAAATTGCATAAAGCGTCACCTCACCATCTCTAGCGGTTGTGAGATTCAAAACGCTTGCACCATCAGCATAATCTGTACCCTTTCCATCGGCTTGAGTATTCCATCTTACAAACGTCCAACCCACAAGAGAAAAACCATTTGCTGTCAGTTCTTTTAAAACTCCATATCTGTGTGTTGAACTTGTGGTTGAGCCTGTGATTTCTCCACTTGCATTTTCAGGCTTGTTTGCATCATAAATCACTGTGTAAGAATTTGCATCCCATTGTGCATACAATGTCAAATCAGCATTTCCAACATAAGTCTTTTTTGTTACATCATCAAAGTCATACTCTGTTCCGCTTCCATCTTCTGCCGTGTTCCAACTTACAAAAGCATATCCAGTTCTCGTTGGCTTAACTGCTGTGATATCTGCAGAAATTCCATGCGCTTTTTTTGTTGTCTCCGGAGCAGTTCCTTCACCACCATTCAAACCGTAAGTGATGTTGTATCTTTGCAAAACATAGATATCTTGACTGCTGCTTGCAGTTGGTATCCATTTGATGCTCAACTTGTTTGAAAGAGAGCCAATACCAGAGATCTCTCCACCAGCAACAAAATAATTTTCACCATTGACACTTTCAATTGTGATGTCGATTTCGGCAGTTTTGCTGAAAGTTGCAGAAACAATGGTTTTTCCATTTCCTGCATCAAAAGATATTGTCTCATCAGCAACGGTTCCACCGCCAACAGCAGTAATTTTCAAATCAGTTGCATCATTTCCGCCAAATCCTTTATAGTTAATCTCAAACTCATAAGTCTTAATTTGCCATTGAGCATAGAAAGTCAAATTTTCACCGTCACCAACAACATAAATCCAATTGCCGTCAGCATCGACATACTGAGATGCTCCTGCAGAGGATCCGTCAGCATTCAAAATCTTGTCGCCACCTTCTGTTGCGGTGTACCACCCCAAAAGGTCATATCCTTCAACTTTGGTTACATCAAGATAGAGGTTGAATGAAATAGGAGCATTGAATTTTGTTGACAGTTTCTTGTTTGTCTTTGTATCGCCATCACCCAAGAGAGTAAATTCTCCCTTTCCATTTGTGTCAAAAGAAACTTTGTATTCGGCTGGAGACCATTTTGCATAGATGACCGCATCGCTTGTGAAGTATGTAAACTTGTTGAAGAGATTTCCGTTTTCATCAACAACTTGCTCACCGGAAGTCTCACCGCTTGCATCTCTCTCCACAAAATATCCACCAAAAACATATCCAGCAGAAACTGGTTTCAAACCGCCAGTAATCTTTTCTCCACCAGAAGTTCTGTAGAAGCCATCATCATATTTCAAAATCACCTTGTCTATTTCGCTTGTCACAATGTTTGAACCATTTGAGGAATCCAATGTGATGGTATACTCAACCCCTTCCCATTGTGCATAAAGCGTTTGATTTAAATTTTTGCTGAAGATATTGTTTTCTCCAGTTGTCATATAGTCATCACCAGAGCCATCAATCTCACTGTTCCATCCAGCAAAATTGAAATAGTTTCTTGAAGGCGTTGAAAGTCCTGTCAAATCAACAGTTTGCCCATACAAGAAATCCATTGCTTCTGGCACACCTTCTTCTGCACCATTTCCATCAAAGTTCAAGGCAAATTTTTCAGCAACATAAACTTTGTAAGCCAAACTGCTGTCCCTCATTCCGCCTTCAGGTTCGATCTTAAGCTCTGAAAGATTTGTTATGCTTGGCAGTGCTCCTTCATTGATAACAAACCTTCTTCCATCTTTTAGTTCAAGAGAAATTGTCACACTGATTGTACTTCCAAAGGCAACAGCATTGACAACATAATTTTCACCAACAGAGAGTTCCACATCACTCAATTTTTCAGTTCCAACACTTCCATTAAGGAAAAGTTTTGGAGCATCCACATTTGAATCACATTGAGTGTATTCAATTGTGAAAGAATAAGTCTTTCTTTCCCAGTGTGCATAAAGCGTGAATGTGTCACCATTTGCACCTGCAAAAACCGTGGTCATTCCATCAAGAATTGTTCCGTCAGCATCAACAACCTTATCTCCACCAGTTTTCCTTGTGAAATAACCTTTGAAGTCAAACCCTCTTTTTTCTGGTGTTGAAATTGCTGTGATAATACTTTCATCACTTCCACTCTCAAGCCCATGCCAACTTGTGTCATATTTCAAATAAATTGTGTGAACCGCCCCATTATCATCAGAAGGTTCTCCAACTTCAGTGGTCTCGTCAGTGTAATAGGCACTATCCAATGTGATTGTGTATATGTCTGGTTCCCAAACAGCCTCGACAGTGCTGTCCATATAACCCATAGTCACAACACCACCAGAAACAGTTGTCCCTTGGTCTTTGCCATCTGTGACAATCCAACCTGCAAGGTGATAACCAACTCTTGTTGGAGCTGGGAGTGTGTATGTTGCTTGATATGCCACAGTAGCCGTTTTCGAGGTCACAGCCGCGTCATCGTCAAAATATCCACCATTTCCATCAATCGTCAAGTTATAACTGTTGATTGTCCATGATGCATAAACTGTCACATCATCAACATATCTCCACTTGTCTTCAGAAACATATCCTTCACAATTTACCAAATCGGATGTTTGATTTATGACTACATCCGTTCCGTCTTGAGTTATTGTCCAACCAACAAAAGAATATCCCGTTTTTGTTGGAACTGCAATCGAACCTGGTGTAAGCGTGTCGGTGTCAAACTTTGCCACAACAGACGCAGTCGCACCCAAGGTGCCACCATTTGGATCAAGTGCAATATTGATGTTTTTACCTTCCCAATGAGCATATACTGTGCAATCAGAAGCGATGTTTGTTGTCGAACTAAAAATTCCAGCATTGTCAGTTATGTCAATTCCACCATCGCCTTGAACGGTTGTAAATTTTAAGAAATTATATCCAGCATGGGTTGGAACTCCCACACGATCATTGTCATCCTCGCAAGTTGGATCATTAAACCAGCCCACCCCATATTTTTGATACATAACCAATGGATTTGGACTTGTCACAGGCCAATCAGTTGGCTGATATAGATTGCCACGATTTGCATCAAAAGTAACTGTGTAAATATTTGGAGTCCAATTTGCAAGAAGAGTCACATTGCCCCACTTACCAGAAAAAGTTTGCCCCTGCGTGTAAACACCATCTCCCCAATTTCCAGAACCATCTGCAGTCCATCCAGAAAGAGTGTAACCTACACGAGTTAATTGAGATTGACTTAAAAGCGGAACATTCTTCTGTTCAATGTTGTATTCTTGTGTTGTGACAACATTGCCTGCGGCCACATTTGAAGTTCCAAAACTTACGTTTGTGTCTTCATCTCTCAATTTATAAGTGATTAAATAATCTTCAGGCGACCAAATTGCATATGCCGCACCATTTTTTGTGAAGGTAAGAGTATTTGCTCCCACACCATCTGGGGAATAAGCCCACTTATTTGTGTAACCATTTCGAGTGAAGTGACTTCCAGAAAGAGTAACATATCCACCTGCTGGGTCTGGATACCAAATACGAGCAAATTCACCTGTAGTAGGTTGACCAGGAGTCATCTCATCATAATTTGCGTAAACAGCAACATTGATTGATTTGTTTGATAACCCCAAATGTTTTGCCCCCGCACGAGTTATTGGCACCAAACCTCCTGCTTGAGTATATCTCGATGACTTATAATAAATCCATTTGCTATCAAAATCCCAGTTGGTTGACCACTTGTTTTTTGTAGAACTTGTAAAGGTCCTCACATCATAAAACTCACTTGAGGTATCTCTGAGATTCATAACATACGTATTCTCCCAAACTGCACCTGAATAATTTGTTTGGGTTCCTAAAGATTGATGGTTTTGTGTAGTATAAAACAAAACATCTTTCAAATTAACAGCACCCATCGTAGCCGTTGAAGAAGTGCTAACAAAAATGCAGTTGTAAAAATTTGCTTGCGTTGCTTTACCCAAATTAAAACTGCGACATTCACCACAATCATATGTATCAAAATAACAATCTTGAAAAGTAACATTAAATTTTGCACCTGAATTAAGCACCAAATTTTCAAATGAAATTATGTAATCACTATTAGAATTTACCCCAATAAAATAGCATCCATCAAAAATCATGTTAACTGTCAAACCAGAATTAATAGTAAACGCTGGCAAATACTTTGACCCTCCATTATACGATGTGAAGGCAATATTCTTGTAAGTATAATTAGTGTTAGAAGATATGTTTGATGTAGGCAAACTCACACTTTGTGAATTTTCATCAAATGTATAGCTGGTCACCGCTTGAGCAGAAATCTTGTTGTCACTTTCGTCACCTTCCTCCTCAATCTTTTCAACTGCAGTTGTTGAAGTCAAACTCACGACAGAAAATTTGCTGACGCCAAGACCTGCTGTCAACATAAACAATCCCATCATGAGGAAAAGTAAAAATTTGTTTTTCAATCTATCCATAGTCAAGATCTCCTTCTCTGGACATTTTTTGCACAAGAGACAAACCTTTCAAAACGCCAAAAAACTCTCAAAACACCTTGAGAGATTTGTCGGTCGCACTATCAGAATTTTTATGTAAGATTTTTGCTTGCCTCTTTTGCCATTTTCTTACGTATTTATTATATTATAATAAACAAAGAAAGTCAATTTAAACCTTGTGAATATATTAATTTTTAAAAATCGCCAATCATTCGATAGCACCGAATGAAAAAGGACTTTAAAAAACACGCAAAAATGCACCTTTTTACATATTTTCAGCTAAATTTATCGGTTATTTTTTTGATGAGTAAAAAACTAGGTAAAACCACATCAAAATAAGCTCAAAAATAACAGAAAACTTGCATTTTTGCATCAAAAAGTGCCATTTTTGCAGGTTTTTTAAAAGGACTCTTCTGGCATAATCTTGACAAAATAAAAGTTCCAATTCTTGTATGTGGCAAAAATTTTTTTTCTCCATAGACTGAATAACAGGAGATAAAACAAAAGAAAATGAACTTAACAACTACATTGATCCTATCATTCACCCTTCCATTTTTTATGACTGCACTTGGTGCGGCTTGCGTATTCTTCTTTTCAAAACCTTCTCAAACCTTAAACAAAATCACAATCGGAGCAGCATCTGGCATCATGCTTTCTGCCTCGATTTGGTCTCTTCTTATGCCATCAATTGAAAATGCTGAAGTCACTTGGGGGAAATTGAGCGTCATTCCTGTGGCAATAGGCTTTCTGCTTGGCGGAATATTTATGATTGTTTTGGATTTTGTAAGCAAAAAGTTTATCAAAGCCGATCATCAACGCCCCTTCAAACTTTTCACAGCCATAACTATACATAATATACCCGAAGGAATGTCTGTCGGATTTGCGGTTGGCACCGCAGCAGCACTTGGCAGTGCCTATCTTTCACCATTTATGCTTGCACTTGGCATTGCTCTTCAAAACTTTCCAGAAGGATTGGCAACAGCTTTGCCACTTCAAAAAGCTTTTGGTTGCAAAAAAGCATTTCTATTTGGTGCATTAAGTGGAATTGTTGAGCCAATCTTTGCAATCGCAGGATTTTTTCTTGCAAAAAGCATAACCTCACTTCTTCCTTGGCTTTTATCCTTCTCTGCTGGTGCAATGATCTATGTCATAATAGAGGAATTAATGCCAGAACTTCATGAAGATAAAAAATCTTCAATTGGAACATGGGCATTTATTTTTGGATTTATTTTTATGATGGTTTTAGACTTATGTTTATAAAGAAAAATATAAAAAATTATTTCAATTAATTAAAATTTTAAATTAATTTATTTTATTTTCGATTTAAAAAATATTTAATTATATTTATTTTATAATATTAAATTAATTGTTTTTCAATTTTTATATATAAATTATTTTAATAAATTCAACTTAAAAAACCTATTTATTCGCCTAAAATACATATCATTGTTTATTTTTCATAATATTTTAATAATTTTTTAATAGTTTTATTTTAATTGTTATTTTATTATTTAATTTTATTATTTAATTTTATTATTTAATTTTATTATTTTTTAATAAATTTCTTTAATAAAAAAAAGAAGAAAATATTTTCTTCTTTATTTTTATTTATTTAAATTAATTTGCTTCACAAGCACCTATTTATTTGATGAACCAAAACCGCCTGTTTTTCTTGCTGAAGGAATATTCTTAAGCTCTTCATAGGAAAGTTCTTGCTCTTCCATCTTTGGAACAATTTGCAAAACCATCTCGCATATTGCTTTTGTATATGGATAAAGAATCACTTCACTTATATCATATTTTTTGCCGTCCACAACAAAACTTTCTCCAATTTCTTCAGCGGTTTTTTTTGAAATAACAAATGGCTTATCATTTGTGTTATACGTCACGATGAGATATTCTCCACGATACCCAGAGTCCATAACACCACCAGACTTTTTTATGCCCAGTTTTGCCATACTGCTTCGTTCTTCAATTTGTGCATAATATTTTTTTGAATAAGCAACTGCCAAAGCTGTTGGTATTGCACGAGTTTTTCCTGCTTCAATAACAAAAAAGTCTTCATCAAAGCAAGCATAAAGGTCATAACCAGCGTCTTCTTCCCTTTTTGTTGGGATAACCGCCCCTTCCTTCATCTTTGCAAAATAGATTTTGTCTTCATTTTCAAAATAGTTCATAATCCTTCTCCTACAAAACACTTAAACTTCATCGTCTGAAAGGACAATCAATTTTCCTTCTTTTCGTGATCTTTGAACATCAATAATTCTTTGATTTGATGAACCTCTAAATTTAAGCATTGGATTTTTTAATTCTTCAACAAATTGTCCGTCAACCAAAACATCAATATACTCAAGCTCTTCCTTATCTTTCAAATCTCTATCAAACAAAAATCCTGTCCAAACCCAAATTGTTTTGTTTGGGAATTTTTGCTTGAATGCTTTGGCAAGCTGTCCGCTCCCTTTGATGTTTTTTGGATGCATCGGCTCTCCACCAAGAATAGACAAACCCACTATGTAATCTTTGTCCGCCAGTTCCAAAATATGAGCGATTGTATCTTGCGAAAACTCTTTACCTCCAGCAAAATCATGGGTTTCTGGATTGAAACAATTTTTGCAATTAAAACAGCACCCCTGCATAAAAATTGAGATCCTCACACCAGGACCATTTGCAATGTCCATCTTTCTTATTTTGTTGTATCTCATTTTTCCTCCCTATATAAGAGGAAAGAATTAATCATCCTTGTTGTCAAGGTGAACAACTCTTTCTTTAATCTCTTGGGTTCGCCCTTTGTTCCAGAAATTTGTTCCAATATAGCCACAAGTTCTTCTTGCGACATTCATTTTGTTGTGGTCGCGATTTCCACAATTTGGACAATACCACTCAAGATTTTCATCAATCTTCATTTCGCCACCAAATCCACATGCATGACAATAGTCACTCTTTGTGTTGAGTTCTGCATACATGATGTTTTCATAGATGAATTTGATAACTTCCAAAACTGCATCAAGATTGTTTGTGAGATTTGGGGTTTCAACATAAGAAATTGCACCGCCAGGACTCAATGCTTGGAATTCGCTTTCAAGTTTAAGTTTTGTAAACGCGTCAATTTCCTCAAAAACAGGAACATGGTAAGAATTTGTGATGTAATCTCTGTCTGTAATTCCTTCAATTGTCCCAAATCTTCTACGAAGATTTTTTGCGAATTTGTAGGTTGTAGATTCGATTGGTGTTCCATAAAGACTATAGTCAATATTTTCAGCCTCTTTCCATTCATTACATTTGTCAACCATATGCTTCATAACTTTAAGTCCAAATTCTTTTCCAACACCATTATCTGTGTGGCTGTGGTCAGTCATTGCCTTAACACATTCATAAAGTCCTGCATAACCCAATGAAATGGTTGAATATCCTCCATGCAACAAATCATGGATGCTTTCACCTTTTCCGAGACGCGCCAATGCACCATGTTGCCACAAAATAGGTGCAACATCGCTTGTCGCCCCACTCAATCTCTTATGTCTGATTTGAAGTGCTTTGTGGCAAAGTTCAAGTCTATCGTCAAAAACCTTCCAGAACAAATCAAAATCTTTGTCTGCTGTGAGTGCGACATCCACGAGATTGATTGTCACAACCCCTTGGTTAAATCTTCCATAATATTTTGGTTTGCCATCCTTATCAACATATGGAGTAAGGAACGAACGGCATCCCATACATGGATAACATTGTCCGTTTCCATTTTTATCGATTTTGTGAGCCTTCATAACTTTTTCGGAAATATAGTCAGGCACCATACGTTTCGCAGTGCATTCTGCTGCAAGTTTTGTCAAGTAATAGTATTTGCTGTTTTCATGGACATTATCTTCTTCCAAGATGTACAAAAGTTTTGGGAATGCTGGTGTGATATAAACACCATTTTCATTTTTCATGCCTTCGATACGTTGTTTCAAAACCTCTTCAACAATCAACGCAAGTTCCTTTTTGTATTCTTCAGTTTCTCCCAAATAGAGACAAACTGAAAGGAATGGTGCTTGACCATTTGTTGTTGTCATGGAATTAACTTGATATTGGAAAGTCTGAACGCCATCTTTAACCTCTTTACGAATGTCCTCTTCGGCAAACTTTTTGCACATTTCTTCAGACAAACCTCTTGCACGATATCTTTTCAAATAATAATAGTAACTGTCTCTTACAAATGGAGCAAGGTGTGTCATTGTGACTGTCACCCCACCATATTGGCTTGAGTTTACAGCCGTTATGATTTGGGTTGCAATTGTCATTGCAGTCAAAAATCTGTGAGGCTTTTCAATTTTTATATCATTTATCATTGTTCCATTTTGGAGCATATCCTCAAGATTAATCAAATCACAGTTATGCAATGCGTTTTGGGCGAAATAGTCAGCATCGTGAAAATGAATAACCCCTTCATCGTGTGCTTGAACAATTTCTGGTGTAAGCAAAAATCTTCTGGTGATGTCAGTGCTGGTGATTCCTGCGATATAATCTCTTTGAGTTGTGACAACTCTTGCATTTTTGTTTGAGTTTTCTGTGTTCCAATATTCACTTTCTCCATTGATAAGTTCTTTGATTGCCCTGTCTGTTGAATTGCTTTTTCTTACCAATTCTCTTGTATATCTATAAACGATATATTTTTTTGAAAGTTCATAATGCCCAAGTTCTGCAAGTTTTCTTTCTATGATATCTTGAATATCTTCAACAAGCATTCTGGTCTTTCCAAGGCCTTCAATGAATTGCAGAATTTGCTTGATATCATCTTTTGAAACCTTTTCTTTTCCTGAAACTTCAGCATTTGCCTTTTCAATGGCAACTTTAATCTTTGTTGGGTCATAATCGACAATTGCCCCATTTCTTTTTACGACTTGCATAAAAACACCTCCAAAACAACAAGTTTCAGAAGCCATTTTACAACATATCTAGTGCTTTGTCAAACCGCCAACCACAACATCTAGATTTTTTTTGAAAATTTTTTTATATTTTTTTTGTAAAAAACTTGACATTGATTTTGGCATTACATATGCCCCCTCTTGTTATAAATTTATAACTTAAAACAAATATCTTTTCAAAATTATCTATTCGCAAAATACAATATTGCGCTTTTTGGTGTATTTTTATATTTATTTTATAATTTTGTAAAATTTTGAAAAAACCCTTTTCTTTTTGTCTTTTTCATGGTACAATAAAGCGTAAAAACTAAATAAGAGGAGAACAAATTGGAAAATATAGAAGATATCAGACGAGTGACAAAATTGTCATTGCTTAAAATTGGTATGAGGTGCGATTTCTCTGGTTTTAACTACTTAAGTTATGCTATCGAACTTGTTATTCAAAATCCAGAACTAATAAATTCGCTTTGCACAAATCTTTATGTGCAAATTGGAGAGCATTTTGGCGTCAAAAACATCAGTTGTGTGGAACGAAGTATGCGACATGCCATTTCAAACATAGAAAAGCAGAAAGGTTTTGACACCCTTAACCAAATGTTTGGAGCAAACCTTTTCGTCAAAGGAAGCCGTCCAACTGCAGGAGAACTTATTCGTCTTATGGCAGAATATTACAACACAGGCCTTTACATGGAAGCCTCTTAAAGCAAAAAAGTAGTGGAACTCTTTCACTACTTTTTTATTTTAATCTTCTTGATGCGTTCAAACCACAACTCTTTTGTAAAACCAAGATCCTCAAACTTTTCCATGTGATATATATAGAATATGTCATCAAGTGAAAACTTTCCTTCATCATAAAACTCTTTCAGTTTTGGATGTTTAAGCATCTCACTTGTCGCCTTGCTCAAGCTTGTAAGCCCTTCATTGCAATATTTTTTAAACTCAAGAACGCATTCAAGTTTGTCACACGCCTTTGCAAAATGAGCCTCTTTTGTTTTTCCTTCGCTAAATTCGTTTATTATCTCAATATAGCGTCGTCCCCCCCCCGATAAAACAGAGAAAATTTTTGAAACTGCCTTTGCACCGATTTCTCTTTTATGTTCTTTTGAAACAAAATCAAGTGGGGTCAAGTCTCCTATAATAATTTCTTCCGTTTCATGAAGAGCCAGCATCAGCAACACTTTTGAAAAATCCATCTCAAGTTTCATTTCAGATTGAAGAGCGATTGCAAGCATTTGAGTGCCATAGACGTGACTTGCAATCGTTTCCAACACATCTTTTTCAACTTGCCACTGCACAGGTCCGCTTCTCAAAACCTCTTTAAGTTGTGCCGTTTTATAATAGAAATCAATTGCGTTTTCGATTTTCATTTATTTCTCCCGCAAACATTCCATTTTGATTTCAAATCGTCAATTGCTCTTGCTCTGTGAGAAACAGAGTTTTTTTCTTCTGTCGACACCTCCGCAAAAGTTTTGTGCAAATCGTCTGAAAGAAAAAGCCTGTCAAAAGTCATACCCTTGTCACCTCTTTCTTCTTCTGTGATCACCCCAAATGTCTTGCCTTGTGCATGGACATAACTTCCATCTGGTGCCATTTTAACGATTGAACACTCATAGTACGCTTTTCGATTCTTGATGCCTTTCAAATTTTCAAGCAATCTTTTTCTTCCTGCAACCGGATCATGATCACCACCATATCTTGCAGTGTAAACACCAGGTGCACCACCCAAAGCATCAACACAAAGACCGCTGTCGTCAGCAATGACACTTGCAACAATCCCCTTTTTCTTGCAAAAATCTGAAACAGCTTTCGCTTTTATTAAAGAGTTTTCAAAAAATGTTTTTCCAGTTTCATCAATTTCATCATGAAAACCAATTTCTGTCATTGTCAAAACTTCAAAGTCTGAAAACAACTTTTTAAACTCATCCACTTTGTGAGCAT
Source organism: uncultured Christensenella sp. (assembly GCA_910584295.1). Classification (GTDB taxonomy): domain Bacteria; phylum Bacillota; class Clostridia; order Christensenellales; family UBA1242; genus Caccovivens. Next base: position 100,870 of record CAJTYR010000003.1, on the reverse strand, counting down.
TGTTTGATGCCAAAATTATTTTTTCCATTATATCTCCTCTGTTATACAAAAGTATAACACATTCGCTTTCAAATAAGAAATAATTTTCACAGTTTAATGCCATCGCTCATACATAAAACTGACAAAACACACAAAAAGAGAGGCTAAATGAAAAGTATATTTGAAGGAACTGGCGTGGCTCTTGTCACACCATTTAAAGATGACAAAATTGACTTTGACTCGCTTGGAAAATTGATAGACGCAGGGATTGATGGTGGGGTGAAAGCCTTTGTTGCACTGGGAACAACTGGCGAAGGAGTCTCCGTCTCAACTGATGAACGAATTGAAATTATTAAATTTTGCAAAGCAGCAATTGGTAAAAAAGCCAAACTGATTGTTGGAACTGGAAACAACAACTTCTCAACTTGTTATGAAAACACTCGTCTTGCGAAAGAGCTTGGTGCTGATGGAGCATTGGTTGTTACGCCATATTACAACAAAACAACCCAGTTCGGTCTTATTAAATATTATCAAGAGCTTTCAAAACTCAAATTTCCAATGATTATGTATAATGTTCCATCTCGAACAGGGCTTATGCTTGAACTTTCTACCATTGGAGCAATCATTAACGCCAACGATTGGGTCTATGGAATCAAGGAAAGCACCTCTGATGCAAGTCGAATTTGCAAGCTATGTGCCTTATGCAAAGACAAAATTTCCGTGTATAGTGGCGAAGATGCTCTCAACCACCTTTTTTATACTCAAGGTGGCAGTGGAGCAATCAGTGTTACAGCAAATGCGTTTCCCGACAAAGTTCAAAAGATTTTTGAACTTTGCAAGGAAGGAAATTTTTCCGACGCATTGTCACTTCAACACAAACTTGCACCAATAGACGAAGCATTGTTTTTCGAAACAAACCCCATACCAATTAAATACATGCTGTCTCAAAAAGGAATTTGCTCCCCAAATGTCAGACTTCCACTTGTTCAAATGAGTGAAGAAGGAAAAAGCAAGCTCAACAGAAATGTTCGCCTTTTTGAACAAACCGAAACAGAAAAAACAATATCAACTCCGGTGAAGAGCAAATGATCATTTGCAAATTTGGTGGAACTTGCTCAGCATCTCCCATCGCACTTAAAAACATTGCGAAAATCAAAAGAAACAATCAAAGGAAAATCTTTATCTTTTCTGCAATTGGAAAAGAGTCCTCTCTTGATGTCAAGATGACAGATCTTCTGATTTGTCTTTCAAAGCAACCACCTTTTTCAGACACTTATAAGAAAACAAGGGCGCAAATTATAGATAAATTTGAAAAACTGATTAAAAACACTCAAACTTGTTTTGATATTGAAAAAGATTTCAGTCTTGCTGAACAAGTTTTTTTGAAAACAAACGACTCTGAATTTCTCGTCTCTCGAGGCGAATTTTTTACTGCACAAATCATGGCGAAATACCTTAACCTACCTTTTGTGCCTGCAGAAGATCTGATTTATTTTGATGATCACAAAATCAACAAAGAAAAAACAACTCTCGCTCTTACAGCGGCAATGAAAAATCATTCTCGCATTGTTATGCCAGCCTTTTATGGCGTTGATGAAAACAAAAAGATTTCTCTTCTTTCAAGAGGTGGTGGTGATTTTTCTGGCGCTCTTGTGGCAAAATTTCTGAAAGCAAACACTTATGAGAATTGGACAGATGTTGAAGGGATTTTTGAAGTCAATCCAAAGATTTTAAAAAGCAGAGTCATTCGACGTTTGTCTTTTTCACAACTTGAAATTATGACAAACATGGACTCCACTGTCATACACAAAGATTGTGCACCTTTTTTGAAATCTACAAAAACAAAACTTAAAATAAGGTCTTGCTTCAAATTGTCAACTCGTTGCACTGTTGTGGACTCAAAACCGCATCCAAATGCTCGCTTTATTTGCTTCAAGCCCCTTGATGAAAGCACGGAAATATTCATTCAAAACAAAAACCAGTCAAAAACACTTACAACCAAAAACTCTCAACTGACAGACGAAATTCGAAAAGAATACCAAAAAATACAAACAAAAGCTAGAAATATTTAATAAAACAGCCAAACTTGTTTCACTTTTTCTTTTTTCTTATGTTATACTCTTGCTAACAATTCTTTTTGGAGGTTGGCATGACAAACGAAAAAACAGAATGGGAAAAACTCTATTCAGATTTCAGAGATGCTTATGCAAATTCAAAATATGACGAGGCTTCAAAAAAACTCGTAAAAACAGCTTATCTTTTTGCAAAGAAAAAGCATAAAGGACAAATGAGAGACGGCGGAGAAGATTACATAATACATCCAATTCGCGTTGCACGTATCGTCCTTGAGAATAAGCGTTCTTCCAACATTTCAACCCTTTTGTGCTCCGCACTTTTGCACGACACAATTGAAGATACATACACCTCATATAAAGAGCTTCAAGAAAATTTTGGGGAAACAATTGCAAGCCTTGTCATGGAACTCTCAACCGCAAGCTGTGCTTGCAAGATTGAAGGCAAGAAAAACTATCTTTGCCACAAGATGGAACACATGACAAGTTATGCTCTTTATGTGAAACTTGCAGACCGCCTCGACAATATAACTGATCTTGATCATTCGCCTGAAGAAAAACGGCAAAGAATGTATCAAGAAACAAAAGAAATCATCGACTATCTATCAAAGACAATCACTTTCACTTCTTCTCAACAAAAACTTGTCGAAAAGATCAAGCTTGTATTAAAAAAGAAAACAGCATAAACATCGCTGTTTTTATTTTTAGGTAAACAAACTTTCAACAATTTTTTTCACATCTTTCTATATAAGGAGGAAATTTCTCAATAATTTCCATCGTTATCTTCCTTTCATCTGCGGTTTATTTTAGAAAAAATAGCACCAGTCAAATGCCCCTGTCAAAAAAACAATTTTGAAAAGCATTTTCATTTTAAGACAAAATTTGATATAATCTGAAAAGTGGAGGAAATATCTTATGAACATGACAACTATTGATATTGAAAAACTAGATCGCAAAAAATCGTATGAAATGTTTAAATCTTTCCAAAATGCAACCTATGGCTGTTGCGTGGAAATGGATGTAACAAAACTATTGGCACATTCAAAGAAAAACAATCAATCATTTTTTATAAATTTTCTTTATATCGTTTCAAAGACTTTAAATGAAATTGAAGAATTTAGAATGAGACTTGTTGAAGATAAGCCTGTCATATTTGAAAGAATTGACCCTGGTTTTACGGTTATGACAAACAAAGGTTTCTATATTAATGCAGCCACAACTTTTCATAAGCAATATAAAAAATTTTATGACGAAGCTTATAAAATCAAAGAACTCGCAAAGCAAAACAAACCACTGCCAAGTCTTACTGACAGTCAATATCCTGAACTTTCCGTAATCTACAACACGAGCTTGCCATGGCTTTCATTCGCAAATATGTCACACCCAATTCCAGCAAATAAATCATCCCAAACAGTGCCAAGAGTTTGTTGGGGTAAATATTTTGAAAGAAACGGAAAAATTTTGATGAACCTAAATATCACAATAAGCCATGTCTTTGTGGATGGATATCCTCTTTCAAAAGCATTCTTGCATATTCAAGAACTCCTTGACAATGTTGAAAAAGTGTTAAAATAAAAACAACCAAAAATCTTGGTTGTTTTTTCTTTTACTTAAAAACCTCAAACCAACTTGCTTTTTTCTTTTCAAGCGCTCCTCGTCTTGGCGAAGGACTCATCACATAGCAAATCTCAAAATCTCCCTCAATCCCCAATCTTTTAAACCACTCTTCAACAAATTTGCTTGTGACAACCACCTTTTCGACTTTTGCCTTTTTCACAATCTCTTGCAAAACTTCCTTATTGGTTTGATATGGATAATTTGAATTATTTAAGATAATTTCACTGTCAAGAGAACTGTTTTTATTGAAATAACACTCTTTAAAAATATCGCACATTGCAATATTGTTCTCATGAAGCAATTGAGAAATATCCCCTCTGATTGCACCTTTATTGTTCTCAAATTGGAGTTGGCTCATTTTGTGCAAATCAAAATCTTCGCAATTTACTTTCAATTTATTTTTCAAAAAACTAAACGATTTTTCTCCTTCCAAGCCTAAACATAAATCCAAAAGCTGCCAAAGTTGATTTCTTGCACTTGCATAGAAAAATCCTTTTTTTATGCCATCAGTTGCCGTCATCGAGCCAACAATCAAAATTTTGGAATTTTCATCCCAAACTGGCTTGATGCCCAGTTTTGATGGATTTCTCAAAGTGGCATTTTCTATTATCTTCATTTTTCACCTCTTGTCATTTTCAGTCTTCGTCTTCTTCAAACTCTCCAATGCCATATTCTCTTTGGATTTTTTCGCTGTATCTTCTGATATGAACCTTTGCATTCATAAGGCGATAACTTTTTATTTTCTCTCGGTTCAAGTCACTTCTGTCCCACAAAAAGACTTCTGCCCCATCCCACAAAAACAACCAGCCAATTACAGCCATGATTGTGTCAAGATAAAGATTTGAAACTTTGGCATAAAGCACTCCTTCAAGAAACAAAATCACAAGACCAATGGCAGACAAAATAAGCCCAGTCCAAGTGTTCTTTCGATTTTTTCTTTTAAGATATACAACTTTTTCCGCATAGTGTCTTTTCACTGCTCGACGAATTCTTTTCTTTTCATCATTCGTTGTTTTTTCTTCAGTGTAAATTTCAAGAGAAAGTTCTTCTGTGATTGGTATTTGTGATTCACACATATCAATATAATCTGTCACACCCGTGTCCAAAAGTTCGTAAGTTTTGTAAGCAAAAGGCGAAAAGAGTTGGTCTGCCTCTTTCACCCCAACAAAAATCTGTGCTCTCCCTTCTTTGTCTCGGTCAATTTCCATCGCCTCTTTGTATGCAGGCGTCTTTTTCAATTTCTTAAGCGACTTTCTTTTCTCAAACATTCTCTTTTTGTCTCCTATTAAAACATAGCTTATTATATCACACACATCAGCAAAATCAAAACATGTTGAAATTCGGTTAAAATCTTTGAAAGATTGTCATTTGTTTTGTTATAATAATTTTGATGAGTGAGCGAATTTATTTATGTATTGATTTAAAAAGTTTCTTTGCATCTGTCGAATGTGCAGAGCGTGGACTGGATCCTTTCAAGGTTAACCTTGTTGTGGCAGACCCAGATAGAAGTGAGGGCTCTGTCTGCCTTGCCATAACCCCGGCAATGAAAGAACTTGGCATTCGAAATCGATGCAGGATGTATGAAATTCCAAAGAATATTGACTTTATAATTGCAAAACCACGCATGCACTTATATATGGAATATTCTGCAAACATATATGGGATTTATTTAAAATATGTCAGCAGTGAAGACATTCATATCTATTCCATTGATGAATGTTTTTTGGATGTAACCCACTATCTCGCATTATACAAAATGACTGCAAAAGAACTTGCAAAAAAGATTTTGGATGATGTTTTTGAGACAACCGGCATCTGCGCAACAGTTGGAATTGGCCCAAACTTATTTTTGACAAAAGTTGCACTTGATATAACCGCAAAGCATGTGGACGATCACATGGGTTTTCTTGACGAAGAAACTTTTAAAAAGACAATTTGGCACCACAAACCCATTACAGACATTTGGGGAATAGGTCGAGGCATTGCAAAAAGACTGTACAAGTTTGGTGTTGAAGATTTGTATGATCTAGCTCATTGCGATGAAAAACTTCTTTACAAAGAGTTTGGCGTAAATGCCGAATTGCTTATCGACCACGCAAACGGGAAAGAATCTTGCACAATTGAAGACATACATCACTACAAAGCAAAATCAAATTCAATTTCAACTGGACAAGTTTTGTTTGAGGATTATAATTTTGATGACGCACTTTTGGTGCTTTTGGAAATGGTGGACAATCTCGAACTGGAACTTGTTGAAAAGCACCTTGTGACAAACAATATTTCATTGTCAATCTCATATTCCAAAGATGTCATAAAATCTACAGGCGGATCTATGAAATTGCAAGAATACACAAACTCAAGCAAAAAATTGACAAAATATTTTGAAGAGTACTATCGAAAGACAACAAATCCAAACTTTCCCATAAGACGCCTTAACATTGGCTTCAACAATGTCGTTGATGATCAATATGAGACCTTTTCTCTTTTCACTGACATTGAAGACGAAGAAAAAGAATTTAAGATGCAAAGAGCAGTTTTGGATATAAAGGACAAGTATGGAAAAAATTCAATCATACGAGGCTCAAGTCTTAAAGAAAAATCTACAGCAAGAAAAAGAAACAAACTTATTGGAGGTCACAATGGATAGAGCAGAACGAGCAAAACAATTTATGGCATTCAGCCCCCTTCGAGGCTATTATGATCTTATACGACAGAAACAAAAAATTGTTGTTGAAAAAAAAGAACTTACAAATGACAGTGCCGAAGAGTTGTCTTACAAATTTAATCAATTGAAGCTCGGTCAGATTGTCACAGTGATCTATTTTTGCATAGATGAATATGTTAAATGTTCTGGCATGGTTTCAAAAATTGACCCAAATGAAAGATCGCTTTCAATTGTCAAAAACAAAATCAATCTTGAAAACATCATATCAATATATGGGCATGATATCAAAGAGCTTGACGAATAAAAATTTTAAAAAAAGTGTTGACAAATGCATTTTTCAGTGTTAGAATGAGAAAAACTATGATGAAGACAAGTAACACATGTCACTGATTTTCAGAGAGTTGCAGTTGGTGAAAAGCAACATTCAAACTTGTGCGAATAACACTTCGGAGTTGCATCCTGAAACGAAAGAAGTAGGGAGAGCCGGGGATGCCCGTGACAGCATACGTCTTTGATTGAAGACGACAAAAGTGATTGCGAGAGCAATAATTTAGGTGGCACCGCGGATACAGTCATTCGTCCTAAAATCTTTAGGAAGAGTGGCTGTTTTTTATTAGGAGAATAGAAATGAAAAAAACTTATAAAAGCGTTTATCGAACTCACACCTGCGGACAACTTACAAAAAAAGACGAAGGACTTGATGTCACTTTGTCAGGTTGGGTAGATACCATAAGAGACCATGGTGGAATCACTTTTGTCGACCTTCGAGACAGATATGGAAAGACACAAGTCGTATATTACAAATTGCCTGAAACAAAATTGACAAAAGAAAGTGTCATCACGATCAAAGGAAAAGTCCGCCTTCGCGACAAAGAAACTTTCAACGAAAAACTTTCAACTGGAGAAATTGAGATTGTTGCACAAGAAACAAAAATGCTCAGCCAATGTAAAGGTGTTTTGCCTTTTGAAATTGACCTCTCAAAAGAAATAAGTGAAGATGTGAGACTTAAATATAGATACCTCGACCTTCGCAACAAGAAGATGATGGACAACATACTTTTCAGATCAGAAGTGATAAGAGAAGTGCGAAGATTGATGCAAGAACTTGGTTTTGATGAGTTTCAAACACCAATTCTCACCTGTTCTTCTCCAGAAGGAGCAAGAGATTATCTCGTGCCAAGCAGATTGCATCATGGGCAATTCTATGCCCTCCCTCAAGCACCTCAACAATTTAAACAACTTTTGATGGTTTCTGGGATGGATAGATATTTTCAAATTGCACCTTGTTTCCGCGACGAAGACGCAAGAGCTGATCGTTGCCCTGGAGAATTCTATCAACTTGACATGGAAATGAGTTTTGCTACTCAAGAAGATGTTTTTTCTGTGATGGAAGAGGTTCTTCCTTCCATATTTGAAAAATATGGTAAATATAAAATTGCAAGTGTTCCATTCCCAAGAATAACTTACAAAGACGCAATGGACACATACGGAACTGACAAACCTGATCTTCGCAACCCACTCAAAATCAAAGACATGTCAAAAGTTTTTGCAGAGTCCACCTTTGGCGCCTTTGCAAAGAAAACAGTCAAATGCATCACCGCTCCACAAGCAAGCAAACTTTCAAAGAAAACATTTGAGGATTTGACAACCTTTGCTCTTGAAAGTGGAGCAAAAGGTTTGGCTTGGGTTAAGGTTGAAGAAGACCTTTCTCTCACTGGTCCAATCATCAAATTTATGAAAGAAAGTGAAGTGCAAGATCTTTTGAAAGAAAGTGAAGCAAAAGCCGGGGATTGCCTTTTCCTCATTGCTGACAAATGGAAAACTGCATGCAAACTTATGGGTTTGATCAGAACAGCTCTTTGCGAAAAACTAGGACTTTTGGAAGAAAAAATATATAAATTTTGTTGGATTGTTGACTTTCCAATGTTTGAATATAACGAAGATGAAGACAAACTTGATTTCTGCCACAACCCATTCACAATGCCTCAAGGTGGGCTTGAAGCACTTTCAAGCAAACAACCGCTTGACATCTTGGCATATCAATATGATATTATTGTAAATGGAATTGAATTGTCCTCTGGTGCAGTGAGAAACTATGATCCAGAAATCATGATTAAAGCGTTTGAAATTGCTGGCTATGGCGAAGATGCAATCAAAGAAAAATTTGGCGCTCTTTACACAGCATTCCAATATGGTGCTCCACCACATGCCGGCATTGCTCCTGGAATTGACAGAATGATCATGCTTCTTTTGGATGAAAAAAGCATTCGAGAAGTAGTTGCTTTCCCAATGAATTCTCGTGCACAAGATGTCATGATGGGTGCACCTGGGTTTGTGACAGAAGCACAACTTCGTGATGTCCACATAAAAATAAGATCAAAAAGTTGACGGAGGTTTTCATGAAGAAAATTACACTTGATGAAGTGAAAAAGCTTGCCACCCTTTCAGCACTTGAATTTGACGAAAGCGAACTTAAACAGTTTTCATCTGATTTTGAAAGCATATTGGACATGGTGGATGAAATCAAAAATTGTGAGGTTGACAGCAAGTTGTCTTACAAAAGCCACAAATTTGAGGATTTGAGAGAAGACCTTCCTCATGAAAGTTTTTCACAAGAGAAAGCACTTCAAAACAGCCCAAAAACGAGAAAAGGGGCTTTCGCGGTTTCTCAAATGTTGGAGGGAGACTGATATGAAATTTGAAGATTTGACTTTGACCGAACTGGTCAAACTTATAAAAGAAAAAAAAGTAACAAGCGAAGAATTGACAACATATTTCATTTCTCGTTGTGAAGAAAAAAAAGATTATAATGCAGTTCTTGAAATCTTTGATGATGCTCTTGAAAGGGCAAAAGAAATGGACAAAAAAATCTCTCAAGGTTTTGCTGGCAAACTCGCTGGAATTCCAGTCATAATCAAAGACAACATACTTTACGAAGGAAAGAAATGCACCTGTGCTTCAAAATTTCTTGAAGATTATGTTGCTCAATATTCCTCAACCGTGGTGGAAAAACTTTTGCAAGAAGGAGCAATCATCATTGCAAGAGCCAACATGGATGAATTTGCCATGGGAAGTTCAACCGAAAACTCTGCCTATGGCGTGACACACAATGCTCTCGACTTTGACAGAGTCCCAGGTGGAAGTAGCGGCGGAAGTGCTGTGTCTGTTGCACTTGGACTTGCCCCTCTTTCACTTGGGACTGACACTGGTGGATCAATCAGACAGCCAAGTGCCTACAATGGAATTGTTGGAATCAAACCAACTTATGGTCGAGTTTCAAGATATGGCGTGGTTGCGTTTGCAAGTTCAATTGAACAAGTTGGTCCAATGACCAAAACAGTTAAAGACAATGCCTTTGCTTTGGAAGTTCTTGCTGGAAAAAGCAATGACGACGAAACTTCAGTTGATGCAAAAATTGATTTTCTGCAAGATATAGATAAAGGTGTTAAAGGGTTGAAAATTGGTCTTGTCACAGAAGTTGAAGCTCTTCTTAAAGGGATGGAAAGTGAAAAAGCCTATCAAAAGGCAATTGAAATATTGAAATCACAAGGTGCAGAATTTGTTCATGTGTCATTGCCTTCTTTCAAAATGGCATTGCCATGTTATTACATCATTGCTCCCGCAGAAGCAACAAGCAACCTTGGTCGCTTTGATGGCATCAAATATTCAAAACGTGCAGAAGGCAAAGATATCAACGAGACCTATACAAAAAGCAGAAGCGCTGGTTTTGGAAAAGAAGTAAAAAGAAGAATTATGCTTGGCAACTTTGTGCTTTCCTCTGGTTTCTTTGATGCATATTATAACAAAGCAAAAGCAGTTCAACAAAAACTGAAAGAAGAGAGCAAACTGATTTTTGATCTTTGTGATGCTGTTTTGCTTCCAACAACAACTGGGGAAGCATTTAAGCTTGGAGCAATCACCGATCCAGTAAGCATGTATAAAGAAGACTTTTTCACAATCCCAGCAAATGTGATGGGCTTGCCAGCAATAAGTCTCCCACTTGAGAAAGGAAGTGCAGGAATGCCACTATCTGTCCAAATTATGGGAAAGGAATTTGATGAAAAAACAATTTATAGAATTGCAAATTCTATTGAAAGGAGGTAAGCATGGAATATGATGTAGTTATTGGACTTGAAGTCCATGCCGAACTCAAAACAAAAACAAAAGTTTTCTGCAGCTGCAAAAATGAATTTGGAGGAGAGCCAAACACTCACTGTTGTCCTGTTTGCTTGGGCTTGCCTGGAGCTCTTCCCGTGCTCAACAAAGAAGCACTAAAACTTGCCATAAAAGCAGGACTTGCACTTGGATGTCAAATCAATGAACTTGCAGTTTTTGAAAGAAAAAATTATTTTTATCCTGATCTCCCAAAATCTTATCAAATCAGCCAGATGGTCAGGCCAATCTGTCTTGGCGGACACTTAAAAGTTGGAGAAAAAGAAATTCCAATCAACCGAATTCACCTAGAAGAAGATGCGGGAAAACTCATCCATTCCAATGATGGTGCAGTGACGATGATTGATTATAACCGCGGCGGAGTACCTCTTATCGAACTCGTCACAGAAGCATTGCAAGCCCCTCACATTGAAAGTGCTGACGAAGCAGTGGAATTTTTGGAAAAACTCCGACAAGTTTATATTTTTACAGATGTTGCAGACTGCGTCATCGAAAAAGGACAGATGCGTGCTGATGTCAATGTATCTATGAAACCAAAAGGTAGTGACAAGTTTGGCACAAAAGTTGAGATGAAAAACATTATGGGCTTTAAGGCCGTCCATCGTGCGATCAACTATGAAATTGAAAGACAGAAAAAACTTCTTGACGCTGGGAAAGAAATTGAACAAGAGACCCGACGCTGGGATGATGCTGATGGCGAAAGTTACACCATGAGAAAAAAAGAAAACGCTCAAGATTATCGCTATTTTCCAGATCCAGACCTTTTGGCTGTGGAAGTTTCAAAAGAAATTGTGAAAAAAATTAAAGATGAAATTCCAGTGTTGCCGGAAGAACTTAAAGAAAAATATCTTTCTCTTGGCTTAAGCGAATATGAAACCGACATCATCGTAAAAGACCAAACCTTAATAAATTTCTTTGAAAAAACCTATGAAAATTGCAAAAATGCAAAGGCTGTTTCAAATTGGCTTCTTGGCGAGGTGTCAAGTCTTTCTAAAGAAGATGGAAAAATCAAAATCTCTCCAGAAAATATGGCAGAAATTATTCGTCTTATGGACGAAGGAAAAATCAATCGCAGTGTTGCAAAAACAATTTTCACAAAAGCTTGGACTGAAGATGTAAACATCGCAGAACTCGCAAAATCACTTGGAGGAAATTTAAGCGACAGCGAACTTGAAACTATGATTGAAAAAATCATTGAAGCAAATCCAAAAGCAGTTTCAGATTACAAAACAAGCTCCGAACCACAAAAACTTTTGAAATGGTTTGTTGGACAAGTTATGAAAGAAAGTCGCGGCAAGGCAAACGCCGTCAAAGCGGAAGAAATTTTGAAAACAAAACTTGATTAAAAAAGACTGGGCAATGCCTAGTCCTTTTTCTTTAAAATAACTGAATTCTAAATCCACTGTGAATTGTTCCATGCTGATATTTGTCACTTAAACGAAGAGCCACCGGTCGCACAGTCAAAGAAAATCTTTTGCCATCAAAAAGCTTTGTCGCCTTTGCTGTCTCTTTTGTCCAACCTAATGTGATGTGAGGCTTATTGTCTCTTGTTATTGGCCAGTGAGAAAATCGAATGATGAATGGTCGAATCATATTTTCAAGCGCTTGGCTGATTTTGATGATTTGCTCACTGTTTTTCACATCAAGCATAATATAGTTTCCTACCACTCTTATCTTTTTCAGTTTAAGTTTTGCAAATGTCAATCTCGAAGCGAAATCCCAAACAATCTCGCAAACCTTGTCTGCGTCCTCTGCTTTAACTTTAAAAATCAAAATTGTGATATGTGGCACACAACCATCTTCAAATTCAATTTCAGAAGAAAGTTTTTTGCACATGCTTTGGTTAAGTTTTTTTACTTTTTTTAAAGTTTTCTCATCAAGCACAAGATTGAGGTTGAAGCTCAACTCTTTCAAATCTTTTCTTTCCATATTTTTATTTTTCCACCACTTTTTCTTTCTTTTTATCTTTATACCAAATTCCATTCAAAAATGGCAAATATTTGTTGACAGGATCTGTCAGATAATAATAAACAATCATCGACAAAAGCGTAAAAACAACCGCCACAATATTTCCAATGTATGTCTTCGCAATCCCAAAAGAAACCGCATGCATTCTCACATAGTAATACCAATAATATTGAGAGCCCAAAATAAGCAAAGTATTTCGTCCAAATTTCGTCAAGGATTTAATCCCTGAAAGTAATGAAGAAATCTTAAACCACATAATACTGCCAAAAATTCCTGTAAGTATAAAGTAAAAGAAATTGTCAAGTTTGAAACCGTATAGACTTGGACTTTGTTTCATAAGTGCAGAAAACAAAAGCCAAAGCATTGTTGAAATTATGGCAAGAAAGGAAACAAGGTCCTTGCTTTTTATCTTTGCGCGCACTGCGCAAAGTCCCCCCCCACAGAATAGAAGCCCAAACACAAAATCGCCTTATCAATTCCAAAATAAGGAAAATGGTAGACATTATAAAAAACATATGCCAATGCAAAGCATATTAAAGCAGTTAAAAACTTTCCCCATGTCTTATATTTTTCAAGGCGTATAATTTTCGCAATTACAAGAACTTGAAACATTGCAAGCAAAAACCAAACTGGAACATTGAAATGTAGTCTACCTTTGAAATAAAAAGTTTTTTCCAAAATTTTGATAGTACTTGCACCGGCGTCAATTTGAAGTTTGATGGAAAGGGGCAGGCAAACTAAAAGATAAACAATTGCAGGAAGCAAAATTCTGAAAAATTTTTCTTTTAAAAAAGTTGAAAACTTTTGATTTTTAGGTTTCATAAGCCAACCAGCCAAAATGAAATACATTGGCATATGAAATGAATATATTGCGGTTTTAAGATTCTGCCAAGTCCCGATCGTAAGCAGGTGTCCGAACACCACCAAAAACAAACACAGCCCTTTTGCGGTGTCAATCCATGCAATCCTTTCGCCTTGTTTTTTGCTTGTTGTATGTTCCATGCAATCATAATATCATACCATACGTTTTTTTCAAATCGATTTTTGATTGCATGTTGCCTTTTGATAATGTAGAATAAAAAAATTAAATGCACAAATATGTGCATTTCTTTTCGTTAAATAGATGAGAGCATCTCTTCTTTAGGTTTGTGAATGAAAATTGAAAAGGCAAGAAGAATTTCCGCTGGATAATATGTCGCAAGACACAAAACACTGACTGCACTTGGCAGGGATGCAAAGATGTTTAAAAGAAGCATCAAATCGGAGAAGAAAAACAAAATGCTTCCAACAACGATCAAAATATTTTGCAAGTTTTTTTTCTCAACAAGATTGGAAATTGCTTTGCCCACCATACAAGAGATGATGATTGCATAAACTATGCAAACGATTTCCATAAGAACACCGCCAAAATCAAAAATTGGTATTGCAACAATGAAAATCACTGCAGGAACAAAAATTGCCGCCCCATAAAAAAGATCAATCCATTTAAATTTTTGCAAAAAGCAATAAGCCACAAAATAGAAGATATGTCCAATTGCAAAAAGCACTGCACCCACAATAAACTCAACTTCCAAAACAATGTCCCCACACATTGCAAACACAAGTCCAACAAGCATTATTAATGGGAATTTAAAACTTTTGTTTTTGCTGACAAACAACCAAATGAAATTTATTGCTCCAAGCAAAACAAACATCGCACTCGTCAAACTTTTTGCCAACAATCCGCCAAGCGAGATATAACATATATCTCCCAAGGTTATGCCCAAGATAAACATAAGGTTGAAACAAAGAAAGACATGCTTCAAATCAAATTTTCGTTTTTCCATATATTCTCCTTATTTCAAAAACATTCTGATAAGCTTTTCTTTAAATTTTGAATATGGCTGATATCTCATCGGAAGATCAAGCCATGTCTTTTTGTCAACAATGCTTTTGCGATGAGAAAAGGTTTCAAAGCCTATCTTGCCGTGATATGCCCCCATCCCACTTGACTTAAGTCCACCAAAACCCATGTTTGATGTTGCCAAGTGAATGATTGTATCGTTAACACAACCGCCGCCAAAATCACATTGTGACAAAACTTTTTTCTGACGCTTCTTTGAAGAAGAAAAGAAATAAAGTGCAAGCGGTTTATTTTTTGAATTGACAATGTCAATTGCCTCATCAAGAGTCTCAAAGGTGACAATCGGCAAAATTGGTCCAAAGATTTCGTCTTGCATTTCTTCACACTCAAAATTTGAGTCCAAAATTGTTGGCTCAATTTTCAAGGCTTTTTCATCAAACTCGCCACCATAAAGCAAGCGGTCTTTTGCAAGCAGTTTCTTCACTCCATCAAATTGTCTTTGACTGATTATTTTTGGATAAGTATCATTTTTCAAAGGAGTTGCTGAATATTGTAAGACAATTTGTTTCTTAATTTCTTCAACAAGTTTATCCTTGATTTGTTTTGCACAAAAGACATAATCTGGTGCAACACAAGTTTGTCCACAGTTTAAAAACTTTCCAAACACAATTCTTTTTGCAGCAAGAGAAATGTTTGCAGTTTCGTCAACAATGCATGGACTTTTTCCACCAAGCTCAAGAGTAACCGGAATATATCTTTCTGCAGCTTTTTGCAAAACAATTTTTCCAACTTTCATACTTCCAGTGAAAAAAATGTGATCAAAATCCAAATCTAAAATAAACGAGGTTTGTTCTCTTCCACCCAAAACAACAAAAACTTGTTCTTTTGGAAAGGCTTTTTCAACAAGTTTTGCAATCACTTTGCTCACATGAGATGATGTGTCACTTGGTTTAAGCATAACACAGTTCCCTGCAGATATTGCATCAACAAGAGGCTCAATTGAAAGCATAAATGGATAGTTCCAAGGGCTGATGATAAGAACTTGTCCATAAGGACATGGCATTGAAAATGACTTCGATGCAAATTGAGAGAGAGGAGTTCTAACTCGTTTTGGCTTTGAAAACTTTATGCAATGCTTAAGCATGTAAGAGATTTCACTTTGCACAAGACCAATTTCTGTCATATAACTTTCCGTCTTGCTTTTGTTAAGATCCTGCTTCAATGCTTCGCAAATTTCCGCTTCCATCTCTGTGATGTTTTTTTGAAGTAATTTTAAGGCAGCGATTCTGTTTCGAGGGTTTTTCAAAGGATTGTTTTTTAGGTTTTCTCTTTGTTTTTGATAACATGACAAAATATATTCTTTATCCATTTTTCACCTCTCTATAAATTTCTTCCAAATTTTTTGCTGTCCAAAGCACTGGCACTGGGTAAAGAGGATTCCCCTCTTTCTCGGCAGTTTTTGCAAGCTCTGGAATGTCTTCTTCTTGAATTTCCGAAATTTGAGTGCCGATATTCATGCTTTCGTTGAGTTTTTCAATTTTTTCAATAAACAACTTTGCACCTTTCTC
The DNA here is from genome assembly GCA_910584295.1 of uncultured Christensenella sp. Lineage (GTDB taxonomy): Bacteria > Bacillota > Clostridia > Christensenellales > UBA1242 > Caccovivens. The sequence continues at coordinate 84,985 of CAJTYR010000003.1, read as the reverse complement.
ATAAGCTGTATTTTGGTCAAACAGCCCCGCATAGACACCCATTTTCCAAAGTTTTTTATTTACCTTACTACCATATTTTTTCAAAACATAAGGCAATATGATTGCATTTGCCAAGCCGTGCGGAATATTATATTTCCCACCCAAAGAATGAGCAATTGCATGCACATATCCAACATAAGAAATTGTAAATGCAAGTCCTGCTGAATAAGAAGCATTAAGCATATTTCGTCTTGCTTTCAAGTTTTTTCCATCACGATATGCAATTTCAATATTTTCAAAAATGGCTTTTGTTGCTTGAAGTGCTCTTTTTCTCGTTTCTTTTGTTGTGCTTCTTCCAATGTAAGCCTCAATCGCATGAGTCAAAGCATCCATCCCAGTTGTTGCAGTAAGCTTTGGAGGGAGTCCCAAAGTAAGTTCTGGAATAAGTGCCGCATATTTTGGAATAAGTGGAAAATCGTTGATTGCATATTTGTGTCTTGTCTCGCTGTCAGTGATGACCGCAGCCAAAGTTGTTTCACTTCCTGTCCCTGCTGTTGTTGGCACCGCAATAAGAAGTGGAATAGGCTTTCCAACTTTCAAAACTCCTTTCATTTGCCCCAAAGTTTTCTTTGGTCTTGCAACTCTTGCACCAGTTGCTTTTGCGCAATCCATGGCAGAACCGCCACCAAAAGCAATGATTGCTTGACAACCATTTTCTTTGTATAGCTTCAATGCTTCATCAACATTTTCTGTTGTTGGATTTGGCACAGTCTTATCAAAAACTGTGATTGCAATTTTATTTTCTTTGATTGCTCCTTCAAGTTCTTGCGTAAGTCCCAATCCTCGAATACTTTTGTCTGTCACCAAAAGCACACTTGCAATTTTGTGGTCTTGCAAAGTGTAGACAATATCTTGACAATTTGCCAATGGTTTCGGTTGTCTGTATGGCAAAATTGGAAGCATCATCCTAAACACTCCTTGATAAGTTCTGCAATAAAATTTTTTAAAGATATTCATACCCTTTCTCCTATGTGATTAATATAACATTTTTTTTAATAAAATGTCTAACAAAAAAGATTGCAACAATGTTACAATCTTCAACTTTTTGTAAGAGATGAATTTTTTTGTATTGGTATAATACGAGTGCCAATTGAGTTTATGAAAGCACACTCATGATCAATTTCAAAATACTCATCCAAAATTTTTAAATCGTATACGATTTTGACTTTTGGAATAAACTCATATCTGTCACTTTGATAGTTTCCATATGCTGTCTCACTTTCAGTGTAACTTCCTTTAAGCATACTGAAAAGAAGAGACCACCTATCGCAACTTCCCACATCAATTTCGTTTTTATGGTTTGCGGAATTGAAAATTGGTTTTTCATTCATGTCGATTTCCGTTCTCTTGATTTTCTTCTTTTCAAAAAAATCTTTGAGCATGCCACCTTCAAAATGTTGAGATAATGCCAAATCAACACACTTTTCAATGTCTGTTTTTCTGTTTATCACCATAAGCCTTACAGGAAAAGATTTTTTGTAAAATACAATTGCTCCATGTTTGTTGGAGATGTTAAAGCCCCCCCCCGAAATCAAACAGTTGCAATTTCTAACAATTTTGTAACTTTCAAATGGAATATCCTCATTGTCAAAGCCATCAATAAAACATCCATCAAAACACTCATAATGGTTTTAAAATTGTTCTGTCCATAAATCAATCGTCTTTATCGTTTTCATAAAACTATCATAGCATAATGCCTGCGTCAAAATCTATCAATTTCTTATTATATTTTTTATTACTGTTTAAAGATTTCTTTCTTATAACTCAAATAAATATGAACAATTCCAAATAAAACTGCAAACACAATCAGAGGAATATAAAGCATCATAATTCCACACAAAAATGTCAAAAGAAAAATAAAAGAATTGGCGTCAATATCTGAAAATAATATATCGTCGCCAAATCCGATTATCTTACTATAGAAAAGTCTAACAATTGAATTTTATCAACAAACTCACTATGAATAGGAACTGCAAGATCTGTAGAAATATATTTCTTGTTATCGTCAGGCAAAACGGTGATAATGTTGTCCTCTCCTATCATAACCGAAGCCAAAAAATTCGCTCCACTTGAGATTCCAATGCCCAACCCCAAGTCAAAAGCCAACTTTTGAGCCATTGCAATCGCATCATCACTTTTTATGCTGACTATTTCATCAACAATTTCAGAATGATAATTTTTAGGAACAATTTGATCCGCAAGCCCCTGAATTTTGTGTCTGCCTAAAAGATCACATGTGGACAACAATTTGCTTTCATACGGCTCAAGCGCAATCACTTTCGTTTGATATTTCTTTTTTAGATAAGCTCCGATTCCAGTAAGCGTTCCACCAGTGCCAACACCCGAAACAAAAGATGGAAACCTTTCAGTCTGCAGTTCAATTTCTTTTGCTGTAGAAATTTCATGTGCAAGAATATTGGTGGAATTTTCAAACTGTAATGGAAGAAACGCTCCTGATCTTCCAATTTCCTCCGCTTTCAAAAATGCCTCTTCAAAGTTTTCCGTCAAGACAAGTTCTGCTCCATACATTGAAAGCAGTTTCTTTCTCTCATCACTCATAAATTTGGGCATGCATATGATTGTCTTGAATCCCAAATAGTTTGCAATCCAAACCAACGACAAACCCATATTTCCGCTGGTGGTTTCACATACCACCTGTCCTTCTTTAAGTTTTCCACTTAAAATTGCTTCTTCCAACATAAATAATGCTGGGCGGTCTTTTATGCTTCCACTCGGATTCATCCATTCAGCTTTGCATTGAACATGCTTAATTTCATTGTTAAATTTATACTTAATGCTTAAAAGTGGCGTATGACCAATAAATTTTTTAAGTTTCTCAATTTTTTCTAGTAATTCCATGTTTTCATTATATTGAAAATAAGCCTAAAACGACAAAATCTTCTAAAAGCGTTGTGCGACTATATTTTAATTCCCTTAGGTGTTGCAACAATGTTTAAACTTTCTGACTCTGCGCTTGCGATGGCGTAAGAACAGAAGTCGCTGGCAAGGTAACCACTTGGTCGGAAGTTTCCACTGTTCTTAATTCCGCCAAATCCAGCCCAAGCACTTGAACCAACTGTTGGTTTGTTCCAATTGACAAGACCAAACTTTGCTTCTTCAAGAAATCTCTCATAAAGTTTTCGATTCTCCGTCAAGATACTTGCCGCAAGACCATACTGCGAATTGTTTGCTTCCATCAAGGCCTGTTCAAAAGTCTTCACTCTGATAACTCTCAAAAATGGAGCAAAAACTTCTTCTTTAAGTGTGTACTTTACATTTGTAACATCCATAATACAAGGAGAAATAAAACAATTCCCAAGAGGCAATTTCTTTGCTTCAAGCAAGAGATCTGCACCTTTTGATAACAAATATTTTTGTGTTTTTAAAGCATTATCAACCATTTGAGGCGTTCGCAATGGTCCCATAAATGGAGTTTCTTTCCCATCATATTTTCCAATTACAATCTTCTTTGAAATTTTTACAACTTCTTTGATTAAGTCTTTCCCAAACTTGTTGTCTGGCACAATTAGCTTTCTGGTTGAAACACATTTCTGTCCAGCAGTTCCAAAGGCTCCTTGAATAATGGTGATTGCTGCACTTTTTAGATCTTTTGCATCCCAAGCAACAACAGGTCCATCTCCGCCCATTTCAAGTGCACACATTTGATTTGTCCTGCAAAGCCCACTGATGATTTGCCCAACTTTATAACTGCCAGTGAAATAGACACCATCAACATCTTTGTTTTGAATAAGACTTGCCACTGTGTCGCTATTTCCCTGAACCATATTTATCACACCATCAGGAAGCCCCGCCTTTTGCCAACACTCCATAATTTTGGTGGCACAAAGTGGAGCTTTGTCACTTGGCTTCAAAACAATTGTGTTTCCTGCAATAAGCCCCGCCATAATCTGACCATTTGTCATATGCATTGGATAATTGTATGGTCCAATGATACATAAAACTCCAAGAGGTCTAAATCTAGTAATTCCTTTGCTTGCACCTCTTTCAATGACAATGTCGGAGCATCTGGTTTTGTAAGCATCAATGCAAGGCTCAATTTTCCCAATGATGCTGTTTATCTCACCATCTGCTTCCCAAGTTGGTTTCCCAACTTCAATGGAAATTGTGCGAGAAAGTTCTGCTTTGTTCTCTTTTACAATATCAACGAATTTTCTTATATATTCAATTCTTGCCTCAATCCCAAGCTCAAACCATTTTGCTTGAACCTCTTTTGCTGCCAAAACCGCTTTGTTGCAATTGCTTTTGCTTGCAAAGTTCCCTTCAAAAACCATCTCGCCGTTGTTTGGACTAAAAGAAGAAAACTCCTCTCCACTTGCATTTTGCCATAAGTTGTTAATAAATAAAGATTTCATATCCTTCTCCTTTTGTATAAATTTTAATAGAATTAAAAACCCATTAATTATTTAAAAATTAACCAATTCAATTTCTTGTGCAACAATTATAATTTAATATCGAATAAAAACTATTGCCTCAATAGCTTTAAAAAATTTGTATAGAAGACATTAAAAGCCCCTACCAAATAATTAAGCGAAAAACCAAAATCATTTAACAAATACAAGAACTCGCCAGTTTTATCTCTTTTTGTCTCATATGCATATATGCATGGTTCATCTTTGCCAATTTTATCGTTTATAGGGATTAAAGAATGCTTACATGCGTTTGATAATTTGTTAAGATTTTTTAAAAATTCTATATCAGTATCTAAATCCTTAAAACTATCACTTTTGTTTATATAGTCTCCAATATCTTCTAGTGGGGTATTATCTTTTCTAAACTTTTGCAGCGCAATACAATAAAGAATAACGCACTCATCCGCAATTCTTTTTAAATTCTGAACAATATCTCTTCCAGTGTAAAAATGAAAAATTAAGTTGTATTCAGCATTAATAAACTTTCCTGAATTAATTGGAGCTGACTCCATATTTAAAGTCTCTGTTATATGATGCCATTGAGTCCAAAAGCCTTTAATTAAATTATTAGTATAAAATATTCTATCTTCAATGTCCTTATGAGCGAGGATAAAGTTGAAAAAAATGTTATATTTTGATTCGCTGTATTTCGCAGACAAACATATGGAGTTATAATGATAGCTCCCTGTTGTTTGATTGGCAGATTTTAAAAATACCATTTCCTCTTTCATATAGATTATATTAACACATATTATACTCTGGTGTCTAATTAATAAAGCTTGTTTCGAAATTCTTGCAACAAAAAAAAGCACCCTGTTATAAGGGTGCGTATAGTTCTCTATTGGCGGAGAGATAGGGATTCGAACCCCAGGTAGCTTTCACTACAACGGTTTTCAAGACCGCCGCTTTCGACCGCTCAGCCATCTCTCCATATATTGGTGCTTTTGCAAGCACTATATATTATACATATTTTTTTTCTTTTTGCAAGCATTTTTTTGAAAATTTATGCAATTATTTAAGTCTTTCAATCATTGCAAGCATTGCTTCTGCAGAATTGAAGTTTGATGGAATGATGTCTGCAGGTGAAATTTCGATGTCAAAAGTGTCACAAAGCTCTGAAACAATTTCCAAAATATTCAAAGAATCCAAAACTCCATCATCAATAAGTTTTTTGTTGTTTTTGAAATCAACGTCAGGTCTGATTTCCTCAAGCACTTCCAAAAGTTTATCCATATTTTTCTCCTTTTATTGTTTTGAATTTATCTCATCTGTCCTCAATGTGTCACGAACAAGCTTTATTTCTTTTTTGCTTTTCTTATATATGCAAGGCATATCCCTGCTGAGGAAAAGATAAATTCCTTCTGTGACAGAATAAGCTCCCACCCTTTCAAACTCAAGCACATCGCCAAGTGAAACTTCTTCAAGCGGACAATTTTTAACTAAAACATCTGCCGTTGTGCAAAGAGAACCGCAAACCGTGTATGCTTTTTTGTCCACTTTCTTATTGGATTTCCTGTCATGATTGATGAAAGGAAGTTTCATTGCCATCATCTGCCCATAATAGTTGAGATGATTAATTCCCCCATCAACTATTAAATAGTTTACCTCATAATTGGTTTTCATGTCAACTACTCGGGTGTAATAACTGCCGGCATAGGCAACCAAAAATCTTCCAAACTCAAAGACAACCTCTCTATCTTTTGCAAAACCAAAAAGATCTTTGAGTTGTTTAAGCGATGTCTCATCATCTTTTTGAGCGTCACTTTGAAAGTATGAAACTCCCAGACCTGGTCCATATTCAATTCTTTCAAATTTGAATTTATATTTTTGCTCAATCTCTTGCAAATAAGATTTCAATTGTTCGACTTCTGTGTCAATTTTCTCTTGTTTTTTTTGCGTCCCTGAATAGAGTTGAATTCCCACAATCTTTATGCTTTCATTCTTTGCGACAACAATTTTCTCAAGATCTTGCTTATCCATTCCAAACTGGTTTCCACTTGAAAGTCTTAGGCAAACCCTCAAAATCAAATTGTGCTTTTTTGCCATTTCACAAAGAAGATCAAATTGTGCTGGAGATTCCACCGTATACAAAGGTTTATCTTTCATAAGAGATACAATTCTATCAATATCACTATTTTCTTTATATACTCCAGAAAGAACAATCTTTTCGCCTGCCACTCCCAATCTTTCACAAATTCTAAATTCTCCTGGAGAGCAAACTTCAAGAGCATCCACAACATCCACCATATCTTCAATAAAGAAAGGGTTTGCCTTGACAGCATAACAAATTTTAAAAGCATTTCCAAGTTGCTTCTTGATGAATTTAACTCTTTCTTTAACAGCGTCAATATCAAAAACAAATGCCGGTGTTTTTATGTTCATACTGCAAATTCCTCCATAAGTTTCTTTCTGTTGACTTTTCCATTTTCGGTGAGTGGCATAGCCTTCACCACAACGATGTGATGCGGAATCATAAATGCTGGGAGTTTTGTTCTTAAATATGTGTTGATTTCAGCGGGTTCAATTTCACTTTGGCAAAACATGAATATCTTTTGCTTTTTCTCTTCAAAAATACAAACCGCTCTAGAAACTCCTTTAAGCGTTAATGTTGCGGTTTCAATTTCGCCAAGTTCAATTCTGTGTCCCATATATTTGATTTGATAATCTTTTCTTCCACAAAATTGCAACAACCCATCTTCATCATAGAATCCAAGGTCACCGGTCTTATACATTTTTTCTTCATATGCGGTTTGCTCTGGATTTTTTACAAAAGCATTTGCAGTCTCAACTGGACTGTTGTAATACCCAAGTGAAAGTGCTGACCCAACCACACAAATCTCTCCTTGTTCGTTTGGAGTTTTTGTGGTTGTTCCATCTTCCTTGAGCAATACTATTCTTTCGTTTGTGAACGCTCTTCCAATTGGCAAAGCTTCACCTTCAAATGGACCTTGTGGTATCTCATAGAAAGTGCAGTTGCATGTGATTTCTGTTGGCCCATAGAGATTGACATATTTGACATCTGGAAGATATTTTTTCCAATAGTTGAGTTGTTTGATTGGCATAGCCTCTCCACTGAACAAAACCTTCTTGATTGTTGTTGGAATTTTGTAAGAAAATGACCTAAAGCCTGAAATTATACAAAGAGCAGAAACCGCCCAAACAAGAGTTGTGACTTTTCTCTCACAAAGATAGTCAATCAGCATTGTTGGAAAAGAAAACTTTGCTTTTGGAACAATTTGCATTGTTGCCCCACACTTAATGGTTGAATATATATCTTTCACAGAGACATCAAAATCAAAAGGTGCTTGAGATGCGAAAACTTCGTTTTCATCCATATCAAATTGGTCTGTAAACTCTTCAATGAAGTCAATAACAGAGCGATGAGAAACAGCAATTCCCTTTGGCTCTCCGGTTGAACCGGAAGTAAAGATTACATAAAGAGGATCTGTGTCGATCTGACCAGCAAGACAGCTCTCAAAATCTAAAAAGTCCCCCCCCCTTAAATTTTGAGATGTAAGGATTTTTGATTTCTCAACAAAGTCAGGAGCAATTTCACCGCTTGTCACAATCAAATAAGGATTGTTTAATTTGTTGAGAATTCTTTGTTTTCTGTCATTTGGGTGTGCTGGATTGAGTGGAACATAGAAACATCCCGCATAAATACTTGCAAAAAACGCAACCAATGTTTCCACGCTCTTATTTCCAAGTACCGCAACTGGAGAGCAAGGCTTAACAATTTTTGCAAGTCCCGCCGCCATTGTCTTTGCTTCTTGAACAAAATCTTTGTAACTTATTTCGTTATGCTCATCAGCAAACACAATTTTGTTTGGAGTTCTTTTTGCACTGTCCTCAAGCCATGTCAGCACATTTTTTATTCTTCTTGACATTTTTACACCGCCTTTCCAACTGTTTTTCTGTATTCAACAACTTCTTTATCCCACTTTGCATATTTCTTTTGTCCTCTTCGGTCTTCCAAAGTTGTAACTTCTTTAATAAACTTGCCAAGTCCTTTTGAGGCTTTGACAGCACCGCTGTAATTGCAGTGATCTCCTCTGTCTCGGTAGTCTGTGTTTAGATTTATTCCAATCTCATCTCTTACTTCTTTGAGACTCATGTCAAGAAAAGGAATGTCGTGCTTTTCAGCATAATCAGCAATGGTGTTGTGCATACTGTAATTCCAATGATGAACTGTTGGCATTGTGAAAAAAACAACTTGAATTTTCTTCTTGTCGCAAAGCTTCAAAATTTTCTTGAACGCTTGCTTAAATCTCTTTTTCATCTTTGCTCTCTTTTCTGTTACATTCATTTTGCTATTTTCTCTTGCAGCGACGGTTTTTGTGAAATATCTATAATTTTTTAAGCAATTTGAATCAGGAAATTTAAATCCATCCTTCCAATACATATGTGTTTCCAAGAAAGGCCAAAGAGTAAGTGCTGCCCTCTTGAGATCTGATCTTTTGTCCGCTTTTTTATGATCATAAAAGAATTGGTCCACTTCAAGAGCAATAACTTTCGGCGTTTGCTTTTTCAAAACATCGCAAATGAATTGATATGCTTCCCAAGGCATTTGAAGAGGTTGTGAGATGTTGTATCCAGCGATACCATGTTCATCATAAATTTCCATCGGAGAAACCCCACTAAACACACGGCTGTGTCCAACATACAAAGCATCAACCGTATTTTTTTCTTCCGCAAAAATAGTTTCATTTTGCACAACTCTGTAAGCTCTGGCAGTATTGGCAAAGCCAGGTCTGGCAAAATAATACAAAACAAGCAAGAGAGAAAGGACAGCAAGCAAAAAGCATGTCACTCTGATTGCGATTAAGGTTTTTCTATTTTCAATTTTTTTCATATTAAAAACCTCCATACATGAATGGTGCACCTGTGTAAGCAGATCCATAGGCACCAAAGATCACCACTGCAACAATCATAGAAAGATAAACTGCCCACCTCACTGGCAAAACACAAGCATCAAGACCTTCTCGAATGTCAATCTTCTTCTCTTTGAGCGTGTCAACAACAATAAGCACTGCCACAGCAACAACAAGCACAACAACTTCTTTCCAATCCAAGCCAAAGCCAAGTAAAGAACCTTTGTAAGGTGTGAAGACAGAACCCAAAATATAGAATGCATCCTTAAGATTGTTTGCACCAAAAATTGTTTCCCCAACAAAGATGATAAGAAGAGTGCGCAGATGTCTGAAAATGTTAAGCCAAACCGCATTTGGATTGACCTTCATCTTTTCCCACATTTTTTTCCAAAGTGGCTCCATCATCATTCCCATCGCAATTATCACGAAATAATATAGCCCATAAACGATATATTTCCACTCTGGTCCATGCCACAATCCGTTTGAAAACCAAACACAAAAGAGCGCAATGATTGTCGGCAATGTTTTGGTGAAATGATTTTTGTGCTTTTTCTTTATTGCTTTGCTAAATTTTTTCATTCCATTTGTCAAAGCCACGCTGTAGAATATGTATTCCTTAAACCAAAGCCCCAATGTGATGTGCCATCTTTGCCAAAATTCTTGAGGTCCTTTTGCAAAAAACGGCTGACGAAAATTTTCAGTCAGTTTGATGCCAAACATCTCTGCAAGTCCCAAGGCAATGTCCATAAAACCAGAAAAGTCCGCATAGAGTTGAAGGGTGTAACCCAAAATGAAAAACAAACTCGCAAGACCCGAATATTTTGTTGGTGCTTCAGAAATCGTCTTCACAACAAGATAGACTCTGTCGGCAATGACAAGTTTCTTAAACAGCCCCCACATAACTCTTTGCGCGCCATGTGCAATGTTTTTATACTCTGCCTTGTGACCTTCCAAAATCTGTTTGCCGTCTTGGTCATATCTCATGATCGGTCCTTCCACAATGCTTGGGAAGAAAGTCAAAAATGTCAAAATTTTGAAAAAGTTTTTCTCGGCAACATATTTCTTTCTGTGAACGTCCACCAAATATCCAATGGCTGACAAAGTATAAAAAGAAATTCCGAGTGGCAAGAAAAGTTTAAGTGCACGGAATGTCACCCCCGCTTTAAACAAATTTAAGAAAGAAAAAATTGCCTCTCCGAAAAAGTTGAAATATTTCAAAAAACCCAGAACTGCAAGATTAAACAAAATCGTTACAACAATTGAAGCCTTGTTCAATTTCTTAACTTTCTTTTTGTCCTCATCTGTGACCTCTTCCTGCGCTGCCAATTTGTCGTTTCTTCTTTGAATTCCACGAGCCGAAAAATAGACACCTATTGCTGTTGTGATTGCAAAAACAATAAGATACAAGTCCATTGCAACATAAAAACCAAGACTGACGCACAAAAGAACTATCCACCTGAATTTCAGTGGAATTATGTAATAAAACGCAAAAGCCAATAGAAATGCCGCAGCAATATACAAAAGTAAAGTATTCATTTCGATCTCAGTCATCCTTAAATCACTGATTTATAGCATACCACATAATTCGACAATTTGCAACAAAATACTCTCTTCCGTCGAAAAACTTTTTTATATCATATAGATAATATATATAATAAACTTTATTTAGACTTTATTTTTCATATTTTTTCATAAGTCGGTTTTGCCAAGCAAATAATCAATACTCTCGCCCAACACATTAGAAAGTCTGATAAGTGTATCAAAATCGCATTCTCTTTGACCATTCTCCCAATAAGAAATAAGCCTGACACTCACAAACATTGCATCTGCAAGTTGTTGTCTTGACATGCCCTTTTCCAATCTAATTTCTTTAATTCTCTGTGAAAATTTACTCATATAAAAAATATTAGAACAATTTGTTCTATTTTTCTTGACTTGGAACATTATGTTCCAATATAATATATTTATACAAAAGAAAAGGAGGTTGTTTGTTATGTTCTGTCCTAAATGCGGAAAGGAAGTCAACAATGACGCAGTTGTCTGTGTAAATTGTGGGTGTTCTTTGGAACAAAAGAAAGAAGATCGAGCTGAATACAAAGATTCCAAAACTGGACTCGGTGTTGTTCTTGCTTTATTTTTGGGATTGATTGGACTTATCATTGGTCTTTGTATGTATCCCGAAGGAACGATTGCAAGAAAAACATTTTTAAAAGCATGGGGCATCACATTTGGTGTTTCTGTCGCTGTTTATGTCATCTTGTTCATTATTCTTTTTTCAACAGTGCTTGGAACAGCTGCAAAGTTTGCTGGTGTATAAAAAAAACAAAAGGTCGTCATTTGACGACTTTTTTGTATAAAACTCTTCAAGATGCCAACCATACCTTTGGAGGAGTATTATGAAATTTAACCCATTTTTGGAAAAACCAAAAAAACTTGATTCTTGCATTATGAGTTGGAAGGATCTTGCACAAAAACCATATGACAAAAACGAAGTTGATCCATACACAAGAGTGCGTTGCATTTTGATGAACGGAACTGAATATGAAGCAGTGTGGTTTGGTCACGAGTTTCACAGACATTCTTGTGACAACGATTTAAGACGAACAATCGCACTTGTAAGAAGAAATGAACAACAACAGCAAAAACTTATTGCCGGCTTGAAACCTGCGGACGAAAACCTGCTTGAGACCACAATTGGCTATGAGCAATTGGCGGTTGATCTCACTGCATTTTTGGCACAACATGTCAAAGATAAGCATGTCAAAGATGCTCTTGACTTTGCTCTTCTTGAAGACTTTGACCATTTGTATCGCTATGCCAATTTGCTTGAGTCCGACATGGGAGCAAAAGCAGAAACCTATGTTGGAGGTTACACTGAAATCACCCCAGGTCGTCCAACAATCGCTCACCATCGTCACCCTTTTGACAGCATTAAAAATCCAATCAACAACAAAAAAGCCAGCCCCTTTGACGAGTGTGCAGTCAGCATAATCACTGCGGCCGAACAACAAACAATGAACTATTATATGAACCTCGGCGCATTCTACAAAAACCAAAAAGGGAGAGAACTTTACACTGAAATTGGCATGGTTGAGGAACAACATGTCACCCAGTATGGAAGTCTTATTGATCCAAATCCAAGTTGGTTTGAAATGTGCTTGATGCATGAATATATTGAGTGTTATCTTTACTATTCAATGGCATGCGACGAGTCTGACAAACGAATCAAAACAATCTGGGAAATGCTTTTGGAGCAAGAAATTGCCCACCTCCACGCATCAGTTAAAAATCTCAAAAAATATGAGAAAAAAGACTGGCAAGAAGTCATTCCAAAAGGGGAATTTCCAGAACTTGTCAAACTTGGCTCAAACATCGAATATGTCAGGAAAATTCTCAAAAACACAGTGGAAAACACTGCAAATCGAGAAGGTTATATCAATCTCAATGACTTGCCAGACACTGCCGACTTCTTCTCTTATCAAAAGAAAGTCAACAAGGCACCAAAAGATGAGGCAGGACATAAAGTAATTGATGATCACATTGCCCGCTTTGGGCAAGACTATCGTTTTGAGAAAGAAAAAAATCCTGTCAAAGCTCTTCAAGATCGAAAAGTTGACAACATCAACATCGGCAGAGTTAAAAGTTAAAAAGAATAAAACCGCATCCTATTTTGGAAGCGGTTTCTTTTTTTAATACCCCTCTTTTTTCAACCTGTCACGGATTGTGTTGAGAGTCTCGTCAAGATCAATGTTGTCAATCACCAAATCATAGTATTTTTTGTATTCTCTTTCCAAAGTTCCTCGTGAAAGTCGCAGTTTTGCCTTTTCGTCAGTTTCTCCTCTTGCAATCAATCTTTGATAGAGAATGTCGTTTGGCACATCAACAAAAATTGTCAAAACTTTTGCCTTATCTTTAAGATAATCTGTAATCTTTTGTGTCCCAATCACATCAAGGTCTTTGAAATATATGTTTTGTGGATTGTCAACAATTTTTTGCAACTCCTTAAATTGTGTCGCTGACCTGTGAGTATGGATGTTTATGGTCTCAAAAAACTCTCCATTCTTTTCTCTTTTGTCAAATTCTTCATCCGTCACAAATTCATAGTTGTTGTCCATTCCCTCTCCACGAGGAGCGCGTGTTGTTGCTGATTTAATAAGAAAACGATTTTCCGCATCCAACAAAAGATGATTTATGATTGTATTTTTTCCAGTGCCAGAAACACCTGAAAGAATAACTAACATATCTTACCTCCCAATTTGTTTGTATCATAGCACAAAAGAAAGATAAATTCAAAACAAATGTAAAAAAAGATTGTTATTTTCTCTCAAATGTGATAAAGTAGAAAAGACTAGTGGAAAAGGAGAAAAATAATGAAATCGTGTGAAGCAACAGGGAAAAACATTGAGCAAGCAGTGCAAAATGCACTTTTGGAACTCAAAGCAACAAGAGAAGATGTTGACATCAAAATATTGAACGAGGGCGGATTTTTGAAAAAAGCAAAAGTGTTCGTTTCAATCTCAGAAGATGCTCTTGAGAAGTATGAAAAGAGAGAAAAACTTAAAGAAAGCATAAAAGAAGAAGAGGCAGATGAAGACTTTGCAGAAAATTTTGTGAAAGCAAAAATTGCAAATACCGAACAAAAAATTGAGAAAAAAGCGGAGAAATCTGCAGAAAAAGAAACAAAGAAAACTGAAAAAGAAAACGCTAAAGTTGAAAAGAAAGCAGAAAAACAAGAAACTGAAGTTAAAGAAGAATCAACCGCTGAAGAAAAAACTGAAAGAAGCGAAAGAAAATTCACAGCTGAAGAATTTGTCAACGGCGTTCTGGATGCTTTGGGCACAGAAGGACAAATCGAGAAAATCGAAGAAGATCGAGTTGTGAGATTCAACATCACAGGAGAAAACCTCAACGACCTGATTGGACACCATGGCGATTGCATGATGGCTCTTTCATACATCATGTCTTTGGTTTGCAAAAATGAAAATAAAAAAAGAGTTGTTTTGGATGTTGAAAACTATCGTCAAAAAAGAATAGAATCGCTCACCGCATTGGCAAAGAGAACCGCTGACAAAGTGGCAAAAAGCGGAAGATATTTCAAATTTGAGCCAATGGAAGCAAGCGAAAGAAGAATTCTTCACCTTGCACTTCAAGAAGATGACAGAGTGACAACCCTTTCAAAAGGCGAAGAGCCAAGAAGATATTTGATTGTCTTCCCAAAAGAATACAGAGACTAAAAAAGAGATTAAAATTCTCTTTTTTATTTTTTGCATTTCTTTTGGGACTAATCCTATATTTAAACAAAAAACACCCCTTCTTTAACATCAAAAATGAAATAAATTTTAAAACTACTTTAAATAGTTGGCAACCATGTTGCTTTTTTTCTATGTTTTTGATAAAATAACCCTCGTAAAGAAGGTAAAATGAAAAATGATGTGATCGTTTCAATTTCAACACCTTTGGGCAAAGGTGCTGTCGCAATTGTGAGGATGAGTGGACAAAACAGTTTAGATGTCGCACTCAACATTTTTCATAGCCGTCATTTTGAAAATGGAAACATCACTCCAAGACTCATGTACTTGGGACAACTTGATCTCGGCAACAACATTTTCGAAGAATGCTTAATGGTATATTTTAAATCGCCTTTTTCTTACACTGGTGAAGATATTGTTGAATTTCAAATCCATGGAGGAGTTCTGCTTGCTCAAAAAGTTGTGGAAAGATGCCTTGAAAGTGGAGCAAGAATGGCAGAAGCTGGAGAATATTCAAAAAGGGCATTTGTGAATGGAAAAATCACCCTCGACAAAGCAGAGGCAATCATTGGAGAAATAAATGCTGAAACAGAAGGTGAACTTTCAAGCAGTCTTCAAGTGACAAATGGAAGACTTGCGAATGCCGTGCTTGAAGAACAAGACAAACTGACAACTCTTCTTGCCGAAATTGAAGTAGGAATGGACTATCCAGATGAAACTGAAGAACTTGGATTGAAACTCAATGTTTTGCAAAAACTCAAAGCAATTGAAGAAAGAAACGACTTGATTTTGGAGCAATCCAAAAGTGCAACCTACCTTAAAAACGGAATCAATGTCGCTCTTGTAGGAAAAACAAATGTTGGCAAAAGCAGTGTTATGAATGCACTCCTTGGAGAAAACCGAGCAATAGTAACCGACATACAAGGCACAACAAGAGATCAAATCACAGAAAGTTTTTTCCACAACGGAATTAAAATCAACCTCATCGACACCGCTGGCATACGAGAGACAACCGACGTTGTTGAAAACATAGGCATTGAAAGAAGCAAACAAAGCCTGGCAACTGCCGATGTTGTGCTTTTCATTTTGGATGGAAGCGAAAAAGAAAGTAAAGAAGATGAAAAAATTCAAAACCTGGTCGGAAAAACAAATTGCATCTATTGCATAAACAAAAGCGACAAAAAAAGACTTCTGCCAACAAAACCTAATGAAATTGAGATTTCTGCACTGACAAATAAAAACATTCAAAAACTAAAAGATAATATTGTCAAGTTTGTCATTGAAAATGAGATTGACTTCAACAGTTTGGTTTTAACAAACGAGCGTCAAGTTCAAGTTCTAAAAGCTGCAAAAGCCATAATAAAAGAAATTCAACAAGCAGAAAATCTTCCTCTTGATATTTTGTCAATGTTGGTTAAAAAAGTTTGGCAAACATTGGGAAAAATCACCGGAAACACAGAAAACGAGGACATAATCAACCTTATATTCTCAAAATTTTGCCTGGGAAAATAATATGAAAGAAGAAAACTTTGAAATATATGATAGTATTGTTATTGGCGCTGGCCATGCGGGATGCGAAGCAGCCCTTGCTCTTGCGCGCACTGGAAACAAAACTCTTCTTCTGACCATAAGTTTGGACGCAATCGCTTTTTTGGCTTGCAACCCTTCAATTGGAGGGACTGCAAAAGGACAACTCGTTGGGGAAATTGATGCACTTGGCGGACAAATGGGAATCAATGCCGATAAAACAGCAATTCAAATAAGAATGCTCAACAGTGGAAAAGGTCCTGCAGTTCAGAGCTTAAGAGCACAAGCTGACAAAAATGCCTATCACACAGAGATGAAGAAAACTCTTGAAAGCGAACCAAATCTTTTTATTCGCCAAGGAGAAGTGACAAGCGTCGAACTTGATGGTGAAAATAAGATTGTTAAAACACAATTGGGTCTTTGTTACAAGGCAAAAAGCATTGTTTTTGCCACTGGAGTTTATTTAAAAAGCGAAATCATAATTGGGCAATGTCGAGAAGCAGTTGGTCCAAATGGTTTTAAAAGAAGCACTTCTCTTTCTGATAGTTTGGTAAAACTTGGAATCAAACTTCTTAGATTTAAAACAGGAACACCTGTAAGACTTCACAGCAGAAGTGTCGATTTTTCAAAAATGGAAATTCAGCTTGGCGATGAGAAAATTATGCCTTTTTCCTACATGAGCGACGAAGCTCCAAAAAACAAAACCGTTTGCTATCTGACCTACACAACTCCAACAACTCACCGCATTATTATGGAAAACATTGATAAGGCCCCTGCCGTTTCTGGAGAAATAAAAGGCATTGGACCAAGATATTGCCCGTCAATCGAAACAAAAGTTGTTCGTTTTGCTGATAAAGAAAGACATCAACTCTTCTTAGAGCCAGAAGCACTTGACACAAAGGAAATGTATTTGCAAGGATTCAGCACTTCAATGCCTTCAGACATTCAAAAAAATATGGTTCATTCTGTTATTGGTCTTGAAAAAGCAGAAATAATGAGAGATGCTTATGCAATTGAATATGACTGCATCGATCCAACCCAACTTAAGCCAACCCTTGAACTTAAAAATATCGCTGGACTTTTCTTTGCTGGACAAATAAATGGAACAAGCGGATATGAAGAAGCTGGAGCTCAAGGTCTAGTTGCAGGTATAAATGCCAATTTATACAACAAAAAAAAGCCTCAACTTGTTCTTAAAAGAAGTGATGGATATATCGGCGTGCTTATTGATGATATAGTCACAAAAGGAACAAACGAGCCATATCGTATGATGACAAGTCGTGCAGAATATCGTCTGCTTTTGAGACAAGACAACGCAGATATGAGATTGACACAAATTGGAAAATCTGTTGGTTTAGTAAAGGATGAAAGATATAAAAGATTTCTTGAAAAGAAAAAAATTATGGAGAAAATTGAAGAAAAACTCAATCAAAAAGTTAAAGCAAATGAATTTTTAACCCAATTTTTTAAAGAAAATGGCGAAAACCCTCCAAAAGAAAGCATTAAATTGAGAGATGCTCTTAAGAGAAACAATATAGATATTTTCAAGATTGACGACACCTTTCACCTGTTTGATGAAACAGAAAAAAGATTTCTTGACTTCGTAAACATAAATATAAAGTATGAGGGCTATTTAAAACAACAACAAGAAGATGTTGAAAAAATGCTTGAAAATGAAAATGTTTCCATTCCAGAGGACTTTGAATACAAAGCTATCAAAGGACTTCGAAATGAAGCAATAGAAAAACTATCTCAAATCAAGCCTCTCAATCTTGGACAAGCATCAAGAATTTCTGGAGTATCACCTGCTGACATTGCTGTACTTTCTGTTTTGGTTAAAAAATTTAAAGATGAGAAAAAATGATGAAAAACCTTAAAGAACTTTTTAATAAATACAACATTTCATTGTCAGAAGATCAACTCTTGCAGTTTGACAAATATTTTTCTATGCTAATTGAAACAAACAAAGTTCTCAACCTTACAGCAATAACAGAAGAAAATGAAGTTGCCATAAAGCATTTTCTTGATAGCGTTTTACCATCAAAGCATATAAAGGAAAACTCATCAGTTGTTGATGTTGGATCCGGTGCCGGATTTCCGGCTTTACCCCTCAAAATCGTCAGACCTGATCTCAAAGTTTGCATGGTTGACAGTTTAAATAAAAGAATTAATTTTCTAAACAACGTTATTTCTTCTCTTTCATTAAAGAATGCTTCAGCAATTCATTCTCGTGCAGAAGATTTCGCAAAAACCAATCGTGAGAAATATGATGTTGCTGTTGCAAGAGCTGTTGCAAGCCTCAATACTTTGGTTGAATATCTTCTTCCTCTCATAAAAATTGGAGGATGTGCAATCGTCTATAAATCAGCAAAGCTTTCAGAAGAAATCGAAAATTCAAAACGTGCCATAAAAATTCTTGGCGGACAAATAGAAGCAGTTGAAAATCACTCAATTGAAGAAGGAAATTTAGAAAGAAATATTTTAATTATAAGAAAAATTTTTCATACGCCAAAAATTTATCCGCGCGATAAAAACAAACCTAAAACGGATCCGATTTCATAGAATGCTTTTCGACATAGAATAAAAAAAATTTAAAATAGGCACCTTTTAAGTTAAAATAGCCTATTTTTCTTTATTTTTTTTTAATATTCTTGTATAATTTATTAAAAGGAAATTTAAAAATGGGAAAAATTATTGCATTTGCCAACCAAAAAGGTGGAGTAGGCAAAACAACAACATGTGTTAATGTTGCAACCTATATGGCTCTTATGGGCAAAAAAGTTCTTATATTGGATCTTGATCCACAAGGAAATGCCACAAGTGGTGTTGGAATAAACAAAACGAAAGATCTCAAAACAATTTATGATCTTATTGGTGGCGACAGTTCCTATGAAGACGTTATAAAAACGACAATTGTCGAAAATCTTTATTTGATACCTTCTACAGTGGATCTTGCAGGTGCTGAAGTGGAACTTATCCAACTTCCTCAAAGAGAAAAAATCATCAAAAAAATTCTTGATGAAATAAAAGCAAGTTACGACTTTATTTTAATAGATTGCCCTCCTTCCCTTGGACTTATCACAGTAAATGCTTTGACAGCTTCTGACAGCGTGTTAATACCTATTCAATGTGAATTTTTTGCCCTTGAAGGACTTACACAACTTATGAATACAATCAGATTGATTAAATATAGAGATTTCAATCCAAATTTGGATATTGAAGGTGTCGTAATGACAATGAAAGATAAGAGATTTAATCTTACAACTCAAGTCAGCAATGAAATTGTTAAGTTTTTCAAACAAAAAGTATATCTCACAACTATTCCAAGAAATGTGCGTCTGGCAGAGGCACCAAGTCATGGACTTCCAGTTGCATTGTATGATGCAAATTCCAAAGGAGCTGAAGCTTATTTAAGTCTTACAGAAGAGATTCTGAAGAGAAATAAAGTTCCTTTCACAAAAATTTCAAAGGTTAGAAAAATAATTAAAGGAGAAAACAATGAGTAATAACAGAGGATTAGGAAGAGGACTTGAGGCACTGTTTGGTGCGTTTGACGAAGAGGATAGTTATAATAATGTAACTACACAAAAAATAGAAAAAACAACAAGTGGGGTCACTGAACTTGAAATTGGAAAAATAAAACCAAACCCAAATCAGCCTAGAAAAAACTTTGACATTGATGCTTTGAATGAGTTGGCTGCATCTATCAAAATTCATGGAATTGTTCAACCAATCGTTGTTAACAAACAAGGTAATGATGAATATCTTATTATTGCTGGTGAACGACGTTGGAGAGCAGCAAACATTTGTGGACTTAAAACCGTTCCAGTCATTGTTAAAAATTACACTGATAAACATGTTAAGGAAATCAGTATCATCGAAAACTTGCAAAGGGAAGATTTGAACCCTATTGAAGCTGCAAGAGCCATAAAAGAATTAATGGATGAATATGGGCTTACACAAGAGGCTGTTTCAGAAAGAATTGGAAAAAGCAGATCAAACATTGCAAACACATTAAGACTTTTAACTCTTTATCCAGATGTAATTAAATTGGTCGAAGATGGAAAGCTTACCTCTGGACATGCAAGATGTTTGGTTGTTATTGAAGACAAAAATCAGCAAATTAAACTGGCGCAAACAGCTGTTTCAAAAAATCTGAATGTTCGCGACCTTGAAAAGATGGTTAAAAATTATACCAATCCTAC
The DNA here is from genome assembly GCA_910584295.1 of uncultured Christensenella sp. GTDB lineage: Bacteria > Bacillota > Clostridia > Christensenellales > UBA1242 > Caccovivens. Next base: position 64,664 of record CAJTYR010000003.1, on the reverse strand, counting down.
AAAAAAGGTTATTATTCGAGAAGAGCAATCTCTAGAGCTTAAAGAATTGATCAATCAAATGCAAAAAACATTTGCAACAAAAGTATCTGCAATAGGAAACGATAATAAAGGAAGAATTTATATTGATTACTACACAAGAGATGACTTAGACAGAATTGCAGAGCTTTTAGAATTATTAAATAAGAAAGAAATGACATTGCAAGATCTACAGAATTATAATAGAAGAAACAAAAGCAGCTAACTTAACAAAGAATGTTTCACGTGAAACATTCTTTTTCATTTTTATATATGCGCTATTGAGATTTGAACCATATTAGACTCATTATTGTTTCACGTGAAACAAAGCTAATCTACAAATACTGTTAAAATCTAGAAATCTCAGCTTTTAAAAATATTTGACTATTCTGAATATTGAATGGTATAATATTATAGACTTTTAATGGAGGTATAAAATGAAAAGTTTGAAAGGAACAAAAACAGAGAAAAATCTCATGGATGCATTTGCTGGTGAAAGCCAGGCAAGAAATAAATATACATACTATGCATCACAAGCAAAGAAAGATGGGTTTGAACAAATCGCAGCAATCTTTACAGAAACAGCAGACAATGAAAAAGAACATGCAAAAATGTGGTTTAAAGAATTGCATGGTGGCAGCGTGCCAGCAACTTATGAAAATCTTTTAGATGCAGCCGCTGGAGAAAGAGGCGAATGGACAGAGATGTATAAAAGAATGGCAGAGGAGGCTCGTCAAGAGGGCTTTGACGGAATCGCATATAAGTTTGATGCAGTCGCTGCAATTGAAAAAAGACATGAAGAAAGATATAACAAACTTGCTGAGCTTGTTAAAGCAAAAAAAGTTTTCACAAAATCAGAAAAGAAAATGTGGATTTGCAGAAACTGCGGACATGTTTTCGTAGGAACTGATGCTCCAAAAGTTTGTCCAGTTTGTGCACATGAACAATCTTATTTCCAAGTTTTGAATGAAGAATTTTAGCATTTAATAAAGTTATAATAATATAACATAATATATTATAAACACTTAAATATCTAAATTTAGACAAAATAAGTAATCAAAATTTAATAAAACATTGACAAGTGGACTGAAATTGTGTTAATATAACAACGCAAGAGTTTATCAGACCTTGTCAATATGGAGAGTTACTCAAGAGGTCGAAGAGGCTCCCCTGCTAAGGGAGTAGGGTTGTAACAGGCCGCGAGAGTTCGAATCTCTCACTCTCCGCCAAAAGCGAATTACACGCACCCTACATATTTTAATGGGTGTGTGTTTTTTAATTGGAATTATTTTGGAATAGTGATAAAATATAATAGAAGTTAATAACATGATAAAAATCATGGAGGTCAAAATGAGGAAAGTTTCTTTAGAGCAAACGCAAAAGTTTAAAAATAGTGATAAATGTATTGCCACAGAATATGGTTTTGCGGACAAAGAAATTGATATTACACTTGCCGAAATAAATGGAAGGTATCCAGAAAAAGATTATTGTGTTAATGAAAAAGTAAAAGAAATGATTTTGTGTTTAGAAGGAACTGGCAAACTTTGTAAAGAAAATGAAACAATTTCTTTTAAAGTAGGAGATGCAGTCCTCATTGATAAAGGAGAAAAGTTTTATTGGGATGGACATTGTAAAGTGGCTATGCATTGTGCTCCTGCTTGGTATCCAGACCAGCATAAGTTAGTTAAGTAAAATTAAATATCATTAGGGTTTGTATAAACTCTCTCACTCTCCGCCATAAAGCCCAAAATGTGTGCATGCATCCGTTTTGGGTTTTATTTATAGTAGGATAAGATGGTTTTTGTTTTTGATATTGCTCATCTGAAAGAAAACCATGACTTATAAAACCTAGAAAATTTTATTTTATTTTGCCTTGTGATATATTTTTACTTATATGAAGGTTATAAAAAGATAACAAAAAAACTCTGCTGACGCGGAGTCTTTTCTTAATTATACAACATCTCTTGAAGTCCAATCATAATTCCCAATTTCCCATATTCATAGGTTAAGCTTCCTTGCATATATGCTGTGTATGGCTCAACCATAGGACCATCACAAGAAAGTTCGATTGTGGAACCTTGAACAAAAGTACCTGCTGCCATAACCTCGTCATGAGGATACCCTGGCATTGGTGCTGCGACTGGCGTCACAAAACTGTCAATTGGAGATCCTTTTTGAATTCCGATATGGAATTTAACCATTGCTTCTGGCGTAAACAAATCAATTGCTTGAACAATGTCGGTTCTTTTTTCATTATAGATAGGATCAACAGCAAAGCCCAGTTTTTGCATTATTCTGCTGGCAAAAATCATTGTTTTAAGACTTGAGCAAACTGCTCTTGGTGCAAGATAGATTCCTTGGAAATAAGACATATTTTCGTTGAAATTTGCGCCAAGCTCTTTTCCTGTTCCTGGAGCAGAAAATCTTTCAGCCACATCAAAAATCAGGTCTTTTTTACCAACAATATAACCTCCACTTCGAACGACTCCACCACCAAGATTTTTCATAAGAGATCCAACAATCAAGTCCGCTCCAACCTCTGTTGGCTCTTTTTCTTCAACAAAATCACCATAGCAATTATCAACCATAATTATGCATTCTTTATTTACTTCTCTGATTGCCTTGCACACCTTTTCAATCTTATCAATGGTTAAACTTTTTCTGTGTGCATAGCCTCTTGATCTTTGAATTTCAACAAGTTTAACATTTCCTTTTTTAAGTCTCTCAACAATTTTTGGCAAATCAAAATCATTGTTTACCAAATCAATTTCTTCATATTTGACGCCATTTGCAATAAGCGAATTTCTACTTTCTCCAGCAATTCCAATGATTGTTTGAAGAGAATCGTAAGGCGTCCCAGAAATCGAAAGCATTGTTTCTCCATATTTAAGAAGTCCAGAAAAAGTAAGTGCCAATGCATGTGTGCCTGACATAATTTGTGGACGGACAAGAGAGTCTTCAGCTTTGAAAACCTTGGCAAAAATTGCCTCAATTTTATCTCTTCCTGCATCATAAAAACCATATCCATTCACTTCTGCAAAGTCAGTATATGAGACCTTTTCATCATGAAAAGCTTTCAAAACTTTGGCACTGTTTTTTAAACACAGCTCATCAAGATCTGCAAAGATAGGAGCAATTTCCTTTTCTGTTTCATCCGCAAGGGCAATTATTTTTTCATTGATATCATATCCGTAATACATTTTGCTTTTCCTTTTATAATTATATTTTATCACTCGAATAAAGAAAAAGCAAATCAAAAATTAATTTGACAAACTATCTTTTCTTATATATAATTTTCTAAATAAGTTATGAAAAAAATTAAGTTATTTTCACATTTTTCTCCTTGATAAATTTTCTATAGATAGATTATCTATAACTTTTTTTATAAAATCCTTAACTAAATTAGGATTTATTTATCATATTTCAACAAAAGGGAAAATCTTATTATGGAAAATAATAAAAAAATATCTCTTCCCAATGGTCGGAAAGAAAATATATTTAAAAGATTTTGGAATTATTATTCCACATATGAAAAATGCTGGTTTTTAAGTATAACAATTTTGGCATTTGTTTTCGCATTCTTATTCCCAGAAGAAGATATTGGGGGAGTGAATGGGAAAATAATTATGGTCTTATATTTGGTAGATATTTTTTCCAACATTCTTTGCGAACTTCTTATATCAAAACAAAGCAAGTGGAATTTTATTGTTTCTCTTGTTGTAGAAGCAACAGAAATTGCCATTTGTATTGTTTGCGCATATAGGTTTGCAACTATGGCAACAACCATATTTTTCTGGATACCAATTGACATAATATCATTTATCATCTGGAGCAAGCACAAAGACAAGAAAGATGAGAGTCTAACAGAAGTTCGCAAACTCTCCGGACTTCAAGAGTTTCTCGTAATTGCAGCGATTGTTGTCTGGACTATTGTTGTCGGATTTTTGCTTACACTTATTGACATTGAAGAAGGAATTTTATCAAACAATCCAACTTTGGAAAAAGTAGTTTGTTATGTTGATGCTTGTTGCAGTGCGGTCGGGATTGCAAATGGAATTTTTATCCTTTTTCGATATCGAGAGCAATGGATTGCTTGGTATATAAGTTGTTTCCTTGAAATTGCAATTAACATCATTTCTGGACAATGGATTTTGCTTGTATTGAAGTTTGGTTATCTCACAAACACAACTTATGGTTTTTTGAAATGGACAAAATATATTAAAAGAAAAAAACTTGAAAACTCAGAAAACACTGATTTAATTTTGAAAATTATTAAGTCTCGTTTATAAAAAATAAAAAAGGACAGTCAAATACTGTCTTTAATTTTTAGACTGCACAAGATAAGTCTTGCTTATAAAGTCCAAGATTGTAATATTCTGCAACTAGTCTGATAAGTTCTCCTGCGGTAGGTTTATCTTCCATAGCATAAAGCTGAATATTAAACATCTGATTAAGTTCAATAAAACTCTTATTCAAGTATGTATTTTCAATTGCATGTCTAATGCTTCTTTCAACACAACCATCATTGCAAGCATTGAATTTTTTGCTGATTTCGCTATACAATCCCTTGCATAAATTGTGAATAAGACTTGGCTTTTGAATAACAAGTTCTACTGCATAGCAAAGATAAGAAAAACCAATCAAGTCACATCGTACACCAATTTTTATGAATGCCAACTTTATGATTCTTCTTGCATTGTTTAAATCAAACTCATTCATTTTATCGCATACTCCTTTTAAAACATAGTTTTGAGTTTTTCTGCAACAAAAAAGTTATGTGAAGGAACAATGTTCTCCAAATAATAAGTTGATATGCAAAATATATAAATCAAAGTTCCAATTAACTTTGCTAACTAGGTCTACACAAAACTATATTAAATTTTGTGCTTCTTCTAAAAGCAAATTCAATCGAAATTTCTTCCAAAGAAACACAATGTAATTATATCATAAAAGCACTTATAAATCAATTTATCACTTATAAAAATATATTAACAAAATCTCTATTTATAATGTTATATGTCGGAAAACAGTAACAAAGATGTTATCGTGTGTAATTTTTTCCTATCTTGTGTCTTTAAAAAATCATAAATTTTAAGAAATAATCGATTTGACAATTCATTTACTGATTCACAAAAAATATATCGCTTGTCATATAAAAAAAGAGAAAAGGAGAAAAAATGGCAAACGACAATTTTTATATAGGAGCAAACGATGAGCATGGAGTAAATCCTCCCACTCTTGGCAAAAGAACACCTTTGATTAATGGTTTAAATCGACAAATTTATGAAAACGAATTTAATAGGGCAGCAAAAAATAAATTTATTGAAGCCTGCCTTCGCAACAGTTTTTCAGTCTATGATGTTAAACCAGAACTACAAGATATTTCTCTTGCAGAACGTGTAAGAAGAATAAACAGGCAAAACCTTACACTTCTTGTAACTTTCGCTTACAACGCTTCTGGGGATGGAAATTCATTCAACAATGCTTCTGGAGTTGAAACTTTCTTTTCTTACTCAAATCCAAAAGTAAGACAAAGTCAGGAACTTGCAACTGATCTTTACAACAGTTTATTGCAGGGAACACCTCAAAATGGAAGAGGAGTCAAACCTCTTGATGTGTCTGTTCTTTCAAACGTGAATTGCACTTCCGCTCTTATTGAAGCAGGCTTTATGACAAACTTAAGAGAAGCTCGTCTTATGATAAACCCTCTCTTTCAAACTGAAGTTGGTGAAGAAAGTTGTCAAGGGGTGTGCAATTTCCTTAATGTTGGTTATATTCCAAGGGGTAACTTATCAAATTATCCTCTTCTTAAACAGGGTTCAAGAGGGAATTTTGTTTATCTTTTGCAATTCTTGCTTACCCAATATGGACACAACATTTCAGTTGATGGTATTTTCGGAAGAAACACTGAAAATGCTGTTCGAAACTTCCAAACAAACAATGGGATATCTTCAGATGGCATTGTAGGAAATACTACATGGAAATATCTTTTAACACTTCCAGAATATCCAACTCTTAAGCAAGGCTCAAGGGGAAGTTATGTGAAATTTCTGCAATCGTTGCTTGAAAGTCAACTTATCCCAGTAGGAAAGATAGATGGAATTTTTGGATCAAACACAAGAAAAGCCGTTGAAACTTTTCAAAGTTATAACAATCTTACTGTGGATGGAATTGTTGGCAAAAACACATGGGCAATACTCACTCAACTTCCATAAAAAAAAGAAGGATTTATTTGTCCTTCTTTTTTCTTTTTGGTTTGTTTCCAACTGAACTGAATTGAGTTGGATTGTTTTTTCTTCTGTAATCCACTTCAACGACCTGTTCTTTTTTGTCGCTTGGTGATACCATCTTTCTTGTATTCTTCACATCCTCTCGTCTGTAATCAACTTCAATTACAGTTTTATCTTTTTGTTTTTTCTCATCATGAGAATTCCATTTTTTGACAACAAAGGTTGTAAGTGGAGTGAGAGCAACTGTTGCAAGTTGTCCTACAATGATGTATATTGCGAACAAACTTGTATACATAAATGTGAAAATACCAAAAATAAGTGGCATTATAACATACATTGCCCATGATTTTTTTTGTTTTGGAGCATTTTTATCTCTCATAAGGAAATTTGAAAGCCACATTGAGAAAATCGATGACAGCACAGCAATGATAGTCAAAATATAATATCCATTTGCTCCAAGTTTCTTTTGACCAATTCCAGCAGTTACAACACTATCAAAAATTTTTCCTTCATAATCAAATGATTTTTGAAGTTTCTTTTCCTCTGTGTTGTAGTATTTTGAAAGATAGTTTTTTATTTCTTTTTTTGTGAAAAGTGGGCTTGATGGTGAATCAGCTCTGTAGTAGTTCTTTATCCATAAAAACTTTTCTTGAGTATCCAAATAATACTCTTCCGCTGTGTCTTCAGCCAATTTTTTGAAAATTTTGTTGAAACCAGTGTCAATATAAACAACTTCTGGCTCAGTGTTCGTTTCACCATCAGTTTCAAACATAACTACACGAGATGTTTCAGTTCCACTTTCTTCTCCACCTTCTGTTGGAGGATTTGTTTCTTCCACCTTTGGTTCAAGCACATATTTTTGCAAAAGATTATATGTTTCTTTAAGTCCATTGTTTTTCTTTATTTCAATGTTTTCATAAACAACTTCAGCTTCTCCCTCAATTTGTAAACTAACACTCATCTTGGTTGCTTTTTTATTTACTTTAACATTTAGTTCGTATTTTTTGTTTTCAGCAATTGCTCTTTGGATATCCGCTTGCAAATTTCCATTTGAAGTGATTGTTTCATCATTCAAGTTTATTACAGAAACATAAACATCTTTCATATTTTCATATTTCTCTGCAATGTTATAATTTGCGACAGATTGAAGAGAATTCCAAAGTGTCAAAAACACAACAAACTGCAAAATCATGGAAACAAGCATTGGAAGGCATGTGCCCATCATGTTGAATTGATATTTTCGATAGACCTCTTGTTGTTTCATTTGTACAACTTTTGGGTCATTTCCATATTTTTTCTGAATTGCCTCAAGTTCTGGTTTCATCTTTTCATTTATTTTCATTGTCTTCATGTTGACTTTTTTGTTAACAATATCGACAACCGAAAAAATCACTCTGACAATGATTGCAATCAAAATCACAGCAACAATATAAGATCCAGCACCCTTGAAAGCATTTAATATTTTAACCCACATTCCCGTTGGTTGCTTTAAGTTGACAAGGATGGTGCTTATAAAATCCATAAGTTTTCTCCTTTTATATTTATTGGCACAGGGTCAAACCCTCTTTTCTTTTGCCAAGGAACACATCTGAAGAGTCTTTTCATTCCAAGCCAAACCCCTTTAAAAAATCCAAATTCTTCCACAGCACCGATCATATAATTTGAACAAGATGGAAAAAAGATGCAAGAGTGTGGCAGAATTGGAGAAATTAACCATTTGTAAAGGTAAACTGGAAACAACAAAATTTTTTTAATTACTTTTTTTGCTTTCATACTTTTCAAACAACTTAAACATTTCTCTCTTGATTTGGTCAAAAGGAAGTTCACATGCTCCATCTTTTGCCAAGACTACAAAATTACAAAAAGAAGGAATATTAAGGTCTCTCCTTGAAATTTCCTTCATTCTTCTCTTAAGCAGATTTCTTTTGTTTGCTTTTCCAAGCTTTTTGCTTATTGAAAAACCAATTCTATAATTTTGATATTTGCTTTTAAGTGCAAAAAGGGTGAAATGTTCACTATGAAATCTTTCTCCCTTTTTGTAAATAAAATTGAATTGGCTGTTTTTTCTTAATCTATGCTCCATATTTTTTCGTTTTAAGCAGCAATAGATTTTCTGCCCTTATTTCTTCTTCTCTTCAAGACATTTCTTCCACCATTAGTTCTCATTCTTTCACGGAAACCATGAACTTTTTGTCTTTGTCTTTTCTTTGGTTGATAAGTTCTTTTCATAATCTTCTCCTTATTATCTCATCTGCACAAAATCCTGTTGCAAAATGGTTTACGGTTTATTATAATTTATTAAAACTCTTTTGTCAACTGCATTGCGACGCATTTTCTTGTCGGATTGTGAATTTTCTTTGTTTGACATTCTGTATGTTTGTATGCAATAATAAATAAGGGGTAAAAAATATGGTTATAACATGGGAAGAATATTTTATGGGTGTTGCAATTCTTTCTTCTTACAGAAGCAAAGATCCAAACACAAAAGTTGGGGCTTGTATTGTCAATCAAGATAAAAAAATTGTTTCATTGGGATATAATGGTTTTCCAATAAGCAAAACTGATAATGACAAAACATATCCTTGGGAAAGGGAAGGAAATCCTCTTGACACAAAATATCCTTATGTTGTTCATGCAGAGCTTAACGCAATTTTAAACTCTCGTGCTGATCTTAGAAACTGCACAATTTATGTGACTCTTTTTCCTTGTAATGAATGTTGTAAAGCAATCATCCAAAGCGGAATAAAAGAAATGGTCTATCTATCAAACAAATATGCCGATTCAAACTCAACAAAAGCTTCTGTCAAAATGCTTGACAATGCTGGCATAGTTTGCAGACAATACACACCAAGTGGGAAAAATATCAATTTAGAAATTTAATAAAAGACGCTATTGTAATAATAGCGTCTTTTTATTTTTTTACAAAACTTCTAACCAATCATTCTAACTGGCAAAATCAAATACAAAAACTCATCTCCCTCAACTGGAACAATTACGCAAGGATTTGCAGGAGCGTTGAAGCAAATTTTTACAAACTCATCAGAATTTGCTTTCAAATTTTCAATGAAATATCTTGCATTAAAAGCAATCAAAAGTTCTTTTCCTGTCATGTTGATAGGAACATTTTCTTTAACATTTCCAAGTTCTGAATTTGATGTTATGCAAAGATTTTTCTCTTTAACTTCAAACTTAACACAGTTTCCTTGTCCAACTTTTGAAAGAAGAGAAGCTCTTTCAAGTGCATCTTCAAATTGCCCCTTATTGATCACGCAAACTGTCTCATAGTTTGCAGCGATGATTTGTTTATAATTTACAAAATCTCCTTCCAACAATCTTGTTGTGAGTTTTGTTTCTCCAAAATCAACCATAAGTGTTGTCTTATCCACATAGACATTGATGATATCATCGCTGTCGTCAAGAAGTCTTGAAATTTCTGACAAACTCTTTGCAGGAATAACAATGTTTAGATTCAGATTTGAAACAATATTCTTCTTAACTTTTGCAAGTCTGTATCCATCAAGAGCAATTGCGTTGAGAATGTTTCCTTCAATATCAAAAAGAACTCCCTTAAGAATTGGTCTTGAATCGTCAATTGCAACCGAAAAGATTGTTTTATTTATCACTGTTTTAAGGTCTTTCTTTGAAATGCCAAAATATTGCATTGTTTCAATAGACTTGAAAGCAGGGTATTCCAAAACATTATAACATTGAATGATTGATTGGCTGTCATCATATTTGATGATCATTTGATTTTTTTCATTCAATTCAAGTTCGATCATTTCGTTTGTCAATTTCTTGATAAACTCTGTGATGAATTTCCCTGGAACAACAGCTTCACCTTCGCTTTTGATGTTTGCTTTGATTTTTCTTTCAATTGAAAGATCTGTGTCTGTTGCACTCAAAGTAAGAGTGTCATCTTCAGCAACAATCTTAATACCTTCAAGAATTGGATTTGTAACCTTATTTGAAATTGCTTTGCTTACACTTAAAAAAGCATCTGAAAGATCAATACCATGACAACTAACTAACATTTTAAACTCCTCTCTTTGGGTTGATACCCACTTTATTTTTTTAGGGAATAAAACTCCCTTTTTCTTACAAAACAATTATATCATACTCACGTTGCGCCACGCAAACATTTGTTATTTAAATTTTAATTAAATATTAATTATATTTATAAGTCTCTGTGGAAATGTGCACAGGTCGTGCCTGTCTCTAAATTCTTTTGAGTATTTTTCAAATTTTACACAATATATTGTTTACCAAGTAGAGATAGGCTTCTAAATGTTGTACTTTTATATTTTTAAAGTTATCCACAATTTATATCAAATTCATGTGGATAACTCAAATTAGATTGTCCACATTTAAATTTGTTTTGTGGACAACTTTAAATTGAAAAAGCAAATTTTAATAAAGAGGGGTGCTGACCCTATTCTTAATTTCATTGACCAGTGTTTGAATTTTTTTGTTTACTTTGATGTCTTGAGAAATTTTATCCCTTGAATGCATGATTGTTGTATGGTCTCTTCCACCAAAGATTTTTCCAATGTTGACAAGAGGAAGGCTTAAAAGTTCACTGATAAGATAGATTGCAATCATTCTTGGTTCAACAATTTCTTTGCTTTTCTTTTTTCCTGTGATGTCTTCCTTTGTTATATTGAAATAGTCACAAACTTCATCAATAATCTTTTCTGGAGTGAGGTCATTTTTAAGTTCCTCTCTCTGATTTTTAAAAATTTCAATAACATCTTCAATACTTGCTGATTTCTTTCCAGATATCTTTGCCAAGAAATAAACCTCTTTAAGTTTTCCGGTAAGTTCTCTTACATTTGAGTCAACATGTTCAGCGATGTAATTTATCACCTCATCATCAACATAATATTTTTCAACTTGACTCTTTTTTTGAAGGATTGCAATTCTTGTTTCAAGATCAGGCTTTGAGATGTCATGCAAGATTCCTTCTGAAAGTCTTGTGCGAAGTCTTTCTTCAAGAGTTGGCATTTCCTTCGGTGGTCTGTCGGAGCAAACAACAATTTGTTTGTTTGCCATACGAAGTTCATTTATAGTGTTGAAGAATTCCTCTTGAATTTCTCTTCCTCTAGACAAAAACTGAATATCATCAACCATCAAGACGTCAAGATTTCTGTATGTTTCTCTGAAAGCAATCACTGACTTTGTTTTTGCTTGAGATTGAAGACAATTTACATAAGCATTTGTAAACTGCTCACAAGTGATATATTTAATTTTAAGCTCTGGCAAATGGTTTCTGATATAATTTCCAATTGCATGCATCAGGTGTGTTTTTCCAAGCCCAGAGTTTCCATAAATGAAAAGAGGGTTAAGTTGTCCATTACCAGGGTTTTCAGCAACTGATTGTGCTGCCGCATAGACAAATTGATTACTTTTTCCAACAACAAAATTATCAAAAGTGAACTCTTTGTTGAAAGGATTTTTTTCTTGAGATTCAACAATATTTTTTTCTTCTGTCTTTTTGTTTTTAAGATATTCAATTTCTTCATTTGGATCCAAAACTTTGATGTTTATCTCTTTTTGAAGAACTTCAAAGGCACATTCCCTGATTGTTTCTGTAAAGTTTCTGAAAATTTGATTCTTTGCTGAAGCTGATTGAGCCGCAATGTAAAAATTTCCATTTTCATCAATTTCAATTGGTTTGATTGTTTTTATCCAAAGCATAAAGGATACTGATGAAATCCTTATTTGCAACTTTTCCAAAATTTGTTGCCAAACGAGTTCTATATCTTGCATATTTTTCTCCAATTAAACAAAAAAATTATATTGAAAAAAAAATAAATTGTCAAGCAAGTTTGAATTATAACTTCTCTTGTGATACAATATTGAATATGAAGATAGACTCTCTTGTTTTGTCAAATTTCAGAAACTATGGAAATCTTTCTGTTAAGTTTGATGATAAAATTAATGTATTTATAGGAAAAAACGCTCAAGGAAAGACAAACTTACTTGAAAGTATTTATTATTGTTGCATAGGGAAGAGTTTTAAATCTTGCAAAGACAAAGAACTTATTAAATGGGGTGAAGAGTCAAGTTTCATCAAAATCATTGCAAAAAAGAAATATAGAGAAGAGAGTATTGAAATTAAACTTAACAAAAATCAAAAGAAAACAATACTCATAAACTCTCTTCCAATAAGGAAAATAGGAGAACTTATTGGAGAAGTTAATATTGTTTTTTTCTCACCACAAGAACTTAAACTTGTCAGAGAAAGCCCAGAAGAGAGAAGAAAATTTATGGACATAGATATTTCTCAGATCAACAAAAGATATTTCTATCAACTTTCAAGATATGAGAAAATTTTGGCAAACAGAAACAAACTTCTTAAAAACAGCGGAAATATTGAGGTTGTGAAAGAGACGATTGATATTTGGGACAGGGCTCTTGTTTCTTCTGCAAAAATCATTGCATTTGAAAGAAAAAAATTCATCGAAGAAATTTTGCCTTATGCACAAAAAGCACATTCATATATAAGTGGAGGAGTGGAAGAACTTTCTCTTGTTTATAAGTGTGGATGCCAAGTGAATTTGGATGAAAATTTTGAAAAAAATTTTGATAAACTTCTCAAGAAAAATCTTGAGAAAGATTTCAAGTTTGGATGGACTTCAGTTGGAACTCATAGAGATGATATTGACATCTTTTTGAATGGTGTTGAGGTCAAAAGTTTTGGATCTCAAGGACAACAAAGGACGGTTGGACTTTCCTTGAAACTTGCCGAACTTGAAAATATGAACAACATCAACGGAGAATATCCAATTCTTCTTCTTGACGATGTTTTCTCAGAACTTGACCTTGACAGACAAAGAAGGCTTTTGAAGTTTGTCGACAGGACACAAGTTTTCATAACCTGCACAGATGAGAAGAAACTTTCAGGCAAAATTTACAATATTATTGACGGAAACATTAAAAAGGAATAAAATTATATATAGAAAATTGATATCTTGTCAAAAATAAAAGTAGGGAGATAAAATGGTAAATACGATAATTTGGTCTAGCGTTGGAATTTTGGTACTTGCACTTCTCATTGGACTTGGAGTTGGAATTATAAGGGGATTAAAACGGTCTGCAGTGCATATAGCCTTTTTGCTTGCAAGTGTGATTGTGGCTTTTCTTTTGACAAAAACAATAACAAAAGCAATTTTGGGAATAACTCTTCCAATTGACAATGGAAAATATACCATAAGTGAATATATAATTTTCGTCATAAGCAAAAAATTTGACATTTCTGCTTTTGACAGTGCAAGTTCTTTTGTCACAAACCTTCCAAATGCCATTGTTGCACCTGTCATGTTTTTAGCATTAACGATTGTTGTTTATTTTCTTTTTGATATTGCGTATTTGATTACTGCCCGTCTTGCTTTTGGAAGGAAGAAAGAAGAATTTAAAGAGAAAAAAGCATATCGTGCTTTTGGTGGGCTTGTTGGTCTGTTTGAAGGACTTCTTATTGTTATTTTGATGTTTGGACCAATATCTTCTCTTACAGGAACATACAAAGAATTGACAACTGCAACATCTATTTCAGCGGAAGTTCCAATTGGTGGGTTGAAGACAGTTTCTCAACATGCAAATGAAATTCTTCCATCAAAATTGAATGAAGCCATTTTGACATGGGACAAAAGTGTTTGTGGAAAATTGCCCAAAGTGTTTGGTCTCAACAATGCACTTTTTGACAACCTTTCAAGCTTTAAGGTGAAAGGAGAAAAGATTTCTTTAAGAAACGAAATTCGGCATGTTGCTTATGCTTATGACGATTTTGTTGAGGTATATAATTTTGCAAAGAAAGGCGAATATACAAACATTAAAATGATATATCTTCGCACAAGTTTGGACACTTTGCTTGATGGAAACTTCTTTGAAGTTGTTGTTTGTGACAGTATTGACAAAATAGTTTCAGACTATGAAAACATGAAAACAAAGCTCCCATTCACTCCGCCACAAATTATGGATGAGATTGTTGGGGAGATAAGTGGAACATTCAAACAAAAAGGTTTCGATGCGGCAAGATATCTTAAACATGATATAATGCAAGTTTTAAACACTTTTGATGTTGTGTTCTCAAATGATTTAATTACAAAATATAATGCAATTCCAGACAAAAACGACTTTATTCAAATTATGGAGTTTGTCAGTGCAAACAATTTGGCAGTTGGAAATGCGGCAAGAAAAATAGTCTCACTCAATTTGGTAGAAGATAGTTTCAATGTTTTTGTAAACAAGGCGTCAACAGCAATTGAAAAAACATTTGAAGGAAAAGAATTTGAAGTTAAACTCAACTCCGCAATTGAAAACAAGTCAGAAACGGTCGATGCACTTTTGAATGTTGTTGACAGCGTGATTGACCTCAACAATGACATAAATATTGCAGATATACTCAAGACCACAGATATTGTTGAAACTTTGACAAGTGTTGAAAGCATCTCAAAAACTATGACAAAAATAGGGACTGCTTTTGACAAAGTTAGAAATCTTGAAATTTTGAAACACCCTTCGCAAGAGGAAGGAGGGCAAACAATTTATACTTTTGACAATATTCTCAAAAACTATGGTGTTGACCTTCTTGGAGATGAGGTTTATCTCACATTGGATGAAACACAAAAAACAACTCTTGATTCTTACTCAAAATTCTTCAACTTCATTGCCGGTCCGATTGATGCTGCAAAGACACTGGGGCTCACTGATTTCGGAAAAGAGGGAGTAACTTTTGACAGTGTTCTTGATAGGATTTTGCTTGGGCTAAAAATAAACGACAGCCAGCTTTTGACAAGAGTTGTGATGCCATTCTATCAACTTAATGCAATGAATTTGAGAGGTCTTGTTTTTGACAAAGTTGTTGAAAACTTGAGAACAAATGTTGACATCTTAAGCCTTGACGAACTTGTCACTCTTAATGATTATCACACATGGGTTGAAGAATTTAACAATCTTGGAGACACTCTAAACCTTCTCAACACAGGAAAGATTGAAGGTGGCTTAAGTGAGATTGAAGGTTATGACAACACATATATCAAATATCTTCTCACAGCAGATGCGGACCTTGAAAAAGTTATGAATGCAATGCTTGACTACGAAAGACTTTCAGGTGTTTTGAATAATGTTTTCTCAAGCAAGATGTTTGCAGGACTTACAAGAGATGTCTTTGACATTCTTGACAACAAAGTTCGCGAGATGACAAACACAAGCGGAGTTATATTTGAAAGTGATTTGACAAATCTTGAAGCAACAAAAGAAAACACGATTCAAACAATTGAAGGAATCTTGAAGACTGTTTTATCAAATCAAGAAATTCAAATTTCAGACTTTGGAAAAGTTCTTAATCTTCTTAAAGTTAATGCTTCAAATGACGGACAAAAAAATGGGGTGTTCAACAACATCTTCATGAATGTGATTTGGTATTTGACTGGCGATGATTTAACAACAGAACAAATCTACAAAAATTATATTCCTCAGACAGGCGAAACAACTCCAAATGCAAATGCTGAAGATATCAAAGCATATCTCAACATCACAGATTACTATGCAGATAATGTTGACTATGAAGTTTTGCTTCAAGAAGCTGAAAAGGCAGTTGACCTTATCAAAAAGATAAAAGAAAATGTAAGTTTTGAAATTACTCCAGAAAATTCAATTTCAAATATGGTTTCAGGCCTCGAGGTTTCTCTTGCTGATATGACAGAAGTAGAAAAAGTGAAAACATTAAACAACCTTGAAACAATGTTAAACAACAAAAACGAAACCTTGCTGACAGACGATTTTGGAGTGGATGAAAGAGCTGCGCTTGACGTCGCAATCAATGAAAAATTTGGAAGCGATTCAGAAGTTTCTCAAGCCCTCAAATCATTGCTGAAAATATAGAAAAATCGACACAAAATAATTTAACTCCTTATGAAACAAAGAAAGATCCATGTTTTGGGTCTTTTTCTTTGCAGTCTTGGTAAGAAATTGCCTCAAAACGCTTGATAAAAGTGTTCGGGGGGGGGTATACTAAAATTGAATATATAAATATATTCAAAAAGGAAAAAATGAAAAGAATCGCATCCGTCATTTTTGCATTTTTGATGGTGATCTGTTGCAGTGTTGCAGGAGGTCTTGTTTTGACGGCATGCGGAGGAAAGAAAAACAACATACCTAAACAAGATGAAGCAGACTCATCAGTTTCAGCGACCGCAACCGGAAACTGGGATTCTTATTATGCCTCAAGTTATGCTGGAGGAAGTGGGTCGTCTTCCAGCCCATACCTCATTTCAACTCCAGAGCAACTTGCAAGGATGTCATACAGGGTAAACTCTGGATATAGTGACAAGAGTTCGTATTTCAAACTCACCACCGACATTGATATTTCAGCACATTACTGGACACCAATTGGGACGAGAAATTACTTTTCTGGAAACTTTTCTGGAAACGATTATTGCATCATTGGAATGAATATCAATTCAGGCACTCTTCTTAATGCAACTGGTTTTAGTAACTTTTATGGAGCAGGCTTATTTGGAACTTTGTATGGCAGTGCAAGTATTCACAATTTTTCTTTAAGCCAAGCAAATATCAATTGGAATGTTTCAAATTCTTCCTACATGCTTTTCTCTTCTTTTGTAAGCTGTATGGCTGTTTATGGTGCAACTGTCAATATTTATGATGTCAGAGTTGTAGATTCCTCTATGAGACTTGATGCCTCCACATATCAAGGTCTTTATATGGGTGGCATTTTGGGAAATGGTTGTGGCATTAATATTCAAAAATGTTGTGTGATTGGGTCTGAAATTTATGGCGGAAAACAATCTTCAAAAGCGACAGACGGCTTTGTTGGAGGACTTGTTGGTTCAACTGACACAAATTCCAGCAATGGGGCGAGCAAAATTTCAAATTGTTTTTTCAATGGACATATAGATGTTTATTGTGCTCAATATGCGGGCGGCTTGGTTGGTGAACTTATTAGTTTCACCGATTCCAAGAGAGCAATCCTTCAATGTTGTTATTATGTTGATCCATATCCTTGGCTTGGTTCTCAATACGCAGGTTCTTTGGTGGGTTGCTCACGGAGAGGTAGTTATATTCGTTCTTGTTTCAGTTATACAGGAAAAATAAAAGCAAATACCAACAACAATGTGTCCACACAGTATGTTGGACCATTGGTTGGATGGGTTTATCACGATGGTTCTCATACTATGGGGAATTGTGTTCACTGTTGTGCTTGGTATTCGGGAGCATCAAGTCTATCTACTTATTATGCGTATAAATCTGGTTCGGGGACTTTTTATTCTTATCAAACAAAAGCATATACAAATATGTCGATACCAAAAGACACAACTCCTTCAAATTTCTATACAAGTTCCTCTTACCTTTATAATAAGGATTATTCTGGAGATAATTTTGACTTTTCTAATGTTTGGTATACATCAAGTTCTACTGAAGTTAAAGGAATGAACAACTCCTTTCCGGTTTTAAGAGGTTCTTATGGACACTTTTCAGCAGATGCAAATATTAGAGGAACAGGGAAAACAACATTTGGACTTTATGATAAGATTGGTTATTCATCTTCAGGTTATGGTGTAAATATAGAAACATGGACAAATCCAAGTTATGCGGGTGGCTATTTAGGAAAAAAATTTATTTATGGACAATCAATGAATTGTAGCGCCTCTTCAAACATAGGATATCAATTTACAAGTTGGACAGGAAATTCGCAAACCCTTTCAACAAGTTCAAGTTATAGACACTTATGCACAAAGGGTAATTCCACTATTTATGCAAACTTCACTGGTCGTACTTACACAATCAACCTCAACTCAAATGGTGGGGTGATAAGCGACATGAGTTTGTGGATTAAGTATTTTTATGGAGAGACTTTTAAATCAATCTCATATGATGCTTCATCTGGACTTAACACAATCAATTTTGTTGGTGTTGGTGGTTGGGAAATTATAGGCTGTCCAGTCCAAGTTTCCACAAACACAAGTTATACCATTTCTTTTGATTATCAGGTGAGCAGTTTAACTCCATTGGTTTCGGGAGGAGGATTGCCAATTATGGTTGTTTCCAACATTGGAGGCGGAACTGAAGAAACAAATGGAAATTTGGGGGCTTATTCTTTGGGATCATACACAATTTCAACAACATCTTCAAGCGTGCGAAGGCAATCATTAACATTCAATAGTGGTTCCTATTCAACAGTTTATTTGGTTGTCAACTTTGGATATCTTATGGATAGTGTCAATCACACAATCAAAATCGGCAATTTCACAAGAGAAATTGGTGCAGTGTTCAACATGACAGGCAAAAAAATTGTTCAATATGGCTCAACAACTGGCAACACGCTTTCCGCCAATGCTGCCAAAAAGCGTGGTTACTCTCAAGTGGGGTGGTATACAGCAGGCTCTGGTGGTTATCAGCAATATAATTCTTCTGGCACTTATGTTTCAGGAAGGGATAATAATTACTTAAGCAATTTCAACAATTGGACAAAACATTTCCATGCAGATGTCATGACAACCTCTTACAACTCAAACACAAAAATGAGCACATTTGGATGTACTGGTGTTGCTGGGAATGAGACACTTGCAATTCCTTTGACAGTGTCAACCAACACAAGTTACACATTCACTTTTGATTATAGTGCAGGAAGTTTTGTTACTTATGATAATGTGGGTTTGCCAGTAACAATTTTGACAACATTAAACGAAAATGCTTGGTCCACTCAAACTCCACTTGGGTCATATTTAATTCAACCAAATACAAGCGGTACAGCAACAATTTCATTTAGTTCTGGCTCTAATACAATGGTTTATCTTGCAATTTTCGGGGCGCAGTGGCAAGATGGAACATATTATTCTGCAAGTATCGGAAAATTTAATTTCACATCCACAACGGTGCCACAAATTTCAAATTACTATTGGACATCAAGTGGAAACTGGTGCTATCCAGGAAGTGTCACTCTTTATGCACAATACACAACAGCATCTTACAATGTGACATTGAGGGCGGGGGCTGGAATAAAATTTGTTGGCTTGGGCAGTACGAGCGAAAACGGATCGACCGTTTCATCTGCTTCAGGAAGTTACAACTACAACTCTTCTGTCGAAATTCATGCCTATGCGCAAAACGGTTACACTTTCAGTGGGTGGACGGTTTTCTCATCGCATGTTGTCAGTCCAACTCTAAGAGACAGGAGCACGCAAAACACAATCCTCACCATGCCAGATGAAAATGTGACGCTGACAGCCGCAACTGCAAATTACTACCCAATCTCTTACAACACGCAAGGAGGAAGCAATCCTTCTGGTGGGTCATCTACTCAAACTACGGCGGCTGTGACAAATGTTTCTGTGACAAATCCGTATGGCTATCATTTCAAATTGAATGCCGCTGGTTATTATGAAAGCACAAATCAAGGAGTTCATTCTTCCTTTGCAATCGCCAAAGTATCTTTCCAAACAACAAGTGCAAATCAGAGTGTTTATTTTGATTACATTAGTTATGGAGAATCCAGTTGCGACTATGCTGTGTTCGGATCTCTTGATTCAACGCTGTCTTTTGATAATGGAACATCAAACGGGACATCAATAACAACCAGTTCGGCTTCAATGTATACAAGAACATACATCGTTTCTTCAACTGGCAGTCACTTTGTTTATGTTAAATACAGAAAGGATGGGTCTGTTAACAAATACAACGACAGTTTGCAGTTTAAAGTCCGAAACGCCACAAATGTGATTGTTGAAACCCCAATGCCTTTTGTTTTGGGAAGTGATGGGTATTTCACAAGCACAAACAATGGCATTCACAATTCTTATTCTATTGCAAGGCTTAATTTCACAACAAACACTGCAAATCAGTCAGTGACTTTCAATGTCATCAATTCTGGTGAGCAGAGTTGTGATTATGGAATGATAAGTAATTTGGATTCAACTTTCACTGCTTCTTATTCTCCGGACTCATCATATTTCTATAAAGGGACATCAAGTTCGACTTCGTCATATTCTTACACAATGACGGTGCCAACTGCAGGCAGTCACTTTGTTTATGTTAAATACAGAAAAGATCATTCAGTCAACAGTGGAAACGATAGTTTCAAAGTTAAGATTTCAAACACAACCTCTGCAAGATATAACAACAGCTATGGATATTATCAAAGTCTAAACAGCACCTCTCGCACTCATTACAATTTCAAAGGTTGGTACACATCTTCAAGTGGTGGGTCGCAAATAACATCAGGCACGACTTATTCAAACACAAAAGGAACAACCTTGTACGCACAATGGACACCAAAGCAAGTGACGGTGAATGTTTATTTGTGTGTTATTCCAAAAAACTCAAGCATGCCAACAGCATCCACAGCAGGAGGAACTGTGAAGATTGAGGGATATCAAATCTCTGGAGCAAGTTCAAGTTTTGTGACATTGACATCAGCACAATCAAGCAGTTCCGCCACCTATAATGTGCATGAAGGTCAACAATTCCGCATAACTGCAACGCCAACAAATGGCTATGTTTTTGCAGGGGTGACATCAGGCTCAACGCCATCGATAACTGCACCAGTGGACACGGTTACAAACTATTATCCATATTCAACATCAACAACGACATTCAGTTACACTGTCTATTTCAAACAAGTCAGTGCAAATCAACTTAAATACGATGAAACCGACAAATATTTCTATTTTGAAGATGGATATTATCCACAGAGTGAAGCAAGTGTAGTTGGAAATGAGAGAATATTGACAAGTTCTTTTAATGGAGTGACAATTTTTTATGATTGTGATAACGATATTCTCACACTTAATGGTGCATATGCAAACAATGAAAGTGTTGGCTATATCATGGAGACTGGAAAAATAAATGTCCAAAGTGGAAGAAGTGTGACATTGAAAGCAGAGTTCTTGGGAGGCTCAATTACGGATGCTGCAAATTCAAGGATTACTTTTGGATGGGATTTGTTTGAGGAAACATCAAACATTCAACGCTCAACTGGGGAATTTTCAATAGATAATTGTTCAAATTCATATGTAAATACACTTAATGTGACATCCACAGAAGCATATTTTAAGATATTTCTTTGGAGAAATACTTCTGCTGGAGGATCTCCAGTGTTTAACAATGCCAGATTTAGAGTGAGAATTTATTATGACTATCTTTCAGATGTTGCCACCGCAAATGGTGAGTCATTTACATATTGCAATGGCAGTGAAAATGTTTCAATTCCTGTTTACTCATACAATGGTGAGAGATATGTCAAAATTGAAAAGAATGGCACAACCAAGTGGTTTAAGTTTGAACCAATCAGGTGGAGAATATCTGACTATGGAGTTGAGAAGACAGAGACCAACTATATAAAATATGAGGCTCTGCGAAATTACACTGGATATGCGACCAACTTCACAGCGGTGAGTGATCTTATCTTAGGGGTTGGGGCAATGCACAACTCAAGAAGTGTCAGCGAAGGAACATCTGTGACAAGTATGAAAGGCTTCCAACTTGTTGAAGAGACAACAGATGGCTGTTCAATTACTTTCCAATATGCAAAGAGTGGAAATGTGATCAAGGTTGACAACTATTCAACCTCTTCACAAAATAATGCAGTATCGACAGGAACGACCGCATACTCTGCACCACTGCGAATTGCCTCACTGGAAGAGATAACGTCACTTGGACTTGTGAACAAAGGGGCAAGAGCAAGTGACATGGTTGCATTCATATTGGGACAAGACAAAAACAATGTGACCTATTGGACGAGAGATTTGTCAAACCTTGGTTCAGGGGTTGCAATCACGTCAACAGGAACAAAAGTACAAACATGGCTCAACCAATTGCAAGGCATGCGATTCGCTTATACCTTCAGCGAGGGTGGAAGCATTTTATAAAAAAGCGTTTTAAAGCGCTTTTTTTTGTCATCAA
The DNA here is from genome assembly GCA_910584295.1 of uncultured Christensenella sp. GTDB lineage: Bacteria > Bacillota > Clostridia > Christensenellales > UBA1242 > Caccovivens. Next base: position 42,501 of record CAJTYR010000003.1, on the reverse strand, counting down.
TTTGTCAGGTTTCATATTTATTTCTATGTTTGAAAAGTTTTGTTGCATTGAAAATGCAGATTTATCAAAATATAGCACAATTAAAATTGGCGGAAGAGCAAGATGGCTGGTCTTTCCAAAAGATGAAAAAGAAATGCAAGAGATTTTTATTGCTTCTCATAAAGATAGCTATAAGACGTTTGTTCTGGGGAATGGGAGCAACACTCTTTTTGACATGGATTTTTTTGATGGTGTTGTGGTTTCAACTCGATATCTTGACAGGATTGAGAATTTGGGAGATTGCAAGGTTAAGGTTGGAGCAGGTGTTAATATATTTGCTCTTAACCATAGACTTAAAGATATGAAACTTGGTGGTATGGAATGGTCTTATGGAATTCCTGCTTCTTTTGGTGGTCTTGTCTTTATGAATGGTGGAGCATTCGGACATGAAATTGCGGATTTGATTGAAAGTGTGATAGCTTTTGATGGAGAAAGAATTTTTGAACTTCAGAGGGAGCAATTGAATTTTTCTTATAGAAACTCACATTTGGAACGATTGGTCGTTTTGGGTGGTGTTTTGAGGCTTTTTGATAGGGATTCAGATGAGATATTGAAGGAAATGAATGAAAATTTGCAAAAAAGAAAAGATTCCCAGCCTTATGATATGCCTTCACTTGGAAGTGTCTTTAAAAGAATTTGTGGGGATGAGGTGATTTATCCTGCAAAATTGATTGACAGTTTGGCACTTAAAGGTGTTAAAATAGGAGGAGTGGAAGTTTCTTCAAAGCATGCTGGGTTTATTGTTAATGGTGAAAGTGGCACAGCAAAAGATTTTGAGAAACTTGTGAAATTAGTTGAAAAGAAAGTTTTAAAAAAATACAATATTAAACTTGAAAGAGAAGTTGTTTATTTAAGTGAAAAGGAGAGGGAATGAAAGCTGTTTTACAAGTGGTGAAAGGTGCGAAGTTGACTGTGGCTGGACAAGCAGTAAGTGAAATTGGCAAAGGAATGGTTGTCTTTTTTTGTGCTGAAAAGGGTGATAATGATGAAAAATTGGCATACATTGTCAAAAAAATTGCAGGATTACGCATTTTTGCCGATGAAAATGGCAAAACAAATCTTTCAGTGAAAGATGTTGAAGGGGGGATTTTGTTTGTTTCGCAGTTTACGCTTGCTGGAGATTGTGAAAGAGGCTTCAGACCTAGTTTTTTTGGTGCAGAAGAGCTAGAGAGAGCTAAAGAAATGTATGTTGCAGCGGGGAAAATGCTTGAAAGTTTTGCTGGTGTGCCTGTTAAATATGGAGTTTTTGGGGCAGATATGCAAATTGAGCAAATCAATGATGGTCCTTTCACCATTTTACTTGAAAAATAATTGGATAAAATAAATTTGTAAAGGGGCTTTGTTGCTTGTCAAAGGGCAACAAAACTGATAAAATAGAAACATAAGGAGTTTGATATGTTGTTATATGGCGATTATCATACGCATACCACATATTCAAGGCACAAGCATGGCAAGGGCACTGTGCTTGAGAATGCTTCGGTTGCTGCAGACAAAGGATTGAAAGAGATTGCCATAACAGATCATGGTTTCAATCATTGGGCGTTTGGTTTGAGAAGAAAAAACATTCCACAGCTTCAAGAGGATGTGCTTAATGCAAAGGAAATAACAGGCGTTAATGTTCTTTTGGGTGTTGAGGCAAATTTAATTTCGCTTGATGGTGCAATTGACATAAAAGAAATGGACTATGACTTTTTGGATATCATCTTGATGGGATATCACAAACTTGTAACTACCGAGACTTTTAAAGATAAGATTTTGCTTAATTGGGCAAATGCATTCTCAGGAAAATTTAGACCAAGTCAAGAGAGAATAAACAGAAATACGACAGCTCTTCTGAAAACTTTGGACAAATATCCAATTGATGTGATTACGCATTTGAATTATGGTTTTGAGACGGACACAATTGCTGTTGCCAAAATGGCAAAGCAAAAAGGGGTTTTTGTTGAGCTTAATGGCAAAAGAATTTGCTTCACAGAAGAAGAAATTGCCATCATGAAAGATGAAGGTGTGAAGTTTATCATAAATTCTGATGCTCACAGCCCAGAGCAAGTGGGAGAAGTCAACAATGGGCTTAATTTGATTTACAAATATGACATTCCACTTTCTCAAGTTGTCAATGTTGACAAAATTCCTAAATTCCATAAGAAAAGAGGCTTTTAGATGAGTTTTTCAAGACAGTCAAAAGAAGAAATTTTGAAAACAGATTTTGAAGATGACAGTTGTGCTATTGCATTTATGTCAGGGCTTTTTCATTCTTGCGGTCAAATTTCAAAAAGTGGAAACCATATCTATTTGAAATTGGTGTCTGATGTTGAAAAGCTTTTTTCTTATTGCGAAACACTTGTGAAAAAACTCTATGGCGACAAACTTTTGGTTGAGATTGGGGACAACTACAGCATAAACAAAAACACATATTATGAAATCAAATTTGAGGTTGAAAAATTCAAACAACTTCTTCTTGATGCTGGAATGATTGACATTCAAAATGGAGAGAAAACTTTTATTTTCGAAATTGATAAAAATTTGCTTTTGGAGGATGAAGCTAGAAGATCTTTCATCAAAGGTGTTTATGTTGGATGCAGCACTTCAAGCATAAAACTTTCGCAGGACAGCATGCAAAGTTGCGGTTCTGGATATCACATGGAGTTTGTCTCTCAAAGCCATGAGTTTCTGATTGAGTTTTCCGCTATTCTTGCCGAGTACAACATCATTGGGAAAATCTTTGAAAGAAAAAATTCTTTTGTTCTTTACATTAAGGATGTCAACACAATTCAGGATTTGTTGGCGCTTATGGGAGCAAATAAATGTGTGTTGGATTTAACAAATGAAATTGTGACAAGGGAACTTCGAAACAAAGTTAATCGTCAAGTTAACTGTATAAATGCAAACATAAACAAAACCGTTGAAGCGAGTTTGAAGCAAGTCGCAGCAATAAACACAATAATAAACACAATTGGGCTTGAAAGCTTGTCAGAAGACTTGCAAGAGATTGCTGTTTTAAGGTTGGCAAATCAGGAGGAGAGCCTGGATGAACTCTTGAAACTTTCAACAATTAAATTGACGCGGTCTGGACTTAATCATAGGTTTAGAAAACTTTTGAAAATTGCAAGCACTTTGGAGGAATAAGAATGGGTGAATTTGTTCACTTGCACGTCCATACTGAATATTCACTTTTGGATGGAATTGCTAGGGTAAAGAAATTGGTTGAAATGACAAAAGAACGCGGAGAGCGTGCTGTTGCCATAACAGATCATGGAAATATGTATGGAACTCTTCAATTTTTTGAGGAATGTGTCAAAGTTGGAATTAAACCAATTTTGGGGTGTGAGTTTTATATTTGTAACGATATTAATCGAAAAAGCGGAAAAGATGACATGGGACATCTTATTTTGCTTGCAAAAAATGACAAAGGATTTCACAATCTCCTTAAACTCAACGAAATAGCCTTTTGTGAGGGTTTTTATTACAAGCCAAGAATTGATTACAGAGTTTTGCAGGATCATTGTGAAGGGGTGATATGCTTGTCTGCGTGTATTGCAGGGCATATTCCACAACTTATTTTGCAAAGGCGATTTGATGAGGCAGAAGCGCTTATTTTGAAAATGAATGGCATGTTTGAAGCCGGTGATTTTTATCTTGAAATTCAAAATCATGGGCTTCCAGAACAAAAACTTGTCAATGAATTTTTGGCCGAGATGTCAAAAAAACATTCAATAAAAATGGTTGCCACAAACGATGTGCATTATCTTAACAAAGAAGATGCGGAGATGCAAGATATCTTGATGTGCGTGCAGATGAGCAAAACTCTTGATGACCCTGATCGTATGAAGTTTTCAACGGACGAATTCTACCTTAAGACATACGATGAAATGAAAGAGGCAATGTCAGGATATGAAGAAGCGCTTGAAACGACGCTTGAAATCGCTGATAAATGTGATGTTACAATCAAAACAAAATCTCTTGGTGAAATTTATGGTATTGATGAAAAATACAAATTGCCAAGTTCGAAAAACTTTATTCCTGTTTATGCGCCAGAAACTGGAGAGTCGCCTTATGAGTTTTTGCGTAGAATATCTTATGAAGGTTTACACAGAAATTATAAAGAAGTGACACAAGATCTGATTGACAGACTTGAAATGGAACTCGAAATCATCAACAATCAAGGATTTGTTGAATATTTCTTGATTGTTTGGGACTATATCAATTATGCTTCTTCAGTTGGAATCCCTGTTGGTCCTGGTCGTGGAAGCGGTGCTGGAAGTTTGGTCGCTTATTGTTCAGGAATCACAAAAGTTGACCCAATCAGATATAATTTGTTCTTTGAAAGATTCATCAACAAAGAACGTGTTTCTATGCCTGACTTTGACGTTGACTTTTGCATGGACAGACGAGGAGAAGTTATTGAATATTCAAAGAGGCGATATGGTGTTGACCACGTTGCAAACATTGTGACATTTGGATGTATGCAAGCAAAAAACGCCATAAGAGATGTTGCCAGAGTTTTGCGAATTCCAAATTCAGAAGTGGCAAAACTGACAAAACTTATTCCAGGCAAGTTGCCAGATGGAATCAAAAGACCTCCAGTCTTGAAATATTATTTTGGCACAACGGGTAAGCCTGAAAATGAAAAGTTTATCATCCCAGAACTTCGAGAAATTTATGAAAATAACGAAGAGATGCGACACGTCGCTGACCTTGCCATCAAACTTGAAGGGGTGCCAAGAAACGTTTCAACGCATGCCTGCGGTGTATTGATTGCTCCAGAGCCAGTGTCTGATTTTGTTCCTGTTGCACTTTCCGAAGGTCAAAGAGTGACTCAATATAATATGATTGAGTTGGAGCATATGGGTCTTTTGAAAATGGATTTCCTTGGACTTCGAACTTTGACTGATATTAAGAAAAGTTGTGATTATATCTATGAAAATTATGGGAAGAAAATTGATTTCTATGATGGCTCGTTGACTTATGATGATCCAAAAGTTTTTGAGATGCTTGCAAACGGGAACACCGATGCTGTTTTCCAACTTGAAAGTGCAGGGTTTAAGAAGTTTATGAAAGAACTTAAACCAACCTGTTTGGAAGATATTGTCGCTGGGGTGTCAATGTATCGTCCCGGACCAATGGATTCCATTCCAAAGTTTGTTCAAAACAAACACAATCCAGAAATGATTGTCTATGATGATCCTTGCCTTGAAGATATCTTGGATGTCACTTATGGATGCATTGTGTATCAAGAGCAAGTGATGAAGATTGTTCAAGTTATGGGAGGATATAATCTTGGACAAGCGGACAACATACGTCGTATCATGGGCAAGAAGCAGGTTGAAAAGATTGACCAAGAGAGAAAGAAATTCGTTGATGGCTGGGAAGATCCATCAGGTCGAGCAAGCATCCCTGGGGCTGTCAAATTGGGACATGACAGAGATGTTGCTGAAAAGATTTTTGATGAGATGAAAGAATTTGCAAAATACGCCTTCAACAAATCACATGCTTGTGCTTACGCGCATGTCACTTATCAGACCGCATATTTGAAATATTATTATGAAACAGAATTTTTGACCGCCATTCTCAACAACAGAATTACAAGTGCGGACAGCATAACAAAATATATTTCCTTTGCAAGAAGTGAAGGCATTGATGTGCTTCCACCTCACATTAACAAGAGTTTCTCTTATTTCCACACGGAAGAAAAGAGCATACGTTTTGGACTTGGGGGCTTGAAACATGTTGGAACTGCTGTGACCGACAATCTTATTCAAGAGAGAGAAGAGAATGGTCTCTTCAAAAGTTTTGACGATTTCATCACAAGAGCAGTCAAAGTTGGCATAAACAAAAAAGCGATTGAGTGTTTAATTTTGAGCGGGGCATTTGATTGTTTTGGAAAATCAAGATCTCAATATATGGCTGTTTATGAAAGCATTGTTGACAGAGCTATCAAAGATAAGAAATCAAGTCAACTTGGGCAAATTTCATTCTTTGGTGATTTTGGTGGTGAGGCTTTGCAGGATTCCATTGAATATCCAGACATAAAAGAATTCAACAAAAAAACGCTCCTCAAATATGAAAGAGACATCATTGGTGTTTATATGTCTGGGCATCCACTTCAGGATTATACAAAGAAGTTTGAAAGTTTCAATTTAACTTCAGATATGCTTACACCAAGAAATGATGAATTTGAAAATGACGGTGAAGACTTTGAAATGGATGAAGGAGATGTTGAAACTGAAACCAATTTTGAAGACGGACAAGCCTTTGTTTGTGGAGGGATAATCTCTGAAGTTAACGTTAAAAGAACCAAAACTGGCAAAAGCATGTGCTATATTAAACTTGAAGATTTGAAAGGAAAACTTGAAATCACATTCTTTTCAAATGCATTTGCAAGATATCGAAATTTGCTTGAGGAAGATAATCTTGTGACAATTAAAGGGAGGATTAACATTCGAGATGGAATGGCTCCTTCTGCGGTTGGAGAAGTTGTTATATTGTGGAAGGATGATGAAAGCAAGCAAGAAAAGAAGCAGTCAAAAGAGAGACTTTGTTTGCGTTTTGACACAAAAAACCCTGACATATACAGCAAGGTGAAAAACACAATCGCATCCTATCAGGGAGATACTCAAGTCATAATCAAATGTACTTCAACAAACAAGCCTTTTGTATATCAACAAAGCGTCAAAATCAACAATTATCTTCTTAATGAGCTTTCTGGAATCATTGGAAGCGAAAATATTGTTGTGCAATAAAAAAGACCCATTTTTGGGTCTTTTTCTTTAAAAAATGATATCGTGTGCAATTTTTTGTCAAAAATTTGACATTTCTCAACATTTTGGCGTTTTTTATTCAATATTAATTTGATATAAATTTGTATTAATTTTTATTTTTTCTTATTTTTTGTTATAATTTATCTATGAAATTACCTTTCAGCAAACCAATAAAAATTGGATTAGCCTTTGGCGGTGGCGGTGCCAGAGGATTTTCTCATATTGGAGTCATCAAAGCTTTTGAACAATTTGGATTAAAATTTGACTATATTGCAGGGACGAGCGTCGGAAGTCTTGTCGGTGCAGCATATGCAAATGGGATGACTTCAGACCAGTTATATAAAATCGCCAAATCACTCAAAACAAAAGATATACGAACAAACAAAGTTTTCTTTATGCCATCAAAAACGGACGGAATAGAAAGGCTTGTCGAAGACATAATCGGAGTAAGAAATGTTGAGGATTTAAAAATTCCATATTCGGCAGTTGCAGTTGACATCAAGTCGACCAAGCAAGTTTGTATAAGTCATGGAAATCTTGCAAAAGCGGTGGCTGGCAGTTGTTGTGTGCCAGGATTTTTTCACCCAGTTGAATTTGAAAATAGGCTGTTGTGTGATGGAGGACTTCAAAACACAATTCCTGCAAACATCCCAAGATATTTTGGATGTGACTATGTGATTGCTGTCGACTGCAACAGCACAAGGACTTATGGAACAAACAGTCCAAAGGTTTTGGATGTTTTGGGATGCACCATAAGAGTGTTGATGAAAAGTAACGCAGTCAAAGGCTATGTCTGTGCTGATGTTATGATTGCAACTGACAACAAAAGATTTAAATCAACAAAACTTTTTGGTCTTGATGAAATGGTTGAGGAAGGTTATAAAAATGCAATTGATGCAATGCCAAAAATCATGGAGATTTTCAGCGGAAAAGTGAAAAAGCAAAAGATTAAAGATTTTGATAAGGATGAAATAGATTTTATTTAGTGAAAAAAATGAGAGCGATACTTAAGAGGAATCATTCAAGAATTGTTAACACAGGTTTTGTGATTCTTTTTGCATCGCTTCTTATTTTGACTTTGGTTTTTGAATATGACATTCAGTATTTGGTGAATGGATTTAATAGACTTGCAGGCAAAGATTTGCAGGTTTATTTTCTTGATGTTGGTCAAGCAAATGCAACTCTTGTGGTTTTTCCAACAGGACGAACAATGCTGATTGACACTGGAAGTGCTGAAAGTGAGGAAGAATTTTTGCAAGCGACAAACAAAATCTTGAAACAAAACAAAATTTCCCAAATTGATATGTTGTTGCTTACGCATAGTGATGAAGATCATATTGGTGGAGCGGTTGCAATTTTTAAAAATTATATGGTCAAAAATTTTTATAGACCAAAAATTCTTTCAAAGAGCCCTTTGGAAGTTTTGGACGGCAGATACAAAATTGTGGATTCTCCTTATTATAGCGAGGTTATTACTGCTGCTTATATGGAAAAGAACTGCGATATTGAATTTGTTGAGGACAAAATCTTGGTGGAAGAAGATTGTGTTGTTGAAATATTTGCTTGTAAAGAGGATAGTTATTCTGACACCAATTCTTATTCTCCTTTTATCACTCTTTCTTACAAAGAAAAAGTTTTTATGCTTTGCGGAGATGCAACGAGTAAAAGAGAGGCGGAATTTGTTGCGCAGTTAAACAGTGAAAATCGGAAAATCTCTGTTGACTTTTTGCTGGTTGCTCATCATGGAGCAAAAAGTTCATCAACTATGGAGTTTCTGTCTTCTATTAATCCGAGATATGCAATTGTCAGTTCGGGGGATAATTTGCATCCTACTCAAATTGTTGTTGACAGACTTATTGCTTGTGGTGTCGAGGCAATTTATTGTACAAAAACAGAAGGTATGATAGGAGTTGCTGTGGAAAGTTTTGAAAGATTTTTGATTGAGACTATGGAAAAACGAATTGACCTTCCATTTTTAATTTGCATAATTTTTGTTGTGGGGGCATCGTGGAATTATTATCTTTTTCAAAATCCACATCGCAGAAAGTTTTCACGATTGTCCGAAATTGCTTAAAAATTTTTTGCAATAAATATACTTTGTGTTAAAATACAATTATGAACAAGAAAAATTTCAACAAAATTGTTTTAATTTCACTGTGTGACAACTTCTCCAATCAAGTGGGAAATTCACTTTCTCAAAGTTTGGATATGCTCTTTTGTGATGCGAGAGAACTTGTTGAATATGAGCTTGTCGACAAAAAAGCAATTGAAGAACTTTGTTCAGTAGATTATTTGAAGCAATGCGAAAGAAAAGCAATAAAACATATTGCATCTTTTGAAAATGTTGTGGTTTCAATTGGGTATGATTATTTGGTGAGAAATTTTAATTTGCTTAAAGAAAATTCTTTAATTATTTTTGTTGAACTTTCAAAAGCTTATGTAAAAGAACATTCAGATACATTAAATTTTATTTCTTATAGTCAGAGAAATTGTGACTTGAAATCAATTTGTGATGTTCTTATTCCAATCAGAAAAACAGACATAGATCTTGTAGTTAAAAAGATTGAAGAGAGTATTAGGAGTATTATATGAACATTAATCAGAAAGCATTAAATTATTTAAAAGCGCTTTCAGCAGAAACGATCACGAATGCTGGAACTGGACACCTTGGCATAAGCTTGGGTGCCTCTTCCATTTTATTTGCACTTTTCAAAGATCACTATATTTTCGACACTTCTGACACGGATTTCTTAAATCGTGATAGATTGGTTTTGTCAGCGGGGCATTGCTCTGCACTTTATTATAGTTTGCTTTCTATGTTTGGTTTTGACATAAGTTTGCAAGACCTAAAAAACTTTGGAAAACAAGGAGCGAAAACTCCAACCTATGCTGATTCAAGACAAACTGAAGGAGTAGAACTTTCTTCAGGAGCGTGTGGGCAAGGCTTTGCGAATGCAGTTGGAATGGCAATTGCGGAGGCCGTTATGGAAGAGCGTTTCAACACAGTTGGCTTTGACATCATCAAAAATTTCACATATTGTCTTGTCAGTGATGGTGATATGATGGAAGGTGTCACAATGGAGGCTGCAAGTTTGGCAGGACATTTGAAACTTAACAAACTTGTTTTGCTTTATGACAGCAATGATGTCACACTTGATGGCTCTTTGGGGTTGACAAACAGAGAGGATATCGCAAAAAAATTTTTGGCGATGGGCTGGAATGTCATCAAAGTTCCAAAGGGTAACAGTTATTATTTTTGCACGCATGCAATTGCGAGTGCGAAAAGAAGCAGTAAGCCTACACTGATTATTTTCAAAACAACAATTGGTGTTGGTTCCCAAAAAGAGGGAACTTCTTCAGCACACTATGGCATTTTGTCAAAGGAAGAACTTGAAAGGTTTAAAGCTTCACTCAAGGTTAAAGAGAGTTTCTATATTCCAAGTGATGTCAGAGAACTTTGTATGGCAAGCACACGAAGAGGAAAACTTATACATGAGACGTGGAATCAAAATTTGGCAATCTATTCAAGCACCCATCCTGAACTCTACAAATCTTTTACTGCATTTTTTGATCGCAAAAAAATAAGCTTTGAAAGAATTTTGAAGAATGTTGCAAAGCATGATGGTCAAAGCCTTGCAAAAATCAACCATTTCACTTTGAATGAACTTGCTTATCAATGTCCTCAAATGTTGGGTGGCACTGCTGATGTAGCAGTTTCATCAATGGCGTTTATTGACAATGCTGGAAGTTTTTCTTCTGGATATAGAAGAGGCAAAAACATTAAGTTTGGTGTCAGAGAACATGCAATGAGTGCAATTTGCAATGGTATTGCTTTTTATGAGGATTTCATCACTTTTGAATCGACATACCTTTCTTTTGCAAACTATCAATTGCCATCAATCAGAGTCAGAAGTGCTTTGGGCGTTCCAGTTATGTCTTTTCTTACTCACGATAGTTTGGCAATTGGTGATTGTGGAGCAACCTTTCAGCCAGTGGAACAATTGTCTCAACTTCGAGCAATAATTGGGAATGTTGTTTTCAGACCATGTGATTTCAAAGAACTTGTTGCTGGTTATTTTATCAATATAAAGAACTATTTACCAATTATGTTTATATTGTCAAAACAAGAGATATCGCACATTGATGGAACGCAGTTTGAAGGGGCTCTTCAAGGTGGATATATTTTAAGTGGAGATTCCGCAAAACCAAAAGTTATTTTGGTAAGCAGCGGTTCTGAAGTTGAACTTACTTTGAAAGTTGCAAAGGAACTTAGAAAGAAATATGATGTTAATGTTGTTTCTATGCCATCTCTTGAGATGTTTGAAAAACAACCTGCAGCTTATAAAAACAAAGTTTTGTCAAAAGAGGCAGAACTTGTCGTTGCCATTGAGGCTTCAAATGACACAAAATGGCTTAAAGTGTTGGGAAAAAATTCTGTACTCTATGGAATTAATGAATATGTTGAATGCGGAAATGGTCAAGAGATGATGGAAAAAGCTGGCTTTACAGTTAAAAATATTGTTAAGTTTGTGGAAACTAAGTTGAAAGACAAAAATAGATAATTTTCGATAAAATTTGACATTCGATAACTTTTGTCATAACTTTTTTGAAAGTAAAATAGTATTAAATTATTAGAAACTGTTTTGCGAGGGGTTATGATAAGAAAAAAAAGCGTTGTGCTGAGTGACACAGAAAACTCAAATAAAAAAGCCGTTCTGTCTTTGGAAGAAGATGGTTCGCTTTTGCATGGAACCCTTCGTTTATACAATTTTTCAGGAGATTTGGGAGGCATCTCATCTCTTGGATTTTATATCAACAAAAAAGTTTATAAAGCGGGCTTGACTTTGAAGTCGCCAATGCTTTATGAATTTTTTCTTGACCAGGATGAGGTGCCAGAGGTCTTTTCTTGTGCGGTGATAAATTTTCAAAATGCAAAAGGGAAAGCAATTCTTTATGGCTCGACAGATGGCAATGACGATGTTTATGCAAACATTATGGAAGAGATTTCAAAAGACAACTCCTTTGCAAACACTCAAAGCGTGCTTGACAAATATGGCGTAGATTATGAAGAAGATGAAAAAAAAACGATTGAAAAAGAAATTGATCATGCCATGAAAGATGAAGAATGTTTGGGACATTGCGAAGAATGTGTTTACAAAAAATATTTTTATGAACACAATATGGTCGAGTCAAAAAGTGAAAAAGTGGAAGAAGAGCCTGAAGAAAAAAAAGAAAGCACTGAAGTTGAGATTCCTGCGTTTTTGAATCGGTTAAAACCACAAATTGATAAGTTGTTTGAAAGTAATCCTATTGAAAATAATTTGCAAAATTTGATACCAAATTCAAAGTGGGTGAAAGTTGATTATGAGGATGATGGGGATTTCTATGTCTTTGGACTTTTGTCTGATGAAAAGGGTCAAGTGAAATATGTATGCTATGGAGTGCCAGCTGTATTTGAAGATGAAGCTCCGAAAGAACTCTCAGGCTATCCGATTTGGGTGCCTTTGGACAAATCGAAACAGCAAGGTTTCGGTTATTGGCTGACCTATCAAGATGCTGGCACAGGGGAGCCAATCAAAGCAATCATAGAATGATGGAGGTTTGAATGAAAATTTTTGCTTGGATTGTTTTGGCAAGTATTATTTTTGTTATGTTTGCACTTTTGTTTTATCTTTTGGTTGGAGCAATAATTTTTAAGTTTACTTTTGCCAAGAAAAAGAAAAACGGCAGGACATACAAAAAAAACTTCAACAAACAAGTCAAAGAATTTGACATTGACCTTTGTTGGTGGGACAAATACAAATTTGAAAAAGTTTCACTTGAAAATCGTGAAAAAATGAAACTGATGGGGCATTTTTTTGATAATAACTCTCAAAAAACCGTGATCGTTGTGCATGGTTATGGCGGAACATATCTTGAAATGCAACCTTATTGTGAGTTTTTTAAGTCAAAAAATTTCAATATCTTGGCTGTTGATAATCGTGCCCATGGTGAGAGTGATGGGAAATCTATTGGCTTTGGGTGGTATGACAGATTGGATATATTGGATTGGATTGAGTTTTTGAATAACAGAAATCCAAATCAAAAAATTGTTCTCTTTGGAGTTTCAATGGGGGCAACTGCGGTTTGTTGTGCAAGTGGAGAGAATCTTCCATCCAATGTTGAATGTGTCATTTCGGACTGCGCTTTTGCAAATGGTGAAAAACAAATCAAGCAGGTTGTTGCAAAAAACTTCAAATTTGGAAAGATCTTTATAAAGCATCTCACAAGTTTTTTGAAAAGAGTTTATGGCTTTGATATGGCAATGGTTGATGCGACAAAACAGGTGAGAAACACAAAAATCCCAATCCTTTTCATTCATGGGCAGGAAGATCGTTTTGTTCCTGTGCAAAATTTGTTTGATTTGTACAATTCAACTCCAGAAGGATTTAGAGATAAACTCGTGGTTGAAGAGGCAGAACATTGCAAAAGTTACATGACAGCTGGTGTGATGTATGAAAGAAAAATAAACACTTTTTTATCGCGATACACAAAAATTTAAAAAAATCAAGGGCAAATTATTGCCCTTTTATTTTACTTCAATTTTTTCAATACGTGCAATATCGTCGCTGTTTGTCAAATTTGTCAATGCTGGATATTTATTTGCAGCAAAATAAATTTCTCGAAATCTTGCAATGCACAAAACACCTTTTCCCTGTTGTCGCTCAAGAGAGGTTGAGATTGTGAAGATTCGACTGCCTATTCCATTGTGCTGAATCATCCTAAGTCCATTGTAATCCATCTCTGGGCGGACATCAAACTCAAAAGCTTGTGTGGAACTATCCGCATATAAAGTCATTCTAATCTTGCTGTACTGAAACAAATCTGGAATTGGTTCGATATAATTCTCATAAGAATGTATGCCACCTGTTTTTCCCAAATTAACTGCGGAGTCCGTACTCCTCATGTCGTAGATGACAATCCAACCATCATCACTTGGTGTGGGTGGCTTGATGGGAGGTGTTGAGCCTCCACTGCTTGATCCATCTTTTGAGAAGAAATAAAAGTCTTTCTTCAATTCCTCGAGTTCGTTTTCAAGTTCTTCAATTGTTTTCATAAAAAAATCTCCTTTTTATGAAAGAGTGTAATCCTTCATATGGGGAGATTTCAAGAAAATATGTCAACGATTTTTGATTTTTGAAACGCCAGTTTTTTTCTTTTTACGTTTCATAAACACAAATGTCAAAATTATTCCAATTGCTGCAATTGCAAAACAAGCAATGGTTATGAGGAGCGGATTTACTCCATCTGGATCTATGTCATCTTTTTTTAAGAAGCCATAAACAACCTCATTTTCGTGTACAAAAGCAACTGCATTATATTGTTTTTTGTTGTTAAATCCTTGATAGAGAAAAACTCTTTGGTGTTTTGGCAAAGTTATGTCGCTTGGAGTATATTTTCCATTTTGCAAAAAGTATACCTTTGCTTTGGCATTTGTTTTTGCATTAAATTTTGGTATTGTTGTCAAAAAATTGTTTTTAGGAACAACAAGGTCAGAAAGAATAAAGCCTTCTTTTTCTTCATTTATGATGTGAAAGAAAATGAAACCATCTCCAGCATATTCCTTTGGAGATGTCTCTTCCATTTCAAGTTGAATTTCATCCTTATGCTTAAGCGTAAACAGATGTGAAGAGGTTAAACTTGCCTCTGAAAAAACAACTGCTTCATTTGCGGTTACGATATAAGAAATTGGTGCTTCACCTTCAGCCAAGTTGGTTTGGGGGAGGCAGATTGGCAAAATACTCAAAAGCATAAACAGGAAATATAGAAAAATCTTTTTCATAACTCAATTTTAATGTTTTTTTTAATCTTTTGTCAAACAGAAATGCAAAAATTGGTGACATAAAAACTTGAATGAGAAATTTTCTCATGATATAACCTTGCCAAAGGCACAAAAAGTCTTTTGAATACAAAAGGAGATATGTTAAAATGAATTCAGATGATTTATTATTTAAAACGATATTAGATAGAGTTATAAATGATAAGAAACTTACTGCAAACTTTTTGCAATATCATCATAGAGGCAGTTGTGCGACCCCTTGCAGGGATTGCCCGGAGAGAGATAAAAGGATTTACAAAAGGGGAGAACATATAAAACTGCCGGCACATCCGCATTGTGATTGTTATTACACAAATGTAGAAACAAAACCTCTGGGCTCAATTTCAAAAAGACAACCTTCACCGGATGTGTGGATTAAACATTATGGGAAATTGCCTGATTATTACATTACAAAAGAAGAAGCAAAGGAAAAGTATGGTTGGATACAAGGCAAAAATACCTTGGCTGGTAAAGCACCAGAAAAAATGATTGGAGGAGACATTTTTAACAACAATCCTGTTATTTTACCACAAAAAGAAAATAGAACTTGGAAAGAATGTGACATTGATTATGTCAGTGGCAGAAGGAGTAAAGCAAGGTTATATTATTCAAATGATGGGCTTATGTTTTATTCGTCAGACCATTTAGCTGGGGACGTAACAGTATATCAAATTTTATAAAAGGAGAAAAACTATGAAAGAAGTTATTTTTGATAAAAAAACATTTAACAGTTATAAGGATTTTTATATTCAGATTTATAAAGATTTAGATGGAGCCAATACTATTGATTGGGAAGATTATAAGGATTTGGGATATAATGGCAATTTATTAAATGAATTCTTGTGGTATAAACAAGATGAAAATATAAAATACATCTTTGTAAACTTTAATAAAGAAAAAATTAAGTTACAAAAAAATTTTGATGATTATCAATATAATATCATAATAGAATATTTTGAAAAGTTTGTAGAAGAATATCCAAACAACCAACTTGAGTTTAGAATGGAAAATGAGAAAAAATAAGCATATCAAAGTTTGTATGCTTATTTGTTAGAATGTTTCAATCGCTTTGTTTTCGACTGCTTTTTTGAGCTTGAGAATTTTCTCGTAAAGATGTCCAGTGATTTTTTCAGAGTCAGTCAAAACTCCAACACAATTGTCATCTGAATAGAAATCAATGAATGAGTGCAGATTTTTATCTTTGTCAACATAGACATCGCAGCCTTTTCCAACAATTTCATACACATCAGGAAGTTTCTTTTGAAGTTCTTCACTTGAAATGATGAAGCAATTTTTGGTTTTCTTGTTATATTTTTCAAACAATTTGTTTGTCTTAAATGCCTTGATTTTGTCGGTTGGGAGAATGATGTATCTGAAAAATTCAACGCCTCTTTCTTGTGCTGCCATGCAGGCGTCAAGATAAGCTCTTTCATTTTTGGTGTTTTGCCAAGCATAGCCACTGTCCGCAACATCAATTGAAAAGATTGATTCTCCATGACTCATTTTTTCATATCTTTTGATAAGTTCTTTATATCCTCCATATATTCTTGAAGACTCCATTTCTTTTTGAAGAAGAACGGAAACATTTCCATATCCACCATCTATTGTGATGTTTGTGCCATTGACGAAACTGCTTTCTTCTCCAGCCAAAAAGAAAACAACATTTGCCACTTCATAAGGCTGTGCGACACGTGCAAGAGGAGTCCACTTTGGTGATTCATTGACTTGTTCTGAAGTGTTCATGTCAGTATCAATTGCACCTGGAGCAATTGAGTTTACACGTACTTTCTTTTTCCCAAAGTTGACAGAAAGGCTTTTCATAACATTTGCGATTGCTCCTTTGCTTGCACCATAAGAGATGCTTGCAAATGATCCACTGTAACTGTCATTACTGCTCATAAGTATTATGCTTCCGCCAACATTGATTTGGTTTTGTAATTTGATTGCAGTCATCATAGGTGAATAGAAATTGCAATTCATCACGTTCTCAAAGTCAGCATAATCAAAGTTTATGAAGTCATCATTTTCAGAAAAAATGCCAGCGTTGAGAAATATGGCGTCAAAATTGTGTTGACTCATTGCATTGATAAATTTTGTAGTCTCTTTGAGGTTTGAAAAATCATAAGGTCCAATTGCAACAAAGTCGTTTGGATACTTTTTGCAAAGATCAGCCAAATTGTTTTTTGACTTAAAAAAAGTACCATAAACTTTCCAGCCGTTTTCAAGGAATTTTTGTGATGTTGCTTTGCCGATTCCACGACTTGCACCTGTGATTAAAATTGATTTTTGCATAGAAAACCTCGCTTTTTGATATTTTATCACAAACCTCTTAAAACTCAAATAAAAATAGCATATCAATTTATTTCCTTTATATTTTCTGATAGATTTATATTAAAATTGTGCTAATTCTCAGAGTTTATAAATAAAATACTTTGATGAAAAAATTTAAATTTTTGTTGGTTAAAAAGAAGGCTATTGTTGCCATTTTGTTTTGTATTTTTGCTGTTGGATGTGCGGTAGGTGCATATTATGCTGCAAGGGCGACTGCTTCTCCAAAACCAGTCCACACCATAGTCATTGACGCGGGACATGGCGGAAAGGATGGGGGAGCTGTCGGAAAGCAAACTGGAGTTACTGAAAGTTATTTAAATCTCGAATATGCAAAAACTCTTCAGAAACTTTGCAAAGAATATGGTTTTAAAACAGTCATGACAAGAAGTGACATGAATGGGCTATACAGTGAGAGTGCAAAAAACAAAAAGAAAAGCGAGATGGAAAAACGAAAGAAGATAATAAAAAAATCGAAAGCAGACCTTCTTGTCAGCATTCATATGAACAGTTTTCCTTCTTCTTCTGCAAGGGGATGTCAAGTGTTTTTTGCTCAAGGAAATCAAAATGGAAAGGCATTGGCTGAAAGTGTTTCTCTTGTGCTTAACAAAAACATTGAGTATGCAAAAAAGACGGCAAAAGTTGGCGATTATTTTGTGCTGAACTGCACAAGTAAGCCAGCCATTCTTGTTGAGTGTGGCTTTTTGTCAAATGCTGAAGAAGAAACACTTTTGCAAGACAATGAGTATGAAAACAAACTTTGTTATCAGATTTTATGTGGTATATTACAATTTTTCAAGATGTAAAAAAAGAGGCGACCGCCTCTTTTTTAAAATAATTCATTTGTAGGATAGACATAGGTGTGATTTTTGAAATAATTTGAATAGAAGACTTTGTCAGTGATTTCCTTGATGCGAAGATATTCTTCAGCTCTTGTGATGAAATCTTCTTGGTCCTCTTTTGTGAAGCCTTCACAAGTGTAGAGCAGATTGTTTGCTGAATAGCAAATCAATTTGTCAGTAACAAAAATTCCGTATGCTCTTGAATATATTATACTTTCAACATCTTTGATGAAGATTGATGTGCCAGGGTAGAGATCATGATATCCCTTGATGCCAAAGATGTCAAACACTGTTGGGATGAAGTCAATCGTGTTTGTGAATTTTGAAACTGTCAAGCATTTATAAGTTTCATTGTTATCGTTTCCATAAACCACATTCATTGCCTCTTCACCTGCAGACGCTTTGTAGGCGGCTACAAGTTTTTGGTCATAGATCATGGCTGGGATACGATAAAGTTCGCTGTTATAAGTTTCATTAATACCTTTGCCATATTTTGCAAGATTGTTATAGTAAGTGTTGTGGTCGGAATACATAACGATCGTTGTGTGATCAAGAAGTTCATTCTCACCAAGATAGTCCATCATAATTCCCACTGCAACATCGAAATCTTTCATTGCTGCGGCATAAGTGCGAAGATAATCAGCCTTTTTGCCATTTCCTGCTGGGAAAATATTTTTTGCATCGAAGTATCCATAATATCCACCTTCATATTCCACATTATTTTGATCTATGAAAGTGAAATTTCCAAAATTTTCTCTTTCGACATAATAACCATGCATTGCAAAGGTCAGCCAATAGGTGAGGAATTGTTCGTCAGTTGGAAACATTGTTTCAACCATATGCTCCATAGTTTCGCTGTCTTTTGTTCTTTCACCTTTAAATGATGATTCGTTCCAAGTGTTTGTCACGCCATATTCTTTCATATCTTCAATGTCATAAAAATAATCAAAACCGTAGCTTTCGAAAAGTTCCTTTCTGTTATAGAATGTTCCATCGTTTTGGTGGAAGGCATTTGCTTTTACATTTGGATATTTATTCTTAAACATATTTACAAGAGAATAAGGATATTGATTGTTTTCAAAGTCATAGTTGACATACTTTCCGGTTGGGTTGCTTCCAAGAAGTGCGTTGTTTTCTGAAGTGTCAGTTTTTTCACGAGAATAATAATGATCTAAGACAATGCTTTCGTCCATGAAATTTGTCAAGTTTGGATAGATTTCTCTTATTGTTTCTGCATCATAGTAAAGGGTGAGTGGATACCAGTCAAAACTTTCAACCATAAGCATTATCAAATTGTTTCCCTCACTTATTTTGTTAAATTCTGAGGTGTCTGTGTATAGATTCTTGTTTTCGGTGGAAAGAGCATTGTCAACACTTGAGAGGTCTTTATAGTGAACTTTGTTTGAAAATGCTCCGCTGAAAATTTCATAAACAGCATTTGCAGTGATGCCTTTTGTTTGATATTTTGAAGATTTTTGATTGAACAACATATTTTGATAGCTGTTTTGTCCTTGAATAACTCCATCATAAACTGGCACAACTGAAAGGCAGATAAGCATAAGAGACATAACAATTGCAACTGGGATGTTATATTTTTTTCCACCTTTGAAGTGTGGCTGTTTATGTTTTCTGAAATAGAAAATTTCAACAAGAATCATTGAAGTTACAAACACAACCCAAAGACTGATGCAAATGGAGAGGTGAACCCAATTCAGTGCCAAATCTTCGATTGTTCCAAATGCGTCGTCTCTCATGTTGATCATCGAAAAGTCAAAGAAGGTTCCATTGCTTTCATAAAGGAAAATAAAACCTACACAGATTGCAATTTGTCCTAAAGCAAATATACTTGTCAAAACTATTTTTGCAATGCGGTTTGGAATCAAAAGCAAAATAAGCAAGAAGAAAAACAGCAAGCCCAGTGCATATACGGGTGCAGTCAAAAATGGTTTGCAATCAGTGAAAGAAATGCTGAAAAGTTCATTAAAAATTGCAAAGCCAATCCAAATCCAAACACTTATATTATCTTTTAAAAATGTTTTCATTTGTGTCCTCTCCATATTTTTCCAAGTTAAATTATACATCCAATAATTTCATATGTCAAGATTTTAAAATGTTTTATGACAAAATTAGACATGATTTTCTCCTCTTTGACAGCATTTTAATTCTTCAATATTTTTGTATGATTTACAATTGAAGAAGGAGCAAACAATGAGCAGAAAGATTAACAAATACTTTTATTTATTCTTAAATTTTGCCTTTATGATTGGGCTTTTTTATGTACTTTTCAATTCCAGTGTAAATTTGATTGTTTTTCCGTTTGCTTTTGGGATGCTCTATGCTCTTACTTGGGCAAATCAGAAAATTTGGATTCTTGCACCAGCATACATTGTTGCAGGGGCAATTTTTAGCCCAACTTTGGAATTTTCAATTTGCACTTTGACTACGGTGTTCTGTCTTATTATGCCGTACTTTATCCATATTTTATGCAAAAAGAACATGAAAAAATGGGAATTTTTCATATATGCAATTGTTGGTCAGACGGCAAATGTTGTCTTTGACATTCTTGGAGGAGTCTTCCCTGTTTTGCCATTTGTAAGCATTGTTTTGGGCTGTCTTTTTATGTTTGCTTGCATGAATGTCTTTGAGGCGATCATAATTCGAGGTTTTTCAAACAAACTCACAAGTCTTGAGATTGTTTCACTTTTTTCAATTATTGCCATTTTGAGCGGTGGACTTGTGATGCTCAACATTTCTACATTCAGTTTCCTTAAACTTTTTGCCTCTTTTGTGATTTTGGTGTTTGCTTTTTGCTCAACCCCAACGCTTACTTTGCTTGTTGCATCAATTTCGGGACTTGGCTCGGTCATTGCAACCAACAATGCGGTTTTTGCCATGCCACTGATTCTTTGGGCGCTGGCGGCACTGCTCTTCAAAAAGCGTTTCAGAGCGTTTATGGTGATTGCTGTTGTGGCTGTCGAACTTGTGGCAGGTTTTTATTTCAAACTATATTATAGTTATGGCTATCTTGAAATTTTGCCAGTTTTGATTGGTTGCGTAGTATTTTTGTGCTTACCAAAGAATTGGTGCAAAGAGATTTCTGTCATTTTCAACCTATCAAAAGATCGAATGGCGATGAAAAATGTTGTAAATCGAAATCGTGAGATTTTGCATAACAGACTGGGGAATTTAAGTGAAATTTTCAATGATATGAATTTGATATATCGAAACCTCATTAAGCAGGGGATGACGATTGATGAAGTTAAGTCTTTGCTTGAACAAGAAATAAAAGAAAAAATATGCTCATTCTGTCCAGACAGAAATCATTGCCACAGAACATTTTCGGACAGTACAAAAAAGGTCTTTGACGAACTTATCACAATCGCCTTTCAAAGAGGAAGAGCTACACTCCTTGATATTCCATCATTTTTGACTTCAAGATGCAAGCAGACGACAGCAATTTTGGGGAGTGTCAACACGCTCACAGCACAATACAAAAAGTATATGAGTATGGTGAAAGATGTAGACACCAGCAAAGTAATTATTGCTGATCAACTTTTAGGTGTTTCAAAAATTATGGGTGGACTTTCAAAAGAAATCGAGTCCAATATCTCTTTTGACACTGACAGAGAAAACAAAATTTTGGATGAACTCACATATTACAACATAGTTTGTATTGATGCTGTGGTTTTTGAGAAAGACATCTGGACAATGGAAGTTTCTTTGGTTGTCAAAACTGAAGATGCTGAGAAACCAAGAATTGTTGATGTTGTCAGCAAAGTTTGTGGCAAAAAAATGGCTCTTTACGAAACATTCCCGTCAACGCGACCAAGTTATACTGTTTTAAACTTGAAAACTGCTCCAAAATATGATTGTCTTTTTGGAGTTTGTCAACGCAAAAAAAATGGCTCAAAAGTGAGTGGCGACACATACAGCATTGTCAAACTTGGTGGTGACAAAATTCTTTTTGCCATCAGTGATGGGATGGGAAGCGGAGAAAAAGCAGAAAGAACAAGTGAACTTTCGATAAGTTTGGTTGAAAATTTCTATAAAGCAGGCTTTGACAACGACATCATCCTTTCAACAGTCAACAAACTCCTCAATCTTCACAAAGAAGAGATTTTCAGTGCAATGGATATTTGCATTTTCGACCAGAAGGGCGGTCTTTTGGATTTTGTCAAAATGGCTTCGCCAAATTCTTATATCTTGAATGATGATGAGTGTAAGACTATTGAAACAGGAGCTCTTCCTATGGGCATTGTTGATGATGCAGAACCTCTTATAAGAAAAAATATTGTGGCAGCGAAAGACATTGTTGTTCTTTTGTCGGATGGTGTCAGTGACAGCTTTGGTGGCACTGAAGAACTTGTGGAATGTCTTAAGTCCATCAAAACAAAAAATCCACAAGAGTTTGCGGATCAGTTGGTGGAAAGGGCGCTTGCTTGCAACAATGGCTATGCAGTTGATGATATGTCAGTCATTGCAATCAAGGTCTTGGATTTTTAAAAAACTCGGCAGATGCCGAGTTTTTTTATGAATCATAATCATAAGGGATTTTGTTTTTCTTTTCTCCAAGCAAATTCATTATGTAGCCATCTTCAACCTTGCACCACCATTTCGGATTGTGCTTTGGCAAGGATTCCAAAATTTCTTCGTCGGTAAGACCATTATCATTAATCAACTCTAAATCTTGAATTTTTATTTCGCACAATTTATCATCTTTTATTTCATCATAGTGTTCTTGAAACCATTCAGGTTCACTTTCATGTAATTTAAAATTTTCATCTATAAAGCACACAAAAAAAGTATTATTCCTTATTTCAGGCAATGATATATACCCAACCATTCCCTTTGTTATGCCAAGATTTTTATATTTTTCTTTATCTTTAATAACCCTTACATCATCTTCGTATTTCATTTAACTTTCCCCCAAAAAGTGGTAATTTTACTTCTCTTCACTCATTCTAAACTCAAGTTTATTGTTTGGGTGTTTTTTAACAAAGTCTTCAAAAACTTCAAATATTAAATTATATTGATAATCATTGAAATCCTTTTGCAGAGAGACTTTTTCTTTGTCAAAATTAAAAAAAACATACCTGATATTTTCATCTGCTTTATACCACAAAAACTCGTCAAGATTGTCGGCAGAATAGTATAGATCATTATAATCTTCCCAGTCTACGGTGCTTTTGCCATTTAATTCTCTATATATTTGAGAGTAAAAATCTTTGTAAGATTTATATTTCTTTTTATTAAAAATAATTTCTTTCATAATTTTCTCCTTTTTAAATTATTTGATAAACCTCCACATTTCCATCAAGATGATTTGGCGAATAAAACATTAGACCATCTGAAGAATAATATAATCTGCCACTTTTTCTTTTTCCTTCTTCATAATCAATATCACAATGTTTCCATACTCTTCTTTTTTTTTCAGGGAGTATATGTTTTCTATTGAAGTATATTTCGCCACCAATCATTTTTCCGGGAATTTTACCTGCTACAGTATTTATTCCTGGTTTCCAGCCTAGTTTCCTTGCTTCCTCGTATTCTATGTAATAATCAGGCAACTTTCCATAAAGTTTCAGCCAGACATCTGGTGCTGGTTGTCTTTTTGAGATTGAGCCAAGCGGTTTAGTTACAACAGGCTTATATCGACAGTCACAATTTGGATGTTTGGGCAAACTGTGGAGTTTGTCCGATGCATGTATGCACCAAACGAAAGGGGCACAGCACATATCTTTTGGTTTGCTTGCATCTTCACATGGTCCTGATTTGCATTGTCCATTGTGTAAATATTGAAAATAAGATAAATTGTTGTTTTCAATATTATTTACGATTTTTTGTATGATTTCTTCGTTGTTTAGTATGTTCATATCTTATCACATCTCCTTTTGTTTTTCAAAGCTTTTGCACTTATGCAGAGATGATAAAACATGAAATTTCTATTTTCAATGAAATATGTCAGCGGATTTCATAAAATGTTAATTTTTTAAGAAAAAAGTGTGAAAATAAGCACTTTTTTATTGAAAAATATTGTTTTTGATGATTTTTGGTGATATACTATCAAAAGAAAAATAGGAAGAACAAATGGAAAAGATAATTGAATTTGCAAAGAAAAACAAGCTTATCAAAGCAGGTGAAGTGATTGGTGTTGGTGTGAGCGGTGGAATTGATTCCATGTGTCTTTTGCACTTTTTAAATGCAAACAAAGAAGCTCTTGACATTGATGTGGTTGCAATTCACATCAATCATGGCATAAGAGAAGAGAGTGATGATGAAGCACGATTTGTTGTGCAAAAATGCAAAGAGATGGGAGTCAGAGTATATAAATTCACCATTGATTCGCCGAAGATTTCAAAGGAGAAAAAAATCAGTCTTGAAACCGCTGCAAGAGAAGGAAGATATGGTGTTTTTGAAGCACTTGTCAAAAAAGATATTGTGGACAAGGTTGCTCTTGCGCACCACCAAAGCGACCAAGCCGAAACAATCCTCATGCACATATTCAGAGGCTGTGGCGTAAGTGGAGCGAGGGGAATGGATCCAATTCGTGACAAGATCTACATCAGACCAATGCTTCCAGTTTCAAAAGAAGATATTGCCGATTATGCGAATATGAACAACATTGAATATGTTGAGGATGCAAGCAACAAAGACACATCATACACAAGAAACTATCTTAGAAATGTTGTCATGAAAGACATCTTGAAAAAATGGCCAAACGCAATCGAGGCAATCACCAATTTTGCAAATGCTGTCAGCGAAGATGATGATTTCATCAAAGCGTCAATCAACACAAATGCTCTTATGGTTGACAAAAAGATTGTGCAAATGCCTTGTTATTATTTCAAAGGCAGAAGTTCTGTCTACAGCAGAATTGTTTTTAAGGCACTTTCTCTTATTGGTGTGACGAAGGACATTGAAAGAAAACATATTGAGATGATTAAAGAACTTGCAATAAGCCTTGAAAATGGCAAAAAGATCAAGTTGCCTTTTGATGTGACCATAAGCAAAGAATATGACTTTTTGACTTTTGAAAACAACTATGTTGAAAGAGCGGAATTGGACAAACCTTTCAAAATGGAAGATTTTGCTGTGCCTCATTTTGGAACAGTGGCACTTCGCCGTGTGAAAACTGAAAAAATGGGAGAAAATGGGGCTCTCTATTTTGACAATAGAAAACTGCCTAAAGGCGCAAAGTGGAGATATAGAGAGGAAGGCGACGTTTTTGAAAAGTTTGGTGGCGGAACAAAGAAACTTAAATCCTTTTTGATTGATAAAAAAGTTCCTGTCAGACTGCGCGATTTCATTCCGGTGCTTGCATATGGCAATGAGGTGTTTGTTGTTGCTGGCATTGAGGTCAGTGAAAAAGTTAAAGTTGACGAAGGTGCTCCAACATGTGTGAGATTGACAGTCAAAAGATAAACTTGGGAAACTCCCAAGTTTTTTGTTTTTTTTGTGCATGCTATATATATGAAAAAAGAAAAAAAGGATGATTTTAATAAGAAAGACCCTCTTTCGCCTTTTGTGCCAAAGAAGAAGTGAGAAGCAACTTGGTTGACACAACTTTTGTTTTTATGATAGAATTCTCATGGGAGTGGGTATGAGGACTTTTTATGATAAGCTTACAATTGTTGCAACGGCAATACTTCTTTGTGTTGTTGTCATTTTGACGCTCAATTCAAATTTTAAAAAGTCCAAACCAGACAATTCTCCACAAGAATATACGGTGACTTTTTATCAGGATGACAAAGAAACTGTCTTGAAAGAGGGCAAAGTCAAAAAAGACGAGAAAGCCGAGGCTGAAAATCCAACAAAAGCCAGCACTCAACTCTTATCATACACGTTTTTAAATTGGACATTTGAAAATGGAGAAGATGCCACAGAGGCTTTGTCAAAAGTGACAACGAATTTGAAGGTTTATGCAAACTATGCAGAAAGTATAAGAAAATATTCAGTAATTTTCCTTCAACCAGATAAGACAAACATAACAACGCAAACTGTTGATGCTGGGCAAAGTTGCAATTTGAATTTCGTTTTTGATTCCCCACAGGATGACAAACTTCAATATCAGTTTTTGGGTTGGGTTTTTGAAAATGGAGAGGATGCTACTGAAAGACTTTTAAATGTGCTTGAAGATTTAACAGTCTATGCGAAATATAAAACAACACAAAAAACATATTCGCTTTCATTTGATTCTCCATACATTTTGGTTAAGCATGGCGAGGGAACATTCTTTTCAAAAGAATCAGCGTCACAAATTAAAATGAGAGAAGGGGACTTGATCACCATTCAATGCAATGTTCCAGAAGGTTATTCAAAAATTGTTATCAATGTCAGCGGAGCAAACCCAGTTGATGAGGATTTGGGAATATATAGAGTCGTGTCAAATGTTGAGATTTTGGCGGCATTGGTGAAATAAAAAGTGAGGAAAGTTCCTCACTTTTTTATGAATCATAATCATAAGGGATTTTGTTTTTCTTTTCTCCAAGCAAATTCATTATGTAGCCATCTTCGACTTTGCACCACCATTTTGGATTGTTTGCCGGGAGCTCTCTTAAAATTGATTCATCTGTTGACCAATTTTCTTGAACAAGTTCCAAATCTTCAATTTTGATAGGACATTCTTTATCGTCTTCTAATTCGTCATAATGTTTTTCAAACCATTCTGGGTCATTCTTATGTATTTCAAAATTATCGTCAATGAAATTGACATAAAACATGTTGTCGCGTATTTCTGCTAAAACAATTCTTCCAATCATGTCCTTATGTATCCCATACTTTTCATAGTTTTTGTTATTATTTATCACTTTTACATCATCATATATTTTCATTTTATTTTTCCTCCAAAAAATGTGGTGTTTTCTATTTTTCCGTTTGGCCAAACCATAAAACCTGTAATAAATTTATAGTCTCTTCCTTGTTTAATATTTATCCCAGGCACAGAAACTGGGATTGATATTCTGAATCCAAATTTATCATATACAAAGATTGAATATTCTCCATTTATATATTGTTTTGTAGCCGATTGCATAAGATTGTTTTTTAATAATTCTTTGTCATTGGTTGTATACCCCCAAGCATTTAACAGTCCCAATTTACGATTAAAAGCGTCATCAATTTTTCCATTGTCACAAACAACTTTTAACGTTTTTTCAGTTGGAGGGTTGATTATAATCTCTTGGCAATGACACCGAGGGTGATATAAACCCATAATGCCTCTAAGTTTACTCAAAACGATATTTGAATATTTATTATACTCAAAAGGCTCGGGCTTTTTCCCTTTTTCATTTTTGAACCAACATTGATTCACAACCACGCACTTTACACAATGAGGATTTACTTGTTTAGGATCAACGCCAACATCTTTGATTATTGTGACATTATCGAGGGTCCAATTTGACCTAGGGTCCACCACTTGAATCCAATCACTGAATCTAGCCATCAACATTTCTCTTATATTTTCAAACACATTCATTTTAACACATCTCCTTTTTTTTTCAAAGCTTTGACAAAGTTATATCATGGAAAATTTTCGTATTCAAGTTTTTATGTCAGCAACTTTTTCAAAATGAAAAATCCACCATAGTTGGTGGACGTTTCTATTTTTCAGATTGAACATAAAAACTGCCCTCATTTTGGGTGGCAGGGAAGCGTTGTCCTTTTTCAAGAAAAACAGAGCCTCCATTGTTTCCGTCTTTGTCGTATGAGATGTATGAACCAGTTTTTGGTGCTTGCTCACCAGAACGATATCTTTTCATAGTTCCTCCTTGAAAGAAGAATGTCCGATTGAAGATGAAAACATACACTTTTTAAAATGAAAAATGTTGACAAAAGAGTTTTTGTTTGATAGAATGCCTATATAAGTTTTGCTTGCAAAACAGAAAAAATCAAAATGGTGGGATGAAAAGCAGTAGTCTTTTTAAGTTGCACTTTCAGAGAGAGGTTGGTTGGTGAAAAACCTTGGGCAGAAAAAGATGAATTACATTCGTTTCAAGTTTTGCGCAATTTGCCTGCGAATGGCATAATAAGGGTTAACGTTTCTCAAACAAAGATTCTTCAAACTTTGCAAAAAAGAAAATCTCGTTTTCGTTTTTGCCCCAAAATTGGAGGGAGATTGGGAGGAGAACCGAACTTTTAGCGGTTAGCCGAAGGCGTGTCCGCGTTAAAAAGTTTGGTGCCTCCACAAGAGGCGTAGCCGAATTTAGGTGGTACCACGAACGCACGCTTCGTCCTAAAAAAATGGACTTATGCGTGCTTTTTTGTTGAGGATGTATAAAAATTTGAAAGGAGAAGAAAAATGAAAAAAGTTGACACAAAACTGTATGATGTTTTGAAGGAGAGAGGTCTTTTGTATCAATGCACAGATGAAGAGGCTCTCAAAAAAATGCTTGAAAGTGGAGTGCCTGTCACTTTGTATGAAGGAACAGATCCAACAGCAGATAGTTTGCATATTGGACACTGCGTTCCATTTTGCATTTTGAGAAGATTTCAAAAAGCGGGGCATAAAGTTTTGCTTTTGATGGGTGGAGCAACCGCATGTGTTGGTGACCCTAGTGGAAGACAAGAACTTCGCAAGATGATGACAAAAGAACAAATTGCGGAAAACATTGAAAAAATAAAAAACACTTTGAAAGTGTTCTTGGATTTTGATGGCGAAAACCCTGCTGTCATTGTCAACAATGCAGATTGGTTTAAAGATTATTCTTATATCGATTTTATGAGAGAGATTGGTGTGCATTTCAATGTCAACAAAATGCTTTCAAGCGAAATTTATGCAAGCCGAATTGCAGAAGGAGGATTGACTTTCTTTGAAATGGGTTATATGCTTATGCAAGGTTTTGACTTTGTTCATTTGAACAGGGCATATGGTTGCACGCTTCAATATGGTGGGCAAGACCAATGGGGAAACATTGTTGCAGGTGTTGAACTTCAAAGAAAACTCAACTTTGCAAATGGAACAAACATCAATCTTATTGGAGCAACAAATCCACTTCTTCTGACACCAGAAGGCAAGAAAATGGGAAAGACCGAACGTGGGGCAATTTGGATTGACAAAGATAAAATTTCTGCTTACGATTTCTATCAAGGAGTTTACCAAACTCCAGATGCTTGCGTTGAGATGATGTTTGCACTTTTCACAGATGTTCCAATGGCAGAAGTGAGAGAAATGGTGAAAGTTGACATCGTTGGTGCGAAGAAAAGACTTTCTTTTGAAGTTACAAAATTCATCAGAGGGGAAGAGGATGCTGTGCTTGCTCAAAAACAAAGCGAAAACCTTTTTGCAGAAGGAGGAGACGACGCTCCGATTGTCGAACTGCAAAGTGCTGAATTTCCAATGAACATTTGTGATCTTTTGTTTAAGACAAACCTTGCTCCGTCAAAAAGTGAAGCAAGAAGACTTATTCAGGGTGGAGCAATCACTTTCAAAAATGAAAAGTTGACAGACTTTGCGATGAGTGTCACAAAAGAAGACATTGGCGATGGTGCGCTTTTGAAGAAAGGTAAAAAAGTTTTCATCAAAGTGAAATTGCTCTAAAAAAGAAATTCCACATCAAAATAATAAGTGAAATCTAGATTTGCGGCTTTTAAAACTCTTCCGAGTTTGGCGGTATAATATCTGGTTTTTCCAGATAATACTTTTGAAACATATGATTGAGAAACACCACACATTGAAGCGAATTGCTTTTGAGTGAGGTGTTCTTTTCTTAAAAATTCTCTTATGAGAAAGGTGCGAGGAAGAATTTTTATTTGTTGATTTTTTGGCATGGTTATGTTATACTCCTTTCCATACCAAATGGTATGATTTATTATAATCAAACCAATTGGTTGATGTCAAGTATTATAACAACCATTTGGTTATAATTTTCATATAAAAGAGGTTTTATATGAAAATATTTGCAGAACGTCTTAAAGATTTGAGGATGGATGAAAACTTATCACTTGACAAACTTGGAGAGAAAATTGGTGTAAGTGGAGTTGCCATTGGACGCTGGGAAAAGTGTGAAAGAATACCAAACATTGAAAATTTGGTTGCGCTTGCAAAATTTTTTAAAGTAAGTGCGGATTATTTAGTTGGGTTGGAAGACTAGGAGATTTGTGTGCCAAAATTTTTAAACAAAGTTGAGTTGATCGAAAAAAAATCAAGATTTCTTGGTTGTCTTTTTGAGTGCAAAACAACTGATGATGTGCAGGAGGCACTTTCAACTCTTAAGAAAGAGCATAAAAAAGCAACGCATATCTGTTATGCTTACTCTCTTTCAAATCCATTTTTGGAAAAGGCAGTGGATGATGGTGAGCCAAACGGAACTGCTGGCAGACCAATTCTTTCTGTCCTTCAAAAGAAGGGAGTCAAGGACATTTGTGTGTTTGTGGTGAGATATTTTGGTGGAATTAAATTGGGTGCTGGTGGTCTTGTCAGAATGTATACTAAAACAACAAGCGAGGTGTTGAAATGAAAACTTTAACCATTTGTGGAAGCATGAGATTTCAAGATGAAATGATTAAAATTGCAACAAAACTTGAAGCGGAAGAAGGTTTTTGTGTTCTTCAGCCAGTCTTTTTGTTTGGGAATGAGAAATTTTCAGATGAAGAATATGAAAATGTTGTCAAAGGACATTTTCAAAAAATTGACATAAGTGATGGAATTTATGTTGTCAATATTGGGGGCTATGTTGGTTCTTCGACAAAAAGCGAAATTGAGTATGCAAAAGCCCATGGCAAAGAAGTGATTTTTCACGAGAAGGTGTAAGACATGCTGACAATCACAAAAATTAAACAAATTGGAAAGACAAACAGATATCATGTTTATGTTGATGAAGAATGGTATGGTATTTTTTTGGACGAGGTTTTGGCAAGAGAACATCTCAAAACAAATCAAGATATTGACGAGGATGTGTTGATAAAAATTAAATCCGAAAATGACATGCGTGTTTCTTTTGATATGGCTGTTTCTTATATGGAAAAATATGTAGCTAGCGAAAAAGGGATAAGAGATTATCTAAAGAAAAAATCTTTTGATGATGACATAATCTCAAAGACAATTGAAAAGCTTCGTTCTTATGGCTTTGTTGATGACGAAAAATTTGCGAAAAATTACTTTGAAAGTTTGTCAAACAGCAAAGGAAAAAGAGTGATTGCAAACAAACTTCGCTCCAAAGGAATTTCAAAGGAAATCGTTGATTCTTTGATTGAAAAAGTTGACGAGGAATCTCAATTTGAGACAGCCAAACGCTTGGCTGAAAAATTCGTGAAAAATCGAGATTATTCGCTAAAAACCAAGCAAAAGTGCCTTGCTCATCTTCTTTACAAAGGGTATGATTATAGCGTGGCACAAAGAGCAACGCATGACACATTTTCTGGAAAAGAAAGTGACGACCTTGAAGATTTTACATAGTTAAAAATTTATGCCACAAGAAATATCTTTTGTGGCTTTTTTATTGCAAAAGTATAAAAATTTTATATTTTCTCAACCTATTTGAAAGGTATAAAATTGAAGCAGATAGGAGATATTTCTATGAAGAAAAATGTTTTTCGAAAAATGCTGAAGAGGGTTAAGCTGATTGAAAAAAGTTGGCAAAGTCTTGAAGATTTTGTCGTATTCTCAACCTTTGGCACGGAGAAACATACAATGAAAATAGAGGAAGATATTCTTCCTTTTGCAGGTCTTGAAAAGGCTTATGAAAACTTGCATGAGTTGGAATATGCCGACCTTGTGGATTTTGGAAATTTAGAAGAGGATTATGGAAAATTTGGTTAAGCGAGGAGATATATATTTTGCTGACCTCAGTCCCGTTGTTGGGAGTGAGCAAGGTGGAGTGCGTCCTGTGCTTGTCATTCAAAACGATGTTGGAAATCGCTATTCTCCAACGGTGATTGTATCAGCAATCACAAGTCAACTTTCCAAGGCGAAACTTCCCACTCACATTGAGCTTTCTTCTTCCGACTATCACTTGCCCAAAAACTCTGTTGTGCTTTTAGAACAAATTCGAACGCTTGACAAAAGGCGTCTTAAAGAAAAAATTACTGTGATTGATGAGGCGAAAATGAAGGAGATTAACAAAGCCCTTCTCATTTCTTTGGGCTTTGTCAGTTGATTTTCTTTTCTATTTTTCAAGAGATTTTCAAAAGTAATTCGCAATTTGGGGCAATGTTTTCCGATTGATTGCGAATTTTCTTTTTTTTCACTAAACAAAAGGCTTTACTTTTTTCTTTCGGTGTGATAAAATAGCCATGAATAAATTTTAGGAGACAAAAAACTATGATGATTGAACCACCTATTGATGAACTTGAAAAGAAAGCAGGCAAGAATAAATATGTCCTTTCTATTATTGCATCAAAAAGAGCAAAAGAAATTGAAACTACAAGAAGAACAGAACTTGCAACAGCTGACAAAAAGTCAATCAGCATTGCACTTGATGAAATCTATGACGGAAGCGTTGCTCCAAGCGACTTAAATGATTGATTTGGACGAGTTTTTGTGATATAATTCTACTGAAAATTACAGTAGAATTTTTTATTTTAAAGGATTAGGATGTTTGCAAAGATAATCATTGACCAAGATGCAAAAGCTTTGGATAAAGTTTTTGAATACAAAATCCCAGAAGGGATGAGTGTGGAAGTTGGAGAAAGAGTGCTTGTTCCGTTTGGAGGGCGTACACTTCAAGGTTTTATTGTCGCCTTAAGCGAGACTTGCGAATATGATGAAAGTAAACTCAAGTCCATTTCAAGAAAAATTGAAGACTTTGCAGTAATCAAAAAAGAAATGATTTCTTTGATGTTTTTCATGGCGGAGAAACTTCATCTCAAACTTGCAAGCATATTAAGGTTGTTTTTGCCAAGTGAGATGAGGACGGACAAAGTCAAAGAACTTCTCGCAAAAACGGTTACGCTTTCAGAAGATTTCCTTATGCCATCTTCAAGGGCTGTGAAGCAACTTGAAATTGTGGATTTTTTAAAAGAACATGGGGAGCAACGCCTCTCTGAAATGTCAGAGATGTTTTCTTATTCAGTGATTGCCACCATGGTGAAAAATGGGATTTTGAAAATGCAAACTCAGCAGGTTTTGAGAAGTCCCGCTTTTGATCCTATAAAAGATGAAACAAAACAACTTACTCCTCTTCAAAAGAGGGCTGTGGACACAATTTCCAAAAACAAAACTTATTTGCTACATGGGGTGACAGGAAGCGGAAAGACGGAAGTTTACATGCATTTGATTGAGAGACAACTTGCTCTTGGAAAAACTGCACTTATGCTTGTGCCAGAAATTTCGCTTACACCACAAGTGTTGGCAAATTTTAAGGCTCGCTTCGGAGAAAATGTTGCTCTGATTCATAGTGGGCTTTCGGCAGGTGAACGTTTTGACGAATGGAAGAGAATTTTTTTTGGACAAGCGAGAGTTGTTGTGGGGGCAAGATCGGCAATATTTTGTCCAATCGAGAATCTTGGAATTATTATTGTTGATGAAGAACATGAGCAAAGTTATGTTTCTGAAAGCAATCCTCGTTATGACACCCATATGGTGGCAGAATTTAGGCGAAAGTTTAATGATTGTGCATTGGTGTTTGGAAGTGCAACTCCCTCAATCGAAAGTTACGCAAAGGCGATTGATGGAGATTTCACTTTGGTGGAGATGCCAGTGCGTGTCAACGGAATGGAGATGCCAAAGATTGTTGTGATTGACATGCTTATGGAAATGAGACAGGGAAACAATCAAATTTTTTCTATTCCACTCATTTATGAACTACAAGATATAATTAGAGATAAAAAACAAGCAATGATTTTCATAAACAGGCGAGGCTTTTCTTCTTTTCAAAGGTGCAGGCAGTGTGGTTATGTTGCAAAATGCACCGATTGCGATGTGTCGCTGGTTTATCACAGATTTGAAGATAGGCTTAAGTGTCACTATTGTGGAAAGCGTTTTAAGGCACTTGATATTTGCCCAAGTTGCGGAAGTCGAGATATCAAACAAGGTGCTGTTGGCACTGAGAGAGTTGTTGAAGAACTTCATAAGCTCTTCCCAGATGTGAGAATACTCCGCATGGATAACGACACCACATCAAAAAAGAATGGTCATCGTGAAATTTTGAATGAGTTTAGAAACACAAAGCCTGCCATTCTTGTAGGTACGCAAATGATTGCAAAAGGACATGATTTTGAGGATGTTCTTCTTGTTGGGATTGTGGATGCCGATCAAAGTCTCTATCAGTCCGACTATCGTAGCATTGAAAGAACATTTCAGCTTATCACGCAGGTTTCAGGGAGAGCTGGCAGAAGCACGAGGCAAGGCAAAGTTATTTTGCAGACATATAGTCCAAGACATTATGTCTATCGTTTTGCAACCAATTATGACTATCAAGGTTTTTTCAAAAAAGAAGTCAATTTAAGAAAAGTGACAAATTTCCCTCCTTATGCAAGAATAATAAGATTGTTGTTCACTCACGAAAATGAAAAATTGGTGGCAGAAGAGTGTAAAGTATGTTATAATAAAATCAAACAAATCAAAGAAAAATATTCAGGCGAATTTGTTTATTTAGATGTTATGAAAGCTCCGCTTAACAAAATTAAAAATAAGTTTAGATATCAAATTATGATGAGAGTTAAACTTGAGAAAGCGGATGAGATTGAAAAGAAAATTTTTGAAAGTATTGATGAAAAATGCAAGTCATGTGTGTTTTTTGAGATAAATCCGAACAACTTAAGTTAGCGGAAATTCAATTTTGGCAAATTGGTTGATACTTGAGGAAATAACTTTAAATAATTAATAAATCGCAACATTTTCGATATGAGTTGACTTTATGAAATAAAATAATTGGAGAAATTATGGAAGAAATTAAGTATTCTGGAAAAATAATTGAAGTGGTTCAATTTAAAAATGGCGATCGAGTTTTTGAAAAAGCCAGAAGATCTCCTGGTGTCAGAGCTTTGATTGTGAGTGGCGAGAGGATTTTGTTGTCAAAAGAATATCGAACAGAAATTGGCGGCTTTGATTTTAGGCTTCCAGGTGGAAAAGTTTTTGACAGGTTGGAAGAATATAAACAACATATTTCAGAAGATTTAATATCTTACGCAAAAGAAGCTGTAAAGAAAGAGGTGAGAGAGGAAGTCGGTCTGCTTGTAAATGATCCAAAACTTTTGAAAGTTAGCAAGGCGGGGGCGACAGTTGAGTGGGATTTATATTACTTCTTAATTTCAGACTTTGAAGTAAACAAAAAAGGACAAGAACTTGAAGATGGAGAAGACATTTCCTTTTCATGGTATACTTTGAAAGAGGTAGAAGGTATTTGCACAAGTGGAAGAATGCAAGAGGATCGAAGTGTGGGAGTTGTGTTATCTTATTTGATAAAAAAGAAAGTTTAAATTGATGGAGAAAGATTATGGCTATAAGAAAAATTGTTGAAATTGGAAATGACACATTGAGAAAAAAATCAAAACCTGTTGTTGCTTTTGACGAGGATTTGGGAATTCTTCTTGATGACATGAAAAAAACTATGGTGGAAAGGCGAGGTATGGGACTTGCCGCAGTTCAGGTTGGGGTGTTACGCAGAGCGGTGATTGTGGAAATTGCGCCAAAGACCTATCTCGAAATTATAAATCCAACCATTCTCCAAACAAGTGGCAAGGTTTGTGACAGCGAAGGGTGTTTGAGCGTGCCAAATTTTTACACAGATGTTCCAAGACCAAAATATGTCAAAATTGAAGCATATGACAGGACGGGGAAGAAGTTCTCTTTTGAGGCAGAGGACTATGTTGCTCGTTGCATTTGTCACGAGATTGATCACCTTGATGGAATTTTGTTTGTGGATCACACAAAGCAAGGCAGAGATTATAAGAAGACAAAGGGGGTGTTGTAAATGAAAATTTTGTTTTTTGGAACTCCTTACTTTTCAGAAGTTATTTTGGGCGGTTTGGTTGAGCGTGGTTTTGAAGTTGTTGGAGTTGTGTGTCAAAATGACAAGCCTGCAGGGCGTGGAAACAAATTGGTTTCGCCTCATATTGTTGAATATGCAAACAAATTGGGATTGCCAGTTTTTCAATTTGAAAAACTTTCACTTTATATTGAAGAATTCAAAAAGATTGATTATGATCTTGCCGTGACTGCGTCTTATGGCAAATTTTTACCAAAGAAACTTCTCGATTTGCATCCATGCGTAAATGTGCATCCGTCCATGCTTCCCAAATATCGTGGAGCAACTCCAATTCAGTCGGCGCTGCTTAATGGTGACACCAAGACTGGAGTGACGATTATGCAAACGGGGATTGGAATGGATGATGGAGATGTTTTTGTTCAAGAAGAAGTTGAGATTTTGCCAGAAGATGATTATTCTTCATTGATGCCAAGACTTGCAAATGTTGGGCTTGATCTTTTGTGTGACACATTAAAGAAAATTGAAAATGGAACTGCTCAAAAAACAGCTCAAGATGGTGAAAAGGCAACCTTTGTCAAGCTTATTCAAAAGGAAGATGCGCTTCTTGATTTTTCCGCAACTGCACAAAGCCAAGTAAACAAAGTTAGGGCTTTTTGTGAAGACCCTGTGGCATTTTTCTTCTTGGGTGAAGATAGAATAAAGGTTTATAAGGCAAAAAACGCTGACGATGTTCAAGGTGAAATGGGCATGGTTATACCCAACAAAAAGAGATTTTTGATTGGAACTGGAAAGGGCGTTTTTGAGATTTTGCAATGCCAAGTTCAAGGCGGGAAAGTGCTTGATGCCAAGAGTTTTTTGAATGGATATCGTTTCAAAACAATGGCGGTGAGTCTATGATCTTGGATTTAGCCTATGAAGAATTATGCGAGTATGTGAGCGCACTTGGAGAACAAAAATATCGTGCGAAGCAACTTTTTGAAGCATTGTTGCTTGGAAAAACTTTGCAAGAGATTTCAAATTTGCCAAAATCTTTCAAAGAAAAAATTGAAAAAGATTATCCAAAATATGAGGAAGCAAAAAGATTGGTAAGCAAAGATGGCACTCAAAAGGTTGCTCTTCGTTTTGCTGACGGAAGTATTGTGGAAAGCGTGTTGCTTAAGTATAAATATGGCTACACAGTCTGTGTTTCGACTCAAGTTGGTTGCCGTATGGGTTGCAAATTTTGTGCTTCAACTTTGAATGGTCTTCAAAGAAATTTGTCAGCTGGAGAAATTTTGGCTCAAATTATCTTCTTCAATAAACTTCTTGGCGGAACATTGAAAGAAAGAAAAATCACAAACATTGTGCTTATGGGCTGTGGAGAACCGCTTGACAATTATGAAAATGTGACAAAGTTTTTGAAACTGGTTTCAATGGAAGGTGGACTTAATATCAGCCAACGAAACATCTCTCTTTCAACATGTGGGCTTGTGCCAAAAATTAGACAACTTGCAGATGATGGATTTTCTGTCACTCTCACAATTTCGCTTCATGCGCCAAATGACGAGCTTAGAAAAACTATTATGCCAATTGCAAATGCCTACAAAATTGAAGAGATTTTGAAAGCGTGTGATTATTATTTTGACAAGACTGGAAGAAGAATTTGTTTTGAATATTCGCTTATCAGTGGTGTGAATGATGGAGATTTGCAAATCACTGAGCTTGCAAAAATCTTGAAAGGGCGTTCTTGTCATGTTAATCTTATTCCTCTCAATTCGGTCAAAGAGAAAAACTTGCTCGGAACTGCAAGAAAAAAAGCTTATGTGATTGCTGGCAAGCTTGAAAAGTTGGGCATAAGTGCGACTGTTCGAAGAACGATGGGGGAAGACATTGAAGGTGCTTGCGGTCAACTTCGAAACAAGGTAGAAGGTGTTTGATGGAAAAAGGATTGATTATAAGAAAAGAAGCTGACCAATTTTTGGTGGAACTTGAAAATGGAAAAAACTTGATATGCAAAGCTCGGAAAATTCTCAAAAAAGAAGGTGTTTTTGTTGGAGATAAGATATTTCTTGATGACGACAATGCAATTTGTAAACTTGAAAAAAGAAAAAATGTTTTGATTCGTCCGCCACTTTCAAATCTTGATAAGATGTTCATTGTTGTTGCACCTGTTCCAAAGCCAGACCTATATTTGGTGGACAAATTGATTTTGTTTTGCAAGTTGAATGACATTGAACCAATGCTTTGTATAAATAAGTCAGATTTGGACAAAAAATATTGCGAAAAACTTTTAAGTGTATACAATACTTTGGTTGAGGTTATTGTTATGTCAACTCTTGACAAAAGTGTTATGGGACTTAAAAAACATATTGATGGCATATGTGCTCTTGCGGGGCAAAGTGCGGTTGGAAAATCTTCAATTATCAATGCTCTTGTGGGTGAGAAGATTGCAAAGGTTGACAACTTCAGTAAGAAAATAGAAAGAGGAAAGCAAACCACAAGGACTGTTCATTTGTTCAAGTTTGGAGATGGAAAATACTTGGCGGACACCGCTGGCTTTTCAAAACTTGATGAAACACTTTTAAATCTTAAGCCGGAAGAAATAAAAGATTTCTATCCTGAATTTGTGGAACTTGCACATATGTGCAAGTATAAATCTTGTCTTCATATAAATGATAAGGATTGTGCGGTGAGAAAAGCAGTGAGAGATGGAACAATTAAAAAGTGTCGCTATGAAAACTATCTTAAATTGCTTGAAGTGGTAAAAAATATCAAACATTATTAATTTGTTTTGAAAAAATATTAACATTTGCTAAACTTAAACAAAAGGGAGATTTTATGAAAAAAAAAGTTGACATTTCTGTTTCGACAGACCCTGTTTCAGATTATCAACAAATTATTGAATATGCCAAAGAGATGCAAGGAGTTGCGGATCTTTTGCATTGTGACATTATGAATGAAAACTTTGTTCCCAAAAACACCTATGATTATAATCTTTTAAACAACATAAATCGAAATTCGCTCATTATGCTTGATGTGCATCTTATGGTTAATGAGCCTATGGTCGACATTCCAAAATATATTGAGGCAGGTGCAAACATTATAACAGTGCATTATGAAGCATTTGAAGATAAAGAAGATTTGGTCAGGACGATTGAATACATCAAAGAAAATGGTGCTCTTGCTGGCATATCTCTCAATCCTGCGACTTCTTTTAAAGAAGTTAAAGCATATATGTTCAATTGTGATATTGTGCTTGTTATGGGCGTTGTGCCAGGTCGAAGTGGACAATCACTCATTCCAGAAATGTTTGACAGAGTAAAAGAAATCTTTGAATTTAGGGAAGAAAACAATCTCAAATTTAAAATTGAGTTTGATGGTGGCGTAAATGTTGAGAACTCACAAAAATTGATTGATAATGGGTGTGACATTTTGGTCAGTGGATCATATGTCTATAAAAGTGAGGATCGAGTTAAGGCGGTTGAAAGTCTTAAAGGAGAAAAAGAATAAAAGCAGAGGAATTTTCTCTGCTTTTTTGTTTTTAAATAGTGCCATTGGACTGCTGCTTTCGGTTGACTTTGAAATCCAAAAAGCAAATTTCAAGGCAAATAATTTTTGCATGAATATGAAAACAAACAAAAAGTGCAAATATTTTGGTAGTCCCGAGGGGAATCGAACCCCTGATTCCGCCGTGAGAGGGCGGCGTCTTGACCGCTTGACCACGGGACCATACTTTTGATGTGCGAGTATATAATAGCATTTTTTTTGACAAATTGCAATAAAAAATGAAAATAATTTAAAAATTGTCGCAAACAATGATTTTTGGGAGACGAAATATGACAAAAATATTTAAAAATTTTTAACAAATTTACTTGAAGTTTTGCGTATAAAATGGTATAATAAAAAAGATTTTAGGAGAAAGAGATGAAGGCAAAAAATTCAGTAGGAAAGTTCTATCGAAAATTGAAACTTATGCTTTATAAAAACATGTTTAAGAAGCTTGAAAAAGAAGAAGATTTGTCTTCTTCAGAATATTTTTGTCTTGAATGTATCTATCTCATGGACAAACCAACAATA
Source organism: uncultured Christensenella sp. (assembly GCA_910584295.1). Lineage (GTDB taxonomy): Bacteria > Bacillota > Clostridia > Christensenellales > UBA1242 > Caccovivens. Next base: position 2,756 of record CAJTYR010000003.1, on the reverse strand, counting down.
ACACAATTTGCTAGATTTTTGGATGTTTCTGCTCCAAACGCGACTTACAAAGTTAAGCAACTCATCAAAAAAGGTTATTTGTCAAAGGAGCGATCAGAAAAAGATAAGAGAGAATTCATTCTTGTGCCAACACAAAAGTTTTTTGATTATTATGATTCAAAAGAAGAGTCTGTGATTGTTAATGATTTGAAAAAAAGTCTTGACAAAAAAGAAAGTAAGATGGTTGATAAACTTGTGAAAAGCTTGGGAGAGTAAATTATCTTTTGCTGATTTAAAAAGAAAAACAAGTCAGTTTAATTATATTTTTGAAAAGCTGAAAGCGTCATTGACGCTTTTTTCTATTGATTTTTAGATATATCGTCCAAAATTATGTATATTTTACTTGATATTTCTTGCCGGGGGGGGGTATACTGAAAATGAATATATAAATATATTCATTGGTATACCTATGAAAAGAATTCTTGGTGTAATATTTGCAATATTCATGGTTCTTGGCTGCGCAAGTTTGGGCGGTGTTTTTTTGACACGAGACAATCATATTAATAGTTCTGAAAATGAAAGTGTTCAGGTAAGTGCAATAATACCAACAAGGCACTATATGCATTTTTATACAAATGGTGGTTCTGCACCAGAACCTAGACCATATCAAATTGGAAATATTTCTTTGACTAATTATGGATATGGGTTTAATGTAAACTCGAATGGATATCTAGAAAGTCAAAATAAGGGTGTCGCCAGTTCTTATGCAATGTTAAAGATAACCTTTAATGCGTTAACAGCATATGGAGATTCTTCTCCTAGTTTTACAATACGATATATAAGCAATGGGGAAAATAATTTTGATTATGCTATTTTTAGTAATCTTGATTCAACTTTAAGTGAAAGTAACACAGCTGATTCTACTTATTATAAAAGAACTTATGGAGAAACTTCTCCATATGAAAGAAGTGTTACATATTCAAATATTTCAAACGGATATCATAGTATTTATGTTAAATATAGAAAAGATGGCTCTGCAAATGTTGGAAATGACACTTTACAGTTGATGTTTGAATCGGATTATAATAATAACAATTTTAGTTCAGATTTATGGAAGTATCAATTTGATGGTATGATGTATGGAACATTGCCAACTGCAACAAGAAGCGGATATCTTTTTGATGGGTGGTATACAGCATCAACTGGCGGGACAAGAATTCTGGAAACTACTATTTGCAGGGGATCAGATTTATATGCTCATTGGATACCAAATACAAATGTAAACACTGTGACTTTTGACCCAAATGGTGGGGATTTTGTCGGCACAGGCTATAACAATACAACAGAAACATCATATACTGGCTCAAATTACACAAATTTGGGACGCTCTTTTATGTATTCAGACAATCTTTATATGAGCATTGAAGCTTATATGGATAACTGGTCTTTATATCATGATAATGGGAGTGAAAATAGACAAATGGTTATTTCCTGCACTGAAAATGCTGGCTGGAATATTGAATGTGATTATAGTTATATTGCTTTTAATATTTGTAACTTTAAAGGCAGTTATGTATTATTAAATAGTGGAAGCACATGGGCATCTTTGTCAAGTGGTTGGCACAAGTTTGAGTTGTCTTTTGATGGACAATATGCAAGAGGCTATGTTGATGGTGTATTATTTGCTAAAAAGATGTTATCAAATGGACGTATTGGATATAATTCAGATAATGCAATTTTTATTGGTGGTGAAGCTGGGAGTAATGCAACTAGACCTGTTGCTTACTATTTTAAAGGTAAAGTTAGAAATGTTAAGATTTTAAACATAAGCAATGCAAAGTCAGCTTCTTACAATAATTCTTATGGAGATTTGCCAACGCCAACAAGAACAAATTATTCTTTTGATGGTTGGTATACTTCAGCCACTGGTGGAACAAAAATAACTTCAACATCTATATGCACAAGAAATTATGACCATAGATTATATGCACGTTGGATTGGAAAAACATATACTCTTACTTACAATGCCAATGGTGGAAGTGTTTCGCCAACAAGCAAAGCTGTCAATTATAACGGAACTTACGGTTCACTTGCAACGCCATCAAGGACAGGATATCGTTTTGATGGATGGGTGCAAGATTTGGCGTCAGCTGCAGATTTTGTTGAATCAAGTGGTGTCGATGGCGGAAATGGAAATTTTGGTTCTTACAATGGATATTGGTCACATTTAAATTTGATAAATTTTCAGAATACTTCTGGTGGGAGTGTTACGATAAATACAAACTACTCAATATGCGGAATTTACGCATATGGAAGCAGTGGAAACTTTTTGCAGAGGTGCGGAAATTACACGTCAACTTTTACAATACCAAATGGAACATATTATATTCGAATTGAAGTTAACAATTCTGATTTGTCTTTTGCAAACAGAAGCATGTTAAGAGCATGGTGTACTTCTAAAAAAATCACATCAAGCTCAACTGTGAATATCATGCACAATCATTCTCTTATGGCACTTTGGAGTGCAAAATCTTTTATTCTTTATTTGGATGCTAATGGCGGTTCATCAACAAAGTCATACACAGTTTATTATGGAAGTCCAAGCTATTCTTCCGTGGCAAATTATCTGCCGACCAGAAATGGGTATACTTTTACAGGTTTTACAAATTCATCAAGTGGCGGAACTTATGTTTATGACGCAAATGGCAGGTATACTGGAAATTATGTTTCTGCATGGGGGAATTATTTGTTTAATAGTTCAGGGTATCTTTCATTTA
>CAJTYR010000002.1 GCA_910584295.1 uncultured Christensenella sp. | reverse complement strand
AGCAAACAAGTGATAAGGCGATACTTTTCAAACTTGTTTGAAAACGAGCAAGAGCGCAGTTTGCGACGAGCTGGTGTGGCGGAATGGTAGACGCACGGGACTTAAAATCCCGAGGATGAAAGTCCGTGTGGGTTCGACTCCCACCACCAGCACCAACTATATTGTATAAAAAGTCTTTTTTGAGAAAGACAAAACCATACTGCATGCAGTGGTGTTTGATTGATTTTGACACTGGATACAGTTGTGGAAGAAAAGATAAGACAAAAATTTTGAAAGGAATAAGAAAGTGGCGTCTTTTCTGAATTGTGGGGATTTGATTTTTTGATAAAATAATCAAAATTTTATAGAAATCAAAAATCAACCTTTGATTTGACGATAGTGATTGTTTGATTTCTTGAAAATCAAAAAAATCAAAAACGGGAGTGGAGAATATGAGTAAAATTATTTTAACATCAGATGGAATTGATAGTAAAGAATTATATGAATATTTTAATAACATAGTGGACAAGAATCTTAGAATAGGAATAATCACTACGGCAAAAGATGAAAAAGAGAAAGCAAATGGACCTCAAAGACATAAAAAATTATTTCTAAATATGTCGGCTCAAACCGTTGATTTTATAGATTTGGAAGTTGAAAATCCAAAGATTATGCTAAATTATGATTTATTATTTATAGAAGGTGGCAATCCAGTTAGACTAATGTATTGGATTAGAGAAAGCAAAAGTGAACCAATTTTTAGACAGTTTTTAGATAATGGCGGAGTTTTAGTAGGTAGAAGCGCAGGTTCTATGGTGTTAGGAAAAAATTTCTCAATTTGCAACTATTTAACTCCAGAAATGAATAATGTTGGCATTACAGATTTTTCTGGGCTTGGTTTATGTGATTTAAATATATGCCCACATTATAATGCGTTTCCAAACATGTATGAAAACTGTGAGCAAAAATTAAGAAAATGCGAAAATGAACAAAACATAAAAATTACTAAGTTATTTGATGGACAAGCGTTTGTAGTATTGGATAAAATTGTTGATAAGATAGCGGGAAATGTTGATCCTGAATTAATAAAGTAATTTTTTGATTTTCGCAAAATCAAAACTTCGTCGCGAAATCAAAGTTTGATTTATTTTGATTTTTATGCTAAAATTTAGCCGTCGCAAAATCAAAACTGAAAAATCAAAAAAAAGACTTTGTTGTTAATTGACACATACATTATGTATAATTTTATTTTTAATATATAAAAATGGAATTGAAAATTTTTATATGGAGTCGAACAAGCAAATGAGTGCGTCCAGTGGACGAATCAAACGAATTTGCTTCGGCATGATAGGTTTGCTCAAAAATATTAAATTCAAAAATTGTTTAAAGCAAACCAGAGTGACTCCCACCACCAGCACCATACATTATGTGTAATCTTTAAATTGAGAGGGAAACAACCATGGATATAAAAAAGAAAAAGATCGATAAAGAAAACTATGTGCGAAAGGGCATATTCGACTTTATGATGAATTTCAATTGCACAAGATTTACAATAACCACAGAAATTAATGTGACCCCTCTTTACAAGTATTGCAAAAAACATAAACATTTCAACGCATACATGATTTATGCAATCGCAAAAGCTTGCAACAATGTGGAAAATTTTCACTATTTCACAAATGAAGCTGGCACCATATATAGATATGACTACATACACCCTGCAAACATCTTTATGACTTCTGAAAACCAAATAAGATTTGGCATGATAGACATCAATCTCCCAATTGAAGAGTTTATTCAAGAATACGAAAGAGTCAAGAATGAAATATACACTACAGGCAAAAGAGTTGAAGGAAACAATGATGGAAATTATATTGCTCTTTCTTGTGTCAAATGGTTTAAATTCAGTTCTGTCAGCAAGTCAAGTTTAAACAAATATGAATCAGAGCCAGAAATGACTTGGGATAAAATTGAAATAAAACGAGGAAAAACAACAATCAACATGGCAATAACCTTAAATCATGCTTTGGCTGACGGCTATGATGTTCACCTATTTTTGGAAGCACTGCAAAATGAAATCAAAAAATTTAAATAACAGTCTTAAAAGTGTTTGATTTTCCAAGCACTTTTTTCAAATAATTGGAAAAATTTTAAAGATATGATAGAATAAACAAAAGAGGTATTTTATGGACGCAAAAATCACCTATCAAAATAAAGACAAAGAAATGCTCTTTGTTGTTGACGAAAACAGCGGAAAAATTGATAAAACAAAATTTGCAAGCAAAAAAGAAATTCATAAAAACCATTTATGGCACAATGAAGCCGCACTCTTTATCATAAACACAAAAGGCAAAATTCTTCTCCAAAAACGAAGCGATAACGTTCACTTCAACAAAGGCAAATGGGGAATGGTAGCAAATCATCCAAACATCAATCAAACAAACATTCAAAGCATCATAGAAAAAGCGGAAGAGGAGCTTGGGCTTTGCCTTGACGAGAAAAGCATCATGTTTTTGACACTCGCCAAAAGAGATGACGAGCAGAAAAATAAATTTGCATATTTTTATTATACAAAAACAAATATTAAGGATGAGGACATAAAAATAGAGCCTTATCTGACAACAGAATACAAGTGGTGGGATTTTGAAGAGCTCAAGGAAAAAATGCTAGAAAATAACCCTGAAACAGTTTTCAAAAACATCCCTTTCTATGTATATGTTTTCAAACAACTTGAAAAAATAATTAAAGGTATCGACACAAACAAAACAATCAAATATAAAGAACTTCTCATCAGTGAAACCGCTGACAAAGTGCAACTCCCTTGCGTTTTGCATCGACCAAAAAGTGCTACAAAAAACATTGCAATCTTTGTGCACGGCTCTGGCGGAAATTTCTTCAAACAATCATATCTAAATGATATTGTAAACAGATTGACATACAGCGGTTTTGCTTTTATGACAACCAACAATCGAGGTGCAGAACAAGAAACACATCTTTACAAGCTTTCAGGAAAACGCTATGAAAGATTTAAAGCAGGGAGTAAATTTGAAGATTTTGACGAATCATATTATGACATTGACTCTTTTGTAAAACTTGCTCAAGAACAGGGCTATAAAAACATAGTGCTTATTGGGCACAGCCTTGGAACGTTGAAAGTTTTAAATTATGCCCTTAAAAATAAGAAAATTAGCAAAATAATACTCATGTCCCCTGTTGACATGATTTTCAGATTCAGAGAAAGGGTTCATGAAAAATATGACCACTTCATCTCTCAAGCAAAAACAGAACTTGAAAATGGCAATGGCGACAAAATGCTGACCGACGAATTTTCAGCAAAGAAGATTTACACAACATTCAGAATAGGAAGCACCGCAGACACCATTGCAATTGAAGAGGAAAGAACAGATAGAGTACTTGACTACTCTGGAAGTGTTGAAATCATCAAAGGCACTTCAGACCATGTCTATGGGACTTATTCAACAGAATATGTGGATGAAGCACTTAGACATGAATTTAAAAATGCAAAACTTGAAATCCATAACATTCAAAATGCAAATCACGCCTATAAAGGTTGCGAAAAACAAGTTTCAACATTGCTTGCAAATTCTGTTGAAAAATTATTAAAAAAATAAACCGCATAAGCGGTTTTATTTTTTTGATTTTCTGTCTGACTTTGCAATCTTTGTTCCAGATTTTTCTGTCATTTTTTCTTTACTTTCATAAAACTCTTTTTCATTCTTTGGAGTAACAATTCCCAAATGTTTGTGAATTGTTCTATAATCCCCATTTGTCAAATAATCATGCCAATTCTCAAGAGTGAACAAAAATTCCTATTCCTCCAAATCGCCAGTTCCCAAAAGTTCTTGACTTTCTTTTACATCAAGTTTTTCAATTGATTTAAGTTTGCTTGCAATCATTCTGCTTCTTGTGCCTACCAAAGCATCAAAATCTTTGCTTGTGGTGTCAAATTGCTTTTGAATTTTGTCAACAATGTTGTTAAACTTATCAAATTCCGTCCTAACAGCCCCAAGAATCCTCCAAACCTCACCTGACTTCTTCTGAATTGCAAGCGTCCTAAAGCCCATTTGAAGACTGTTTAAAAGGGCACTCATTGTTGTTGGTCCAGCAATTGTGATGTTGTATTTTTGTTGCAACTCTTCTATAAGTCCTTGCTTTGCGACCTCTGCATAAAGCCCCTCAACAGGCAAAAACATAACTGCAAAATTGGTTGTCTTTGGCGGATAAATATATTTTGCACTGATATCTTTTGCCATGGATCTTATGGTGCTTTTAAGTTGATCTTTTTTCTGCTTAACAGAATCAAAATCATTTGCTTCATAAGCATTTTGCAATTCGCTGTAAATTGTATAAGGAAATTTTGAATCCACTGGCATATAGACAAAATCTCCATCAGCTTGTCCAGGAAGTTTAACCGCATATTCCACAGGCTCTCTTCCATCACCTGTGACAAAATTGGTTTCATACTGATCTTTTGTGAGTATCTGGTCAAAAATGGCTCCCAGTTGAATTTCTCCAAAAATACCTGTCGTTTTGACATTTGAAAGCATTTTTGTCAGACTTCCAACATCTGTTGCGATTGACTGCATTTCTCCAAGTGATTTATACACGCTTTCAAGTTGTTTTTTCAAAACATCAAAACTTTGCTCAAATCGCTCATTGATTGTCTTTGACAATTTCTCGTCCACAGTTTCTCGCATTTTATCAAGTTGTCGATTGTTGTCTTCTTGAAGTGATTTCATGTTTCTTTCATTTGAAATACGAATTGCTTCAAGCTTCTCTTCTTGCAATCTGCTGATGCTTTGCATACGCTCATCAAGCTGTTTAATAAGCTGCATAACTCTTTTTTCAAGGGATTCTTGACGCTCTGATAAATCCGTCTTAAATCTGTCAACAGCATCCACTGTGGCAGAATTTCCCAATTTTTGAACCTCAGAAAGTGATTGACTTAATAAAGAAATGTTGCGATTAAAACTCTCAACAATTTCATTCTTATCTTTCTCATCAATTTTGCTGCTGCTTTTTGTTTTCAAACTTACAAAAATTCCTGCAACACTTGCGATTATGCTTACTGAAAGCAAAATATAAACTGCAATCATATGTATATCTCCCAAAATAAATTATACAATATTTCACTCTTTCTTCAAAGAGAATTTGACAATAAAAAAGGAAGGCATCGCCTCCCTTTGTTTTTTATTTAAGACACACTTACAAGATTGAAATCAACTTCATCATTTGTATTGATTGTAACCTTTCCTCTGCTGGTTGTTCCGTTGAATGTCAAAACCCCATGTTCTTTGTCGTACTCATATTTAATTCCGCTATTTCCCATGTTTACATTGACATATGAAGCCTTCATTGGAGTTGTCGCATCTTTCTTGAAGCAATTTGCATTGAAACTTGCATCCTTTGTGAATTCAACTTTGATTGGAGAAGTGTTTGTGATGATTCTTGCATCAGCTGAAACTGCGCCCAAAAATTTCAAACGAACCTTTCCTTTTTCACTTTGAATACGAATGTTGCTTGTATTGTTTTTATCAACAGTAACTTTTGAAGCCATACTCAAGTTACTCAAAAGCTCAACCTCACCTTTGGCATTTGAAACTGTCACACTTCCTTTTGAAGATGTAACTGCAACTTTCTTTTGTGCATTTTTGATTGTCACAATTGGAGCATCTTTCTTTCCGTTAGTTTGCAACCTAAATTCTCCTGCAATATCCTTGATGTTGATGATTGGAGATATGATTGTGTCTGCAGCACCATTAAAAGTTACATCACTTGCAACATTGTCAAACTTATAGTTTCCATTTATGCAATCATTAACTTCAACATTGCCCGCTTGAATTTGTCCAATTGCAACAGTTCCTCTTTTGCATCTAATTTGCAAATTTCTTCCACCAACGTTGACAATGTCAAGATTGATTTTCCCTTTGTCTGTCCCAATTGCAACATTTTGATTTGAATTTTGAATTCCAACATTTGTGACAGCTTTAATAGAACCTCTCTTTGAATAAAGACGAATTCCAAAGTCATCCTCATTTGTTCCAATTGCGCCAGTAACAGCAGATGTATTAAACATTCTTCCAAGTGTAATTGTTCCCTTGTCGGTTTTTACATCCAAAGAACGAAGCCCAAAAGACTTTTCTTTATCATTTGTTGTTCCACCAAGATAGATATCACCCTTTCCTTTTGAGTTTACAGTCAAAGCAATATTTTCAAGATTGATTTTGTTTTTATCTTCCAAAACGCAATCGTTAATGATCACTTCAACATCTCTTGAGAAATACAAAAAACCTGTTGGTTCATTTATGTCAATAACAAGCTTTGTGCCTTGCAAAGAAACTTTATGACTGAAAGCAGAGTATTTTTTTGCACTTGAAAAACCTTTTGCATAATTTCTGATAACCACATAATCATCTGCAAATTCCCTATTTCTTTGCACAGTAACTTTTGCATAATTGCAATTCACCACGATTTCATTGATTGTGGAGTAATCCACTGTCATGCGAGGACCATCTTTCGTTTCTGCGGTTGTTTGTTTAACTGAAAACTCTTGTTTGCCAGAAAAATACTTCATCCAAAGCACAGTTTTGCCAGGATTGAACATCATAATGACAAGACAAATCAAGAAAGCAGAAACCAAAAGCAAAATAAGCAAGCCGAAATAGAAAAAGAACCCTTTTCTGATTGAACTTTGTGCCATAATACTCTCCTTTTACATTTAATACAATTATTTTAGCATAAAAATCGCATTTTGTCAATGTGTATATAAAATACTTAATCCAAAATTGCTTTAATTCTTCTGATTCCGCTTGACGAACTCTCTTCCTTGACAATCTTGACATGATGCAAATCTTTTGTATTTTTTGCATGAGGTCCACCACAAATTTGTCTGTCCACATCACCAATGACATAAACTTTAACTTTCTCGCCATATTTTGAATCAAAAACACCATGTGCTCCGCTCTTTTTTGCATCCTCCAAAGACAATTCTTCAAAAGTTACTGGAAGTTCTCGCTTGACTGCGTCATTGACAAAATCTTCCAATATTTTGATTTCTTCAGGGCTCATTTTGTGATCAAGATTAAAGTCAAAACGAAGTCTCTCCGGCGTGATGTTTGATCCCTTTTGCACAACCTGTTCACCAAACATCTTTTTAAGTCCAGCCAAAATAAGGTGAGTTGCAGTATGAAGCTTTGCAGTTTCATAACTATCATCTGCAAGACCACCCTTAAATGCTCCAACAGCAGCGGAACGGCTCTTTTCTTGATGTTCTTCAAACGCCTTTTTAAAGCCCTCTTCATCCACTTCATAACCACGCTCTGATGCAAGTTCTTTGGTGATTTCAAGAGGAAAACCAAAGGTGTCAAAAAGTCTAAACACAGCCTTGCCTGAAATCACATTTTCAACCACTTCGCCTTTTGTTGCAGCAAATTGTTTATGTTTCTCAATTCCCAAGATTGTTTTTTCAAACTCTTTTCGTCCTTCTTCAAGAGCTTTATTAAACTTTTCCATTTCAATGGCAAGTTCTTTCAAAATGTAATCTTTCTTTTCCACAAGAAGAGGATAAGCCTCATTGTATACCTTTTCAATATAAATCTTTGCAACTTCAAGAATTGTCTCGATGGAAAGCCCAATATCTCTTGCATATCTGACAGCACGACGAATAAGTCTTCGCAAAATATATCCTGCACCCACATTTGAAGGCAAAATTCCATTGACGTCTCCAATAAGCATAACTGATGTGCGAATATGGTCAGCAACAATTCTCATTGCCTTTGTGATTTTTTCATCTTCACCATATTTTGCATCCAATGTTTTTTCCATAAGAGCGATCACATCCGCAAAAATATCAGTTTCATATCCATCAACGAAACCATTCAAAAACATCAAAAGTCTTTCAAAACCAAACCCAGTGTCAACGTTTTTGTTTTTAAGAGGAATATATCCATTTGCAGTTTTCTCATATTGCATGTAAACATCGTTTCCAATTTCAACATATCTTCCACACTCGCAAGATGGTCCACAATTTGGTCCACATGGCTTGTCATGTCTTGGATAAAACCATTCGTTATCCGGTCCACAAGGAGTTCCAACAGTCCCTTCAAGCTCCCACCAGTTGTTGCTTTTGTCAAGATACTCAATGTGATTTGGTGCAATCCCCAAAGAAATCAAAAGTTGTGCTGTCTCTTCATCTCTTGGAGCAGATGAATTTCCTTCAAAAACAGTTGCACAGATTTCGTTTTTGTCAAAACCAAGTTTTTCTGTCAAAAGTTCAAAAGTCCAAGCAGTTTTTTCTTTTTTGAAATAATCTCCCAAACTCCAATTTCCCATCATTTCAAAAAAAGTGAAATGCGTTGGATCCCCAACGGAGTCAATGTCAATTGTTCTCACACATCCTTGCACATTGCAAAGTCTTGTTCCCATTGGATGTTTTTGTCCAAGAAGATATGGCATAAGTGGCTGCATTCCAGCAACATTAAACATAACCCCAGTTGAGCCATCCCCAATAAGAGAGACACCTCCAATGTCAACATGTCCACGCTCTTTATAGAAATCAAGCCAAGTTTTTCTTAATTGTTTACTAGTAATTTTCATAACAAAAATAATCTCCTAAATATACATATAATCATAGCAAAAAAGTCACAAAAATACAAGTATTTTCCAGCACTTGCACAAGACTTCTTTCACTGAAATCATAAAAAATAAAAAAAGCGCTATGAACGCTTTTTCTTTTTTAATTCTTCTTTTTCAAATTCGTTAATCACTCCAACAAGGTGAGCATGTTTTCTGCTTCTCTTAAACTTGCGATAAAACCCAGGATATTTATTTTTTGCATCATACTTATCAAGTGTGCTTGACATTGATTTAACAATCGCACGGCTTGCTTTACGCCTGTCAACTTGCTTTGCAACGATGTCACTCGTCCTTGAATTTTGCACTGCATAGATGCACATCTTTTTCCCTTTGTGTTTGACAATAAGAAGATAAATAAGCATTGCAAAGAAAAAGACCAAAAAAATCACCAAAAATCCAACATAATACATATTAAAGCCAGAAACAACCACAAAAAGGAAAACAACAGCACAAAAGGCAAGCAAAGAAAAAAATGCAAATCGCAAATCATTTTTTGCTTGATCCACAATATTTTTACCTTCAAGAAAAACCAAATGATATTTTCCTTCGACATTTTCAATGTTGTTTATGTTAATAACTGCCATTTCGACCTCAAAAATATAATATCACCAAAAATCACATCAAGTCAAATAAAACTTAAAAAGTTTTAAATAAATTATCTTCGCAAAATATCTCCAGCAAGAAGTTTAAACTCACAAGGAATCACCACTTTCTCTTGCACAACTTTGCTGCATTGCAAACTTTCCCCCGAAAGATTTTGAATTGATTTTACAACAAGAGTTTTGTTGAACACCTCATCATTAGCGCTCAAAATTTCAAGCGTATCCCCAACAGAAAATTTGTTTCTCATCTCAAGTTCCACTTTCCCAGCAGAAGCATCTTTTGTCACAACAGCAACAAATTCACTCTCTTGCACTGGCATAGAATCTTCAGTGAATTGCTTCTGTTCATCACCATAATAAAATCCAGTCGTATATCTTCTATGACTTGCTTTTTCAAGTTCCGCTTCCAACTCTTTCGTTGGTTTCGCTGGCAACATATTAAGTGCTTTTCGATATGCATTGACAACAGTCGCCACATAATAAGGAGATTTCATTCTCCCTTCTATTTTTATGCTGTCAACTCCAATTTCTTTCAACTCTTGAAGATGAGAAAGCATGTTGAGGTCTTTTGAATTAAAAATGTAAGAGCCATGCTCATCTTCTTGAACCTCAAACTCGTCTGCTCTGCTCACTTCTCTGACCATATATTTCCATCTGCATGCTTGCACACATTCACCATGGTTTGAATCTCTTCCAGTCAAATAGTTTGAAAGTAGACATCTTCCAGAATAAGCCATGCACATCGCCCCATGAACAAAAACCTCAATCTCAACTTCCGCTGGAACACTCTCTCGAATGTGTTTAATTTCTTCCAGAGAAAGTTCTCTTGCCAAAATCAATCGCTTCGCTCCCATATCCGCCATAAGTTTTGCAGAATAGGAATTGATGATATTTGCTTGAGTGCTTACATGCACATTCATTTTTGGAGCATGCTCTCTGATGTATGCCAAAAGTCCGATGTCTGCAACAATCACTGCATCAACATCAATTTCTTGCAAAAACTTAAGATAATCTTCAAGCCCTTCAAAATCTTTGTCCTTTGCAATAATATTAAGCGTAACATAGACCTTTTTATTTTTTTCATGTGCAATCTGCACAGCTTTTGTCATCTCTTCAGAAGAAAAATTGCCAGCAAAAGCACGAAGACCAAATCTTCCTCCAGCAAGATAGACTGCATCTGCCCCAAAATGCAATGCAGTCAAAAATTTTTCAAAGTTTCCAGCAGGTGCCAAAAGTTCCATCATTTCCCTTGCTCCTTCATATAGTCTGTGTCCATAACAAGACGCTTCTGCGCTCTCTTCTTGACAACCTTCTTACGAAGATTTTGAATGTGCTTGATTTTGATCCAGGTAATCATTCCAAAAATATTCAAGAACAAAAGCACACAGAACAAAATGATTGTTGGTATGTATGTTATATTGCTTTCTTTGATGATGGTAAACATCCAAAGGCAAATGCCAATAATATTGCTCAAAATGTAGAAAATAAAATTATATTCGCATCTACGCACCACCAAATAGCCTGCCATGCACAACGCAACAACAGAGAAAGTGCTTATCAAAAGATTTGCAGTCTTGAAAGCCCGAAGCATGAAATACATTCCAACGCCCACACCGACAGAGACAACAAAGAATAAACACCACTCTAGCACAGAAAGACTTTTGTTAACTTTGACAACCTTGTCTTTCTTTGAAGAATTTCTCATACAAGAAATGATTGTTGCAATGTAAAGAGGAATGGTGACAGCCAGTGTCACAATCATTTCTCCATAAAGATGATTGAAATAACTCATTGTTGCATAAAGAGTGCCATAGACAATCGAAATCATCTGACCAATAAGCATACCTTTTGCAATGAAGAAAACTCCAACTATTCCAAACAAAGAGCAGAAAATCGTCAATGCAGCCGATTTAAAAACAATTCCGCTGACAACAATGGCAACAATAAACACAGACATAAAAGTGTATTCCCACCATTTAATCTGCTTGAAAAAAGCTTTCATTTTTTCTTTCACATTTTCCTCCTAAATTCCAACAGTTGGCTTGGCAGTAAGCGTCAAGTCAGCCAGTCCAATGTTTTCCTTGATATAGTAATACGCAATTGAGCCAATCATAGCTGCGTTGTCGGTACAAAACTTTAAAACAGGCATAAATGCATGAATTTCATTTTTTTCACAAGCACTTAAGATTTTTTCTCGTAAACGCAAATTTGCCCCAACACCACCTGCGATAACCAATTTTTTGTGTCCCAAAGTTTTGCAAGCTCTGACAGCTTTTTCGCAAAGTTCGTCAGTCACAAGCTCTTGAAATGTGCAAGCTATGTCCTCTTTTGAATATTCTTCACCTTTTTGCTCTTTGTTGTGAACATAATTGACAACAGCTGTTTTAAGTCCACTAAAAGAAAAGTTGAAAGTGCCAGCAAGGGGTGCTTTATAGTTGAATTTGACAACATTTTTTCCAAGTTTTGAAAGTTTGTCAATTGCAGGTCCGCCAGGATATGGCAAACCCAAAACTCTCGCAACCTTGTCAAAACACTCTCCAACGGAATCATCTACAGTTGATCCAATAAGTTCAAAATCACAATAGTTCTTCACATCAATGATTGCAGTATGCCCACCACTGACCATAAGACACAAGAATGGAGGCTCAAGTTCAGCATAAGATATGTAGTTTGCTCCGATATGCCCATGAACATGACTGACAGCAATAAGTGGCAATCTCAACGCATAAGCAAGTGTCTTTGCAAAATTGACACCAACAAGAAGTGCCCCCATAAGACCAGCACCATATGTCACAGCAATGGCGTCAATGTCAGAAAATGTCATTCCAGCACTTTTCAGAGCCTCATCCAAAACGCCAGAGATGTTTTTGATGTGATTTCTTGAAGCAATTTCTGGCACAACACCACCATAAAGTTTGTGAATGTCAATTTGAGAAGAGACGATGTTTGAAAGCACCTCCCTTCCATTTCTGACAATTGCAATTGCAGTCTCATCACAAGAGGACTCAATTGCCAAAATATTGACAACAGCCTTATTTTTCAAGGCTTCATATTTGATTTTTGCTTCCTCCAAATAATTCATCAGCCTCTCACACTTGTCCTTTTAAGATATTCATTGATAAAACCTTGAATATCGCCATTCATAACTGCTTGCACATCACTTGTTTCAAAATTTGTTCTGTGATCCTTAACCATGGTGTAAGGACAGAAAACATAAGAGCGAATCTGACTGCCCCACTCAATTTTTTTGACGTCCCCACGAATTGAAGCAAGTTTTTCCATTTCTTCAAGCTCTTGCTTTTCAACCAACTTTGAATAGAGCATCTTCATCGCAGTCTCCCTGTTTTGCACTTGCGAACGCTCTGTCTGACACGCAACAATAATTCCAGAAGGAATGTGCGTGATTCTGATAGCCGATTCCGTTTTGTTGACATGCTGTCCGCCTGCACCTGAACTTCTGAAAGTGTCCACTTTCAAATCCTCTGGACGGATGACAATGTCAGGAGCATCTTCGATTTCTGGCATAACTTCCAAAGATGCAAAACTTGTGTGCCTTCGTGCATTGGAATCAAAAGGTGAAATTCTCACAAGTCTATGCACCCCTTTCTCTGCTTTTAAATAACCATAAGCATACTCGCCAGAAACAAGAAAAGAAATTGATTTAATTCCTGCATCTTCCCCATCCAAAACATCAAGCACTTTGATTTTGAATTTGTTTTTTTCTGCATACATGCTATACATACGAAAAAGCATGTCAGTCCAATCTTGCGCTTCTGTTCCGCCAGCACCAGCATGAAGTGTCAAGATGGCATTATAGTTGTCATACTTTCCAGAAAGCAAGGTCTCCAATTTTGCATTTTCAATTTCAGCCTCAAGCACAACAAGCGTGGAAACAAGCTCTTGAAAAAGCCCATCATCGTCCAACTCTTCCAAAAGTTCAATGCTTGCCTGACAATTTTCAATTTTCTCTTGAAGGCTCTTGATTTCTTCAAGTTTATATTCGCAAAGCTTTGCTTCCCTGCCAACTTTTGACACTCTTTTCGCATCATTGAAAAAACCATCAGAAAGTTGCTCGGCCTTTAATTCTTCCAGCCTCTTGTTTTGCGTATCTGGGTCAAAGACACTCCTTGATGAAAGCAAATTCTTCATTCAATTTTGTCAATTTTTCTTTTTGGACATCCAAAATCATATAACACCTCAATTCTTTTAATATTCTATCTCACGTGCAAAAAAATGTAAAGAAAAACTCTTCCTTTGCAAATTTTTTCACTCTCTTCCTTCAACTCTTCCTGTGATGTAGGCCTCTGCCAATTCGCAGGTGTTGTCATCGACATGGCAAACAAGCTCCACAAGTCTTCTCTGCTTTGGCGTCAAAACACTTTTGTCAAGAAGATACGGAACATCATGCCCCAAAATTGCATCCACAGTTGTGTGAAAATAGTCCGCAAGTTTAACCAAAACTTCAAAATCAGGTTGAGTCTTTCCAATTTCATAATTTGAATAGGTATTTTGCATAATTCCCAAATCTCTTGCAACCTCGATTTGGGTTTTACCATTCAACTTTCTGATTGTTTTCAAATTCATTCAATAAACCTCTATTGAAAATATACAAATTTTTAGTATTCTAATCAATATTTTATGTAGTTTTTTCATAATTATCAAATATTATAGTATTTTTTCTTTACAATACTAAATATTTTATGATATATTTTAAATGAATTATCAAGTATTTTGATATTCTTAAAAGGAGAAAAAAGAATGATTAAAATCAACACAAAGCCAATCTTTGATTACATGGAAAAGAACAATCTGACAAAAGAAGAGTTTTGCAAATTGAGTGAAATTCATCCTGAAACATTTCACAAAATCACACACAAATACGGCAAATATACTCGCCTTCAGACATATCAAAAACTTTCCAAAATCATTGGATGTCCAATTTCAGAATTTTTCAAAGAATAGATTTCTCAATCCCAGACAAGAAAAAAGCAGATGACCTAGTCCTCTGCTTTTTCAATTTTTTCATCAGCATGCAATGCCCTAAATTTTTCATCTTGTTTAATGAGTGATTTTTCCAACCAAATCAGTGTTATTCCATAGAAGATATACATCACACAAACAAAACCAATTGCAAGTTTCAAAAACAGTGTTCCCCCACCTCTCAAGTTGTCAAAAATTCCAGAAAGCAAAATCATGATTGTTGAAAGCACTCTACCAGCCCCCAAAAAGAACTCTGCAATTGCAGTATGTTCCAAAATGTGAGAGTGCAATGAAAGTTGTCGCACAACACCAGACCTTCTTGAATCTGATATCGACATCAAAATGACATTCAAAATTGAATAGACCGCATAGAAAATAATGATAGTAACTCTGTTGGTTGCACAAAAGATTGCAACAATTGCACAGGCAACCAAAGCAATGGTTGGCACAATGAAACCTGTTGCTCTCTTCTTTCGATAATATTTTAAATAGAAAAACATTGTCACAAGAGAGCAAGCCGTAAAGATTGACTGAAACATCCCAAGCGAAGTGTTTGATGCAAAAGTTCTCATCACAAGAATGGTGATAAGTGTTGTGAAGCAGTCATAAGACCCACCTCTGAAAAAATTTGAGATGTAGACAATCCAAAGCGGTTTTGTCTCTTCTTTGTTTTTCTTGATATAACTCCAAAATCTCTTCAAATTGAAGGACTGCCTATATGCTTTTTTTGGAGAAATAAGAAAGGAAAACACAATAAGCACCGCACACACTGCAAGCATGATAAGGGCCATAAACGAGAAATCCACTTTGTCAATAACAATTCCCAAAGTGACAGGAAAAATTATGTATGTCAATTGATACAAAATTCTTTTGACAGCAAAAAATCTTACTTGATGCTTGCTGCTTATTGTCTCTGCTGTAAGATTGTGAAATCCAGAAGAGAAAAACGCCCAAGACAAACCATAGATGACCGCAATAAGAGGGAAGAGCGTTGAAAGTCTGCTTCCTATCAAATTGACGGAAATAACAGTGAGCGTCAACAAAATCGCACCAATTGACACAAAAATACTTTTGTTGATCTTTCGTAGAGCATACCCTGTCACAGCATAAGCAGAAGTCAAAATGACATATTCGACCAGATAGAAAATTCCAATATTGACAATATTTTGAGACATTGTGTTTGATGGATCATTTAAAATCTGTGAAATCAAAAACAAGTCAATAAAGATTGCAATGATCGCCTGCAAACAATCACAAGCAATGATCGAAATAGCACTCAAATCAAAAATTTTACTTCTTTTGCGACGCCTTTTTCTTGGTTTCTCTTTCTCAATTGTCGCAGAGACTGTGATTTCTCCATATCTCTTTTTCATTATTGTTTCTTTCCTTGTTCTCTTGATAAAGGACGAGCATCCCTTCTTCTGATGATAAATTTCACAAGTTCAAAATAAGGCACAATCAAGATTGAGCAACCAAGTGCAATCAACCATTGCCACCAATTGATTGATGTGATTCCCATTGCGTTTTGAATTGGTGAAATTGGAGCAACCACAACAATAACCGTCAAAATTAATGACCCCAAAAATGCAAAATTAAGAACTTTGTTGTCGAAGATGTCTTTTCCAAACAAAGTTGCAGTTTTGCTCTTCAAATTGTAAGCATGGAAAAGTTCACTTATGCAAGTAAACAAGAAACAAATTGTTGTCACTTCTGCTGACGAAAGTTTAAGTCCAAAGGTCATTCCGCAGTATAGTGCAATAATTCCAATTCCAACAAAGACTGCAGAAGCAAAGATATTTATTCCAGCATCACCCTTAAACAAACTGCCTGAATTTTTGATTGGTTTTCGCTTCATAACATTCTTTTCAGCCTTCTCAAAACCCAAAGCCAGCCCAACAAATGTGTCAGAAACAAAATTAATCCAAAGAATAAGTGCAGGTTGGAAAAAATTGACATCTCTAAAGCCCAAAAGGACGACCGTCATTGCAATAAGTTCTGCAATGGATGTTCCAAGCAAAAACATCAAAATTTTGAGAATTGTGTCGTAAATCCTTCTTCCTTCTCTCACTGCACCAACAATTGTTGAGAAGTTATCGTCAGTGAGGATGATGTCAGCAGCCTCTTTTGTGACATCTGTGCCAGTGATACCCATTCCAACACCAATGTCAGCAGCCTTGATGCTTGGAGCATCATTGACTCCATCACCAGTCATGGCAACAGTCTTGTTGTTTGCTTTCAATGCCTTGACAATTTTCACCTTATGCTCTGGGCTTACCCTTGCATAAACCTGATACTGATTAACCGCTTTAACAAACTCCTCATCTGAAATTTGATCAAGTTCTTTCCCAGTGATCACTTTTTTGCTGTCAGAACAAATTCCAAGTTCGTTTGCAATTGCAAAAGCAGTGTCTTTATGATCGCCAGTAATCATAATGGTTGTTATTCCAGCCTGTTTGCAAGTTTTGATTGAATCCTTAACCTCTTCTCTTGGAGGATCAATCATGCCCACCATACCAATGAAACAGAGGTCATATTCAGTGTTTGCGCTGGTAGGACGACCAATCTTATCAACTGTCTTAAAAGCAAAGCCAAGCATACGAAGTGCTTTTGAAGCATATTCCGCATTTTTTTCAATGATCAAATCCTTGTCAGCATTTGTGATTTTCCTAATCCTTCCATTGTCCAAAATTCGATCACAACGCATCAAAATGCTGTCAATTGCACCCTTTGTGTATGCAACCTTTTGCTCTCCGATTTCATGGAAAGTTGTCATAAGTTTTCTGTCGCTGTCAAATGGAATTTCATTAATTCTCTTAAATTCTCCTTCAACTTTTTCTTTGTTGAAGCCAAATTTATAGCCATAATGCACCAGT
Source organism: uncultured Christensenella sp. (assembly GCA_910584295.1). Taxonomy (GTDB): domain Bacteria; phylum Bacillota; class Clostridia; order Christensenellales; family UBA1242; genus Caccovivens. Next base: position 230,232 of record CAJTYR010000002.1, on the reverse strand, counting down.
GCAATTTCAGTAGGATCTCCAACCGTTTCAAGTTTGTTATCCTCAAGTTTTGTTCTTGTGTCATTGCACAAAAGCATACATCTCATAATTTCATTAAAGTTGCGATCATCCTTAAATTCAGTTGCATGAATTTCTTCAACTTGGTCAAGTGTCACAACATTGTCTGTTGCATTTCCACCAATCACAATTTCATCAAATTTCTTGTTGTTAAGTTCTTCACACATTCCGCCAAAATAGAAGACTTTTTTCACAGTCATTTGGTTAAGGGTTAATGTTCCAGTCTTATCAGAACAAATCACTTCCGTGCTTCCCAAGGTCTCAACAGCTGGCAAATGTTTGACAATTGCCCTCTGCTCGCTCATTCTCTTCACTCCCATCGACATGGTGACAGTGTTACACGCAGGAAGTCCCTCTGGAATAGCACAAACAGCAATGGCAATCGCCATAGAAAACGCCGCAAAGATATCTTTTCCTTTTGACATACAAAGTTCCAAAATGAAAACAGCCAAACAAACAACAAGAACAATCACAGTTATGATTATGCTTGTCTTTTTGATACGCTTTGTAAGTGGGGTCTCTTCATTGTCCATTTCATTCAACGCAGACGCAATTTTCCCCATTTCGGTGTCCATTCCGCAAGCGACAACAACTCCAAGCCCTCTTCCATAGGTCACGATGCTGCCCATATATGCCATGTTCACACGGTCACCAAGCACAGCATTTTCATCCAAAACAATGCTTGCATCCTTTTCAACTGGCACACTTTCACCAGTCAACGCACTCTCCTCAATCTTAAGCGAATTACTTTCCAAAAGACGAAGATCTGCAGGGATGATGTCCCCTGCTTCCAAAACAACAATATCACCAAGCACAAGTTCTTCCGACTTAACCTTGATGGTTTTTCCATTTCTGTTCACTTTGCAAAAAGGCTTTGTCAAATTTTTTAGTGATGCCATCGCCTCTTCGGATTTTCTCTCCTGCAAAAAGCCAATGATGGCATTTACAAAGACAATCACCAAAATAATTCCCGCATCAATAAATTCACCATATGATTTCTGTATTATGCCAATAACAACACTCACAACAGAACTTATCAACAGGACAATAATAAGAATTTCTTTAAATTGTTGCAAAAATTTCACAAAATTGCTTTTCTTTTTCTTTTCAGTAAGTGCATTTTTTCCATTTTGCTCAAGCCTTGTCTTTGCTTCGCGATAAGAAAGTCCGGACGTTGTCGCCTGAACATTTTCCAAAACTTCTTCTGTTGTCTTTGCAAAATAATTACTCATTTATGTTATTATATCAAATATTATTATACTCACAAAATATTTTTAAAGACATTTCAACAAAAAAACCACCAATATAGGTGGATTTTTATTATTCGTTTTCAGAATTTGTTTCTTCTTGTTCTTTTTCAAGTCTTGCAATTTCAGCAGTCAAAGATTCAACATCATTCTTAAGATCTTCGTTTCTTGCTTTCAAAACATAATACATCTTTTCAAGAAGAGGATATCTTTCTTGGTTGTTTTTCATAACCTCTTCACAATGTTGAACAGAAAGTTTAAGTCCATCCAAAAGGTCAAGATCTTCTGAAAGTTTCTTTGCTTTATCTTCATCGATGTCAGCATAATTGTTTACGCCATAAAGCAAAACTTTTTGCTTTGCAACAAGAGCTTCTTTTCTGCGCAGTTTCTTTTCATCTCTCTCATGTGTCGTCCAAACTCTTTGAAGAGGAATAAACTCTTTTCTGCATTGCTTGTATTCTTTTTCAGTTGCAGCAAGTCTAGCTTCCGTCTTTGCAAGTTTTTTGCGAAGCTCATCAATTGAAAGTCCGGCAAGTTTCTTGTTGACAACAACAGTCTTAACTTCAGGTTCTTTTGTTTGCTCTGCAAGAGCTTTCTTTGCTTGCTCAAGTTCCATAACCATGGTTTGATATCTTTGTTTTTCTTCTTCCAAAGCTTTTCTTTCTTCTTCCAAATGGTTTGGCTCTTCTTGGACTGGTTCTTGAATTTGTTCAACCTCTTCTTCTGCCACAGCATCAGCAATTGGTTCAACTGCAGGAAGTTCTTCTTCCTCAACAGTCTCCTCTTCAACATTTTCAGTTTCAGCCGTTTCCTGAGCAGAGGACTCTTCTTCTTTAGCCTCTTCATTTGAAGTTTCTTGCATTCTTCTAAGGATTTCTTGTCTTCTTGCTTCCAAATATGCTCTTCTTTCAGCGTTCTCTCTTTCTTCACGAGCTTTGGCAGCTTCCATTTCAGCTTTTTCTGCCTCTGCACGATCCTCATCCACTTCAAGAATATCATTTTCGTTGAAAACTGGCATTGGTTTTTCTTCTTCAACTTCAACAGCAACTTCCTCTGTGTTTTCTTCATCAAGATTAAAACTTGAAACGATGCCGTCTTCAAACGCCTTCTTCTCTTTTTCATCAAAAATCAATCTGTCGTCATCTTTAGGTTTTCCACTCTTGTTGACAATGGAATTAACCATTTCAAACAAAAAGTAAACGATAAGCGATCCAGCAAGAACAACAGCAAAAATGATAAACACATCCAAGATAAGTGAATTGATGCTTCCGCTACCTGCATTTAAGAGAGATTTTAACATAGCAAAATTACCTTCCTTTTTGATTTTTAAATTGTCGATATAGACAAAAGCTACATCAAAAACGACTTCAGACAACATTTTTTGGTGGAGACGGAGGGAATTGAACCCTCGTCCGAAAATCCTGCAAAATACTTTTCTACATGCTTAGTTTATGCTTCAAATTCGTTTTTAATTTATCCACAAACAGACTTTAAAAACTATTCCTTAAGATTTTTTGCAAATACAAGGACAACTTTCTGCAAAATTTTTGCCTAGGATGATACCCAGCACTCTTGATGGCAAATCAAAAGGTGAGCAGATTGAATTTTTCAATCAAGTCGTTGTTTAATTCAGTTAGGCAGCAACAGCAGCTGTGTTGAAAGAAACAACATTGTCATTTTTTTCTGCGTTTATTCGCGTAGCTCATTTTTTAGGTGATGGGCAAATCACCGCATGCTTTATGTATTCAACATAAATCTCCGTCGAAACCAAAATCGTCCCCAAAAGGTTAAACGGAGTATCTTTCGATATCCCTTTTAACAGATTTTTCTTTCAGAGTTTGGCGCTTGTCATAAAGTTTCTTACCCTTTGCAAGTCCGATTTCCACCTTAACTTTGCCAGATTTGTTGAAATAAATCTTTGTGGCAACCAGCGTGAAACCTTTTTCTTTCACCGCACGAGCAAATTTTTCAATTTCGCTTTTGTTTAAAAGAAGTTTTCTTGTTCTTCTTTCGTCCGGTTTAAAGGAAGTTGTCTGTTCGTATGGTTTAATGTATGCATTTTTCAAAAAAATTTCACCATTTTTAACAATGACAAAACTTTCAGAAAGACTTGCTCCCCCAGCGCGCACAGACTTAACTTCACTGCCTTCCAAGACAATTCCAGCCTCAACCAAGTCTGAAACGAAGTAGTCATAGTAAGCCCGTTTGTTGTTTGATATAACCTTCATTCCTCCTCCTATTATACACCCAATATTATTTTTTTTCAATAGCATTTAATAAAAAAGATAAAAAAAATGGTTTTTTTTCAAAAATTTTTGCTGTTTTAACCATTTTTTTATCAGTTTTATTCAACAATCTTGAAATCAATGTTTCTTGCTTGCAAGTTAACATTTGTAAGAGTAACCTTCACTTTGTCTCCCAAAGAGAACAAATGTGAACCCCCTTTAAGTTTCAATTGTCTTTCAAGAAACATGTAAGCATCATCTGGAAGATCTTCAAGTTTGACAAGTCCTTCAACTGTATTTTCAAGACTTACAAAAATTCCAAAGTTTGTCACACTGGAAATTGTTGCTTCAAAAATTTCACCAACTCGATCTTTCATCAAGTATGCTTTCCAAAGATCATCAACATCTCTTTCTGCATAATCAGCATTTCTTTCACAGCTTGAAGATTGCTCTGCAGACTCAAAAGCAAACTCATCAAGTTCATCTCTTCTTGTTTCCGAAATTTTCCCTTTCTTGTGAAGCCATTCTTTAATAATTCTGTGAATGGTAAGATCCGGATATCTTCGGATCGGAGAAGTAAAATGACAATAATCAATAAGTGCCAAGCCAAAGTGTCCAAGATTTTTGTTTGAATATTTTGCTTTTGTCATAGAACGCAAAACAACTTTGTTGACAACCTCTTTTGTGTTAAGCGTTTCAACTTTTTCCAAAATATCTTGGAAATATTTTGGTTTGATATCATCTGGTGGAAGTGGATAAGGCACACCAATTCCCTTGAGAAAATCGCAAACACTCTTAACTTTTTCTTTAGTTGGGGCTTCATGCACACGATAAACAAAAGGAAGTCCAAGTTTGTTGAAGTGTCTTGCAACAGTTTCATTTGCAAGCACCATAAAATCTTCAATAAGTCTATGAGCCTCGTTTCTTTCCCTTCTCTCAATTCCAACAGCCATACCCTTATCGTCAAAAACAAATTGCACTTCAGGGATTTCAAGATCAAGTGCCCCACGAGCAACAGTGTTGGCTTCGAGAATGTCGCAAAGTTCTCTCATAAGCAAAAATTGTTTTTGGAGTTTTCTTGTCTTGTCATTAAGTCCCTCACCAACAATCGCTTTGTGAACTTCAGTATAAGTCAATCTTGCCACGCTCTTGATGACAGACTCACAAATGTTGTAATCCACAACTTCGCCTTGGAAATTAACTTTCATAATGCAAGAAAGTGTCAATCTGTCCACACCTTCATTCAAAGAACAAATTCCGTTTGAAAGTGAAACTGGAAGCATTGGAAGCACTGAAGTTGGGAAATAGACACTTGTTCCACGTCTGTATGCCTCTTCGTCAAAGACATTGCCTTGCTTAACATATTCTCCAACATCGGCAATGTGAACACCTACTTCATAATAATCATCGAATTTTTTGATGTTGACTGCATCGTCAAAGTCTTTGGCATCAGCACCATCAATTGTGAAGATTTCTTCTTTTGTTAAATCAAGTCTGCCCTTTTTTTGTGTTTCAGACACAGTTTTTGGGACTTTCTTTTCCGCATCCAAAACTGGAGTTGGAAACTTTTCAAAAAGATTATGGTCTCTTATAATTGAAAGTTCAAGAGCTTTTACATCGTCTTCAAAACCAAGAATTTCTTTGACAACACATTTAACCTTGCCAGCATCAGTCCTTTGAATCCCAGCCAAGACTTTCATATTTTTCTCAAGTTTAAGCCCAGTTTTCATAATTGGAAGATCAAAAGGGATTTTTGTGTTGTCAGGATCAAGAAAATAATTTCTACCCACAACATTGACTGATCCAACAAGTCCCTCAAGTTCTTTGTATATTCCAACAACCTCTCCGTCAACTCCATCGCCTGATTGAGAAAGGATTTTAACAATCACAAATTCTCCATCAAGAGCACCAAAGGTTTTGTTTGCAGGAATAAAAACATCATCAACAAAACTATCAGTCTTGACAAAACCAAAACCTTTTGCTGTTCCAAAAAACTCTCCCTTGATATAACCATGAGAAGGGATTGTGATAAATTTATTTTTTCTTATCTCAAAAATATCCCCACTTCCAATGAGGGAATAAAAAAGTCTTTTCACTTCTCCTTCTTCACAATTCAGTGCAGAAGAAAGAAAGAGAAATAGTTTGTCCACATTTGAATAAACCAAACTATTTCTATCAATTAATTCCAAAATTTTTTTCTTATTGCTCATTTTTTCCTCTTACGCCGCATCAATTGGCAAAATCAAGAAACTTACAAAATACAAAATAACACATACAGCAATGACACAAGCACAAACAATTGTGATTATTTTAAGTTTGCCGTCACGAGAGCCACCCTTGTTTTTTGCATAATAACTTTCTTGTTGTCCAGTAATAGCATTTGTTCCGCCAGAATCCTCATTTTGAAGCAAAGTTGTCACGATAAGCAAAATTGCAGCAACAACAACCAAGCAAAACAAAACTATTCTTATCACAGGGAATGACTTTGTCACCCACATTGGGTAACTTTTCAAAAGCATATTCATTTTCGTACAAATCTCCTTAAAATTCAAGCATATCCAAAACGGCATCAAGTGAAGCGAAGTGCACTCACCAAAGCCAAGAGTCCAAACAAAATTAGTGCCAAAATCAGTGGTGCCCACTTGACTTTTTTCCCTTTATTGAAATTTGATTTCAGATATGTAGACAAAAGCAAAAGCCCACAAACTCCAAGAATACAAACAACAATGATATATGTGGTCTGTGTCCATTTGGTTGAAACCCAATCACTCATTTTGCCCCAAAGACTCAAAAGCATACCATTCATAACACGCTCCTATTTCTCAAATATTTTAACATAATCAAAAGCAGAAAACAACCTTTTTTATAAAAAGTATTTCAATTTTTTGGCGTTTTTTGCAAAAAAGCATTGATTATGGGCAAATTTCAAATTGACAGAGTCAACATACAACAAAAATTTTCATAAATAAATTTGCCTTTTTTTTGCGATGTTGATATCATAATATCAGGAGAAAAAACATATGAACAAAACAAAAATTGTATGCTCAATTGGGCCAGCAAGTTGCGAAGTTAACACACTTGAAAAGATGATTGATGCTGGCATGGATGTTGCAAGATTCAACATGAGTCATGGCACTCACGAATCTCACAAAAAAATGATTGATGCAGTTAAAACAGCAAGAAAAAACAAAAAAGCTTCAATTGGAATTATGGTTGACACAAAAGGACCAGAGATACGTGTTAAACAATTTGAAAATGGAAAAATTTTGCTTTCAGATGGGGCAAAATTTACTCTTACAACAAAGGATGTTGCCGGAAATGAAGAAAGAGTTTCCATAACTTATAAAAACCTTCCAAAAGTAATTGGTAAAGGTGTAAAAATTTTGCTTAATGACGGCAATATCGAACTGCGAGTTGAAAAAACAACCGCAAGTGATATCATATGCACAGTTGTGCATGGAGGAGAACTTTCAAACAATAAAAGCATCAACCTCCCTGGCGTAAAAACAGAGATGCCATATTTAAGCGAACAAGACAAAAGCGACCTCCTCTTTGCAAAAGAGGTGGATGCTGATTTTGTTGCAATTTCTTTTGTCAACTATGCAGAAGATGTTCTTGAAATAAGAAGGTACCTCAAATCAATCGATTTCAAAAATGTAAAAATTATTTCAAAAATTGAAAGCGAAGAAGGTGTGAAAAACTTTGACAAAATCCTTAAATATTCTGACGGAATTATGGTTGCCCGTGGAGACCTTGGAGTTGAAATTGATTTTGTAAGAATTCCTTTCCTTCAAAAAGAATTCATCAACAAATGTAATAAAAATGGAAAAATTACAATCACAGCAACACAAATGCTTGAAAGCATGATTTCCAATGCCCGTCCAACAAGAGCAGAGATAAGCGATGTTGCTAATGCCGTTTTTGATGGCTCAACAAATGTTATGCTCTCTGGAGAGACTGCATCTGGAAAATTTCCAATCGAGGCTGTTTCAACAATGGCAAGAATCTCTCTTGAGGCAGAAAACTATATTGAAGGGCTTGAAAAACCAATCAAAACTCATGACACTTCAAAGAGCATTGGTTATGCCGCATACTCCCTTTCAAGAACGGAAGACATTAAGGCAATTATTGCTGTTACAAAAACTGGAGACACCGCTGAAAACATAAGCAGGTTCAGACCAAATGTTCCGATCATTGCATGTACCCCAAGCGAAAAAACCTATCATCAAATGAGCATACTTTATGGAGTTGTTCCAATCATGGATAAAAACTATCGAAACATTGACGAACTTAACAAAAGTTCACTCGAAAAAGCAATCGAGTCTGGTTATGTTCAAAAAGGCGACAAAGTTGTGCTTGTAAGCGGACTTGTTGCCGGCCAACGAGGCTCAAATTTCATGATGATAAAAACATTATAAAAGTTTAGAATAATAAAAACACTTTATGGTTTTACATAAGGTGTTTTTTCTTTATATGTTTGCCAAATTTTCTCAATAAACATTTATCTTTAAAAGAAACCTTTCCATTTGATTTCGGTCCAACATTTATAAGCAAGTTTGTGTTGTTTTGTTGACATTCATTAAATAAATCAATTAACTGCTTTGAGGTTTTATAATCCTTATCATTTTTACAATATCCCCAATGCTTATTTAAAGTTTGACAAACCTCTTTTGCTCTTTCTTTTTTGTCAAGTATCTCAGATTCAGTGTTAGATGAAACTCTTTCATAAATAATGCAATCTATTTCCTTATGAATAACTTGACCTGGATGTTCCCATCCTCCATTGTTTGATATTATTGCCTGTGGTTGATATTTTCTAATCACGGAAAATATCTCATCTAAATGCCAATCAAAATCATCATCACTCCAAGTCCCATCAAACCAGAAACCACCAATTTCTCCATAATTTTTACATAGCAATTTAACACTCTTAAGTAAATAATCAAAATACAAATCTGGTTGCTTCTTGAATGATTTTTCATGCCAGTCAATTATTGTATGATAAAAATACGGAATAATGTTATTTTTTCTACATTCCAACACAAACTCTTTAATTAAATCTCGACCTGTTGGAGTGTGCATAACATCATAGTCTGTTAACCCATGCGTGTCATAAAGAGAAAATCCATCGTGATGTCTCGTTGTTAAAACAATATATTTTGCCCCAAAACTTTTTGCTGTTGAAATAATACTGGTCGCCCAATCCTTATCAACTTTAAATTGTCCCAACAACTTGTCATATTCAAAATTTTCAACTTTTTCGTTGTACATATACCATTCGCCTTTGCCAACAATACTATAAAGACCAAAATGAACGAACATCCCAAGTTTCAAATCTTTAAATGCTTTAATTCTTTTTATCATATGTTGTATATACCCTTACCTTTATCTATATTTTAATCCACCAAATAAAATGTGCATGTTGAAAGTTTTTTCCTCTTCAAATTCAGTATTTTCCCATTTTGCATACGATATGAAAAACCATCTTGATATGGGCAATTCTTACAAGTTGCATTTAAATTTGATTTCATTGGGCAGTGACGAAGCGTCATATAAGGAAAATTAACTCTATTTCCAACATCACCTTCTGCAACAACAAATTTTTTGCCATAATATTTTGCGGTTTTCTTATTAAAAACATTCAATCCTCCACCAACAACAATTTCGGTGTCAAAACAAAGTGCATACATATTGTTGGCAACAATTGATGCTTTAGTTTTTTCAATTATCTCTTTCAAAAGATGAATGTCACTTTCAAGAGCAAAGTTTGGTGTGTCTAAGTAAAAATTTTTGCCAAGTTTTTCACACTTTGATTTTAAAAATTCAATCTCGTCAAGTTTATATATTTCTGGTGAAAAGATAACATTTCTCGATTTCAACACCTCGCCCTTGCTTTCTATAATTTGCATATCTGAAAGACTTTCAAATCTTTCAACCTCAAAACTTTCAAGTTTCTTGGTTTTTAGATTTTTACGATAGAAACTGCAGATTTTCTCTTCCAAAGTCGCAAAAACATTTCTTCTAAACTCATTTAATTGTTGTTTTGTCAAAAACACATGATCAAGTTCACAAGCAACTTTGGCATCAAAAATTTCGTTTTTTGCAAAATTTTTCTCTATCTCCTCTTTTGAAATCGGTTGTTTAAGAGCCTCCTGACAAATCTCACCAAAAGCCACAAACTCAAACTTGCCACACTTCACTTGTGCTTTTAATTTCTCTCCAACTTTTGCAGTCACAAAAATATGGACTTTTCTTCTTAAAACTTTTGACAAAACAGCATCTTCCAAAAGATTATCAACAATCAAATTAACAGACCATCCCTTTTCAATAAATTGAGTTGTTGTAATTCGATAAAGACCATTTTCAATTTCACATAAATCAAAGGCAGAAATGGTACATTTTTCAATCTCTCCTCTAAAAAATTTAAAAGTGGATTTTTTATTTAAGAGCCTTTTACTCCTAACAAAAATCTCATTAAACTTTTTGCCAATATTGACTTTTTCAACAACTCCAATCGGAATCCCAATGTGACTTTGAAAATTGGAAATAATGTTTCCATTTCCATCCAAATAGCCTGCAGTAAATTTTCTATTAAAAGCAAGAGAAATCATTTCATTGTCAATCTGTTTTTCATTTAAAGCAGCACGATATTGCATTGTTGCCACTGCAACATAGAAAGGTCGTCTTGCACGCCCCTCAATCTTAATTGCATCAACGCCAGCACTCTCAAGTTCATGAAGCCTATCAATCATATTAAAATCTTTTGCACTTAAAAGAAAACCTTCTTTCAGGACTTTCCCATCTTTCTCAATGACATATGGCAATCTGCACAATTGCTTACATTTTCCTCTGTTTCCGCTTGCATCGCAAAGATAAGAACTTAAATAACAATTTCCAGAAAAAGAAACACAAAGAGCCCCTTGTGCAAAATACTCAACCTCAACATCACAATTTTTCTTTATTCTGCTTATTTCTTCAAGGGGAGTCTCCCTTGCAAGAACAACTCTCTTAAAGCCTAGTTTCTTCGCTTCAACAACACCCTCAAGATTATGTAACCCCATTTGTGTGCTTGCATGCATTTCTATTTCTGGATAGAGTTTTCCTATCAAACTCGCAAGTCCAACATCTTGAATAATGAAGGCGTCAACACCTATATTGTAAGCCTCCACCACCAAATCTAAAGCATTCTGCAACTCTTCATCGCAAAAAAGAATATTTACGGTCAAATGAACTTTCACATCAAAAATATGTGCAAAATCAACCGCTTTTTTCAACCCATTGAGATCAAAGCCCTCTATGTTGTTTCTAGCATTAAAGTCCCTGACTCCCAAATAGACCTCATCAGCACCATAAATGACTGCCATTTTCAAACTTTCAAAATCTCCAGCTGGAGAAAGTAACTTCATTTTCATATTATATATAGTAGCACATCCATACTATATAATCAAAATAAAGTAATAAAGAAAAAAAGACTTGAAGACAAAATTAAAATTCACTTGACAAACAGCCTTTACCTATGATAATTTTAAATAGAAATTTTGCTGATGTGGCTCAGCGGTAGAGCACCACCTTGGTAAGTATGTTCTTTACCACTTATCAAAATCGCTATACCGCCCTAAATTAAAGGAGTTTTGGGTTTTGAACTTTTCCCAAAAATAGCAAAGTGTAAAAAAAGTGTAAAAATTGGTGTAAAAACATACCATTTATGCTACTGTGGCTCAGGGGTAGAGCACCACCTTGGTAAGGTGGGGGTCGCGGGTCCGATTCCCGCCAGTAGCTCCAAAAAAAACTTGGATTCGTTCCAAGTCTTTTTTTCTTTTCTATTCTCTTAGGCTAAAAGATAGTTGTTATAAATCTCCGCCGCCTTATCATCTTGCGACCTTAACGCGTGGGTATAAATTCCAAGTGTAATCTTTTCATTCGCATGACCTGCTCTTGCAGAAACAACTTTTAAAGGTATTCCAGCATTTATTTGCATTGTAATACAAGTGTGTCTAATCGCATGGGGTGGAATGTGATTAAATCCATGTTCAAAATTAAATCTTCTCGCCCAATAGTCCAAACAACTTGGATTCATAGGTTTCCCATTATCTCTTAAAAATAATGAATCATTGTTTCCCCAAAACTTTTCCAAATAAATTTTTTCATTATCATACCAAACTTTATATTCTTTCAGCATATCAACAAGTAAGTCTGGCATTTTGATAGTTCTTTCAGAGGTAATCGTTTTGGTCTTTTTGGTTTTAATTCCAAATGTTCTTGTGTAAATTCTATTTCGTTTTACACTTAAGGTTTTGTTTTCAAAATCAATATCACTCCAACATAATCCTAACACTTCAGCTCTTCTTAACCCTAAAAACATTAACACCGCCAAAGCAGTTCGTTTTTTCAAATAAGGATCTTTTATAAGGGTTTGAACAAATCTCCTTGCTTCATCTTCCTCAAATATTTCTTTCTCTTTTGTTGTCCCTGTAATAGGTGTTATATAGTCTCTTGAGGCATAGTTATGTTCCACTAATTGTTTTCTCTTTGCTTCACCTAAAATAGCCACTAAAACTCTTCTAATCCCATCATTTGAGGCTTTTGCATATTTAACTTCTTCTTTCTCAACATTAAAATATTTTGCTAACGGAACTTTAAAATGTTTTGAAATAATTTTTGCTGTTATCATACTAATACGACTACCAACCTTTGATGCAAGTTCCAATGTGTGTCTTTCAACTCCACAATCTCTTGCAAGTTGCGTTTTGTTTAATCCTTGCTTATCTATTAAATCATAAATGGACTTCTTAACAGTTACTATTTCTTTTGTGTAAGTTCTATCGCAAAGATAATCCATAAAGTTTTGGACCATTTCAGCACTTATTCTATTTAACATAAATCTCCCTAGGTGTGGGTTAATTATACTCAATGCATATTTTGCTCTTTCGTAGTAATTATAACTATCCTCATTCTTCTTAAGGATTCTTTCTTTCCACTCCTCTGCAAACTGCTCAAAGGTCTTATTACATTCTGGTTTGTATAAACCTAATGATTTCTTTGTTGCTTCGTTGATAAACTCAATTTCAGCCTTTTTCTTTTGTAGTTCAATTTCCTTGTGTGAAAGTCCTTTTGGAACTTTCCATGTTTTTGTGTATTGTTTTGGTTGATCGGTTATAGGGTCCTTACCAGAGTAGTAAAAACGATAAGAAATAATCTCCCCATAACTATTCTTGTTTGCGTAGCAGTTTCTTTCTTTTTTCATAGAGTTCTCCTTTTTATTTTCTACTATATATAAAGGTGGCAGAAATAAATTTTATCGAATGTTTTTGGAAAAGTTGTAGAACTTTCGTATATTTGAATTATAAGAGAACTTTTACGAAAATCGTTAGGATTTTTTAAAAAAAATAAAAAAAGATTGTTCGTTCAAAACAACCTTTTAAATACTGTTTTATCTTTTTTTTATTTATTGAGAGGGTTTTAAAGTTCTATTAAAAATATGAGAGTTTTTAGATAATTGGCTCAACCTTTTCATAATTATCTCCTTTACTCATTTTAACTCCAACAACCATATTAAGTTCTTCATTATTACAACCAATAGTTAGTTCTTTATAACATTGTTTTTGGAGTTCAATAGCATTTCCAAAATCATTATCTTTGTAAAAAGGTTTTGCACAATCAAGAAGTTCAAGTGTCCAAAGTTCCATTGTTTCATTTTGCCCATTTTCACATTCTTCTTTATTAAGCCAAACACATTCTTTTCCACCAAAGATAATAATAGGTACCTCACTTGTTACCTCATACTTTTTACCTTTCTCAACTGCCTCACATTGTTCATTGTTCTCATAAACTAAACTTGTTTGTTTTAACATTCTACAACTTTTAACAACACTACTTTTGGTTTCATATTTCAACTGAAATGCTACTCTCAAACCTGCTGTGGTGCGATTACTTAAATCCCAACACAACACTCCACCTCCACCACCAACTGCTATGTGAGAGGTAGAATCAACAAGAGGTGTCCTCATTAAGAAATAACCCTTATCACAATATTTATCACATTCCCATGCCTTATGTTCTTTTGCTTTGGTTGAAAGTTTAGCACCCATAATTGCTCTAAACTTTTCAAAGTATTTTTTATATTCCATAGCACTTGGAATATATGCTTTTAAAATCAATTCTCTATTATCAAAAACTTTAAATTTTTTCTTTTGGTTATTTTCAAGTTTAATATACTTTTCTTTTTCCTCTTGTAAATATGTAATAATCTTTATTAAGTTTTCTTCCAGTATGAAAAACAATTTCAAACTTTCTGTAAAGTTTTTATTCATATCATTTGGGGTTTTCATATCCAACATTTGAATAAGGTTTTCAAGAGATTCCTTAACATTAGTTTTAACCTCACTAATCTTCTTTTGTAACTTATCAGCCATTAGCCAACTCCTTTTGTTTAAGTTGATTATAAGATAAAACAACAAGTTTCGTATGAAAAAGTTTTAATCATTCAAAAACTTTTTGAAATCTTTTGATAGGTCGATATCCAAAACAATCTTATCAGTATGCTTTATCAATTCTTCTTCTGTTAAAGGTTTTGAGTTTAAGTGTTGTCGATTCCACAAATTACCATTTTTTATTTCAGGTGCCACACATTTCTTTCCAAGCCAGTTTGTAGAGGGAACACAATCAACACAACTTGCAACAGTTCCAATGAATTTCTTTTCATACTCCACACGATCGTGTTGGTCATCTATTGCAAACACAACAAAAGATATGTTGTTTTGAATATAGTTTGAAACTTTCTTTTCTAATTCTTCTTTACTCAAATTCTCACTATCAAAACAACTTGCAATATGTTTTCTAAAAACACTTGTTCTAATACTACCCATGTAGTGTCTTTTAATCCTATCAGCCAAATTGTTTTGTGTTACATTTATACCTACACGAACTATCTTTTCTTTACCATTCCAAAGTTCACCATTTTCAAACATAACATAAATACCATTCTTAGGTATTTCAGCCACATAATCCTTACCCAACTTTTTACCATGTTTAGAAACTACAAACTTTTTGGTTGTGGAATCAAATGAATATCTTACACCCCTTAATGTTGTGTTGTGTAATTCTTTACAAGCATCAAATCCATTGTTCATAATGATTTCTCCTTATGTTTTTTACTTCTTTTGGTCATCATTGTCGTTTTTCTTGATAGTTAAGTTTTTTCTATCAACTACCAAATCACCATTGTTGATTGATTCGGTAAGATTGTCAACGGCTTTCATACGAGCTTTAAGATTTTTGAAAAATCCCATAAAAACTACCTCCTTTTGTAAAACTTACTTTCATTTTACCACAAAATAAAAGTGAAGTCAAAGAAAATCACACTATATGTTTATTTATTTTAAATTTTAATAAATATAGAGTGCGATTTGAAGTCATATTGTGTGTATTTCAAACCTCTACAAAACGGGTATAATTTAAGTAAAAAGAGGTGTTAAAATATATGGACAATTATGAAAGAATTTATTTGGTACAACCACGAAGACCACTTGATGAATTTGGACTTGATATTATCAATAGAATTGGTTATTTTAGAACAAAGGCAAACCTTTCCCAAAAAGAATTATCTTTGAGAATTGAAATGAACATGGGGTATATAAATAGATTAGAATGTAAAAAGGATTTTCTTCCAAGTTTAGAGGTGTTAAACAAAATTATAGTTGCTTGTGGGATAACACCAGAATATTTTTTCTACAACGATACTGCCAACTATGAGGAAGATAAAGAGATACTTAAAAAATTAAAAGACCTCCCACATGATAAGAGGGAAGCCCTTTTAAAATTACTTTAAACAGCCGTTTAAGAGCCGTTAAGGTTTCACATAAGAAAATATAAAGAGAAGAGGTTTAAGTGTTTTAAACCCCTTTTATTTTTAAAATGGACCAGTTGGTGGTGTGTAAGGGAAAGGACCAGTCCAATCATATTTAGTTTTAAACTCTTCACACAAAAGAATAAACCAGTTTCCTTTTCTATAATACATAACCGCTTGAGGAAAAAATTGTAATCTAAAGTAAATTGTGTTACCTGAAACTTTAATATTTTTACTTACTTCTCCCCAATCCATTTTAACTATTAAATCAAGGGAACGAATTAAATTACTTTTTTCTTCCTTATTTGTATCAATAATTTTCTCCAGCTCTCTTGATATAAAGTAATGTTCAAAACCCAACTCTTTATATCTTGTAGTTTTCTTTCTAACAAACACTGAATAACAATGAGAACAACAACACATTTTAAAATCATAGTTCATTACTGCATGGTCATTCCCACAAATATCACAAATTACCATTCCTCACCTCACAACAAATCAGTAAAATTTATTTCATCGGATGGATCGACTTTGCCATCTTTCATTTCATATACATATTTACCTACATCTGTAAAATGAATAATGTTCTTTATTCTTGCTAAAAAAGCCTCATAAACCTCTGGAGAATTATTTTGTTCCTCTTTGTAAAGTTGTTTAAGGGAAAGGTTTGAGATAATATAAACCTCATTATAACAAGCCATACGATTTGCAAAACGAGCCGACAAATCCACAGGATATTTGTCCAATAGGTTGTTAAGGTAATTTATTTTTATTTCACCAGTAAACTCATCTAACACCAAAACTTTCTGTTGTTGATAATTTTCAAATGTTCCTCTATCATAATCAGTAACACGACAAATTTCACTCATAGGAAAATTATCATAAATAAAACTTGTTTTACCAGTTCGAGTTTTACCATAAATAAAAGTTACTTTAACATCCCTCATTTCACTTGAATACTTATCCTTAAAATAATCTTGCCTAAAACTTTCAATTTTCGCTGGACCATAAGAGGAGTATAAATTAGGGAATGATGCTTTTAATTCCATGTTGGAAGCGCCTTCTTCTAACTCCTCATGAAACTGCAAAATATCTGTTCTTGATTTCATTTCAGCAAAATCACCAAATTCAAAAGGTCCTGCAACTCTTGTTTCTTCTTTCATACAATAGTTTCTACATTCAAAATTTGTGCCATCTGCTGGTTCTAAATGTGCGGTTAAAAATTCTTGTTTAACATTCTTAAACCTTTTACTTTCTGGGTAAATAATAAAACCTTGAATGTGGTAAGTACTTCCTTTCTCATATTGAAACACACAATACTTAAAGGTAATATTCTTTATATAGGTTTGAATACTTTCCAAGTCCTTAAAGAATGGTCTTTTTACAACCTTTTCCTTTTGTTCTTTTTCAAAATATTTTTTAACATACTTAAACTCAAACAAGTTTACATTTTCTGGTTTTGACAAAACCTTTAAATCATCGGTATTATCAACAATCTCCAAATCGGTTTTGGAAATATCAACTTCCTCTAAATCACTATCCTTAAAGATAGGGTTGTTAATTGTAAACATCCATCTACGAACTTTCTTATCTTCTGGAATAAATACAATATTTTTGTTTTTATCGTTCATTTTTTTATTTCTCCTTTTTATTTTTTCATTTTATAATTTCCCATAGTATTATTTATTTAGGGACTACAGGACTTGGGACAACTTGTCCACTCCCTAATCTTTAACCTGCTAAATACTCAAGTAGATAATCATAGTTAACAAGATACTTGCTACCTGATTTATGGTACTTTATCTTTTCTTCTTTACAAAGATTTCTTATAAAGTTTTCAGTAACAGCAGTGTTCTTATCCAACAATCTTATTTCTTCTACACATTGTTGGATAGTTCTCATGTTAAAGACCATATTTCTTTACCTCCTTTTTTTGATCTATAGTTTCAAATTCAAAAATGGCAGACTCCTGCTTTTTAAAAACTACATAAATAAAAAGGTAGACAAAAATTTTTCTATTGAATTTATTTGACAAAATTGTAAAATTTTCGTATACTTATAAATAATCTTTGGGGGTTAAAATGGAAATAAAGTATGAATTCTTTGCAAATAGAATGAGAAGTCTTTTAAAGGAATCAGGTTGGTCGCAAGCAAAGTTTGCAAAAAAAAATCAGTTGGATAAAACCACTGTAAATTATTGGTGTACTGGTAAAACTCTCCCAACCCTTCCCCAGTTAAACATGATTATTGATTTTGCTCTTGTTCATGCACCCGACAAATTTACTCCTCTTGATTTTATCTTTGAAAATGGGAAAGAACAAATTGAAAACAACATAACAAAGGCAGTAGAAGTTAGAACTGAAAAACTTTTAAATGAAATTTCTACTCTTAAAGAAAAAATAAAACAACTTGAGCTTGCTAAAGCCCATTGGAAAGATAAAGCCAGAAGAGGATATGATATTGAATCAAAAGAATATAATGAGTTATATAACTTGCGAACATTTCATAAAAATTATTTGGATTATAAGAAAAAGTTTTATGAAAAGAAACAAAAATATATTTCTGAAGAAAAACAAAGGATGGAAAAATTTTTCAGTGATAAAGTGGCTAATCACTTGAGAATCTATACTAAAGATATTATTGAAAATGAGGATATGCAAAAATATCTTCGTAAATTGAGAGAAAATGAAGAACTATACAATGGTGAAAAATATTGTTATACTGAAGTACGATGGGACCTTATTCAAGATTTGGGTTATGTTATAGTAAACCAAATGAAAAAACACTTATCCGAACTTTACCTAAATGAAAACCTTAAACCATAAAAAGTGTAAAAAAATCTGTAAAGTTATATACAGATTTCGTGCAAGTTATGAAATTTATTTGATTTAATAAAATTTATATAATATATAATAGAGTAAGTAAAATTTATGGAAAAGAGAGAGTAAATCCATCATAAAAATACTATAATAGGGAAGATTTATTCTTGGTAAGGTGGGGGTCGCGGGTCCGATTCCCGCCATCAGCTCCAGAATCTTAAATAAAAAAGATTGAGAGAAGCACCTCAATCTCTTTTTTATATTATTTCTTTTCAGTCATGAAAATTGCCAAAGTTTCTGGACCACAACAACAGCCCATTGTGTAATCAATCCAACCAACAATAATCTCTTTATTTGTTGTGTTTGCTTCCAAAAATTCTTTAACTTCCATCGCTTCTTGTTCTTGACCAGTATGACCAATGTAAATTCTTTCTTGAGTAGACATATCTGCATTTTCCAAAAGAAGGTTTTCCAAGATTTTCATGGTTCTTCTTTTTCCAATGCCTTTTGCAACAGTTTTAAGTTTCCCTTCCCCATCTGCTGTAAGCACTGGCTCAAGCTTCAAAAGACTTCCTATGCTTGCAGCCAATTTACTCAATCGTCCACACTTAAGCAAAAAGTTTAAATCAGTTGGAATGAAGAGAGTATATGTTTTCATACCATTCTTATTAATTGCTTCAAACACCTCTTCGGCGGTTTTCCCTTCAGAAATCAATTTTGCAGCTTTTTCCAACATAATGGCAATGGCAAAGCTTCCAGACAAGCTGTCCGCAACCCAAACTCTTTGTCCTTTCTCAGAGTTGATTTCATCCGCTGCAAGAATTGCATTATTATATGTGCAACTAAGCCCACTTGAAAGTCCCACATAAACAACATCAAAGCCTTGATCGACATATTTGTGAAATACATCTAAAAAAGATTGAACGTTTACACAACTCGTCTTGCAACTTTCAGCCTGCTTCAATTTTTCATAAAATTCAATCTGCTTTTTAATTGGGAATTCAAAAGCAGGTGCTTCTTCTTTGTCAACAGTTATTGACATTTGAACAAAATCCACACCTAATTTCTCAAGTTCTTCTTCCGACAAACTGCAACAGCTATCCGTTATAAGTTTCACTTTATTCATTTTCTTCACACTCCAATCTTAATTTATTGTTTATTGCAAAAGCCACCTCGTGCTTTTTCAATTTAATTTTATTCAAAATCTCAAAAAACAAGCAAGCGAGCCCATAAAATAAATTCTACAATTAAAAAATCAATTCGCTTTTAAAGCGAAATACACTTAAATTATTTGATTTAAGTGGCAAAATGCTTTGAAAATGTCATACTATATGTTAATATACATAAATGGAACAAAAAGAAATTGTTGCAGCCAATTTGACAAATTATAGAAAAAAAGCAGGCATAAGTCAGTTGGAGCTTGCAAAAAAATTAAATTACAGCAATAAAAACATCAGTAAATGGGAAAACGGCGAAACGACTCCCAGTGTTTTTGTTTTGAAAGAAATCGCAAATGTTTATGGCATAACAATTGACGACCTTTTAAATGAAAGCACCATTGATGCAAATCAATTGGTGGAAGCAAAGGCAAAAGTTGACAAAAGAAAAAAACAATTTTTCAGAGTGTTTATGCTTTTGCTTGCAAATGTCATTCTTTTTTGTGCAGCAAGCATTGCAATCTATGTTATGGGGATTTGCAACGTGACCGGTTTCAACAAGTGGCTTCTTTATTTCTACACTGCTCCCCTTGTTTGTATAAGCGTCGTCATTTATATTCGAGTACTTTACAAGTTTTTGGATCCAATAAGCCTGTCTCTCATGGGATGGCTTTTATGCGGTTGCATTTATGTTTCTCTAATCAATGTCCACAACATCTCATTGATCTTTGTGCTTGGGGCAGGATTTCAACTTCTTGTGATTTGTCTTGCTATTCTATTAAATCTCAAAACCATAAGCAAATACGCACTCAAAATCAAAAACAAAATTTTAAGACATCATACAAAATAAAAAGAAGAAAACTCACAATCAAATTAAAGGAGAAAAAATGAAAGTTAAAAAATTCCCTCAAAGTTGCATTCTTATTGAAACCAACGGGACGAAAATTTTGGTTGACCCAAGCTCTGTGAAATATGATGAAAAATTCATAAAAGATTGGAAAACTGCTGATGCAATTTTAATCACCCACAGACATAGCGACCACATAAATGCTTCAGTTGTAAAAGAATTACAATTGCCAATATATTCAACTCAGGAGGTTTCTTCTTTCAATCCAACTCTTAAAATAAAATCAATAAAAGAAAATGATATTTTCAAAATTGGAGAAACAACAATAACTGTTGTCAAAGCAATTCATGGATTTATAAGCACTGATGGTGAAATTAAAGAAAATGTTGGTTTCATTATTGATGATGGAAAAACAAAACTTTATATCACAAGTGACACAATCCGTTTCAAAAATGATTATAAAGCTGATGCCGTTTTTGCCGATGTAACAGCCTTTGATGCATCCATGAATTTGTGGGGAGCGATGCAAACCACAATTGATGCAGGAGCAAAACTCCTTATAGTCGCCCATCAAGAAGCTGGCAAAATGACTTACGAGAAAAATGAAATTGAAAAATATCTTGCAAATGCACCGATTGATTTTATAATTCCAGAAATTGGTCAAGTTTTTGAAATATAAAAATAAATTAAAAGCACCCCTGTTTTTTGGATGCTTTTTTTAATCTATCATAGACCTTTCAATGCTTCAACCAACTCTTTTTCCAATTCTCTCAAATTTTTGTAAGAAACAAATTTGCTTGAAGAAAAGGTTCCAGTGATCATATTACTCACATTTGTTCCATCCTCAAAACAAAACACCACTTTGTTTCTGTTTTCATGTGCAACTCCAAGTTCTATTCCCATACC
This sequence comes from uncultured Christensenella sp., assembly GCA_910584295.1. Classification (GTDB taxonomy): domain Bacteria; phylum Bacillota; class Clostridia; order Christensenellales; family UBA1242; genus Caccovivens. The sequence goes on along the minus strand of CAJTYR010000002.1, from coordinate 209,129 downwards.
AGTCGAACGCACTGTCAAATCACACACAATCAAATCGCTCTCTCTGATTTTTTGCAAATCAAAGTCAGTCATCATTTTGTCAATCTCAATTTTTTGTGCTTTTGGATTTTCTTTTATACATTTATTTCTAAAGTCCCAAATATCATCTGGCGTCGTCAGACTAATTTCTCCAAAAACATTCATCAAGATTTTCTTATAAACATTATATTTTTTTAGTTGATTTTCATTTGCTGCTGTCACAGCACCTGCAATAAAAACTTTCACTTTTCCCCCTTTCGCATAATGAATTATAACAAAAAAGACAAATTGCTCAAAATGTTATTTGATTAATTTAACATTTTTAACGATTCATCTTTATATGTATCTTAAATCTTATTTGACGGCTCAGTAGTATTTGCTACAATGACACCTTTCTTTTTTTCATCAGCTTTCGCAATTTCTTTCACAAATTGAGCCTTCCCAAAACCAACAATTTGAGAAACAAAGCTTTCATATTGCTTGCTAACCTTAACTCCCCTTCCTGTCAGCTCTTCAAATGCTTTCTCAACACTTAACTTTGCAAGAACTTCTGTTAAAAGATTCTTTGCAGTTGGAGAAACAATTGTAAGCTTAACAATATCTCTCAAACAAGACATATAATCCATATTGCAATTTGATGAAATTGTCCAAATATAATCATCTCCATGTTTCAGTCTTCGATTATAATGAAGAATAAATTTTTTCATATCCACCTTGCCATCAGCTTTCAACATCTCAAAATCATCATTTTCAAGGTTATACGTCTCCAAGGACTTGATATTAAAGGCATACTCGTTGTCAAAGACAATCCCAAAATGAACAGTATTGTTATTTTTATTTAATATTAAAGGCAAATTCCCCTCATGTCTGTCAAGTTGAAGGGTCAGAAGATCAAGCACAATCAACTTAAAAAATTTGATTTTTATATCATTAATGTCAAACTTGAGATTTGGGTCTTTTCTTTTTTCAGTTTTTATCCTCTCCAACAACTCCTCAAAGCTATATCCACTTTTGCTTCCATAATCATAGAGCTCCCAGTCACCAAAAAGTTCCTCGCCCTCTTTCAAAAAATTTAAACTCACCAAACCGTCAGTCATTTTAACGCTTTTCATAACGTCCATAATGGTCTCATAATTTGGTTTATTCTCATCTTCGCTGAAACCTAAATATGTTGCACCTTCAAGCCCAATTTGTTTACAAAGTATAGGAATTAAGATTTCATTTATCATTCGCATATTTCTCACAGCTTCCGAATTTCGTTGAATTTGTGACAAAGCGATATATTTAAATCTTTTCATGAAAACATCGTTTGGAGCTTTCAAGTTTTCAATAGGATAAAGTGACTTACCAACGAACTTCACCTTCGCAAAGCTTTTCAGCTTCTTTTTATTTCTCTCATGTTCTTTCCAAGACTTTTCATCAAACCCAGATTTGTATTGATTTAAAGCCTCATTGTATGACATTGACATACCTTTCCCCTTTTGAGAGATTGTATCACAGAACCCCATAATTGTCAATATCCGCCCCACCACAACAAAGCAAAAACCGTTACTTAAAAAATTTTAACAAAGTTTTGCAACCAAATAAAAAAATTAAAAAATTTTAACAATTCATTTTGCACTTATTTTAGATGTGTGTTATTATGTGTATGTAAAATTTTTGTAAAGGAGATTTTCTATGATAGTAACTCTTACAGGTGCAACAGGAAACATGGGGCGTGAAGCTTTAAAAGAACTTGTCAAACTTGAAAATGTAGAAAAAGTCAGAATCTTGGTTTTGCCAGATGATAAAAAAAGAAAACGTGAAGTTGTCAAAAGATGCAATGAAAATAAATCAAAAATTGAAGTTGTATATGGCAATTTAAACAACCTTGAAATATGCAGAAAAATCGTATGCGATGCAAATTATGTAGTAAATTTGGCTGCTGTAATTCCTCCAAAAGCCGATAAACATCCGCAATGGGCAATTGATTGCAATGAAATTGGCGTCAAAAATTTGATTCAAGCAATTGAAGAATGTGAGAAGCAACCAAGATTTATTCACACATCAACTGTCGCACTCTATGGAAATAGAAATCATCTTCATCCTTGGGCAAGAGTTGGAGATCCACTTCTTGTAAGCCCCCTAGATGTCTATTCAATAACCAAACTTCGTGGAGAATTCTCCGTCCTTGAATCCAACATTAAAAATTGGGCTGTTTTGCGTCAATCAGCCATGTTGCACACACATATGCTCGCAGACAACATGGGAGATGGATTGATGTTTCACACTTGCTTCAATGCACCTCTTGAATGGGTCACCGCCCATGACAGCGGAGTTTTGATTGCAAACATAATCAAAAAAGACAGCGAAAAAGATCTTAAAAACAAATTTTGGAAACAATGCTTCAATATTGGCTCCAAAAGTGAAAATCAAATCACTGGCTATGACACCCTCAACGATGGCTTCAAACTTATTGGCGGATCTGCAAAAGACTTTTTCAAGCCATATTTCAATGCGACAAGAAACTTTCATGGCGTTTGGTTTTATGATGGACAGAAACTTGACGAGCTCTTTGGTTATGTAAGTCAAGATGTCAAAGACTATTGGAAAGAAATTGGCAAAAAATATTGGTATTATAAGTTTGGAAAAATTGTTCCAAAATCCATAATATCGAAATTTGCCATCCAAAGACTTTTTAAAGATGATAATTCACCTGCATATTGGTATAAGAATGATGACAAAGCAAAACTTGTTGCTTTCTTTGGTGGAAAGGACGAGTATGAAAAACTTCCAAAAAAATGGTGTTGCTTTAATCTCATGAAAGAAAACAAAACCCCAGAAGGAAACGATCTTGATTATAAAAATCTTAAAGACATCAAAAATGCAAAAATGATTGATCTTGGATTTGATTATAACAAAAAAGACAGCGAAATCTCAAAAGAAGATCTTGTATCAGTTGCAAAGATGCATGGTGGAGAACTTCTTTCAAAAGATTTCAAAACTGGAGACATATACAAAAAACTGAAATGGAAAACACAAGATAATCAAGAATTTGAAGCAACTGCATTCTCCGTTTTAAGAGCTGGACATTGGTTCAATTGCACATATGTTGAATATGAATGGGATTTTGATCGACTTTGTAAGAAAGACAAGATTTTTGCTCAAGCATGGCTTGATTCTCACTCAAAAGATGAAAACTATATCTACTCTATGGATAAAAATTTTAAAGCTGAAATAAGGACAAACAAATGAAAACGATAATATGCTATTTTTCAGGAACAGGGAACACAAAAAAAGTCGTCGAACGCTTTGTTGAAGAATTTAAATTGAATGGTTGGGATGCCTCCTCAATGCCAATTGAAAGTGCCACCCCTGTCAATTTTGAAGAATTTGACAGTGTCGGCATAGCTTACCCAATTCATGCTTTCAACGCACCATCAAATGTTGTTTCATTTTGCAAAAACTTGCCAAAACTCTCTGAAAAGAAACAACTCTACATAATCAAAACCTCTGGTGAGCCTCTTAAAATAAACAACATATCATCAACAAAAATAAAGCACATTTTAAAAAGAAGAGGATTTGTTTTAAACAATGAATATCACTATGTCATGCCTTACAACATGATTTTCAGACATTCAAATGCAATGGCATATCGCATGTGGAACACTGCAGAACGCCTTATTCCAATTGATTGCAAAGAAATCATATCCAAGAAAAAGGTCAAACTTTCCTTCTTTCCTTTTCCAAACTTCATCTCATGGTTCATGAGAATCGAACATTGGGGAGGAAGATTTAATGGCAAAAAATATAAAGTCAACGCAAAATGCCTACATTGTCAAATGTGCATCAAAAATTGTCCTACTCACAACATAACAATAGATGAAGAAGGCAATTTCCATTTTGGAAAAAATTGTCTAATGTGCATGCGTTGCTCATTTATGTGCCCTGTTGATGCTTTTCATATTGGTTGGTTCAATAAGTGGAAGGTCAACGGAAGATATAATTTCAACGATCCAGAAAACACCGAACAAAAATCACACAAAAATTTCTGTAAAAGATCTTATAAAAAATATTTCAAAAGAAGCGAAGAAAAAATCGCAGCTTCACAAGAAATCAAAAAATAAAAATTGTATCATGTTGATACAATTTTTTTAAACCTCAATAATTGTTATGCCTGGATTGTTGCAATAAAAATCTTTATCACCATAAATTGATTTATCTTTTTGCAAAATACGCTGTGTATCTGCATCAAACAAATTCCACTTATCTCCAAAGAAAAAATTTCGAATAAATCCAATGCGTTTCCAATTTGAAAGGCGTGGACGAAGTGCCAAAAGTATTGCCCCACCCACCCCATGCGAGCCATAACCATGAACAATCTTTATTGCAACAATTCCCTCTCTTTTTGCGTTTTCAATTTCGATCTCAACCATTGCAAGAGCATGGTCAACCGTGAAATTCCCCTTTTCAAGATTTAAAGTTCTCATACTAGGATTATATCACAAAAGCACGCGACATCAAACTTAAAACCTATTTTTGCTCACATTGCTTGCATAGTTTTTTTTCAAATGCTAAAATAATCTTGATGAAATTGAACAGATTGGAACAATACTACAACAAATTTAATGAAGATAAACGCTTGCTTTCTCGACATGGACAAGTAGAATTTTTTGTTACTCTTGAGTATATCAAGAAATTTATTGACAAAAAAATGAAAATTGCAGACATTGGAGCTGGCACTGGAAGATATAGTGAGACACTTTCAACTTTTGGTTGTGATGTGACAGCAGTGGAACTTGTCAAAAAAAATGTTCGAGTTATGGAAGAGCGTTGTAAAAACTGCACTATCTTTCAAGGCAATGCCCTTAATCTCAAAATGCTTGAAAATGAAAGCTTTGACATAACTCTTCTTTTTGGACCAATGTATCATCTTTTCAGTTTCGAAGACAAACTTCAAGCACTTTCAGAAGCAAAAAGAATTACAAAACCAAATGGACTTATTTTCGTTGCCTACTGCATGAACGACTATTCAATAATCACTTATGCTTTTAAGGAAGGAAACCTGCAGGAAACCCTCAAAAATGGAAAACTTGATGAAGACTTCCACACCAAAACAAACGAAGAAGATCTCTACAGCTATGACACTCTTGAAAACATAAACTTATTGAAAGAAAAAAGTGGATTGAAACGAAAAATTATCTTTTCTCCAGATGGACCAACAGACTATATCCGTCCAACAATAAACAAAATGTCAGAACAAGATTTTGAAGTTTACAAAAAATATGTTCTATCAATCGCGGAAAGACAAGATCTTCTTGGTGCTGGATCACATTTGGTCGATGTATTAAGAAAAAAGTAGGAAAAAATCCTACTCTTTTTTTTCATAAAACTGACCTTGCATCAAATTTTCTTCTCTCATAAGCCTATCAACGCCGTTTAAAACAAGCTTTTTATGAGAATTCCAAAGCGGTGCAACCAATTCATCCTTTGGAGCATCTCCGCTTATGCGGTGAATTACAATATCTTTTTTTATATGAGTTAAAACATAAACTACGCTTTTTAAATATTCTTCAAGTTCAAGAGGTTTATATTCTCCTCTTTGAAGCATATCACAAAGTTTTGTATTCTGTGTGACATAAGTGGAATGTATTTTTATACCAGAATATTTTTGTGAATTAAGAAACTTCACTGTTCTTTTCAAATCTTCAAAGTCTTCATTTGGAAGTCCAACCATGATGTGTGCAACAACATCAATTTCAAATGCATTTAAAATTTTAAGAGCCTTTTCAAAAACTGAGGTTTTATAGCCACGGTTTATAAATTTTGCAGTTTCATTGTTTGCAGTTTGAAGCCCCAGTTCAACTTGAACAAAATATTTCTTCTTATATTCTGAAAGCAATTTCGCAACATTTTCATCCACACAATCTGGTCTTGTGGCAACCGAAAGTCCCACAATTTTGTCGCTCGCTGACAGAGCCTCATCATACTTTTCTTTGAGTGAATTTATACTCCCATAAGTGTTTGTGAAATTTTGGAAATAAACAATAAACTTGTCCGCCCTTTGTCCACGATAGCTTTTAAGGTGCTTTTCAATTTGATCTTTTATGCTTAAACTTCCTTTACTTTTTCCGCTTCCAGATGCTCCACAAAAAATACAACCACCAGTGCCGCATCTTCCATCGCGATTTGGACAAGTAAATCCACCATCAACGCAAATTTTCAAAACACGTTGACCAAACTTGCTTTTAAGCCATTTATTCAAATGCACATATCTTTCTTCATTCATAAAAACATTATATCATATCTCTCCTTTCAAACAAAAAAGATGCAACGAGTGCATCTTTTTATTTTTTCTGTTTTTCAATTTCTTTAACAATTGCGGAAATCACTTGGTTTGGATTATGCCACCAATCTCTGCTCCAAACTCTAAATATCTTCCACCCTTTTGACTTCAAAAATTCATTTCTAAACACATCCCTTTCAAGAGTTGATTTTGAAGTTTTTGTGACTGCCTCATCTGTTTCAATACCAAGTAAATATCTATCTTTCTTTCGGTCATAAACCGCAATAGAAATTTTACTGTTTGAATTCCCAAGATTTAAATCAGTTTTGTATCCCAATTTTTCAAGTCTGCTTGCGATTTGATTTTCCATTGGCAAAAGATTTGAAAGTCTTGGCTTGTCAGACTCACTCTCTCCAAAACCACCCAAGATAGTCTTAACTTCCTCTGTATTTCCATTTGAAACCGCTCTGATATATGTCAAATAACTTCGAAGGAGTTTTGGACCAATATGCTTTGAACCATCCACTTTAAGTCCTTCTGGTTCGATGCTTGTGACAACATAAATTTTTTGTTTTGCACGCGTGATTGCGACATTAAGTCTGTTTTCTCCACCTTCATTTGAAAGAGAACCAAATGTGGCGTTAACCTTGCCAAACTCATTTCTGGCATAGCCAATTGAGAAGATAATTATATCTCTCTCATCCCCCTGAACATTTTCAAGATTTTTGATGAAAAGACTGACATCTTCTCCATTTTCAATTCTGTTTTTTTCTTTTAAATAGAGGTTTCTAAACTCATTATCATCAAAACATTTTTTATCAATCAATTCCTCAATGCAATTTTCTTGCTCAACATTGAATGTAATAACGCCAATTGTTTCATTGTTTTTTCTAGTTTTAAGAAGAGATTTAATAAGTTCAACAATCTTTTTCGCTTCTTCCTCATTTCTTCTATCTCTCCAAGTTCCGTCAACCAAAAGCCTTTCAATAGGCTTGTGTCTGATATTTTTTGAAACATTTGGTGCAATTTGAAGATTACCAGAATAAAACGCCTTATTTGAAAAGTCAATAAGTTCTTCATGTTTACTTCGATAGTGATATGTAATGTTTGAACTTTCATATCTTGAAACAGCCAAATCCAAGAGAGACTCAACTTCAAGTGCTGCCTGCGTGGTATAGTCCAAATCATCTTCAACACCAGCCCCCATATATCGTTTCATAAAAGTTGTCGTTGGACGAAGTTGTTTTGCATCTCCCGCAACAACAATTCGATTTCCTCGATAGATTGAAGGAATTGTATTTTCAATAAACACTTGAGACGCTTCATCAAAAAGTACAACATCAAAAAGGTTGCGTTTAAGTGGCAAAATTGTTGAAACATTTTCTGGTGAAAGAAGCCAGCAAGGAAAAAGTTTAAACAGATAATCACCATAAACTTCCATCGTTTTTCTGATAGACCAGAAATTTTGCTTCTTTGCAATTTGATAGATATAATCTTTGCTTTGAGAACTCCCATCAATCATCTTCTTATAATCTTCATTGAAAGTCTGCAAAGCAAGTTTTTTGCTTATCTCATTTTGTTGTTTTTTGATTGAGACAATTCTTGCTCTGATGTTTTCAAAATCAACTGTTGCAGAGAGAGTATCATGATTCTCTTCTTCATATTTGATTATCTCATGATATATCCTTACTGGCAGAATAGAATTGAGAATATTCAGATATTTTGAATATGTGTTTCCATTTTCATATGCAAAATCAAGAACATATTTTTGATTTTCATCCAAATTTTTCAAAATCAAGCAAGTATCAGTAAGCAAAACATAGTTCTCAACAGCCCAAAGGAGAAGACGTAGAATACCATTGTTCCCATTCAAGATCCCATCAACAGCAAGCAAATATCCACTCTCCGTCAAGATGTTTTTAAGGAAAGAGTAGTCCGCAATATATTCATCAACCGCCGTCAAAGTCTCCTTCACTTCAGTTTTAACAAGTTTTTCTTTCTTCACCATATTTGACTTTGCAAATGGATAAAGAGGGAATAAAATACAACTCGTACTCAAAAATTTTTGTGAACTTGGATATTCATATTTTGCAATAAGTTTGATAAGTGCTTTGCTGTTTTTGTCATTTTTCACTTGATCATAATAGGTTAAAACTTGTCTGGCATATTTGTATTTTCCAACATCAAAAAGTGCCTTTCTTGAAGCAAAAAGTCTTTTGAGTTTTGATTGTGCTTCCGCAACAACATGCACACTCAATTCTTCTTTGAAAGCATCAATAAACGGATTTTTCTTTTTTTCTTCAATATAATTGAAATACATTTCCGCTTTGTTTTTTTCTTGCAATATTGCCAAAGCCGAAGAAAGTTCGTTGAAATTCAAAGACATCAATTTCTTATCTTTTTTCATCTCTTTGTAAAGAGCATATTCTGCACCTTTCTTTCCAAGTTTGTATGAATTATAATACATCTGTTGCAAAGAAAGACCAAAAGGAGTCACCTTATTTAAGCAATCAGAAATCGCATTAAGATTTGCAATCTCAGCTTCAAGTTTTTTCTCAAGATCCGCATATTCTTTTTGAAGTTTGTCGTTATAATTTGACTTAAGAATTTCTTCATGAGAAGAAAAGCATCTCTTGTAAAAATCCCTTTTTTCTTTTTCAGAGTCAACAATAAACATTGCTTTTGAATTTAGATTTGAAAGACGATTGAAAACGACTTCAAGTGCTGCTTTCTTTTGAGAGACGACAAGCACCCTCTTGTTTTTACATATGGCATCAGAAATCACATTGACAATTGTTTGTGATTTTCCTGTCCCTGGTGGACCATAGATAACCATATTTCCACTCTCATTCACTTTTCTCACAACCTGCTCTTGTGCATAGTCAACATTGTTAATAAGATATAAATCATTACACTTGCTTGTCTTTTTCTTAACAGATTTGGCATTTAACAACTCATTTATTGAATCATTTGTCAAATGCTTTTTCTCCAAAGCAGAATAATCAGAATAGATTGAATTCGCCAAACTGCAACGCGAAAGTAAACAAAGATTTTTGATTTCAAGCGGAGCAATCATGCTTGGCTCACCATATTTCCCCCAAGCATGAAGTTTCTTTTCAGGCTTGAAACCAAGTTTCACACCAAATTCTCGTAGATAAGAAACAAGTCCTTGTAAAGACCCAAACCTTGCCTTTATTGAATCAAACTCCATGTCCATATCTTCAAGATTGAGATGTTTGCTGTCAGCGATTGCAAGCATAAGTGCTTTGTTTAATTGAATTTTTTCACCATATTTAAGACAAATGTTGATGTTTGAATCATCAATCACATCAATCACAACTGGAAACATCAAAAGTGGAGCTCGAAGAGTATAATTTTTGACAGCACCATAGACAAAAGGCCAACAAACATAAAGCTCATAACGCCCTGTCTCTTTTTCAATTTCTTCAATTTCACGCATCAAAGTTTTCAGATCTTTTCCTTCTTGTTCAAAAATCTTTTTTGCATATTCTTTTTTCTGTCTATCATATTTTTGTCTTTCTTTTTCATCATCAAATTGCTTATTTGGAAATTTCAAATCAATATTGCTTGCAGAAACAAACAACTCTCTTGTAGACTTGCAATAAAAATTGAATGGCATTGCTTTTCCTGCAAGCAAAGTGTCCAAAAACTCTTCAGTAAGTTCCGCATCTGATGACAAAATTCTTCCAACATCATAGCCGTTTTTCTTATTGAAATTTTTCAAATATAAGCTTCGATTTTTTCCGCTTATCTCAATCAATCTTTCTTTATAATATGTGTAAATACTTTTCATTTGATTTCCTCTCACATTTTTCTTAAGAAAAACCCACACTTAAGCGGGTTTTTTGTTATTTCTTTTTACGATTTACAAGCACTGCCACAGTCACTGCAATCACAGCAACCACTGCCGAAAGCCCCAAAACAATCAAAGTGAGTGCCATTTTGTTTGTGCCGTCTTTTGATGGAGAAGCAGGTTTAAAGCCTGTTGCCTGAGACAAAGTATACATGCTGAAATGGTCTGTCTGAAAAACCAGAAATCCGTCAACAACTTCAAATTGATAGTCTGTCTTTCCAACACTTGTTGGATTAAGTTCAACTCTGATCAATTTCACTTTTTGAGAATCAAACATTTCGTCCAGCTTAATTTTCACTGTCACAAGTTCATCAAGTTGTTCAATTGGTTGATTGTCTGCAGTTTGAAATGTGATATCAAAAATTTGCAATTTGTTTGGAGTTGAAAGAGCACTTCTCACTTGAGAATATCTTTCATCTTCACTTTCAACCATTGAAACTTGCATGCTCGCATCAATTGGAAGAATATCAGCAGTTGCATCAACTGACACACCTTTCTCTTCATCTTTAAACGAAACAGGATTTGGCAAGAATGTTGCAACAATTGTCACATCTTCAACAACAGTAAACGAGTTGTTCTCATCAAGTTGAACACCTTCAATCTTTTCAAAAGTCCAACCCTCTTTTGCTGTCACTTCAACTTTAACAACACTATCTTTCAAATAATCTTCCTCTGTTGGAGTAAGTTCAACAGTGCCTTGTCCAACAATCTGAACAGAGACTTTAAATCTCTCCTCAGGATCAACATCTGGGGTGGTTGGCTCGTCATTTCCATCTCCTTCTGTCATTGTTTCCGCAAAAGTTGTTTCTTTGTTTACATTTGCAAAAACAACAGAGGTCTTTGGCATTGAAAAACTTGACATAATTCCAACCAAGAACAAAAACAAAACCCCTAAAACACATTTTTTCGCCATCATTTAATTTCCCCTCTCCTATGATATGGAATATATCATAAATAGTATATATCAAAAGCAAACAAAAATCAAAACAATATTCAGCCAAAATTTTGGACAAATATGTCATTTATATAAGTATAAAAAAGATTAAGCAATCAATCTTGCTTAATCTCCTTTTTTCTTACAAACATTTTCACACATTCAACAACCATAAACGCAACCATCATAATCATTGCAATTAAAACTCCGGCTGTTTTAAGATTTAATTGTAAAAGTATCATCACAAGCGAAACAAGTGATAAGATTGTCATTGCCAATGCCACAAATTTTGACAATTTAACTTTCTTAAATTGTAAGTATAAAAATGTCAATCCTGCCAAAACGACCAAAACCTCACTCACAATGCAACTTGCAATCATAACATCCATAAGCATATACACTGGATAAGCACACGCCGCAAGCCCACCAAAAAGGAACAAATAGTCCCACTTTTCAAAATTTCCAAAATCCAATTCTTTTCCCAAGCATTTAAAAACAAGCTTGAAAATCAAATATGCACAAATGAGCATTGCAACAATAAAGCTTCCAAAGCACTCACCTTCATAAAGACCATATGAGAAGAATGCAGTTGTGCATAGACCTATTGCATAGCCATGAATTGTATCTTTAGAGCAGAAAATCATCCCCCAAACAAACAACAATCCACTTACAACTTCAACAGCTGAAAAAATTTCTCTAACTTCTTTAGGCTTTTTTACCACTTGAGAAACCACAACAACAGCAATCATTAAAAGAAATGTGATTGAACTGATGATATAATCAGAAATTTTCCAATCCTTAAAAATTGTTTTAAAAACTTTTTTCATATGCCACCTCCTATTTTACATCTGCACCCAAATAGGTCTTGTAGAAGGCATCATAAATCTCATGGCTTTCACCCTTTTCTTTAAAGACAATCGAGTGATTTGACTTTGAAAACCAACCACTATATCCAAGGTTTGTACTTCCAGTAATGACAACATATTCATCTGTATCGCCGTAATAAAACATTATATCCTTGCTGTGAGTCTTAGCCCCCACACTTAAATATCCAATTTCTTTCAGATTTTGATATTCAGCATCAGCCGGCACAATATCTTTCTTTATGATAAATCCGCAATCATTTCCCTTTGTTTGGTTATTTTTAAAAGCATCATTAAGTCTTCTGCACATCTTATTTGTTAGTGCATGAGCAGAAAGACTATACATGTTCATATAGCACTTAATTTGTCCTTGGGAATCATTGAGTTTTTCAATATATTTTGCAAAAGGATTATTGTCAACATCATAGCCGTCCATATAGTTTTGAGGAATTGGCGTAAAATAACATTCAAAATAATCGTCTGCATAATTAAGTGAATTTGTTTTGTGCGCATTAAGAACATCCTCAACAAAAGCAAATCTATTTTTCCAATTTGCAAAAGTTATGTCGAAATATCTTTGATTAGCCTCGAAGACCTTATCATGACCACTGATTGTAAATCCAGAGTGAGTCCAGTCTTTTTTCTTAATAGGACGATTAGATGGCAAATAGCTATCCACATTTGAAGTCATAGAATTAACAGCATTGTGATATTCAGTTCCATCCCAATCAACGTAATCACTTACAAGAAGTTGTTTGCTGTGCATCTGATTTGACATGCTTTCATTCAAGTTCCATTGTGCTTTTCTTACATTAAGAAAATCAGCAACCCTTTTTGTTTCATCAAAGAAACATTTTTCATTCATGAAAGTTTGAAACCAATCATAGGTGGTGCTTGCATTAAGGTCTTTGTCTCTGTGATAGATAAGTCTCACCCTAATGCCATTTTTCGCAGCCTTAACAAAACTATAAGCCACAGTTTCACAATCTTTTTTATATGGCTTTGACATGATTGTTGTTTTTCCATATTTTCTTGATTTAGGATTGTAATAACAAGCAGTGTCAGTTTCCATACGATAGATTGCATAATCAATGTAAACATCTTCTTCTGGATGAGCCAATTTATAATTTATACTCTTGTTAACAAGTTCACAAACAGCAAAGACAGGATGATCAGTTTGATCACCAGTGTTTCTACCATAAACTTCAACTTTAACATCTTGTCCATCCACCTGAACAGTTTTTGTCGCCTTTGCAATGGAGGTTCTTGGTTCATATGTCACAAAAGCGATAATTCCCGCCAAAGAGATTGCGAGGGCAACAATCAAAAATCCGATTCGAACAAACCAATTTTTCTTCATCTTTCCCTCCTTTATGCCAATGGACAAATGTAAAGATTGTTTTCAACAACCTTCACATTGTATTGTGGATTTGACAATTTAATTTTTTCTGCAAGTATGCTTGCATCAACTGACTCGTCGACAACCAAGACATTATATTGCTCATTTTGATAATCAGCATATTTAAATGGATTGATTTCAAGATCAAAATCCAGTTGACCAACAAATTTAAGATAACCTGAATTTTTGCTTGGTTCTTTTCCTGTGGACAATTTTCCAACAATCTGAACACCAGTTCCGATTTCAACCGTACCACCATTAATGTAAACTTGTGCACCATCAGGTGAAACATTGTCAGAGACCTTAACTCCAGAAATTTCGACTGCAGGGACTTTGTCATTTGTGTCTGAAATACTGATCCCTCCACCAAAAGCAGACGAAGTATTAAACTCAATACTTCCACCTCTGATAAAACCGAAAGTCTCTGTTTTATCATCAGCATAGATATGTATTCCACCACCATTCTTGACTGCAGCGTTGTTCTTTATCACTCCACCAATAACGAATAGTGTGCCTTTTGAGCAAATTCCTCCACCATTATTGCTTGTTGAATTTCCTGAAATTTCTCCGCCTTTAATCCAAGCAACACCTTTTCCTGCAACATAAATTCCGCCACCACTTGGTTTAGAAGAGTTTCCAGAAACCTTTCCATTCACAAGATAATAGTATGCATAAATTTGAGCAGCATTGTACACACCACCGCCCCAGCCACTGCCAGTGCAAGAATTGTTCAATATATTTCCACCATCTTGATTAAAAACACGATAGTTGTAAACTCCGCCACCACTAGCTGTGGTTTGATTATTTTGAATATTTCCACCAAATAAATTAAATCTTCCAAAATTGTAAACACCGGAACCATTAAAACTTGTGGTATTACCTTCAATACTTCCGCCAAACATGTTAAAGATTCCGTTATAGTTATAGACACCAGCGCCACCGGCAGAACCATTTCCTTTGCCAAACCTTGTATAAGCAATGTTCATAGAATTTAATTTGTTGTTTTGAAGAACAACACCGTTGTACATATTTACAATCCCACCATCTTCAAGAAAAATCAAAGAGCCAATGGTGTCAACAGCATTGCAACCATCAATAAACAATTCATTCTCCGCAAGTCCTTCAACACCCAAATTAAGTGTAGTTTCCCAGCCAAGGGCAAACATATGTTCTTTGCAAGATTGACCTCTGAAAATTGAACTTCTGTTGATCGACATAAGAGTGAAAGTTCCTTTGCCAACATTGATTGTTTCAGAAAGAGTGATGTCATCCATGATTGCGATAATTGAGCCATCCACTGTCAATGCTTGTCGAAGTTCTGCTTCATTAAAGACCTGAACAACATCTCCAGAAATGGTATCTAAAATTGTTGTATAATCAAATATTGTCCCAGAAAGTGTTGCTCCTGCAAACATCAAAAATTCTGGATTTATCAAATCAAGAGTTTGACTCCAAGTTTCATTACCAACCTTCAAGGTTTCAAGTTTTTTACCTTTAACTTTTTTAAGAGAAACCTTAATAAGATCTTTATACTTTCCAGTGCTTGAAACTTCAACAAATTCTTTAATTTCATTGTCAACAGAAATTGGCATGTTTGTCTTCGAAAAATCAAAGTCAATCTTAACTCCACTGTCAGCTGGCATCTCAAATCTAAAACCATCCCCAATGGTTATAAATGAGATCTCTGTTCCCAAGTTATCAACAATTGAGACATTTGAGATTTCATACCCTTCAATGGCAGAAAATTCAACAGTTTGTCCATTTGTGGCAGTCTTTGGAGCAGTGATGACACGCTCATCTGCCAAGACTTGAATTTCGTTTGCCATCTCCACCATCAAAATCTTATTTTTATCAAATTTAAGTGTTTTTGTTGCATCTGTCAAAGCAATCTTGTCAAGCACACCATAGACATTTATGTAAGGATTGTTGGCTACTCTGAAAAGAGTATTTTCAGTTGCTGCTGTTTCAATCGTATAAGCAAAAGCTTCAATAACAACAAAATTTGTAAGTTCACTTGCAATTTGGATATATCCATTGCTTGCCGTCACTGCAGACATCATCTTAATTTTTTTAGAGACATTCAAATCTCCGCCAACTTCCACAATACCACCATTGCACACAACATCAGCAAAACTGCCACCCAAAAGTTGAATTGTCCTTCCAGCTGTGACATAAACATCTTTTCCAGTTGTTCCATTATTCGCAAAAGTTCCACCTTCAACAGTCAAATTGCCAGCATCATAAACATATACTGCGCCACCAAATTTAGATGAAGTGTTTCCAGAGAATGTTCCACCTGTGATTTTAAATTCACTGCATCTCTTGCTTGTGAAAGCACCTCCATTTCCAGAATTGTTACCAGTGGCTTGACAATCCTCAATCAAAACCGAACCCTTGGTGTTGATAAAGAAAGCACCTCCACTTGATTTAGCAGAATTTGAAATGAACGAGCCACTTTTTACTACAGCATTTGAGTTGTTCAAAAGATATAAAGCCCCACCATAACTTTTTGCATAGTTTGAAGAAATTTCCACTCCATCAAAAACAACACTTGCACTTTCTTTCAAGTAAACAGCACCGCCAGATGTATTTGCAGTGTTATTTCGAATCACTCCTCCTTCCAAGAATATCTTGGCACTGTCCTTTCCATAAACACCACCACCATAACTTGTTGCTGTATTGTTGTAGATTGTTCCACCTGAAATATTTACAGAAGAACTTTTAACAAAAAAGCCTGAACCACTTACGGAAGTATTATTATAAATTTCACCACCTGTCATCAAACCAGTTGTGCCATCATGCATGAAGATTATTCCTGATGAATCAGAAGTGTTTGAATGAACTGCACCACTTTCAAGAGTAAATTTGGAATTTTTCGCGTTGTAAATTATCCCATAAGTTGAAGCGGCACCACTTTCCAAAGTGTTGTTTGAGACTTCACCACCTCTCAAAATCAAAGTTCCAGAATTGTTTATGGCAGCACCGCTTTTTGAGGTTTTAAAATTTTTAACTGAAACATTCTTCCCCAAAATCAAAGTCCCATCATTCAAAATTCCTTGATTTTCTGCAAGCAAATTTTCTCCGTCAAATGCCAATGATGAGCCTTCCAAACAAGAAACTTCAAGATTTGCGCCATCATTAACTTCAATCATTGCCCCTTGAAACCCAGATGCTCTTTTCAAAGAAAAATTTCCATTGGAAGAAATTTTGACATTTCGACCAACAACAATGGTTGAATCAAAAGCTATATCTCCCAAAACAACGACATTTGCCGCATCATTTGAAACAGCATTTGCAAGCCCTGCAAAATCTGAAACTTCAACCGCTTGAGCAAAAGTTTTTTCATTTCTTATAAGCCCAACACAGCATCCAATTCCAATGGAAAGCATAACTGCACAAAGGCTGCCAACAAAAAGCCCCTTTAATTTTTTCATAACTCACTCCAACAACAAATATATTATGTATAAATTCAATAAGAAAATTATAGCATTAATATCACTTTTAAGTCAAACGCAAACACTCGCTAAGAAATCATATTTTTCTATCGATATTCACTTAAAAATACGCATTTTTGCTTAAAAAACCTGCAATTTTACATGTTTTTTATCTTTTAAAATATTTTTTCATATTTAAAATAATTTTTTTTCTAAAATTATTTTGTAATCTATATTCCCAGCACCCTGCTGCTGTTCCAGCAATATTCATCCTAAAACGCTCATCCAAAAACATCAAATCTTGAATTGGAATCATAGCAATTTTAGCGTTTGAAGACAATACTTTTTTAATCGCACTTACTTGAATTTTTTTCAAATTTTTGCTCTTGCAATCAAGCAAATTTTCAACTTTCAACAATTGCTTATTGTCAAGTTTTTTCAGAAATCCCATAAAAGTATTGCTGTCATGGGTTTCAGTGTAATAGACACAATCCTTGCCTGCAAACTCCGGCAAATGTGGATTTTTTTCATTTGTTTCAAAAGCAAATTGCAAAACTTTCATTCGTGTAAGCTGAAAATTTTTTATCACCTCTTGACATTCTTTTGTCACAACACCAATGTCTTCAACAACAAGCTTTTCAAAAGAAACTTTTCTAGAAAGTTTTTCAAAAAATTCTTTTCCTCCAGCTTTAACAAATTGAGGCTTTCTCTTTCCTTCTTTTGGGATTTCAAAATGCTCAACATATGCCATAAAATGATCAAGCCTTAAAATGTCATATCTTTCAAGAAGTCTTTTAATTCTCTCAATCAAATATGCATAGTTTTTCTTTTTCAAAACATCCCAATCATAAACGCATGTTCCCCAATCTTGCATATCACAGCACATCTCATCGGCAGGCGCCCCACCTGTTGCCAACGGCAAGAAAGCTTTGTTTAGTTTGACATATTTCGGATTGGAAAAAACCTCAACGCTTGCCTTGTCACAATAAGCAGGAACATCACCAAAAATCTTCACCCCATTTTTGTTTGCATAATCTTTCAAGTTCTGCCATTGTTTTTGCAAAATATATTGGAAGAATACATATTTCAAAATTTCTTCCTTATGCTCCAATGAAAATTTTTTGCCAGCGCTTGAATTTCTGTTCCAAAATTTTTTATCCAACAAACGCCAATCAGAAACACCAAAGACTTCAAGCAAAACTCTCCAATATGCATAGTCCAACACACATTTTTCTTTTTTTGAGTATTCTTCCAAAAACGTCTTTTCTTTCAGATTTTTGTAAGCACATTCAAACAATTCAAGTTTTTTTGGTTTGATTTGAGAGAAATTAACTTTATCACTATTCCTATATTTTTTTAAACAAAAAAGCTGTTTTTTATTTAATAGTTTCATATGACAAAGTTCTTCCAAGTCAACAAACATTTCATCAAAAGAGAAAATGCTCATTGCTCCATATGGACAATTAAAATCGTTTGTTAAATTCAGAGGTAAAACTTCCCAGACTGTTGCACCAATCTTTTTTAAGAAGTCAACAAACTCGTATGCAGTCTTTCCGAAATCGCCCAAACCATAAGAATTATTCAAACAAGTTATGTGACACAAAACTCCAAATTCAGACATTAACATTTCCATCCTTTGTAAAAAATTCAATTATTGAAGACAAAAATTCTCTTCGATAGTCCATTTTTGCACCAAACTTCCATTTAGGTTCATCTTCATTCATTGGATGCTTATCAGATACTCTCAAAACAACAGAATGTTCCAAGTCATAAAATTTGCAAAGATTGACAAATGCAGACGCTTCCATGTCGACTGCAATGCAACCATAACTTCGCCATAAGTTTTCTTTATAAAATGTCTGACGATAGACAGCATCAGTTGTGATTGTTGGATTTGTAAACACTTTATATTTCTTTTCCAAATGTCTTTTCAAAGCATTTGCATCATAAGAAACAATATTTGTCCAGTTTTCAAAGCCATAATGCAAACTTGTTCCTTCTTCACTTAAAACTTTTTCTGGCAAAATAATATCTCCGATGTTGACATCTTTTCCAAATCCTCCAGCAAGTCCAACCAAAACAAGTTTTTTCACTCCAAAAGCACGAAGCGTCTCAATCGTATCAGCAATCACTGGAGCGCCCACTCCACCATGAAGAAAACACCAATCTTTAACACCTTCAATCTGATACACTGGACTTGTTCCACAAAAACGTGGAAGCTTGTCCAAAATAAGATTTGTCCTATATAGTTCATTCAAAACCAAATCCCATTTTCCCAAACAAAAAATCATTGCATTTGTAGGTAATTCATATTTGTCAGTTGGTTTATGATCACTTCTTACATGTTCATGTCCAGTTATAACTCCAGATGTTTTATCCTCTTCAAAAAACCATTTCATAATTTCTTTCTCCTTTAAGATACCAAAAAGACACAATCAAATCTGATTGCGTCCTAAAAGGTTAGTCATTCCAATTCCAGTTTGCAAATTCTGGTGTGTCAAGTCCAGTCTCAACAATATACTTGTTGTGGAAATCAAGTTTTTCATTCATCTCTTTTGCAATTTTGTTTTTCTCTGCTTTTGAGATTTCAATGTTGTCAAGCACATCCAAAACAAGGTGGAAACGATCGATGTGATTTCTCACTCTCATATCAAATGCTGTTGTGATAGTTCCTTCTTCGTTATACCCCTCAACAACAAAATTTTTGTTGTGTCTGTCATAAACAAGTGACTTGATAAGTTCTGCATATCCATGGAAAGCAAAAACAACTGGTTTGTCTTTTGTGAAAATCTTATCAAATTCAACATCAGAAAGAGCAGTTGGATTTTCAGAGTCTTTGGAAAGACGAAGCAAGTCAACCACATTGACAAATCTGACATTAAGTTTTGGCAAATATTTCTTCAAATACCAAACAGCAGCAAGAGCTTCTTCAGTTGGAGTATGTCCCCCACAAGCAATAACAACATCTGGCCTTTTAGTGTTGTTCATCCCAGCCCAAGACCATTCTTCAACTCCGTTTTCAACATTTTTCTTCGCTTCTTCCATAGAAAGCCATTGATAAGAAGGATGCTTTGAAGCAACGATGGCATTAACCATATCTTTACTCTTAACACAGCTGTCATAACAAGCAATCAAACTATTTGCATCAGCTGGAAGCAGAATTCTTGAAATATAACCTTTTTTGTCTGCCAAATGTCCCAAGAATCCCGGATCTTGGTGCGTATAACCATTGTGATCTTGTTGCCACACATCACTTGTCAAAATGAGATTAAGAGATGAAATTGACTTTCTCCAAGAAATTTCTTTGCAAGTCTTAAGCCATTTTGCGTGTTGAGCAACCATGCTGTCAACTACGCGAATGAAAGACTCATAACTGTCAAACATGCCATGTCTGCCAGTGACAAGATAACCCTCAAGCCAACCTTCACACATATGTTCGGAAAGATATGAATCCATAATGCGTCCATCCATTGCAAGTTTTTCATCATTATCCAAACGATTTGCATTAAACACTCTGTTTTGAACTTCAAAAGCCTTGTAAAGACGATTGCTCATTGCTTCATCTGGACTGAAAATGCGATAGTTGGAATTTTTCTCGTTCAACACAAAAATTTCTTTGATATATCCACCAAGTTCAAGCATATCTTGAGTCTTTGCAGTTCCATGCCCCTTAAATTTAAAAGCAACCTTTGTAAGTGCTGGGGTTTTAAGTTCTTTCAAAAGTTTTCCACCATTTGTCACAGGATTTGCAGAGATTCTCTTATCTCCTTTTGGCAAAATATCGGCGATTTCACTTTTTAAACGATAATTCTCATCAAAAAGTTCTTCAGGTTTATAGCTTTCAAGCCAAGCCTTAAGAAGTGCAATGTTTTCACTCTTTGCCATTGTAATTGGAATTTGATGAGCACGGAAAGTTCCCTCAACTTGTTTTCCATCAACTTCTTTTGGTCCCGTCCACCCCTTTGGAGTTCTCAAAACAATCATTGGCCAATTATCAACTCTGTTTGTCTTGCCAAGGTCTCTTGCTCGATGCCAAATATATTTTATTTCCTCAACACACTTGTCCATCTCTTTTGCCATAAGCTTATGCATAAGCATAGGGTCATCCCCAGAAACAAAATGCGGCTTATATCCGTACCCTTCAAAAAGGCTTTCAAGTTCGTCATCGGAAAGCCTTGAAAGCACAGTTGGATTTGAGATTTTATACCCATTCAAGTGAAGGATTGGAAGCACAGCACCATCCTTTTGAGGGTTAACAAATTTATAACTATGCCAAGAAGTTGCAAGTGGACCTGTTTCAGATTCACCATCACCAACTGCAACAGTTGCAATCAAATTAGGGTTGTCAAAAATTGCACCAAAAGCATGGGCAAGACTATATCCAAGTTCCCCACCTTCATTGATTGATCCAGGTGTCTCTGGCACAACATGCGAACCAATTCCACCAGGGAAAGAAAATTGTTTGCAAAGCCTTGTCATACCAACTTTGTCTTGAGAAATTTTTGGATAATATTCGCTGTAGGTTCCTTCTAAATAGCTGTTTGCAACAAAAAAGTTTCCGCCATGTCCAGGTCCAGAAAGAAGAATCATATCAAGGTCATATTTCTTTATAACTCTGTTGCAGTGAGCATAGATGAAATTTTGTCCAGGCACAGTTCCCCAGTGTCCAACAAGTCGTGGCTTAATGTCCTCAACGCACAACTCATGCTCTCTCATAAGAGGGTTTTCAAGCAAATAAAGTTGAGCAACAGACAGATAGTTTGCAGCACGAAAATATGCGTTCAATTTTTCAAAATATTTTTTTGAAGAGCAGTTATCTTTTTTCACATCTCACCTCGTTTATAATTGTATATGATAAGTATACAACAACAATCCTCAAAATCAAAAATGATTGTCAAACATTGTTTCAAAATTTGAAAAATTTTCATAGAACTAGCATAAGGAGTTATCATGAAAATATATTCACAAAACGAAAATCTTCAAAAAATATCAAATTACCAACTTGCAGAAAATGTCAGAGCAGACATCATTGGAGAAATCGAGGCAATAATACAATATGAAAGACACATTCAAGAATCAAACAACCCAATTGTAAACCGTACCCTCATTGACATAGTAAATGAAGAAAAACTTCATGTAGGGCAACTTTTTGGACTTCTTTTCTTTCTTGACCCAACAAGTCAAACTCAATTTGAAAAAGGTTTAAACGAATTCATGAAAGATAAGAACGAATAAAAGAGCAGGCAAATCAGCCTGCTTTTTCTTTTCCTGCAACATTTTTACCCTTTCCAGTTGAATATGCTTTCGCTGGTGAAGCCTCTTTCAAAGAAAGATTTTTGTTTTTATACTCTGCTTCATTTGTGATTTCTCTTCCAAACCATTTTGGTGGAACAAAAGAGTTTGCTTGTTCCAAACTTTCAAACTCAACCTCCACGGTTGAAAGCCCCTTGTTCTTCCCAAAATAGATATCAACTTCTGCCATCAGTCCATTTTCAAGTGGAACATAAGTCCTCGATTTTTGGACGATTCTTCCACCAACTTTTTTCATGAGAGACGCATATTCTTCTCTGCCAATTGCCTTTTCATATTCTTCTCTCATCACTCCATCTCCAAACTTTTCTGTAAGGAAATAATCTTGATTGTTCACATTACGAACTCTAACCTCATGTTCATTTTTAATAAAATATCCTTGCAAAATATTTTCCGTTCTGAAATAATAAAACCCTTTTGGTGCTTCAGCCAAGAAGAATTTTCTTTCAATTTCCATACCAGATTTTGAAAGCCCTGCATAATATTTCACACGATTTTCTATATCTTGCAAAATCTGATCAGCACAATTATCTGTTGAAAGCATATGTTTGCAATCAAGCTCCATCTCTTGCAAAAGATCTCTCAACTTTCCCTCTTGCACCCTTGCCTCATCTTCAGTCTGATATCTTCCTTCTCTTTTATATTCATGGTTTCTAGTCAGAAAATAATTCAAGTTATCAAAAGTTGAATAGCAATACAAAACCAATTCTTTAAGCAATTTGTCAGGAACTTTCAAATGATTTTTATTGAGATTTTCTCTGTTATAAAAGATTGACAAAAGCAATGGAGAATCTGTTATGATGATGTTCACCTTATCTCTAATGACATCAAGCGAAAAATATTGATTGCTAAACACCAACAGTTGATTGCTCAGCCTTGCGAGGTTGTTTTCATAAACCATGTGCTTTGCGTATTCATCAACATATTCACAATTGTATCCTTTTCTTTTAAGCATGGCAAACACTTCAGTTGCCAAGGTCGACTTTCCAGATCCTGCAGCTCCCATCAAATTTACTACGATTGTTTTCATAACTTTCTCCTTTATATTTGTGTATTTTTTACGCATTTATGCGTTATTTTAAAAGGTCTTTCGACCTGTTAAAACCTAAACAAATTTGTATAACTTTGCTGGCTTTTTCCCAGCAACTTCTTGCACCATTCCAGAGTCTTTGATGATGTTTTGCAAAAGCATTCTTTTTCTGAAATTTCTTCTGTCAATACATTTGTTCAAAATGCTTTCATATGCATTGTGCAAATCCGGCAATGTGAAATATTTTGGAAACAAATCCTTAAGAATTGCCGTGTCAAAAATCTTGCTTTTCAGATATTCAATTGCATCTCCCAAGATTTCCGTATGATCAAATCCAAGTTCTGGAATATGGTTGATTTCAAACCAATCTGCGTCTTGCGTTTTGAGCGTTTGCTTAAGGTATTCCACCCTCTTGCAGTCAACAACGCCAATGTGTGCAATGGCAATCATTCGACAAACTGGGCTTCTGTCCGGTTTTGAATAAACATTAAACATTTGAAAATGTATGTCTTTCATGCCAGTCTTTTCAAACAGCTCTCTCTTCATCGCCGTCTCAACATCTTCATTGTTGTAACACGCACCACCAATCAAAATCCACTTTCCTTTAAAAGGTTCGTTGTTTCTTTGGATTAAGAAAACTTTAAACCGACCATTTTCAACAGTGAAGAGTGCAAGCACAGAGTGTATCCCCTGATTTTTATAAAGTGGATTATTTTTCTCCATAGCCTCCTCCAATCACATTGTAATTATAATGCGTCAAAAATACGCATGTCAAACAATTTTAAAAAGTTTTTAAAAAATTTTTTGCCTATTGAAAAATCAAAAGAAAAATGCTATAATAATAATATGGGAGATGGACTTAAAAAAATTGATCTTTATGGTGGAAAATCCGTATTTTTGGAGATGATTTTGGATGACGACACCTCATATATCATAAGAGCATACAGCGGATTGGATGTTGTTGGAGTATGCTATTTTGATATTGAAAAATTTTATCAAAGAAAATTATCTCATGATGAGCGCCTCGCAAATGCGCCTTTCTTTGGAGGAATTGAAAAAACTCCAAAGACTTGCGAAATCTTAACAACAAAAAAGGATAAAGATAAATACATAATAAAAGACAACCTTTTACTATTCAAATCACGTGGAAAATGGCATTCTTTTCCACTTCAATGGGCAAAGTGCAAATTGGAACTGATTGAAATTAAACACAAGGACTTTTTCAAAACTGGACTTGGCACAGCGATGCTAAAAACAATGGAAGAGTTTATACTTCAAGATGGATGCACTCAAATATACGCACATTTTCAACCAATCGGAGCATTTGCAAAAGGAAGCAGAAAATTCTATGAAAGAAATGGTTTTTCAATTGAACATGACCCTTGCGACCAGAAAGATTATGCCACAAAGTTTCTATCAAAAAGCACACCTGCCACAAAAAATAACTCAAGTGGCATCATAACAAAACAATAAAAAAGACTGCATTTTACAGTCTTTTTTTAATAAATTATTTTCTTATTTCAAAAGCATTTGGGAATTTTCGAAACTTTATTCTTCGTCTTTCTTTTCAGTCTTTGTTGCTTTTGCTGGTTTTGATTCTTTGGCAGTTGATTCAAGTTCTTCCTTTGGTATGATACGCTTGAGGTCAACTCTTCCTTTCTCGTCAATTTTGATAACTTCAACTTCAACGCTGTCACCAATTTTTACAACATCTTCAACTTTGTCAACTCTCTTGTTTGAAAGTTTTGAAATGTGAATCATTCCTTCCTTTCCACCACCGATATCAACAAAGGCACCAAATGTCATAATACGAACAACCTTTCCGTCATAAACATCGCCAACTTCAACATCTTCTGTGATTGAAAGAATGATTTTCTTTGCTTTCTCATTCATTTCAGCGTCACAAGAAGCAATAAACACGCTTCCATCATCTTCAATGTCAATCTTAACACCAGTTTCATCGATAATCTTGTTGATTGTCTTTCCGCCAGATCCAATAACATCTTTGATCTTATCTGGATCAATTGTGAATGTAATGATTTTTGGAGCATAGACAGAAAGCTCTTTTCTTGGCTCACTGATGCAAGCAAGAAGTTTGTCCATAATATACATTCTTCCAATTTTTGCTCTTTCAAGAGCTTCAGTCAAAATCTTTTTGTCAATTCCCTTAATTTTGATGTCCATTTGAATTGCAGTAACACCCTTTGATGTACCCGTAACTTTGAAATCCATATCTCCAAGGAAGTCTTCAAGTCCTTGAATGTCAGAAAGGACAGCAACCTTTCCGCTTTTTTCGTCTTTAATGAGTCCCATAGCAATTCCAGAAACTGGAGCTTTGATTGGAACACCACCATCCATAAGAGCAAGAGTTGATCCGCAAACACTTGCCATTGAAGAAGAACCATTTGATGAAAGCACTTCGCTTACAATACGCAATGCATATGGGAAAACATCTTCTTTTGGAACAACAGGTTCAAGAGCCCTTTCAGCAAGCGCACCATGACCAATTTCACGACGACCAGTGCTTCTGATCATCATTGCTTCGCCAGTTGCATAAGGTGGCATATTGTAGTGATGAACATATCTGTTTACATCTTCATCATCAAGCCCTTCAAGTTTTTGAACATCAGAAACTGTGCCCAAAGTGAGTGCTGACAAAACTTGAGTTTCCCCTCTTGTGAAGACTGCAGAGCCATGAACTCTTGGCAAAATGCCAACTTCACACCAAATTGGTCTGATTTCATCAAGTTTTCTTCCGTCTGGACGAACACCATCATTAATAATTTTTGCTCTAACTTTCTCTTTTTTAACTTTATACAAAACATCGCTGATTTGTCTTTCACAATCAGGATACTCTGAGGCAAAATGCTCAAGAATTTCAGCCTTCGCCTCTTCTTCTCTTCTTTCTCTTTCATGTCTGTCAAAACATTCCAAAACAAAGTCATATTTGTCGTCGGCATATTTTCTGACAGCCTCTTCCAAAGCTTCATCAATTGCGTAATATGTGATTTTTGGATTGACTGGTTGTCCAATCTCCTCTTTGATTTTCTTAAGTTCTTTACAAATCTTTTTGATTTCTTCATGTGCAAACATGATTGCATCAAGAAATTGTTGTTCAGGCACTTCGTTTGCACCACCTTCAATCATCAAAACAGCTTCATCTGTTCCGCTGACAGTAAGGTTAAGTTCACTTCTTTCTCTTTGTTCTTGATTTGGGTTGATGACAAATTCTCCGTCAACAAGTCCAACTTGAACTGCACCAGTAGGTCCAAGAAATGGAATGTCAGAAATTGAAAGTGCAAATGAAGAACCAAGCATTGCAAGAGGTTCAGGATTTACATCTGGGTCAATTGAAAGTGCTGTTGCAACAACAACCACATCATGGAAAAATCCTTTTGGAAAGAGTGGACGAAGAGGTCTGTCAATAAGTCTTGAAACAAGCACAGCTTTGTCACTTGGTTTTCCTTCACGCTTTTTAAAGCCACCAGGAATTTTTCCAACTGAATACATCTTTTCTTGATATTCAACTGAAAGTGGGAAGAAATCAATTCCTGGTTTTGGTGCTTTTGACATTGTCACATTGACCATAACAACAGTGTCACCACTTCTAACCATGCAAGTTCCGTTTGATTGCATGCAATATTTGCCTGTTTCAAAAATCACATCTCTTCCGGCAATGTTAATTGTATATTTGTGTTCCATAAATTCTCCTTTTTTCTTTTTTGAGAAACAAAAAGGAAGCGAAAAAAATGCTCCCCCTTATGTTATTTAATTTCTCTTAATCCAAGGTCAGCAATGAGTTTTCTGTAAGCTTCAATATCTCGATCTTTGAGGTATTGCAAGAAGCCCTTACGTTTTCCAACCATTTTCAAAAGTCCACGTCTTGAGTGATTGTCATTGTGATTGGTCTTCAAGTGTTCTGTCAAGTGGTTGATTCTTTCAGTCAAAAGAGCAACTTGAACTTGAACTGAACCTGTGTCATTTTCTGATTGCTTGAATTTTGCAATAATTTCAGATTTTGATTGCATTTTTGTTCTCCTTCATTAAATTTTAATTGGCTTAAGCGAAGTATCAGGTCAAAGGTCTCCCAGAAACTGCGCCAAAGTCATCATCGACTTTGTAAGTATATCACACTCTCCAAAAAAAGTCTAGTATTTGCATAAAATTTTCAAGAGAATTTCTTCCCAATTTCTCTTAAAAATAAACCCATATTGACTTTTTTAAAGCAAAATGATAAAATAAAGATGAATATTAAAAGAAGGAGGTCTCATTTTGAAAAAGAGTAAATTTACATGCTTTTCAGTTAACCCAAAATTATACGAATATGCAATTGCAGAACTTCCTTCAAACAGCACCCCACTTGAAGAAGCTCGACACATATATAATCGCCTTTGCAAAAAATTGAACTACTCTGTTGATTTTTATGTTGAAGAAGTTTTGACTGAAGCAAGAAACCTTCCTCTCCCAACTCCAATTCAAAATGAAATGTCAAAATATTCCTATGTTGAGACAATTGATGGAGAAAAAAATAAAGAAGTGGTTTGTTTTCTTTTTTCTGCAATATGTTGTTATATTTTCTTTGATAGAGATTTAATAAACGAAGACGATTTTAGAAATAACCTCCTCCTAAGCGAAACAAACTATCTTTCCTTTGAAAATAATCATCAACCCATCTCATGCACAATTGAGGGGGTTCATTTAAGAATCGATGCCTGCATGGGAATTGACATGGATTTAGGTCTTGCGAAATATGGCAACCACATCCTAAAAGGTTGGAGAGAGGATTACATTGGAAACACGCAACAAGCAAAAGAAAAACTTCTTTCTTTAATTAAAGCAGAAAGCGATGCCATCAAAGAAAAAGAACAAAAACAAGAATTATATAAATGCTTAAAAATAAGTTGTAGCGACTATAAAAAAATTTCCTTTGACGAAAAACTTGGTTTATTCTTAGACGCAATAAAAGATGTGCCTGAATACTCATTTGCAGCACTCACCTATGTGTCAGAAATATATAAAAGAATCTTTTCTTCATACAACATCTATGGAAGCACAAAATACATTGACTCAACCTTCATTTGTGAAAACAAAGAAATAAAAGAATATCTTTTTGTAAATAAAAAAGGTTATAAAGATGTTGAAGGTGCAGAGAATTTTGACAGCCTTGAGATTTTTGAAATTTCATTAAAAGATAAAAGCATTAAAAAAACAGACAGAATTTCACTCCTGCACAAAATTCTTGCAAAAGAAAGTGTTGTTTTTTCGAGCAAAACTTCAAAAAGATTTGGGTCAGAACTTATGAATACAGGAAAACCCGCCTCCCCTCCATCTGCACAAATAACAGGAGGAAGAAGTGAAAAATAAGCATGAAATCCTTAAAGAACTCAAACAAAAATGCAATACGCTTATAAAAATTTATCAAAAAGACAAAAAGAAATGGCTTATTCTAAATACAATTTCATCCTTTCTGGATGATGGCGAAAAATTTTTTATGTCTTGCGACAGCGAACTTGCACTTAATGTGCTCATGGACTTGGGATATAAAAAAGAAGAGGCAATGGTACTCTACCTAAAACTTATTTCACAAAACTGATTGAAATAAGTTTTTTATTGCCTTGCCACTTTTTGTTTAATCTCTTGATAAATCTGCGTTGCCTGAATTTAAAACTCACATAATGTGTCAACTGAAGAATTTGATTTTTTTATCAATCATTTCATCAATTCGATCAATATAATCACAGATAAACTTACAGTTTGGCTGACGCTCTATTCTGTTTTCAAGATTAAAGACCCTTTTTGAGATTGCACCAGCACCAATAGCAATCACTGATGAAACATCTTCCATGCTGTCAATGTTGAATATGCACACATGATCATCTCTGAAATATCCAACATTTTCAAGCCCTCCCACCTGATGTTTTTGACGATATAAATAATATGGCTTATATCCATTTTCAAAAAGAGTTTTCTGTGCATAATCAACCATTTTTGGCACATCTGATTGAAACTTCACCTCTTGTCCACGAATCTGTGCTGCATTTTTAACAGACAAGGTATGCACAGTTATGTTATGTGGAAAAAGCTCAAGAGTGGTTTTCAAAGTCCTTTTAAAAATCCCTAATCTTTCTTCACTCAAACCTGCAATAAGATCCATATTGACAACAAAATCATATTCCATTGCAAGCATATAGGCATCAAAAACTTGCTTATTAGTTGTTTTTCGTCCAATTCTTTTAAGAGTTGCCTCACAAAAAGTTTGAGGGTTGATAGAAATTCTTGTCACCCCATATTTTTTCAAAACCTCAAGTTTCTCTCTGGTTATTGTGTCAGCTCGTCCACACTCAACAGTGAATTCTTTCACAGGATAATTTATTTTTGACAAAAGACGCTCAAGCTGCTCTGCTGTCAAAACCGTTGGAGTGCCACCACCAATGTAGATTGTACGCACAATATAAGCCTTTTCCAAAATGAGATTTTTGACCGCTTCCAACTCATTTATAACGCATTTCAAATAACTTTCCACCTTATCCTTGACAGTCCAAAGTTCATTTGAGATAAATGAACAATAATTGCACCTGCTTGGACAAATTGGAATATTAATAAAAAGGTCAACAAGCTTGTCATTTTTAATTATGCATTTTTGATTGCCCAAAATCTGAACAGCCAATTTTGCTTTTTCAAGAGAAACTCGATAATCTCTCATGAGGCTTTCTGTGACAAGATGAGGTTTGATTTCGTTTCTTTCCACAAGGTCACGTGCAAACTTGGTTGGTCTCACCCCAGTAAGCGACCCCCAAGGCAAAGTCTTGTTTGCTTTTTTACTTAAGAGGTCATAGAGTTGATTTTTGAAACTTCTCTTAAGAAAGCTTTTCTTACGAAGTTCATCAAGCCCCAAAGGCAAAGAGAAAACACTTAAAAATGTTTCTGCACTTTCTTTGATTTTAATTTCACTTTCAACGTCGTTTGCTTCAAGTTTGAAAGAATGAGAAAGTGAGAAAGGACAATCTGTCTCTTCATAAAACAGATTGACCAAATCTTGCATATCTTTTTCAAAGTCTTCGTTTTGACAAACGATCTTCATCACTCGCTCCTATAAACCTTTCTCACAAATTTAACATGTTCAAAATCCTTGATAATGTCCTCAAGTTCTTTTTTGTTTGAAATAAGAACAACAATTTCAAAGACAAGTTCATCTTTGACTTCCTTATAGCCAAATCCCTTAAGTTTTCCTTTCAACTCTCTTGAAATTGAATTGAGAGAGTTGATAACAGAGTTGACATCATCAGCATGCACTTTTATGACCGCAACAAAACTTGAAGTTGCATTTTCTTGCCACTCTGCTTTTATCAGTCTTTCTTGCTCAAGATATTTCAAATTTTGACAAGAGCTTCTGTGAATCGTCACTCCTCTGCCACGAGAGATATATCCCACAATGTCATCACCAGTGACAGGAGTGCAACAACCTGCATATCTGACAAGCAGTCCGCTGTCTCCATCAACAAGCACTCCATCTTTGTTTTTTTTGACAACGATCGTGTTTTCTTTGATTTCAAGCGATTTATCTTTGTTGTAGAGATTGATTATTCTTCCAACAATTCCATTTGCAGAAAGACTTCCAGCACCAATTTCAGCATAAAGCACATCAAGCGTTTCAATCATAATTGAGCCTGCAATACGAAGCAAATATTCTTCTTTTTGTGTTTTTGTCAAATTTATACCACTGTTTTTGATTGCTTGCTCCAAAACAAGTTTCCCAATTCTGATGTTTTCTTCTTTGAGTTCACTCTTGAAAAATGCCCTTATTTTTGCTCTCGCATTTGAAGATTTGACTTTGAGAAGCCAATCTCTTGAAGGTCCCTTACTGTTTGGATTTGTCAAAATTTCACAAACATCACCATTTGAAAGTTTTGTTGTGATTGGCACCATTTTGCCATTTACTTTTGCACCAACACAGCGATTTCCAACATCAGAGTGAATGGCATAAGCAAAATCTAAAACTGTTGCACCAACTGGAAATTCAAGAACTTTTCCCTTTGGAGTTTGAACAAAAAGTGACTCTGCATAAAGATCCACCTTCAAAGTCTCAATAAATTCATCTGATGACAAATCCTGTGTGTTTTCCATCATTTGTCTAAACCATGTCATCTTTTGATCAAATTTGTTTTGTCCACGTTTCTCTTTGTAAATCCAGTGTGCCGCAATTCCATATTCAGAAAACTTGTGCATTTCAAAAGTTCTTATCTGAATTTCAAGTGGTCTGCTGTTTTCAGCAATGATTGTAGTATGCAAACTTTGATAGCCATTTGGTTTCGGATTTGCAATATAGTCTTTCACTCTTCCACTCATAGGCTTATAAATGAGATGAATTTTTCCAAGCACACTATAACAATCTTCAATGGTGTCAACCAACACTCTCATCGCAATAATGTCATATATGTTTTCCAGCGAGCCAGCCTTTGACTTAAGTTTTTTATAGATACTTGCAAAATGCTTTTGACGATATTGAATTTCTCCCTTAATTCCAAGTTCAGAGAGAACATTTTCAAGTTTTTCTTTTGTTATAAGAATTTGTTTTTCATTGTCCTCTTTTTTGAGATAAATGTTGTTTTTAAGTTCTTCGAATGCTTTTGGCTCAAGAAGCTCAAAACAAAAATCCTCAAAAGCAAATTTAAAAGCAGATAGTCCCAATCTTTCAGCAAGTGGAGCAAACACATCATTGACAAGTTTGACATAGTCCAAGTCCTCTTGCGACATTGGCGGCTTGATGAGTTTAAGGTCATATAAGATTGTAGCAAACTTGACGATAACAATTCTGATATCTTGGCAAATTGCAACAAAGATTTTTCTTATGCTTTCCGCTTCCCCACTTCGTGAAAGAGACCTCACATCTTTAACCGTGATAAAAGTCTCAAAGAGTTTTTTCTCTTCTGGAGTTAAATCTTTTTCTGCAAGTGTTTGGGCTGTCTCTTTATTCGTCTTATAGGCTTGAAAAAGGATGTATGGGATCAATATGTCCGCCCCCATACTATATTCAATCATAATATCAATAACTGTCTCAAGTCTTGGCACATTAATATCGTCGACAAAACACTTTTCAAGCATATCTTTTTGCTTATCAGAAAGCTTGAAATTTGATCTAATTTTGTCCAAAACTTTGTTTTTTAGTTCGTTATTTTTCATATATCTCCCAATGTATTTTTCAAGAGCAAAAGCTTATTATATAGAGCAGATTCATTCAAATTTTTCTTATGACTTTTCACCTCTTCAACCACAAAACAGTCTCCTTTTAAAGCTGAAATAAGTTTCAAATCTTTAAAAACCAAAAAACCAACATAAAAACTGTCAAAAGCAATCTGCCCTTTTAATTTATTTTGATAAATATCAAAAATAGAATAATATCTTGCGAAATTTCTCGCAGTAAGTGCTTTAAACACCTTGCCAAAAGTCTCTCTTGACAGGTCAAGTCCAGCAAATCTACTTTTGTCAATTTCTCTTTCCATAGGCACAAAAATCTCTGCCGAAGTCACTTCATTAAGTTCCGCAATAAAGCCTTCATCCAAAACTGGGGACAAAAAGACAATACGATTGAAGTTTTTTGCCCATTTCACACCTGTTGGAGAAAGCAAAAGGCTGTTGAAGCCTGTGCAGTCCTCATTATATATTCCAATATGGAAAATGTTGTCTTTTGAATATTCTTTTGAAAAATTGACAAAGTCATAAGCCGAATACGCCACAAATGCTGTGCCGAAAACTTGATCTCCCATGCCTGCAACAAAATTCAAAAGCTCGCTTTGAGGATAAAATGAAAATTTTGAAGGCCTGTTGTCCGCGTACCCCAATTGCTCATACTGAACTGGATATGTGAACATGTGTGCATCTGGCGTGATAAAACTCCCACAATCAAAGTCGCTCACCACCCCATTTCGTCCCTCATCTTGAAATTCAAATATGAAAGATTTATATCTAGCAAATTTCAACTCATCATACTTTTTTGAAAAATTGTAATACACCAAATTGAGATTTCCAACTTTGATTTCACAATGTGCCGGACAATATCTCATTGGAGTCACTTCAATGCTTTCTGCACTGATCCTAAATCTAGGTCTTGCATTGCCACAACCAACTGGTTCCAAAAGCGAAAGTTCACTCAAAAACCTGTCAGTGATTTCCTCATTTTTCAAGTCCAAATCATAATATTTGATTGGCATAAACACTTTGTCATTGATTTTCTCAAAAACAAAAGAATTGACACGATTGACAAACTCTTCATAGTGATTTCTCTTAAGTGTCACTCCGGCAGCCATAGTATGTCCACCAAATGTCTCCAAAATGTCTTTGAGCGATGAAAGCAACTCATGGATGTTGATGTCATCAATGCTCCTTCCAGACCCATGCAAAACATCATCCACTTGTGAAAATAAAAAGACTGGTCTGTGAAACTGCTCAACAAGCCTTGCACATGCAATTCCCAAAATACCTTGATCCCACTTTTTTGAAGCAAGACAAATCACACGTGTTTTTGATAAATCCATTTTTTTGATTGCTTTTTCACAATCTTCCATAACTTTTGAGGATAAATCTCTTCTCTTGGTGTTGTGTTTTTTGATTTTCTCAAGATACTTTTTCACAACAACTGGATCTTCACTCATATAAAGTGCTAAACTGTCTGCAGCATCTCCCATTCTGCCTGAAGAGTTTATTTTGGGTGCAATTTTCATGGCAATCGAAGTTGCTGAAGGATTGGAAAGTGAAACCTTGTTTTCTTTAAACAAAGCCTTAAGTCCAAATGGCAACTTATCAAAACTTTTAAGTCCTCTTTTGACAAGATTTCTGTTTTCCCCAGTCAACGAAACAATGTCTGCAATTGTTGCTATGGCAGCAATTGGCAAAAACTCTTCTGCTTTCTTCGCACCCAAAAGTGCCTCACTTATTTTGTATGCAAGTCCTGTTCCACAAAGTTCTCTAAATGGATATTCTTGTCCCTCGATTTTCGCATTTAAAACAATAGTATCTGGCAAGATTTCTGGAATTTCATGATGGTCAGTCACAATCACTTCAATCCCTTTCTCTTTTGCATATTCCACTTCTTTAAAGCATGTTATCCCGCAGTCCACAGTGATAATCAAATCTGGAGCAAACTGCTTTTCAATTTTGTCAATACAATCGCAAGTCAAGCCATAGCCATCAACATAGCGATTTGGAAGATAGAAATCTGCATCTATACCCAATCTTTTAAGTGTCTTAAGCATGATTGCTGTTGCACTTATTCCATCCACATCATAGTCTCCAAAAATAAGCACACGATCACCCATTTGTTTTGCCAAATTCACCCTATCACAAAGTTCTTTCATATTTTTTATGAGAAATGGGTCAAGCAGTTCTCCCATAGAAAGATAATCCCGCACCTGTTCTTTTGTGGAAAAGCCACGAGATAAAATCAAATACATTGTCGAGGGCAAAACATTAAACTCTTTTGCATATTCCTCAACAAGAGATGAGTTTTGATTGAAAAATTTTTTAAAAATCATATTAAATTATCCTAAAGCCTAAACTATTTTCAAATATATTATAACATCTCTTTTCTGCTATTTGCAAACAAATAATAAAAAATGAAAAAGTAAGCAATTTTGATGCTTACTTTCAAATTTTGTTAGATGATTTAAACCTTTCCGTTTCCTTGTGGATTCCCTCTCACTGACTTTGGCAAAAAGGCTTCCTCTTTAGCCTTTCTTCTTGCATCCTTTTCACTTTTTGTAAAAAACTCCGCTTCAAAATTGAAGATTTGGGGCTTATACTTCTCAAAGGCTTGCAAACTTGCAACAATCAAAACATCAAACAAATCTTCTTTTTTGCAATCACCATTCATGCTGACACCATTTTCTTTCAAAATGCGGTCACGCTCAGCCCTCATTTCTTTCATATAAGGATATTTGTCCACCCAAACTCTTGAAAGCCTTTGTCCCTCTTTTCCTTCATAATCAATGTCATAAAGTTTGAAGAAAGCACTCGTTGTTGCACCTGTTGAAGCGATCATGTTAATGAGTCGCCTATAATCACTTTCTGGCAAATCTGCTCTTGTAAGTTTACCTCCTTTTTGCATTGCAATGTTTCTCGCATTATGTAATATCTCACTCACATTTGAAGTCTCATAGCCATCACCAAAATCGCTTTTGACCCCATCAAATCCCAAAAGGCAAGCAATGTCGTCTGTCGTCAACTCACTCCCTTCTGGCACAAAAGCCATCCTGCCAATATGCCTCATCTTTTCATAAAGAGGCTTGTCTTTTTTTGACAATCCCACAAAATCGGTATGAATCTTCAAATATTTTTGCAACGCTTCTCTAACAAATCCAAAATATTCGGTGTCAAGATAGCACCCTTCAAGATCAGCATTTCCAACAAGCCCCACAAAGACAGGGATTGGCAAACCTAGTTTATATGCAGAAATTTTGATGAAATTGTCCATCTTTGTGTTTTTTCTATAACTATCAACATAGCCATCTTCGTTTTTGTATTGTGAAAGTTCTTCAATCTTTCTAAATTTGTAATACATCTCTGAATAGTCAAAACCCAATTCTCTCATGTTTGTCTGAAATGCTAAATCTCCAGAGACTCTTGGTCTTTGAGTTTGTGCATAAGAACCATACTCAGCCCTAAAGAAAGGAAGATATTTTCTTGTCATATAGATATCCCCGCTTTCTTCAATAAACTTTGAAATGGCAGCAATTGCATCCGCTCTCACATCTTGCGACATTTTAGCCTTTCTTGGATGACCCAAATATTCAAACTTCTCTTCCATGGAGAGCCTTTTCCCTTCGTCATTGTACAATTTGATTCCATGAATTTGTTGATATATGTAATCAGTTTTCTTCAAATCTTCAACTTTTCCACCAGCCTCAACAAACTCTGAAAGCAAAGTTCTAATGACTTCAACTCTTTTTTCAAAAGGAAGTTTTTGAGCAACAAAAGGAATTCCAACCACTTTCATTTTTTCTTCCAAAGACAAACGAATTCCCCCATCACCAAAAAGTTCAGAACTATTCACCAGTTTATAGATATCTCTTGCTACTGTATCAATAGATTTTTTTGCAATCATTTCTGGTTTTCCACCTCTTCTGACAAACTCATCATATTTGGTTTTAATTTCTTTAACAGATGGCATTTGTTCCCCTCCTCAACATATTTAATATATCACAATAATGAGCAAAAATCAATAGGAAGTTTCCCAGAATGTTTTTGAGAAATCAACAAAAAGTTTAAAAAAGTATATAAAAAACATAAAAACACTTGTCAAAAAAGGAATTTTATGATAGAATATACCCGTTACTTGATCAATCAACAAAAACAAGCATAAACGCAGATTGCGACAAGCCGAAGTGGCGGAATGGCAGACGCACGGGACTCAAAATCCCGCGAGGGCAACTTCATGTGGGTTCGACTCCCACCTTCGGCACCAAAAAAAACGAACTTTAAGGTCATTGAATTTTGAAACTAGCAAAATAAAACAAAAAATCACAAGCTAAGTTTTGTGATTTTTTGTTTTTTCTATTTTTTTGTGTTTTCTTCTTTTGTCAAGATAATGCAATGTCCGTGTCGTTTTGGGTTATACATAATTTCAACTTCTTCATTGGGATTAAAATAACGATTTTTACTATATGCAATGCTAGTTTTGTTTCCAACCTTTAGCTTTACTTTGTAAGTTGTACGCAAAACTTTTCTTGATCCAAACATATCACCACCACTCTGAATGATATGAGCGGAAAGCAAGGAAGATGCTACCACTTTTGCGATAGTCTTATTAGCCTTTTTATCACTTTTTGCAATTCTTATTACAATTGTACGATAAATGTTACTAAAAATCATTGCAATTAGAATTGCACTGACAAAACCAACAAAAATTCCAACAGTGCTAAGGTTAAACCAAATTTTAAAATATTTTTCTGTATAATATGGCATTAAAAATAAACTTGCAATAAAAATAATTCCACCTAAAATTGTACTAGGTGTTTGTGTTTTAAAAATATTTAGCCACTGCCTTCCAAGAAATCTTGCTTCTGAAAATTGTCTATTGATACCATTTTTATTTTCGTTAATATCAATATACTCATCATTCAAATTTTGGTTAGTAGGTTTTTCATTATTATTTGGTTCATTATCCATATTAGTAAATACCAGTCCTATAATTTTATTATACCAAAATTTTTTGCTATTGTGTATATATTTTGGTTAATTATTTTGATTTTTTAAACTTATATTAAGTGAAGAACAATGTCATTTGGCATTTAGGCGTGTGCTTGGTATTTACAAGTGGCTCGGCTTCGCCTCGCCAGACAAACACACGCCTATGAATAAACTTTGTTGCAAAAGAGCGGCTCGTTGGCAGAGCGAAACGCAGTCCGCTCTTTTGCTTTTGTTTTCTTCTCTCTATTATTCTAGTGTAAACGAATATTCTTTGTTGTCAAGGTCAAGGCAAGTGTCTAGTGCTTTGTAGAGTATATTATTCTCACGACAACCTATGACAACGGCAGAGATATTCGTTTTATTTTGCAGTTAAGAGAGAGTAAGCACAAAAAAGAAAACCTAAGTCGATATTCTGGTTTAGGTTTCTTTGTTTTTCCGCTAGTTTCAAAATGGACTGACTAAAAGGTTCGTTTTTTATTTTAAAAACAATAATTTCGCACAATGGCAAAAGTGAGATACGCCACATAAATTCCCACAAGAACACCACCAATCCATCGATTAGTTTTTTCTTTGCAAGTCATACAAAGTAAGGAGAAAATACCAGTGCAAATTGTCAAAATCAGCAAATCCCACAAGATTGTTGCAGACACAACAATTTGAGTGATTGTCCCAACAGCCCCCAAAATCAACGCAATGTTGAAGATGTTTGAGCCAATGATATTCCCAAGCGCCATTTCATTTTCACCCTTAATTGACGCTGTTATGCTTGTTGCAAGTTCTGGCAAACTTGTTCCTACTGCAACCACAGTAAGCCCAACCAAAGCCTCACTCATTCCAATTTTAAGTGCCAAGAATTGAGCAGTCGTAGATACACATTCTGCACCAAAAACAACAGCTCCAAGTCCAAAAAGAATGTAAGCAACGATCTCCCAAATTTTAAGTTCCCTCTTTGCTTTTCTCTTTCTTTTCTTCTTTTTCTTTCCCTCTTCTTCTTTTTGAATTACCTCTTCTTGTTTTTTGTCCTCTTCAATTTGCTTTTCAAGTTCTGGATTTTCAAACATAAGCTTATGTTCTTTTTTTGCATTCAAGATTGTGGTTGTCATATAAACACCCAATACAAGCAAGAAAAGTATGCTTTCCGTCCTTGATATAGCATTCTCGCCAGAGCCATTTAAAATAACATCAGCACTGAAAAGAAGCAAAAGAAATGTAATCCCCAACATAAATGGAAAATCAATTTTCTTTGTTGATTTTTTGATTGGAACAGGTTTGATAAGCATAACAATTCCCAAAATAAGAAGCATGTTCATCATATTTGAACCAATAACATTCCCAACTGACATGTCAACATTGTGTTTAAAAGCACTGGCAAGACTGACAGAAAGTTCTGGTAAACTTGTCCCAATAGCAACAATTGTCAGACCAATCAACATTGCTGGAATTTTAAATCTCTTTGCAACCGCACTTGCTCCTTCAACAAAAAAGTCCGCCCCCTTAATCAAGAGCCCCATTCCGAGAATTAAAAATAAAATATTCAAAAAAAATACTCATATAATTTAACCTTTGTAATTTTTTCAATATTATTATATAAAAAAGATGCTTAAACCACAAGAAAAAGAGCGAAAAATGTCTAAAAAAGCAATTTATTTAGACTTAAATGATGAAAATTGTCAAAATAAATTTGATAAAATATGACGAAAAAATTCAAACTCTTTTATAATTACGCAAAGCAGCTTTATAAAAATAAACCAACTGGTCACGACTTTTTACACATAAAACCATGCTTAAAAAATGCAAAAGGTTAAAGGTGGTGACAAATTATCAAAGCAAAACCATTACAGAAGTTCATCTCACAAAAACTGCAAAAAAGCATACTACAAAAAATAAAGCGAAGAAAATGTCTTCGCTTCTTTCGTTTTCTAAAATAAATATAGTGCTTTTTGCAGACAATCAGTAAACTGAGATTTGCCAACTCTCCACTTTTGAAAAATATCATGAATTTTTTTCACACGCTCATAATTGCATGAATACACATATTTTAAATCTCTTTTCTCTCCATTTTGACAAACTTCATCATGAAAGATGCATTCCAACACCGCAGCAATCTCTCCACACATATATTGCAAGTTTGTGCTTGGCGTGTACTTTGTTTTCAAAATTTCCTCAAAATCTTTCGCCATTGGAACTTGCAATTTTTCTTTTTCAATAGTTTCTCTTAAAAATGACATTGCAAAGGTGCAAAAAATGCTTGAAGTGTTGCCGTTTCCATCAAATTTGATAGCATCTTGCTGACGATTTCTGAAATGAATGATATAATTTTTCTCATCTCGAAAATCGTAATACATCCCCTTATGCGCAGTGGTTGGGAGCAGATTAATAAAATAGTTCTTACCATCTTCTATATGAAAAAATTCTTCAAAACGCTCAAAAGAATCCATTTTAAATTTAGAAGAAAACTCTTGAATCCACTTTTCATACAAAGGTTTGTGAAATTCAAAAAAATTTTCAAATCCACTTTCTTTCACAAAGTCTTTCACAGACTTCAAAAACTCAATCACAATAGGATTTGATTTGAGCCTTGACTTAAATGGATAGTCCAAAAGCTTTCCAACCGAAAAATCTTCATTAAGTTGGGTGATAAGCACATAAGGAGCATCATAACAAAAATTACATTTCTCAATAACTTGATTTAAAATTTCAATGGTTTTATGGTTTGAAAAAGATGAAAAGCTCTTGTAAATTTCATTAATATATTCTATATCACGATTATAATTTATCAAATTTGGAAATTCTTTTCTATAATTTGATACATACAAAAGCACGCCCATAAGTTCAGTCTTTTTATCAATACCTATTTTCACTCTATTCATTTTATCTTCCCTCCTCAATAATTTTTGAAACGCCCAACATCATAAATACGATGCAAGAAATATACTTGCCAGAGATTGAAAATTTTTCATTGGATTTTGAAATCACTCCCAACTTTTCCAAAAATGAAAGGTGGTGGTAAACCTTTCCAGTTGTTGGAAAATTTAAAATTTCCATAATCTCTTTTGCAGTCAATGTTTTTTTCAAAAGCAATTTGACAATATCAATTCGATCTTCACTTGAAAATGCATCAATAACTTGAGCAAGATCTCTTGAGTTGATTTTTAAGAAGTTTGGAATATAAACATCCCCCGCAAATTTGGCAGAAATTTCTCCGTCTGGAGATTCATACTTCCCACAATAGGAAAGCATCCCCACTTGCATTTGTGCAGTCTTGTCAATGGTTGTCTTCTCTTTTAAATTCTTTGAATCGCTTTTTATTTCTTCAAGTTTTTCAAGCCGAGATTCAATTTCTTCGATTTTTTTCAAAAGCTGGTTTTCTTTCTCCATTTCTCTCCTCCTTATCTTATAAATAGTAACGCATCTGTTATGTAATTATGTAATTTCGTAATTATAATAACTCATCCATCATATTTTGTCAACATTTTTCAATAAAAAAAGAGGAAATATATAAAATTATCCTCTTTCTTATTTAAACCTTAAAATTTTTGTTACTTTTCAATTCATTAATAATTGCAAGTAACAACTCCACATCATCATAGATATCATCAAACATCTTCTCATTAAGACCTTCTTTTGATGTCCCAAATTCAAACAAATTGAAGCCAACAAAACCAAGGAAAAGATGGTTATCAAAAATTGAAATCTTAAAGTTTCTAACTTTTTTATTAAGTTTGATAATT
Organism: uncultured Christensenella sp.; assembly: GCA_910584295.1. Lineage (GTDB taxonomy): Bacteria > Bacillota > Clostridia > Christensenellales > UBA1242 > Caccovivens. Next base: position 168,090 of record CAJTYR010000002.1, on the reverse strand, counting down.
TTTTGCATCATAGTTGGGGTCAAAATGCAAAGAGCCTCCACTTTGTTGTCCGTGAAAACTTGAAACTCTTTGTTGAAAGAAACATCTTCCAATTTAAACTTTTTCACGCCACTCACACTGCAATTCAAGGTAAGTTTACACTTAAATTCCTTTGGAAAATGAACAGCACAAAAACTCCCAGAATAAACCGTAACATCATGCGTATCACCATCACTGTCAGTATGTCTCTCTGTCACATGCAAGTCACAAGCCTTAAAAGACACACCAGATCTTTTGCCATTACGCTTTGGAATGTCGATGTCAATCAGATCCTCACCTCTAAAATCATCATAAGAACCGCAAAAACCAGAACTTTTAAACTCATCTTCACTCAAAGAAGAATTAAATGAAAATCCATTCAACCCATCCCCCACCAAAAACTCAAGCGTCTTTGGCAATTTTACTTTTCGCAATTCTTCAAGTTTTTTAGACTTGTAATAATTAGTGAAAACAATGGTCAAAACAAAACCTGCAAAACATATCATGGGAACAACAGTCACTGTCATCATATCTCCCGAACTGGTGTGATTAAAACCTATAAGTGTTGATACCAAAACTGAAACACCAATCACCACAAAAACAGAACAAAGTATCAATCGAATTATTCTGGTCTTCTTTGTCACATCTTTGTATTTTCTTTTCTCTTCACCAGTGAAAAGATCTTTTTTAAATTGTGCAAATTCTTCTCTTGAAATCATAATTATTCCTCATCCTGTAAAGAGATTTTTGTCACAACTTTTTCAGCACTATCAATCTTGAAAAGTTCCATTCTGGCAAAATCAAAACTCTTTGCAAAAAGATTGTTTGGAAATTTTTCAAGAAGAGTGTTAAACTCATTGACATTCATGTCATAAATTCTTCTTGATGCAGCAATTCTATCTTCAACATCAGAAAGTTGACTCATCAAATCTTGAAAAAGCATACCACTCTTAAGTTCTGGATAGTCCTCAGCAATTGCAATAATACTTTTCATCATAGGTACGGATTTGTTTGCATATTCCAAAACTTCTTTTTCATCAGTTGATTTCATCGCCAAATTGCGAAGCCTTGCAATAGATTTGAAAACCTTTTCTTCGTGCTTTGTATAGCCCTTAACACTTTCCACCAAATTAGGAATAAGATCAAATCTCATCTTCAGTTGAATGTCAATAAGTGCCAAACTCTCTTTAACTTTATTTCGATATGTAACCATTTGATTATAAAGAATAACAACCATCAGTGCAAAAATGAAAAGGATTCCTGCAAGTGCAAAAAAAACAATTGCTGCCACAATAGAGAGAATCGTCATAACCCCACCCAAAACAGCAAAAACAACACATGCTGAAAACAATCCAAAAATCCAAGCCTTACTACCTTTGCTCATATCTTTTCTTCTCCTATAAAATTATTATAACAAAATTTTTATTTTCGACAAAATAAAACATAAAAAAATTAAAAAGACGTAAGCTTTCCGCCTTCGTCTTTATTTTTCTTTTTGTGGTGCCGGCAAACATAAGCCTTTTGCAATAAAATTTTTGGCGTCATATTTCTTAAATATCTCTCGTAAAATACTCACCCCAAACTTACGACGCTGTTCCTCTTTTAAATATTCCCCAATGCTAGACCAAGATGAAAACACTTGAACATTGGTTGATCTCTTTAAACCATTATTATTTGGAGATTTAAGAATTTTCTTATGTCTTTCATTAAAGCCAAACAACTCCAAATAATCAGTTGGGACATTTTTGTTAGCCTTCTTTACATCCGCCTCGACGCGAACAACGCTCACACCTGTCCTTTGTGCAAGAAGTTGACAAATTTCCTCTTTATTATCAATAAAATAATCAAGTCCCTTTTCCTTTGCATATTCAGCTTTGTTTGAACAACCCAAAATCAATTTAGCATATTTGATATTATGGCTTTGTAAACTCGCAAGTGTTAAGGCGATAATAGGTTTTATATATGGTCTGTCTGAAACAAGATGAAACTCAAACCCAATATTAGAAAGACCGTTGATTGTCTCAACCGCTTCTGGTAAAGCGAAAAAGTAATTGGGATTGAGAAGTTTAAAAACTTTGTTAAACACAGATTGCTTGCAAACAGCATCCCTATCAACCTCATGATATTTAAGTTTGTCTTTTTTGTTAAATTTAATGCGGTTGAGAAAATTATACAATGGTGAATTGCAATCAAATATCGTTTTATCTAAATCAACTCCTGCTTTAATAATGAACATAATCTCTATCATACCATGTCTTGCGTTAAAATACAAGAAGAAAAATACAAAAAAGACTGAGAATTCAGTCTTTTATTGTTTAATATTCAAACAATTCAAAATTGGTTAAAATTATTCGGCAACTGTTTCGCTTGTTTCAACCTTGACAGGAACAACTGTTCTGTATTTTTTAAGACCAGTTCCAGCAGGAATAAGCTTTCCGATGATAACATTTTCCTTAATACCAATCAAGTTGTCCACCTTGCCCTTAAGTGCAGCATCAGTAAGAACTCTTGAAGTCTCTTGGAAGGATGAAGCAGAAAGGAAACTTTCAGTTGAAAGAGAAGCCTTTGTAATACCAAGAAGAATTCTTCTTGCAATTGCTGGTCTTCCGCCTTCTCTAAGCACTCTTTCGTTTTCTTCTTCACACTTGGCAATGTCAATAACATCACCAGTAAGGAGATTTGTATCACCAGAATCTTCAATCTTAACTTTCTTAAGCATTTGTCTGATGATGATTTCAATATGCTTATCATTAACCTTAACATCTTGGCTTCTGTAAACAGAGATAACTTCTGTAAGCAAATATTGTTGAAGTCCCTTAAGCCCCTTTGTAACAAGAAGGTCAGAAGGATTGATTGCACCAGCAGTAAGCTGTGTGCCAGGCTCAACCATTTCGCCATTCTTAACTTTAAGCACAGCAGGCTTTCTCACTTCATAATCAATGTCGCCTTCGCCGGTGATGATTGTGATTTGATAAGTTTTTGCATCTTCTTTGATCTTAACTTTTCCAGAAACCTCTGCCAAGAGACATTCACCTTTTGGTCTTCTTGCTTCAAAGATTTCTTCAACTCTAGGAAGACCTTGAGTGATGTCGGCAGCAACGGCAGCACCACCAGTGTGGAATGTTCTCATAGTAAGCTGTGTACCAGGTTCACCGATTGATTGAGCAGCAATAATTCCAACTGCTTCACCAAGAGTAACCATATCTTTTCCAGCCATGCTTCTTCCATAACACTTTGCACAAACACCATGCTTGCAACGGCAAGTGATAAGTGATCTGATTTCTACTTCCTTAATTCCAGCTTTCACAACCGCCAAAGCTTGTGCTTTTGAAATCATTGTGTTTGCAGGAACAATCACTTCTTTTGTTTTTGGATCAATAATGTCATTTACTGCAACTCTTCCATAGATTCTTTCATCAAGAGTTTCTTGAACGAAACCATCAGAGATGAGGTCAGAAACAACAACACCCTTAACCTTTTCGCCACTATCTTCAAAACAGTCTTCAGTTGTGATGACAATGTCTTGAGCAATGTCAACAAGTCTTCTTGTCAAATAACCAGAGTCAGCTGTTTTAAGCGCTGTATCTGACAAACCTTTTCTCGAACCACGAGAGTTAATAAAGTATTCAATTGGAGACAAACCTTGCTTAAATGAAGATTTGATTGGAGTGTCATTTTTGATACCAGATGCCGTTGCTTTAATTCCGATCATACCACAGTCTTGGTTCAACTGAACGGCATTTCCACGAGCGCCAGAACCAACCATCAAATTAAATGGGTTAAACTTGTCCATATCTTTCACAACAGCATTTTGCACTTGTTGAGTTGCTTCGTTCCAGATAACAACGTTTTCATTAACTTTTTCATCAAGAGTGATAAGACCACGTCTCAAAAGTTTTTCATTTTCAAGAACTTTTGCATCTGCTTCTTTCAAAATCTCCGCCTTTTCAGCAGGTTCTTGAATATCATAGATGTTCACAGAAACTGATGCCAAAGTTGAATATTTATATCCAAGTTCTTTAATTCTGTCAACAAGTTTAGAACATTCTGTTGTTCCCAATTTGTCATAGCAGTCAGCAACAATCTTACCCAAATCCTTTTTCTTGACTTCTTTGTTGATTTCAAGTTCACAGATGTTGTCTGGATTGCTTCGATCAACATAACCCAAGTTTTGAGGGATGATATTGTTAAACAAAATTCTTCCTGCAGAAGTTGTGATTCTCTTTGTGTATGTCTTTCCGTCAACCACTTTTGAAAGTCTGACAGCAATTTCCGCTTGCAAATCCAAATTTTTTGTTTGGTATGCATAGATAACTTCATTCTTTGATGCGAAAATTGATCCTTCACCCTTTGCGCCAGGTCTGATAAGTGTCAAATAATAACATCCAAGCACAACGTCCTGTGCAGGAGTAACAATAGGTTCGCCATCTGCAAGTTTAAGGATATTGTTGGAAGCAAGCATAAGCATTCTTGCCTCAGTTCTTGCATCAATTGAAAGTGGAATATGAACAGGCATTTGGTCACCATCGAAGTCGGCGTTGAACGCAGCACAGACAGATGGGTGCAACTTAATTGCTCTTCCTTCAACAAGAACAGGTTCAAAAGCTTGAACTGAAAGTCTGTGAAGAGTTGGAGCTCTGTTAAGAAGCACTGGATGATCTTTGATAACATCTGCAAGCACATCCCAAACGATTGGTTTTTCTCTTTCAATCATACGTTTTGCGCTCTTAATATTGTTAGATTCATTCAAATCAATAAGTCTGTTGATGATGAATGGTTTGAAAAGTTCCAAAGCCATTTCTTTTGGAAGACCACATTGATACATCTTAAGTTCTGGTCCAACAACGATAACAGAACGTCCAGAATAGTCAACACGCTTTCCAAGAAGGTTTTGTCTGAAACGACCTTGCTTTCCACCAAGCATTGCAGTGAGCGATTTCAAATCTCTTTGCTTTGAACCTTGAACAGGTTTGCCACGCTTACCATTGTCGATCAAATTGTCAACAGCTTCTTGAAGCATTCTCTTTTCATTTCTTACAATAACATCAGGAGCACCCAATTCCATCAACTTTTTCAAACGATTGTTTCTGTTGATAACTCTTCTATATAAATCGTTCAAATCGCTTGTTGCATATCTTCCCCCATCCAATGGAACCATAGGACGAAGTTCTGGTGGAAGAACAGGGATAACATCCAAAACCATCCAAGTTGGGCTGTTTCCACTCTTTCTGAAAGATTCAACAACATCAAGCTTCTTTGCAGCTTTGATTTTTCTTTGTCCCTTTGCAGTTTTGAGTTCTTCTTTAAGTGCGGCACTATCCTTTTCAAGGTCAACATGAGAAAGAAGAATTTTGATCGCCTCTGCTCCCATCCCAGCATCAAAAGCTGAATAACCATATTTTTCAACAGCGTCACGATATTCCTTATCATTCAAGATTTGTTTATAACTTAAATCAGTATTTTTAGGGTCAGTAACAATATAGTTGATATAATAAACAACTTGCTCAAGAGTTTTTGGAGTAAGGTCAAGAAGAGTTCCGATTCTTGAAGGAACAGAACGGAAATACCAAAGATGAGTTACAGGACATGCAAGTTCAATATGCCCCATTCTTTCACGGCGCACTTTGCTTCTTGTAACCTCAACCCCACACTTATCGCAGACAACCCCACGATAGCGGATTCTCTTATATTTTCCACAGTGACATTCCCAGTCCTTCTTTGGTCCAAAAATCTTTTCACAGAAAAGACCATCTTTTTCAGGTTTTTGGGTTCTGTAGTTGATTGTTTCCGGCTTTGTAACTTCACCATGAGACCATTCTCTGATCTTCTCTGGAGAAGCAATACCAATCTTTATTTTTTCAAAGTTATTAAGTTCAAACATATTTTTCCCCTAAGCCACCATGTGGCGTTTTATTTTATGTCACATAATCTTGCCAGTTTTTTGTCCAACCATGTTGCAATTTTAATATAATACCAATTGCCCTCACCACATCTCTTCTCCAGAGAGTAGCGACAAATCGCCAACGCAGTACGATTTCATCTGGTCGCTAATAAGCGTAGGCAAATGTTATTGCGAAACTTTTTGCCACTCATGGCAAAAATGAGCTTAAGTGACGCCTACGCTTATTCGTCGAAATCTCCAAAATCATCAAAGAGATCCATATCTTCCAAAGTTGGAGTTGCTGTTTCTTCTTCAATCACGCTTTCAACTTCAGTTTTTCCATCGTCATTTGCAAGCATATCATCAATGTCAATTGTGACATTCTTCAAATCTTTTTCAACATCATTGTCAAGACCAATCTTGTCTTGTTCGTCTTGAGAAAGCTCTGGGAGATCAATCTCTTCATCGTTTTCTGTCAAAATCTTAACATCAAGAGCAAGAGCTTGCAATTCCTTAACCAAAACTTTAAATGATTCTGGAATTCCAGGTTCTGCGATTGGTTGACCTTTGACAATAGCTTCAAAAGTCTTAACTCTTCCAACAACATCATCGGATTTTACTGTAAGCATTTCTTGAAGCACATGAGATGCACCATAAGCTTCCAAAGCCCAAACTTCCATTTCACCAAATCTTTGTCCACCAAAGAGAGCTTTTCCTCCAAGTGGTTGTTGAGTGATAACAGAGTAAGGTCCAATTGAACGAGCATGAATTTTGCTGTCAACCATGTGATTAAGTTTAAGCATATATTTCATACCAACAGTTGTTTTGTTTTCAAATGGCTCACCAGTTCTTCCATCATAAAGTTGAACCTTTCCATTTTCTGGGAAGTTGTTTTCTTTAAGAAGTGTCTGGATTTTTTCAGCATCAGCTCCGTCAAATGAAGGAGTTGCCACCTTCCAGCCGAGAGAACCAGCAACAAGTCCAAGGTGAACTTCCAAAACTTGTCCCAAGTTCATACGAGAAGGAACACCAAGTGGGTTAAGCACAATGTCAAGTGGACGACCATTTGCCATGAAAGGCATATCAGATTCTGGCATAACAATTGAGATACATCCTTTGTTTCCATAACGCCCAGCCATCTTATCGCCGACTGAAAGTTTTCTCTTTTGAGCAATAGTAACTTTCACAAGTTCGTTAACACCAGGTTCAAGCTCATCTTTGTTCTTTCTGCTGAACACTTGAACATCTACAATGACACCACCCTTACCATGTTGAACACGAAGAGATGTGTCACGAACTTCTCTTGCCTTTTCGCCAAAGATGGCACGAAGGAGTCTTTCTTCAGGAGAGAGTTCTGTCTCACCCTTTGGAGTAACCTTTCCAACCAAGATATCCCCTGGTCTAACTTCAGCACCAACTCTGACAATTCCGTTTTCATCCAAATTCTTAAGAGCATCTTCACCAAGGTTTGGAATATCTCTTGTGATAACTTCATCACCAAGTTTTGTTGTTCTGCACTTAAGTTCTTCAACTTTGAGGCATATTGAAGTGAAGACATCTTCCTTCACAAGTCTCTCGTTGATGAGAATAGCGTCTTCATAGTTGTAACCTTCCCAGTTCATATAGCCAACAAGGACATTCTTTCCAAGAGCCAATTCTCCGTTTTCAGTTGAGTAACCATCAATGATTACATCACCTTTCTTAACTTTTTCACCTTTCTTAACACAAGGTTTTTGGTTGAAACAAGTTTCATCGTTTGTTTTATCAAACTTGATAAGTTCATAAATATCTTCTGTGCCTTCAGTAGTCATAATTCTGACTTCATCAGCACTCACATAAGTTACCTCACCATCATTTCTTGCGAGTTGAGTATATCCACAATCATGAGCAACAGTTGCTTCCATACCAGTTCCAACGATTGGAGATTCTGGTTTAAGAAGAGGAACAGCCTGTCTCTGCATGTTTGCACCCATAAGCGCACGGTTTGCTTCGTTGCTGTTTACAAATGGAATAAGAGAAGTAGCAACAGAAATGAATTGTCTTGGAGAAGCGTCTACCAAATCAACTTGACTTGCTGGCACTTCAATTGCATAGTCTTTGTGTCTGCAAATTACTCTCTTGTTGACAAATCTTCCATTTTCATCAAGAGGTTCCGTTGCTTGAGCAATATAAGCAGTATCCTCAATGTCAGCCATATAATATTCGCATTTGTTTGAAACAACACCTGTTTCTTTATTAACTCTTCTATAAGGAGTTTCAAGGAAACCATATTCATTCACTTTTGCATAACTTGTAAGAGTGTTAACAAGTCCAATTGCTTGTCCTTCTGGAGTTTCAATTGGGCAGATACGTCCATAGTTTGTGTAGTGAATATCACGAACTTCAGCATCAGCTCTTTCTTTCTTAATACCTCCAGGACCAACAGCAGACACACGTCTCTTTTGTGTGATTCCAGAAAGTGGGTTAACTTGATCCATAAGTTGTGACAACTGTGAAGAAGCCACAAAATCACGAAGTGCTCTGTTGATTGCTTTTGGATTTACAATCTGTCTTGGAGTAACTTCAGAAAGTTCTTTCCCTTGCAAAGTTTCTCTGACATTTGCGACAAGTCTTGTGACGCCAGAACGGAAGTGATCATAGAACAACTCCCCAACAGTTGCAATTCTCTTGTTTGACAAGTGTTCAATCTTGTCAGTCTTACACAAATCTTCAAGACAATCAAGATACATGCTGATTGAAGCCAAAATATCATCCATTGTAAGAGTTGTAATCATCAAATCTTTTGCATGTTCTTTGATTGCTTGCATGCGCTTGTCTTTTGTCTTGTTATCTTTCAAAATTTCAGCAAGCACTGGATAGTAAACTTCTTCCAAAATTCCCAATTCTTTTTCGTCGCAAGGGAACACATCAGAAAGTCTAACTCTGTTGTTTCCACGCATCAGGTATTTCTTTTCTGGAAGTTGAATCCATACTTCGTTCACGCCACTTGCTTTGATTTTATGAGCAATTTCTTCAGTTGCTTCTGTGCCAGCCTTTGCGATAAGTTCGCCATCTGGAGAGATGACATCCTCTGCCAAAACATGTCCAAGCACTCTCTTTTCAATTGAGAGTTTCTTGTTGAGGTTGTATCTTCCAACTCTTGAAAGGTTATACCATTGTTCAGAGAAGAACCAAAGATTGAGATAACTTCTTGTTGTCTCCGCAGAAGGGACATCTGCAGGTCTAGTTTTCTTTGCAAATTCAATCAAAGCCTCTTCTTGAGTGTTTTGAGTTTCTTTTTCCAAAACATTTTTGATGAGTCTGTGTCCACCAAAGAGTTTTGAAATCTCTTCAGCACTATATCCAAAGCACTTAAGGAAAAGTCCAAGAGTGATTTTATTTCTTCGGTCAAGCACAACTTTCAAAACTTCGTTTGCACCTTGCTCAAATTCAATATACATACCACGCTTTGGAATGATTTGACCATGAAGAGTTGAGTTGTCATTTGCTTTATCTTTCAACAAATAATAGTTTGGAGATTTGATGATTTGGTTAACCACAACTCTTTCAACACCATTGAAAATGAAAGAGCAATCCTCTGTCATGAAAGGAATATCTCCAAGGAAAACAACATCTTCGACAGCTTGACCAGTCTCTTCAACAACAAAACGTGCCTTGACATTGAGTGGAACAGAATAAGTCACACTTCTTCTCTTACATTCTTTCTTGTCATACTTTGGTTTTGCATCAATGATTGGTTCAAGAAAATAAAGTTTAGCTTTTCCTGAATAGTCAACGATTGGAGAAAACTCATCAAGGACTTCCTTAATGCCGTTTTCAATAAAATCTTTGAAACTCCTTCTTTGGATTTCAAGAAGTGGTGGAACATCAAGATAATCCTTGAGTTTTGCAAAGGTATATCTTTTTGCTTTTCCGAATTTCTGTTCTTTCAAAAAATCTGACATAATCACTCTCCTGTAAAATTTAAAAAAGAGGACTAGAGGGCGAAAAGCCCCCTTAATCCTCATTTTAAGTTAAAAATGGTAGATATTTCTCAACATAATGCCAATTAACTTTCTTATTTTATCATTAAAAGCGCAAAAAGTCAATAGATTTTCAAAATAAATCTAAAATTTTCAAAAATATTTATATCAAGATATTAGCACAAATCAGGTCGTTTATGCAAACATTTTTAACCATTTTTTTTAATTTAAACAAAAAAGACGAGAATTTCTTCTCGCCTCTTTCTAGATTTTTTCTGCAAGCTTCAAGTCAGCATCACCAATGTTAAGCACTGTAAGTCTATGTGATATGTCAACATTGTCAGAAATTGGACAATAGAATTTTACATCGCAATAGAACTTACACTCCCTGCCTTCAATTGAAGAAGTTCTGATTGCATTTGAATTGGAATTTTCAACCACAACTTCTTTCTTTGAATTTTCCACTTTCTCAACAACTTTGAGTGTTGCCGTCCCCTGCTCAAGAACAGAAGACATTTCATAAGAATTCACTTCACCTGCCATTCTTGAGTTTGTATCCGCAACAAAACTGCTCCCTCTTCCAGTATTCTCTCCGACAATTGCTCCAATTCTCATCTCAGAACTCTTTCCATAAGTGTATACTGTTGCCCCCACTGAGGTGTTGAAAGCGTTCTTTCTATAAACCCTTTCATAGTATTCACCTATTTCGCTTTGTTTAAGTTCTTCCGCATTAAGCGCAACATATTCATCTTCCACAAGTTTATAATATGTTTTTGAAGTCAATTCGTAATAATTTGAAATATCGCCACTTGGGGTTCCGTTTACTTTTGTATAATTTCCATTTGAAAGAGTGTAGTATTGCTTATCGGGATCTGCTGAAGTATCATTTGTCTTAACATAGATACTTTCATCTTTTGTCTTTTCAAAGACAAGAATACTGCTTGTAAGATTGAAGGTTGAATTGTCTCCAGTGTTTCCGTCTCCGACTTTTCCAGCAAGTCCTCCAATTCCCAAGGCTTCAATATTATGACCTTGTCCAACAAGTTTTCCAGCAAAATTAACATTTTCAAAATTAACCTGTCCAACAACTTCAATGATTGCTCCGACAATACCACCAACATAATTGAAACCAGTCATATTTCCAACAACATTAAGATTTTTAAGGATTGATACTTCAGAAATTACTCCGACAACACCACCTAGATATGGAGGATCTTCAACACTATCACTTTCAGTGCTTATCTCAATGCTTTGCATCATTGAGACATCACTCATCTCTCCACCACTCATAATTCCAGCAATACCACCTATCGCAACAGAATAATATGGAGTATTCATAAAGTTTTTAAATGCTGCACCAGAATCACCAACAACCTCAATGTCGGTCATGTGACCTTTTACCTCTCCGACAACAAGCCCACCATAAGAATGAGCATTGACAATCATATCATCAAAAACAGTCAATCTAACTTTTTCAACATTCGCTTCTGAATCAACAACACCAAAAACAAGTCCAGCTTTTGTTGCAAGAACAGAAACAGAGGTGTCAGTCACAGTATTGAAGATTCTTCCTCTTCCGCTGACAACACCAACAACCGAGCCTGCCATAGAGCAATCATCAAAATTGACATTTGCTTCATTGAAATGGTTTGTATCGTCACCACTTAAATTTTTCGCTTTTGCACTTACTTGAGAATAAAGGTTTTGAATCTTATAGTCTCCAATTGCAATTCCAACAGCACCACCAACTATGTTAATACCAGAAACAACAACCTTTCCATCGGAAGCATTTTCGATTCTCACATTGACAATAGTTCCACCATCAAGTCTTCCAGTGATTCCACCAACAACATTTGTGTTTGCAAATGAAGCCGAAATTGGTCTGATTGTGAAATTCATAAGAGTTCCAACCGCCCCTGAAAGAGAAGATCTTCCAACTTCAGCAAACAAACCACTGTAATTCATTTTAGCACTTGAAATGAGGGAAAGCCCATCAATTTCCATGAAGTTTCCTTCAATATACCCCATAAACTTTGTTTGATAGAGTTTGCTGTTGCTTTCAAATTCGGCGTAGTCAATATCATTAATCAATCTGTAATAACCATAATTATATCCGGCACCATTGTTTTGACGAACGATATAATCTTCCATTGTCGTTGCATCATAAATCAAAATTGGATTTTCCGCCGTACCCAAAGCAGGATTTCCTGGCACATAAGTATAAATATATCTCACAGAAGACATTCCGGTTTCTGGATCAACCACAGCTTCAGTTCTGTCAAGTTGTCTCATGGAAGTCGCTTCAATATTTGCAGCAACCAACTCAGGCCTGTTCAAATCAAAGATAGAGCCATTGAAGTTTATTGGATTTGCACTTGATCTTGAGAAGAACCAAACAGAATTGATATTTCTTCCTTCTTCAACAACAAAATTCTTAAAGTTGTCGATATCCATAAAGTCTACTATAGTAAGTTTTGAAAGATCAAGCCTTTCATTTTGCACAATAGTTCCAATGCTGACATTTATTCCAACATCTGAAAGATAGAAACAATCTTCAACAAGACCTTCTGTTGTGCCAATATTGTTTGTTCTCATAAAGCCATAGTTTGAAGTTTGATTGCTCCCAAGCACACTTGTTGAAAAGCTTCTTTCAATAAGCCCAGAGTTCTCAAAAATAAATCCAGCAGAGAAAGCACCACTTTGCTTAATTGCAATATTTGAATAACAATCATGCACATTTCCAGTATTTGTATATACAAACCCAGCAATGTTATTACTTGACTCAATTGAGTCTTGCGAGCCTTGATAGTATACATGTTCGTCAAGACCAGATTCAGAAGGATCACCGCTCACATAAGAAGTATAAATCTCACCGCTGTTTGCAACAGCAAAACCTGCAGTATACTCGGATGTTCCACCAGTTCTCTGGTTTTTGATGCTTGCCCCCATAAAGAATGAACTTGCAATCTTTCCAGAGTTTTGTCCAACAAAGCCAGCAACATTGACATCAGCTCTGATGTTCACTTTTGATCTTGAATGAGTGATGTGTCCAGAGTTGTTTCCAACAAGACCACCAACATAAGCAGAACTAGCTTCACTTGGAGCAACAACAGACAAACTTGAATTTGATTGAGAGTACACTTCACAATTTGTTATAACTCCCTCATTAGAAGCAGTCAAAAGACCAACATTAAATCCAGATTGATTTGTTTTGATCACAGTGTCTGTGGCAACACAAATGTCAACATTTTGCAAAATCATACCATCAGGAACAGATTCAAACAAACCTATGTTTGAGTCGTCAAGATATTCATAAGTTCCAGCCATGTTGATGCGATAACCATTCCCATCAAAACCAGCAAGTTTAGCAGTCAATGGCTTAAATTGTGTTCCGCCAAAAACAGACGCAACTTCACTGCTTGGCAATGTGATATCTTTAAGCAAGATATACCATTCGCCATCTTTCATAGCAACAAAATCTTCATAACTCTCAACTGGTATAGGACTGTCTTGAGTGCTTTGTTCGTGAACCTTAAATGCAAATTCGGTATACATTTCGTTTGCACCAGTTGCGATACTTGAATATGAATAAGTTCCATTTTCAATGCGATAATAAGATTTCGCAGAGAAATGATAGAGATTTGTCTCTGGATTATAAATACGAAGTGGGGTCACTGTTTGAGAATTTATGTTGAAATAATCAGTTCTTATCACCTTTTCATTTTCAAGCACATCTTTTGTTTCATTATAATAGACTGCCCATTCAATATTTTTTGTCATCTCTTCAACAAACACTTCAACCTCTTCGATGATTGTGCTGTTTGAACTGTCATATTCAAGGAATGGACTGATTTCAAATTGAAGCTCATAAGGATTTCCTACAGCAGTGTGAATAATTCCATCTTCCATCCCCTTTACAATATCTTCATTCACTCCGGTGACATAGACATAATTAAGGACATACTCCATGATATAAACTGTCAAAACACTTTCCGTTTTAATAGGCTGATTGTCAACAAATTTTTCTGCTGTTGTAACTATTTCAATTTTTCTTCCTGGATCATCGCTTCCACCATAATTGATTGAATCTGAACTGATTGAAAGAGTATACTTTCCATTTCCACCAGAAATCTCTGCCAAAGAATTGTCTGGACGGCCATCAACTTTCACAGCAACGGAAATTTGATCATTAGAGAAACCATAAGATTCCATAGAAAGCCCATAAGTCAATCCTCTTGCAACATAAACAGCCCCATTTGCCTCATTTTTGTCATCAAACTTAAGCCTTGCATAGCTTCCAAGTTTTGTAATAAGATTGATGTGATTGTCTTGTCTTATATTGTCTTTTCCATAGTAAACAGATAAATCAAATCCAACTTTGACTCCATCGTCAACATTAAGAGAAGGCATATAATATGAAACATAGACTTTTCCAATATAATCTACAAATTTTTGATAGTTTTTATCATTCTTGTTTAAAACACCATTTTTTCTATTGAATTCATCATTCAATGTTTCAAAATAGTTGACCATATCTTGATATGTAAATGAAAGTTTTCCATTTTGATACACACCGAAATTCTGTGCTGCAACAAACTCAACTCCGTCCTCTGAATTCTTCTCATACACAAAGAGCAGAGAAGCTTCAGTCGCACCTTTTTGATAGTTAAGTTCACTGTTTGAAATTTCAATTTTGTTAAATGTTGCTTCAACTGGATCAACAGCAATTTCAAGAAGTCCAGTTTGAGAAGGAACAACAATTTCATCTGCAACAGACAAATCTTTTTGATTTGAATAGTTTGTGATGTCCACAAAATTTATCTCGGCTTCAGAAAGCATAATCCTAAACATAGAACTTACACCATATTCAAGTTCACTTGCATAAAGATAAACTTTATATTCACCATAGATGTTGACATTTGCACGATTTAAGAATCTCTTACTCATGTCGTTCACCCTGCAAGAATATTCAAACACATTTTGATTTTTTATGAAATTGAAGCCAAACAAATCGTTTTCATTGTTTATTGTGTTGATATATGTTTGCCACTTTTCCAAATTAACAGAGCCATCTATGTTAATAAATTCATTCATAGAATTTGGCATCCTGCTTTGAATAAGCTCTTGCTCACCATCAATAACTTGGAAAATTTCATAGAAAAGCACTTCATCAGCATTTGTTGATTTCACAGAAATGCTGTCAGAATAAGGTTCATTTGTCTTAATTGAAATTGTTGATGCACTTGGATTGATGCTTTCGGCAGCATCCTTATATCTTACCTCAACACTGATTGAGGCCTTGTCACTCAAAACATAAGAATAGACATACTCCACATCTCCGATTGAGAAGGCAATCTTAAGCGTTGGTTTAAGCAAATAATAATCCCCAACAAATTCTCCCTCATATTCATCAGCCTTATCACTCTTTGCAAAGATGATCGTTTGCTTGTTCACTTGAACAACAGAATAATTGCTTTCATTTTCAGCCTCTGCTTCTGCAAAAAGTTGAGTGTTTTTTGCCAAAACATAACTTACATTTCTGAAATTCAAAACACCATTTTTTGAGATAGAGAAACTTTCTCCATCTGCCGTCACTGGGGATGTTACAACTCCATCCTCACCAACAATTTTCTTAAGTTCATAAGAAGGAACAAGATAAACGCTTGTGTTTGTGTTTCCGTAAATATTTACCGAACTCCCATTAACAACATTCACACCTGAACTTGATGGTCTTGTATGGAAGATCGAGAAATCAAAGTCTTTATCAAAATAATTCACAATATAGAGGTAAATTTTTTGCTGTTCTTTGACATTTAAAATGCTGTTTAAGGTGATGTATGCCAATCCAACATTCTTGACTGTTAAGTTGCCATTGACATCCACACTGATTTCAGTCGAGCCAGATGAAATTGAAACATCTTGACTTGTCAAACTGAAAGGATAGAATTTTGAATTTGGAGTGATGTAGTTCAGTCTTGAAATTTCGTCCTTAATCAGAGTTTCACTCTCCCCATTAAGCCTTCCTGTTGCCGCAAAATAATACATCAAATAAACATTAACACTCTGTCCGCCTTCAGTCTTTGAGTCAAGCTTCATTTGATATTCACTTTCTGCTGTTCCAAGAGAAACATCTCTCTTTTCAAACTCATATGAGAACGCTGTTCCGTCATTTTTGAGAACTATATAATCGCCATAATAGTCATTTGTTGAGCTATTTGTTGAAGAGACGACACCTTCAAGTTTTGATCTCTTCACATAACTTATTGCAGAGAATTTGCCACCAGTGGTGGTATAATCTCTGTTTACAGTCATTGCATTTCCAATCGCATAGAAAACTTCTTTAGGATTTGGATTTGGTTGACCATTTGTCAACTTTTCAGAATAGTTGTTAACTTCTGAAGCCTTGATAAGCATTGATGCTTCATAGGCAATTGCACCCCCATCAACAGCTTCCAATTTGTTGTTTGCTCCGAAATTCACGCGATTTGCATTTTGCAAATAAGAGTCAAATCCTGCGATTCCGCCAACATAATATGTTCCTCTGACGAAAATTCTTGAAACATTTTCAACAATTGAAACAACTCTCACATTGTCAGTTTTTGCAAAGCCAACAATTCCGCCGATAGCATCTCTCACATCACCAACAATTTCATCTGTTGAGATTTGTCCCCCAACAAGAAGCCCCCCAACCTTGTTGTCAATCACAGATGTGCTTCCAAAAATCTTGGAAGAGGTTTTTTCATTTGAAACTTTTCCGACTGCGCCACCAACATACACTTCAGTTGTCGCACTTACATTTCCTGCAACATTAATTCTTGTCATTGCTGAATATGCTGAATATCCATAGAGTTTATAAGTTTCTTTTTCAGAGGTAATTCTTTCGATTGTTCCATAAGAAACACCTGCAATTCCACCAGCATAAACATTTTTGCTTTCTGTCACAATGTTGACAAACTCGTCAAAGTAAACAAGGTTTTTGCTCACCAAACCATTGTAAATGCTTGGTTTTGTGTCATTATAATTTGAGCCATCATATGCTGTGAAATTTTGAACAATATAACCAAAGTTTTCTCCAGTCACACCACCAAACATAACAGCATCTTGTGCTGTGATGGTTGACTCATAAATTGTCACTCCAACATTTTCAAGTTTGCCTTTGTTTCTTGCCGTCAAAACAGAAACATAAGCAGTTTTGTCTGCCTGCAAATCAACCTTTCCAGAGAAAGAAACATTTTCAATTTTCGCTCTTTGCCCAGCATCATCAACAGACTCTCCGCCAACCTGTGCAAAAAGTCCAGCATAAATTGTTCCATCAACTTCAGCATAGAAATTATTGTTTGAAACAGCAATATTCGTTATTCCTGCTTGAGATGTTGTTCCAATAATAGAACCAGAAAAACCAACAAGTCTAAACCCATTTTCTCCATTCAAAACACCAATAGGCAACGCATGGCTGACTGATGACATGTCAATGATTGTTGCAAGTTTATAGTGACTCTTAAGCATCATCTCATTTGAATTTATTTCGAGGACATCTTCAGCAGTCTCAATCACATAAGGATTCTTCTCCGAACCATTGCAATATTGAACATCAATCACAATTGCTTCTTTCCCACCAAGCGTGGTGTAAGAACTTCCCCATTCAGCAGGGAAAATGTAAAGTCTGCCAGAAAGATCATCGGTAAGTTCCTCAATCTTTATATTACGATCATTGCAATATTTGTAGAAATTTTCGCAAGACACTGTGATTGTGTAAACTCCACTTTCACCTTCTTGCACCACACAATCCACCAATGACACATTGAGGTTGTTGTCCGTGTTATAGTCAGAAGAAGGAATGAATTGCGCAATAACTCTTTTGTTTGTTGCATTTGATGGATAAATATAAGCACCAAAAGTATGGGTCAATTTTTTGCTTGAAAGATTAAGTTCGGACAAACTTGAAGCAAGGGAAATGTTGTCAACAGAAATGAATTGTTGTGAGGTTATTCTTGCGTTAAAGCTTCTTGTAAGACCTCTTTGACTTATATTTGCCTCTAAAACAAAACTGATTGAAGAAGTATCATAAGAATTGACATAGGTCAGTGTTTCAATGTCAAAAGTACCATAATATCCAACATTATATATGTTTGAGAATTTAACTTCATAGGTTGCAATGGTGGTGTCCCCATCTTTCTTTTCATAACTGAAGTCATTTGCAAAAAACATCAAACCATTTGAAGAAACAACCTCGATTGTCTTTGTCAATTCTTCATTTTTGCCATTGTCAATCCAATATTTTGTTATTTCAATTTTTGTTGCGACCCCACCAGCAACAGCCATATCGTTTGGTCTCAACGCATAGAAATATACAAATTTTTTGTCAAATTTCTCTTTTTGGAGAGAAGTATAATATTCATCTCCAGTCAAATTGTATGTGAAGCCTTCTTCCCCATCAATCAAATTTTCAGAATCAAAAATTTCAGCGAAATTTTCATTAAAGAAATATTGATTGAAATTGCTTGAATTTTGGCTGTTTACAACCGTGCTCAAAACGACTGTTTTGTCATTCAAATTTGTGTTGCTTCCATAATAAACAACATTTTCCATTGCTCTTGCCGAGCCATTAAGCAAATAGAATTCATCCACTCTTGAGTATGAAGAGACATAGACAAAAATTTCAAGTTCTCTTGAAACTGTTGCAAAATCTTCAACAACTTCACCCTTAAGTGTGAAAGTGATCAAATCATTTCCATTTGCAAGAGTTGTAAGTCTATAGTCGCCATGGCTTTGAGAAACAGAAACAATCTGTCCTTCACTTGAAGAATTGCTGATTCCTCCAGCTTTGACATTTGCAGAAAAACCTATGTAAGCAACACTTCCAAAAGTGATATTTTCTTTGTTTGAGTTGTTTAAAATTTCAAGAGAAAGGACATTGTCAAATTCAGCATCGTCTTTTCTTGAATATTCGAAATGTGACACTGCATCATTTCCTGCATCCAAAAGAAAAACTCTTGTGGTTTCAGGTTGCAAAGTCTTCACTACAGAGAAACTTATTGAAGTGCTTGTTCCATTGTCAAGATAAAGAGTATAGACAGAATCTCCAACATCAACTGGAGTTATGGTAAGATTTAAGAAAAATCTTCCTGCCGACTCAATATAAGGATGATTTTTGTCAACCTCAATCAAAACAACGCTTTTTGTTGATTGACATCTGTATGTAACATCTTGAAACATTTGATCTGCATAGAGTTGAACATTAAATTGTTTTGGTCCAGCATCAGCATCCAAAACAAATCGAGATCTCTCTGACAAAGGATAATCTTCAGAGCGAAGAATTGCTGTAGCACCTTTAATAATCACACAATTGAGATTAAGCGTGAGTTCATTTGGCAAAATATCACTCACCAAGTGAACAACAACTGTTGCATTGAGAGCGTCTTGGTTTCCAAGATCCCCCTTTCCTCTGATATAGAAAGATTTACTCAAATCTTTGTAAAGTCTTGAATTCCCACTGACAACAATGTCATTGTCACCATACTTAACATCAATATTCGCTTGATCAAATGTGAAATACACACCATCAAAATTTGGAGAAGAATTAAAGCCAGACACAACATCAACAAGCACTTCTTGCCAACCAAAACGATCATTTTCATATTCGTTATACAAATAGAAAGTTTGCGGCTCAGATGTGCCATTAACCATAACTGCAGTTGGAGCAATTTCAATGTCGATTTGATAACTTAAAGTTGTATTAACATTTTCATCTGTAACCTCTTTTGCCAAGTCATAGAAAACGCTGAATGTCAAATCTGTTGAGTTTTGAATTTGTGAATTTTGGCTTATCTTCCAATAGTGAACAACATCACCTGAATTTTCTTCCACATCCATAAATTCATCATACAAGTCAACGTCAACAAAGTTGTTTGAAGTTTCTTTCTTGAATGTGATTTTGCTGTCAACAACAGCACTAATCATCTCCATTTTAAGAATGTAATGTCTCATATCGAAATCAGCGGTGCTGTTTGGAACAATGACAATTCTATCTTCATCAATCGGTTTGAAGTCAACCTCTCCAGTTTTTTCATTCAAGTATCCACCTGACACTTTAACATTCAAACTTGGCAAGACATAGACATCTGAAAAAGCAAAGAGGATTTCTTCATAATTCGGATTGTCGACTGAGTAGTCATAAATTGAAATAGTTTTAAAATTGTTTGGCAATGCTTCAAATTCATGAACAAGCTGTCCATTTGAAAAGAGTTTAAGTTTGTTAATCTCTCCCTCTTTTTCAAGTTTAGCAACATCATAGCGAATTATATCTCCAACAAGTTCTCCACCAGAACCATCAAAACCCCTCAATGTGCCATTTTCTTCATCAATACTGTCAATTTTGAAGGCTTTTTCATCAAAATCAACTCTCGAAGAAAAATAGAAATGTGAAAGTTTTGTGTAAGTAGTATGTAAATCAAAGTCAAACATGCTTGGTGATGGTGTAAAATTGGTGTCATTTGAAACATAAGAAAGCCCATCTCTTGAGGACATTGAAGTTGAGTATTGTGTGACGCTGACATCAACAAAGCACTCTTTTTTGCCCTCAAGCGTCTTAACGTGCAGTTGTCCATGTCCGCCTGCAATCGCTTTAATTGTGACTCTGACTTGATCATTCTTCAAATATTTAATTGAAGAAGAAGGCACTTCGAAAATAGATTCTGTTTCGTCACTTCTCGAACCCACTGAAATTTTGTTGCTGAAGCCCTTCTTATAATTTTTTATAGTAAACACAACATCAGCAGTCTCCCCAACTTCAAGTTCAACTGAAGAAACATTTGATACCAATGAAATTTTGCTGTAATCCACTTTACAGCCAGAGAAAAAGATACCTGCAAACAAAAATGCAAATGCACCACATATACTGATCAAAACATTTCTAAAAATTTTTGTCATAGCATCCTTTTCATAAAATTAAAATTTGTAAACTATCTTCCTTCAAACAATTGTCTCACATAATCTGATGCAACAATTTGAACAGTAGTTCTTGATGAAGCCCCTGTGATAAGGAAAGCTTGTCCAACACCGGCAGTAACAATTGTGTTTTGTTCTTCCTCGTTGATACCACCAGATTTTTCATAAAGTTGAACAAGGTCGGAAATATCTGCTGGAGCCAACGCAAAGATAAGTGAATATTGGCAGGCATTAATAACGGCAGTAGATTGTCTTCTGATTTCTTCAGTTCCGACAAAGTCGGCAATGTTCTGCGTGATGACAATCTGCATTCCACCGTATTTTCTGATACGCTTTGCCATCTGCGCCATAAAGTCCAAAGCGATTGGATATTTTGGATTGATGAAGATATGCGCTTCATCGACCGCAATAATGACTTTTCTGTTTTTTCTATACTTCTTGTTGAAGTCTTTGTTGTTAATAATTTCGTTGTTAAGATATCTAAACACCAAAAGCATCTGTGCATTGGTGATTTGTGGGTTGTTTCCAGCAACCAAAGCTTGGAAGTTGAAAGTAACAAAGTTTTCGTTTGTTTCAATTGATGTAGGTCCATTCCAGAGAGCACTGTTTCTTCCACCAGTCGCAAATTTCTTTATGTAAGTTTCAACTGTCATAAGGTTTCTCAAAGAGAATTCATCTTTTGCCTCTTTAATTCTTCTCAAAATCAAAGCATACAAATCATCAAAAATAGGATAATCTTCTGCTCCAAGTCTTGCAAGGTTTGAATATTCATCAATCCCCTTTTCCCTGTAAACATCGATGATGAGGGAGTTCAAAACCTCAAACGCGTCTGAATTGATACCTTCCAAAATAACTCTGAAGAATTGTTCCAAGAACTGCAAGTGCTGTGAGAACGAGTCATCCTTCTTTTCCATCTTTTTCTTTTTTTGAATAGGTCTGCCATATTCGTCAAGTTGTTCTTCTTCATCTTCCTCTTCGTCTTCAGAAGCCTCCAAAGAAGAAATAACGTGGAATGGATTCAAAATACCATAAGTTGAAGAACCAACGTCAATAAACTTTCCGCCAAGGCTGGCTGTCAAATCTTTGTATTCATTTTCTGGGTCAAGAATGAAGATCTTACAATTGTCGGCTGCAAGGTTTGTCAAAAGAGTCTTTGTTGCGTAACTCTTTCCAGAACCAGATTTTCCGATAACCATCATGTTTGAGTTAACCCTTTCTCTGTCTCTCTTAAAGAAATCAACAAACACTGGGTATTCATTGTCTCCAATGTAAAATCCATTTGGGTCTTGCAATGCGTTTGAGATAAATGGGAAAGTTGCGGCCAAAGTCGATGTTGGAATTCCACGAAGTGTCCCCTTCATGCTGTCTCTCCTTGAAACATTTGAAGAGATGAATCCATCAATTTGTTTTGCAAACAATTCGGAATATCGATAGCCTTGCTGTTTAAGCATAGCCCTGACATCTTTCTTTGCAGAATCTTCCGCAATGATATAGGTGTTGACATTAAACATTGTTTGGTTGTTTGTCTTCAAACTTTGAAGCAAACCCCTCAAAGTTTCAAGGTGGGTCTGCATTTCAATCTGAGCAGAACTTCTTCCTGCTTTTGAAAGCTTTGTTTCCATTTCCATGATGGCGCGGTCAATTTGCTTCTCAGACTCAAGTCTTCCAATTGGAGAAAATTTCATAACCGTTCTTGTTCTGTCCATCAAGAAGACCCCTGCACCCCATGCATTTCCAACTTGAATAGGATAGTCTGAAAGCGCAAAGCAACGATAACACTGGTCATCAATGAAATATCTTGCGATGTTAAATTTAATTTTGTTTGGTGTTGCCCAATTGAGTTGTTCTGTGATAGGAGTAACCTCCAATTCTCTCTCATCAAAATCTTTTCCAAGATTTGCTTTGAGGAAAACAAGAAGATCATTTCCTTCAACTCTCTTTGCAGTGATTGGGTTGAGCGATGCAGCCATTGCGTTGATCATACCACTCACTGTGTTGTCAAGCACTTCCTTATCTTTGTCATAAACCACAACATAGAAATGATCTTTAAAAACCTTTGCTTGACGATTCATCATTTCATAGAGAGAAACTCTTTCTTCAAAAATTGGAGCACGAGAATCGATCTCTTTTTGAGAAACCTGTCCGTCATATTGCATATCATAAAGCACATCATATTTATGATTCTCGTTGTAAATATATCTGTCCAAAACCATTGGTTTGCTGATTTTGACAATTTCACAAGTTTGGTCTGGAGTAAGACGGCGAAGAGCATTTGCAAATGATTCAATAACATTGTCTTGATAGTATTCTGTCAAAAGAGTAAAAAACATTGGTTGGATTTCAAGAACAGCGGCACTATAAAGCCCAAAGTTTATGTATTTGTCTTGATAGATGCCTTCATAAGCAATCATCTCATGTATGTTTGATTTTTTCTTGTCAGAATCCTTAGTAAATTTCTTTTTCTGAACTGAATACCGAAGTAAGAAAACTATGGTGACATAAAATCTTTCTTCATCAGCAAGTTTCAAGAACATTGAGATTGTAACAATAAGCCATGCAACTGCAATCCAAATATGAAAATCAAAATTTGCCAAAAACAAAACGATTGCAACAGCAATAAAAATAAGCCCCAACAAAAGGTCGAGACCAGTGACACCTCTAATAAATTCAGATTTAACTTTCGTTTTTCTAGGAATGACTCTAACCATAATATCCCTCTCTTTGTTATGATACTACAATTATGCTCAAAAATACAAATAAATTGAGAAGAAAAAAATAATAAATAATATAAATATTATTTTCTTAAAAAATCCTAGAAATACCTAAATAAAATGATTAAAATTATTTTTTTAATTATTTTTTATTTTTATTTTTTAAGCGCAAAAAACAATTCATTTAATTTATTATGTTTTTTTGCATTTTCAAAAATAATTTTTGTAATTTTTTCATTTTTTAAAACAATTCTTTCATTGTTATAACCAAAAACATCACACGTTGCAAGTTTTCCTGCAAAATAACTGAAAGAAAGGTTGACTTTTTCTGGGGTAATCTTTTCATTAACATTCAACATTGCTACAACTTTTGGCTCTTCAAGAATAGGAGAAAAAACATTTTTTATTTTTCTTGTTTTTCTTCTTCCTTTCAAAAACAAACAATCCTCTCCAACAAAATCAATAATCTTGATTGGAATTTCACAAATTTGAGTACAAACAGATTTAAGCTTACTTTTGTCAAAAATAAGCATATCAACAAAACCCAATGAAAAACCTTGCTCCGTCAAGACTTCTTTTCCAATCAGATTTTTTTCTCTTGCCGGAACAAACTCCATCTTTGTCACATCCAAAATCAGAACAACATCCCCCACACTTTGGATATCCTCAAGTTTCAAAAGATATTCTCCTTGTGTCTCTTCATCCACAACATAAAAACCTTTCAAGCAAAATTTCTGAAAGTCAATTGCATAATCAAGCACAAAACCAATTTGTTTTCCACTCTCAAGTTCAACAACTTTTTTTGCCAAATAATCCATCAGTCACCTCTATGATTTGTCTATGCAAAACAAAATCAAAATAACTACAAAAACAAAAATTAGACCAAATATGAGAAAATTCGATAAAGTGATTTTTTTCATTTTCGCTTGTGGATTTGACATAATTTTAGTCTTTGTGATATTATTTTGTCAGGAGAAAAGCAATGGCAAAAAAGAAGAAAGAAATCACTAAAGAAATGACAATCGGAGAAGTGTTGACAACCTGTCCAGAACTTGCTGAAGTGTTTATGGGTTTTGGAATGCATTGCATCTCTTGTCCTGTCAGCCAAATGGAAACAGTTGAAGAAGCCGGCATGGTGCATGGAGTGGATGTTGACTTCCTTTTGAAAAAACTCAACGAATGTCAAAAATAAAAACACCATCAACTATGGTGTTTTTTTATTTCTCTTTTCGACCATACGCCAAAAGACAAAATTGAGTGCAACAATAACAACGCAAATTGGAAGAATAGCATAATAAACATAATTAAGAGACACATACATCGTCATGAGCATTGCAAGAAGTGTAATCAAAAGTTTGCCGACCATGTTGTAAATTTTCATCAAAGAAAACATTGATGGTTGCTGCTCATCTTCAGTCAAAGAGAGTGCAACTTTTTCTTTTATGATTGAAAAAGGATCTCTGGTTGCACATGCAATCAAAAGTGCCAATCCAACCAAGATGATTGCAACCACCACATTCATCTTCACATTTGCACCTATCAAGAAAAGCAGAACAGCCGACATTGTCATAATCACAAATGTCGTCATATAAACTTTGGAATTTTTCTTTCTTGCATAAATTGCATTGAAAACAATGATTGATGCAATTCTGACAATTCTTGACACAACAACAACCCAACTTATCACAATGCTTATTTTTGCAACACTGACACCTGCGTCTGTCATGATAAGTTGCATAAGAAGATTTGTCTTTGTCTGACTGAAAGACAAAACTCCAAATGCAACCCCCATCAAAATAATAAAGAATTGTAAAGCACCATTTTTAAAGAGCGAAAAATCAAACTTCGTCTGTTTTTCAGCAACAACTTCTCTTGAATCTCGATATAAAATTGCCAAAATAAGTCCAATGACTGCACAAGCGATTGACAAGATTTGTGGCAGATATGTATAAAAATTAAACAAATAACCAGTGACGACAGAAATGACGCAAGTCACAACAGCATACACAAGTTTTGAATATGATCTCCACTTAACAAACTCTTCACTCTTTCCCTGCTCTTTTAGATTGTTTTTAAGCATAACACTTCGAATTGACATAAAGATGAAAGAAATTTCATAAAGCACTGCTGCCACACAAAATCCATAAATCGTCTTGCAAAACGTGTAAAGAACAACAGCAAGCAAAAGCAAACTTGCTCCAAGCACGCAAGACCAATAGTTTCCAGCCTTTCTTATGAAGAGGTTGATAAGCGGAAAGAGAACCAAACTGAATCCCGCACCAACAAGAGAAATCAAAATCACTTGAAATGAAGACATCCCCTTGACTGTGGTCAAAAACAAACTTGAAATGACAATCCAAAACAGCAAATCACTGCTTATTCCTTCCGAAAAAACATAAAGCCAATTGCTACGCCTGTTCATCATTTGTCCTCCAGCGCCTGAGAAATAAAATTTTTCAATTTTTCAACACCGTTCTTGTTTTTTGTTGAAAACAAAATCTGATTTTTCTCAATCTGAATAGGTTTATCAAGTAAATCACTTTTATTTAAAATCACAATACGATTTTCTGTCGCCCCAATGCCATCAAGGATTTCATTTGTGATTTCAATATTTTTTTTGAAAAATGGATCAGAGACATCCACCACATGAAGCACGAGATCTGCTGAAGCCACTTCTTCCAATGTCGCAGAAAAACTTTCCACAAGTTCGTGCGGAAGTTTGCTGATAAATCCCACTGTATCTGTCAAAAGACAAAACTCACCATCTCTCAAAAAAAGCCTTCTGCTTGTCGTGTCCAACGTCGCAAAAAGTTTGTCATCCGCATAGATTGACTCTTTAGTGAGAAGATTAAAGATCGAACTTTTGCCAGCATTTGTATATCCACCCAAAACAACGCTTTTTATACCATTTTTCTGGCGAAGAACACGATTTTGCTTTCTGCTGTTTTTGATTTTTGTTATTGAATCTTGAAGCGACAAAATTTCTTTTTCCAGTTTTCTTCTATCAAGCTCGAGTTTTGTTTCACCTGGTCCGCGCATACCTGCACCTTTTCCGCCGAAACGCCCAGCACTTCCTCTCATTGAAGAAAGCCTTGTAAGCAAATATTTATCTTGTGCAAGTTTAACTTCGATTTTTCCTTCGCTTGATTTTGCATTCAAAGCAAAAATATCGATGATTAGAAGAATTCTGTCCAAAACCTTGACGCCAAGTTCATCGGACAGATTACGAAGTTGTGAACCTGTTAATTGAAAATCAACAACCAGACAATCACACTCATTATCTCTTAAAAACTCTTTAATTTCTTCAAGTTTACCACTGCCCATGATTGTTCTTCTGTTGAAAGCATCAAGTTTTTGAGAGAAAATTTCCACCACCTCAAGACCAGCAGAAAAACACAGCCTGCTTATCTCAACAAACTGATATTCTTTATCTCTTTCATCTTCAATAGGACAAAAAACAATTGCTTTTTCTATTTCCAATTCTTGTGTGTTGTGCATTTTTTTCATAATTTGATTATATCAAAGCCTTGCAAAAAACACAAACAAAACTATTCACTTTTTGAAAGCACAGAACCATCCACGGTCGAAATTACAACTGAGTAATTTTCATTTTTTGTGTTTACTACTGTGAAAACCCAAAACATATCTTGGAAATTATTAGCACGTTTGTCAAGCACTCTTAAATAACATTCAGCATTAAGCGAAGACATCTTCTTTTCTTTCATAATAAACTTTGAGAGTTCTTTTGATGCGATTTCAATCGCTTTATTTGCTCCCACCTTAAAATCTTTTGAAACATTTTCAAGAGTAATCTTTTCCTCCATATATTCAACAGAGATTTCTTCTTTTCCAGAAAATTTTGTTTCAAGATCAATCATATATGTGTTGTTAAGAGTATTAAGTTCCAGAAATTTTGTGCTTTCAACTCCATCAATCACAACTTTAATATTGATTCCATTTCCAAACGTTTCATTGTAAAAATTTAAAGTAAGCAGTGAGAAGTCAACTTTCTTTTCGCTTATACCATTCATCAAATATTTATTTTCTCTTTTCCCAGAAGAAAGTGTCGCGTAAACTTCTGCGGTTTCACCATAAAAATATGTTTCTGTCTTTTCCGACATATTTTCTCTCACATAATCTTCTGTTTTCTTTCCACAAGCACATGCAAAAACTGCCAAAGCACCCAAAACAAACATTAAAGCACAAATCTTTTTCATATTCCCTCCGTTTTCAATATTCTAAATGAAAATTGAGTTTGTCTTTTAAAAGAAATATGCTAAAATAAATCTAAATAACACGAAAAAGGTCGATATTGTTTTATATGAGCAAAAAAGAAGATGTTTGCATTCATAATGGGCATAGAGAAAGGTTGACGGACCTAGTTCTTTCTTCCGGAATAGACAATGTAAGCAAAATCCAAGCCGTCGAGTTTTTCCTAACTTATATTTTCCCAAGAGGAGATGTCAATCCACTTGCTCATCGCCTTTTGGACAAGTATGGCTCATTTTCAAATATAATAGATGCAGAGATAAGTGACCTTTCTACAATTGAAGGAATCAACACACGCTCAGCAAAAAAGATTAAGTTGTTTGCACAAATGATTGATTTGTATGCACTTTCAAAATCTGAAAAAGATGTCAACTTGAAAAACACTGGAGAATTTCTTGATATGCTTGAGATTCTCTTGCAACTTCATTCAACTGAAAGTCTTTTCATTTTTGCTTTCAACAATGACTTCAAACTCATTCAAAAGAAAAGATACAGCCTTAAACAAGTCCGAGCCGTCGGCATCTCACCTTTAGAATTGCTTAGTTTTATCATTTCAACAAATCCGTCATATCTTGTTGTTGCACATAATCACCCAAACGGCTCTGCAATTTCTTCATCAGATGATGGCGATGCAGTGAAATATATTCAAGAAATAATACACCCTCTTGACTGCAAACTTTTGGACAGTTTTGTTGTGGGGAACGATGGAATATACAGCGAGTTCCAATCTTCATTTGTCAGATTATTTTCTGATGGCAAAATTATAATATAAACAAAAAAAGACCCACAAGTGGGTCTTATTTCAATTTAAAAAATGTTGTTGGTTGCCTTAACGCCACATCAATCTTGAAATGTTCTCCCTCAACAAGTCCACTTTCAGCAAGTTTTGAAGTTATGTAATGATAGGCAAATTCCGGAGAGTTGGTTTCCTTGCTCAAGTGTGACAAGACAATTTGCTTTGTTCCAGATCGAATAAGCCTTTCAGCAAAACTTGCACAACCATCATTTGAAAGATGCCCTTTTCCACCACCTATTCTCATTTTCAGAGACAATGGATAAGTTGGACAATTCTTAAGCATCTCAACATCATGATTTGCTTCCAAATAGACCAATGTGCTTCCCTTTACAACATTGAAAATAGCATCATTTGTTCGACCAACATCAGTGATGATGCTTATTTTTTTATCTCCTTCCGAAAGTGAAAATCCAAAACATTTGACATCGTGTGGAAGTTCAACTGGACAAATCAAAAGTTCTTGAATCGAAAATTCATCATAAAAAATTTTTCTGTCTTTTTCCTGAATAGTTATTTTGTCACAAAGTCCACCCTGCCAAACTTCATTGTGAGCATAGACTGGCACATGAAACTTTTTGCTGAAGACATTCACTCCTTTGATATGGTCAGAATGTTCATGCGAAATAACAATTGCATCGATACTTTCTCCATCCACACCAATCAATTTCAGTCTTTCTGTCGCATCCTTGCATGAAACACCAAGGTCCACCAAAACTCGTGCCCCTCCGCCTTCAACATAAGTAAGATTTCCGTCACTGCCTGACGCCAAATTAATCACTCTCATAGCCTTTCCATTTTACATCAATTGGATGGCAAAAGTCAATTTTTTATGTCAAGGTCTGCGACCTTTCCTATTTTATTTCTCGCTGCTTAAATTTTTAGGGATGATTGACTGTATGTCAACTTTTATCTCTTTAACAAGAGAAAATCTTGGCACCATTTTCCCATCGTCATCTTTCACCACTTTGTCAAAGTCATCAATTGGTCTGGAACAAAGCTGTCCATTTTGCATGCCAACATACCCCACTCTTGGGCAAGCACCATCTTCAGACGCTTTTTCAATGCCATAGACAAAAACAGTGCCACCTTTGAAATGTCTGTAAAGACCTGTCTTAATTTCTTCCATATTTTTTCCTTTTCATTCGCTCAAAATTCTCTTCAAAAATCTGCCAGTGTGGCTTTGTTTACATTTTGCAATCTCTTCTGGAGTGCCGGTTGCAACAATTGTTCCGCCCTCATCTCCGCCTTCTGGTCCAATATCAATGATGTAATCTGCACATTTTATGACATCAAGATTGTGTTCAATCACCACAACAGAATTTCCGCTTCCAATCAACCTCTGAAGTATTGCAATAAGTTTCTTGACATCATACATGTGAAGACCAGTTGTTGGTTCATCCAAAATATACATCGTCTTGCCAGTTTCTCTTCTTGAAAGTTCTGACGCAAGTTTAACCCTTTGAGCCTCTCCACCAGAAAGTGTTGTTGCAGGTTGTCCCAATTTGATATAAGAAAGCCCCACATCATAAAGTGCTTGAATTTTGTTTTTGATTGAAGGGATGTTTTCAAAAAATTTCAATGCTTCTTCAACTGTCATGTCCAAGACATCGCTTATGGTTTTCCCTTTGTATTTCACTTCAAGAGTCTCTCTGTTATATCGTTTGCCATGACAGACCTCACAAGGAACTGTGATATCTGGCAAGAAATACATTTCAATCTCTTTAACACCAGCACCTTCACAAGCTTCACATCTTCCACCTTTAATGTTGAAACTAAATCTTCCTGCACTATAACCTTTTGCTTTTGCATCAGGTGTTGCAGAGAAAAGTTCGCGAATTGAGGTGAACAACCCTGTATATGTTGCAGGGTTACTTCTTGGAGTTCTTCCAATTGGTACTTGGTCGATATTTATCACTTTGTCAAGCACCTCAACATTTTTAATCTCTTTAAAATCTCCTTGTTCAAGTTTGCTGTTGTTCAAAAGATTTGAAAGATAAGGGAAAAGTATTCCATTCACCAAACTTGACTTTCCGCTTCCGGACACACCAGTGACAACAGTAAACACACCTGTTGGAATTTTAACATCTATGTTTTTCAAGTTGTTCTCTTTTGCACCAATCACACTGACATAATCTTTTGGCTTTCTTCTTTCTTCTGGAATATCAATCTTGTCATCCCCACGCAAAAATTGTGCAGTGATTGATTTTTTTGATTTCATAACTTCATCAACTGTGCCGGCAGCAACAATCTCTCCACCATGCACACCAGCATAAGGTCCAACATCCACCAAAAAATCTGCTGAACGAATGGTATCCTCATCATGCTCAACCACAATCAGTGTGTTTCCCAAACTTTTGAGTTTTTGCAAAGTCGCCAAAAGTTTTTCATTGTCTCTCTGATGAAGCCCAATTGATGGCTCATCCAAAATATAAAGAACGCCAACAAGTCCGCTTCCAATCTGTGTTGCAAGACGAATTCTTTGAGCTTCTCCACCAGACAAAGTCTCCGCAGAACGATTTAATGTCAAATAACTTAAGCCAACATCCTGCAAGAAGTTGAGTCTCGCCAAAACCTCTTTAAGGATTGGCTCTGCAATCTGCGACTTCACATTGTCAAGAGGAAGCTTTTCAAAAATAGGCAAAAGATTTCTCACTGACATAGAGCAATAATCATCAATGTCTTTTTTGTCAACCTTCACTGAAAGAGCAGCTTCGTTGAGACGCTTGCCTGCACACACACGACATTTTTGTTCTCTCATAAATCTTCCAATTTCAAACTTGACATATTCGCTCGAAGTCTCCTTATATCTTCTTCTCAAGTTGTTTATAATTCCCTCAAAAACAACTGACATGCTACGTTTTCCATGCTCATTTTCAACTTCAACATCAATTCTGTCACTGCCAGAGCCATAAAGCAAAATCTTCAATTTGTCTTTTGAAAGTTTTTTTACTGGCATATTTAAATCAATGTCATATTGCTTGGACAATGCAAGAAAATATGCCCTTGCCATTGAGCCTTCCTCCATTCTCCAACCTGTGAGGTTGAAAGCACCTTCACTTATTGACAAATCATTGTTTTTCAAAATTATTCCTTCATCAATGTCCATTGTATAGCCAAGTCCTGTGCAATGAGGACAAGCACCATAAGGAGCATTGAAAGAGAAAAGTCTTGGGGAAATTTCTTCCAATGTCCACCCACACTCTGGACAAGCATAATTTGTGGAGTAGAGTTCTTTTCGCTCGTCAGTTGAAACCAAAACAAGCCCATCAGCAAGTTTCAAAGCTGTCTCCAAACTTTCAGTAAGTCTTGAGTCTTTTCCCTCTTTCAAGACAATGCGGTCAATCACAACATTGATGTCGTGCTTAATATTTTTGTCAAGAACGATCGTCTCATCAAGTGTGAAGATGTTCCTATCAACCTCCACTCTAACAAAACCACTTTTCTTAAGGCTTTCAAAAAGTTTTTCGTGTCTT
This sequence comes from uncultured Christensenella sp., assembly GCA_910584295.1. Classification (GTDB taxonomy): domain Bacteria; phylum Bacillota; class Clostridia; order Christensenellales; family UBA1242; genus Caccovivens. The sequence continues at coordinate 136,033 of CAJTYR010000002.1, read as the reverse complement.
CCTTTCTGTCCCCTAACAACAGGTGCAAGCACAGTCAACTTTGCACCTTCTCCAAATTCCTTGATGCTGTCAACAATCTGGTCGATTGTCTGTTGCTTAACTTCACGATGGCAATTTGGACAATAAGGAGTCCCCACCCTTGCAAACAAAAGTCTTAAATAATCATAAATCTCCGTCACTGTCCCAACAGTTGAACGTGGGTTTCTGTTTGTCGTCTTTTGATCAATTGAAATTGCTGGAGAAAGTCCTTCAATAACTTCTACATCTGGCTTTTGAGTTTGTCCCAAAAATTGTCTTGCATAGGATGACAAACTTTCAATATATCTTCTTTGTCCCTCGGCAAAAATTGTTCCAAATGCAAGCGAAGACTTTCCAGAGCCACTGACACCAGTGAAGACAACAAGTTTATCTCTTGGAATTTCAAGATTAACATTCTTCAAATTGTTTTCTTTTGCACCTTTAATAATAATCGAATTGTTCACAATCACACCTCAAAAAGTTTTACATATAGATTTTAACACATTTCAATCTAAAAATAACAACAAAAAACCACATAAAATGTGGTTTATTAATATTCAAAGAGACAGCAAAGCTTATTTTGACTTACCTGCAGAGATATTTGTTCTTGACACTTCAGCTGTGGCAATCTTTGAAACTTCATCAGGAGTGAATTCTTGTCCTTTAAACTTAATGTTTTGAGCAAGAATATCATTTGGCAATTTTCCACTCTTGTCTTCGTAAATTGTCACCTTTACAGGGCAAGTCTCTGAATAAGGATCTCTTATGAAGCTTCCAAGCCCCTCTCTTTCTTCGACGGTAAACACCGCTCCGTTTCTTGCAATTCTGCCCATTTCTTCCTTTGAAAGTTCACCTGAAATCGCATGCAAAACTTCACTTATTTTTGCGCCACGATAGACAAATTTCCAACCACAAGTCGAATGTTCATAAATAAAAGATTTAAGTTTTCTAAATTTCCCAGCCCTAATCAGTTTAGCATCATTCACGGCACCAATTTCATCAATAGAAACAGGCTCAACAAAACAAAGTCCACCCTGTCTGAAACGAGCACCTGCTGGCTTACCCTTAACAACAATTTTTAAACATTTAGCCAAAACCAAAGCTTTGACATCTCTATTTACTTTTTTAACTTCTGGTTTTGTTTCTTCAACTTTTTCTTCCAAAACAACATCTTCTCTTTTCATTTTATCACCTCATGTGCTTCAAGTTTACCAGAAAAAAGCCCTGTTGTCAAGGGCTAAATTTCTTCTTTTTTGTTTAATCTTTTCTTCAAAACAGCAATTTTGTTTCGAAGTTCAATTGCTCTTTCAAAGTCAAGTTGAGATGATGCAATCTTCATCATCGAAGTGAGCCTGTCGATTTCTTTTGGAATATCCTTTCTTGAAATTTCATTTTTCTCAACCTTCTTGCTTATGTCAAGAGTGTTCTTAATTTCTTTTATGATTGTCTTTGGAACAATGCCATGGGCAGAATTGAAATCTTGCTGAATTTTTCTTCTTCGATTTGTTTCATCAATCGCTTTTTGCATTGACTTTGTGATCGTATCTGCAAACATAATAACTCTGCCGTTTGCATTTCTTGCAGCACGACCAATTGTCTGAACCAAAGCACCTTCACTTCGAAGAAATCCTTCCTTATCTGCATCCAAGATGCACACAAGTTCCACCTCTGGCATGTCAAGTCCTTCTCTAAGAAGATTGATGCCCACCAAAACATCAAACTCTCCTTGTCGAAGTCCATTGATGATCTCAACCCTCTCCATTGTGTCAATCTCCGAATGAAGATATTTCACCTTAAACTCTCTGTCAGCAAGATAAGTTGTCAAACTTTCTGCCATCTTTTTTGTAAGCGTGGTAACAAGAATCCTTGCTCCACGCTCAATCGTCTTTCTACATTCGACCATAAGCTCTTCAACTTGGTTTTTTATTGGTCGAATTTCAATCTCTGGATCAAGCAATCCTGTTGGACGAATGACTTGTTCCACAACCTGTCCAGCCTTGTCAAGTTCATACATCGAAGGCGTTGCAGAAACAAATATTGTCTGCTTCAACTTCTTTTCAAATTCCTCAAATTTAAGCGGTCTGTTGTCACGAGCTGCCTCAAGTCTGAAACCAAATTCAACAAGTGAATTTTTTCTTGCTTTGTCACCATTATACATCGCCCTGATTTGAGGAATCGTCATGTGACTCTCATCAATGATAGTCAAAAAGTCTTTTGGAAAATAGTCAATAAGTGTGTAAGGAGCTTCACCAGGTCTTCTTCCATCAAAATATCGTGAATAATTTTCGATGCCACTGCAATAGCCAACTTCACGCATCATTTCAATGTCATAAGCCACACGCTGTCCAATGCGCTCTGCTTCAAGAGGTTTCCCTTCAGCCTCAAATCTTGCAATAGCCTCTTCTCTGTCCCTTTCAATTTGAGAAAGAGCATTTTTAAGTGTGTCTGCGCCCACTGCATAATGGGTCGCAGGATAAATTGCAACATAAGAAAGCTCGTTAATCATGTTGCCAGACACAGGGTCAAACTCATAAAGCTTTTCAATCTCGTCACCAAAAAATCTAACACGAACAGCCATTTCCGATTGATTGGCAGGAAAAATATCCAAAACATCTCCTTTAACTCTGAAAGTTGTTCTTTTGAAATCTACATCATTACGTGTGTATTGAATGGCAATAAGATGATTTATGATGTCATCTCTGTCCACTTCTTCTCCCGTGCGAAGAGAAATGTGTAAATTGTGATATTCATCTGGGCTTCCCAAACCATAGATGCAAGAAACTGAAGCCACAATGATGGTATCCCTTCTTTCAAGCACTGAAGAAGTCGCAGAGGAACGAAGCTTGTCAATATCTTCATTGACACTCATATCCTTCTCAATGTAAGTGTCAGTGGAAATAATATATGCTTCTGGCTGATAATAATCATAATAACTAACAAAGTATTCCACTCTATTTTTTGGAAAAAATTCACGAAATTCATTGCAAAGTTGTGCTGCCAAAGTTTTGTTATGTGCAATGACAAGAGTTGGTTTTTGCACTTTTTCAATAATGTTTGCCATGGTAAAAGTCTTCCCAGAGCCTGTCACTCCGAGAAGCACTTGGTCTTTAAGACCATCTTCAATTCCTTCAACAAGTTTATCAATCGCCTCAACCTGATCTCCGGCAGGCTTAAACTTGGAATTTAAAACAAATTTTTCTTCCATAAAATTATTATATCAAAATTGAAAGTTTGCTCCTAAACAATTTTTAAATATTACAAAAAAATTATACCATACCCCTAAAAATAATCAAGGTATGGCATTAATTTAAAAAATCTATTTTTTGACACTTCGAATTACAAAAGTCTGATGTGTTCTTGGCGCTGACATAAATGTACGGAAATGCGGATCCAAGTCAACTGTGGCTCTTTTGCCATCAATGGTGACTTCATTCCAAGAATGAGCAATCCTAAAAGTTGGCAAAATCACTTCTTTGTCAGAGCCACTCACAACTTTGCAATTGATGTTAAGTAACTCACAAACATCCTTAAATGCTTCAGCAAAAGCAGTGCAACCACCCTTTTTCAACAAAATTGCAGCGTATTTTTCACTGCTGAAGATTTCACATCCGTTGTATGTATATTTAGTTGGCATATACGCACCGCTGTCTTTCTTGTTTTTCAAAATTTCATAATCATAAGAAACATTGTTGCAAAACCAGTCAAACAATCTTTTACAAACAACCCTTTTTTGAATAAAACTTCCAGAGCCTTGCACAATTTTTGCCAGTGCCAAAATCTTGTTTCTGTATTCTTCATCAATCTTTGCTCTTCTTGCAAGTTCCTGTTCGTTAATTTTCACTTCTGAAATAACCTCAAACATCTTTTCCTCCGTTTATGCGAAAATTATAACATATTCCAAAATCAATTTCAAGACCAAATTCTAGAAGTCTAACTTTTAAATATTGCTCTCAATATCACACCAAAGATAAAAGAAACAGTCGCCAAAAAACAACTCCTAAGCACCAACAGCCCAAAAGTTTTTCTTTTCTTTTTTGTGTCTGCAACAAATGTTTGTCCACTTTTTTTCAAAGTCACGCAATAAAAATAACCATTTTTACCATCAGAAACAACAAACTCAATCAAATTATCATTTGAGAGAGAAACCATAATCTCATCAATTTCTTCAACTGAAACAATGTATCTTTTTGCCAAGACCTGTGCAATCTCTTGAGGTGAAATCAAATAGGTTTTGTTTCTTTGGCACTTGTTGCAAAGGTGCGACATAACCATCTTTTCTTTCTTTGTCATATCACAATAAGTTTCCCCAAAAATTTCGCAAATCATACAAAATGCAAATGTATAATGTTTTGCCAGAAAGACAAAATAAAATCATGATAGACACAAAATCAAAACTTATCCTAAACATACTTGCAAAAGAGTGTGGAAATGGAAACTATCATATTGTGGAAGTGGCAGACATAATTATGTCTTTGCCAAGACATTTTCGCATGGATAGTGAAGCCGTTAAACACATTTTGACACATCTTGAAAGACAAGATATCATTTCCATCAAATATGATGATGAAGGGACATATTGTGTCGCTGTGCTTCCATATGGATTTGAAATTTTAGAAACTGAAAAACCAAAGTATTTAAAAACCTCTGAACCAAGAAAAAAAATAAATTACTTAAATATTTTATTAATATTTATTGCCTCTTTTTTAGGTGCTTCTTTGGGAATTATAATTTGCTTTTATTTAATTAAGCTATTTTAAAATATTTAATTAAGATTGCTATTTTCCTTTACTTATCCAATTTTTAGTATTTTTATTTTTTAAAGTTTTTATTTAATTTACGATATTTATAAAAATAATAAAAAAAGTCAAAAATAATTGACTTTTTTTATTCTACGATATTTTTAAAAACCGTTTTTAATTGTTCAACATCATAATAGGTCCTCACCATTTTGTCATCTCTCTGACTGAAAACTCCATCTTCGCCCACAATGTAAGAATCAATTAAATCAACTCCACATGTGAAGCAAATTTGTTTAATGGTCGAAAAGCCTTTCCCATCCGTATCAGACGGCATGGCTTTTCCATAAGGATGACAATGTGCAACCACCAAGTGTGCAGGCTTTGTTGAGGCCAAAAAGTTTGTAACTTCCATAACAGATGTCTCAACATGCCCCGAACTGTTTGCCGAAATATTTCTGCGATGAGTTATGATGTTTCCTGCACTTATTGCAAGCAAAATCATATTTTCGGTTGTGCGAAAACGCAAACAATCCTCCACCACAGAAATGATATCAGCTTTGCAATTCACCACAAATTTTTTGCCCATCTTTGCAGTTGTAAAATAGAAGAATAAATCTTTGAACAGTTTAATCTTTTTCGCAGATCTTTCATTGATTCCGTCAACAGTCATAAGGTCGTTGATGTCTGCCTCAACGATTTGATTGAAAGTCTCAAACTTGTTCAGAAGTCTGTGAGCAAGCGGATTGACATCTCCTCTTGGAAAAATGTAAGTCAAGAAGAATTCCACAACTTGCACATCGCTCATTGCATCAACTCCTGCATTTGTTGCCAAATCGACCAATCTCGCCCTATGCCCATCATGAATATTCTTCTCAACTTTTTTCATTTTTTCCTCCTAAGCATTTTACTGTTATGCAACATTATTATGAACCACTCCAGAAACATCCGTAAATCCACCAGCACCATTAAGTGTTTCACCACTTGTCCAAGAAACCTTAAACCAATCATAAACAAAGTGTGAATTACCCCACCAATATGGAAATGTTGGCCATAAGCTAAGGAAGTGACCCAAATTTACTGTAGTATGGTTGTATATATTCTCAATCTGTCTACAATTGCCCAAATTTCCACTGCCAGAGAAAACCCCTCTTAAAGAATTAGATTGAGAAATAGCCTTGCCTTCTGAGTTATCCGTAATACTATTTCTTACTTTTGTTTGCCAACCAGATTCAGTTTCTGGACATCCCCATGCATAACTATATACTTTATATTGCGTTTTGATTTCTGTATTAGTTGCAAAATTTGAAATTTGAGATCCAAAAAATGCCCATACACCATCACTAGTGGTGCTGTGGTAAGTGCTGTCTGCAATCAATTTTCCATTTGAGCCTGCAACAGTTTCAGTGCCACCATTTGCTGAAGTTCGAAGTTTGTAATCGCCATCGGAAACAACTTCAATTCTTCCAAAGCCACCAATACCAGAATTTCCTCTGAATTGATCTTTATTAGTCTTACGGAATTCACCAGAGCCCGCTTTAGCTCCAGCCGCACCAGCTTGTCCTCCGCCAAGAGCGTTACTTACAAATCTTCCATGTGCACCATCGCCACCATATCCACCAATTGAGGAATATCCTTCAACCTTCACAACGCTTCCATATGAGGACTCAATTGTTCCACCTTTCTTTCCGCTATTTCCTGTCAAGCCATTGCCAGAGTCTGAATTGGTTTTTCCATTGGCTGAGATTCTTATAATGCCTTCTTTATTTGTAGATCCATTTTTCAAAACATTATAACTCTTATCTTTTGTTCCAGACAACGACAAATCAAAAGCATTCTTACCAATCATTGCATCGCCAGCAACCAAAATTGCTTTATCGTCAGCAGCAAAGTCGTGAGTTTTAAGAACAACTTCAACATCTTCACCTGTTCTAGCATTCAATCCAATCAATGACACGCTATTTTTTATTCCTTCATCTTTCGACTTATCAAAAGATAAGTCTTGGTTAGTTTTTGTTCCATTTTCAAATTTCTTTTTCTCAACATAATCGCTAAAAACAGACACTTCATCTACATTTATATTTCTAATAGATCCATATAAACCGACATTTAAAGGCGTTACACCCATATTATCTGCGAAAAGTGCAGTTGCACTTGTGCCTGAATTAACACCTGCAAAGAATGCATCTCTTATTGAAGCAGTAACACTTCCAAACATTGATCCTCCATCAGAAACAAAGTTCATAATATAATTTGTCCCAATAAGACTCAATGATATAGAGTTTTGAGCACAACTCATATTGATGTCAGAATCAAGAAGAATATAAGATGGGTTGTTTTGAAGATTTTCACCATTGTTTTTTGGCTCGCAACTTTTTTGTTCCGTGTTTTTAGCCAAAAGATCAAGTTTATAATCACCTGGCAGTGAGAATTCCTGTGATCCAGAAATATCTTTAAATTCAATCTTCTCTTCATCTTCTTTGTCTTTATTCTTGGTTCCTGTAATTGAGAAACTAGAGCTATTATTCACACTAACTGTTTTCGTTCCATTTCCAATATAAAGTGAAATTGGATCTAGAGGGACATTCTCATAATTCCATTCATCGGTTGTTCTTGCACCTTGAAGTTTAAAATCAACATTTGTCTGCTTATTTGCTAGATAGATACCATCACCGACAATCTCATTTTGCTCGTCGACTTTAAAGCCAAGAGAAACAAAACCACATGCAATTTGTTCTGGTATTGAATCCAATTTTGTAAAATTATATTCAAGATTTGAAGAATTCCCCCTTAAATCATATTTATAATAACCTGCAGAAACATTATCCCATTTGGTAACGATGTCCTTCTCTATTGTTTGTTCATTTCCCTGTTCATCGTAAATTGGATGTCCATCTTCATCAAGAACCACTTGTTGAACAGTTTCTGTTATTGAACCAGCTTCAATATCAAATGGTAAATATAAATATTTTTCAGAGATTCTATTCTTATCATCCTGTTCACCATCTGCAATTTCAACTTCTATGATGCCATTCCCCCAAACTTTATAAGTTTTTCTAGTATTCCTAACATTATCTTTGCCACCAATAGTTTTAGCCTCAATATTCTCGTATATTGAAAGAACATACCTCATATTTTGAGTATTAAATATATTTCCTATTCCTTGTTCTGAACGATATGTTGTATTGCTAGTATTCATTCCTTTTGAAGTTTGTTTGAACAAATCAACTGAATCTGAAGAAATTTCACCAAGAACAGTCCCACTCTCACTAAATCCCGTTTTAACTGAATTTACACTTATAGAGTCACCAAGTTTTACATTCATTTTTAAATCATCTGGATTAAGATATCCACCAAGATAAGCAATACCTGAAAGTTTTCCATCTCTTGTTATTTTAACTTCATAGCCAGTCAGTGGATTTTGATCAAGCACAGTTTTATTTACTGTAGCTTCAAATTCATAGAAGAAAGTTACATCGATTGTCTTAAGTTTGAGGTCAATACCATCAATTTCAACTGGTGATGAAACAACAATACCATCAATATCCGATTCCGTCTCATCGTCGAAAACATTGTTTTCATCATCATATTTCAAAGTTAAATCATCATTATTGAGTAAGAAATGGTGCTTCTGGGTCTCCATATTTCCTGTCAAATCAATTGGTCCAACATGCTCATTGATAATATTGATTGATGAAGGAGTATTTATTCCAGTTGCAGTAAGAATTACCTTGTTCTGGCTGTTTAATCCATTTCTTAAATATACATCAACACTTGTTGAAGATGCAAAATCAATAAAGCTTTGTGCATCTGTACCAGAAATAACAATTGATGATCCATTTTTGCTTATTTGAGCAGAACCTGACTTTTGACTGATAACAAAATCTATTCCATCGTAATAAATTGTCACATCATAACCATTTCCGGTCAAATTATAAGCAAAAATGTCAGAAGTTTTATAACCTAAATCTTGAATAAAGCCAGCAAAAGTTTTTGTGAAACTATCTCCACTATTCACCCATCCAGAAGAAGACATCGCTTTCTTTGTCTCACTACTGAAGTTGGCAAATTTATATCTGATGTTTTCATATTTATCACCAGATGGAATTTCAAAACTTGCCACTGGTGAAGATTGTGCCCTAATTGCCATCTCACCATTTTCCTTATGCAAATTATGAATTCCCAAAGATACCTTCATTAATGCATGATTAAGTTTGTTTTGATTTAAGCCTTTGCCAGAAATATCAATATGTAATTTATTATCTGTTGTAAATCTTGCACCACTTAATACATAGGATTCATTATCAGATACGATAATTGTTACATCTCCAATTTTATTTGCTTTAGTCTTATTATTTTTGTCTTGCTCTGTCAAATTTGATTCCAAGGTCTTCTTAAACGCATCCAAATCTTTGCTATTTGCTCCAAGCACCTTTTCCAAATCAACAATCAATGTATTTCCCGAAATTGAAGAATTATTTTCCAAAATTTCAAACTCCATACTTGCTTTGTAAGAAAGATTGAAAGAAATTTCTACATTCCCACCATAAGAGTCAGCAAAATAGATCTCAATTTGGCTATCTTTCTCTTTACCAGTTACTGTCACAGTTTTGCTGCTTTCGTCTGTTACAAGACGATAACTATAACCTTGAATTGGTTTATCTTGACTTCCCACAATTTCAAGTTTAAACGAAGACCAATCAATAGAGATATCACTATCTGTTTGAGCCAAATTGAATGTTATATCATTAAATGTTCCTGTATAAGGTGAAAGAATTGATTTTATGTTTTCTTCACTCTTTGCAATCCCCACATATTTTCCATTAACATTTATTGTTCTAACCATATCAGTGGTTTCAGGATTGATACCCTTGTTTATTTTGTTTATCGCAATATTCACATTGTTGCTATGAGAAAGTTCAACATTTGCTTTCAATGTCTTATTGTATGCAACTCCCTTGGCAGATTCAAACAAGTTGAAATATTGCAATATTGCATCATATCCATCAAAGTTCATCCAACCTGTTGTGTAGTTATCTTGTTTATAATCTCCTCCATTCTGATCATTCCCCCACTTTCTTGAAAGTATAGATGAAGAATAATAATCTGTGCTTGCCACCATATTGGATATAATCTCGCCACTTCCACTACTTATATTAAGTGCTCCGCTTTCACCAGATACTTCATAAACTTCTGTGCTTGCAAAATCTCTATTTTCACCTTTCTTGCCATTAATAAATCTTACAAATGAATGATCACTCTTCAAACTTCTTGTAATTGTGTCGATTCCATAGACTCTTGAAGGGAATCCATAAGAGTCAACACCACTCATTTTCAATCCTGTTCCACCAAGATCTGTTGGTGTTTCTCCCCCCAACTGAAGATTCTTAGTGGTTTTTTCTGATATTCCTGAAGCAAATGATCCAACATAATTTTTTTGACTATCATTATCCAATATCTGATTTCTATTGAAAAGCAAATAACTAACAGTTGAAAATTCTCCAATATTTCCATCATTTTTAATGTTGTTTATTGTAGTCTTATTATTGTCATCAAACGTAAACCCAGAACCAGTAGTTGCATACCCAAGTCCATATGCATTCACAAGTCTAGCAGAGCAAGGGTTGTATGTCATTGTGATTTTATAGAGCAAATCGCTTGGATCAGCATTTGCATCTATTGATGCAGATCCATTATTCAAAATTTCTGTTTGAATTTTATATTTACTTACCCCACTTAAAGCTTGAACAGCACCATCATTAATGCAATTAACCATACTTCCAGATTTTGCATAACCAACAATTCCGCCAGCATAATTTACGCCAGAATTTTGTGCATAATTACCTGCACCAACAAGAGAAGCATTATAACAATTCTCAATTATGACACAGTCTGCATAACCGACAACACCACCAGAAACAACATTGCACTTTGCAGTTTCACCAGTCTTGCCATAGCTACTTAAAACAGAGTTTCCATTATATGAGTCTGATATTTTTCTATTTTTTCTTTCTCCTTCCGATTGTTTTACATATCCCACAACTCCACCAGTTATTGCATGCAAAGTATTGAAAGCGCTTTTGATTTCCGCATTAGTACCAGCCCTAAGATATGTAGACTCAACAACACATCCTAAAGAAGTTTCAGCGGAAGATGGGGCATTTTTCAAAATACCCATGCTTGAAGCATAGTCTATTTTTGCAATCGAATTAGCAGTTAAGCCATCTAATATACCAATAACACCACCAATAATTGCATTGTTTTTTTTCTCATTGGTTATATTTATCAAACTTTGAAGTTTTGAGCCCTCACCTTTTAATTGTCCAACAATTCCACCAACAGATATGCTCGTCTTACTTCCATTAAATTCAATATTAGCATCTGTCACTTTTATATTTCCAGTTGCTGTGATGTTTTCAATTTCTCCATCTACTTGAGCAGCCAAAGCTCCTGCACCATTGATATTATTCGCCTCAACATTCACATTAACAAGTCTCAAATTTTTGATAGTTCCCACAACTTTATTGAAGAGTCCGATTGAAATTGATGCATCTTCAAAATCAATTGTGTTTCCATTTCCATCAAAAACGAAATCTTTGTCGGTTTTACCTACTGATTTATCAACCAACCCCTTCGTGTTTTTCAATGAGAGACCATATTTCAAGACAAACTTGAAATTTTTATCATAAGCAGTATTTTCTTCTTTTGAATCCACAGTTTCAAGCATTTGTTCAAACTTTCCAACACTTGGAACCCCAAGATACCAAGGAGAGTCTTCGCCCTTGCTGTCTTCAGATTCGAAGTTTTCTTCTTTTGAAATCAAAGTATCATAATCAACTGGTTTGTACTCTTCATTGTCATAGATATAAGTTGTTGAATTCTTCAAATATCCAAATCCATGGGAAGCATATCCATAGTTTGTTAGGCGAGAGAAATACCAAGTGTTTTGACCTTTATCGTCGCCTTTTAAGCTTGGTTGAGTTTTTCCTTCCGACAAAGTCCAATCATAATCAGCACCAGCTTGCAATCCTCTTCCACTAAACTTATAGGCGTCTTTATAAGAAAGTGCCAAACTTTCACTTGAGATATAGCCATTATTTTTTTCAGAATCCCCCTGTTTCTTTTTATAAGTCTCCGCAGTTCCATTGATAACTTGTCCACGAGTAATTGCAGAAGTCCCCATGAAGAAAATTTTTTTATCTGGCGAACTTGATACTGCTTTTGCAAATATATCATTTCTTTCAACTTGTGTGATTGAGTAAGAATCTGAAATTGTCATAATTCCAATACCATTGTCTGTTGAATCTTTATTATTTGCATTTGCAAATGTATAGATATTTGAATCAACATAAGAGATAATCTTTCCAGAAGAATATGTTGAAGAAATTGAAGAATTCAACAAAATCATATTTGCAACGCCAGACACAAATCCAGTTGTAGACCCCCTATACGTTATGTCAGCGTCAACATAACATTGATCAATTCTTCCTTCTCTCAGTTCACCAGCAACGCCAGCAAGTTCCAAACTAACAGCTCCACCAACAGACAAATCACCTTTCACTCCAACACCATAGACGAAAGAATTTCCAGTCATCTTTCCAACAAGTCCGCCATAAGAATTTGATTTGTCGTTTTTTTCTAAATCTTGAGCAATGTCAAGATCAAGAACAAGTCCTGAAATCATATTGAAGTTTGGACAATTTGTATCTTTGCTTGGTGCATTCGTGTCAAAATCTTTTCCCATTGTGTCAATAAGACCACCAGCATAAATTGATTCACTGCTTGTCAATGCTTCCTTGTTTACTATACTGATTTCAACATTTTTACCATTTCCAACAATTGCCATGTTTGTCAAGTTTTCTGCAATTGGTCCTTCAAGCTTCTTTTCTCCTTGCAAATTATCTTTGATAATAACCCATGTTATACCATTTGACTCGCCATCTAAAAAGACTTTTTCTGAAGAGTCATCTCCCTTACCTTTCTCTATTAGCTTTCCGAATGCTCGCTCTTCATAGATATAAGGTTTGATTTTGCTTCCATCTTCTGCCCTTGAAACCAAATTATTAAAACTATTAAGAATATTTGCACTTGTTTCGGATGGTTCTTTTTCCGCTTGTGTCTCAGTTGAAGATTGCCCAACTTGTTCTGCCCCAGTCGCTGTTGTATAACCAATGAAAGCATCAGCACCATATCCACAATCAATATTGCCATCTTGTTCTTGGAACGCCCTTGAAACAATTGAAGAATACTTATTTCCGCTGTAATATACTGTGCCAGTTGAGAAATCAGAGCTTGCTTGATCGGCATTCTTTCCAACAATCGCCCCAACATTTTCCTCACCATTCTCTGAACGAGTGACATTCTCAAACACAGTTTCCCTATTAAAGTTTGTCATAAGAGAAGAACAATTTATGATTGAAACACCCTTTTGTGCAGAACCAACAATTCCACCAAAAGTGTAATAATTAAGTTTTACATCCTTTTTGTAATCAGTATATGTAACTTTTCCATCTTCACCTTCTGTGAAACCATACTCTTGATAAATCACAAAAATATCGCCATATGAAGCACAATTGTTGATTGTCGAAGAAATTGCAGGTGCATTTTCATTTGTTTCTGCATAAGCTCCTACAATTCCACCAACAGTCACACTTCCTGATTGTTTAGCCAAAATTCTTACAGCACCGCCAAAAGCAAAGCCATTGATGTTTGTTTTGTTTCCAGCATTATTCTTTCCTATTGCACCACCAAAGTTAATTGTCGAAACATTATCAAAGATAACTTGACCAGTATAACCAGTGTTGCCGATTGAACTTGTTTTTGCGTCTCCAACATTAATTTCAATATCCGAATTGTTTACTTCAGAGCCTACAGTTCCAATCAAACCACCAACATTTGCAGAATTTGCTTTTGCATATATGTTGATGCTGTTTGTCAACATTCCGTCAACAGAAACACGATTTGCTGCAACTTTTCCAACCAATCCACCAGCAGAGAGATTGCCACTTGAATCTAGAATTAAATTTCCACTTATATTTGTTGATCCAGCCACACTGACAATGCCTGAAGAGAACCCAACAATTCCACCAAATGCATCATCATCATTCCCGCTAACAGAAAATCCATGAATATTATCATAATAATATTTGCTTTGAGATATCTCACTCAAATGGCGATCAAGGATTTCTTTATCGCTCAATTTTGAATCTTGAGAATCAACTGATTCATTTTTTCCCAAATTATATATTTGTTCATTAAAGACATCAAACTTAATTCTCGCCGAAGCCAAAGAGATGTTTGTCCCTGAACCCAATGCATTTCCTGCAATACTTCCAACTTTTGCATTAATTGTTATGTATTTTGTATCTTTGTCAGCACAGCCTTGCACATATTTTCCAATAAGCCATGCATTTGGAACTTTTTCAAATGAGAATTGAACAGCAGTTGAAACCTCGCCAAATGCCAAACCAGCATTGAGAGTTTCAATATTACATTTTTGATAGATGGTGATACCCTTTCCGTTTTCATCGTCAGAATCTCCTTCCACCAATTCCATTTTGTCAGCATTTGCAAGGAAACCAACATACCCTCCAACGCTGACTTTATTTAAATATTTATCTGATGAGGTTGACTCGATAATCATTTTCACATTGTTTACTTGTCTGACACCAATGTTGATTGCGGCACCTGTGCCAGGTTTTTCAATCTTACCTGCATAAAGACCTGCATAAATACCAAGAGCATTTTCTCCAATGCCATCCAATTTTTTTGTTTTAAACGTGATTTCTATTGGATTGCTGCTTACTGGTGTGCTTGGGTTGACACCTAAAGCTCTTTCTCTTGCTATGCTCACACCATTGATTGTCATTTGAGAAGATGCTGATATCTGACGAATTCTTCCTGCCAAAAGCCCCATATAGACTTCCCCAGATGAAGCATTTTCGCTATTCTCCTCAAATATAACACCAGAATCATCACCTCTGAATCGAATATTAATGTTGTAGAAAGAAGTTGAAATTGCCATTCCAGAAATAAGTCCAACAGAACTATAATTTCCACCATCTGTATGAGAAGTATCATTTCCACCAGAAATCTTCATCTTCTTATTCACAACAAGATCAACATTTCTGATGAGTGCATTTTCTGCCTGATTTTTGATAAGACTGAAGCCCGAATTTTCGTTTTCTGGCTCAAAATAGAATGTCATACCTTCAATTGAGGCATTGCCAGAAATTTCTTCAAAAAGTGATTGTTTAAGGACTATGCCAACTCTGTCACCAACATTTCCACCAACACCATTTGTATCTGTAACCCTTCCACTTTCTGAAGAATTCATATAACTTTGGTATGAGATAAGTCTTCCACTGAAGTTTTCAAGTGTAAGTTTAAATTCATCAGATTCAACAAGTTTTTCATCTCTCAAATCAATATCTTTAAACACCAAACAGTTTTCATTGTTATGTTCAAGACGTCCTCTAACAACAATTGTGTTTGACCCCTTATTCATCTTTTGCATAATTTCAACAGTGTTGTCGAAATCCCAGAAATCAATGCTGACTTTTGGTAAAAGAACAATATCTGGGAAGAGATGATTTTGATAATGTGTCCAATATTTTTCATCCCATCCATTTGAAGTGAAATAGTTTTTCATTCTTGCATAAGCACTTGAAGGTTTTTTGAAGTCATCTTCACTGACATGCTTTGAAATTAAGAATGACGCATCATATTTTTGTTCATTTGCAGGATCTTTAGAAACAGGAACTTCAAATCCAAATTTCTCAAGTTCCGCAGTGACTGCACCAAAAGAAATCTTTTCATATCCACCAACGGTGGCAGCCCCCATATCATTGTTTGATAGTGTGCCATCTTTAAGATTTACAATTATATCGTTGATTGAATTGATGATATAAAAATCTGAAAGCAATCTTGGATTTTGAGTTTGAAGTGCGTTTTTCTCATATATTCCACCAACCAACATGAAGTGACGATCGCTTACATAAGATGTTTTACCTTCTGCAGGAACTTTTTCATCTGCAGTCAATGAAGAACCAGTGAATGAATAGTAGTTTGTTGCCATAATATTTTTCATGGCAATGATGCCAGTTGCACTTCCAGTCGATTCAATTGCTCCAATAAAACCTGAAGCAATGCCACCTTCTGAATAGACATCACCTGATGCATAAACTTCATAATAAAGAGTGTTAATAAATTTCTTTTCTGATGTGAAAGTCAAATCATATCTGTTTGCAGAAACTCCTGACAAACCGACAACACCACCAGCAATTGCACCAGTGTGAGAGATGACATTAAGCTTGCTTTGTCCAACATAAATGTATCCGCCACCCATATATCCAACAAGTCCACCAATAAAGATAGGCTTGTTTGTTCTGGTTGCATAGCCTTCATCATTTGGTGTGTATGAGAAGATTGACATTTGACCTCTTTCAACACCTGCATTTTGCTTATAATAAACATTCTCACTGACAGTGTCAGAGTTGTCTCCAACCTCAATCAAGTTTTGAAGTTCGTCTGCGTATTTTGCAGAAACTGCAAAAAGCCCACCATAGTTTTCGCCAACTAATCCGCCAGCAAAGAGGTTTTTGGAAATGATATAAGATGGAGCAGCTCCGGTTGTTGTAAGAGCCTCATTTTGATTTACTGAAAGCGTTGCGTCATAGATGAGCGTAGATTTTCCAACATATCCAAAAAGTCCACCAGCAACTTCGGCATAGATGTTTGCGGAATCTGTAACCCTCACTGTCACAACATCATATTCACTCACTTGTTTTGTTGTTGAATAAACAACAAAGCCTTCGTCGATGCTTGAATAAGAGTCAATGAAACCTGCAATTGCACCAGCGTAAGAAAGATTTGAAACGTTTTCACTCAATGAAAGACCATTGTCAAGGTCTCTTACCAATTCTCGAAGACTCTTGATTGCTTCTCCATCGCCATCAATATATTTTTTGTTTGTACCAATAGTTTTATTTTCAGTGAAGCCTTCTGAAGACACATCAACGCTTGAAACGCTGATATCACTTAAAAGGCTTTCGCCAAACAACATTCCAACAACACCACCAACAATGTTGTGTCCTTGAACTGCCGTGCTTTCTCCACCACTTGAAGAATTGGCAGGAGAAAGTTTGATAGAAATAATTCTTGAATTTACTGCAGTTCCCGCAAGTACACCAACAATATTTGCTTGTGCGTTGTGGACAGATTCAACAGTGAGATCAAGATTCATAATAACAGCACCACTCAATCTTGCAAAAAGACCAAAGTCGGATGTTGTTTCACTGTTTCCAAGACTTATGTTTGAAATTGTGAAACCATTTCCATCCAAAAGTCCCCTAAACACTTTCTTAACTGTTGTAAGTTTGATTGCTCCAGAATCTTCCGCATCTTGAGCAATGTCAGTCATTTCAATGTTGTTTACAATTCTATACCTTCCAGAAACTTCTGTGTCAGTATAATATTCTTTGTAAGAAGAGATTTCTGTTGTTGTCGCCTTTCCTGTTGCTTTTGCAAAATCTGCAGCATTTCTGATTATGATAGGATTCGCTTCACTTCCATAGGAAAGATCAACATAATCCAAAGTTTCAATATCTCTTATGTTTCTGCTGTAAATAATGCTTGTAACTTTTCCATTTGTAACTGCATAGCGATTTGAAACAGCAATTTGGTTTGCTGCAACAAGGGAAATCTTTCCATTGTCTCCCATTTCCCAAATTCCATCATAAGCCCCAACTCCAGAAGAGAAACTGAAACCATAGAAGGAATTCTTTTGATCGACATCATAAACTGCAATTGCACTTGTTGTAATCTTTGATTGAATTGTGTCATCTTTTCTGCTGTCATTATAGAAATAACTCAAAGAGATTTCGCCTTTGTTAAGAGGGTTTGACATATCATCAACACCAGAGAACTGCATTTGAGTAATATCTTTTTCAGCAATTTTGCAAGCCGCATAACAAAGGGTAACAGTTGCATCAGCATTATTTCTGTAAACAAAACCTGCCGCCATTGAGCCTTGAGTTTTTGAATTTTCAATTGCAATGTTTGCATAAGAATTTTTCACCAAAGCATTGTTTTCATAAACAAAGCCTGCAATCACACCACGAGAAGCAATGTTTGTGAGATCATTATAAACCTTTTCTTTTGAAGATTCTTCATCCGAGCCTTCTTCCTTTGCTCCACCAAGACCTTCAACATAACTGTTTTGTATGCTTTGAGAGTTGTTGACAACAAAACCAGCTGTGACAGAATCACTATAGTCCATGATGTTGTCAATTTGAATGTTTTTCACAAATGAAGCACTGATATATCCAGCGTTTGTGTTGATAAAGCCAGAAAGTTCGCCTTGTCCTCTCAAATAGAATACATCAAGTTGTTCAGTCTCAAGATATGCAATTTCGTCAATGTGAACAATATGTCTGAAGTTTTCACCACCAACACGGCTGTTCATAATTGAAGCATTGTTTTCAAGCACAAAACCAGAAATCTTGCTTTCAATGTTGTTTTTTACCGAAAGAGCAATCTCATCAGTGTTTGCACCATTGGTAAATTTTACAACCAACCCAGAATCACCAGTATTCTTTGCAATTTGATATTCTTCATCAAAATATGAAACTACTTCACAATTATAGATTATTCCTTCGTTTATAAGCGCAAAGCCAGCAATTTCAACCTGTGTATATTCTTTTATATTGACGTAAATTTGACCACCATTATAAATGTTTACCCTAATATTCTTCAAGGTTGTATTTGCTGTAATCGTGTCAAAAAGTGCAAGTCTCAAAGACCCATTTCCATCTATCTTGAAACTGTTCAAATGAATTGTATATCCATTTCCATCCAAACTGTTGAAAAGAGTTGTGTTAAGTGGAGAATAGTCTGAAAGCACAATATCGTTCATCAAGATATAGTCTCCAGCTTCTGGAGAATTTGTCGCAAAATCAACAAATTCTTTTGCTGTCGTGATTTGAGTTGGAGACTCTTCATCGGTCCATACATCAACAACAACCAAGAAATAATAATGAGATTCAATCTCAACACCCTGATAGTTTACAATTGTATCCAATCTCATAAGTTGAATTCCGGCACGTTTTCCTGAAAGCACAATTCTGGTTGAACCATCATGCAAAGTTTCTTCTTTAATGCTGAAGAAGTCGTTTTGTGTGAGAGTTCCTCTTTCGCTGTTATAAACTTTGGTGTCACGCCCACCATCAGACTCTGACCTAGAATACCAAAGTTGCTCTTTCAAAGTTATTGGTCTTTCTTCACCAGTTTCCATATTTCTAGTGTAATTAATGAAATAACCAACATCTCTGTCATAGAAATAGTTATGACTTGCGAATTGATTCCTCTTTGCAGTGAGTTCTGCAACCGCTTTCACTGCATCAGCATCATTTCTGTCATAGTTATATTCCTCTGGAAGCAATGGATAGTTAAATTGCAATTCTGAAGAGTCATTTAAATATGTATAGAAAACATCATAAGATTTTCCATTATATGTTCGCTTACTTCCACTTCCTTGAACAGAAATGTTTTTCGTATCAACAGAGAAATCAACCAAACATACGGTCGCACGAGCAGTTTTGACTTCTTGAATGTTGTTAAGTACTCTCTCAACAGAAGCACAAACATAGAAAATTCCGCTAGATTTTCCACCAACAAGTTTTGCATCAACTCCTGCTGAAAGTTCTGCAGTGTAAAGTTTATAATTGCCTACAACAGAAATTGTTGTAGTTGACAAAGAAATTTTTGATTCATTGTTTTGCAAATACAAATCATAAAGATTTTGATCAAGCCCAAGTTTGACAGTAACGGTTGCCGTTTCTCCTTTTGCAAGCAGATAAGTTGTGGAGTCATTAACTCTAACAACAGCGTCTTGCATATAGTCAACTGTCAATGGTTGGCTTCCAACCTTAAGCACTTCATCACCATTATAGAATGTTGTAACAAGCCTTATACCACTTGTTGAAGCAAACGAACTTGAAACATACAGCCTGAAATAGAACAACCCATCTCCAGTCTTGTCAGCCTCTGTAAGATTAACCCTTATTCCATTTGGAACGATTGTTGTTGCACTTGAGTTAACATAATATCCATACAAAGGGTTGTTAATCAATTTTGAGAGGCCAACGCTTCCAGCAGCACCACCAGCAACTTCATAAGTCAATGTGAAGTGTGTCATCTTTGCATATTGAGGAGTCACAGACACAGACACAATTGCATCAGAAGCTGGTGAAATTGTGTTCATAATTTGACTTGAAGGTGTGAGATAAAGAATTGAATTTCTGATTTGTCTTCTCTCCACAGCATAGACAGAAATTGAGAAATCTTCAATCTTTTGAGTTTCAACTTTAAATTTAATTTTTCTCAAATAAGTTGTATTTTTTATTTGACTGGAAGCATTCAAATTCAATTCCAAATCTGAATAATCTTCAGCAACCAAATGTTTTGTATCCTCGCTTACTCGAACAAAAACGTTATATCTGTTTTGAATAACTCCAGCATTTTCAACAGATGAAATTTTCGCCCAAGAAACTTCCAAAGCCAAATTGCTGTCAACGTCAAATCTCATCCAGTTTTCTTCTGACGAAGCAGAAACTTCCATTTCACCATAATTCAATGAGAAGACAAGTCCATCGCTCTCTTCATCTGTTTCCATAACAACATCAAAGGTTGCATATTCAGATGGGCGAACAATCAAATTGTTTGCATTTGTAACTTCAAGTTTCTTTGCACCATTGTAAACTCTTGCATCAAATGTCCTTGATATTTTGTCATTGACTGCAGTTGCATAGTTTTCATATCCTTCTTTTTCTGAAAGACTGTTATGTGAAAGGTTTGTGTAAATCGTTGTTCGATTGTTGTTGACATGTTTCTTAAGTCCAGTAACCACGATTGAGTTACTGCTTCTTGTCACGCCAACAAAATCTTTTCCTTCCTCATCATCCAAATAAGAATATTCAATTGTGAAATCATCTTTGTTTAATGCATAAGGAGTTGAACCATTCAAATAGATTGAACTCAATGTGCTGTAAACAATTGTTCTGCATGATCCAGTTTGAAGCAATATAGTTTGATTATCTTTGATTGCAATCTGGTCTGTCATTGTTGTCAAATTTGGCAAAACATTCAAAATGACAAACTTGAAAATTTTCGCTTGAGTGAAATCCATTTTTGAATGAACACTGATTTCAAATTCGTTAAGTGAAGAATTTAAAAGCCTGATTGAATTTGCAGAAATAGAAACATTTCTGCTTTCACTAGTCAAAAGCAAACCTTTTGCTTGTTCTGATGTGATTCCAAACAAATCAGAAACTGAAATTGTGTTCAATCTGTCAAGCATTGCTTTTTCTTGAACATCTACAACTTGATTGATTGGATTGTAAACAAAGAGAACTCCTGTCTCAAATTCTTCAGTGCCAATAACTTTGTTTCCAGAATTCAAAACTTGATATCTTCCGTCATAATCACTTTGACCATTTTCAACATGAATTTCAGTCAAATTAACAGCAATACTTTGAGCCACATTTTTCAAATAAATATATCCAAAATTGATTTCGCTATCAATTTTTTCCAAATTCCATATGTCTGCATCCAAATTCAAATCTTCGCCATTTTCATTTTTAATCTCTCCATCTTTGTCTGTAAGAATTGTCCACATTGGAGTTGTATTTTCTTCAAAAATTTGAGTTGAATTTGAATAACTATATGAAACATTTTTAAAGATTTTTGAGCAAATCTTTTCTCCATCAAAATATGAGATATACGAATTTTCAATTGTCACAAACTGTGCAGAATCACTTGTCACAAATGCATCTTCAACATCCCCCAAGAAACCAAACACTTGAGAGAATTTTGCCCCATTCAAACTTCCACCAGCAAAAGCACCAACAAAACCTTCTGTCTGAATAATGTTTTTTCTTGAGAAACCTGCACCAGTTTCATCATCAATTGAAACAGTTGCAAGAGCATAGGCATACACATAAGATTTTTCAACAACGCTTGTTCCACCAGCAAAACCAACAAGACCACCAACGCTACCGTTTGTTATGATTGAATTGCAAACTTGTCCACCATTTTCAAACTTATAAAATTCAAATCCACTTTCACTGACAAGACCATTATTCTCACCAACAAGACCACCAACAAAACTTCCATTGGTCGCATTTATTGAACCACCATAAACATAAGAGTCCACAACCGCGCCAGCATTTGCTCCAGCAATCATTCCAACATTTGCCGCAAACGCATTAAGCTTACTTCCATAATAATTGTTGTCTGCACTTGAATAATAGACATCAACATCACAGTTTTCAATTCTTCCTGAAGCACTGACAGAACTCGCGATGAAGCCTGCGTTTTGCACTGGAACACCAACAGTTCCAACTTTTGCCTCACCAACAAAAGTCAAATTCTTCAAAGTTCCATTCAAAGTATTGACAAAGTTTTCACTTCCATTGGTAAATTTAAGAGTGATGTTTTCATCATCAGAATAGATCATTCCGTTAAATTGGTCATATGCTTTCCATCCAGAAAGAGTGATGTCATTCATAACTCTGTAATATTTTGCATAGTCAATTTCTTCAAGATCACCTTGATTATATACCCTTATTGCAGTACCTTCGCTGTTCCCATCAGCAATTGTGATTGCAATCTTCAAGATGATGTTTTTATAATAAACCTTTTCTCTTTCATTGTTATAGAAATAATTTGAAATTTCTTCGCTTCCAGAAATTATTTCATCATATTTTTCACTCAAACTTGAAAGAGGAATGTTGATTGGAATTTCCGTAATTGTCCCATCTTCATTTTCAACATATTTGTACACAAGAATGTGATTAAACCCATCAACATTTTTAACCATATCATTTGGCAAAAGATAGAGATCTCCTTTTCCACCTTTTGTCGTGTTAATGTTCACATTGAAGATTTGTCCTATTGAAGATGTTGAAATCTTAATATCATTTGAAGAACCACTTGACGCCACATAAAGTGAAGTAAGTCCAATGTCATTTGCATCACTTGGCTCAACAGATGTTGAAATTGTAAAGTTTTTCTCACTTGCATTTGAAGTTGTCAAATTCAAATAAATTTCATTATCAACAGTTTTGTTCACCCATTGAACAGATTCAAGTCGTTTAACATTTCTTATTTCAATTTGAATTTCAGAAATTTTTTCAAAACCATTCTTGTCACGATAGACAATTTTCAAGACATCTTTGACAGAAGTCTGCAAATTTGTTGATTTTGCAGAAATTCTGAAAGTCAAATTTCTTCCGTTGTTTGACAATGCCACACTTGAAACATTATAGAAGTCGTTTTTCCACATACCTCTGTTTTCAGACACTTCATAGAAATCTTGAAGTGCAGAAGTGAATGTGAAGTATTCAAGAGAATCTGAATATGTTGGGACATTTTGATCTTGTCTCATTGAAATAGAAACATCAACAAATGATCTGTTTATATCGCTCAAGCTCAATGTGTCTGCGGTGTAAAGAAGAGTTGTCCTAACATTTGAAGAAAGATATCTTACAGAATAAAAACTTTCAAGCCCAAAGAAACGAACAATCGTGCTTGCATCATGATTTTCATCATAACCTTCCGCAATCACAGCAACATAGCCTTTGAAAGAGCTATTTGAAACCATCAACATATCTTGAGAAATTGAAAAACCAGCATTCTTAAACGCTTCTTGACCATCAAGAGGAAGGAAATGCATAAATGCGGCAGAATTTGCAACAACACTCAAGTCCCCACTTGCAAAAGCTTCATTTGCCATACGTTCAAGTTCGGCAGCATCTGTGATTCCAGAAGAAAGACTTAAAATCATCTTCAAAGTCTCAAAAGGCAAATATTTGTATGAAATTCCATTTTGTGTCAAAGTCGCATTTTGAAAACTTGTGTAAATTGGAAGTGATGTGCCAGCCTCAAGCATAAGTTTTGACAAACTTGGACTTGACTTTGTTGAATCGCTTTCAACTTGGCCATCTTTTAAAACAAAATCTTGTGTCTCTGATTTATCAATAAACACGTTTGCAGATGACTTGTCCGAATTTTGAATAGTCAAAGATTCAATTGGAACAAACGTTTCCACTTTGAAATCTGGAGATCTCTTTCCAGTGATATGTTCAAACCAGAAAGTTGAAACATCAGCAAAATTATATGAGGTCAATTTCACAGAGAATGAAACAACAACAAAACTTTCTTCATCATCGTCCCCACTCTTTGAAATAAGTGCAAGGTCAGAATATTCAAAGCCATTTGTTTCATCATGACAAAGATTAAGTCCAGAATCTGTGGCAATGCCAGAGATCTTAAGTTTATATTCAATCTTTCTGTCAGAATAAACACTTGATGAAAGGAATGTCACTTCTTCCAAGTTTTCTTCAGTCGCGCTTGAAACGACCATATTTTTGTCTTCAGCGATTTTAAAGAAAGTGAAGTAAACTGAAGTGTTGACCATGTTGTTGCTTCTTGACTCAAACTTAAATTCAACATTTGGCACTTCATCATATTTTTCGCACCCTTTAACAAAAACCTTTGTGCCTGATTCAATAGGGTTTGAGATATAGATGTTTGAAGCTGCAGCACTTTTTGTAAATTGAACCAAACTTCCATCCTGAGTATAGAACTCCGCCAAGTCTCCAACAGGGTTCAAAATTGAAATGGAATCAGTAAAGCCTTTCAAAGCTTCTTGATTTGTGTCGATAGAAATTCTGAAATATCTGTCATCAACAGCAACATCTGTTGGTCCAATAACAGTATTAATTTCGTAACCTAAACCAGTTTCATAACTTGAGAAAACATCCTGGAATGTGTTGTTGATGCTGTATCCCTCACCATCAGAAAGTTCAACAATGGTTGCAGTGTACGAAATGTCCAAAACCAATTTCACATCTCTTGTTGAAACCGAATAGTTAAAGCCAGCATAATCAACTTGCAAATAAATTTCAAATTCCCCAAAAATATTTTTCGCACTGTTGTCAATTGCATCAATTGTGATGTTGTAAGTCTTTGTGCCCTCATAAGCATTGTCTCTTTCTGTATAGTCAAAGATAAAATAATTTTCAAATTCTTCTCTTGTCATCAAAACAGGTTTTCCACCAACCCTTTTGTAAACAACAGGATTCAAGTAAAGATTATTCTGTTCACTTACATCCAACACAAGAGTTCCTTGTGCGCTTGAAAAGTTTGAATTGTTTCTTTTGAGTGAAATTGTTGCTTGTGTTGTTTGAAGATTTCCATTGCGATAGAAAACATGATCCTCAACGGAATAATTTCGAATCGTCGAATCCTCCAAAACTTCCAAAGTGATTTTTCTGCTTATGTCTCTGTTTACAACATAACTCGCAACAAGTTCAATTTTTCTGTTTGGAAATTCTTTGGAAACTATCAATTTTGTTCCAACAATTTCTCCACAAAGAATATCATCTATGAAAAGTTGTTTTTCTCCATTTTCAAAAGTCCAATCAACATCAACAATGTTTGCATGCACTGGAAGCAAATCAAAATATTGAGTCGTAACAAGTTCTTTTTCAACCCCTTTAACAACAAAGAGATTTGACTTTCCTTGCTCCGAGTTTTCTTCTGTGATTTTCAAATCTTCAACAACAGTGTTGACTGTCACATTTATGTATTCATATTTTTTTGAATCTTCGATTGAGGTAACTTTGATTTGTGCATCACCGCTGTTCTTATCTTCTTTGGTCAAGATTTTGAAAGCGTATTTTCCATTTGCTTTTTTCTTGGTTGTGTTTGAGCGATCAATCTCCACACAATCATGCCCATGCACAATTTCAACATTCACACCAACTTTGGAATTCTTGATATCAACCTCGATCTCCTTGTATTTGTTGTTTTCTGCATTTTCATAGTTGGTGAAAAGCACGACCTCTTTTTCAGATACGGAAAGAGAAACTTTCTTCGAGCAACCCGACAAAAGCACTCCTCCTAAGATAATAAAAACACTAAAAATTCCCAAAGCAAATTTCTTCATTGTGTCCTCCAGTTTTAATATCTGCAAAGAGGCAGATTTTTATATAATATATTATAAATAAAATAAAATAAGAAAGTCAAATTCTGTCGAAAGGTTTTAAAAAAAATTTATTTAATAAAAATCAAAATAAAAAAATAATTTATAAATTAAGAAAATAATAAAAAAAATTCTAAATAATCCTAATTATGGAATTTTTAAATATTTTGAAAATTAAAAATAAAATTTAAATAAAATAAATAAAAAATACACAAAAACATTAATTTTTATGCATTTTTAATTATTTTAATATTTATTTAATTATTTATTTTTCCCTTTCAAATTTTTCTTTTGTTGACATTCCGCCACGAATATGTTTTTCTGCAAAATTTTTTTGCATCACTTTTTGAACTTCTTCAAACATGTCCACATCAAGTTTTTTAAGTCTTGTTGAAACATCATTATGCACTGTGCTTTTGCTTAAATGATAAATTTCTGCCGTTTTTCTCACTGTGTCTTCGGTCTGCGCAATATGCTCTGCAACCTGCAAAGTCCTCTCTTTGATGTAAGCTTTCATAACACCTCCATAAAACTTATTTATGAAGCGTCATGTCAAATTATGTTTCTTTTTGTCGAAATTTTGGATAAAAAAAAGCAAGGCAAACGCCTCACTTCAAATGATAGAATGTCTTATTTTCTACATTCATCAATCAAATCACAAATTCCACCAACAGTTTTCACTTGATTGATTTTTTCGTCAGGAATAGTGATTCCATATTCTTCTTCCAATGTCATCAACATTTCGATGATATCCAAAGAGTCTGCACCCAAATCTTCCAAAATGTTGGATTCCTTTGTGATTTTCTCTTTTGCGACACCAAGTTGTCCTGCAATAACTTCTGCAACCTTTTCAAAAACCATATCGACCTCCATGATTAAATCATAACATATTTCAATGGTTCTTTGCAACTTATTTTAAATGTTTTCAGTTATTTATTTTGCATGTCGATATAATTGTTTGGATCAACTTCTTGACCATCTTTCAAAAGAGTAAAATGCAAATGACTTCCAGTTTTTGATTCGTTTGTTGCCAAATCTGATGCTGATCCAATTTTTTGACCAGCAGAAACTTTGTCGCCAGTTTTCACTTCAACTTTTTCACTCAAAGAAGAATAGACACTCACAAATCCATTTTCATGAGAAATCTCGACAACATAGCCATCAAGAGTGTTTGATGTCACAGATGTCACAACTCCGTTTGCAACAGAGAATACATCTCCCTTTTCAGAAGTCAAATCAACAGAAAGATGAATTTCCCAACGATTCATACTCTCATTGAATTGCAAATGGTCATCTGCGAAATCTTTGACAACAACAGCATTTTCCATTGGCACTGAAAACTTGATCGCTTCTGTTGAAACTGGAGTTCCATTTCCCTTGCCTGTTGTAAGCCCAATCACCAAAGCAATTGCAACACACATCACACAAGCAAATGCCAACACACCATATCTTCTGAAATACTTTAAAAATTTGGATTCTTTTTTGATTTCCATATCTCACCTCCACAACACAAATATTGCCACCAAACGGCGTTTTAAACATACTTTTTGAAAAATTTTAATAACCTGTCAAAATCATTGGAAAGCCAATCACAACCTGTCCATCTTTTTTTGCAATCTGAACATTCACTTTTTTTCCATCAAGAAGTATGGAGGTTTGAAAATTTGGAGAATAGCCATAGCATATTTCAATTCCTTCAATCGTCTCACTGTAAAGCTTTTGAAAATGAATTTTTGACAGAACATCATCCAAGTTTGCTTCATCTGCATAAAATTGCACCGCATCACACTCTTTAATTAAATTTAAGTTTTCCTTTGCTTTTTCATAAGAACAATAGTTAAAAAATTTTTCTCCACACTTAATAGACTCAAAGTCATCATATTGCCTGCCAGAGACAAAGCATACTTTTTCAATCCCCTCTGCGACAAAAACACCCTTGGACAGCCCATCAAATGAAAAGCCACCAACAACAAGAGCGATTATAAAAAGAAAAACAACCAACTTTTTCATAAGTTGATTATTCTCATAAAACATAATTCATAAACAAAAAATGTGGAAAAAAGCCCGCATTTACTTTACTAAAAAGAATATACTCAAACCAATTCCAATCAAACAAAGTCCAAAACCCGCCCAATAAAGTATTGTTGCAACTGAAATCTTCTTTTTTTCTTTTATTTCTTTTACCATCTGTTCTTCTTGTTGAACAGCAATCTCATTTTCTTTTACGACTTGCGTCTCTTCCTGCAAATTCTCCATTTCATCCAAAGGATTAACCTCTTCAACAGCAGGAGCAATTTCCTCATCTTTCACCATTTGAGGTGATGTTTGAACATCTGTTCTTGGAGGAGGTGGTGGCATTTTTGGTGGTGGAGGTGGCATAAATGGTTTGTTATCTTCCATAAAATTCTCCTTATGAATTTATTTTAATCCTTTAAAGAAAAAAAGTCCAACAAATTATGCATTCTGTTGGACAAAACCCCATCTTATTTGATTTTCCTCTGTGTTTTCCACTGCTTCGACGACAATGGAGAGGATATATTTCTCCTTGCTTGAAAGATTGTTTTTCTCTGGGATTTGAATATAATCGCAAAACAAAATCTTTCCGCCATATCCCAAAACTTCATCAAAAGTATAATATTCGCCGTCAAAAGTAAACCTATCATCAGTCCAGAACTCAAGTTTTTGGTCAGTTTCATCACCAAAAACACGAGTTTTAACCCTAATAAGCAAATCTCTATCTGAGTTTACTGCACTTATTTGCACTTTTTGTGGCAACTTTTCTTTCGGCAAATATGAGCCATCAAATGTGAAAGAAAGCACACTTGCCTGATTTGGCAAGACTTCAATTGTTGCGGTTTCACCAATGGTTATGTCCGATTTCGCGCTAATGAAAGACATCGAAAAATAATATCCATTTACACCAAGAATAATGGATACAATCAACAATATTGAAAGAGCTATTACAGCAAAAAGCCATGCAATATTTGATTTATTCATACTTCTAGTTTTTGCTTAAAAGGTGAAGTTATTCTATTTTGTCTTAAATTTTTCTTGTTTTTTTCTTCTCAAAGAACGCTCTGCTCTGAAATTTTCAATTTGCGCCCTTCTGAAATCCTGACTTTCCGCTTGCAACAATCTTCTTTTTTGCACCCATTTATATTTTTTGTTTCCATAAAAAGTGTCGTACAAAAAGACTCCCAATCCTTGCAAAAGATAGAAATAATAGTCACAGAATCTCCAAATGAGAAGTGGCAAGAAAACGCTTCCTCCAAGGTATGACCTGAAGAGCCATGCAAAAGTGATTTCATTCAAGACGATTCCACCAGGAAGTGGTATGAAGGCTGTTGCCAAATCTACCAAAACAGTATAGACAAAGAAATCCCCATAGATGCTTACATCCGCTGTCCCAGTGAAAGCAGAACAAATGAAAAATGGGATTGAATAGAGCAAGACAAATCTCGCCAAATTTAAGACAAACTGATAAATCATGTCAAATTTAGCTTTTGCATAGTCCTTCATTGTCGCTTGATAGTCATCAATGAAAGTTGTGACCTTTGAAAGACTTCTGTCATAATCTTTCAAGAGTTTAATTTTCACAAGCCCCTTGATCACCCAACCAGCAACCTTTTCACAAACTTTCTTTGAAGAAGAAAATGTAAACATTGCAATAAGAGCCACCAGGGTGAAACAAAAGACAATCACACTGATGACAGACACCATGCCTGTGATTCCATTAGAGAAAGAAATAATAAGACATACCATAGTCATCAAAAGCCATGCGGTGTTTTGAAACAAAAGTTTCGAAACTGGAATAGAAAGTGAAGCGACTCCAGAAATATCTCTGCTTGAAAGATAGCCAACCATAAAGGTTTGCCCTCCGTTTGGGATTGGTACAATTCCATTGTAATATCTCCATGTTGCCATAGATTTGTATGAAAGCGCCCACCTTGACTTCATGGTTTTTCGATATATCAACCTATGAATTGACATAACATCTATGATGACAATCAATGTCAGAAAGAAGAAAACCAAAAAAAGATACCACCCATTTGCCACATGACCGAACGAAAATTTTTCTCCACTTGTGAAAACATCCCAGATAAGCACGCCCACCACAAGCACAATATTCAAAATGAAAAAGAGACTTTTCCAAACCTTTTTTCTTGTCGTCGAAGTATGGGATTCTTCAATTTCCTTATTTACTTCTTCAATTTTCTCTTCAACTTTTTGATTTTCTTCTGCTGAAAGCCCTTTTTCAATTTCTTCTCGTCTTGCAACATTTCTTTCCGCACGGCGATTTCTAAGACGAGAAAAAAGTGACTGCTTCTTGCCTTTTGACGCAGTTTCAAAAACCTCTTGTTCTTCTAATCCCTTCTTTTCGTCTTCCATTATGAGTTGATTTTATCAAAAAAAACAACTCTTTGTCAATGCAAACAAGAGCTGTTTATTTATAATATTATGTTATTATTGTTTATTTATACAAATCTTTAATGTTATTAATGTTTATATCAATAGATTTTGTTTTATTCTTTCTAAGATTGTTCATATCCAAAGTTTGGAAAACAGAAAAGTTGTTTGAATCCAATTCATCAAACAAAACATCAAGAAGAGTCTTGCTTGAGAAAACATTGATTTTCTTCTTTGCCAAAGCCAAAATGTTGTCTTTGTCAATGGTTGCATCAAAAGTTGCACTGCTCACTTCAAAAAGATTTTCAACTCTTCCTGCATAGAAGAAGATATAAAACCCATCTTCAGCCTGAACAATTTCAGAAATATCACCAATTTGTGCTTTTCCATTGTTGTAAAGAGATTCAATTGCTGTCTTGATCGCATCATCTTTGTAGGTGTCTGATGTGATTGCCTTTCCATTTTTATCAACACCAAAAACTGCGTTGTAATCTTTTCCTTTGTTTGAATCATCGTCATTGTAGAGATAGAAATAATCTCTATATTTTTCAACTTTGTTTGCCTCTGAGCCAACAACATTTGTTTGAATAAGATTGTAAAGTTGGTTGACAGAAATTTTGCCATCCGCCTCACCAGTTTCAGCATTTCTGACAGTAACCAGTTGTTTGTTTTTGTCAAAAAGTTTTTTCACTTCAATTTCGTATTGACTTAAAGAAATTTCTTTATTGTCTCTTTGGGTTTTGAGTTCTGCAAGACCTTCAACATTAATCTTGATAGGAGCAACATAGAAATAACTCCCAACATTTGCATTATCCTTGCTTTCCACAACATAGTCAACATCACCAACGCTTGAAAGAATAGAGCTTTCAAAACCAGAAATGTCGCCATGTGAAATATAACTTGTGTAATCTGCTCTAACTCTCTTTGAGTAGGCTTTCAAAATGTCATTTGCAGTTGTGCTTGAAATTCCTTGATTTGCAGTGTTATGAATATCTTCATATTTTTCAGCAATATAGTTGTCTCTCAAAATCTCATAGACTCTGTTCATTTCAAATTTAAACCAAGCAGCATCACCCTTAAGATTTTTGTATTCATAGTTATTTTTAATATCATTTATATATTTGTTGTAAGCAACTCTCCAAGATTTTTCTTCAGTCATCTCAAAGAGGTTGTCAAACATTTTGTCTTGATAGATATATTTTCCATCTTTTTTAAATTCAAAGTCGAAAGCACCATTCTCATCTTCATGAATTTCATAGGTGTCTCTGATTTTTGTTTCATTTCCCTTTTTTCTGATAACCCAGTTTCCAGATGCATCTTGCTCAAGGGAGTCAATCTTGCTTTCATAATCTTTAAAGACAGATGCATTTGCAGTTTCAGAACTATCTTCTGAAGTGTTTTCTTTGTAATCATCGCGATAAGTTTTCAAATTTGAATAAATCGCATCAAAAGTCTGATCCCAAAGATATGATTTTTCCCTGTCATTGAAAAGTTCTTCTCCACTCTCTTCAAATCTATCTCTCACATCTTTAATGGTTAAATACTTCTCAATAATGGACTCAACAGTTTGCTTAACAGCTTCTTCCATTTTCATTCCATAATTTTGAACATAGTTATAGCCATAACTGTTGAAAGCAGTGATAAGTTCTCTCTTTGAAATCTTGTCAACCGAGCCATCTTTGTAGGTTATTGTCGCAACAGTGGCTTCAAAATACGACTTATCATTTCTTTCCCAGAGCGAACATCCTGCAAATACAGATATGCACATCATAAACATAAGCAACAATGATAGGATCTTCTTTTTCACATCTAATCTCCAATAATATATTTGTCACAAGGCAAGGCCTTTAAACATTTTTGTGTCTAAACCATAGTATTATATAATATAAAAAGACAAATTTCAAGCAAAAGACGGCAAATTCTCAATCTTTTTTGAAGCCAGCAGCATTTGAAAAAATCTCAATAAGCGTGTCAAGTTTGTCTATGGTTTTGCCAGAATTGTTTACGCTTAGAATAGGCAAGTCCTCAAATTTTAAACACGTGTCATAAAACTTGACAGCTTTCGACAATCTTTCATCAATAATTTGCTCACTTTTATAAAAATAAACAAGACAATCTTTTGCATTGACTCTAATTTTGCAAACATTGAAACTTTTCGCAAGATTTTTTAAATAAGCAATCTTACAAAGATTTTCAACTTCCGCAGGCATATCTCCATAGCTTTCAACCAAATTCTCGGTCACACTGCGATATTCTTCCATTGAGGATACTTGACTAATTTTGTTGTAGAAAACAATTCTCTCCTCTTGTGAAGAAATGTAATCTTCTCCAATGAAAGCATCCAAAGAAAGTTCCATTTTGATTTCTTTTTCACCCACTTCACTTTTGCCTGACATTTCTTTTGTGACTTCTTCCAAAAGTTTGACATAAAGGTCATAGCCCACTTTTTGCATGTGTCCATGTTGTTCTTTCCCCAAAATGTTTCCAGCACCACGAATTTCAAGATCTCGGACAGCAATTTTGAAACCGCTTCCAAGTTCCCTAAATTCTTTTATGGCTTCCAGTCTCTTATAAGCGTCTTCTGTCAGCACCCTGCTTCCATCATAAGTTAAATAAGCATACGCCAACTTGTCAGAGCGCCCAATTCTTCCTCGGATTTGATAAAGTTGACTCAAGCCCAAATGATCACAATCAACAACAAACAAAGTGTTAAGTGTTGGCAAATCCACCCCATTTTCAATTAATGTGGTGGAGATAAAGAGGTTAAATTTGTCATCATACAAATCTGCAATAACTCTTGAAAGTTCATTTTCCATCATTTGCCCATGTGCAACCCCAATCTTCGCTTGAGGGACAAGAGAAGCCAC
Source organism: uncultured Christensenella sp. (assembly GCA_910584295.1). Taxonomy (GTDB): domain Bacteria; phylum Bacillota; class Clostridia; order Christensenellales; family UBA1242; genus Caccovivens. The sequence continues at coordinate 102,959 of CAJTYR010000002.1, read as the reverse complement.
ATGTGCCCTAAATTGATAAATTTCCGCAACTTTGTTAAACAAAATGAGTGCTTTACCACCTCTTGAGAGTTCTCTTGAAACAACATCTTCCAAAAGTTGGTCACTGTAAGGGCTGACATATGTTTGGATTGGAAGCCTGTCTTTTGGAGCAGTCGCAATCACACTTATGTCTCTGATGCCAGAAAGAGACATGTGAAGTGTCCTTGGGATTGGTGTTGCAGACAGTGTCAAAACATCAATATCAGTCTTGATCTTCTTGATTTTTTCTTTGTCCTTAACTCCAAAACGTTGTTCTTCATCCAAAACAAGAAGCCCCAAATCTTTAAATTTAAGTTTTTCGTTCAAAATCTTATGCGTTCCAATAAGAAGGTCAACCTTTCCTTCTGAAACTCGTTTATATATGTCTGCTGTCTGCTTTTCAGTTTTGAAACGATTTAATATTTCAACCCTAACACCAAACCCAATCATTCTCTTCAGAGCAGATCGATAATGCTGTTCACTTAAAATGGTGGTTGGACACAAAAATGCCACTTGTTTCGCATTGTAGATTGCCTTAAACATTGCACGAAGTGCCACCTCAGTTTTTCCAAAGCCAACATCTCCGCATACAAGACGATCCATAATTTTGTTGCTTTCCATATCTTTGTCGATGTCAGAGACTGCAAGTGCTTGATCGGTGGTAAGTTCAAACTCAAAGGCATCAGCAAATGCCTTCTCAAGTTCATCATCTCGAACAAACACAAACCCTTTTTTCTCTTCCCTTTCTTTGTATATTTTTGCAAGAGAAATTGCAACTTCTTTCAAGTCTTCTTTGACTTTTTGCTTAAGTTTGTTCCACTCATTTGAGCCAAGAGAATTTAGTCTTGGGCTATCTCCTCCAACATATGCTGTGACAAGATTAGCCTGCTCGGTTGGAAGATAAAGAATTGCACCATTTCGATATTCCAAAACAAAATAATCTTTCTCAAAATGAGACAACTTCATCCTAACGATGTCTTTACATTTTCCAATGCCATAAAAAGAGTGAACAACAAAGTCCCCAACTTTCGGCAGATAAGAAAAATTTTGTTTGCCAGAGCGATAGTCAACCTTTCGACTTCGATACATATCATCAGTGCCGATGCCAACAAATCCTTTCTGCAAAAAACTGAAAGAAAATGGAAAATAATCTCTGCATAAATAGACTCTCACATCACTTGAAAGAGTGCCGTCAAAAACTCTGAAATTGATTCTGTTTGTAACCAAAAATTCTTGCAATATTTCAAAGAAACTTCCAGCAAACAAAAAGACATTCATTCCACCATCACAAAACATTGAGATGTCAGTTTTAAGCGACAAAAAGTCAGTCAAATAACTTTTTTGACCAACAGTTTTGTTCTCAAATTCCACGCTTTCTGTATTTGAAAAAACAATCACATTTGAAAGATTTGCAGAAGAGAAATCAAAGAAAATTTCATCAATATTCCATGATAATTCCTCTCTGCTTTTGCTCAAAATTTTACATTCATTTTCAATTTTTAAAGGCTCATCGACCACAACATTTTCACATAAATCAAAGACAGAATTTGCTCCAAACCGCAAAAAAAGTGGTGATATTGCAACTTTTTTGACAATTTCTTGAGTTTTCATATTTGAAAAATCAAACAAAATCATCTTCTCAATTTCATCATCAAAATATTCAATTCTATATGGAAATTCTTGCCCGCCGGCAAAAATATCAACTATATCCCCTCGCACTGCAAACTGCCCAACGCTTGTCACATAGTCAACTCTCTCAAACCCAAAATCAGTGAGGCTTGCAAGCAGTTTTTCAATCGGAAATTCTCGCCCTGTCTCAAGCCTTATTTTCTCATCCAAAAAATCCAAATCAAACTTGGTCGTGATTGAAGATGGCAAGAAAATCAAGACATCCAAATGATCGTTTAAAAAGTCAGAAATGCTTCTTGCAAAGGGGAAAAGATTGATGTCTTTTTCATCCTCATTTTCTCTTCCACAAGACACAATTTGCACTCTTCTCCCACAATAAGAAAGCCCCTTTTTAAGTTTGCTTGCAGTCACAAAATCAGCACATAGATAGACAAGTTTCCCTTTTGACGCACAAAAGAGAACCTTTTCTCCAATAAAAAAACCGCCCAACTTTTTTTCGTCAGGTAAAACAGTTTTTTGCAGTAGTTTTAAAAAGTTTTCCATATGTCAAATTCTCTCACATACAACATCTGCTGCACTTTGCAGAATAGGAGCAAAAACATCTCGATCAAACTTTGAAAGCACAAAATCTGCAAGATCCATGGAAATATCTCTTCCAACACCGATTTTCACCCTTTCAAAGTCTTCTCCAATGAAAGAAACTATGCTTCGAAGTCCATTGTGAGTGCCAGCAGAACCATGCTCACGATATCTTATGTTTCCTCTTGGCAAGTCTATATCATCCACCACAACAACGATTCTCGCATCCTTAAATTTTTCCTTGATAAGCACAACGCACTCTCCACTTAAATTCATGTAGGTTTGCGGTTTGACAAGAAGAATTTTTTCGCCGTTAAAGTTTCCTTCTCCGACAAGAGCTTTAAACTTTTTTTTATCTATGACAATGCCCATTTTTTCCGCCAAAATATCAACGGTTTCAAAACCGACATTGTGATATGTCCCTTTATACTTTGCATCAGGGTTTCCAAGCCCAACAATAACAACCATCTAAATCGTTCCCTTTATTATTCTTGCAAAAGGTCCAACTGTCTTATCTTGCTCAACCTTTCCACTTTCAATATAACTTTGACAAATAAATGCTCCGTCCAAGACTATGCTGTCAATGATATAATTTCCACTTTCAAGAATTACGCCTCTTCCAATGTAACTTTGACCTTTGATGATGTTGTTTGGGTAGATGACAGTTCCCCCTTCAATTTCAACATCAGCATCCACGAAAATAGTGTCCTCGCCAAACAAAACGACTCCATTGTCTTTATGATAAGATAAAATCCTTTGATTTAACACCTTAAAAGCAAAAGAGATTTTTCTTGCGTCATCAATTTTTTCGAAATCTTCTTCACCAAATTTTGTTTCGTTTGTCTGCATAAGCATCTTGGAATTTTTTAAAAACTCTGCTTGAAAAATATATCCTCTTGGGAGTTTCAAAAAATTCATTCCATTTGCACAAAAATAATTCATAATTTCAAGAAAAGTGGACTTTTGAAGAAGCGGAGTGTCGCTATAAAAAACTGCAACATACTCTGCATCTTTTACGAATGGCTTGACTAAAGACAAAACATCCTCATCTTTTTCACAAGGCAAAACTTGCTGTTCGCACCCTGAAGTTGCAAGCCTAACCCAATCAAGCATCTTTTTCCCGCAAAGATAAAAACTTGAGTTTGTTTCTGTTTCATCAAGAATAAGCACAAGCGTATTGCTTGCTTCCCATTCAATCTTTGTTTTTTGAAACAAGGTTTCTGTTTCTATTTTATCGTCCAAAAAATCAAACCCTATTTGGTTTTCAATTGTTTCTGTTTCTCTTTCTAAAATCATATTTTCCATGTTTTTATTATAAATTTTTGCCAAATTTTTGTCAACAAACAAACGCATCTGCAAGAAATTATCCCCATTTTGTTTAAAATTCATTTTTAAAAAGAGAAAGAATATGATAAAATAATTATAATGAAAAGATTAAGTGGAAAAATTTTCAGTTTATTTGCAATGCTTGCACTTGTGCCAGCCATCTTTTTTTCGATGTTTTTTCTTTCAAAAGAAACAAACACAGCTGCTGACACAAAAGTCTCAATTTCGGCAATAGACGATGTTTCAGACAAAAACTCATATTTCACAATGAAAGCAACCCCTGTCTCAAGAAATGGCGGCACCATAATTGGCTCAACCCAAACTGTGACAACCGAAAATGGGGACCGAAAATTCTATTGTTTCAATTGGAGAGACATTTCATCAATCACCTTCAATTTCACTTCTAATCTTTCTGGTTCAAAAAGCATTTTCACCAATTATCAATTTCTCGTGACTGCAATACAGACTGAAAATCTTCAAACTTCAATGGGACAAGCTTCACCAAAACAATTGCTTTCTGGAACAATTGCCTCAAACTCACCATCATTCCCAAATATTTATTACTATATTGACAGCAACACAAACACATCTGACTCTCAATACAAATTCAGTGGAAACGATTTTGGAATTTATAAGTTTGATTTCAACTATACCTTTGTCGAGGACTCATCTTCTGACAGCCAGGCTCACACTCTTTCAATTGGAGAACTTTACATCGCAATCTTGCCAGATGATGTCGACACAATTTCAGTGGGCAGAGTCAGTTTGAAATACACAGTCACAAGCTCGAAAGAACTTATGAATGTCTATCAAATCACATTTTCAAATCCTGAAATATTCAAATATGTCAACCCAAAATACATCAAGTGGAGTGTGTTTGGAAAGGACAAAAAGAATGCAGAATATGTTTTGACAAAAGCAATAAGAGACAATGGCTACCTTTCTTATAAATATATTTGGGAAGCCTTGCCAACAGAAATGCAAGAAGGATCCTCTTTCATCCTTGACACAAACAACATTGAAGGGACTTGGAATGTTCACTGCACAATCTACAATTCTGATTGGACTGAAAAAACAAGACTCTCCACAGGCAAACTTTCAACGATTAAACATAAAGAAAAATCCTATATTTGGTTGATTCTTGGGATTGTCTTTGGAGTAATTATCATCGCAACAACAATTGGTCTTTTAATTTATAAAAATAAAAACAAGAAAAAAACTTAATAAAAACATCAAAAAACAGACATCATTGTCTGTTTTTTATAAAATATTATGAAAGCTTGCACCCATAAAGTGTTGGAAAGTTTCAACATAATGCTTAATTATTTCAAGTGAAGTAAAAAATTCAATTTCTTCATCCTCATCTATGTATGTCTTAAGTCTGACAATTTCAACACCCAATTGCTCAATGGATTTATGATTGACCATGAAACAAAGTTTACCTTCATTCTTTTTCCAAGAAGCCTCCAAATTGTCCACCAAAGAGGCAACTTCTCCACTTGCAATTCCCCCACTTTCTTCTGACGCCATTTCAATCTCATAACAAAAACTTTTGACCTTCATAAGAGAATCTGAAACAAGCCTGTCCTCAATCGTACATACTGCAATAAGAAGACCAACAATCACAAGAAAAGAAACCAATTTAAAAACGCCTACTTTTGTCATTCGTTCACCTGCCCAAGTGGTTCAATTTGAAGAGTCTTATATTTCTGACCATACTCCTGAAGATAAACCGCTCCGTTTTTGTCTATTGTCATGATAAGCACATCTTTGGCTTTTTTTATGTTCGCTTTTGACAACACCTCTTTGACTTTAAGTTCATCAATCTTTGCAATTTGAAGATTGTCCTTAATGACTTTTCCCTCGTTGATTATGTTGACAGGAATGACGCTCTTCTCAACATCCAATTTCATATCCTGAACAGTCACAGGGCAAAACTCACTCTTTGGCAAAACGCTCATTTTTCCATTCGTTTCCATGATTGCATATTGCACTTGTTCAATACTGAAATATCCGCAACCCCTGATTGCTTCAAAAACGTCATCAACAGAAATGCTTAAGTTTTTTAAAGCCTTGTAATCAATGCCATCTGGATTGATTACAATAACTGGTTTTCCACTCAAAAAAGAAGCAAACTTGTTGCTGACAGAACTGAAAAAAGTCAATACAAAGTGCAAAATCACAAGAGTGAAAACTGGCACAATTCCATGCAAAACTGGCACTGAAACCTCAGCCATAGGGATTGTTGCAAGATCGGCGATGATAAGAGTAAGGACAAGCTCAAATGGTTGCATTTGTCCGAGTTGACGTTTCCCCATAATTCTGTAAAGAAACAAAACCACAAGATAAATTATGACTGCTCTCAAAACTATCGTTAACATGCTTCTATTATGAGCAGAAATTATTTTTTATTTCTTGTTTTTCTAAAAATCATTGACACTTTTGAAGTTCTAACTTTATTTGATGCAAATCTTTCCTTAAATTGCACCAAATAAAAGGAAAAGTTGATGACATTAAAGACAACCGCAAGGCACAGAAAACATCCAACACCAATCAAAGAAGAAAGAAGAATGTTGATTACATTTGGCATCACATAAGCAAACAACGAACTAAAGAAAGATGTCAAAGCAACTGTCGGAAGAGAAAGAAGCGCCATTAAACACAAATTTTTCAATATGCCAATGTTGATTTTCAGTTTTCTTTTAAGCATAAAAAGATTGAGTGTTGATGCAATCACAGCAGAAAGCCCCATGCCAACTATAAGAGCATTAATACCAATGAATTTTGGCAAGAAAAGTATTGCCAGAAACATCACCACATCTCCTATCACATAGTTAACAAAAGATTTCACTTCAAGTCCAACAGAATTTAAAATTGCTGAAGCAATGTTTGAAATTCCCATCGGAATCATAATCCAAGCGGAATATTGAAGCAAAGTTCCACTCAATGCATCATTATAAAGGAAAACTCCAACTCTGTCTCCAATGGCAATGAAAACTGGAACAATCAAAAATGAAACAAACAACGCAAAACTCAAAGATGACTTAACTCTCTTTTCAATGTGTTTGTTGTCGTTTTTAACAAGCGCCATTGAAATATCTGGAACAAGTGCGGTTGCCAAAGAGCCAATAAGTGCCGACGGCAAAAAGAGAAGCGGGAATGTCATCCCTAGAGCCACACCATAGATACTCATTGCTTGACTTGAAGTATAGCCAGAGGCAATCAATCTTGCCGGCAAAATAAGTGCCACCAAAGGCTGTGTGAAACTGCTCAAAACCCTCACGCCAGTGATTGGTGCAGATTGACGAATAACCTTTTTATATATCTTTGTTGGCTTGGACATTTTTCCGCCATAAAAAAAGTAGAGGAGCATAACAAAGAATGCGGAAACAAAACAAGAAAGAGTAAATGACCAAGCAACTGCCATTGCATTTTGAAGAGCAGTCATTCCCGATGCAATGATAAGAACACAAATAACTATTTTGACAATCTGTTCCAAAAGTTCGGAGACGCACAAACCAAAATAGTTGTCAGTGCCCCACATCGCTCCACGAAAAACACTGTAAACCGAAGAAAAAACCAAAGAAGGCAAAAGAATAATAAGTATGTTCATGCAATTTTGGTCAGTGAAAATATTTTGGAAAAGATTTCGAAATACCAAAATGATGACACATAAAAATATACTGACAGCAAGTCCAATAAAGATGCAAGTTGATACAAGACTTCCTATCGCTTTCTTGTCAGAGGCAACACGATAACTTGCTGTCATTCTTGAAATAATAAGTGTAAAACCACTGGAAACGACTGTAAGCAAAACCATAAAGATGGAAAGCGCAACTTGATAGAGTCCAAGTGCTTGAGCACCTATTGTTCTTGATAAAAAGATCCTGAACAAAAACCCAAGAAATCTTGTCATAACTGAAAACACCGTGATGAGTGCGACATTTTTAAAAATAGATTTCATATAAATAAATCTATAAGAGAATTTAAAATTTTATGCCAAAACCAAAAGGAGATTTTTATGAGTTTAAAAAAAATCACATTTCCATATTATCAAGTAAAAGCAGGAGAAAACCTCAAGACCATTTCACAAAAATTTGATATAGATGCCACTCAAATCTTGCTTGACAACAACTTATCACCAAAACAAATTAAAGAAGGAATTTTCATTTTGATAAATAAAAATCAATAAAAACCGCAATATCCGTAATTTTTTTATCAAAAATTCAACTGAAAAAGCTTATCTAATTATTTTTTATTTCCTCTTTTTTTCGTTTTTTCTTCTCCAGCTTCAACATTTGAAACTTTCTTGTTTTGAAATTTCAGCTTGACAAAATCCTCAATCGCTTGCCTATATCGAAACGACAGATAAAGCACCACTGCAACCGCCACCAAAAAAAATGCCCAGACCGCAAGCCCCCAACCATGGAAAGGGATTATGCTTCCACTGCCTAAATAGCAAGTGAGAAAAATTGCAAGCGGTCTTGAGATTAAATTTGTCACCACAAAAAACAGCCAAGACATGTCAGTAAGTCCAGCAACTAAACACAAAATGTCATCAGGAAAGATTGGCAAAAGCATCATCACCACAAAGGAATATTTTGCATTTGTCAAAAAGTTTGTCCACTTGTGACAAGTCTCTTCTCCAACCATGAACGACACAAGTTTTCTTCCGAATCTTCTTCCAAGCCAAAATGCCAACACGCTCCCAAGCATGATGCCAGACAAACTTAAAAGAGAAGCTTGAAGTGGTCCAAAAACAAGCACACCTGCAAGAGTTGAAACAGCAGATGGAATTGGCAAAAAAGTCACTTGCAAAAATTGCAAAAAAACAAACGCCAATCTTCCCCAAAAACCAAGCGAAAGAATCAGTCCTCTGATCTTGTCAACAGAATTGATATATTCCCAAATGCCAGTCCACTTGAAAATAAAATATGACAAAACAAGTATTGCTGTAAGGACAAATACAACAATACTTGTGTGGATGATTTTTCTCTTCTTTGACATGGGTTTGTCTGTTTTAGGTTTCATATACTATTCTATTCTCAATTTATATTTTCTTTCTTGTTTATGGATTAAATTCACTCGGATTTGTGTTTTGAAGTTTGTTTTTAACATTCTCGTTATTTTCTTTTGAAACTTTTTGAGGTTTTATGAGTTTCACATCGCTTGCAGGAATCATCATTCCTTCTCCGATGTCCTCAATGCCTTCCATAACAATTCCATCTTGTGCTTGATAGAAATCATGTCTGATTTCTTTTTCATCAACAAGTTCTCCATTTTTGAAACGTTGCAAATAGGCTTTACTTTCATAGCCTTCTCTTGGATATTTAATTCTCAAATATTCTCCCTTATAGAGAATTTTATTTGAATATTCTCCTTTTTGGTCTTTGACAATTCTGTCTCCTCCATGTGGCAAAACCTTGACAAGTTCTGACCTAACAGCAACGCTCTCTCCCTCTTCAAATTTCTGTCCATATACTTCAACCTTAACATTTTTATCATCACAAACAGTTTTGATGTAAATTGGACTTTCAAGATTGTTTTGAAAAACAAGATCAGAATAATCACCAGACACCATTGCATCTTGTGAAAGAGGCACATATGAAGCTGGCAAAGAATGATGGTTCACGGACAAAATGTCAATGTCAGCAAGAAGAAGAGCGTTGTAAAGAGTGGTTGAAGCTTGACAAACTCCTCCACCAACTCCATCCACATAAACACCACCAACAATGATGTGTGCATTGCTATAACCTGCCTCTTCAGTTCTTGCACCAGTTGTTTCATTGAAAGAAACTGTCTGATTTGGTTCAACAATCATTCCATTGAAAGACGAAAGTGCTTTTCTTATGTTGTTTTTTCTGTCTTTTCCACTTTTTTCATAAGAAGTGACAAACTCTGCCCTCTTCACAACACTGTTTTTAAGTTCATCAAGGTCAATTTGATCCTCAATTTCAATGATTGGAATTTCAATTTTTGCTTTTGTCCCAATAAGAAGAGCATTGTCAATTTCTTGAAGCAACTTGTCACGATTGACGAGAATGGCACTTTGTCCCTCATCCACAGAAAATGGATTTTCTTTATTTGGCTCAAAAACCAAATTTGCCGCTCTTGATTCTTGTTCAACCTCAGAAATTATTTCATCAATTTTTTCATTGATGTTTGCAAGGACACAAACATAAGAGACTTGAAAATCTTTTCCCTCTTTTTTTATTTTCTTTGACTTTGAAAGATTTTGAAAAAAGTTTCCGTCTCTCCCATACTTTGACATTTTTGCAACCACAGGTCTGACCTTGTTGTAAACCTCAAAATCGTTTCCAGAAAGAGTCCATGTTTTGCCCTTGCAAGAAAGTTCAATTTCCACATCTTTTTTGTTGTCAAGCATGTTTGTAAGCACAACATTTTCTGCTTCTGCCACAGACATCCCTCCAACATCGATTCCATTTATACGCGTGTTATCATAAAATTTTTCTTTGCCTGAAACAACATTTTCAAAGAAAAATTGACACGCAACAAGAAGTGTAACCGACATAGCAGAAACGCCCAAAAACCAAAAGATTCCACTTTTCTTTTTGTTTTTTCTTTTTTCAATTTTTTGAGATTTTTCTTTTTTCATATTGCTATTATGTCTAATTAGAAAAAAATTATCAAAATCAAAATTAATTATAAAAGAAAAATTACCAGTAAAAAACTAGTAATTTTGAAGGTTTTTCTCAATTTCTGCAAGCAAAGAGGCTTTTTCATTTTGAACCTTTCCATCGAAAACTTTGCTCAAAAGATTGTTCAGAATTTTGCTGTAATTTCGCTTGTCGATGTTTTTAAAGTTTGCTTTGATATCATTTTCTGAAATTTTTAAGTTTGCAACCTGAATAGTCAAACCATGCTCGATGATATATTTATAAAAGAAATTATATTTTCCAAGCACCCTTTTGCTTTTGCATTTAAGAAGACTGTAAACAGCCGCCCAATCTTCATAATATTTAAAAAAGTATTCTTTGTTTGCCATTCCTGCAAGCGCATTATAATATCCTGCCAAATAGTCAAAAATCTTTTTTGAAAGAGTTGAAGCAAGTCCAAGTTGTTCTTTTAAGAAAGTTTCCAAAAATGCTTGCAGACATTCTGGTTTTTCAGTGTCAACAATGTCAATCAAAAGCCCCAAAAGTCTGTCCTCAACTTTGTATACCATGTCATATTTCACCGCTTCATTTTTCAGAGACATAACTTTCCAAATTTTAAGTTCATTGAGAAATTTAAGAGATCTTTTCAAGCTTCTCTTGCCGATCGAATACCTTCTGTCGCAATAAAGAATTTTTTCAATTTCTGCAAATCTTCTTGAGCCAGAAATATCCCCAACATTTGAAGCAAATTCTATTGCAGTTTTGAAGGTGTTTTTGTCAATTGAAAAATCAAGTTCGCCTGCAATTCTGACCATACGCAAAATTCTTTCACCATCAGATTTTAAAACTTGCTCCGGAGCGAGAGTACAACGCAAAACTTTTTGCTTCAAATCAATGATTCCATGATAAAAATCAACAATCTCATCTTTGTTTATGTTGTAATAAATTGCGTTAACTGAAAAATCTCGTCTTTTAGAATCTTCAAAAATGTCCTCTGTTCTCTCCACGCGCTCTGGAACATGCGAGCCATCATTTCCATAGACATCTTTTCTGAAAAAAGTGTATTCATAACTTTCATCATCTTTTTTAATAAGAAGTGAGCCAGTTCTGATGTTTTTGACTTTAACAGAAAATTCACTTCCATCAAGACGCTTCGAAACCTCTTCAATGTCCACCGAACTTGCAAGGTCAACATCTCCAGAAGAGATTTTTAGAAGTTTGTTGCGGACATATCCGCCAACCACATACAAATTTTCTGGAAAAAACTTGGACAGGTCAATAAGATTTTTTGAAACTTCAATAAACATAATTCCACTCCAAAAAAAGATTAAACATATATTCATAATTTAGATTATAAAGTTAAAAAAGTCAAATATATTTGACATTTTGAATAAATTTTAATACACTAGTGAATGTTTAAAGTGAAAAACTAAAAAAGGAAAAGTCGTGAAAAAATTAAAACAAAAAAAGAAAAAGAAACAAGTCTTGCAAGAAGTGCCAATTGTGCGTTATCAAACCGACATCGAACACGGCCTTTCTGAAGAACAAATAAATGAAAGAAAAGAGCATAAACTTGTCAACGACACAAAAATAAGGACATCAAACTCCTATTTCACAATCATAAGAAAAAATATCTTAACAATTTTCAACATGATTTGGATTATCATCGCTGTGGCGCTCATGTGTGTTGGTGCTTGGGGAGATTTGTTGTTTTTGTTTGTCGTAATTGCAAACACAGCAATCTCAATTTTCCAAGAAATAAAATCAAAAATTACTGTTGAAAGACTTTCCATGGTCTCAGTGCCAAAGATTAAAGCTATCAGAACTGGGTTCGCACTTGAAGTGAAAAGTGAAGATCTGCTTTTGGATGACATCATCTCTCTTGAGAACGGAAATCAAATCCCTGCCGATTGCATCATCTTGGAAGGCGATGTGGAAGCAAATGAAAGCTTGCTGACTGGGGAATCAAACCCCATCAAAAAGACAGTTGGAGACACCCTTTTGGCAGGAAGTTTCATCACATCTGGTGTTTGTTATGCAAGAGTTGACAAAGTAGGCAAAGGAAATTATATTCAAACAGTTGCCGAAAGAACAAAGGATTTCAAACCTCAAACTTCAAACCTTTTCAAAGATCTTAACAGTTTGATTAAAATCATCATTTTGATCTTGATTCCAGTCGGAGCGCTCACCTTCTGCAAAGAATTCTTCATTGCAGGCACGAGCATCAAAGACTCGATCACAAGCACCAGCGGCGCTCTTGAAGGAATGATCCCTGCTGGAATGTATCTTCTTATCACTGTTGGGCTTACTGTTGGTGTCATGAAACTTGCAAGAAAGAAAACTTTGGTTAAAAATATTTATTCAATTGAAATGCTTGCAAGAGCCAATGTCCTTTGTCTTGACAAAACTGGCACAATCACAGATGGCACAATGAATGTTGTTGAGGTTTCTCTTCAGAATGGGGCGAAACTTTCAGAAGTTGAAACACTTATGAAAGCCGTTTTGGCAAATCAAAAATCATCAAACGCAACAAGCGTGGCTCTGACAGAACACTTTGGAAAAGACATCTCTGCAATTGCGAAACATGTGGTTGAATTTTCTTCCCAAAGAAAATATAGTGCAACTACACTTCGAAATGGAAAGACTTATTACATCGGTGCAACAAGTTTTATTGGTTGCAAAATCACAGACGCACAAATCAAAACCATGAAATCTTTCATGGAAAAAGGACTGCGTGTCATTGCTCTTGTGGAAGACAATGCCGCTTACAATGAAAAGACTGCAGGAAAAAATGGAAAAATTTTGGCGTTTTTTGCTCTTGAAGACCATATAAGAAAAGATGCTGTTGAAACCATTGAATGGTTTAAACAAAACAATGTTGAAGTCAAAATCATCTCTGGTGATGACGCCTTGACCGTTTCAAAAATTGCCAAACGTGTTGGAGTTGAAAACAGCGACAAATATATTTCACTTGAAGGTATGAGTTTGCAAGATGTTGCTGCGATTGCGGACAAATTCACCGTTTTTGGGCGTGTAACCCCTGAACAAAAACATACAATTGTAAAAACTCTCAAAACTCAAGGAAAAGTTGTTGCAATGACAGGAGATGGTGTCAACGATACTCTTGCTCTCAAAGAAGCAAATTGTTCAATCGCAATGGCAGATGGAAGTGAAGTTGCCAGAAACATCTCTCATCTTGTGCTTATGGAAAGCAATTTCTCTGCACTGCCATCAATTGTCAAAGAAGGAAGGAAAATTGTCAACAATGTTCAAAACTCTTCAGTTTTGTATTTGATGAAAACCTTGTTTACAATTCTTCTTTGCATTTCAACCCTCATACTTCGAATTTCATATCCTTTCACCCCAAGTCAGATGCTCCTTATTGAAATGTTTGTAATTGGATTGCCATCCTTTATGATGACGTTCCAACCAAATGACGAACTTATCCGAGGAAATTTCATTCCACAGGTTATGAAAAAAACCATACCTTGTGCAATGTTGATGTTTATAAACATTCTGACCGTTGTCATTATAAACGAAAACAGCACAACTCTTTCTGCCACAGAATACACAACTCTTTGCACCATGCTTTTGACCATGATCAGTTATGTAAATTTGGTGGCGATTTGCGTTCCAATAAATTGGTATAGAGCTTTCTGCTTTGTACTTCCTGGAATTCTTATCATTGCAGCAATTGTGGGGCTTGGCAGTTTCTTCAAAATTTCTGACATCACCCCACCTGTTATGATCATTCTTGTCACAATGATTGTTTGTTCAATTTTTGTTGTTGTGCTGGCATACTTCGTCAAGCGTTGGTTTGTCAGAAGAAGACAAACCGCTCTTGCCAATGGAACAAAAGAAAACAAATTTATGGCAAAAATCACAGATATTCTTGTCAAATATGAACAAGACACTCCTCCAGATGAAGAAACAAATATGGTTGCAGGTCAAGAAATTGTTGAAATAGAAGACGATGCCTTAAGCAAAGAAATTCCAGAAGCGAAAAAAGAGAAAAAATCTTTCCTAAAAAAGAAATCACCATCAAAAAGCAAAACAGCTTCATCAACAAAACCCTCGACCAAAAAGCAAATAAATCAGTCAATCTCAACAAGAAAGACAACCAATAAAAACAAAAAGCCAAACGACTAGTTTGGCTTTTAATATTTCATGGTATTGACAAAATCAGCGCAAAGTGATAACATAATGTATATTTTGGAGGACAAAATGTTAAAAAATAATATAGAAATAAAAAGAGCTCACCCCGATTGGTCTGGCTCAATGACATTATTCTATCTTGCATTGTTTTGCCAAGCAGGTGGAATTGGTCTAGAGGTTATAAACAGCAACAACAGCAATTCTGCTGAAATACTTAAAAATCAATGTGTTTGCACATTTTCTCAACAACTTATTCAAGATTATAGAGACCAATTGGATGCTGGCTTGATTACTTACACTGTTTTTAAAGAAAAAGAAGGCGAAATTTTGGCGACTCCAACAAACGAGCTCGTCAATCAAATTAAACAGAGTGAATATGTGGTTATTAAAGAACAGTTGGCAAAAGCGGAAGAAAGCAAAAAGCAAGCAGAAGACAATAAAACTCTTTCCCGTGTCATAACTTACACTGGAATTGGTTTAGGGCTTTTGGCTCAAGCTAAAGCATCCTTCACTGGATCAAAAGCAAGAGAAAAGTAGAAATTTAAACTTCTACTTTTTTTATTCAAACATTTTTTCAAGTTTTTCGTTTGCTGTTATAAGAAGTTTTTTAAGAAGGGTAAATCTTGTTGCGGTGTACTTGTTTGAGACCATCCTGTGCAAATATTGTTTTTCACCCACAATGACAACCATTTTTTTCGCACGCGTTACGGCTGTATAGATGAGATTTCTGGTGAGTATTATGCTTGGACCTGCAATTGCAGGAATGATGATTGTATCAAACTCTGAACCTTGACTTTTATGGATTGTGATTGCATAAGAAAGAGACAAATCTGGGAGATCAGGTCTTGTATAAAGGCAAACTCTTCCATCTTCAAACTCAACAACCACCTCACTTGTTTGAGGATCGACAGTTTGAATGATGCCTATATCGCCATTGAAGACACCTTTTCCAGACTCCTCTGCAAAAAGTCCACGTTTTTTCCATTCAAGATCATAGTTGTTGCTCATTTGCATAACTTTATCGCCCTCACGGAAGATTGTCCTTGCAAACTCAACTTGGCGTTTTGAAGCACTTTGAGGATTGATTTTATCTTGCAAAACTTTGTTTAAGTTTTCAATTCCACAAACCCCTGCCTTAAGCGGTGCAAGCACTTGAATTTGCGAAGACTCAACTTTCAAAAACTTTGGAAGTCTGACTGTAACCAAATCCAAAATGGTGTTTTTGATGATTTCTGGGTCATTTTTGCTTTCGAAAAAGAAATCCATGCTTGTGTTGTCAATAAGCGGCATCTTTCCCTCATTGATAAGGTGAGCATTTGTGATAATCAAACTCTTCTCTTCTTGCCTATAAATCTTTGTAAGCATGCAAAATTTAATTGCTCCACTTTGCAAGATGTCAGAAAGCACATTTCCAGCCCCAACACTTGGCAACTGATCCTTATCTCCAACAAGAATAAGTTTGCAATCTCTTGGCAGTGCCTTAAGAAGAGAACTCATAAGTGCGGCATCCACCATCGAAACCTCATCCACAATCACAACATCCATCTTTAATGGATTGCTTTCATTGTGTACAAAGTAGCTTTGTTCATTTTGAATTGCATTAACTTCCAAAAGACGATGAATTGTCTTTGCTTCTTTTCCAGTGCTGTCACTCATCCTTTTTGCAGCACGTCCAGTTGGAGCTGCCAATGCAACCGTTTTTTGCTGATTTGACAGAATTTCAAGGATACACTTGATGATTGTTGTTTTCCCTGTTCCAGGTCCTCCTGTGATGACAAACACACCATTGTTAATCGCCCCAACAACAGCATTCTTTTGTTCCTCATGAAAAACAATATCATTTTGCTTTTCAAAAAGTGCAATCTCTTCAGCAATATCAAACTTCTCATTCTTTTGACAATTTGCAAGCCAAACAAGTTTTTGAGCGATTGAATTTTCATAATAATAATATTTTGAAAGCATGACAATTTCAACATTATCAAGCCAATGCACAACAGCAGTTCGATCAAGTGTCAAACTATCAAAAGCATCCTTAAATTTTTCTTCATTTTGTTCATATGAAAGTTCCAAAGCTTCTTGGGTTTGCTCCATAAGCATATTTTTAGGAAGATATGTGTTTCCATTTTTTTCACAAGAGGTTTTCAAAACATAGATAAGCCCAGCCCTAATCCTGAAAAGGCTGTCTTTTGGTATGCCAGCATTTTGAGCAATGCGGTCTGCGGTTAAAAAACCAATGCCATCAATGTCCTCAACAAGTTTGTATGGATTGTTTTTGACTATTTCGGTTGTCTTTTCTTTATATATATTGTAAATCTTAAGTGCCATATTGGTGCTTATCTGAAAGTTTTGCAAAAAAATGATTGTGTTTTGCACCTGCTTATGTTCTTTAAAAGAAAAACCAATCTCAGTTGCCTTTTTTTCACTTATACCATTGATTTCGGACAATTTATGTGGAGCATATTCAAGCACATCAAGAGTTTGCTCTCCAAAATATTCCACAATCTTCTTTGCAGTGATTGGTCCAACACCTTTAATAAGTCCGCTTCCCAAATATTTTTCAATGCCTTCAAGAGATTTTGGCATAGAAATTTCATATGTCTCAAAGACATATTGAACGCCATATTTAGTTTTTTCAAATTTTCCATTCAGAGACACAAGTGAACCCACTTGAATATCAATAAATTTGCCCACAACCGTCACAATACTGTCATCTTTCTCCAGTCTTGCCACCGTGTAGCCATTCTCTTCATTTCTATAAATGATATCTTCAATAGTCCCTGTTAAAGCCATAGTCATATTTTAATAACTTTTTATCTAAAAGGCAAGCAAAATGCTTGCAAAAAAAAATCACATTATTTATAATTATAAATATGAAAAACATCGAAAAACTGCTGGAAATCGAAGCACTAACTGAAAATCTTACAAAACATATTGCAAACAACAACTTGCTTAAGTTTAAGATGTTGTATTTTATCTCACAATATGAAAATCTTTCTGTCAGCATGATCATTGACAAACTGGGCTTGAAGAAGTCAAACTTTGCTCTCATGGCAAAAGACTTGGAAAAAGAAGGTCTTGCCACATCAAGACAAGGCGAAATTGACAAGCGATGTCGTATGATGTCACTCACTGAAAAAGGAAAAGCAGAACTTTCCGCTTTTCTTAAGACACTCAACAGCAATTTTGACGAAAGAAACACGGAAATTGAACACGCTTTGGATGTTCTTTCCATATATCTAAACAAGAAGATATAAAGCAATTCTTGCTTTGTATTCTTGCACCAACTCATATTGGAGGAAATAATGATTAAATTTTATAACTCTCTTACGAGAAGAAAAGAAGAGGTTCCATTTCACGAAGGTAAGATTGTCAAGATGTATTCTTGTGGTCCTACTGTGTATTATTATCCTCATATCGGAAACTTCAGAGCATATCTTTTTATGGACAACATAAGAAGAGTGCTCAAATTCAATGGCTTCACCCTTGATGGTGTCATGAACATCACTGATGTTGGACACTTGACTTCTGATGCCGATGAAGGCGAAGACAAAATGCTTGTTGCAAGCCAAAGAGAACACAAGACTCCTTGGGAAATTGCAAAATTCTACACTGATGTGTTTATGAATGACGCTCACCTTTTAAACATAGATCTTCCAGAACACATTGTCCCAGCAACCAGCGTCATTGAAGAGATGATAAGATTCGTCAGTCGCCTCATGGAAAAAGGTTATGCTTATGAGACAAGCAAAGGAATTTATTTTGACATTGCAAAATTTAAGGACTATGGCAGACTCTCTGGCATGGATATAAATGAAAAGCTTGCTGGTGCAAGAATTGATGTTGATGAAGAAAAACACTCCCCTTATGATTTTGTTCTTTGGGTCAAAGCTCCAAAAGAGCACATCATGCAATGGCAAAGCCCTTGGGGAATGGGATACCCTGGTTGGCATATTGAATGTTCCGTGATTGGAGACAAGTTCCTTGGAGAGCATATCGACATTCATACTGGTGGCGTTGACCATAAACCTGTTCACCATGAAAATGAAATTGCTCAAAGCAACTGCTTTTATGATCACCAAGTTGTCAAAATGTGGATGCATTTGGAGTTTTTGCAGGTTGATGGTGGAAAAATGAGCAAAAGCCTTGGAAATCTCTATACTTTGTCAGACTTGAAAGAAAGAGGCTATGATCCAGAAGTCTTCCGATTTTTCTACTTTATGGCTCACTATTCAAAACAACAAAATTTCACTTTTGACGCTCTTGACATGGCAAAAGCAACAATCAAAAACATCAAAACTTTGGCAAAAGATCATAAAAACGGCTCGGCAAAAGTTGACACAAGAAAATATGAAGAGGAATTTTTGCAAAGCATAAATGATGACCTTAACATGCCAAAAGCAATTGCTGTTGTTTTGAAAATGCTGAAAGAAACCAAGAGCCAAGATGTTTACAACACCCTTATGAATTTTAACCAAGTTTTAGGATTAAATTTTGAAGAAGAAAATGAAGAAATCCCTGAAAATGTCAACGACTTAGCACAAAAGCGTTGGCAAGCAAAAAAAGACAGAGATTTCGTGCTTGCAGACAAACTCCGCGAAGAGATTTCAAATCTTGGCTATGAAGTTAAAGACACAAGAGAAGGCTATCAAATTTTGAAAAAATAACAAGGAGGAAAATATGAGCGAACAAAGAAAATCAAAAATCCAAATCATAGGCGGAGCGGTTTGTGGTTGCTTAATGATTGTCAGCATAGCAATCTATCTCATCTTGGGCATCACAATTGGTTTTTGGCATCCTGGCTGGCTTATTCCAGCAAGTGCAGCTCTTGCTTGTGGTGTTGTCGGAATTGTTTGTGACACAATCACAAAACTCAATTTGATTAAAACTCAAAATGAAAACTCTGACAAAGAAGAAAAGTAAACAAGGAATAATCCTTGTTTTTTCTTTATCTTTGCATAAATTATTTTCAAAATCGCATCTTTTTCTTTTGTTTTCAAACATTTTTGTGTATAATGCTTTTACAATACATTTAAAAAAGGATAAATATGAATTATTACATAAAAACAATGAAAGACTGGTGGAAACTCGCCAAACCAAGCAAAAAGTATTATTTTCTTGTCTTTTTCCTTGTTGTTCTCACACAAATCACACTGCTGATTGTCGCACCAATCTTCACCGCAAAAGTGACAGTTTCAATCACAAATCAAAAGTATACAAGAGCAATAATTTATCTTTGTGTTGGCTTTTCCATTCTGCTTGCAAGAAAAACCTTTTGGCATTTTGAATATATGTGCTATGCACCACTTATCAAAAGCACCTACAATCGCCTGAACAACGAATTTGTCAACAAGGCTCTTCATGCAAGATCTGCAAATTTTAAGACAACCTCAAAAGAGCAAATTCTCAACATTCTTCACACAGACAACTTCACAGTTGCTGAATTTGGTGAAAAAACGTCAATTGCCTTTGCTCGATTGTTGATTGTACTTGTCAACATCATTGTCATTTTCACAATCAATGCTGTTGCAGGAGCAATTGTCGTCGTTGCAGACATTCTTGATTTCATGATGTTGGCATGGGCAAGCAACCGCAGACAAAAATGGCACAAACTCACTCGCCAGTCTCATGACGAGCAATATGAAAAATTCAGCGAAATCATTGATGCAAGAGAAGCAATCTCTGATCTCGGCATTGAAAAGAGGGTTAAACAAGAATACAACGATGTGCTTGACACATACATCAAGCGCCTTCACAAAAGAGACTTTTGGGATTCAATCTATGCAAACTACTACGCTGCTTTCTATGAATTTCTGATTCTTGTTGCAACAATCATTTCTGTTATACTTGTCACAAAAGGACTTTCAATTGAAACTTATTTCATCATTGTTTCCTACATTTCAAACGGCATTTCCAACACAAAAGACTTGTTCTCCGTCATAAAAGAGTTTGACAATGTAAACACTGCATCCTCCCGTGTGAAAACGGTTCTAAACTTCACAGAGCGAGATGAAGTTGAAGTCGGCAAAAACACTTTAACCGACATCATGGGAAATCTCTGTTTTTCAAATGTGTCATACAAAAAAGACGATGAAGGAAACCCATCGCTCAAAAACTTTGACATTTTGTTCAACGAAAATCAAACTTGCCTCATCCTTGGGACAAGAAGTTGCGGAAAAAGAACAATCTTCAATATGCTCCGCCGTGCGATTGAACCAGATGATGGACAAATCACATTAAGTGGCGTCAATTTGTATGATTTCACAACAAAAAGTTATCTTGAAAACTTCAGTTATGTTACAACTCACCCAACCTTTTTCAAAGGTTCAATCATGAAAAATCTCCAACTCAAAGAGAAGAATAAGAAAGTGATTCATCAAACATGCAGAGAACTTGGCATTTACAACTATATTATGGGCTTGCAAAAAAAGTTCAACACAGACATCTCCACCATTCCATACGACAAACTCTATCTCATCGGACTTGCTCGTGCAATTTTGACAGGAAGCCAAGTTTTAGCAATTTATGAGTTTCCAGATGCCCTCACAGAAAAGGAGAAGAAAAATATCAAACAAATCCTTCACGCAATGCAAGGAACAAGAACAATTCTCATATTCAGTGCAAAAGACTATTGTCAAGACATCTCTGACAAAATCATCACAATTGAAAAAGGTGAAATCACAAACATTTCTTACACACAAAACAACAAAGCGGACATCATCTAATTGTCCGCTTTTTCTTTTAATTTGTTTCTTGCAACTCCTGCAACATAAACTTCTTTTACTTTCTTCTCACAAAGAACTGCACACGCTTCAATCGTTGCACCTGTTGTGATCACGTCATCAACGATCAAAATTGAGTCGTTCTTGTCAAGTTTGACATCAAGCAATTTAAACATCCCACGCATGTTCTCATGTCTTTCTTTGAAACTTGATAACTTTTGTGTTTTAACATCTTTGACTTTACCAAAAAATTTTTCAACTCTCAAATTCAAGAGTTTGCCAATCTCATTCGCGAGCAACTCGGCTTGGTCATAACCTCTTTTCCTCTTCTTTTTGTCAGTGAGCGGAACATAAGTCAAACGATTGACTATCACTCCCTCTTTTTCTAAATCTGAAACAATACACTTTGCAAATGTTTTTGCCAAATATCTCTTGTTGTCATCTTTGAAACCAAGGATTGCACTTCGTACTCTTCCTTCATACACAAATGGGCAAACAGCCTTTTTAAAAGTTCTCTTGTTCTTTTGACAAATATCACAAACAAGAGCTTCATTTCCTATTGGCTCACTGCAAATCAAACAACGCTTGCCATTGTTGAAAGAAATCTCTTTTTCACAATCATCACAAAAAGGATTATTTTGAAAATCAGGCACGTCATTGTCACAAAATGCACATTTAATGTCATCTGGAAAAAGTGTTTTCTCCAAAAATCCACCAACTTTTTCAAACGCCTTACGCATTTTTTCTGCAAAATTATTCTTTCTTTTGTTTTTCATAATCAAAAATATTATAGAATTAGAAAAACTTTATGTCAAATTATTTAACAATTTTAGAAAAACACTTGACAAAAGATGTCAGTTTTTATTATACTTACATCGTGTCAGTTTTGTGGCCCCGTGGTCAAGCGGTTAAGACACCGCCCTTTCACGGCGGTATCATGGGTTCGAATCCCGTCGGGGTCACCAATTCCAAAGAAACGCTACATATTCGAAATATCGAGTGTGTAGCGTTTTTCAATATCTTAACAAACAATCAAAACACTCCTTGAAAATCATCAAAGACAAAGCAAAGTGTGAGAAATATGTGAGTTACTCCCATTCAATAATACTTATTTTTTGAGTAATCTCTTCATATAATCTCGGAAAGTTAAGCATATTCCCTCTATTAATAATACCGTTTATTCTTTCAGTTTCTATACCAACAAAACCTGACAATAAAGATAAAGAAAGTGTTCTAACAGGCTCGAACATATTTATAAAATGCAAAAAACAACTTTTACCCAAATCATCCTCTAATAAGGTATTTAACACAACTTCAATCTTGGTTCCTTTTATATCACTCCAAAAATTTCCAAACAATGTTTTTTCTAACCTATCATGCACAACATCAAACGAGAAATACATTAAATGCTTTTTATCCCCAAAATATTTGTTATAAATAGTATTATCAAGCTGCTTCAATAACAACAAAACTACAACTATCAAAGGATAGTAATAAACATAATCAAGCAAATGGCCATAATCATCTTTTTCATTACAAATCAAATTTAATACTTTGATAATATTCTGACATTCTCTTAAAGACATATCAATAGACTTAAACATTTTTGCTATTAAAATCTTTACAGCGCTAGAATCTTTACACTTAAAAGTCATTAACCTTTCAACATATTCATATTGCTCTCGGTTTGGCAAGTCAATTTCATATTGTATAAACTTTGCCAAATAACCATAAGTGTTTTGACTAGCACCAAACATATTCTTTACAGAAATTTCTAGCTGCTCTTTATCCAATGCTATGACAACAATTAAATCTGGAACATCAAAAATATGATAGAGACACTCTAACATTCTAATTTGATATTCAGGAAGACATCTATCTAATTCATCAACAAGCAAAATTGTTTTCTTTTGCTGACACAATCCCCCAAGAACACCTTTAAATTCCTTTACAGCTTTTCTATACCCATCATATTCTTCAAAAATATTTTTACATGAAAACAATGAATCAAAATCCCCACCATACTTTCCAGATAAAAAACTCATAAAAAATTTAGGAAGATTCTTTAAAATATTAATCGTTTGTTTTTCGATTTTCTCACCTATTGTTCTCTCTTTACTAATAGTATACAAAATTGGAATAAGCGGATTTTCAAAATAATTATTCTCCCAAGCATTATATCTGATTATATTATACTTTGACTCCTCAATATTTCTTTCCTCAATAAAATCTAAAAAAGTACTTTTACCACTACCAAACTTTCCATTAATAACCATAGTCAATCCACGACCATCTTGATTGCCAAAATTATCAAAAATACCAAAAATAGCATTCAAAACTCTTGTTCGGTTTAATTCATCATTTTCAATCTTTATCATTTGTTACCTTCCTTTTATAAAAATATTTTATATTTCCAACTATAATACTATATTTTTACATTGTCAACAAAAAAAAGACTAGGAACCTCTATTTTTTTATTTTAAAAATTCTTCAATTGTCTTAAACAAATTCTGTGATTGCTCTTCAAGAGTTTCCAACACTTCTTCTCCCAGTGGATGCGAAAGTTTGTCATCCCCAAACTCGATGGTGTATGACGGAATGTCAAGTTTGTCGCACGCCCAATCCTTAAATCCTCCACAAGAACCAAAACTTCTCTCAAGTTGGAAGCCTAGACTTTGAGAAATTTTTCTTCCAATTTTTTCATCTCTTTCAAGAGAGGTTTGATTTTGCGTGTCAAACCCAAAATAAATCACTTCGCCTTTTGTATGATATGACAATGTCAATTTTGGACGGACAAAAAGTGTGAAATCTCTCAGAATTTGAGTTTCCACTTCGCTCTCGGCATTTTTCCCAACATAACTTTCTAAATAGGGTGAAAAGCGATTTGATTTCCCCTGTCCCCAAAGCGCATTAAAGTTTGTGTTTAAATCCACCAAATTGGCATTGGCTTTGAACAATTTATGATTAAAGTTCTTCTCCTCGCAAAATTTTCTTTCTTCCTCTCTCAAAGCAGAAAAACCATCCAGCACGACATTCACCCCATCTGGATTTGCGCAAAAAACAAAGATCACTCCAAATGGAAGATGTTCCCCTTGAAGATTTCTTGCTTCTTTCTCTGCCAAAAGACAGGTCACATATTCCCTTGCATGAATCCCCGCTTGCACCAAAACTTGACTGCCAGTTTCTTTTCCAACATGGCAAGCCCAAATGTCTTTTCCAAGCGTAGATTTCCCCAATGAAAAAAGATTTGTTTTGTCACTCTTAATTCTTTTTTCAAATTCGTAATAATTCATGTTATTTATTATGTTTAAAAATTTATTTTATTAACTTACAGAATGTTGCCGTCTTTATCCATAAATTTTGTGCCTTTTTCAATTATCAACTTATAATCTTGTCTCTTGGTCTTGTTGCTCCAACAAATGGAAAACTCAACTTTATCATCTTCTTTTGACACCTCTGGAAAGATTGTGAAAAATCTCTGAGGTTCATCATTGATTTTTTCAAGAAAGTCACCCATAGAATAACGCACATCATTGATTTTGAGTGTTGCAGTAGAAAGGTCAAGTTTGTCATCTGGTGCAGCAATTTTCAACCCAATTCTGCATCCCGAATCAAATCCCAAAGTGTCATTTGCAAGAGAATATTGAATAACTTCTCCATCCCCACCAACCAAAATCTCTCTCTTGTCCTTGTTGTAGACAAAACTCAAACTTCCGCCAACTCTTGCATCATCTCGAGTTATTTTTGCACTCTCAGCCTCTTTCTTCCCACATCCAAAAGAAATGAGAGAAACCCCCACCAAAAACATCAATAATGCAATTCTAAACTTTTTTTTCATATCTCTATTTTGCACTTTATTTCTTTTTATATTCCAATTTTTCACCTTTTGAAGAGGCTGTCGCTGTTTTTTCATTAGCCTCAATCTGAACTTTCAAAACATCAGCACGCTTCACCCCATATTTTGAAAAGATGAAAATCGCACAAGAAAGTGCTATTGCACTTCCAAAAAAGACAATCCGACCAAGACCTGCTTGCACAGCAAGGTTTTGAACTGATTGGGATGAGTCAAACTTGACAACATCCAACAAAACCCCAATCATAAGAAGAGCGATCGAATTTGAAAAATTGTATGTGAAAGTGTAATATCCAGTGTATCTTCCGGCATTGTTTTGCCCAGTTTTGTATTGTTCCAAGGTCACGACATCTGCATACATTGAATGTGGCAAAGAATAAAGCGCTCCTGCTCCGATTCCACACACAAAGAGACTTGGTGCAACAAACCAAAAAATGAAATTAACCGTGCAATAAAGCCTAAACAGAAAAGTTACACTCACCAAAGCAATTCCAAAAAGGATGACAGAAAGAGCAAAAATGAGCGTCTGCTTTTTGTCATATTTTTTCACGACATTCACCCAAATCAGTTGAGATGCAATTGCTCCACCAAAAAGACAAATCATAAGCACAGAAATTTGAGTGCTTGAAAAGTGATAACAAAATGTGAACAAATGCATTCCCACAGAAGAGATAAACACCATTGCAATCAAACAAACAGAATATCCCAGCATAACAATTCGGAAATCCTTCTTTTTGAAAGTGTCAACATATCCAGATAAAATTTGCGAAAATTTTGCATGCGGTTTCGTTTTTGCCTCTGGATTTTCTTGAAGCCCTTCATCATAATGTGGCATCTGTCGCACCCTCTTAATGCATCCCAAAACAGCAATAAGCCCACAAATCAAAACAATTGCAGAGTTTATCACCGCAATATAGATATATCCTTTTTGCGAAAACTGGTTGCTTCCTGCTGGCATAAAAACATACATCAAAATGCTTGGCAAAATCATCCCCAAAATGCTGAAAACAGTTTTCACACTTTGAGTTTTTGTTTGGTCGTTGTAATCTGGTGCAATGTCAATGCAAAGCGCCGAATAAGGCGTTGCAAAAAAAGTGTTAAAAGTCTCTTGCAAAAGCAAAAAAATCAAAATCCAAAGCATTGCCAAAGCATTGTTTTTTGCAAATGGACAACACCACAAAAGAATATTGTTTATGGCAAGAGCAAAAGAAGCAAAAAGCATATGCCCAAGCCTTCTGCCAAAGGCTTTGCTTTTTGTTCGATCAGAGAGATATCCAATAATTGGGTCAGACACTCCATCCCAAAGGGAAGTGATTGCAATTGTTATCCCCACCAAAAACCCAGGCAAGCCCAACACGCTTGTCCCAAAAAACATGATGAAACTGGAGACTGTTTGCCCCATTGAGCCATAACCCAAGTTGCCTGTTCCATAGAATAATCTTGTCTTAAAATCTAAATATTTCTTTTTCACAAGATATGTATATGCGGTCAGTTTAAAAGACAAAACAACCAATCTTAATTTCTGAAAAAAAAGAGGGTTGCTTCTATCCCTCAAATTTTTTCTTCTTGTCTTTTTTCTTTTTTTTATCCTTTTTTCCATCTGTTGGAGGAGCAATTGGGTTTCCATCAGCATCAACAGCAGGTCGATTTCCTGAAGGAACTCTTGGTCTGACTGCAACTTCCGCAACTTCAAACCTGTTTTTGTTGAGAGGAACAAGTTCCTTGCAATATCTGTCCACAATGTGCAAAATGTGTTCCATTTCCTTTTGATAAGCAGGATTAAGTTCAAAATCCAAAGAGAAATTTCTAATTTTGACTTTTTTGCCTGTTCTCATATCTTTAACTTTCCAAGTTTCAAATGACATTTCAACTTCATAACCTGTTCCACTGACAATCTTGTAAACATTTCCTGAAATGTCTGTTGTTATGTAAGCAGTTGAGTGTTTAACAATGTCAACAACATTGATTGCAAACAAATTGTTGAAAGCGGTCTTTATGGCATCAGCAATCTGAACAGGGAAATCACTTGGTTGGTCCTTTGGCTCACACTCACCCAAAAATGCTTTCTTTTCACGATTGCTTACCTGCGCAACATCACTGACCCTAATCAAAGAAAAATAAGTTCTCTCTTTGGTGTTGATTTTTCTTATGATAAGCCCTGCACCGGTCAAAAGGTTTTTGTCTGTGTCATAAACAGTCTCAATTTTCTTCAACTTGCCAGTGTAAATGACATTGTAAAACCCAAGATTTTTGGAAATCTTTGACAAAGTCATCCTTTCATTGTCAATCAAAATGTCATAATTATATCTTCTGGTTGCAAATTTGTTGGGTGTCCCCCTATCTCCAAGAAACATTTTTTCTCCTTTATATGGATATATTCTAAACAAAAAAAAGAAAAAATGCAAATGTTTATCAAAAAAACACAGACCAAAAAACTTCAAAACAAAGAGGTTTACAAAACAAAATTTAGGCAACAATGCTTTCAGCATAAATATTGCAAAAAAATGCGTCACTGACGCAAAAAGGAGAATTTTATGAATTTTAATGACAGCACAACAAAAGTCAACTTGGCAAGATCTTTTGCCGCAGAATGTCAAGCCGGAGCAAGATATCAATTTATGTCAAAGATTGCACTGCAAAATCAAATGCAATTCATCTCTGACACCATGAAAACGCTTGCAAAAAATGAAATGGCTCATGCAAAAGTCTTCTATGATTTCATATTGCAAAACAGCAATGGAAATGTCCGAAACATCGCAATTGAAGCAGGCTTTCCATTTGAGATGCCAGAACTTTCCTCAAGTCTTTTGGAGGAGAGTAAAAATGAAACATCCGAAGCAGAAAACATCTATCCAAGTTTTGCTCGCATAGCAAAAGATGAGGGCTACACCGAAATTGCTCGTTCTTTTGAAGCGATTGCAAAAATTGAAAGTTCCCATGCCAGAATCCTTAAATATCTTTCCGACCTATACAAAGCAAACAAACTCTATAAAAGAGATCATCCAACTGAATGGAAATGCTCGTCTTGTGGACATGTTGAATGTGTAAAAGAAGCCTTCAAAACCTGTCCAGTGTGCAAACTTCCACAAGGCTATGTCATCATTGATATTGAAAAAGAGTTGTCTTCAAAATGACAACTCTTTTTTCCATAATAAAAAGCCGACAAGAAATCGGCAAATTTATTTTCATTATTAGTCGTTGAATACGGCTTTGAAACTTTTTCCAAATTTGAATTTTGGCATTTTGCAAGCAGCAACTTTGACAGTTTCCTTTGTCAATGGATTGATTTTTGTTGTTGCAGCCTTTTGAGAAAGTTCGAATGAACCAAATCCAGGGATTTGAATCTTTTCGCCACTCTTCAAAACATTTACAATTGTGTCAACAACTGCATCAAAAACGATTCCTGCATCTTTTTGTGTGCAATTTGCTTTTTCTGCAACTGCCTTTACGAATTCACCTTTGTTCATAATATCTCCTTAAAAATTTATTTAGCACTCTCTGCTACTTTCATAATATCACAAGATGCACACAATTACCAAACGATTTCGCCACAAAATCATCCATAATATTGAGTAGGAATTACTCTATCTTGCAAAAAACTTTTGAACTTGGGAGAAATAATAATCCACCACTTTGACAAGTCTTTTCCCAAAATTATGGTCATAAATAATGATTTCAGCAATCCCAACAATTTGAGAGGTTTCATAGAATCCATTTTCTCTGCTGTCACCGCTGTGACCGCGATTATCACCCATGCAAAAGAATTTTCCTTTTGGAATTTTCACATACACCATGCCTGACTTTGAAACGAAGAAATCCTCACTGCCAGCAGAAATTTCTTGCAAATGTTCTTCCAAAAATGTTTGAAAGAAAATCTTTTCATAAAAAGTTTGATCAAGTCCCTCTGCACCGTCACCCAAGAAAGTTGAAATTTCTTTGCTTTCAGTCCATTCATCATGGCTGAAAATTTTATAACCATTTTCGCCTTTGCTTTCGTCAAGTCTGGCACTTTCATCTTCGAAAGTTTCTTTGTCAAGACTTGTTCCTTTTGCAATGCGATAAAAATAAAGTTTTGCACCTGTCCCATCATCATGTAAAGCTATTGAAATATAATCACCTTCAAGTCCCATAACACGTTTCACAACTGATTTTGTTTGCCATTTTTTCTGTTCAGCATTATAAACTTTTCTGTTGACCACAACAATGTCAAAAATCTTTTGTTTTACAATCGTATTGACATAAACAGCATCCTGCTTACCTGTGCCATCCGTCAAAGAGAGCGAACTATTTAGGCTGTCTTTCATAGATGCCCCCACAACCAAATAATATTTGTGAGTGGAAATAAAAGCCGTATACCAAATGAAAAATATTGCAAAGAAAATAAGCAAAATATACAAAAATATTTGCACTGCAAGAGAAAAAGCGGATGATTTCTTTTCGCTTTTAACTTTTTCTTCACTATATTGAATAAATTCATCATTAAAATTTGGCACAATTTTCTCCATAAAACATGCGAAAACGCATATTTTTAATCAATTTTTCTTTGTTTTTCAGCCATTTGCTTATCTTGAATGATTTTTGCAAACATACAACCACAATAGTGTTGTCTATAAAGATCCAATTCTTTTGCAAGCGCAACACTTCGAAGATATCCATCTTTCTTCTTGAAACTCTCTTCCAGAAATTGAATTCCTTCTTTTTCTGAAAC
This sequence comes from uncultured Christensenella sp., assembly GCA_910584295.1. Lineage (GTDB taxonomy): Bacteria > Bacillota > Clostridia > Christensenellales > UBA1242 > Caccovivens. Next base: position 73,355 of record CAJTYR010000002.1, on the reverse strand, counting down.
TTCTTTTCCAGCCCTGTTAACGATCGTGGTGTTTTTATATGGGCTTACAGTAAGCGTTGTTGAAAAAACATCAAAATCATTCTCTTTTGCAAACTTTGCAGTCTTTAAAAGTCGGAAGAAAAAACACTTTTCACATCTTGCTCCACCTTCTGGCTCAGTTTCCAAGCCTTTAACTGCTTTATGCCAAAGCTTGTTGTCATAATCAAAATCGACAAAAGGAATTTCAAAAAAATTACAAACTTTCTTTTGCTCTTCTTTTCTTTTTTCATACTCCTCTTTAGGCTCTATGTTTGGATTGTAATAAAAAATTGTTAAATCATACTTTTCTTTCAACCTTTCAATACAAACAGTTGAACAAGGTCCACAACAGGAGTGCAACAACATCTTTTCCATAGTGTCTATTTTACTTTAAAATTAATTCCTCTGTCAAGGTAACAATGCCTGTTTCCAATTTTTTTATAATGCTTCATAAAAATTATCTGCACTATAAATTATATCAAAATTTTTCATTATGCTCTTTTACATTCTAAACAATCTCTCTCACTGCGTAGAGCATCATCTCATTGACAGACGAAGACTTCAAAAAATAAATCAAAACCTTTCCTTCTCTTTTGCAATCAACCATCCCTTGATCTTTAAGAGTCTTAAGTTGATGAGAAATCGTTGTTTGATTTTGTCCCAAAACTTTTGAAAGGTCATTGACACACAGTTCTCTTATTGAAAGAGCAGACAAAATCCTTATTCTTGTTTGATCCGAAAAATTCTGAAAATAAAGAGCAAGTCTGTTTGTCACTCCCTCATCTGGCAAAAGTTCCATCACTTCAAGCCTGCTTCTTTCCGAAATCATCAAAAGTTTATTTTCCATTTTTTCTCCCTTTAAAGACAATACTGTCCTTTTAATTGCTCTGTAAAAATCACCACATATGTATTTATCCAGCTTGACAAATTCTTTAGTAATTTTTTCATAAAGCCTCACACAATAATTTTTCAATGCATAAATATTACCAGCAATCAAAAATATTTTGCCAAACAAAAGAGAAAATCTGCAAAAAGAATTTTGTCACTTTTGCAAGAAAAATATATATTTTTGTGAAAAAGGAGATTTTATTATGACACAAGAATTTTTATGGGTTTTTCTTTTATCTGTTTTGAGTTCTCAAAATGACACCAACTTGGCTAGCAACACAAACATTTTGCTTTTGCTTCTTCTTGGACTTGCAAACACAAACAACAATGGTTTCGTAGGAAACAATTGTAGCTGTGGTCGTTGCTTTGGAAACAACAACTTCACAACTTTTTAAAAATTAAAACATTTTTTAATATAATTTTTTAATTTGATTTTTTATATAAAAATAATTATATTCAAATCTCTAAAAATTCCATAAATAAAGGCAGAAAAATAATTTCAAAAATTTTTTATATTTTTTTGTCGAAAACATTTGGAATTTTTTTTTATATATGATATTATTCAATTGTAATCAAAAAGAAAGAATATTCTTTCAATCTTTTGAGAAACTAAATCTAGATGGAGGAGGAAAAAGAGGATGAACTTTTTGAATTCAATGTTAGGCGTTGCTACTGGTTGGTCAAAGATTGATTATCCGGAACAATTTGCTGCATGGATTCCAGATTTGCTTGGAGCATTGGAAATTGTGCTTTGGGTTCTTCTTGCAATTGTTGGTGCTGCTGGTGGTATCTATGCTCTTTATGTCGGCATCAAAATGGCTAGAGCAGACTCTGCAGAAGCAAGAGATGAAAACAAAAAGAGACTTATCAATATCATCATCTCAATTGTTGTCGTTGTTGTTTTGATCTTGTTCTTCAACTCATTTTTGCCAATGATTCTTGATGCATTCCACGTGTTCGACAAAAAAGATTGGGTTGATCCAGATAAAAACCCTAGTAGTAAAGCGGCAATTGAGCTTGCAAAATTATTCCTTCATATGTAATATACAAAAAATTAAAGACATCACAATTGTGGTGTCTTTTTTTATCTTAAAAATAAAAATGTGAAACATATATGCCAAAAGCTTTACGCTTCGTTTAACATTTATTTTTTTCTTTGCCCCTGTTTATCTTCACCATAGAATAGCGACCAGTTCACCAATTTTAGGATTCCCAGAACAAGTAATTTGTTTTGGGAAAAGGAGCAATCAAATGCTTCATAAGCGCTTGCTCAATGCAAGCCGAATTTTAATGCAGATTTGCGTTTCTTTATAACACTTATCTTCGCCAGAAAGTAGCGACCAATTCGCCAATGAAGCGAAGCATAATGCGAATTGCGTTTGGTCGCTCAGCGAACAAATCAAACTCTAAAGCGATATTTTTCGCTGACAAGCGAAAATTAAGCAATTAGTGCAGATTTGCGAGCATTTCTGTTCTTTCTTTCAAAATCATTGCATCAATAAATTCGTCAAGATTTCCAGCAAGCACCCCTGTCAAATCATAAGAAGAAAGATTCGTTCTGTGATCTGTCACCCTACCCTGTGGATAGTTGTAGGTACGGATTCTTTCATTTCGGTTTCCTCTGCCCACCTGATTTTTTCTGTTTGCATCATATTCACTATTTCGTTGCTCTTCATAATAGTCAAATATTTTTGCTTTCAAAATTGCCATAGCTTTTTCTTTGTTTTTAAGCTGTGATCTTTCATCTTGACAAGTCACAACAATGTTGAGTGGAAGGTATGTCATACGAATTGCAGTTTCCACCTTGTTGACATTTTGTCCTCCAGCTCCACCAGAATGATAGACATCAATTCGCAAATCTTTGTCCAAAATTTCTATGTCAATGTCTTCAACTTCTGGCAAACAAGCAACAGTTGAAGTGGAAGTATGAATACGCCCTTGACTTTCCGTTTCTGGCACTCTTTGCACTCTATGCACGCCACTCTCATACTTCATACGAGAATATGCTCCCTTCCCTTTGACAAGCAGAGTAGCCTCTTTAATTCCGCCAATTTCAGTTTCAGACATCTCTATGTATTCAACTTTCCAGCGCTTCTTTTCAGCATAGTGACTGTACATCCTGCAAAGTTCAAGACAAAAAAGTGCGGATTCTTCTCCTCCCGCTGCAGATCGAATTTCAATGATAGCATTGCTGTCATCATTTTCGTCTTTAGGCAAAAGCAAAATTTTAAGTTCTTCTGCTTTCGCCTCAATTTTTTCTCTCAAATCTTCAATTTCAGTCTGAAATAAAGTTTTCATTTCGGAATCTGTTTCGCTTTTCAAATCGTTTTCGCAATTTTCAAGATTGCAGATCAACTCCTTAAGATCAACATGTGCATTTGCAACATCTTCCAACATACTTCTTTCTTTGACAAATTTTTTCCATTCTCTGTTGTCTGCAATTATTTCTGGACGAGAAATAAGGTCAGTGAGTTCATCAAACCTAACCTTTGATTTTTCTGTCTTTTCAAGCATTTCTTTACCTATATTTTCCACTTACGATCCTCTCAATTTTATTGTAATCTTTTGTTGTCTTAATTTCTTCAAATCCGCTTTCTTTAAGCAATTTTTTCACTTCACTCGCTTGACCTTTTCCAACTTCAAAAAAGACATGTCCACCAGAGTTGAGACGCTTTCCCAGTTTTGAAATTATTTCACGATAGAAATCAAGTCCATCTTCTCCACCATCCAGTGCGACCAGAGGGTCACATTCCCTGACATTTTTGTCAAGTTTTTCAATCTCTGATGATGGAATATATGGTGGATTTGAAACGATTATATCAAATTTTCTCTTTCTTTTCAAGTCTTGAAAGAGGTTTGAATGTAAAAATTCGATTCTCACATCATTTTTCTTTGCATTTTGCTCTGCCACTGAAAGTGCAACTTTGCTGACATCAATTGCTGTCACTTTTGCATCACAATTTTTTGCAATCGCAACAGCAATCGCACCAGAGCCAGTGCCAAGATCAAGTATGGTGCAGTTTTTGAAATTTTTCTGACATTTAAGCACCTGCTCCACCAAAAGTTCTGTTTCCATGCGAGGTGTAAGCACTTTTTTGTTGACATCAAAGCGAATCCCGTAAAACTCTGTGAAACCAAAAATGTTGTCAATACTCTCACCTTTCGCACGCCTTTCAGTTGCTTTCATAATGTCTTCATATTGCTTATCAGAAACAAAAGGAACAAGTTTAATTTCTGCCCTATTCTTTCCAAGCACCGTTGCAATAATCCATTCTGCATCGCTTTTGTCAGTCACACCCGCAACAGAAAGTTTGTTCTTCACCTCCGTCAAGACAACCGAAAAAGCATGTTTGTTTTCATCTTCCATAAAATCTCTTCCTTTTTGAAGAATCCCCATTTCCTGATAAGCAATGCTCACCGTTTCAAAATGAGTGCGAGTCGGTTTTGCACTTACAAGAACAAAAGTCAACCACTTAAACGGATTGAGCATTTTGATATTTTCTACAGCAACCAAAATCTCATAACAAACCATGCTTGAAACAAGCATGACAGCAATATGAAACAAAAGTTTGAAAAGTATGCCAAATCCGCCACCAACTAATGTTATCACAATTATGTCAGAAAGAAAAACAAAAACAATATAGTTGCAAAAATTGGAGCATCCTATTTCCCCACTCATCCAATCTTTAAGCCAAATAAAACGTCCCACCTTTTTATCTTTCCTTGCAGGTTTACTAGAAAGCTCACAAGCCCTATTAAATCTGAAAAAGTCAATCACTCCACTTAAAGTTCTTAAGGATAACATCAAAGAGTAAAAAATAACAATCTTAAAGATTAGCATAATTAAGTTTCTAAGGAGTGTGTTTCCACGATAATCTACAATCAGATATGCCAATCTGTTTGCAGCAAAGCCCATAAGAAGTTCTGAAAGTCCAATCCCCAATAAAACAACCAAAGTCAGAATAACAATTTTTTGAATGTAGTATTTTTTTAAGTTTTTGACTTTTACCACCTTCCCAGACAAATCAAAACTTGAAATAAGTGAACTAAAAAACATAAAAAGCCCACAAAAAAGAAACTGCAATCCTCTAATAAAAGGAAAATGCCAAAAAATCACCTTATTTCGTGTTTTGAAACTTTTAAGTTTCTTCTGTCCCATCGCATCAGTGACAGAAATGACCTCTTTCTCATTGCAAGAAAGACAAACACCATTTGGAGAAGGAAAAAATATTGCTCTCATGGCTTATTTATTGCCAATTTATGAAAAATTTATATCTTGACAAAATTTCGCAATTGTGATAAAATAAATATGTTTCAAAAAGGAGAAAAATATGTTTTATAATAATTACATTGATGATAGGACAAACACAATAACACGTGGCATTTTCAAAGATTGCGGTGCTTTGGATCAATCTGAAAAGATTGTCAATGGAGAAAAAATCACGGTTCTTAAGATTCTTCCTCCTGTTGGAGAACTTTTCTTTTATTACAATGATGAAAACGGAAAGCCTTTTGCATTGAGAGCAAAAAAAGCACCACATCAAACTTTCACTTTTGAAGTTGAATTGACACAAAAAGACCTGCAAGACTGCGAAAATATGAAAAACTATGCTGAATTATGCCTTTGGACAGCCGCAATGAACGAATGCATTAAACGCACAACTAATTTGGTTTCTGCAAAAACTGCTGATTTGACATGGGCAACTCACCAAAGAGAAATTGATTTGACACAATGGAAAATCACTGACAACAATATGCCAATGTCAGAAAGAACAGTCTTGGCTCAAAATGCTCTCCGTTCACTTTCAGTCGGAATTTCGAAAGATGATTTCTGCATATTTTATGGAGCACCTTTGGCTCTTTGGAGAAGCAAAGGTTATGCCTCACTTTTTGCAGACAGAGTATATGCACACTTTGAACTTATGAGAAGTCAATGCGCAACCGTGGAAGAGGCTTTGGCATTAAACTTTTGTGCAACTGAAGTAGGCAATCAACTTGCAAGTTTCATCACAAATCAAGTTTTCCCTCCAATGGAGGAAGGACTTCCAAAAACACCAGAAGAATTGAAAATGCAAAAAGAACGAGGTTCTTATTATGAAAGAGTTGAAAATTTTCATAGAAAACTCGATCGTGACAGAGCTGCTGCAAAAAAATCAAACTCAACAACTTTCAGTTTGATAGGACAAGGGAAATAAAAAAAACACATCTTTCTTGATGTGTTTTTTGTTCTCCAAAAAAAGCCATATTGACAAATGAATACTTAAGTGCTATAATAACATCATAAACAAAGGAGGATATATTTATGCTTACTCAACTTGAGAAAAAGCTTTTTAATGAAGGTTTTATTTATGAAAACGGAAACATTCAAAAGGGACCATTCAAAGATACATATTCAATCAACGAAATTGAGAAAAAGGGACCAGCAGGAGAAACCATCTTGCTTGTGATGGCAAACTATTCTATGACAAAAGAGTTCCCATATTTTGAAATAACGCTCTCAAAAGAAGAAATCGACAGCATAATGCATACAAAAAATCTTATGCAAATAATTTTAAATCAAAAAGCACTTCGACAGGCATGTTGCAACCCAATCTTTATGGAAATACGTGACCGTGTAACAAAGACAGAAAAAGAAATTTTCATTGCTGAAGATAAGGAAACTGGTGGAAGACTCAGCGAAAATAAACTTGAAGGAATTAAAAGAACAAGCTTTGCAAACTCATACATGCATTATGCTCCTTCCAATATTTCACAAGAAACTTATAAAACCATGAATGACATGCCAAAGTCTTTCTGGGAAGATCCACTGGTTATGACAGAATTTAAAGACTATTTCTTTGGCTCTCTTGACATGATTTCAAGACAATTTGACACACCAGAAGGAATTGTTGCTTTCAGAGCATACGCAAATGAAGTTGGAAACAATTGCATTGGCATCATTGGAAAAAGTTTGGAAAAAGCAAGTGATGACAGACTTTTGGGTGCAATGCTTGATTTTGACACAAAAATGCATCAAAAAGAAAACAAAGCAAGCGGACTTACTCCTCATGGTGGAGATGGAAAATAAAATCAAACAGCACAAAGTTTGTGCTGTTTTTTTCTTAACCAACAACAAATACAAATAAAAAAAGACGAAAGCTTTCTTCCGTCGTTTTTTTTCTTACAGATTGTATTTTTTCTTGAAGTTTTCAACTGTTCCACTTGCGTCAACAACTTTCTTCTTCCCAGTGTAAAATGGGTGACATTTGTTGCAAATATCAATCTTGAGAGTGTCGCCCTTCACACAAGAACCAGTTTTGAAGGTGTTTCCACATGCACATACAACAGTTACTTCGTGATAATCTGGATGTATTTCTTTTTGCATAATTTTTTTCTCCTTTTAAACTAATCTCCAACATAAGGAAGAAGTGCCATATTTCTTGCTCTCTTGATCGCATTTGAAAGTTCTCTTTGGTGGTAAGAGCAAACGCCTGTTTGACGTCTTGGCAAAATTTTACCTTTTTCAGTGATGTATTTTCTTATTTTAGCGACATCTTTGTAGTCAATATTCTTTTCTCCAGCAACACAGAAAGCACAAACTTTCTTTTTTGCAGGCTTACGGAACTTCTTAACAACAACTTTTTCTTCGCTTTTTGCTGCTACTTCGCTCATTTTCGTCTCCTTTTAGGGCACCGTGTGCCTTTTTATTGCACATCACACCCAATTTTCTTATTTTTTACACGCAAGGCGTGTTAATTTTGTGCACCTATGCACCCTCTAAAAACAGCCACTGGCTGTTAGAATGGAAGGCTGTCGTCATCAATTTCTTCAAGTTCGGCAGTTTCCTTCTTTGCAGAAGCTCTGTTCTCGCTTGGAGTGAATGATGCTCCACCCTCGCTGTCTGCACCAGCTCTTGCCCCAACAAATTCAACTTCATCTGCAATGATGTCAGTTGAAGTTCTCTTTGAGCCGTCTGCTGCGTCATATGTTGAAATTTGAATTCTTCCAGTGATTGCACATTTTGAACCTTTCTTCAAATATCTGTGACAATTTTCACCTGGAATGCCCCAAACTGTGATGTTGAAGAAATCTGCATCCCTTTCACCATCTTGATTTGCAAATCTTCTTTGAACAGCAAGTCCAAAACGACAAACGCTCTTTCCAGCATTTGTTGTTTGAAGTTCTGGATCTCTTGTCAAGTTTCCGATTAACATAACTTTATTCATAATTTTTCTCCTTGGATGCACATAGCACCTTTTATTGGTGTTCAAGACACCTTCTTATCATCAGCGTTTTGACTATTTTCTTACAAACATGTGACGGCAAATTCCGTCTGTGATGTTCATAAGTTTGCTCATTGCGTCAACTTCAGCAGGATCCATGTTCATGTTGAAAATCACATAAAATCCTTCGTTTTTGAAGTTGATTGGATAAGCAAGTTTCTTCATGCCAATCTTTTCGATGCCTTCAATGTTGCCTTTGTGAGCTTCAACATATGCTTTAAATTTAGCAATAAGTTGTTCTCTTTTTTCTTCAGCAACGTCGCTTTCGATGATAAACATAAGTTCATACTTATTCATCTTTTTTTACCTCCTTTTGGACTGATGGCTCTTCTGACAAAAACCGCAAAAGAGCAAGGACAGCAATTTTTTACTGCACATATAAAATAACATAATAATAATATATTGTCAAGTGTTTTAGAGCAGAGTTTTAAGTCTCTAAACACGATTTTTTCTATTCATCAAAGTAAGCCAAACTCACATTAAAATAATTCGCATACTTTTTAAGCATCTGAAATCCTACATCTATTTTGTCTGTTTCGTATTTTGCAATTGTCGATTTATCAACAAAAAATATCTCAGCCAACTCCGTTTGAGTTAGCCCAGCCTCTTTTCTTAAATACTTCAATTTCTGACCTAAGGTTTCCATATATATCACTTTTTCTCTTTACATTCTGACAGAAAATCAGTATAATTACTTTAATTCTGATTATTAATCAGAAAAATAAGGTGAAAAATGGTTAAAAAATTACTAGAACAAATAAAAAAAGATTTCCATCTGGAAATCGAACTAAATAAAATTGAAAAATATGACATCATTGCTTTACATTTTGGTGTTTGTGCTAAAATACGTAATAACTATCTTTGGAACGACAAACAGGGAACGAAAATTCTCATGGAATATTTTGATGTAAAAGATGTAGATACTCTATCTGCAAAGATTTGGGAAGAAATTACAAAAGACTAATCTTCAAGCCCCAAGAGGTAGCCTGCTGTAACATCAAAATATTTTGCCATAGCAACAAGCATTGCAATACTTGGCTCAATTTTATCTGTCTCATATTTTGCAATTGTTGATTTATCAATCTTTAATGCTTCTGCAAGTTTAACTTGTGTAAGCCCCTTTTCTAATCTTAATGATTTTAATCTTTTTCCAAAAGTTTCTTTTTCCATAATATTATTTTGACAAATATTAACAAAAAAAACTTAAAAACTGATTTCTAGTCAGTAAGATGTGTATAAAAAAGAGGCAAATGCCTCTTCTTTTTTTATCTAAAGTCCTAAACTCTTCCACCGTCGCTGTTTTTGCCACCATCGGTTTTCTTCCCTTCTGCTGGTGGAGTTGTTTTTGTTGGTTCTTCTTTGTAAAGCACTTGTTCTGATGCACCATAGCCATACCAAAGTTTGACATCCTTTTTTGAAACAGCCATTGATGTCTTAACTGGAAAAGCACTTCCAGTTCCGTATGGAATGCCAAGTGAAGATGCAACATCTGCAAGAAGTCCTTCTGCACCATAGTCAACACGAAGACTAATTTGTCCACAAGCCATATCTTCCAATCCATCAATTATTTGGTCAAGACTTTCGTCAAGTTTTGTCTCCAACGCAATTCTGAATGCTTCTCTCTTTTCTGGTGAAACTTTATGCATAAGAGAACTCATCATCATAAGAAGTCCACCCAAACCATTTGCCATTTCCGGAGCGCCATTGTCTTGTTTTGCCATTCCATCAAGTTTGTCTGCCCACCATTTTGCAGCAACTTCTGCAGTTTTATGTTTTGCCATTTATATATCCCCCTTTTTTATGGTTTTATCATAAATCATTTTGCCTTAAATGTCAATACTCACTTTCTGTAAAAAGAAAAAGGGCAGTTGCCCTTAAACTTTTCCACCATCATTATTTTTTGAAGAAGGAGCATTTTGAGGAGTGTTTGTCTTTGCATAGATTGGCTTGCCTTCGCCTGAAACTGTGACGCGTTCTTTTGAAAACCACATCATGATGCCTTTTGGCAAAACCCAAGTTGGAACACCACTTTTTTCTGTTATGTCCTTAAGCAATTGACAAGGTTCTTTTTCACGTTTTCTAAGAGAAACTTCTTTGCCAGACAATGTCCCCAAAAGTTTCTTTGGTTTGCAATAAGTGAAAACAAGACAATCACCATTCGCATTTTCAGCAATTTCATCAAGCCTTTCTTCCAAAATCGTTTTGAATTTTGAAATCGCATTTTCTCTTGCAATATAAAGATCACTTCTCATTTTGTCAACAAGCACAGGATTCAACAATGGGTTTGTGTAATCCCCCATAAAAGCGTAAATCAATGGATTCCAATTTGTTTCAACCACTTTTGTCCACCACTCTGCTGCTTTTCTTGACGCTTCATATTTTGCCATATCTTCTTCTCCCAATATTCCCCTATTTTACATCAAGGTAGTACAAAAGTCAATCCCCATTTCAACAAAAAAAAGAGGATTTTTTCCTCTTTTTATTTTTTCTTAAAAAACTCTTTTTTCAAAGTTGAGAGCCTTTCTTTGACTTCGTTAACAACCCCCACAAGTTGAGGAAAATGCACAACAAATTTATCTGAAAAATGGATTATAAAATCAAAGTCTGCTTCAGTGGCAAGTCCTGCGCATTTGTTTTGAATCATATGATTTTGTGCATCAATTTTGTCCACTAAATTCGCAAAAAGAGACTCCTTTGTTTTTTTCTCTTCAAATTCCTTGAAAAGTTCAAACAAAAATGGTTTTTTATACTTTTTGCTTATCTCTCCAATTTTTGCCATTTCAGCAAGATGTTTTTGTTTTTTCACATCGTCATTTTCAGCACTCTTTGGTGCTTCAATGTCAAACTTCATCCCTGCTTCTGCCAAGTCATGAAAAAGCAAAAGTTCAAGCACATGGGTTTTGTCAAGCCCCAAATCAAAACGATCCATAAGGTCATGGGCAATGAACATTGTTCCGAAAATATGCCCAGCCACACTTTCATGCATAGGCTCGAAACTTTGAAATCTTTTTACGCATTTCAACTCTTCAACAAATTCAAAAAATTCAATTCCATTTTTCATAGGTTTTCCTCAAATCTTTTGCAGTTTTTATTTTGCTTTCAAATCCAACTTATAGAGTTTTTGAATTCTTGGATTTTCATGATGCGTGTCAATTTTTGACACCAACTTCCATCCAAATTTTTCATACAAACCATCATGACTTGTATACAAAAACAATTCATCCACTGACAAATTTTTCTTTGCCACCTCTTTGACACGACTCAAAAGTTCTCTGCCAAAACCTTTTCCTCTCATTTCTTTGTCAACATAAACATTTGCAAGCCATGGATAGATGTCTGGTCTTGCACTTAAATCACTCAAAGTAAACTCATACATGCCAATGATTTTCCCATCCAAAAACAGACCATAGGTTTGAGGAAATCGTTTTTTCTGAAAAGAACTTTGCAGATAACATTTGACAGATTCCAAAGTGTAGCCATCCTTTATGCCCCACCAATCAAACATCCGTTTTGTCATAATGTCCAAATTTTCTTCATCAAGTTTTGTTATTTGTTTAAATTTTAATCCTTTCATAACTTTTTCCATTTTTCCTAAATTAAATCAACAAGCAATTTCCAGATATTTAATCAAATAATTCCAAACACCAATCTTTTCGGTCAAATCACGATACCCCTCGTTCACCCTTTTGACGATTTCTTCCACATCAAACCATTTGATGTTTTGCACTTCCTCTTCCTGAAGAGTTATGTCCTTAATTTGAATGTCTTTATGAGCGATGTAATATTCATTATAATGTCTGTTGATGATGTCATCTTTGATATTTTCTGAAGTGGTTGCACCAATAAACTCCAAATCTGCAGCTTTAAGTTGAACACCCAACTCTTCTTGTGTTTCTCTTATGACAGCATGATATCCCAATTCTCCAGCCAACACATGCCCACCAGCTGTGATATCCCACAAATTGGGCCAAAGTCTTTTTGACGAACTTCGCTGTTGCAACAAAACAAATTTGTTGTCAGAACTTATAATAAACACCACCACCGCTTTGTGCCATAGACCATTTTCATGACAATCCTTTCTGCTGGCAATCTTGTCAGTATATTCTCCCCAAGAATTCAACACATCAAAAAATTCTTCTTTTGCCAATTGCTTCTCCTCCGAATTATAAATTTGTGAAATATGAAACAATTATTCATCTTTGCCACAGCAGTTTTTAAATTTCTTTCCGCTTCCACACGGGCAAGGCTCATTTCTGCCAACCTTTTTGGTGACATTTTTCACCGTCTTTTGAATTTCATTCGTTTGAGGCTTTTGTGGATCATAAACCTTCGCCTCTGTCATTTTTTGAGGTCTTGGTCTCTCTGGTGTTGGAGCATTGATTTCAATCCTTGTGTTAAGAAGAAGCACAACAACAGTTTGTCGAATTCTTTCGATCATCTCGTCAAACATGTCATAAGCTTCCGCTTTGTATTCGTTGATTGGATCTTTTCCACCAAACCCACGAGCGAAAATTTCATTCTTCATAGTCTGCATATCGTCAATGTGGTTCATCCAGTTGGAATCCACCACTTTCAAAAGCACAAATTTCTCAATGTTGTCAAATTCAATTCCAAATGCTTCCGCCTCAGCAATTCTCTCATCATAACGCTTTTTAACAAGTTCAAGCACAGCATCCTCGAGATCCTGTCTGTCAAAACCCTCGCAAAATTCTTCTGTGATGGTGTTTGAATCCCTCTCCAAAAGCCCTTTTTCAAGTTCTTGATTGATTTTTACGAAATCCCATTCAAAATATGGTTTTTCATCATCAACACATTTGTCACAAATCTTTGAAATAACTTTTGGAAACATGTTGAGAATTTGCTCACGCACCTCAATTCCATCCAAAACCTTGTTTCTTTCACCATACATAACTTCTCTTTGAGCATTCATAACATCGTCAAATTGAAGAACAGTTTTTCTCACACCAAAGTTTTGAATTTCAATTTTCTTTTGAGCGCTTTCGATTTGTCTTGAGATGATTTTAAGTTGAATTGGTGTGTCTTCTTGAAGCTTGAAGAACATTGCAATATTTTTCAATCTATCCCCACCAAAACGGCGAATCAAATCATCTTCAAGGGACAAGAAAAATACGCTTGAGCCTGGGTCACCTTGACGAGATGCACGCCCACGAAGCTGGTTGTCAATACGTCTTGACTCATGTCTTTCTGTGCCAATGATGTGAAGTCCACCAGCGGTTTTCACTTCTTCTTTTTCGGCATCGGTTGTCTTTTCAAACTCTTTATAAAGGGTGTTATATCGTTCTCTCGCATTGTTCATTTCTGGATCGTCAAGATTGTTGAATGCTGTTGCATAAGAAATTTGCTCTTCAGAAAAATTCTCATCTTGCATCTTTCTTTTTGCCATAAATTCAGCATTTCCACCCAATAAAATATCAGTTCCACGACCTGCCATGTTTGTTGCAATTGTCACAGCACCTTTTCGTCCTGCCTGTGCAACAATTTGGCTTTCTTGTTCGTGATTTTTGGCATTCAAAACAGTGTGTTTGATGCCCGCTTCCTTAAGATATTTTGAAATCAACTCACTCTTTTCAATTGTGATTGTTCCGATAAGAATTGGTTGTCCAAATTCGTGACGACGCTTGATTTCATCAATGATTGCTTTGATTTTTCCTCTTTCAGTTGTGAAAATGATATCAGGCTCATCAAGACGAATGTTTGGTTTGTTTGTTGGTATTGTGACAACATCAAGATTGTAAATTGTTCTGAATTCACCTTCTTCCGTTTTGGCAGTTCCTGTCATACCAGAAAGTTTTTTGTAAATCCTGAAATAGTTTTGGAAAGTGACTGTCGCCAAAGTTTTGTTTTCATCCTTGATTTCAACGCCTTCCTTCGCTTCAATCGCTTGATGAAGTCCATCGTTGTATCTTCGACCTGGCATAAGACGTCCAGTGAATTCATCAACGATGACAACTTCTCCTTCATCACTTACGATATAGTTTTCATCTCTTATCATGATGAAATTAGCTTTAAGAGCATTGTTGATGTAATGGTTAAGCTCCAAATTGTCAACATCAGACAAATTTTCAAGCCCATAAAATCTTTCTGCTTTTGTCACACCACTGTCAGTAAGGTTGAGTTGTTTTGTCTTTTCATCCTTTTCATAATCATTTGGTTTCAAGGTTTTGGCAAACTTTTGTGCTTTGATATAGTTATCGCTTGACTTCATCCCTTTTCCAGAAATGATGAGTGGAGTTCTTGCTTCGTCAATCAAAATTGAGTCCACTTCATCGACAATGGCAAAATTATGTCCCCTTTGAAGTCTTTGAGAAACTTCAATTGCCATATTGTCTCTCAAATAGTCAAAACCATATTCGTTGTTTGTCCCATAAGTGATGTCGCACTTGTAGGCATCTCTTTTTGCCTTCTCGTCCATGCCAGAGACAATCACTCCAACTGAAAGTCCTAAAAATTTGTAAACTTTACCCATCCACTCTGCGTCACGCTTTGCCAAATATTCATTGACAGTGACAACATGAACGCCAAGTCCAGTCAAAGCATTAAGGTATGCAGGAAGAGTCGCAACCAGCGTCTTTCCTTCACCAGTATTCATTTCAGCAATACGTCCCTGATGAAGAGCAATTCCTCCAAGGATTTGCACATAAAAGTGTCTCATCTTCAAAACTCTGTCAGATGCCTCTCTGCAAACCGCATACGCTTCTGGCAACAAGTCCATCAAAGTTTCGCCATTCGAAAATCTCTTTTTAAAGTCTTCCGTGCAAGCACGGAGTTCTTCATCGCTGAACGCTTTATATTTTTCTTCCAAAGCGACAACTTTGTCCGCAATCTTTTTCAATTTTTTCACTTGCGATTTGTTTTCATTTCCAAAAAGTCCCATTTTCTCTCCTCAAAATAAAAAATTGCATTTTTCACATTAAAAAATTTTTTCAACTGAAAAATCATCATTTCTCTTTCAAAAGTGCTTTCTTCTGCTTTTCAAAAGCAATTTCTCGTGATAATTATTATCAATAATAGCAAAAATAATAAAAAAACACAACCTTTTGCAAACAAAAAAGAGGTCAACCAAAGAATGAATCAATAAAAACTTTTAGCCACTCAATTTATCGACAACAATTGACAGTTTAACATTTATATGTTATACTATAAAAAATATGTGGAGGCATTATGAGCACTGAATATAGAGTTGTAGATATGACCTATGGAGAACTTTACCCACACTCACCTGACTTTGCAACAAAGAAAGATGATACTATCAAGGTCAGAGAATATCTTATGCCAGCTATCGATCCAACAACAGGTGAAGAAAAACTTGTTGCTGTATATATGGATGAAAACAATCACCCATTCATAAAAGCCGACCTTGGCGAGGGTGAGGAAAAATTTTATCCTTTGCTTGGTGGCGGTGCTGGTCCCATACCTGCAATGGAAGATGGCACACAATCCACAAAGAAAGAAGTGCTCTATTTTGACATCTACAATCAAAATGGAATTCAAGAAAAAATCTATCTCCCCTTGACAAAAGATGGAAATGCAGATTTCATTGATCAATTCAAAGAAGTTTTCTCTGGAACAAGCACCGCTCCTGAAACCTCAACTCCAAGACCAACAACTGAGAAAATCACAAGAAATGCTGCAAATACATATTTCTTACAAAACGAACACCCAAAAGGAGATCTCGTTTTCAATAAAAGAAACAAAACTGACGGAAAGATTGAAACATCATATCTTTATATTTCTCATCAAAATGATGCTGGAAAGCAAGATTACCTTCGCTTGATGAAAAAAGAAGGGCAGGACAAACTTTACATCAATCTTGACAATGTTGTAAACGACGCAACAGCAACCCCACCAACAACTTTTGCTAATGGAACAACTTTTGAAGTAAGGGAATTTCTTATTGAACCAAATGCTGCTGGTGAACGAGTGCTTAAGGCAAATGTCTATGATGGAACAGTCGTAAGAATTGTTGAACTTCCAATGACCGAAGAGCAAGCAAAAAATTCTTCACTATTTAAAGAGGATGGGAGCGGTTTCTATACCCCTCAAGAAATTGTCGCAAGAGGTCAAAGAGATTTTTCAGAGGCCGACAAATTAGAGAAAAACGAATTTTTGCAAATTGATGAAAAGAGACTTCCAAACTGCGGAAACAAAAGAGTTAATGAAACAAAACAACCAGCCCCACTTACTGGAAATGCTTTTTACACAAAAAAAGATGCTGACGGGAATGTTATTCAAACTCACCAATATATAAGTTATATGGAAGGGGCAGTTGAAAAACATCTTCAACTTATCCAAAAAGATGGCAATTTGTATGGAAATTTCAACACCGACCCAACACATCCAGAAACATTTGAGACTTGCTTGATTGAAAGCATTGAAGATGATGGAACTGTGACCTATGTCGCTGGAGATCCTGGCAAAAGATACACTGGGAAACTTCCAATCGACACAACCGCAAATAATGACGCTGTTCAAGACGTAAGAGCAATGCTTGGTGGGGGCGCACCAACAAGAGCCCCTTCTGAAATCGGTGAAGAACGTCTTCCTGATGTTTCTCATCAACAAGTTGACAAAAATCCTGTTGATGAACTTGCATCTGACGGAGATTTGTCGAGAAGAACAAGTACAACCGGAGAAGCATTAAGAGAAACAATAATCAAAGCCCCTGATGGCTCTGACATCATTTGCCAAACACAAAATATTGAATTTAAAAAAGGTGTTGCAAATCCTTTTGGAAGCAAAAAGCAACAATTAAGCACATTTGCTCATAACGGAAGTCCTACTCTTCTGGCTGCAATTACAAATGAAAATGGCGAAGTTGCAAGCATAACTCGTGATACTACTTCTGGCGATATAACATTAACTTTGTCAAAAGAACAAATTGACCTAATTGAAAATCAAAATCCTGATGTAAAAATCAGAGATTATGGAATTGAAAATCCTGCTGGTTCTGGAAGGTATTCTTTCTCTATCGCTGGAGTCCAACTTGGACAAAATGCAAATCTTCAAGATATTGCTATTCGCGCAATAGGTGATCCAGATAAAACACCTTTAAAAATAGGATTTTCTTCTCAAGGAGCAACAGTATCAAACAGCGAAACAAAGCAGTCATGTGCTGTTGCATCAAGAGATGCATCTGGCAATCCAACACCTCTTGATGTTGCTGTATCAAGAGATTTTATCAAAGAAGCGTTGTCAAACATGTCTAAAGCACCAGCAGACAGATCTGCTTGCCAAATTGAAACTGAAGGATCTCCTGCTTTGCCAAAAGAACCATTGGCGTCATCTCTTTATGTGTCTTTATTGAGGGAATATAGATCTGACTGTATAAATAGTAGAAATGGACTAACTCCAGATAAAGTAAATGATCCACTTGTTCTTTGCAATGACCCTCTTACCATGCTTCGTTCTCTCCCAACAGGGAAATTTGATCCTTCCACTGGAAAAGAAACTTATGTTGATTTAAGAGTTGGTCCTGAAAAAGACAAAGATGGGAATTCCGTGGTATATTTCTATGGACATGTAACTGTTGAACATGAAGAAGATAAAGCTGGTGGAAAAAGTGTTCCGAAATGGCACAAATTAGATCGTGCTTGGATTTCAGAGAAATCTGCCCCTGCAACTGTTAGTTCACCATCTGAAACACCAATGCTTATGATGGAAACAAGACTTGAAGGAACAAACAGACGATCAATTGGAATCAAACTTGGCGATGATTATGCAACTCCTTCGACTGATTCTGCAAAAAAAGTTAAAGAAATTGTTTCTTTCATACATGATCCAACAGGTAAAGGTGCGAGAGATTTGTATGACTCATCTGCATCCACCGCTGGAAAAAGAAATATTGCTGGCATAAATGTTGACGTTTACGCTAGGGATAGCAGATCTTTTTCAACAGAAATTGACGAAAATGTTGCTCAACTTCAAAGAGGTGAAGGAACAGAAGTAACCCACCCTGCAATCCAAACATTGGAAGATGCACAACCAGATCGTGCACCAATAGCTCAGATCGATGATCCAGAGGCAAAAACCGCTGAAGACACAAAAGATACGCCAAGACCAAAGCCTCCAAAAGAAAGAGAAAAAGTTCAACTTTGGAAAGGTATAAAAGACGATAATCGAAAAACATGGATTGCACTTGCTGCAATTGCAATGATCTTCTCCGTTTTCATACCATTCTTGGGAATTGTTTGTGGAGCTTTGTGTGCAGTTGTTGCTGCAAATGACACAGAATTTTTGAAAAGCATCTTCATTGAAAGAGAAAATGTTCACAAAGGTCTTACAGCAGAAGGCAAAAAATATGATAGAGAACTCGTTAAAAATCAAGCAAAAATAAGAGAAATCAATGCAAACATTGACAAATGGAATACTCAAATTGCAGATCTTGAAAATAGTGGAAAAAATCCAAAACAAATTGCAACTGAAAAAGCAAAATTGGAAGCAAAAATTGCTTCTGCTCAAGCAGAAAAACAAGCTTTGATTGAAAGAGACCACCAACTTGCTGTTCTTATCACAAAAGACCAAGACAAAGGACTTCGTGAAGAACTTAGCAGTCACAAAAAGTGGGAAGGCATCCTTGCAAAAGAGGAATCTCGCTTAAATACAATCAATGCATTGGGTGTGACTGTTGGCGGAAGAACAATGAATATGAAAGATTTCAGTTTCAAAAGTTCTGATGCTGACTTGGCAGAATACAAAAGACAACTTGAAATATTGAAAAAAGAGAAAGGCAATAAACATGTCAAAGACATCTTGGAACAACAAATCGAATTCGCTGATATGGTTCAACTTTACAGAAGAGACGTCAGAAAACTTTCAGCAAAAGAAAATGCAAGACTCAATCGTTTAAGTCAAAGATTTTCTCCAACCTCACAACCTCCTGCAAAAGAATGGAGTGAGAGAATTGGAAAACTTATTGTAAAAACTGGACTTACACCTGCTGACAAAACAGCGACTGGTCTTAAGAATGAAGTTGAAAACATCTTCAATTCTCTTAAGGTTGATCCAACAAAATCATCAAACCAACTTCTCAATCGCCCTGGCATGCTTTATAATCACATCTATTTCAATCTTTATGGCACAAAAGCAAAAGGTGCAAGAGATGGAAAACTTCTCCGCACAATTGACAGAATTAAAGGCTGTGCTGACGAAACAGCATTAAATAAATTCATAATGAGCGAAGGAGCAAGACCTCATTGTGAAGATCTTGTTAAATTGAAATACCTACTTCTTAAAGATACTTTAACGCCAGATGAAATAACTCTGTTGAATAATTTGACAAAAAAGTATCCAAAAATTGCCAACAACAAAAATTTTGATTTACTCGCAGAACTTGAAAATGAACGCATTGCAAAAGAGGCTGACATCAAATGTATGGACGAAGCATCTGCTTTAATTCCATCACCTCCTGCAACGATTGATCCAGACTATTACAACAAAATGATTGAAAAAGCAAAAGAAGCAAGGGATCCAAAAGTAAGGTCAGCAATTGAGAAAGCAGCAATTCAAAAGAAATTTGCCGAGCTTTCTGAATTGGCAAAATCTGGCTTGTTGTCTAACGATGACAAACAGCTTCTTCAAGAATTAGCAAAGAAAGTTGACATCCCAGAAGCAACACTTAAAACAACCCCTAAAGGAGCCGAACTTTTACAATATCAAGATTTGCTTAAAAAAGACAAAAAATCTCTTACTGAAGCTGAAAAAGCGGAAATTAAAAGACTTAAAAAGAAATATCCTGGTTTTACAGTTGATTCAAATGCCGCCGAATATCTGACAGAAGATCTTTTGGATATGAGTGAAGCAGCCCAGATTCAAGCAGTTGCAGAAGAAATCAAGGCTCTTACAGGAAAAGAACTTACAGACCTTGCAAAAGCACCACCTGAAGGCATGACATCCGAAGAAATTGAAAATTTGCTTAAAGGCGCAGCTTTTGGATCTCCTACTGCCACAAGTTTAGGTGTGAAAAAAGTATTAATAGATCAACTTGAATATCAAGAATATCACCACTTAAGAGACATTCAAAGCACAGAACTTTCTGCTTCTGAGAAAAAACGTTTAGAAAAACTTAAGAAAAAATTTGGCTCTTCAAAAAGCCCAGTGGATTCTTTCCTTGATCAATCATCTGAATATATCGATGAGATAAATGAATACCTCCGAAAGAGCGACGAATACATCCAAGAAAGAGAAACACGTGCAGAGCAATCTGTCACAACAGATGAAATGATGGAAGAAGAAGCAATTGACAAAGGTCTTGCAGATTATCAAGCAAAAGATACCGCTCGACAGGTTGGTGCAAATGTTCAAAATCAAGATGATAAAAATGCAAATGTTGAAGGCATCGATCAAGAAGACACGGCTGAGTATGCTCCAGACGGTACAAGAATTGAAGTAAATATTCATGACAATGAGGGAAAAACCACAGACGCTGTTAAAAGAAAGCTTAAAAATCAAGCAAAATATGGTGCTGATGGTGGAAGAACAGACGGACTGGGAAGCGGCAAATAAAACACACTTTTAGAGAGATAAGTGGCTTATCTCTCTAAAATTTTATGGAGAAAAAATGAAAATTGGAGTTGTAGGTTTGCCAAATGTTGGCAAAAGTTCACTTTTTAACGCAATCACAGAAGCTGGAGCTGAAAGTGCCAACTATCCTTTTTGCACCATCGAACCAAACATTGGCATCGTTGATGTACCAGATGAAAGATTGCAAGTTTTAGGAAAACTTTATAACACTCAAAAAATCACCCCTGCAAGCATTGAATTTGTTGATATTGCAGGGCTTGTCGCTGGTGCAAGCAAAGGTGAGGGGCTTGGAAACAAATTTTTAAGCCATATCAGAGAGGTCGATGCCATTGTACATGTGGTGCGTTGCTTTGACAATGACAAAATCATCCATGTAAGTGGCTCAATTGACCCAAAGCGTGACATTGAAGTCATTGAAATGGAATTGGCACTTTCAGACCTTGAGCAAGTGACAAAATTTTTGGAAAAAAACGCAAAACTTGTGCATCAAACAAAAGATAAGTCTTTGCAAGCAAGCGTTGAAATGCTTTCAAAAATCAAGGAGGCATTGGAAGTCGGCAAGCAAGCTAGAACTCTCGAATATTCAGACGAAGAAAAAAAACTTCTTAAAAATTTTGCATTGCTGACCGCCAAGCCAGTTATTTATGTTGCAAATATTTCTGAAAACGACATAGGAAAAGCCGATTGCGAATATGTGAAAGTTGTCAAAGAAATCGCAAAAAATGAAGACTCAAAAGTTGTCACCCTTTGCACAAAAATTGAAGAAGAACTTGTTGCTCTTGACAAAGATGAAAGAGACTTATTCAAACAGGAACTTGGAATCACCGAAAGTGGGCTTGAAAAGCTTGTGACTGCAAGTTATGATCTTTTGGGGCTTATGAGTTATCTCACCGCTGGCGAAAAAGAAGTGCGTGCTTGGACAATCACAAAAGGCACAAAAGCACCTCAAGCAGCAGGAAAAATACACACAGATTTTGAAAAAGGTTTCATCAAAGCTGAAATAGTAAGTTATGCTGACCTTATAGAAGCGGGCTCTTTTCTTAAAGCAAAGGAAAAAGGTAAGGTTAGAATGGAAGGCAAAGAATATGTCGTTCAAGATGGAGATATCATCTTGTTCCGTTTCAACAATTAGGATGAGTTATGGAAAAATATGAAGAATTGTCCCCCCTTGCTTTAGCATTTATGGGTGACGCAGTTCACACGGCATTTGTGCGAAAATATGTTTTGGAAGGTCAAGCTAACAAGATGCAAAACTATCACACAAAAGCAAGCAAATTTTGCAATGCAAAGTGGCAGATGAATGTTTTGGAGAAACTTTTGCCAAATTTGGCAGAAAGTGAACTTGACATTATACGAAAAGCAAGAAACTGCCACAGCAAACACACTGCAAAAAACTTTGATGAAGAAACATACAAGAAAGCAACCGCCTTTGAGGCACTTATTGGCTTTCTGTTTTTGAGTGGACAAAAAGAACGATTGAAAGAGATTTTGAAAATCTCAATTGAAGAATAAAAGGAACATTTATGAAAATCGAAGGAAGAAATCAAGTCACAGAGGCAATTAAAAGCGGCAAAACAATCAACAAAATTTATGTAGATAAAAATTTTGCCACAAGAAAAGATGAAATCATCTCTCTTGCAAAGCAAAATCGTGTACGCATTGAGTTTTTACCTAAAAAAGCAATGGATGAAATCAGTGTAACAAACCACCATCAAGGATACATCGCCGAGACAATTGACTTTGAATATTGCAATGTAGAAGACATCCTTAAAGTTGCAAATGACAGGGCAGAAGCTCCCTTTGTTGTCCTTTTAGATGGCATTGAAGACCCCCACAATCTTGGTGCAATCATAAGAACATGCGAATGTGCTGGCGTGCATGGAATAATTATTCCAAAACAAAGAGCTTGCCAAGTCAACGAGACTGTTGTACGCACAAGTACTGGTGCAATTGCAAACATGAGAATCGCAAGAGTGACAAACCTTAAAGAGGCAATTGATACACTTAAAGAAGCTGGACTTTGGATTTATGTTTCAGAAACAGGCGGAGAAAACATTTATAAGCAAAACCTCACTGGCCCAATCGGCATTGTTGTTGGCTCTGAAGGAAATGGAGTGAAACCCTCTCTTCGCACTTATTGTGACGGAATCATCACCCTCCCACTTAAAGGCAATGTCAACTCCCTCAATGCAAGTGTGGCAAGTGCGCTTTGCGTTTATGAAGTTTTGCGTCAAAGGGGTATGTGACACACTTTAGGGATCATGCCACTTCTTTAACAACAAAAATATATTATACATTAAAAAGGCTCGCAAGCCCAAAAAAGGTAAAAATTTGACAAAAATAATCTCTGATGAAGAACTTATCAAAAAAACAAAAAATGGCGAAGAATCGGCAGAAAACCTTCTCTTTTCAAGATATAAAGACTTGGTTGTGAAAATTGCTCGAGGATACTTTATTGTTGGCGGAGATTTGGAAGATTTGGTGCAAGAAGGGATGATAGGACTTTACAAGGCAGTCAAAAATTTTTCAGATGAAAAAGAGGCAAGTTTCAAAACCTTTGCTGTGCTTTGCATTAAACACCAAATACAAACCGCAATCAAAGCGGCAAACACAAACAAAAACAAACCGCTTTCCTCCGCAGTTTCCTTTCAGAGTTTCACTGAAAACGGAACGAGCGAAAATCTCGACTTTTTGCCAATTGATTTGGTTTTAGACAGCACCCCAGAAGAAAAAATTATCGACAAAGAGAATTTCAAAAATCTCAATGAAAAAATCAAATCACATTTGTCGCCTCTTGAATTTAAGGTTTTAAAACTTTATCTTCAAGGCTATTCTTACAAAGAGATCTCGGCAAGTTTGAATGTGACAAGCAAAAGCATTGACAACAGCTTAAGCCGAATTAAATCCAAGCTTCGCTCAAAACTTGAAAGCGAAATTGCATAACACACTCCCTTTAAAAGAGAGTGTTTTTTCTTTTAAATTTTTCTTGTAAAAGTTGATGCCGTGTTGACTTTATTCTTTGAAATAAAGTAAAATAGAGACATATAGGAGAAAAATATGTTTTTAATGGAAAATGGGATTGATGTGGACTCAATCGTCCCTGAAAACGAACTTGAAGAAGAAATCATTGCTGACATAAAAGCTGGCAGAACAAAAGAAGTCATCACTCGTTGCCCACCAGAGCCAAGTGGCTATTGGTATATTGGTCATGCAAAGGCTTGGACAATAAACTTTGAAACTGCAAAAAAATTTGGCGGAAAAACAGTGCTTCGTATGGATGACTCCAATCCAGTCAAAGAAGAAGGAGAATTTGCAGACAGTTATATGGCAGACCTTGAATGGCTTGGCTTTAAACCTGCCAAATTTGTCTATGCCAGTGAAGAATATTTTGATGAAATTTATAACATAGCCGAAAAGATGATTCAAAATGGTGACGCTTATGTCTGCGAACTTTCCGCTGAAGAAGTCAGTGCAAATCGCGGAACTTTGACCGAGCCTGGAAAAGAAAGTCCATATAGAAACCGCACTCCAGAAGAAAACTTGAATCTATTCAGACAAATGCGTGACGGCAAATTTCCAGATGGAAGCAAGACACTTCGTGCAAAAATTGACATGGCACATCCAAACATCAACATGCGTGACCCTGTGATGTATAAAATTGCAAGACAACATCACTATCGTGTTGGAGACAAGTGGTGCATTTGGCCTCAATACGATTTCGTACACCCAATGGAAGACTGTCTTGAAGGCACAACCTATAGTTTGTGTGACAAAGGTTTCCAAGACCACAGAGTTGTGTATGAATGGTTTGTTGAGCATGGCTGGGGCAAAAAATATGCTCCAAAACAAAGAGAATTTTCTCGTGTTGTGCTTGAAAATGTGTTGACTGGAAAAAGATACCTTAAACAACTTGTTAAAGGTGGATTTGTGTCTGGTTGGGATGACCCAAGATTTCCAACGCTTGTGGGAATAAGAAGAAGAGGATACACTGCCAAAGCCCTCAAAGATTTTGTCAAATCGGTTGGTTGGGGAAGCACAATTGAAGTGACAGTGCCTTATTCTGCTCTTGAATATTATGTGCGTGAAGACCTCAACAAAATTGCAACCCGTGCAATGGTTGTGCTTGATCCACTCAAAGTTCTTATCACAAACTATGAAGGAAGCGAAGAAGTCTCCATCGACAACAACCCAAACGATGAAAATGCCGGAAGTCACAAAGCAACTTTCAGCAATTGCATATATATTGAAAAAGAGGACTTTTCAGACAATCCTCCACCAAAATATAATCGTCTTGTTGAAGGTGGAATTGTCCGTCTGAAAGGTGCTTACATCATCAAGTGTAACAAAGTTGTCTATGACAAGAATGGTGAAATTGATCATTTGGAATGTGAATATATTCCAAACACAAAGAGTGGAAATGACACT
This sequence comes from uncultured Christensenella sp., assembly GCA_910584295.1. Taxonomy (GTDB): domain Bacteria; phylum Bacillota; class Clostridia; order Christensenellales; family UBA1242; genus Caccovivens. The sequence goes on along the minus strand of CAJTYR010000002.1, from coordinate 48,222 downwards.
TCTGGCATTAAGTGCAAAGGAACAATTCACTTTGTCTCTGCAGATAACTGCTTTGAAGTGACCATAAGAGAGTTTAAGAATCTTGTGAAAGCAGAATACAAAACCCCTTCAAAGGCACTTGCCGAGGGAGTTTCAATTGAAGAACTTCTTGAACCAAACTCAATGCAAGAGAAAACAGCACTCGCTGAAAACTTCTTGAAAAATGCAAAAGTTGAAGATAAATTCCAATTTATGAGAAAAGGTTATTATTGCGTTGACAAAGACAGCACAAGTGAAAAACTTATTTTCAACAGCACAATTTCACTTAAGGATGGCTTCAAACCACAAAAATAGAATAAAAAGAGATGTCCAAAAAACATCTTTTTTTGTTGGACAATTTTTCAGTTTTTGTTTATAATATTTTTATGCTTAAGATTGCAATGATTTTAATGCTTGTTGCAGTGGTGGTTTTGGCAGTGGGTGTGTCCTTGATGAAAAAGAACAATGCCCTCACTTTTTTGTTGAAATCTCTTGCCTTAATCGCCCTTGTTGGACTTGGATTTGTTGTTGCAAACTTTAAAGATGATTTTTCTGGTTTTTCAATTTTGGTTATTTTAAGCGCTCTTCCAATGTTTTTAAGCGTGTTTGACCTTAAACAAATGTTGGAAACAAAAGACACACCAAAACAAGAAACAATCAAAGAACAATCAAACGACAATCTTTCAGATTTTTCTGAAGCTTCAACTGAAGAAAATCTGGTTTCAAAAAAGAAAAAATCGCACAAAAACTATTTGGCAGAATGCCAAACAAATCTGCTTTGTGCAATTGGAATTTTCTTGTCAGCAATTTGCATCTCAATCGCAACACTTTACATTGGGAAAGAAACTTTTTTAGGTGCTGTCATTGGAATTTTGATTGGTGGGGCCGTCACCCTTGTTTTGCTTGCACTGAAAAAAATCAAAAATCCTTTTGACATAATCTTCTATTTTCTGATTTTCTCATCAATCGGACTGATGGCTTCAAACATTGTGCTTGCATTTTTATATTCATTTTCAACCACAAACATTATGTTTGCTCTTGGTTGCCTCGCTTTTGGTGTCTATGCTGGACTTCAAACCAAATATTCAAAAAACTATTTGACAAACATATATTATGTAAGCATGATTTTCTTCATTTTATCAATTTTGCTGTAATAAAAACTGCACAAAATGTTGTGCAGTTTTTATTTGGTTAATCAGATACAACATAAATTGAACGAGACGATTAAAATTTCTAGCCTTTACTATTGACTATTGTTAATATTTGATGTATAATGTAGTCGCCTTTTATGGGCATGGAGGTGATATTTTGTCAAATATACTGTCTTTGCCCGTGCTGCTTAAATGTCTGAACTAAAGGGCAATAATATAAACGCAGAACAATAACTGCGTAAAGGACGACAGCCATAAGAAACGGATTTAATCACTCCGTCTACGAATTAGTAAACCTTTCTATTTCAAAGAGTTTACGTGCTATTGATAAACATTAACAACGTTAATGCTTGCAGTATGAGAAATATATGCACTGTAGCGGCGGGAAAAATCTAATTTGGGGTGCAAGGTGCGGTATAAAAATATTGGAAGAAAAGCATGAGTGATTGACATGCTTTTCTTTTTTAGATTTAACATACAGATAAGCAAACAAACAAAAAATTTTACAATTCTTCCAATTTTTCAATTAGCACTTCTCTGTCCCAAAGTTCTACATCGTTTGCCTTTGCCAAATTTTTTGCACTCTTTGTAAATATGCTATTTGTAATAACCATACACTTATCTGCATGATAATATGCTTTACCAGCAACGGCTTCTTGAATGGCATTATTCCCGACAGGCATACTATAACATTTTGTTTGAATAGCAATTTTGATATCGTTTTTGGTTGCAATAACATCAACCCCTTGGTCTCCACTTAATTTTGTTGCTTGAGCATTAAAACCAAACTTATTAAGTAATTCTGCAATAAATTTTTCAAACTCTGCGCCAGACATTAAATCTATATCAACTATTGATTTCTTATTTTCACTTATTGAATTATCCAGTTTCTCTAATTTTTCCAACAGAGATTTTGATTTTATCAAAGATAAGGTTTTATCAACTAAATCAAATGCGTACTTATTACACTCATAAGATAGCATCCTTTTTTCTTGAACTCTACAATTTAAAGCAATACAACTTTCGATTGTTTCTCTACTTTCTCCTATATTATACATTTTTTCAATTACATCTTCAAAGTTCATGTCAAATACATCATACTTTTCATTTAACTTATCACATAGGAGTTCCTCCTGTAAGCGTTGTCTCATATATAATTTTATGTAAAAAGCATCTTGATAATATCTCCCAGAATTCAAAATCTTTTGAGATACTAATGCATTGTAAAAATCCGTCACCTTATTAAATTGTTCAACCTCACTTTCTAACAATTCGCATTCTTGTTTATATAAATTTCTCCATTTGCTTTTATAATCGTATTTTATTTTATCTTTAACATAAGTTTCTTCTACTGTATCTATCCAAGACATTTTATTTGTATTATGTTGCTTTGCACAATTACATATTAAGATCAAATATCCTTTACTTGCTGAATTAAAAATTAGAAGATTTTTTCTATTATCTTCATCAGATAGTTCTTCATATAATTTTTCATAATCCATTATTTTAAAAAATGATATTAGTTCTTTATTTTCTAAAACATCAGATTTCTCTCCATAATATTTAAATTCAAAATCCTCTTCAGAAACATAAGGAGTTGTCTCCATTTCTGTCGGAATTGCAAATATATCCAAATTTGGAATTTTATTTCGTATAACAAAATTATCCATCAATTTAAGCAACTTTGTATTTGCTGATATTGAATCATAGGCTTTTTCAAGTTCTACTAGTTTCCCCATTTTTACCTCCTATTTATAAATCTGTTTTTATTGTAACATATCAGAAAATAATTTGTATCAGTTATTGTAAAAAGAATATTAAGAAGTCAATAAAATTTTAATAAATTATTCACGAATCGGTATTTATGAGCTTGCTTGGTTATACAAATCATTATTTTAAATCTTATAAGGAGAAATAAAAAATCTAAGCCATGGTTGGACTTAGATTTTCATTGGTTGCGAGGACAGGATTTGAACCTGTGACCTCCGGGTTATGAGCCCGGCGAGCTTCCGAGCTGCTCTACCTCGCGTCAAGTAATAGTATTATATTCAAATATAAGCTAAATGTCAAGAATTTATTCAAATTTTATTTTCAAAACAAAAAGTTTTCAGTATAATGTGTTTATGGAAAGATTAAAAATTGTTAAAGCATCAAAAAAACATCGTGACTTTTTGATTGAAAGCAACCTGATTATTCATGAAATAAGCGAGCAAACTCAAAAGAGTGAATTTGCAAAGCGATTTGATGAAGATTATTTTTGCAAAAATCCCAAATTTTTTTGTTTGGTGGCAGAGTATGATGAAATTCCTGTCGGCATGCTTCTGTATTCCAAAATGTATTGGGCTGATGATGGTGAAGTTTTGTGGGTCTCTCAAATATATGCACAAAAAGAATTTCGAAAGTTTGGTGTCACATCAAAATTATACCTAGCTTTGAAAGATTCCAATCCAGAAGCAAAAGTTGTATCTTGTGCAACAGGAAAAAACAATTTGAGAATGAACAAAATTCTCAAAGGCATGGGTTTTGGTCTGATTGAGATGAATTTCTATGCAAAAAAATTAAAATAAACATCTTAAAAATTATAGGCAACGTCTATTTTTTATTTTAGGTATTGTTTTCTTGTTAATTTTATGTTATTATAAATCTATAAGTTAAAAAGGAGAGAATATGGAAAGTTTGCTTAAAAATCCAAGAATCCTTCTCAAACTCGGAAAAAATTGGTCCATAAATGACATTGAAGAACTTGACATCCGTCTCATGGATGTCGGTTGGGATGCCTCCGGGGGAAAAAGCAGCAATGTTTGGGGAAATGTTATCATCCCAAAAGAGTTGATCTCCTATGCAGAAGAATATGTCAGAGCAAAAAACAGAAGACCAAGCATTTGGACTTGTTATGACGATGTTCTTTATTCTCAAGATGCAGAGGGGAATTGGCATGTCACTCCAGAAAACTTGCCAAGCAGAATAAGTGCAACTTTTAAATTCTCTGACAACAGATTTTCACCAATCGTAGAAAATATGGCAATGAGAATTGCCGCTTCGCTTGATTTGCCAACCTCTTACAATTTTCTGGTGAAGTACACGCCTGAACTTCATGAAGAAATCACCTCACATATCAATCCTTCTTACAGAGCCGAAAGATTTATAAATGAATATGGTGTGGTTTCCATTGATATGCTTAAGGGTTACACCACAACTACCCCAAAAGAAATCGAAAAAATTGATCACTATACTGTTGCAAATCAACAAAAGCAAGAAATGGAAGAATTTGAAAGGGTCATTCCTTCAATTGACACAATAAATGGCGATCAGTTGGTTTCATTCTTGGACAGCGAAAGATATATCCATAATGGTGCAATTCCTTTCTCTGAAGATGACGGTTTGGTTGAAAATTGGATGAAGATCGTCAAGTGTTTCGCTTCAACATATATGGAGAAAATGACAGATGAAGAACAAGCTAATGCGCTTGCAAAAATCAACAGCCGAATTGCTCGATCAACTCTTCTTAGAACTTTTATTGGTGATTGCGATTTTACAGCATACAACAGCGGGTATATTTATAATGCTCAACAAAAGAAAATGGACTATGCTCCAAACTTTGACTATGGAGAATCTTTCAATGCTCTTCGTGTAGCAAAACTTGAAAAACTTAGACTTGATCCAAATAATTTGAAATTTATTTTGGAACATCAACCAAACTTTCTTGATGCAAAAAACAAAGAAAAACTTAAAACAATAACAGAAATCGCTCAAACCTATGAAAGTGGAACAAGTGAAGAAAATTTGAGATTTATTTCAACCCACTTTGAAGCAGATATTCTTGAATTTCTTGGGAATCTCAATCAAGCAATTGAGGACAATGTCATCAGTGATATAATTTATTCCTACACCCAACCAAATGAATATGGTGATAGACTTATCACTGTTGAAGAAGCAGAAATGTTTGATGAATATATTACAAAAAGAGCCAATTGGCTGACTTTCGTAATAGTCAGAAATATTTTGGAAGCAGAGTCAGAAAAATTCCTTGGGAAAATCATTCGTGAGAAGATTGGAAAACATGCAACAAATTTTCCTCTTGAAAAACTTAAAGGTTTTGTTGATAAAAAGTTTGAGTCACTTCCAATGGAAGAAAAGGAAAAGATAAAAGCATTTCCTGACCACTTGTCAAAAGCAGAATATATCAAAGCTTCATATCCACAAGATTTTGCCTCTTTCACAAAAAATGTCAACACAGTTATTGACAATTTCTGGAGAAAGTCGCTTGCACCAAACTTCATTGAATATTTCGGTTTTGAAGAGCAGTCCCATATAATGTCAAAAGATGAGGTCAAGGGTGAATTTATAAAGCAATTTATTGATAAGACATTTGATTCTGCTTACAAAAGTGAAAAAGCCCCTCTCTCTGCTCAAAAAACACAAAATAAAGGCAAGGCATAAAAGCCTTGTCTTTTTTTAATTTTTTCTAAAAAATATCAACATGCGTTGATTTTGTTTATTTTTGCCCCTATTTTGGCTGAAACACCTTTTTTCGATTAGTTTTATACCTTAATATCTTTTTGACAAAATAAGAGCAAATTTTGCTTAAAAAAATTGATTTTCCCATATATATATGATATAATATAGTATATTTATATATATAAAGGGAATAAATCGGTATGGAAAAGATTGAGGAAACAATTCAAAACACTGTAAGCAACAATGAAAAAAATGAAATTGTTGCAGAAGAGACTGAAAAACTTTCAAAAAGTGTCAAATATGATGCAAGCGAAATCCAAGTTTTGGAAGGACTCGAACCTGTCCGAAAACGTCCTGGAATGTATATCGGCTCAACAGACTCTCATGGACTTCATCATCTTGTGCAAGAAGTGGTGGACAATTCCATCGACGAAGCACTTGCTGGGTATTGCACACAAATTGATGTAATCTTAAATGAAGACGGCTCCTGCTCTGTTGCAGACAATGGTCGTGGAATCCCAACCGGCGTCATTGCAAAGGAAGGAAAGAGTGCTGTTGAAGTTGTTTTGACAAAGCTTCATGCCGGCGGAAAGTTTGGTGGCGAGGGTTACAAAATCTCTGGAGGACTTCATGGTGTTGGTGTATCCTGTGTTAACGCACTTTCAACAAAGCTTACAGTTGATGTCTATCAAGGCGGAAAACACCATTTCATCGAATTTTCTCGTGGAAGAAGTCTTGCTCCCCTCAAAGTAATTGGAAGTTCTGACAAAACAGGAACAACTGTAACTTTCTATCCAGACCCAGAAATTTTTGAAACAACAGTGTTCAGTTATGACAACCTCAAAAACCGCTTCCGTGAAATTGCATTCTTAAACAAAGGCCTTGTCATCGCCCTTGAGGACAAGCGTGAAGGACAAGAAAAAAGAGAAGTTTTTGAATTTAAAGGTGGGATTGTTGAGTTTGTGAATTATCTCAACAAAAACAAACAAACGCTTTTGTCATACCCAGTTTACTTCAACAAATTCAACCACAACGAAAAAGGCGAAGTTGTCAACGAGGTTGAGGTATGTTTCCAATATAACGACAGTTACAACGAAATAATCAACACATATGCAAACAACATCAACACCGAAGAAGGTGGTTCTCACCTTGATGGTTTCAAAAATGCACTCACTAAAGTCATTAATGACTATGCAGTGAAAAACAAAATCATCAAAGAAAACGAAAAACTTTCTGGTGAGGATTGCAGAGAAGGCATCACCGCCGTAATCTCTGTCAAGCTTCGCGAACCTCAATTCGAGGGTCAAACAAAGACCAAACTTGGCAACAGCGAAATGAGAACAATTGTCTATAAGGCAATGCAAGAATCTTTTGGAGATTACTTGGAAGAACATCCAAATGAAGCACGAGAACTGATCATGAAAAGTGTGACGGCTCAACGTGCAAGAGATGCAGCCCGCCTAGCAAGAGAAAACACAAGAAGAAAAGGTGCGCTTGAAACTTCAACCCTCCCAGGAAAACTTGCCGACTGTTCTGAAAAAGACAGCAGTCTTTGCGAAATCTACATCGTCGAAGGGGATTCCGCTGGAGGCTCTGCAAAACAAGGCAGAGACAGAAGATTCCAAGCAATCTTGCCTCTTCGTGGAAAGATTTTGAATGTTGAGAAAGCAAGACTTAACCGCATTTTGGAAAACGCAGAAATTCGTGCAATGATCACCGCTTTTGGTGCAGGAACAGGAAATGATTTCGATGAAAGCAAACTTCGATATGACAAAATCATTTGTATGTCCGATGCCGATGTTGACGGATCTCACATAAGAATTCTGCTTTTGACCTTCTTCTTCCGTTTTATGCGTCCACTGATTGAAAATGGACATGTCTATGCTGCACAACCACCACTTTACAAAGTTTCAAAAGGAAAAGAAGATTTCTACTTCTACACCGACGAAGATCTCAACAAATGGTTTGATGAAAATGGAAGAAAAGGAACAACCCTTCAAAGATATAAAGGTCTTGGAGAAATGAACCCAGACCAACTTTGGGAAACAACCATGAACCCAGAAAATCGAATCTTGTTGCAAGTGACAATGGAAGATGCCATTGAAGCAGATCGTCTCTTCAGCGAACTTATGGGAGAAGACCCAGATCTTCGTAGAAAATTTATAGAAGAAAACGCAACATTGGTAAAAGATCTTGATATTTAAAAAATTTATGACAAGAAGCACGAATTTGCTTGCAAGAATGAGTGCGACAAAGTCATATCACTGTAAGAATGTGAGCAAAGCGAACATTTGCAAAGCAAATAAATTTTAAAAAATTTTGCTCTTGCAGTGATATAGAAGAAAACGCAACATTGGTAAAAGATCTTGATATTTAAAAAATTGATTAAAGAAAAACAAAACTATTCATTCAACAAATAAAAAACAGGGCTAGACGCCCAAGTGAGGAAAATATGAGCAAAAAAGATGAAGAAAGTAAAGTAAATCTTAAAGAATTATTGTCAAAGGACACAATAAAACCTATTGAAGTTGTGGGAGAACTTAAAAAGTCTTTCATTGCCTACGCAATGGCTGTCAATGTAAGTCGTGCCATTCCAGATGTGCGAGATGGTTTGAAGCCAGTTCACAGAAGAATTCTATATTCTATGGGTGAGCTTAACAATTTCTTTGACAAACCTCACAAAAAGTCAGCCAGAATTGTCGGCGAAGTTATGGGAAAATATCACCCACATGGTGACAGTTCGATTTATGACGCACTTGTTCGTCTTGCTCAAGATTTCTCAATAAGATATCCTCTTGTTGACGGACATGGAAACTTTGGTTCTGTCGACGGAGATCCACCAGCAGCACAACGTTACACCGAGGCAAGACTTTCAAAAATTGCTGGACTTATGCTTGAAGATATCGACAAAGAGACAGTTGATTTCTACCCAAACTTTGACGACACTTTGTTGCAACCTTCAGTGCTTCCAGCACGCTTTCCAAACCTTTTGGTCAACGGAGCAGATGGAATTGCTGTCGGAATGGCAACAAACATACCTCCACACAACTTGACTGAAGTCATCACTGGTGTTCAAGCACTCATTGACAACCCAGATATTGACATTGAAGAACTTATCAAAATTATCCCTGCCCCTGACTATCCAACTGGTGGCATAATTATGGGACGAACTGCAGTTAAGCATGCATACAAAACTGGTCGTGGCGGAATTCTTGTTCGTGGAAAGGCAGAAATTGAAGAAACTTCAAGCGGAAGAGAAAGAATTGTAATCACTGAACTCCCTTATCAAGTAAACAAGGCTCGCTTTATCACTCAAATTGCAGATCTTGTTAAAAACAAAAAACTTGAGGGAATTTCTGACCTCAAAGAAGAAAGTGACAGAGAAGGACTTCGTGTTGTTGTTGATGTCAAAAAAGACGCCAACGCACAAGTTGTGCTGAACTCACTCTATAAACACACAATGCTTCAACAAAGCTCCGGAATAATTTTGCTTGCACTTGTAAATGGCGAACCAAAAGTGCTTAATCTTAAAGAGATGCTCTATTATTACCTCGAACATCAAAAAGAAGTTGTTGTGAGAAAAACTCGCTATGATCTTAAAAAAGCAGAAGAAAGAGAACATATTGTCAAAGGTCTTGTGACTGCCCTTGCAAGCATCGACGAAGTCATCAAAGTCATCAAAACTTCAAAGGACAGACAAGATGCTCTTGCAAACCTCACTGGAAACTTCGAACTTGACGAAATTCAAGCAAATGCCATCCTCGACATGAGACTTGCAAAACTCACAAGTTTGGAAGTTGAAAAACTCAAGGAAGAACTTGAAGCCCTTGATGCTGCAATTGCCGATTTCAAAGATATTTTGGCAAAACCTGAAAGAGTTGCTCAGATTGTCAGAGACAACTTGGAAGAAGTTAAAAATCAATACGGAGATGCTCGTAAGACCGAAATCAGTCTTGAAATGGGCGGGATTGATGTCGCTGATCTCATTCCAAAAGAAAATGTAATCATTTCAATGACGCATCTCGGATATATCAAGCGTATGTCAGTTGACGAATACAAAGCTCAACATCGTGGTGGAGTTGGCATCACAGCCCACAAGACCAAAGATGAAGATTTTGTTGAAAAGATGTTTATCACTTCAAGCCATGACAGCCTTTTGTTCTTTACGAATCTTGGAAAAGTCTACATCGCAAAAGCTTATGAAATTCCAGAAGCACAAAGACAAGCAAAAGGAAGAGCAATCATAAACCTCCTTCAACTCTCTCTTGGTGAAAAAGTCAACACAATCATTCCAATCAATCTTGAAGACAAGGAATCAAAAGATTTCAACCTTATCATGGCAACAAGAACAGGACTCATTAAAAAGACTGTGCTTTCTGAATATGATAACATCAGAAAAGTTGGAAAAATTGCCATCAAGCTTGTTGATGGAGACGAACTTATTGGAGTTGACATCACAAATGGAAGAGATGACATCTTGATTGCAACTCACGACGGGAAGTGCATCAGATTTAATGAAACTGATGTTCGTGCAGTCGGAAGAGACAGCCAAGGTGTAAGAAGTATCAAACTTTCAAACGGAGATTTTGTTGTCGACATGGCGATTGTTCACAAAAATTCAAACATGCTCACAATCTCCGAAAATGGCTATGGGAAACTCACGCCTGAAGATGAATTCAGACTTCAACAACGTGGTGGCTCTGGAGTTAAGGCGGGAATCTTCAATGAAAAAACTGGAAAACTTGTTGCACTTAAACAAATTGAAGAGGATTGTGATCTTCTTATGATTGCAGACAGCGGAATCATTATCCGAACACCAGTGCAAGACATCAGCACATTCTCAAGAGTAAGCCAAGGTGTGAAAATCATGAAACTTAAAAATGATGCAAAAATCACTGGCGTCGCTGTCACAGAAAAAGAAGAGGAAGAAGAAACATCTGAAGAAACCCAAGAGGCTGAAAAGTCTTCTTCTGAAGAAAACAACGAATAAAGAATGGAAGAAGATTTCTTAAGCAAATCTTCTTCTTTGCGGTTTACCCCTTTTCTTTAAAGGAGGAAAAATGGAAAAACAAATCTTGGACGCTGAAAGAGAGTATCTGAATAACACTATCTTGCAAATTGACAAAATGAAGGCAAGAGATAATAAAAGAATTAAACAAAATGAGGAAAGTATCTCTTCTTTCAAGAAATACTTTGCCGAAAACTACTATGATATCCGACATGGAAATGGAAAAGAAATTGTTGGCGAAGATGAATTTGCCAACATAAACCTTTCTATCGAAAATTGTGAAGTCCAAAATATTGCACTCAAAAAAGAAATATCACGACTTTCAAAACAAAAGAAAAGCCCTTATTTTGGAAGATTTGATTTTAAAGCAAGCGATCAAAAAGAAAAAATGCCATTTTATATTGGGCTTGGACTCATTCAAAATGAAGCAAAGCAAAATTTGGTCTTTGACTGGCGTGCTGATATTTGCTCACTCTATTACGATGATAAGATTGGCGAAACTTCATATTTCTGCCCTGATGGAGAAATTTGCGGAAAGGTTTCCTTAAAACGACAATTCAAAATCGAGGATGGAGAACTTAAATACTATCTCGACAGCAATATGGTTATTGATGATGATATTTTGATGGAACAACTTTCTCAAAACTCAACTTCAAAAATGCATGATATTGTTTCAACAATTCAAAAAGAGCAAAACATTCTAATTCGTGACGATGATTTTAAAAACACAATTGTACAAGGTGTTGCTGGCTCTGGAAAGACCTCAATTGCCATGCATAGAGTGTCATATCTTTTATATAAATACAGAAAAACACTTAAAAGTGAGGATATTTTAATTTTGTCCCCATCAGAACTTTTTGCTGACTACATAAATGAGGTGCTTCCAGCACTTGGCGAAGAAAAATCATTCACCACAACATTCAACGAAATGGCAAAAAGACTTTTAAATCAACCTTTTGAAAACAGGGAAGCCATGCTTGAGCGAGTGATTTCAAAACAAAATCAAAAAGATTTTGAAAATATCGCCATAAAATCAAGCTTTGAATTTTTGGCAGATCTTCGAAATTTCTTAAATAATGACATTTGCAATCTCTTTGTTCCAACCTCAATGGCATTTGGAGATGTTGTGATAAACAGTGAAGAACTTCATGAAATCTTCTTCAATAAACTTAAATCAATTTCAATTCACAAACGAATTGATGTAATTGCTGAAAGCATTGTTGAAAAGTTTAAAGTGCCAGAAGGAACAAAAGAAGATTTGCTTAAAAGAGCAAAAAAACTCCTTTATGACAAATTTGTCACAACTGATCTTGTCAAAATTTATAATCTTTTCCTTAGAAACATTGGTATTGATGAAATTGAAAGCATTGGCGCTTATGACATTGCTCCAATTCTTCTAATTAAGGAAAATCTATTTTCGCTTAAAGACACATATGAAGCCAAATATGTCATAGTTGACGAAATGCAAGATTACACCCCATGTCATTTCTACCTCTTTGAAAAAATTTGGGATTGTGCAAAATTGTATCTTGGTGACATCTACCAAAGCATTGACAGAACGCTTTCACCAAGCTATCTTGACAATCTTGCAACTTTGACAAAATCTCAAATTAAGCATCTTGCTAAATCTTACCGAAGCACACTGCAAATTTCCATATTTTCACAAAAGATACTTGGGAAACATATCGCAGACAACGTAAATCGAAACGGAGATGAAGTGGAATTTGTTAGAACAACAAATCAAATAAGAAAACTTGAAGAAATAATCGAATCTCATAAAGCATCCACAAAAGGCAGAGATCAAACAATTGCAGTTATATGCAAAACAAAAGAACAAGTGAAAACTCTCCAAAAAGGAAGTTCTTTGCTTAAAAAGTTTAAACATCTTGATGAAGACACAACTGTTTCCACTTCAAAATACATCATAACAACCCCAGCGCAAGCAAAAGGTGTTGAGTTTGATTGTGTGATAATTCCATTTGCAAACAACAAAAATTATCAAAATGAACTTGATAAAAATCTTCTCTATGTTTCCTCAACAAGAGCTCTTCACAATTTATATTTTGTAAGTGATGGTCAACCAAGCAAGTTTCTGCTTAAAAAGCCATCTTCAAACAAAAATCAATAAAAAATGTTTAATGAATTTATATTCATTTTAAAGCAATAATTATTCATTACAAATGTTTAAGAATGCAAAATAATTCAACTTTATGCAATAAACAAAAAATGACATAATGCAACAAATTGGACGTCTTTAAAGTTATCAACATATAAATCTTTAAAAATAGGTGTTTTTGCTTAAAACTTATCCACAAAAATGTGGAAATGTGGATAACTTGCACATTTTATCCCCAAAACATGGCTAAATTTTATGTTTGAATATTCATAACTGCAAATGTATAAATATAAATTTGTGGATAAGTGGAGAGTAAATGTGTATAAATATGTGCAATTCTTCTTAAATATTCATTTGACTTTGTTGTGCAATTAGGTTAATATTATATATTAAATAAGGAGAACAAATGAATAATAATCTGATAACTCCAAAAAAACTTCAAGGCTTTTGGGAACTCATGCCAAAAGAACAGATGTTTTTTTCTCGACTTCTAAATTCAATTGAAAAAGTATTTCAAGATAACTGCTTTTTACCACTTGACACCCCTATTCTTGAGTATAGCGAAACTCTTCTTGCAAAAAGCGGTGGTGACACAGACAAGGAAATATATCGTTTCACAAAAGGCTCAACTGACATGTGCATGCGCTATGATTTGACAGTGCCTCTTGCAAGATTTGTTGCAATGCACAAAAACGAACTCAACTTCCCTTTCAAGCGATATCAAATTGGAAAAGTATATCGCGGTGAAAGACCACAAAAAGGGCGTTTTAGAGAATTTTATCAATGCGACGCCGATATCATTGGAGATGGAGAACTTTCACTAATCGCCGATGCAGAGTGTGTCAGACTTTTTGAAAAATGCTATGAAGCACTTGACCTTGATGTCACTGTCGAGGTTTCTAATAGAAAAATATTAAGCGGTTATATTTCAGAAATAGGCAAAACCGATAAAACAATTGATATTTTAATTGTTATGGACAAAATTGAAAAACTTCCAATTGAAGAGATAATGTTTCAACTGAAAGAACTTGGACTTAATGAAAAAGAATGTACTGGACTTATTTCAATCATCAAAACATCTGGGAATCTTGATGAAGTCTCTCAAAAATTGAAAACAATCTCAAAAAATGAGTTGTTTTTGACAGGGATTGAAGAACTTGAAACTCTTGGCAAAACACTTTGTGCTATGGGTGCAAAGAAAATTAAATATAACCTTGCAATCATCCGCGGACACAACTATTATACTGGCACAGTCTTTGAAAGTTTTCTCACAGGAAGAAAAGAACTTGGTGCGCTTGGTGGTGGTGGACGATTTGAAAATTTGTGTGGATATTTCTCAAAGGACAAAATGCCTGGAGTGGGAATGAGTGTAGGTATCACCCGTCTTTTCAATCTTCTTATGCAAGAAAACTATTTTGACACATCCTCCTCAAGCGAACTTGACTGTGCAATCATTAACTTTGACAACACCCTTCTTGAAGGCATTGCACTTGCCGAAAAGTTACGCGTTTTGGGTATAAGAGCAGATTGCTTATACGAAAACAAGTCTTTCAAATCAAAAATGAAAGAATCCAACAAAAGGCAAATTAAATATGTCATCATCGTTGGCGAAGATGAAGTTAAATCGGAAAGATATGCTCTTAAAAACATGCAAACAGGAGAACAAGTGACATTATCACTTTCTGAAATTGTTGAAAAATTGAAAGACAGTCGAATGGCGTCATTGACGCTTTAATACATTAAACAGAAAACAATTCTAAACAATTTTAAAAGGAAAAAATTATGGAAAAGAAAAAAATACTAGTTACCTCTGCGCTTTTGTATGTCAATGGACTTCCTCATTTGGGGCATGTTGTTGGCTGTTGGCTCCCTGGTGACGTGTTCACAAGATATCACAAAACAAAAGGCAATGATGTCGTTTATGTCAGCGGAACAGACGACCATGGCACAACCAGCTATATCTCCGCAAAAGAAGCCGGAATGGATCCTTCGCAATACATCAGTATGATGAATGGCAAGATGAGAGAAATCGCAAAAAAACTTTCAATTAACTTTGACATCTTCAGCGGAACAAACACAGAAATTCACAAACAAATCACAACAGATTTTTTCAATGAAATTTACAAAAATGGTTTCACAGAAGTTCAGACAAGCAACATGCTTTTCTGTGAACATGATAAAATTGCTCTTGCAGACAGATTTGTTTACGGAATTTGTCCATATTGTGGTTATGACAAGGCATATGGAGACCAGTGTGACAAATGTGGAATGACCTATGAACTTGAAATGCTTAAAGAACCAAAATGTTCTTTCTGTGGCAAAAGTGCAGTAAAGAAATCAACAAAACACATCTACATCAGCCTCAACAAAATCCAACCACAACTTCAAGAATGGGTAGAAAATAAAAAAGATGTTTGGCGTCCTCACGTTTATTCGATGACAAACAAATGGTTTAAAGAAGGCCTTAAACCACGATGCATCACTCGTGACATTCCTTGGGGAATTAAAGTCCCTCTCAAAGATTTTGACGACAAAGTTTTCTATGTTTGGTTTGACGCACCAATCGGCTACATTTCAATCACAAAAGAATTGGGCGGAGATGAAATGGTTAAAGATCGTTGGCAAAATCCAGACTGCGAGATATACAACTTCATCGGAAAAGATAACATCGATTTTCATGCAGTTTTCTTCCCAAGTATGAATATCGCTTGCAAAAAATATCAACTCCCAACAAATGTCGTTGGTTTCAACTTCCTCAACTTTGAAGGTCAAAAATTTTCAAAGTCAAAGAAAATTGGAATTTTTGGGAACTCTCTCCTCCACAGCGACATTGATATTGACGCTCTGCGTGCTTATTTGGTGTCTATTTTTCCTGAAAACAAGGACAGCGATTTCTCTTACGAAGGTTTTAAACTCAACACAAATGCCGAACTTGTGGGCAAATATGGAAACTTCTTCAACCGCACCCTCAACATGATAAACAAAAATTTTGAAGGGGCTCTTGGCATTGACTATGATATGATCAAAGACAATCTTGACGACAATGATAAAGAAATGATTGATGCAATAAATACTCTCCCAAGCCAAATCGGAGAACTTTATGAAAAGACAGAATTTCGTGCCGCTTACAAGGAAATCATGAAATTTGCAAGCATTGGAAACACTTATCTCGAAAAAACAGCTCCTTGGTCGCTCATTAAAAATGGTGATGTTGAAAGTGCAAAAAAAGTGCTCTATCTATGCCTTAATATGGCAAAAGCACTCGCAATTGTTGCAAGTCCAATCATGCCAAACAGAACTGCAGAAATTTGGAGCGATCAACTTGCCTTTGATGGTCGCCCAGACGAGAGCGAAAATTGGCAAAAAGCAAGCATAATTGACATTGCAAAAGAACACAAGGTAAACTTGCCAAAGCCACTTTTTGCAAGACTTGATGACGAAGCTATTGAAAAATATAAAGCTGAATTTCAAGCAAACATTCAATAAAAAGAAAAAACATATCAACTTTTTGATATGTTTTTTTTCTTTAAACTTGTTGCCAGCAACCATGCAGTGTTATAACTCCGTTCGTAGCATCGTCTTTTGAAACAGTATAAGAAGTAAATCCGCTGCCACCTTTTGTCAAATCTCCCCAAGCTGACAATCCCCAAGATGTCACCTTAAAGTTTTTAGGATCAATTGCAATAGCAGTTAAATGAGCTTTTGCTGTTGGTTGATAAGAGGTATTATCAAGATTGACAGTTTCTCCTTCAAGAACTCTTATTGATGCTGGCACAAAACTTGGAGATGTCTTCCATTTTGCACCTGCTACCATTCCAAATACACGATATTGTCTTACATCAAAATTCACAGTGTAGTAGTATTTTGTTTCAATTTCCCAAACTGCATGGATTGTTGTTCCAACCATTGGGATAACAGAAATTTCTTCGCTCCAACCTTTGAAAGTGTAAATAACTCTCTTTGTTTGCGTTCCATCATCTTCATAATAACTAGTTTGTGTAGGCAAATTGATCTTCTCATTAGGGAATCCTTCAAAAGTCCACTGTCCAACATTGCCATATTCACTTTTTACAACAACATTTTGTTTGTCTACAGCAAACACTTCCATGTCACAATTTTTCATAACATAATCAGACAATGAGAAAGTGTAGTTTGAATCAACAAACCAACCAGTTTTGTCTGTAACGAATTTGAAGTTTGCAAAATCAATTTCATCACCATTCAGGTTCATGTAAAATCCGGAGTTGGCATTGCCATTTGTTGGAATTGCACCTAAGAAGTTTTCTCCTTGATAAAGCGAAACTTGAGTTTGTTTTGAAGTTATGGTTCCACCAACAAATTCATTATAATTGATTGTCAAAATATGTTTATCTTTTTTAAACACAACAATGTCACTTTCTGGCATCGCCATTCCGCCAAGAATGTCAATCTTCTGTCCGTTTTCATCAACATAAACCCAATCAGCTTTTCTTTCAATCCAATCATCAAGGGAAATTGTGTCTCCTGTTTTGATTCTCTTCTCAAAAAGAAGTTTTGTTTGATCTTGAGAATCATAAACCTTCAATGATTTTGTAACTTCTTTGTTTTTAAATTTCCAACGCGCAAAAAGCTTTATATCAGCTGTAAGAGTTAAAACATCTCCCACTTCCACGCCTTTTTCAGTAAACCAGCCATCAAAAGAATAGTTTGTAGTCACATCGCCAAGTGTCTCCTGTTTAAGAAGGAGTTGTGGCAAGGTAACTCTGTCTCCATAGAATGACTCAATGTTTGAAACCTTCAAATTCTCACTACCAGTTTCAAATGAAATTGTATGATAACTTATTGGTTTCCATCCCCAAGGTTTTCTCACACTGTTCAAATAATTTTCTCTAAACACTTCATTTGATGGATATGTGACACCACCAAGGTTAAGACCATCAGCAACATATTCAAGGAAAGAATATTTATCATTAGATGCGTTCAAATTGAAGGATATGGTTGCAATACTTGCCTTAAGAGGCATATCATTCGCATCACAACTGATTGAATTAAGGAATTTGATAACACTTGTAAATGGCAAGTAGTTTCCATTCTCATCAGTCAACCCTCGATCTTTAAGCATTTCAATATTTCCAACTTCCACTTCATATTTTCTGCTGTCTTTAAGTTTGATTTTGAAAGTGTCAGAATCATCCATACCTGTCAAATGCTTTCCATCGAGTTCAAGTCCATACTCACCCATGTTTGAGGTGAAACCAGTGATAAGTTCTTCTATTGTTGGAGTTGGGAAAGTAATATTATTGAGAACCATATCAATAATGCCCTTTCCAGTCCCATTAAGCCCCAAAGCAGTGTAAACAAATTTTTTCAAATTTTCAACATTCGAAAGTTCATTTAAGGCAAATGATGCTGTCTTGTATTGCGTTCCAGAAACAAATGCTTTTTCATATCTTTCAACAACAGAAATTCTTCCATCTTTATACTCAACAATTGCACTACGCTTTTTGTTGTCCTTTCCTTCAATCATGATGGTTGCAATACTGTCTGCCTCAATATCGTATTCTGCAAGCAAATAGAATTTTTCATTTTTTATTTGATCTGGAAGTTTCACATAAAGATGCAAATTTGCAAGTTCAATTTTTCCAAAACTTCCCAAATCAACCAAGAGATTTCCTTGATATGAAATTTCTTTTTGATTCATCGTATTTACAGCACTGTCAACAATCTCTGTGATATCACTGAAATCAATGTGTGCCGCAGTCGTATCATAGTTGAAACTTGCTTCACTGAAGTCTTTCACGTCAATAGTTGCGTTTACTGTCTTTCCACCAAAAATGAGATTTGAAACAGAGATTTGTCTCAACTTAAACACAGCAACTCCATTAAGCATTTCCTCTCTCAAAAGTATTGTTGCAAGTGCTGGTGTTTCACCGAGTTTCAATTCAACAGAAAGTGTTATGTTTGCAAGCCCATCTTCAGCAATTGTTTTGTCAAGATTGATAAGACCAATCAACTTTGTGATGCTCTCAATTGAATTAAGGGCAACATCTGCTTTTGAAATTGGATCATCAATTTCAACTTTTTCAAGCCCCAAAAGCGACTGAACATATGAGAAATCAGTCATGCAATAGCCAATATTCCAAGCCTCTTTTATGCCGTCACCAAGATCAAGCTTTGCAAATTTAACAATCATAGAAATGATTTCACTCATATTTGAGTTTGCAATCTTCGCCCTGAATTTATTGCCTTTTGCAATGCTGTCGCCATGAGAATATGTGAAACACATTCCTTCATCAACATTGGAATATAAGAGATCAATTAAATGCTGAGTTCCATTTGAATTGATGTCAAGGTTTCCTTGAACCTTCAAACTTTTTCCTCCAAACAGATCAAGAGCCGCAGATTGTCCTTCAGCAAGGTCAGCCACCGCAACAACCACATCACCACCAACTCCCAAGGTGGATTTTTCATCAACAACTGTTGCGTTGATAGAAATCTGATAATTCATTCCCATTGCGTAGTCATAAACAGTTTCTGTCAAATCCATAATAGTTTCATAAGAGTTGAAATCAGAAAGATTTGTCACTCCATAGTTTGAAACAACGCTTGTGATGTTTGAATAATTCTTGTCAACAACATTAAACACTCTGTCAATGCTTTCTGCCATTACACCGACACTCAAATTTGTGAAATATGCGCCGAAGTTAAGATTTTTAGTAATTTCATCTTCCAAAACAATTTTGTTTCCGTTTCCATCAAGTCCAGAAGACAACCATGCATCACTGTAATCATCATAAAGCAATGTGTTTGGATCGATGATGTTTGCTCCAACAACCAATTTCGTTGGCACAATTGTATTGTTGTAATTTGCAATGCATGCTTGAAGAACAATATCTTCAAATCTTGAATTTTGCCCATACCACAATGCATCGTTGATGTTGATTTGAAGTCCATTGTGATTTGCTGTAACCCAAGAACCATAAATTTTGTCAATTGCAGGCAAAATAACTTTAAATGCTTCAGTTGTCTTTACAAGAGCATCGCCTTGCCCACCAAGAGCGACACCAAATTTGTTTTCAACAAATGCAATGATTTCATCAATTGTAGTCTTATTCATGTCAGCAGAAACTTGTAAGCCATTGATGTCAATATAAAGTGTGTTTCCAACAATGTATATATAAGAATTAAGTCCCAATGAAGTTGTGTGGAGCGAAACTGCTGGGATGAATCCATCAATTGCAAGAGGACTGGTGTCGTCCCTAACCATCATTGCAACCAATTCACCATAGAAGGTCGACTTGCTGTATCTTATTGCAATGTCGCTTGAGAAACCATAAACATTTGAAACAACTTCCAAACTATCAAGTGCCCCAGCAACAAAGTCTTCGCTATAGTCTTTATAATCATCTGCCACAAAAGGTTTAATCGTGCTTTGTTCAACATAATCCACCTTAATCTGAGCAGTTAAGATGTCATAAAGCGAAACTTTGGCAGTGTCAATTTTATCGTCAACAAAAGTCACATTTGCAGTCAAAATCTCTGAAAGAGCCAAATCATTCTTGTTTGAAACAGAAAGATGAATGTCATCTTGATTTCCAGAAACTTTCAATACAAGTTTGGTTTTCCAATCTTCAACAGTATAGGATGAGATCATATTCAAAAGCTCTTCAAAAACACCAAAGTTAATTTCAACTCCAAGTGTGTCTGAAGTAAGTTTTGAAATCATATCTTTGATTTTTGCGCTTTCAAAACTGCCATCATTTTTTGGAACAGCAAACTTAAGCTTCATATTCCCATAAGAGAAGTAGACAAATCCACCTTCAATTCTTATGTTTACGACCTCTCCAGCTACAAGCATATCGGAAATTTCAAAAACTCCATTTGCATACTTAAACTTACCAGCAAAATTTAAACCATTGTATTCTGCATTAAAATCAAATTCAAAAATTCCATTTTCAACATAATCTAATAAATTTTCAAGTTTTGCAAGAACTGGGCTTAAGTCCTCACATCCTTCAGGAATTTCAATCCCTTGTTCAACATTTTTAAAGTTTGCAGAAACAACAACATCCTTATATTGCCCAATAATTTCAGAAAGCACTCCTGCCTCATTTGCAAGTTTGATTTCCAAGCCCGCATCCCAAGTTAAGACAAGTTTATCTTCAAAATTAAAAACTTCACTTGGCAACACTTGATTGAGATTTTCGGAACAAGAAAGGAATTTCATAAGTTCATCTTTAATTTTTTGGAGTGCGTTTCCGCCGTTTTCAACATCAATATACTTGCTTAAAATTTCTTGAAGTAACTCTTCAACAGTCTTGGATGTTTTTTCTTCAATAATGCTGAAAATTCTGTCTTTCCAGATATTCATATCAGCAACAGCAAAAGACACGCCAAAATCATTTGCCTTCAGATAAACTATGTCATTTGCATAAACCAATTGAACATGATACCCCTCAACATCAGTTTCAATCTTGAAACCAATTCCTTGTGTCTGATCAATCAATGCTTTTGCTTCATAGGTTTTCCCTGAAACATCAACTGTCAAATTCATTTCAACATAATCTTCTGCAAAAAGGTTTTGTGCATACACAACATAGTCATTCACACCAGTCATATCAATGACATTTTCTTCACTTGGCACATCTATTCTGTCCAAAATATTGACACTGTTCATTTCAACAGTTGGAACATTCATCACAAGAGAATTTGCACCAATGTTAATTCCTTTAATAGTCGCAGACTTCATAAAGCAATTTTCATCACAAATAATTGTTGCGTCAATATGATCCATAACCATAATTGAGATGTTAACTTCACCATTTGTCTTTTTAGTTGATATATCAAGTTGATCCATAAGTGTTTGCATAGAAAGACTTGAAAAATCAATTCCCAAAGTTTCTTGAATTTTGCTTAACATCCCATCAATTCCAAAATTTTTTGAGATTTCTGAAAGCACTTTCAAAATTCCAGAAAAGTCCAAATCCCCACCAACACTTGTCACAGCAAACTTGTATGTCTTTTCATCTATAGAAATAAAAAGTTCAGGATTGCAATAAACAACACCAAC
The DNA here is from genome assembly GCA_910584295.1 of uncultured Christensenella sp. Lineage (GTDB taxonomy): Bacteria > Bacillota > Clostridia > Christensenellales > UBA1242 > Caccovivens. The sequence continues at coordinate 26,422 of CAJTYR010000002.1, read as the reverse complement.
ATCATACACATGACCATCAACATCAAGCACAGCATCAACCGAAACATTGTTGGTTGCCATATCCATTGCAAAATCAGCAGTCATCGAGATTGAAGAACCACCTCCAACAAATTTCAAATCCACGCCTTCAACATAGATGTTTTCAAGAGACATCATGTTTGAGACAAAATTTGAAAAGGACATATCAATTTCACCGACAGCACTCTCTGGCAACTTTCCTCTGATGGTCTTGACCCCACCAAAAAGCTGAACATAGCCAAAAAAGACAGCAAGCGTGATGAAAAAGTAGACAGTAAATGCCCTAAACATCCTTGGAATCAAACTTTTCTTCTTTATAGGATTTTCCATCACAGAACCTCCTCTAAAGTAGGTATATTTTCAAGGTCAAAATAGAATTTTTCAACAAATATGTCATTAACTTCTTGAGGTCCGCCAATGCCAGTAAATATGACATATTTTTCATCATAGTCAATTGAAACAAAGTCAAAATTTGAATCAACGACAACTTCCATAGACATATTTTTCCATGAAGGCAAAATTGTGTTTTTCTTTGCATCGGAAGAAAGCATACTATAACTTGTATAGAAAATCTCGTAAGAATAACGAACTGCTGCAGCAGTCAAAAAGTTCCCACTAAGCGATATTGTGAAAGAATAATTCCCGTCAGTATTCTTTTTTACTTTTGAAATCGCATCTTTTGGACAAGTTTTTGAAGAAATGACATAAGTAATGTTTGACAAAGGGTGTCCGTTAAATTTCTTTTTGTATTCAGCAATTGTGTAATTTTCATTGTCTTTGTCATTCCATTTACCTTTGGTTTGTGCTGCATTTGCATAATCACCTTCGGTGTTTCTTGTGACAAGATCTGTTCCAACAGTGTGCCTGATTCTTGTGCATACATCAACTTGACCCGGACTGCAATTATCAAAGACATATTCTCCATCACGAAGAATTTTTGTGCTGTGCAAAGTCTGCCTTCCGACAAGGTTTTTTGCATAGCCGTCGCTGGTCTTATAATAAGCGCTTTTTTGATTAAAATTATATTCAGCAATCTGATAGACTTCAACCGCAGAAAAAGCATCTGGTTTAGAATTTTTTGATTTCTCAACCAGTTTCTTCACATCAGCTTCACTGTCACGAAGTTCTTCTTCTGACATACCCAAAACAACGTTGGCAGGAATACTGTCGACATAGAGTTTGCCAACAGCAACGCCGGTCACCAAAGCAACCATAAACACAGCCAATGCACCCAAAATTGTCTTAAACTTTTTAGAACTCACAGGCAACTCCATAAATCGACTTTTAATATATCAAAAAGTAGAATTTTCCACTTTAATTTACTCTGTAAAGAGTATAACATAAAAACATAAAAAGGTCAATAAAAAATACTTAAAAGTTTTTAAATATTTTATGCAAGCAAATTTTCGCATAAAACCAAAAAGAAAAAAGACCGTCAAATGTTGGTCTTTCTCTTTAAAACAGCGACCGTTTCCATGTTTACACAGCATGGAAACATATTGAAAATTCGGACACTTTGAATGTCATAAAACCCTCTCAAAAACTTCAAATCTCGCACCAAAGTTGCAAAGTTACAGGAGACATAAATCACCTCTTCAAGTTTTCCAAAAGCAATGCTTTCAAGCACCTTCTTGTCACACCCTTCCTTTGCTGGATCAAGCACAATCAAATCAATCCTGTCTTTCAGCAAAACAAGTTTCAAATGATCCTCAACCTTTCCGCAAATGTTTTCAACTTTATATCCATCACAATGACTGCATAACCGCTCCGCACTCTCATGGGCAGAGATTTGATATTCAATGCCATAGACAAATTTTGCTTTTGATGCAAGCCTAAATGTCAAAAATCCTTGTCCAGAATAAGCATTGACAACTCTTTTTCCATTGCAAAACCCCTCAACATATTGATAGAGCTTTTCAGCAACATCTTCATTTACTTGATTAAATGCGGAAACACTTGTTGAAAATTGCAAATTACCCAATTTTTTGACAAGTTTTTCTTTGCCTAAAACACAATATATCTTTGTCAAGTTGCTTTCCAGCACCTCACCAAAAGCAAAAAAGACTGAATTCCCTTCCAAAACATCAATATCCTTAATACTTTTAAGAATCTTTTCAAAGTTTTTCGGAAATAAAAAGCATATCGCAAGATCATTTTCAACTTCTTTGAAATAGACTGCGCTCAATCCAAAAAGATTGTTTTGTACGACAAACTCTTTCACAATTGGCAAGACCTCATTCATTCTTTCAGAAGCGATTTCACACCTTTCGACTTCAAAAAATTCTCTTGATTTACCCTTAAAAAAGCCAAGCTTTCCTTGTTCTGCAATCAATTTCAATTTGTTGCGATATCCAAACCTTTTGTCACTTTCCACAAAGCCAATTTCACCTGTATAGCCAGCTTTCAAAATCTCTTCTTTGATTATTTCAAGCTTAATTTCTTTCTCATGGCTTGCTTCGCAGTGCTGAAATTGACAGCCTCCACAGACATCAAAATGCATGCATTTCGGCTCAATTCTCTTTTCGCTTGAAACAATAACTTCTGCAACTTCTCCAATTAAAAAACTGCTTAAACGCTTTGTAACTTTCACCCTAATTTTCTCATTTTTAAGCGTCTTTGGGACAAAAACAATCTGGTTGTCAATTCGGCCAACACCAGCCCCCTCATAACTTATATCATAAATATCTATAATAGACTCATTCATAATATTTATTATATCATAATTTCAACTCAACGACAAAGAAATCATTGAAACAGCATACAAAATCAAAAGCTTTTGAGCAGAAAAGAGCAAATTCTTGACAATCAGCCACTCAATCATTATAATAGAAAGGTCAAGCAGAGGTGGCGGAATGGCAGACGCGCAGGTTTCAGGTACCTGTGGTGGCAACATCATGTGGGTTCAACTCCCATCCTCTGCACCAAAAAAACAGGTCAAAACTGACCTGTTTTTTATTGTTTGTTATTTTCCCTCTTTGCCAGCAGTAGCTTGAGTTGTCTTTACAGAAGTATTTGGTTTTGTTTCAGAAGTCTGATATTGTTGTTTAACTTCAGGTTTAACCGATGCCCCCATTCCAATTAATGAAATTGTCACTGAAACATCTTGATTGAATGCATCTCTTGCTACGATAATCCAAAGTCCTTCACCCTCAGTTGCAGTCATATTAAGTGTCGCATCATCAACATCCAAAGCAATCGTCTTTGCTTGGTAAACAGTTTTTCCATTTGAAGTCTCTGGTGTTCCTGAAACATAAGTGTTTGCATATTTAGAATTTGAGAAATCTTTTCCTGGCATAGCTCTTGAGAAAGAATCAATTGCACGAGTATATTTTTCCATGCCACCCTTCTTTCCGTAAGCTTCAACAAGATCTTCAGCAAGTGATGTCAAATCCCCAGAAACAGGAACTTTATAAACCACGCTTCTGTTTTCAGAGATAACATAAGCTGTTTTCAAATCTTCACTCATTGTTACAACTGCATTTGCGCCAGCAATTCTTGAGGCAGCAATTAAAACTGCTTCAGACTTCAAGATTTGATCTTCATCTTCAACTCCACTTGCTCCAATTTGGTTGTCTTTTTGAGCTTCTTTGACAGCTTCCGTGAAACCAATTTCATAGAAACTCGTCGCAAATTCGCCCATACCTTCACCAAGTTTTTTATTGAAATTTTCAACCATCTTTTCTCTCGATCCACCGGCATAAGTTATAACAACAGAAGTCTTTCCATTTTCAGCTTTCAAAACAACTTTTCCAGCTTTGATTGCTTGATTTGCAACTTCAATTCCACCTTGTTTGAAGCGTGCAGCCTCATATTCTTCAGTATAAGTGTAAGTTTTTCCAGCTTTTTTGAAATCATCGGCAGTCAAAGTTCCAGTAACCTCAATTACCTTAACTTTTCCATTTTCATCCAATGCAACTCCAAAGCTAGGGTTTCCATTCTCATCAAAAATGATATAATCACCTTCCTTAAAAGTTTTATATTGGTAATTCAAGCCATTTTTGTGAGTGTATACAGTGTGAGGAGCAGTGAAATATTCTTCAATATATTCTTCCCAAGTTCCATCTCTGAATTGCTGCCCAATGATAACACGATCTTTTGCAGCGTCGATTGCAGCTTGTTTCCCAGCTTCTGCAGCTTCATTTGATTCATCCACCAAAGCATTCAAAGCCGCATCTTTTGCCAACTGTTCATTTTTGTCAAGACTTTCAACAGTTGTAACAATTTGTTGTTTTTCCATTGCTGTAAGATCAGCTTGAGCCTTGTTAAGGTTTGCATAAACCAAAGATCCAACCAAAATAGACGCCGCAACAAGAACTGCTACCGCAACATGTTTAACAGCAATCTTTATTTTAGCCCATCCTATCGATTTTCTGTTTTTTGTTCCAAGACCATTGGCAAGACCACTTCCACCTGAAAGTTCGTTCAATTTTCTTGTTACATCATCTGGTTTCATTGAAGAGCCATCAGCATTCTTTGTGTCAACATACAAAGCATCAAGTTGATGTCTTCCCCAAAGTCCCAATTTGCGTGTCAATCCCTCATGAGGAATTACTCTGATAACAGCGTTTCCAGCTTTATCAGTGTAAAGAAGATGAGTTTTCACCCCAACAATATTCATTCCATCAGGGAGTTCAAGAGTTGACCCATCAGCCCTTGTAAGTTTTGCAGGTTCAGCAGGAACGCCAACTGTTGCCTTTTTTGCTTCTGTGAAAGAAGCTGTTCCAAAAGCATTTCTTTTCAAAATTGCCATAAATTCATCGCGAGTAAGATTTTGCGCTTCAAACCAAGCAGTGTTTGCACCAACAACACGATAAGGTGCGTCTTCTCCCTCATTTTCAGCATGTGGTCCAACAAGAAAACACCCAGCAGTTGGAGTCTTTTTGTGTTTAAGGTCAAATTTTCCATAATGATGAACATCGATTCCGCCTGGAATGAGCTTTGCTGGAGGAGTCACAATTGGCCCAACTCTTTTTCCGTTTGTATAGTCAGTTCCGAAATCAGTTTCAAAACCATCCATATCATCAACAATATCAGTTGTTGTACCTTCATAAATGAGTCCATTAAGTTCTCTTCCATCAGCCAATTTGACGTCAAAATCTTTTCCTGATGTTGGAACGATTGATGAGAGAAGAACTGCACTCAAAGAGTCAAAATTCTTATCATCAACTAAACAAGCTGATCTGTCAATTTTTGAAGGAACATAGTAAGCTGAAGTCCCTCTTTCAACCTTGCCATCTTTCATGTTTGGAGCAATGATGATTGTCGCATCTGTTCCATCTGCATTTTTAACTGGAATGAAATCAATGATGAATGATTGATAAATAGGTTTTTTATCAGGTCTTGGTTTTGTTGCAACTGCAGGAGCAAAGTTTTTATAAAGTCTGATAAGATTTGTATATTCCTTATCATGATCTGCACCAGTAACATATCTTGCATCAAATTTAGATTTCAAATCTGCAAGGGCATCATATTCAGGTGTTCCAACAGTTGTTTCAACAACTGTTCTTTTATCAACCTTTTGATTTAAAGCAGTTGAGAAAGAGAACTTGCCATCCTTAACACGGATGTCAACAACCATTTGAGCATCTTTCCCTTTTTCCCAAACAATAGGGAAAGTATAACCGGTGGCGTCATCTTTTACAAAAACAATCTTTTTGTCACCAACGGTAATAAGGCCAGTGCCAGTTGAAGCATCATAATTGTCACAAGTGAACAATGTTGCAAATTCAGCAGTTGTTCTGCCAATCTTTGTGCCAACTTCAACTTCCTGTGGAACGCCACCAACCATAACTGTTATTTTCATAAACCACACCTCCTGTGTTTTTTGATGTAATAATTATACCTCACTTTGCAAAAACTGTCAATACCCTTTTGGACAAAATTTTGCTGTTTTTCGCGGTTTTGAAACGAAAAAACGCACTTTTTCTAATCTGTGAGACATTCTTCATCCAAATATGTTGCCATATAATCCGCTATATGAAATAAGAAAGCGATTGGAAATTTTCCAAAAACATTACGAAGCACATAAGGGCTGTCTTTTGCTCTTGGATCAAATGCACCCATGTGCCAGTTGATTGCCATAGCCTCCTCTCTTGAAAGCCTCATGAATCCAGAAATCATATAAACCGACTTTTCTCCATGTCCATATGGCAGTAGATCCTCTGCTTTGTAGTAAGGCTTTTGAATCCATTGTCCATCAACTTTGACATTTCTTGTCTCAACTATATAAAAATTTGTCTTGCAAATGTCATGCAAAAGTGCAATAATTGCTACACTTTCGGCAGAAATAATCTTCTCCCAATCTTTGCCAAACTCTTTTTGAACCAAAGACAAAAACCTTTTATAAACTATTACATGATGCAAGCAAAGACCACCGGCAAAGTTTGAATGAAACCTTGAAGAAGCTGGTGCTGTGAAAAAGTCTGATTTTTCAAGATAATTGAGGATTTCTTCAGCCCCATCTCTTTCTATATTATCATAAAAAATTTCCAAGTATTCTTGTTTTATCTTTTCAATATCCATATATATTCTCCTTAGAAGAAATAGTTTAACAATAAAGTATTCCAAACACCAAATAGAAAAGAGCATTTTCAACCTGCATTTGTCCATTTTTGATGTAAAAATCGACATCACTTGTCATTTCATAGATGTTTTTAAGTTGAAGTTTTGAGAAATTTTTTGAAAGCCTCTTTGCTACTATGATTGCATATTCTTTCACTCCCAGAAGATCCGCAAGTTCTTTTTCCGTTCCTTCTGCCACCGCAACAAAGAAAAGTCTTCTGAAATGATTGAGAACAAGAGAAAAAGTTTTTGTGTCTTTTGGCATAAGATTTAAAAGCGAAACTGCTCTGTCTGCATCTCGTTTTGAAAGCGCATCAGTAAGTTCAAAAACCGTAAACTCAGTTTGTTTGCAAACAAGAGCATCAATCGTCTTCTCCGTTATTTCAAAATCGTCACAAGAAATCAACTTTTCCAACTCATTTTTAATCAAAGAATAATAATTGCAACATGCCTCAATAAGTTTCTGACATGCCCCATCGGTGATTGTCTTTTCATTTTTTTTGAGCTCCGCTATTACAATTTCTTTCAAACTTTGGTCATCAAGCCTCTTTGCGCTTATTTTTTCACTTATAAGAAAATCAAATTTGTTGAAAAAATCAAAAATGACAAGACATGTACTTTGAAGAGGATTTTTCAAATAGTCTTTCAATTTCTTTTTAAAATTTTCGTTCGGATTTGAGATGTTTTTAAGCAAAACAACTTTTTTCTCACTGCCCATAGGCAGGGTTTCACAAGTATCAATCACCAAATCCCCATTGAAATTGTCATCATCAAAAATGTTGAAATTAAAATCTTCCAACTGCAAATCCATTGCTTTTTTAATCATTTCAAGCGCTTTATCATAGAGAAGGACATCTTCTCCTTGAACCAAATAGCATGTTTCTATTTTTTTATTTAATCTTGATTTTAACGTTTTCAATCTAAACACCTCCATTTAAAACCATTCTTTTTTAATGCAACCTGCACATTCCCATCCTTTTCAAAACTCGAAGAAACACCAATTTCTTCATAAAAACCTGCGATTTTTATTGTTGTTTCAAACGCAGGGGCGCACTTTTGTAATTTCCCTAAAACCACAAGATCAAAACTTTCCTTTCCTACATTCTTAAAATTCTCAAGTTTTGTATATTTTTCTCTTGCGAAAAACACCCTTTTCCCATCAAATTTAATTTCTAGCCCAACCATTTTGCCTTGATCAGAACGATATTTATATTCAAACTTTCCAACTTTGCCAGCCTCTTCAAGACCAACAAGTTTCTCTTCCTCATACCCTTCTCCAGAGCCAGTCCTTATCACATTTTCACATTCAAGATGCCGGACCGTCTCAATTGAAACTTTTGAATTTTGCAAAACAAACACAGCAACAACTTTCTTTGCATTTGTGCTTTTCAAAACTTTTTTCGTGAAGTTTTTGCTTCTCACATCTATTATAACACTTTCACCAGCATTATTAGTCAACAAATTAATGCCGTTTGAATATTCATAGCAAATGCTTACCCCTGCTTGTGGATGTTGCCAAAAATCAGGGACAGTCACACAAACACATGCCAAACATACAAGCATAGAAAAACAAACTGCTTTTGTCCGTTTGCTAGTCATGAAAAATTTACTTATCAAAAAGATAAGCAAGAATACGCATGAAATGGTCAAAACATTCAGTGCTTCAATCTCGAATGATAACTTTGTTTGTGAAAAAAACTCTGCGAGCTTGCAGACCGCAACAAAACCAAAATCACACACTTTCAAAAGAAATGACAAGAAAGGCATAAACAACACAAGAAGTGTGCTGACAAATAGAATAGGATATATAACGGAAAATATTGGAACAATAATCAAATTTGCAAAAAAAGAAAGAAAATTTGTTCCTTCGCTTATTTTAAGTGCAAATGGAAAAATCCCCACTTGTGCAGAGAGTGAGATAGCAAGTCCCTCTGCAATCCTTTTATGAAGAAATTTTCCAAAAAACTTTTTAAGAACTGTACACAGAGCGAAAATTGAAAACACACAAAAGAAACTCATCAAAAAGCCAACATCAAGAGCAAAGAGAGGTTTGACAAGAAGAATGATACAACCAGCCAGTCCAAGAGAACTCAGTCCATCATATCTTTTTCCAGAGGCTGTTGCAAGTGCCAAAACGAGTCCCATAACTCCAGCACGCAAAACAGATGGAGTCCACCCACAAAGAAAAGCATAAAAGATAACAAATGAGGTACATATTAAAAGATTGATCCATCCCCTGATTTTGCATTTTTTGAGAGCAAAGCCCAATAGTGCAATCAAAAAACTTATATGAAGCCCAGAAACGGTCAGCAAATGAACGACACCAGCACTGCTGAAGGCTTCTTTCATATCATCATCTATTTCGGATTTATCTCCAAAAAGCACCGCATAACAAATTGCCCCATTTTTTAAACCGAAAAATTTTGATTTAACTCTCTGCCTTATTTTTTCATCAAGTTTAAGTTCATTTTTGAGAATACTAATCTGATTTACTGCAAACTCTGAAGTGTATCCAATGCTGTTTCTATAATAAAAACTATTGAATTGTTCAAGTTGGAATGCTTTGACTGGCGAAACTTCGCTTGTGAAAGAAATCACATCTCCAACTTGAAAATCGCCCTCATCCTCAAAATTTATTCTTGCATAGATGTTCTTAGACTTTTTTCCGTTTATTTTAACATCCTTCAAGATGACATTGCATGTGTCACCATAATCAGAGTAGTTTATGCTGTCACTTATTCGAGCAACAATTTGGCATTGTCCAGAAAATGATTTTGCTTGAAAGGTTGACATGCCTAAAAAATACCAACCAATTCCAATACCGAAAACAGCCAAAAGAAAAACAAAGTAGACAAATTTTTTCTGACAAAGGCAAAAAATAAAAAGTATGGAGAAAATTGAACAAACTAAAGCAATATAAAATGCCTTGCCAGCAAAAAGAAATTTGGCACAAGAAATTGCGAGTGTCAAAAACAAAAAAGAGAAAAACAATGGTCTGAAATGAAATAATTTTTTCTTTTGTGCTTCCATATTCTATATTAAAAGAATATCACACTTGCTTACATTTTTCAAAGAAAAAAGAAATCAAAACGATTTCTTTTGAATGACTAATTTGCATCAATCATATATAACTTGCAATATTTCCTTCATCTGCCTGATTGGCATAGGAGAAACTTGCTCCGACAAATTTTTGTCGAGTTTAAGCACAACAGCCTTCTCTCTTTCTTTTCCAAAAGGAACAACCACTTTGTCCCCAACCATCAAAAGCGGATTGTTTGAGATGTACCATCTTATTTCTCCAGTGCATTCGATCTTCACTTTTGCAAAATCATAAAGCTTTTTCTCACGTACAACCCCACCTGCACAAGAATGTATCATATATCCTCCATCATTTTTGATTTTTAATCCAGATTAAGTCCTCAATCGCTTTAGGAGCATTAAACCTTCCATTGCCAACAGGATAGAAAACTGGCAAACACCAAAATTCTTTCCCATCAAAACAAAAGGTCTCCAGCTTTTTTCTCCACTGGCTGACTGATATTTTTTTATCCAAAACGATACTAGCAACCTGATTTCCAAATAAAACAATCTTTTTTGGATATATCAATTTCATTTCTTCAAAGAACAAATCCCTGTAATTTCTGAACACAGCATCTGGCAAACCCCTTGCATCATCTTGTGTACATTTTGCAAGATTTGTTATATAGATTTTTCTCTTTTCAACTTCATCATAAACCTCTTCACAAAAAGCTTCTGTCCAATCAGCAGGCTTCATTGACTGAATACGAGAATTAAGTCGCTCATCAAAAAGTCCAGCTTGCGTCAAAAATGACCAAATGTTTTTTGTTCCAAGCCATTGTCGTCTTATTCCCTTCCACGCTTTGTCGGTTGCAACATTTCGTGCGGTTGGATTTATAAAGACCAAGCAAAGTTCTGGATTTTTCTCACATCCCCCACCATAAACAGAGTTTCTGTTCCTGCTTCCATAGACATCTTGCAAACGATCAAATTGTTTTATTAATTCTTCTTTTGTCATTTCAAAATCCTTATTATATTCTTTTTCCATAACACAAAACTGTTATGGTTTCGCCCATATCTTTCTCTGTTTTTGGAGGATAAGTCTCACTTGTGCATTGTAAAAATGTCGTAAAACCCCAATGAAAATAAATTTGCATGTTTCTCACCTCACAAGGCTCAACTCCAATTGTAAGCATTTTAATTTTCATCTTTTTTGCAAGTTTTTCAATCTCTTTAAATATTTTTGTTGCAATGCCTCTACCTCTATATTTTGGCAAAATTTCAAGTTTGATTATCTCTGCCTTTCCTTTCCCCGTCAAAACCTTGTCATTACTTTCCAAAAGCAAAGTCCCTTGACCAATGTATTTGCCATTTTCAAAAGCAAAAAATGTCTTGCGCAAGCCATTTTTGTTTCCTTCAACAAAGTTTTCCTTCCACTTTTTATATGCCATGTCTTTTGGACTTTTAGAGATTTTTTTGTTCCACCAATCCTCAACTTCTTCAATCGTTGCAAGTCGCACTTCAATTTCGTTTTTCATATTTCACACCTCTTCGTCACTTTTGAAAGAAAACTTTGCAATGTCGAAGGCATATTTTTCTAGAATTATTTTGCTTAAAGTGACAAAAGCGTCCAATCTTTTTTGTTTATCCTCTTCAACAATTGAAGTTTTGATAAGTTCTCTAAGATTTTTGTCCTTAATCTCCTTAAGTAAATATTTCTTTCTTGTGACTGGACTTGTAAGGTGACCATAAATCGTTTTGACATTATATGGGATCTTCATTGTGCGAAAGAGACAAGACAGCAACCTGTCAAGTTTGTAATAATATACAAAATCAAAATCCGCTCTCCCTTCTTCCAAAATTGATTGAAGGTCATCCATATCATCCCATACGCCATACAACTTTTGCCCATTAGGCGTGACATCCAAGTCTTCATATTCTCTCTTAAGTTGCTTTGTCGCTTCATTTTTAAGTGTCTGCAACTCACCTGTTTTATCAAAAATAATTTCGCCTGTCACAAATTGCGTTTGACTCATTGGGCGAATCTTCTGATAGTCATCACGCATGTAAGCAAGTATCTGTCTTTTTGTGTTGGCAAAATATTCAATCAAAAGCCCATCCACAATTCGATTTCCGCGTTCTCTATATTTGCACTTTTTGTTTAAAAGTAAATGAACATCAAGGTCGCTGTGTTTGTTTGGATGTCCTGTCACAAAACTTCCGCACACCAAAACACCTTCCACATCATCTTTATGCTCAAACTCCTCCAAAAATTTATTTAACTTTTTCAAGATTTCTTTTCTCATTAAACTCTCCTATTTCTTCAAACCTTCACAGGTTGCAAGCACAATTTCTTTCAGTATTTTTTTATTTTCAATGTCAGGCTTAAACATTGGCTTTGCTCCCTTGTATGGAATTTCTTCACTCATTTCAAAAACTTTGTTTGTGTCGGTGATTTTGACAAGCAATCTGAAATCATATATTCCACCAAACAAAGTTCCATTATTATAAAGCAAAAACTCACCCATCATAGGACGACATGTCACACCTTCCAAAAGTGAAAGTTGTTCCAAAACATAATCTCGATATTCTTTTGATGTTCCCATATTTTCTCCAAGTTTTATTATAGCATACAAAAGCAGCACGATTTAACATTTAAGATAAATTTTCAAGTATCTTCATTGCTTTTTTCGCTTGTGAATATTCATCATGATGTTTGATTTTATATCTCTTTCCGTCAACCACAAAATTTGAACCTGTCTGATGAAAATCAAAATTCACACCATGTTTCTTGCAAGAAAAATAAATATCTTTCACCCAATCAAAATTGCACTCTCTTGCAAAGTCATACGACTCTCCGCCAACAGCAACTTCATCAATTTTCCCACTCTCAAGAAATTTGTCAAGACTGACTTTTCCCAAAATCGGTGCAACAAAAACAAATCTTCTTCTTGCAGGGATTTCAAGAAAAATTGGCAATCGCCTCTCTGCCATTTGTTGGTTTTCACACGTGACTGTCAAAATAACATTTTCATATCCCTCTCCCCAGTCACTAGGAAGACTTTCCAAAATCCTCTCGGGTCTTTTGGTGCAAATAAGAAAATAAACATCTGCCCTTTTTTTGATAATTTCCCAAGCTTCACTTCTCCAAGCATCTGCCTCTTCCAAGAAAAAGTCAGATGTGAAACATGTTGCGACTTCACTGCCTGAAGCAATCTTAAAGTTTCCACTTCTGTCTTTTTTGAGAGGTAGGTTGAAATTTGTTTTATTTTTGGAAATAACATTTGAATCTTTGTCTCTTATCTTGTCAAGGAAAAACACATAGCAATTTTTGCAACCCGGGCTGCATTTATGACAACCATGCCATGGATTCCACATATTTCTTGCCATTTCCAACTCCTTGTTGCAATTATAACATACTTTAAAAGTAAAAAACAAAAAAACTGATTAGAATCAGTCTTTTTTATTTTCAAACTTATCAAACACATTTTCCAATGCTTCAATAAAAATCTTCTTGTTGTCGTCAGTATTTGCAAGATCATGCGGAACATCTGGGAGTAATTGCAAGCTTTTCTTACAATTCAAAAGCTCATAAAGTTTTTGATTGTTTTCAATATGATATTCGCTGTCCTTAAGCCCAACAATCAAATGAGTCTCCGCCTTAATATTTTTTACATGATCAGTCAAATAATACTTTTCAAGATCGTCAAGATAGTTTTTTCTTATTCTCAAAATTCTCCCAGTGCTTCGTGACACTTGTTCATAAAAACCTTTCTCTAAGATATCCTTCGTCCTTTTGTTGTTTTGAACTTCAATTTTTCCGTCAAGCCAAGGAAAAGCACATGGCACAAGCAAATTCACCTTGTCAGAATTTTGGCAGGTATACAAAACAATCGCTTCAGCACCCAAAGACTGTCCTGCAAGCGCAAAAGGCTCAACATAAAAGTTTTGTCTTTTTGTCCATAAAATTGCATCTTCCAAATCTTGATAGAATCCGCTGAAGGTCACCCCCCCCCGAGAACTCTCGCTGGCATTGAGAGAATCCGTCGCATCAATATTGACAACATTAAAGCCATGCTTTGCAAACTCTTCTTCCAAAACTAGCATATGTGGATATTCCTTCCTTGCACCAATCCCATGAAGCAAAAAAACCAATTTGTCATTTTTTTCATTGATCGTCACACGCAGTGCCATCTTCAATCCCTTTCTGTTTTCAATAAAAAATTCTTTCATCATATCTCCAAATTTTTCAAATCAATTTTCTCTCCATTGATGCACCTTTCAACATACTGAAAAGTGTCAAGTCTCTTTCGCAATCTTTTTGTTTTATATAATTTTATATCATAAAGTCTACGATCATAAAATACTTCAAACTTTTTCAACACATCAGCCAAAGCCTCTTCCTTTGAAGCATATTGCCATATCCCACGATTAAATTGCCAAGCATATTCAAACCAAAACCACTTACGATTTTCTTTGAAAAGTGCAAAGGTATGAGTCGGTCCTCCTTCCTGTCTATTTACAAAACTCTCGACAAAATAACACTCATGTTCAATCTTTTTTGAAAGGAAGAATTCTCTTTCAAGTTCACAAAAATCCCAACAAACGCCATAACCACTTTTGATAAAATCTTCACCAACACGCAGTTTATAAAACTTGTCCATATTTTTTTGAAAATCCGCCTCACTATCAGTAAACACCTTTTTTCTGTAAACAAAGCCATATCGCATATTTTTATCAAAATAACTCATCAAATCTTTTGAAGTTTCAATTCCCAATTTGCAAAAATCGACCATAATGTCCTCTTTTTATTTCTTTAAACTTTGCAAAGTAGCCAAATTTTTTGAAAGCGAAATGGTTTCTTTTGAGATTTTTACCAATCGATCATCCACTGCAACATAATTTTCACACTTCACATCAAAGCCAAGTTTCAAAATCTCATCTTGAATGTAATGAAGTTGCGTGCAATGAGGTGAACGATCCACACTTGCAAAAACAATTCTCTTGATTTTCTTTGCTCTCACCATTCCCAAAACTTTTGTGATTGCCATGTTGATGTGTGACTGCTCAAGACACAAATCAAAAATCGGCAACCCCATATTTTCAATTTCTTTGTATGCCTTTGGTTGCATCGCTTTAAGACAACTGCCCACGATGGCAATCTCATCCCCACATTCATAGATGTTGCTTTTCATCAAATCTTTCATTCCATCCTCCGTATATAACAATCAACACACTTTTGTATAAAAATCTATTTTTTGTCGTCTTTTTTTGTTGTTTGCTTTCCAACAACTGGCTTAATCACAAGCACATTTGGGTTTGTGGTCGTCTTTTTCTTCTTTTTATAAGTCCTTTTCACTGGTGCAGTTTTCAATTCTTCAGGTATTGCACTCACCTTTTTTTCTTGAATCGGTGGCTGTGGTTTTTCTTCTTTTTGCGCCACCTTTTCTTCCACCATTGCATTTTCGGTCTTTTCTGGCTTTTCTTCCACTTTTCCCAAAGCAACCTTTTCTTCAGATTTGGTTTGTCCTTCCTCTTTCACTTGTTCTTTTTGCTTTTTGTCTTTTTTTGAACGCTTTCTCTTCTTTGGTTTTTCCTCTGTTGTATCAATAATCACAATCCCGCTGACAGAGTTTTGTTTTCGAATCTCCGCTTGCTTAAGTGCATGGCTTAGTGAAGCAAATCTGACCGCTTCAACAAAGAGTGCAAGCACCCCACCTGCAATAAAACTGGTGTAGTGTGCCATATTGTGTGCCAAATCATAAGGCCAAAAGGCGAATGAGAATTTTTCCGTCCCACCGCTGAAGCACATAGCCAAATAAATCAATGCTACAACAATCGCCCCTAAAACTGTATTTGTTTTATTTCTTCTATGTTTTTGAAATGAGAAAAAATAATCTAAAATTATAGTTGAATATATAAAATAATTCACTCCAGAATAACCTACAGAATAGACAGATAGGTCATTTGCACCAATTGCAATTGCAGATATGTAAGCAGCGAACAAAACAAAGCCTAAAAGACCAAAAGTTCCAAATTTTCTTTCAAGATAAATGCCCGCCACAAAGTAACATAACATATTAAGCAAAACATGTTGCCAATTGCTGTGGAAAAAACTGCTCAAAAACAGACTTAAAGTTGGTTTAAGATAAAAAACACTTGTCCAAGAGCCCTCGTTAGGCTTGTATCCAACAATATCCCAAGGATTTTTGTTTACAAACGCAAAAATGAGGATGTTGATTACAACAATCAAAATCGTCCCAGCATAGAAATAATTTCGATTCCACCACTTCAAATTTGTCTTGCTTTTGTCATCAAAGAATGCAAGAAACCAATTTCTCTTTTTTGCCGTTTTTTCCATATTCACCCCTCTTTTTAGATATGTGCTTTTTTAATCAAATCTGACAACTTGTAATAGAGTGGCACAAGTTCTTCCTTTGCTTTTTCAAGTGACAAAATGTTGAGTTTTTCATCAAGTTTAAACTGAACAAAATCAAGCGACTCATTGTGATTTTTGCCCAAATTTTTCGCGAAGCCATATGTTGTGAAAACTCCAATTTCAGAAATAAATCTGTAAGCATCCGCATTTGCAGCAATCTCTGCTTCTATGCTTTCATAAGGCACATTTCCATGGTGAGCAAGCACACAATTGACAAGAAGTTTTTTTGTCTTTTCCTCCACTCCAAGCACATCGAGAATTTCTTGCGCATAGTCTGCACTCATTTTCACATGCTCTGGCTGTTTTCCGTTTTTTACTGCCTCTCCAAGTTTGATGTCCATAAGTGCAGTTGCACATTTTGCAAGATCAATCCCCCCCCCACAAGATAACGCAAGTTCTTCAGCTTTTCTGTTCGCCACCTCATAGTTGAAATTTTGTGGCAAGCCATAGATGTCAATTTGCTCCCTTGCAAATGAATCAATCTTATCAAATAAATTCTCCATATCGCCCCCTTCCTTAAAGAAACCTTATTAAAATTATTATAACATATAACAAAAATTCTTGTATAGTCTTTTTAGATAAAAATAATTCGACATTTTTCGTTTGTTTATTTGACTTAAAAAAACGCGAAATGTATAATTTTACTGAAATTTAAGAAAGGAGAAAAATATGAATTGGACTAAAATTTGGAACGATATTTGCAATTATTTCAAAACAAATGTTTGGAATATCGTTTGGTTTTTCGCAATCCTCATAATTGGTATAATTGTCATAAAAATTTTGTTGACTGTTATGAGAAAGATATTGAAACACACAAAAATGGAAAAGATTGCACAGCAATTTATTTGCACCATATTGAAATTCATTTTGTGGCTTGTGCTTATATTGTTGCTATTGTCGCAACTTGGGGTCGAAATCACAGGAATCTTAACTGCTTGCAGTGCTGTTATATTGGCAGTTGGTATGGCATTGCAAAATGCAATCTCCAATGTGGCAAACGGAATAATCATCATTTCAAGTCACATGTTTAAAAAAGGCGATTATATAATCACAAATGGAGTTGAAGGAAACATCACTGACATCAACTTCATGTTCACAACTCTCATCACGCCTGACAACAAAAAAATCACAATGCCAAACAGCAATCTCATCAACAACAATGTGACAAATCTTGGAGCATATCCAAAACGCAGAGTAGACTTCACATTTTCAGTTGCATACGAAACAGATGTTGAATTGGTTAAAAAAATCGTCACAGATGTGATGACAAGCAATGGAAAAGTCTATCTTGACCCAGCACCATTTTGCAGACTTAAAGTTTTGAATGCAAGCAGCATAGATTTCTTTGCAAACTGCTGGTGCGATAACTGTGATTATTGGGATGTTTACTATTACATAATTGAAAATGTATACAACGAATTCAAACGCAAAAACATTTCCGTTCCATACAATCAACTTGAAGTGCGAGAACGTAAAGATAAAGTTGTTATGCCAGTGATAGGAAAAGGTTTGCCAAAGAGAGTTGAAAAGGAGAGACCAGAACAAGAAGAAAATGCACTTGAATCTTTCACCAAAATCTTCACTCACAAAAAGAAAGATAAAAAAGCAAAGAAGAAAGCGAAATCTGATTTAAAAACAAAAATTGAAGAAAAACCACCTAAAAAGAAGCCTGTTGAAAGTGGAAAAGAAGCAAAAACAACCAAAAAGAAAAAATAAAAAGGATACAAAATTTTGTATCCTTTTTTTTGCCATACAACTATACCTTTTTTACAACACTCCGATCGGTTGATTTGGAATTTGGTCAATCCTAATCTTCCCCTCTTCGTTTACATAAGAGAATGGAATTTTGTCAAATTCAACATTTCTAAATTTGTCTAATATCTCGTAATCACTTTTTTTCATATCAAAATTTAATGAAGCCAAATTTTCGTCAATGTGCTTTTGGTTGCTAGATTTAATCAAGACACCAATTTTCTTATGCTTAATCATCCAATTTATCAAAATCTGATTTTGAGATTTGCCATATTGTTTTGCAAGTGAAACCACTTCTGAATATTCTTGCTTAGCAGTCCTATTTCTTCTAAGTGGTTGATAAGCATAAAATGCAATATCATATTTCAAGCATTTCTCAATTATTCCATTGTCATCGTTTATTTTATTCTCAAGATTATATAAGCCTTCAAAAAAGTTCATGTGTTGTTTAACTTGTTCATATTGCTTTGGTGAGAGATTGCTGTAACCAATGTTTAAAATATTGTATTTTTCTTTCAATCTTAAGATTTCGTCGACATATTTTTCAAATTCAAAACCCAAAACTGCGGGACTATGCAAAGTGACGCAATCTAAATAGTTTGTCTGAAGTTTAGCCAAATAAATTTTAACTTGAGTTTCCACATCTTCTATATTTTTACATCCATGCGTTATGAAAGCATTAACAAAGATATCTTCTCTTTTCACTTTCTTCAAAAAGTTTGAAATAACATCGAGCGTTTCACCACTATCATAAGCCAACACAACATCAATATAGTTCACCCCCATATCAACATAATATTTCAGAGCATCAATTTCTTTTTGCATATTATCTTTCTTTATTGTCCAAGTTCCAATTCCAATCTTGGAAATTTCTTTTCCATTTCTTGTTTTAAGCATAAAAATCCTCCCTCAAAATCTACTTACAAAGTGTGGTGCGGATAAGAGGACTTGAACCTCCACCCTCTCGGACGAGAACCTAAATCTCGCGTGTCTGCCATTCCACCATATCCGCATAGAGATATTTTATCACAAAACAAACTTTTTCTCAAGTCATATCACTATAAAAAGAAAAGAGGTTTCTGACCTCTTTTTTATGCTTTCATTCCATAAAAAGCTTTATATGCTCTGTAAGTTTCATAGACATCAACTTTGCTTACAATTTCCCAAGGAGCATGCATGTTGAGAACTGGCACACCAGCATCAATGACATTCATTCCATACTTTGCCATAATGTAGGCAATTGTTCCGCCACCACCTTGATCAACTTTTCCCATTTCAGTTGCTTGATAGGTCACATTTGCTTCGTCAAGACATCTTCGAAGTTTTGCAATAAACTCTGGATTTGCATCATTTGCACCAGATTTTCCTCTTGCACCAGTAAACTTGTTGAAAGAAATTCCTTTCGCAAAATGAGCGTCTGTTTCAACATTGTATGCACTCGTGTAAGTTGGATCAACTGCGGCAGTCACATCACTTGAAAGAGTGTTTGAGTTTGTAAGGGCACGACGAAGTGCAAGCTCGCTATATTGACCACACAAGTTCATAATTTCAGCCATTGTGTTTTCAAAAAACTTGCTTTCCATGCCTGTTGCACCAACACTTCCGATTTCTTCTTTGTCAACAAGAAGATTGCAGATGGTGTATTCTGGCTTTTTTGCTTCGAGCAATGCGCGAAGTCCAGTGTAAGCACAAACTCTGTCATCATGACCATAGCCAATGATCATGCTCCCATCAAGTCCACAATCACGAGCTTTTCCAGCAGGCACAACTTCAATTTCGGCAGAGAAAAAGTCATCTTCTGTAATGTTTTTTGTTTTGATAAGGTTCAAAATTGCCGTCTTAAATTTTTCCTTTTCAACTTTGTCATCTCCAATGTTTCCACCAAGCAAGTTTAAATCCTCTCCTTTGACATCTTTTGGTGCTGAATTTCGATCCAAATGTGGCAAAAGGTCAGACACTGCAAAAACTGGATCATCCCCTTCTCCACAAACAATCGAAAGTTCACTTCCATCTTTTCTGAAAATAACTCCATGCAATGCGAGGGGTTGAGCAAGCCATTGATATTTTTTGATTCCACCATAATAATGAGTATCAATCATGCAAAAGCCTTGACTTTCATATAGTGGTTTTGCTTTGAGGTCAAGCCTTGGCGAGTCAATGTGTGCTCCAACAATATTGATGCCATTTTCAATAGGCTCTTTTCCAATCACACAAAGCATAACATTTTTATCCATGTTGACAGCATACACTTTGTCGCCAGCTTTCAATTTCTTTCCGTTTTCCATCAAAATCTTGAGATTTTTGAAACCATTCTTTTCAGCTTCTGCGACAGCAAATTTGACACATTCTCTTTCAGTTTTGCATGTGCTTAAAAAGCTTTTGTATTCACTGCAAAATTTTTCTACTTCGTTTCTTTTTTCTCCTCTATAAACTTCCCACAAATTTGTCTTCATAATTCCTCCTTGAGCTCTTGAAAACATTATATAGAATCTTCTCCAAAAATAAAAATGTTTTTCATAAGTTTAAAAAAGAAAAACACGCAAAAATTTCTTGCGTGTTTAGTTTTAACCTCTTCTGCCTTTTCGGTTTACTGTAATCTCACTGATTTCAATTTGTTTTGGTAAATTTAAAAGATAAACAATAAGTTCCGCCAACTCACTTGGTTTCATCCAATTCTCTGGATCAGTCATCACATTGCCATAATCTTTTTCATGCATCTTGGATTGGAATCCACCCATATAAACATGAACAAGTCGGCTCTTGGTTTTCTTAAGTTCCATTGAGATGTTGTAAGAGCCTCCACGAAGCCCATACTTTGTTGCAACATAAGCAAGTTGGTTCTCAATGCCAGGATGAGCATGTTGACTGTGAGTTGTGCCAATGTTGATTACATCGGCTTCGTTTTCCACAATCAAATCAAAAAGCCTTGAAATGATATAAAGTGGAGCAATAGTGTTCACCTTCCAAGTCTTTTCAAACTTTTCATAGTCAATTTCGTTAATTTTTGAATACCCAACAATTGCAGCATTGTTTATCAAAACATCAAATTTTGAATAATTTTTTTTGATTTCAGCCACCGCATCTTCTATGTCTTTTTCGATAGACAAGTCACACAATATGTTGTCTACCCCCCCCCACTGGGCATTTTGATCTTGAAATATTGACAACTTTCATGCCGTCATCCACACATTTTTGAGCAATAGCTTTTCCAAGTCCGTCACTTGCCCCAGTTATAATCACAGTTTTCATTTTTTCCTCCAACTTTTTGATGAATTTATTGTAACATAAGCAGTCAGATTAAGCAAATTATTATTTTGAAAAGTCTTCCTATTTAAAAATTTAAAATGCTTAAGATTATTTTTTGATTTTTTCTTGACAATTTTTGCGGTGCATGGTAAACTACTAGAGCATTTGCAGGTGTAGTTCAGTGGTAGAACACTAGCCTTCCAAGCTGGTTGCGAGGGTCCGATTCCCTTCACCTGCTCCAATTTGCTTCCATAGCTCAGCTGGATAGAGCAGTGCCCTTCTAAGGCAAAGGTCGAAGGTTCGAATCCTTCTGGGAGCACCATGTGGTGGTTTTAGCTCAGTTGGTAGAGCGCCAGATTGTGGCTCTGGAGGTCAAGGGTTCGACCCCCTTAAATCACCCCATAAAAACACCACCACAAAATGGTGGATGATGGGGTGTCGCCAAGCGGTAAGGCATTGGACTCTGACTCCAACATTGCGTAGGTTCGAATCCTACCACCCCAGCCAAAAGGGGATTTGGAGTACACCGCCATCAATTTAGGGGTGTCGCCAAGTGGTAAGGCACAAGACTTTGACTCTTGCATCCGTAGGTTCAAATCCTGCCACCCCTGCCATGGTTCGCTAGCTCAGCCGGTAGAGCACTTGACTTTTAATCAAGGGGTCCCGGGTTCGAATCCCGGGCGAGCCACCAGACACACCACATCTGGTGTAAAATTTGGAAGACTAATCAAAATATTGATTGGTCTTTTTTGTTATTTCAACTTTTCAGCAAAAAGTTGGGTCAAAAGTTGGGTCAAAATCAACACCTATATATACCTTGGTATATATTCTCCATACAATTCAGTCAATTTTTCCTTGGTTAGTGTTGGGTCGAGATGTGTGTAAACATCATTTGTTGTCACAATTGATGCATGTCCCAAATAGTTTTGGCGCAACTTGTCCGGAACTTCCAGCACCTGCAAGTTTGTTGAGAACGTGTGGCGCAATCTATGGATTGAAATCTCCTTAAGTCCAATTTCCTTAACAAATACTCTGAAACGTTTCTCAATCGACTTCCAGTCTCTATAAAAAACATTTTCTCCGGAAACTGCCATAAGTTCATCATAAAGTTTCTCTGAAATTTTTACATATCTTTTTGAAGATTCTGTCTTTGTTCCCTCAAGCAAAACGAAACAGCCATTTGTTTCTTTGAATAAATTCTCTTTTGTGATTTGTGCTTCAGCACGTCTTGCTCCAGTCAAAAGATAAAATTTGATTAGGAGTGAAAGATGATCGTCTTTTAGAGAGTTCCATAAAATCTCTTGCTCTCTAAAGTTGAGATTTCTTCTCACGTGCTTTTCAATCTTTCCTTTCACAACAAACTGTGCAAGGTCTTTTTTTATGTAGTCCTCGTAATATGCTTGTTTCAAAATTTGTTTAATGGTCAAATAGCAAAGTTCTCTCACTCGTCCGGTTTTTGTGTTAATGACTTGTTGGATGTCTGACAGCCTGATGTCTTTAAGCATTATCTCATTCAATGGTGTCAGATGATTCTTCAAGATGTTTCTGTAAGAATGCAAACAAGCCGGCGACACTGTCTTTGCTTTGAATGTTTCAAGCCAATACTCTGAAAACTTCCCAAAAGATTTGTCCTGAATATCTCTAATAAGTTTTTCTGCAGGCTTTTTTCTGATTTTCTTTAGAGCAATGAGCAGTTGCTCTTTAGTTGGTTTGATGATTGACACTGACTGTTTTTGGATTTGTTTCCGATATTCCCAGCGCCCATCTTCCCTATGTCTAACATTTTTCATGAAATCACTCTCCTTTATTGAAGAGCAATTCGTCCCAACTGGCAGATTTGAGTTTTGTGAGCTCTGCCAAGACTCACTCTGTTCTGAACGCTCTGCATAGCGTCCAAGGGCAACACCAATGCAGTCTCTCATCCAAGTGTTGATTTTGCCCAGTTGTTGAAACAGGTCATCCTGCTTCTTTAGTCCGTCCACGAGGTCTTTGAAAAATTTGATTTGGTCTTCTTCCATTTGACACCTCCTGAACGAAGGGTAAATCAAAATCTTCAAAGTGTAAACCTACTTGTTGGCCAAGTGTATATACACGTTCTGCAGATGATGTATATACACATTCGATTCCCCCAGGGCGTGTATATACAAATGGATCCAAATGTATATACACATTCCCGGATTAAAAAGGTCGAGTTGGTCTGGCTTGCTCGTAGGACAATCCCAACAACTCTGATATTCTACCGGCAATGTAATTTGCTTGATTGTCATCTAGTTTTTGTGCAAGGTCAATCAATCTTTTTTGTGAGACTGTCAGTCCGTCCAAATGCAAAATATTTGGTGTTTCGTGTCCCAAAAGATAATCAACACTCACTCCAAAAAAGTCGGCAAACTTTGTTAAGGTTTCAACATTTGCCTCATTTCTGCCGCTTTCATAGTGAGCATAGGTAGTTTTAGGTATGCCTAATTCTCTGGCAAAAGATGCTTGTGTATAACCAGCATTTTGGCGAAGATTTATTAAATTCTTCATTTTTTACCCCCTTTTACTCCCTAAATATATATTATTTCTTGAAAAAATTCCCAAAATGGGCACATTTTTGTTGACAAATCTTCTAATTGGGTTTATATTTTAATTAAAGTTTCCAAAATGGAAACTAAAAGGAGGTTAAAAATGAGCGATTTTTGGAAGAAGTTTACCTATTGTGTGAAACTAGACCTTTACTTTCCAGAAAGTAAAGAATGCAAAACAGCATATGTCACAGAAGTTGACGACGAGCACAAAACTTTCAAATGGAAAACCGAGGAAGAACTCAACGGAAAGACTGACGACATTTTGGTCTTTTCTTTGGGGAAAGCAGTTGATTTAATGAACTCAATGACTTGCAATGGCTACTCTGCTTCAATTCAACCAATGTTTAAAAATTAAGAGGAGAAAATTATGAGCGAAAAACAAAAGCTAGAACTTAAGACAAAATTAAAGACCTGTGGGTTGAGAATGGATTTTCCATTCTCGACTTTCACAGGTTTTTTGATTTTATGGAAAGATGAAATCACAGGAGAGAGAAGATTCTCCGTGTCCTGCAAGTGGTCAGATGCATACAGTCAATTTCACATGTGGGCAAAATCTACTGAAGTCGAAATCTGGTGTGTTGAGAAAGGTCAAATCAAACATTTGGCTTTGTCAAGTGAATACACCTTTCTAGAATATTTGCCACAAAATGCAAACAACTTCATAGATGAAGTCAACTTCAATTTATCAGAAAACTTCAACCCACCAGCAAACTTTTTTGTTGGAGGTGGAAACTATGACAACTAAAGAACTATGGGAAAAATATAAAGCTGCAGATGTTTCAGCTAACGAACTTAAATTTTTCAGATACATTGAAGACAATGTTGACAATCGCGGAATTTTTAACAAAAAGAATGTTGACATTGCAAAAGAGTTTAACGTTGGAGATAGGACTATCTCAAGGTGGGTCGATGCACTGGAAAAAGCGGAGTTGATAACATCATTTCAAAATCGAAGACAGCACGTAAGAAATATCAGGATTTGTTATGCCAAGAAAAAAGTGAAGTTGCCAGACTATGCAGAAATGACACCGGCACAAAAACTCTTTCAAGATGCATTCCCCGGTCGAGTTGTAAATGCAGACGTTCCAGATGATGTTGATATGCCAGGGCTTATCAAAAAAATCAAAGCTTCAAAGTATCTTCAAAATTACACTTTCACATCTTTGCGCTGGTTTCTTGACAACTACAAAAAGATTATGGCTGGAGGTTTTGACAATGACGGAGATTTGCTCACAAAGATGTCTTCTGGAAGAGATTACAGCGAAGAAGCTTTAAATTCAAGCTTGTTGGATCCAACAACAAATCCAGAAGTCTAGGAGGTTGAAATGAAAGACTACAAAGAAGCCGCCTTGAAAAATGTAAGGTCAAAAGGAATGAAAGCACAACTCTGGTTTGATAAAGAAATGGAACATGTTCACAAGGATCCAACATTCACAAGCTTGCAAAGAGAATACTCTAGAACAGTCATTGAAAATCGAAGAAAGGAAGTCTATGATGAAGAACCAGATTTTGAAACGGAAGAGTTTTTAAAACAAGAGATAAACAACTTGCTTCGAAATTATGGCATAACAAAAACAAAACCAGATTATGCCTGTAAGTTATGCAATGACACCGGATTTGACGGAAAAGGCACATGCAAGTGTGTTAAACAAGAAATGACAAGATTACTTATGATTGACAATGGTATAGACAAACTCCAAGACTTCGAGGAATCAATTCAAGATGTCAGCGACCGAACAAAACAAATCTATGAAATTATGATTAAGTGGTGCAACGAAAGCTCAAGAACAAAAGACCTCGTCCTTTTGGCTGGCGCTGTTGGAGTCGGAAAGACACATCTTGCAAAATGCATGGCAACAAATTTTATCAATCAGGGAAAAGTTGTAAATATTGTTCCAGCCATAAAAATGTTTTCTGACACCGCAACATTGACGGATGAAACATTGTTCAACTATACATCACTTCCAATACTGATTATTGATGACCTTGGAACCGAAAAAATCACAGCTAAAACAATACAAGCCTTATTTCTCATTTTGACAACAAGGAAAGAGAAGAAACTTCCCACTGTAATCACAACCAATCTTACCCCTGCAGACATAAAGGACAAATACTCTGAAAGAATTTATTCAAGAATTTGTGACCAAACCACTTCACTGTGCTTTGAACTTTTTGGAGAAGACAGAAGACTGAAACCTAGTGTCAACAAAATGCTGAAAGATGTTATGCAATCAGTAAATACCAATTAACCAAGCGATATTGAGGACTTGTAAAATACTACCCACTGCCACAGGGACTTTAGCCAATTTGCCCTGACTCTCATCATACTGCTATCAGAGTATAAACTTGGCAGTATAATAGCAGACTGGAGGGAACCTGCTAAACCAACCCCTCCGCTAGTGGTGCAGTTTGCCACAGGGGCGTCTTCATCCTTGTCCTCCTTTTTGAAAACTGCGCCAATCCAGAGAACAGAGACCTCTGTCGCTCATATCTCTGTTCTTACCAATGAGCGAAATTTATTTAAAAGGAGGAGATTTGTATGTGCAGATATGACAATCCATTCAAAATTGCAGGAAAAATCATTGCAGTTCTTGCGGTCTTGGCAATTGCTGCCGGCATTGTTTGGGTGCTCACTTCTCTTGTTTGGATGGCTGTGACAGATTTGTCATTCGTTGAAGTTTGGCAAACTTGGTTCCACTGCTTGCCAACAAAAGCGCCTGCAGAAGGTGGCGGAGAAGTTGTTACACAAATGATAAACCTATTGAGATTTTAGACTAAAAAGGGCAAAATCTGCCCTTTTTTGAAAGGAGGAAAAATGACA
>CAJTYR010000001.1 GCA_910584295.1 uncultured Christensenella sp. | reverse complement strand
AAAAGTACAAACATGGCTCAACCAATTGCAAGGCATGCGATTCGCTTATACCTTCTCCGAAGGAAGCAATGCGGGCGGGGGTGATTTAGAGTTTGATAGGCTCAATTATATTGAATCTACAGGAACGCAATATATTGATACTGGAGTTGTTCCAAATGGGAATAGTGGATTTTATGCTGATTTTTGTATTGAAAATACAATAAATGCTAGTGACACTGGTTATGTTTTTGGCTCAAGAGAGACTTGGCAGAGTAAGAGATTTCAATTAAATACATATCCGTCTTTTTCAGGCGGTCAATTTGGATACGATAGCAATATAAACTATAATCCAGAAATTACAGTTGGACAAAGAGTAAGTGTAAGCCTCTTTGATGGTGTATTGACAAGTGGAAAGGGAAACATAACAACGATAGATAAACAAAATTTTGAAGGTGCTGGTATTATAACATTATTTTGTTGTTCAAATGTTGGTGTGCCTACTGGTGAATATGCAAGAATGAAACTTTATTGTATAAAGTTTTATAATGAAAATGTTCTAGTCCGAGACTTTGTGCCGGTGAGAAGTGTTTGGACTGGCGAAGTTGGGCTTTTGGACAAAGTCAGTGGAAGATTTTTTGGTAATTCTGGAACAGGAAGTTTTGTTGCTGGTTGATTTTTTAAAGAGACATCGTTTGATGTTTCTTTTTTTATCAGTGTTCTTTTCCAAAAAATGTAAGCATACAATATGTTGATTGTTTATTTTTGAAGTAAGGAGGCAATAATGAAAGCGAAAACATTAAAAAGTGAAAAACAATCTTCTTCGGCTTGGCTTGCAATTGCAAAAGGAGTTGTCTGTGGGTTGTGTGTTTCGCTTGTCGGAATACTTCTTTTTGCCTTTATTTTGCGTTTTTCAAGCATTTCGGACAAGGTGATTGCACCTGTAAACGAGGTTATCAAAGGTGTAAGCATTTTCTTTGGTGTGTTTGTTGGGCTTAGAAAATATAAGAAAATGGGGCTTTTGAATGGCATTTTGATTGGATTTTTGTTCACTGTTGTTGCTTTTTTGGTGTTTTCGCTTCTTGATGGGACTTTCTCTTTTGACAGGACTTTGCTCAATGACATTGTCTTTGGCAGCATCATTGGTGCAATATGCGGAATCATTTGCGTTAATTTGAAAAAAAATTAAACTTTTAATTGACATAAGTCCCAAAATGAATTATACTTAACAAGTGTAATTTAACCGATTTTTTACTTGATTTAAGGGGACGTAATGGCTAAAGTTAAAGCAAAAAAAAGTTCTATGAGCAGGGTGAAAAAAAATTCCATAATCAATTATGTTGCCGTTGCAATTTTGACCGTTATTGGAATCTTGCTTTCAGTCTGCAGTTTTAAAATTCCTTTCACTCACACAACCTACAATGGTTTTGCAAACTCAATTTCTTTGGGTTTGGACCTTGCAGGTGGTATTTCTGTTGTCTATGATTGTTCGCTTTCTCGTGACAGCAACACTCAAAATTTGGACAACGCAATTGATGCAACTGTGACAAGACTGACATCTGTCATCACAAAGGAATATAGCGAAGCAACCATCACAAGACAAGGTGGCTCAAGAATTAGAATTGAAGTTCCTTCTGTCACAGATTCTGACAAAATTTTCGAACTTATCGGAGACCCAACTCCACTCTATATGACACTTAAAAAAGGTGCTGACGCTGAAGCAAGAATTGTTGGCACTGACATCAACAATGTCAGAGCAGTTTATCAACGTACAGACAACAACAGTGACTATGAATATGGCGTTAATGTGGAATTTACAAAAGAAGGCTCTGCAAAATTTGCATCACTTACTTCTGATGCGGCAAGCGGCGATAAGAAAATTTACATCTATATTGGTGAGATAAGTGATGATGTCACACCACTTGAACTGAATTGTGAACAAGAAATCACTGGTGGCTCAACTTTCATTTCTGGAAGTTTTGAAGACTATGACGCTGCTGAAGAATACGCTCTTAAAATCATGAGTGGAACATTTAATGTTTCACTTGAACTTCTTGAAAGTTCGGTCATTTCTGCAACATTGGGTGCAAAAGCGCTTAAGCTTGCAATAATTGGAGGTTTTGTTGGGCTTCTTTTGATCATGCTCGTTTTGTGGCTTAGATATGGAGATTTTGGACTGCTCGCATCTTTTGCTCTTGTAATTTACATGGTTTTGATGCTCTTCTTCTTGCAAGCAATTCCATTTGTACAACTTACATTGCCAGGTCTTGCCGGCATCATATTGAGTATTGGTATGGCAGTTGATGGAACAGTTATCGTTTTTGAGAGGTTCCGTGAAGAATATCGCTCTGGAAAGAAAATTCCTCTTTCAGTTAAGACTGGATTTAAACGTGCCTTTTGGCCAATTTTTGACAGTAACATCACAACAATTATAACTGCTTTGGTGCTTTATATCTTGGGAACAGCTTCAATCAAAGGTTTTGCAATCACTCTTCTTATAGGTATTATTCTTTCTATGTTTATGAATCTTGTGATTTTGCGTTTCCTTGTTAAGTGGTATTTGCCATTTAACAGTGTAAAGGGAAAGAAACTTCACTTGCCAAAACAGACTAGGGTGTTTAAAGAACCTGAGACGGTTGTCACAGGAGGTGAAACAAATGAGTAAGTTTAAGAAATTGAAAAGTTTCTCTCTTGACGAAACAGTTGAAAAATCAAAATTTGATTTTTGCAAAAATCTTAAGTGGTTTTTGATTGCTCCACTTGTGATCATATTGGTTGGAATCATCTTGCTTTGCACTGTTGGATTCAATCTTGGAATTGATTTCACTGGTGGTTCAAATATGACGATCTTTATTGATGAGAAAGGGGCTTACAGCGAAACTAAACTTGATGCTGACAAAGATGCTAAAATCATCAAAAAGAAAATTCAAGATGTGCTTAATAAGCATGATTTAAAAATAACAACTCTTCAAAGCACAACGATTGATGCGGAAGATCTTGGAATTTCTAAGGGAAGTGCCATCATAGTGAAATATCAAAATGACAACTCACTTGAAACTGAAGAGATTGAGGCAATCAATGATCAAATTAGGATTGAACTTTTGAAAGCTTTTGGTTATATCACTGAAGCAGATGGGGATGTTGATGTTGGAAACATTGGTGAATTTGACAAAGCTGTTCTTGTTCAAAATGGTGGTGTCACAACAGCAAGTGCTTCAGCCGAACTTATGATGAAATCTTTCATTGCTCTTTTGGTTGCAGTTGCACTCATCTTAATCTACATTGCAATCAGATTTGAATTTACAAGTGGTTTGGCAGCAATTCTTGCACTTTTCCATGACATTTTGGTGACGGCATCAGTTGTTTTGATTTGCAGAATTCAAGTTAATGTTGCATTTATTGCAGCACTTATCACAATTTTGGGTTATTCAATCAACAACACCATCATCATCTTCGATCGTATGAGAGATAAAACCAAGATTGCAAAAAATTCAAACGAAAAAATTGACAATAAAATTATTGCAAATAATGCAGTTAAAGAGACAATGCTTCGTTCTATCTTGACAGGAATCACAACTTTCATAATGATTTTTATGATTACGGTGATCGGAGTTGCAGACATAAGAGAGTTTGCATTCCCAATCATGGTTGGTATTCTTGCTGGTTTCTATTCTTCAGTGTTTATGACGCCTGGGCTTTGGGCAATTGCTTACAGACCAAGAAAGAGAAAGAAAAAGAACAATTCTTCTGGAAAGAAGAAACCAGAGGCATTGGAAGAAGAGTTTGAAGAAACCGCCGAAGATGTTGAAATTGCAAATGCATAAATATTTTGAAAAGCAGGGATTTTTTGTCTCTGTTTTTTGTTTGTTATTTTGAAGAGTGGTAATTCATTTGCTCTCGACTTATGGAATGAGTTATAATTGTTGTGAGGTGAAAGTGTGACAAAATTGTTTAGAAATGCAGAGATTGTTGATCTTAAAAATGGGGATATTTTTAAGGCAGATATTTTGGTTGAAAATGGGAAAATTGCAAAGATAGAAAAAGGCATTATGTTTGACGGCGAGGTCATTGATCTTGAAAACAATTATGTTTTGCCTAGTTTTGTTAATGCTTTTATGAATAGTGTTGAAGCAGGAAAAGAGAATTATTTTGAAAATTTTATGGAAGAGAAAAAAGAAAATTTAAAGCAATTTCTTTTGATGAAAAATTTGCTTGCGGGAGCTGCTTTTGTCAATGATGTTTGTGTGACAAAGGTTCCAGTGCTTGAACATTTGGAAGAAAAAAGTGAAAACGAACTTTCGTCATTGAGTATGAAAATTGCCAAGACTGGCGAGAAGTTTTTTGTGAAACTTGGTCAAGATTTGCATAGTCTTGGAAGTATAGATAAGCAATATGGGAAAAGCGCACCTATTGTGCTTGAAGATTTTGGTTTTTTGGACAGAGGTGCAACCATTGTTGGGGCTAATTGCCTTGAAAAAGACGATTTGGAAGTGCTTGGACAATATGATTGCAATTTTATTGTCCTGCCAAGCGAGGACGGAAAAGTTGGAAGAAGGCAAACAAACATTATCTCTCTTTTAAAAAGAGGACAAGAGGTTTGTGTAGGAAGTGGAAACAGTGCTGAAATCGACTTTTTTGGATTTATGAGACAACTTATTTTTTCTATGAGATCATTGTTTGAGAGCGAAAATGCATTGAGTGAGAGTGACGTGTTGAAGATTGCAACAAACGGAGCGGCGCTTGGTTTTGAAAACAAGATAAAAGTTGGCGAAAATGCAACTTTTTCAGTTATTTGCTCAAGAGAAAGTCTTTATGACAATGTGCTTAAAACCTTGGTTTGGGAGAGAAGCAAAAATGATGTGGTTATGAGTGTTAAGAATGGTGAGGTTTTGCAGAAAAATGGTGAAATCTTTATGAAAAATATGCCTTCTTATGCTACAATAATATCAGGTTTAAAACCTTAAGGAGAACAAAATGACAATTGAAGAAAGATTATCCAGCGAATTTGGATTGAGAGCAGATTATTCACAAAATATCATAAATTTGATTGATGAAGGAAATACAATTCCTTTCATTGCACGATATAGAAAGGAAATGCATGGTTCTTGTGATGACCAAGTGCTTCGTAATTTTGCTGACAGACTTAAATATTTGAGAAATTTGAGTGACGAGAAAGAGAAAGTTCAGAAAGTCATAACAGAGCAAGGAAAGTGGACTGACGAACTTGCTAAGGCTTTGGAAGAAGCTATGACAATGACAGAAGTTGAAGATATCTATAGACCATACAAACCAAAGAGAAAGACAAGGGCATCTGTTGCCATCGCAAAAGGGCTGGAAGCTTTGGCTGATCTTCTTCAGGCTCAATCAAAACAGACAGTTATTATGGAAGAAGCAGAGAAGTTTGTCACAGAGGAAGTTCCAACAGCACAGGATGCAATTGCTGGGGCAAAAGATATCATCGCAGAGCGAATTTCTGACAGTGCGGACCTTAGAAAAGACCTGCGTGAAATCATTGCAAACAAGGCTTTCATTCAATGCTCTTTGCTTGAAAATGAAAACAATTTGACTTATGAGACTTATGCAAATTTTAAGCAAGAAGTCAAAAACATTCCAAGCCACAGAGTGCTTGCAATCAATCGTGGAGAAAATGAAAAGTGTTTGAAAGTGGAGATTGTTATTGATGAAAAATTGACAATTCCAGTTATTGAAAAATATTTTAAAAAGAACAACGAAGATACGAACATTCTTATGGATGAGACAATTGCGGATGCTTATGAGAGATTGCTTTTCCCTTCACTTGAAAGAGAATGTAGAAACAATTTGACAGATGTCGCAGACGAGCAAGCAATCAAGATGTTTGAAGTGAATTTGAGACCACTTCTTCTTGAAGCACCTCTTAAAAACAATATCATTCTTGGCTTTGACCCAGGATATCATAATGGTTGCAAGATTGCAGTCATAGACAAACATGGAGAGGTTTTGGACACAACTGTGGTCTATCCAACCCCACCAAGATCAAAGACAGAAGAGGCTCTTGAGAAACTTAAAAACATGATTGAGAAAAATAAAGTTGACATTGTTGCAATTGGAAATGGAACGGCTTCAAAAGAATCAGAAATTTTTGTTGCAGAACTCATCAAGCATGTTTCTCGTCCAGTGACTTACGCTGTTGTCAGTGAGGCTGGAGCATCAGTTTATTCTGCTTCAAAACTTGCTGCGGAAGAATTCCCAGATTATGATGTTAATCTTCGTAGTGCGGTGTCAATTGCAAGAAGATTGCAAGATCCTTTGGCAGAACTTATCAAAATTGATGTTAAGTCTATTGGTGTTGGACAATATCAACACGATATGCCACAAAACAGACTTACAGAGGTTCTTACAGGGGTTGTTGAGGATTGTGTTAACAGCGTTGGAGTCGACCTTAACACAGCATCTGCCAGTCTTCTTTCTTATGTGTCAGGGCTTAACAAATCAATCGCAAACAACATTGTTGCTTACAGAACAAAAAACAAGGGTTTCAAAAAAAGAGAACAACTGCTTGAAGTTGCAAAACTTGGACCAAAAGCTTATGAGCAATGCGCAGGTTTCCTTCGCGTGGTTGGAGGAGAAAACGTCCTTGATAACACAGCGGTGCATCCAGAGAGTTATGATGCTGCAAGAAAACTTTTGAAACTTTTCTCACTTTCTGAAGAAGATGTGAAAAACAGCAAACTTGCTCTTTTGCCAAAACTTGTTGAAGAGAAGGGAGAAAAGGCAGTTGCTGATGCTTGTGGAATTGGTGTTCCAACACTTTCCGACATAACAAACGAACTTCTTAAGCCTGGTCGTGACATTCGCGAAACAATGCCAAAACCAGTGCTTCGAAGTGATGTTATCCACATGGAAGACCTCAAAGAAGGCATGGTGTTTAAGGGTGTTGTGCGAAATGTTGTTGACTTTGGTGCTTTCGTTGACATTGGTGTGCATCAAGATGGACTTGTGCATATTTCCCAACTTTCAGAAGGATTTGTTAAACATCCAAGCGATGTTGTAAAAGTTGGAGATGTTGTGGATGTCAAGGTTACAGCGGTTGACCTTCCAAAGAAAAGAATTTCTCTCACAATGAAAGGAATTGAAAAAGAGGATGAATAGAAAAGTTTGCCAAAAGTGTGGGACAACCATTCAAGAAATTTTGGAGACGGGTTTTGTTGGCTGTGAACAATGCTATAAATTGCCACGAGTTCAACTTATTGTCGACAGACTTTTTGACGGCAAAACACACAAGGAATAATTTTCGTTTAAGGTGAATATGAAAAGAAAATTTGAAAACATTGCAATTTCTTCTAGGATTAGATTAGCGAGGAATGTCTCTGGCTTCAATTTTTTCACGAAACTGCGTGAA
This sequence comes from uncultured Christensenella sp., assembly GCA_910584295.1. Taxonomy (GTDB): domain Bacteria; phylum Bacillota; class Clostridia; order Christensenellales; family UBA1242; genus Caccovivens. Next base: position 262,933 of record CAJTYR010000001.1, on the reverse strand, counting down.
GAAGAACACGCAGTTTTTATCATTGATTCTGTCAAAAAAGTTCTTGCAAAATGTGGAGACTTTGATATGATAAGGCTGAAAGATTTGCCACTTAATGAGTGCAACGCACTTCTTGAAAGGCACATTATAAGCAAAGAACTTATTGAAAACAAGGATATCTCTGCAGTTTTGGTCAGCCCAGACGAGCATGTCTTTGTTATGGTTAATGAAGAGGATCACATAAGGGAGCAGTGTATTTTTGACGGTTTTGATCTTTGGAAACCATATTTTGAACTTAAAAAAATCGATGATGCTCTTCTTGATGAAATTGACATTGCCTATTCAAGTAAATATGGTTTCATCACTTCAAGTCCAGCAAATTTGGGGTCTGCAATGAGGGCATCAGTTATGATGTTTTTGCCAGCGATTGAAAGAAATAAAGACATAGAACTCATAAAGAAAGAGGCTCGAAGTTTGGGCTTCACCGTGCGTGGTCTTTATGGTGAAGGAAGTGGAACGTATGGCAGCTTTTATCAAATCTCAAATCAAAACTCACTTGGCAAATGTGAAAAAGAGATTTTGGAAGGCGTGTTTGATTATGTTGTTACAATTTGCGAAATGGAACTTTCGGCGAGAGAAGATATTCTTGCTGTCAATCATGATGAACTTGTGGATGAGATTTTCAGAGCTTATGGCGTTTTGAAAGAGAGTTTGCTTCTTAAAGAGGAAGAAATGATAAGGCTTTTGTCACTGGTGAAATTTGGTGACGCACTAGGTTATTTGCAAATTTCAGACAAAAAGGCGTTTTCTAGGTTATATATTGAGGGGTGCAGTGCAAATTTGAAAGAAATTGAAAATATTTCTGGAAAATTGAAGGAAGAAGTTGCAAGAAGTCAGTATATATCTAGGAAGATTGAAGAAATTGTCAAAAAAGTAAAATAACAACTTTATTTTATGGGAAAATAAGGCAATAGTTATTTTGAGATTAAGGAGGTTTTTTATGGCTTTTGGAAATGGATTGTTTTCGGATAGTATTGAAAAGGTTATCAAAAATGCAAGCAAGATTGCTTTGCGTTTTGGAAGCAATTTGGTTGGCACAGAGCATATCCTTTATGGGCTTTCAAGTGTTTCAGATTGCACTGCTTCCAAAATTCTTTCAAGTTTTGGGGTGACAGAAAGTTCACTATTTGAGCTTTTTGAAGAGTCTGCGTCCGGTGTTTCACTTTTTGGAAATGTTGAACTTACTCCAAGAACAAAAGAACTTTTTCAAATTGCTCAACAAATTGCAATGGATATGGGACATTCTTTCATAGGAACAGAACACCTTTTGCTTGCGATTCTTTCAAACAAAAGCTGTTATGCGACAAAAATGCTTGAAAATATTTTTGGAGTAAATATCCAAGAGATGAAAGGGAAGCTTCTTTCTTCCCTTCAAATTTCTTCGCCAAAGGGTGAGACTATGAAAAAATCAGAAGATAATTCTCAAGTTGGGAGTAAATTGCCTGAAAAATTGCTTGAAATGGGCAGTGATATAACCTTAAAAGCAAGACAGCACAAACTTGACCCTGTGATTGGCAGGGAAGAAGAAATTCAGCGTGTGATTGAAATTTTGTGCCGAAAGACAAAAAACAACCCAGTGCTTATTGGTGAGGCTGGTGTTGGAAAAACAGCTGTGGTTGAAGGGCTTGCTCAAGCGATTGCAAGTGGAGATGTTCCAGAAGAGATTAAAGATAAGTCTGTTTATGCTCTTGAAATTGGTGGTCTTATGGCTGGTACGAAATATCGCGGTCAGATGGAAGAAAAACTTAAGGACACAATTGAAACTATTACGCAAGATGGAAGCATTATTGTTTTTATCGATGAAATTCACACTCTTGCTCAAGCAGGTGGAAAGGAAGGGGAAACAAGTCCGTCTGACATGCTTAAGCCATATCTTGCAAGAGGAGAACTGCAAACTATTGGTGCAACCACAACTGATGAATATCGAAAGTATATTGAAAAAGACAAGGCTCTTGAAAGAAGATTTCAGCCAGTCATGGTCAATCCTCCATCTGTGGAGCAGACCATTGAGATTTTGAAAGGATTGAAAGATACCTATGAGGCATTTCACAAGATAATCATCACAAATGAAGCGATTTCTGCCGCTGCAAATCTTTCCGATAGATACATCACTGACAGAAGTTTGCCAGATAAGGCGATTGACCTTATTGATGAGGCATGTTCAAAAGCAAAAGTGAATTTTACACTTAAGCCTCAAAAAGTGAGAGAACTTGAAGAAAAACTTAAATCTCTTTCAGCAAACAGAGATGAGGCTTCACTTCAAAGAAACTATGAAAAAGCGGCAGTTTTGCAATCGGAAATTATCAAAGTTGAAAACGAACTTGAAACACAAAACAAGTCGATTGTGAAGAAGAGCGGAAGCGGTCAAATTGGTGAAAATGAGATTGCAGAGGTTGTTTCAAAATGGACTGGAATTCCTGTGACAAAATTGACAGAAGGAGAAAAGGAAAAACTTATTCATCTTGAAGAGATATTGCATGAGAGAGTTGTTGGTCAAGATGAGGCAATTTCTGCCGTTTCAAAGGCAATCAGACGTGCAAGAGTTGGTCTTCAAGACAACAAAAGACCAATTGGATCATTCCTTTTTATGGGACCAACTGGAGTTGGAAAAACTGAACTTTCAAAAGCGATTGCAGAAGCTCTTTTTGACAATGAAAACAACATCATAAGAATTGACATGAGTGAGTTTATGGAAAGTCACACTGTGTCAAAACTTATTGGTGCTCCTCCTGGATATGTAGGCTTTGATGAAGGTGGACAACTTACGGAGCAGGTCAGAAGAAGACCATATAGTGTTGTTCTATTTGATGAAATTGAAAAGGCTCATCCAGAAGTTTTGAATGCGCTTTTGCAGATTTTGGATGATGGAAGGCTGACAGACAGCAAGGGAAGAACTGTAAGTTTCAAGAATACAGTTATCATCATGACAAGCAACATTGGAGCAAACGAAATCAGACAAAACAAACAACTCGGTTTTGGATCAAAGGAGAGTGAGAAGGTCAACGAGAGAGATATTTATCTCGAAGCACTTAAAAAGAAATTTAAGCCAGAACTTATCAACAGAATTGATGTGATTTGCATCTTTGAAACTTTAACAAAAAAGGATTTGGTGAAGATTGCAAACATTATGCTTGAAAACATCAACAAGCGATTGCAAGCGAAAGGACTTTCAATTGATGTGGAGGATGAGGCTGTTGATTATATTGTTGCAAAGGGCTCAAATTTGATATATGGGGCGAGACCACTTAAACGATTCATTGAACAAGAGATTGAAGATCGAGTTGCGGAAAAAATTTTGCTGGGAGAACTTCCTGATACTGGAACGATTGTCGTTACGCTTTCTGGCAATGAATTGCTCTTTACAGAGTAAAACAATGCTTAAATCGTTTGTTTATTTTGAAAATGTATGTTAAAATGCAAATGAAAGGAGAAAAATTATGAAAGTAGTTTACGTTGAAAAAAAATATAAAGCAGCACAAAGATTTAAGAGTGTTGTTGAAGAAAAACTTGCTCGTCTTGACAAATATTTCACAGAACAAGCAACTGCAACTGTTTGTGGTTCGAAGCAAGAAAAGAGAGAAAAACTTGAAATCAGCATTTCATGCAAAGGTTTGGTTTACAGAGCAGAAGTGACTGGAAACAACAATTATGACAACATTGATTTGGTTTTGCCAAAGCTTGAAAGACAAATTGTTCGTGATAAGCAAAAAGCAAAAGCGGACAGACGTTCTGCTCCAAAAAATGTTGGATACGAATTCTTGGAAGAAGATCCAGATACAAAACTTGCAGAAGTTATTAGAAAAAAATCTTTCAATCTTGACCCAATAACTGTAGATGAAGCAAAAGATGCAATTGAAAGAATTGATCACTCTTTCTATATCTTCCTTAATGCAGAAACTGGAAAAGTCAATGTTCTTTATAAGAGAAACGATAAAAAATATGGTTTGATTGAAGTTAATTTCTAATCTATGTATTGAATAATTTTTTGAATAACAAACACAATAAGAATATGAAAAAATTTCTTTTGATTTTCTTATGTGTTTGTTTTTCTTTTTTGTGTGTGGGCTGTGAAACAGAAACACAACTTCGTGTTGCGACTATTTCTGATATTACTTCTTCAAGAAGCACTTACTACTCAATCAAGGTTGTGTTAGAAGAAGATGACAGAGTGGCGGAGCGTTATGTTGATCTTCAAATCAAATCAAGCAAAGATGGACAGATTTTGCGATTCGGAGAAGAAAATGGTGATGCTTATACGATCACTTTGGATGAGAAAGACTATTGGTATAATCTTACATATCTTGTGAGCAAAACGAATGGTGTTGGTATTGAAGGTAACTATGAAAAATATGAAAATTTTGGGAACAAAATATACAATTTTACTTCGCAAAATGATGTGACTTTGACTTTCAGAGTTGTTGCTGGCAAAGAAAAAACGAGTGAACAAACTGGAGAAAAAATTTTGGTTTTGAGCGAAGACATTTCAAAAGAAGTTAAACTGAAAGTTAAAAAAGTGATTAATTAATAAATTTAAAGTAAGTTTTCAAGTGTGATTTTGTTGTTATTTTGAAAATTTACTTTTATTTTTTCGTAGGATATAGTAAAATGAAATTATAACTAGGAGAATGAGATGTTATCAATTAAAAACTTGTATTTGAAATATACAAAGGAATTTTATGCTCTTGAAGATGTTAATATTGAGGTTTCTGAAGGTGAAAGCGTGGCTTTTGTTGGTGAAGAAAACAGCGGAAAGACAACACTTTTGAGAGTGATTGCAAAGCTTCAAGAATTTGATAGCGGGGAAGTGTATATCAACCATATTCCAATCAAAAAAATTGATTTTAAGACTGATTTAAGTGTGGGGTATGTGCCATTTTGTCCTGTTTTTTTGGAGAATAAAACCGTTTATGAAAATTTTAGTTACATTCTTCATAAAAAAGGCATTAAGCCAGCAGAGGCTGAAAAAATGATTAATAATGCCATCATTGATTTTTCTTTGGAACGTATCAGAGATGAAAAAATAAAGAATATTAGAAAAGAGGATAAATATGTTTTGTCACTTATTCGTTTGTCTTTCAGAAAACTTGATTTGATTTTGGTGGACAATATCTTTGATGAAATTTCTGAGGTTTATCAAGAAGCAATTATAAGTTTAGTTAAGCGTTTGAAAGAAAATGGCACAACACTTATTGTCGCTTGCACAAGGCCGGAAATTGCGGAAAAAATTTGCAAAAGAAAAATTTATTTTGAACATGGTAAAGTCGTGGATGATTAAAAAAACAGCAGATTGTGCTGTTTTTTTGTTGTCGGATTTATAACTCTTCTATTGAGTTTTTAATTTCAATAACTTTTTCTTTCTCATCTTTTTTCCCGTCATTTTTTGTAAAAGATGACATTAAATTTGAAAAAATATCTGATTGATTTTTTTGCCCAGAAAAAAGAGAGGAGAGAAAAGGGTTTCCACCCAACATTTGCATCAATGGGGCAAGGTTTTGAGAGTTGCTGTTTCCAGAAAACAATGATGAAAAAATTGATGAAAGTCCAGATGGCTGTTGCGGTGGTGGGGGAGCGGAAGAACTGGATTGCTTTTCATCCAGATTTAAGGCTTTAGGATAGTAATCTTGTGCAAAGTTATCTTGTTTTGGGGGTTGGAAAGAATTATTCATAGTATATTTATATGAGCATGATTATGATTTAGTGAAGATTTAACGATCTTTTTCATATATTGATTTCAAGAGGTGAGTATGAGAATAAGTGAAATGGGAAAGGAAAGTCCTAAACAAAGTGCAAAGAAAAAGACCATAAATGAGGCGTATGAAGAACTTAAAGATTGCTCTTCAGATGAACTTATGCAAAGGCTTACAAAAGAAATAAGCGGTCAAAAACTTAATGGAACTTTTGACTATGACGGATTGAGAGCGTCAATTGAAAAAATGAAAACTTATCTTCCAACTCAAACATATGAAAATATGATAAGGATTATTGAAAATTTAAAATGAGAAATGAAAAAATTGACAAGCGACTGCTTCGTGAAATTGCAGTTTTAAATTTTGAAAAGAAGGTGCCATGTTTTGTTTTTGCAAAGGATTTTGATAAAACAAAAAGGCACTTGAGAGAACAAAATATACATATCATAAATGAATATTTATTCATTAATTCTTTTTTCTGCACTTTGTCGCAAAAAGAGATTTTTGCTCTTTCCGATGTCAGGGTTGTGGACTACATTTCTTCATGCTCTAATGTTTGTGCTCAGATGTATATCTCAAAAAAGATTTTGAAGGTGAACAATTTCAGGTATACTGGGCAAGGAGTTTGTGTTGCTTTTATTGACACAGGGATTTCTCAGCATCCGGATTTTTTGCTTGGAAGAAACAGAATAAAGTTTTTTAAAGATTTTGTTAGTGAAAAAACTGAAGCATATGATGACAATGGTCATGGAACTTTTGTTGCAGGAGTATGTTCTGGTTGTGGAGCTATGTCGGGGTTTAAGTTTTCTGGCATCGCACCAAAGACTGACATTGTTGCGCTTAAGGCTTTGAATGGTGCAGGAGAGTCTGGAGCAAACAAAATTTTAAGCGCTATGGAATGGCTTTTTGATAATCATAAAAAATTTGACATAAGGCTTGTTTGCATGAGTTTTGGCAGTGAGCCAATTGGTGTCAATGATCCAATTATGTTGGGTGCTGATGCTTTGTGGAAAGAAGGAGTTACGGTCATCGCTGCTGCCGGCAACAGTGGCCCAGAATATCAAACAATCAAATCCCCAGGAATTAGTCCTCAAATTATTACAGTTGGAGGGATAGATGACAACAGATATGATGAAAATACTTTCAACCCAAACTTTTTCGAAATCGCAGATTTTTCTTCGAGAGGACCAGCAATGAAAAAAGTTAAACCTGATGTTGTTGCCCCAAGCGTTGACATTATTTCTTGTGGAAGAGATAAGCCATACACAACACTGTCGGGGACATCAGTGGCAACGCCAATGATTGCTGGACTTGCGTGTCTTATGTTGGAAAAAAAGAAAACTTTATCGCCAGATGAAATAAAAAATAATTTGCTTGAAAATTGCAATCCACTTGGCTTTGAAAGAAATCTGGAAGGATTTGGAATGCCTAATTTAAGCAAATTATTTATTAGATAATTTATTAATTCTGCTAATTACATTTTATTTAAAATAGCAGAAATTTGCTCAACGGCTTCATTTTTTGCTGTTTTTTTCATCTTTTCTGTGATTTTTTCTTTATTTTTTTGAAGAAGATTAATCTTCTTTTCAAGGTTCTTATATGTGCAATCTTTGCTTTCCAAAATCTCTGCGTAGCCTTTCTTTTCAAACAAGTTTGCATTCTCAATTTGGTCTCCTCTTGAGTTTCCTTTTGGAAGGGGAATGAGTAGCATTGGCTTTGCAAGAGCAAGAAGTTCGTTTATGACCCCACTTCCAGCACGAGCAATGACAATGTCTGCGGTTGCATAGAAGTCTTCAATATTGTCAGCATATGGAACGGCTTTATAGCCGTCATGGACAAGTTCATTGAAATTCTTTTTTCCGCAAATGTGTAAGATGTTGAAATTTTTTGTGAGGGAATCCAAATTTTGAATGATGAGTTCGTTGATTGCTTTTGCACCAAGACTTCCGCCAAGAACCAAAATTGTTGGGCGTCTGTTTTTGAAGATGTTCAGTTTTTTGCCATTGTAAATTTTTTTGCGAATTGGTTGACCTGTGTAAACACATTTTTTCTTCCCTTTTGCTGTTTCTTGAAATGAAGTGCACATGACATCACAAAATTTGAGAATTATTTTGTTTGCAAGTCCAAAAGAAAGGTCACTTTCATGGCTGACAATTTTGAAATTTTCTCTTCTTCCTGCCAACACAACAGGCACTGCCACAAAACCACCTTTTGAAAATATCACATCAGGGTCAACTTCTGCCAAAACCTTTTTTGCACTTTTGACTGCTTTTGCAAGTTTGATTGGAATGAACAAATTCTTCAAAGTTAGTTTTCTTTCAAACTTAACAGTTGGAATTGTGTGATAGGTGATATTTTTAAAGTTTGCAAGAATTTCTTTTTCAATTCCAGATCCACCTATATAATGTATTTCATAGTCCTTTAGATTTTCTGCAACAGCAAGTGCTGGATATACATGCCCAGCTGTTCCTCCGCCAGTTAATACTATTCTTTTCATTTTTTCTCCTTGTCATATCTTATTATTTCAAATTTGATAATATTATATTCAATCTTATGAAGATGATAAAAAATGTATAAATATGCATATTAATGAATAAAAACAAAACGCCTCTATATTTGTTTTCTGTGGTAAAATTTTTGCTTTTGGGCTTAATTTTATTTTTTTAATTTATTATTTTATGATATAATAATTGCAGAAAAAAGACTAAATATTTTGGAGAAAGATATGGCAGAGAAGAAATACGAATCGAAAGACATCGTTGTTTTGGATGGGCTTGATGCAGTTAGACTCAGACCGGGAATGTATATTGGAACAACAAGTTCGAGAGGCTATCATCACATCTTGTGGGAGATTGTTGACAATGCAATTGATGAAATCTCAAATGGATTTGGTGACACAATCAAAATCACTTTAAACACAGATGGAAGTGCAACTGTTGAAGACAATGGTCGTGGTATTCCAGTTGATGTGCATCCTTCGCTTAAGAAAAGTGGTGTTGAGGTTGTTTATACCACTTTGCATGCTGGTGGAAAATTTAACAATGAGAATTATAAATTTTCTGGTGGTTTGCATGGTGTGGGGGCATCTGTCACAAACGCTCTTTCAAGATGGTGCAATGTTGTTGTAAATAAAAATGGCAAGCAATATAAAATTGAATTCCACTCTTATGAAGATGAGAATGGAAAAATTCATAGTGGTGTGCCAATTGCTCCACTGAAAGAAATTGGTACAAGCACGGCTTCAGGGACAAAAGTGACATTTTTGCCTGATGACAGGGTTTTTGGTAAGCAAGAATTTTCATTTGAAGCAATTGTTAAGCGTGCAAGGGAGCTTGCTTTTTTGAACAAAGGCTTGAGGATTGTTATTGATGATGCAAGAACAAACGAACATAGTGATTTTCACTATGAAGGTGGAATAAAAGATTTTGTTTCATATTTGGTGGAAGGGAAGAATTCACTTTTCAAGAACCCTTTATACATCAGTGCGGAAAGCAAAATTGTTTCCCTTGAAGTAAGTTTTGTTTCGACTGACTCATACACTGAAAATACTTTTTCTTATGTTAACAACATTCCAACAACAGAAGGCGGAATGCATGAGATCGGTTTTAAGAGTGCATTCACCAAGGTTTTCAATGATTATGCCAGAGCAAACAACTTACTTAAAGACAAAGAACCAAATCTTTTGGGAGAGGACTTTAGAGAGGGACTTGTCACTGTCATAAATGTCAAGATGAGCAATGTTCAGTTTGAGGGACAAACCAAGACGAAACTTGGAAATCCAGAAGCGAGAACAGAGGTTGAAACTCTTACCATTGCAGAACTTTCAAATCTTTTGGCGGATAAGAAAAATGCAACTTTTGCAGAGGTTATTGTTGAGAAAGCTAAACAGGCTGCAAAGGTCAGATTGGCAGCAAAAAAAGCAAAAGAATATGCTCGTGCCAAAAATGGTGCAGAAAACTTTAATTTGGTTGGGAAACTTGCTTCTTCAACATCTCGAGATAAAACAAAAAGCGAACTTTTTATTGTGGAAGGGGATTCGGCTGGAGGTTCTGCGAAACAAGGAAGAGACAGACGCTATCAAGCGATTTTGCCACTTCGAGGAAAGCCTCTTAACGCAGAAAAAAAGAGAATTGATCAAGTGCTTGCAAATGAAGAGATCAGGACAATCATCTCTGCTCTTGACACTGGTTTTGGTGAAGACTTTGATTTGTCATCACTTCGTTACAACAAAATTATCATATTGTCAGATGCCGATGTTGACGGATTTCATATCAGAGCAATTTTATGCACATTCTTCTATCGTTATATGAGGCAACTCATCACAGAGGGGCATGTTTTTGTTGGACTCCCACCTCTTTACAAGGTGTATAAAAAAGACTATGAAAAGTATGTCTATTCGGACGCTGAACTTGCTGATGCCGTTGCAAGCGCAGGAAAGGGCTATATGATTCAAAGATATAAAGGTCTGGGAGAGATGAATCCAGAGCAACTTTGGGAAACTACAATGGATCCAGAAAACAGAACTCTTATTCAAGTTACTATCGAGGATGCTGCGGAGGCAGAGAGGATGATCACAACTTTGATGGGTGATAATATTGATGAAAGAAAGGCTTATATCAATGAACATGCAAACTTTGATCGTGAAGATACATTCATGAGAGATTATAAAAAAGTTTGATAAGACAAATCTTATTTGGGAGAAATTTTGATGGCTGGAAAAATGAAAAATGATGAAGAATTTAAACCTAATGCAATAGAGCCTATTGAAGGGCAAATTTGCTATGACGAGTTGCTTGTTCCAGAAAAAAACGAGGAAAAGGTGGAAGACACTTCGACTGCTGTTGGTCAAATGGATTTTTGGAGCATTGATCCAAGAAAAAGTGAAATCACGCCAAAAGCAAAGGAGGTTTCTTCTTCCAAAATTGTGACATCACAAAAAGTTGATAAAAGCACGGATGAGGCCGAAAGTGAGGCTTCAACAAATGATAATAACGATGGTGGAAACTCCTCTGAGGGTCATGGAAATGGTAATGGTGGAAGCGGAGTGTTGTTTAAAACAATCGAAGAAGTTTTGCATGAGTCAATGATTCCATACACAGAGTCAGTTGTCATGGACAGAGCCTTGCCAAGAGTTGAAGATGGTTTGAAGCCTGTTCAAAGAAGAATTTTATATTCAATGCTTGAGCTTGGGCTTACTCCAGATAAGCCTTACAGAAAATCGGCAAGAATTGTCGGAGATTGTATGGGTAAATATCACCCACATGGTGACAGTTCGGTTTATGATGCAATGGTGCGTATGTCTCAAGATTTTGTGCTTCGTTCTCCACTTATTGATGGGCATGGAAACTTTGGATCTGTCGATGGTGACAGTGCTGCTGCAATGCGTTACACCGAGGCGAGAATGACTCCTCTTGCAATGGAACTTTTGAGGGATTTGGAAAAAGATACTGTGCGATGGGGACTTAACTTTGATGATACCTTGAAAGAGCCAGAAGTTTTGCCAGGTAGATTTCCAAATCTTCTTGTCAATGGGACTTCAGGAATTGCGGTTGGTGTTGCAACAAATATTCCTCCTCACAATTTGGGAGAAGTTATTGATGGCGTGGTTGCATATATTGACAACCCAAGAATAGCCCTCAAAGAGATGATGAAAATTATTAAGGGACCGGATTTCCCAACTGGTGGGCAAATTATTCTTGGAGAAGGAATTGAAAGTGCATATGCGACAGGAAAGGGGAAGATTACAATTCGTGCAAAAGTTGGCATTGAGCAAAATGGCGACAAACAGAGTTTAGTCATCACCGAAATTCCTTATCAAGTCAACAAAGCCTTGCTTTTGCAAAAAGTTGCAGAGCTTAAAGAGAAAAATAAAGACAAGCTTTCATGTATAAGCGAAATTAGAGACGAAAGTGATAGAAATGGAATGCGTGCTGTAATTCGTCTTAAAAAAGAAGCAAATGCAAAAAAGATTTTGGGGATTTTGTTTCAATCAACAAATTTGCAGGTGTCATATTCAATCAACATGATTGCCATTGCAGATGGAAAACCAAGACAAATGGGGCTGATTGACATTATTTCATACTATACAGCTTTTCAAAGAGAAGTTGTGCTTCGCAGAACAAAATATGATTTAAACCTTGCAAAGGAGCGCGCTCATATTGTTGAAGGTCTTCTTATTGCAATCAAAAATATAGATGCTGTAATCAAAATAATCAAGACATCGGCAACAGTCGCTGAAGCAAAACAACGTCTTAAGGATAAGTTTGCTTTGTCAGATAAGCAGGCTCAAGCAATTTTGGATATGAGACTTGCTCGTCTTGTCAATTTGGAAGTCAACAAACTTGAAGAAGAACTTAAAGAACTTAAAAACCGAATCAAAGAACTTGAGGCAATAGTGGCTTCCAAAAAACTTCAACTTGATGTCGTTAAGAGAGAAATTTTGGAAATTAAGAGAAGATTTGCGACTCCAAGGCGATCACATGAGATTAAAAACGATGAAATTGTGCTTGCAAAGGTTGAAGATGTGGAAGAAAGCAAAGATTTTCTCATTGCTTTGACTGCTGGTAAAACTTTGAAAAAAGTCAATATGAGAAACTATTCAAAATCACAAAAATCTTTGGGGGATGGTTCAACATTGTTTGACATTCATACTTCAATTTTGCCGGTTAAGGCGACTGACACCGTTCTTATTTTCACAGATAAAGGAAATTGCCTCAAAGCAAATGTAAGTGCAATGGCTGAAAATAAATGGAGAGACAAAGGTGTGCCTTTGAAGCAAATTGACAAGGCTGTGGACATTATGGAAACTCCAGTTGAAGTGCTTAAGGTTGAGGGGGATGGCGATATTGCTTTCTTCACTCAAAATGGAATGGTTAAACGCACAACTGAAAAAGAAATGGTTGTTGCAAAATCATATTATCAAGCGATTAAACTTGCTGACAATGACAAATTGATTGCTGTTGAGCATGAGCAAAAAGGCAAGTCGTTTGTTATGCTTTCACAATATGGAAATTGCGTCAACTTTGAAAAGAGTGAAGTCCCAATGCAAGGAAGAATTGCTGGTGGTGTCAAAGGTATAAACATGGAAGAAAAAGATGTTGTTGTTTATGCTGGACAAAACATCAGTGGAGATTATCTTATTGTGACAAACAATGGTTTTGTCAAGAGATTGAATGCTCTCCAAATTCCAATGTGTGCAAGATATCGCAAAGGTGTGCGATATATCAATTTTGCAGACACTGGCAAGGCAGTTGCTTTTGTTGGAATAAGTGACAAAATGGTTGTTGATCATGGTCTTAAATTCTCTTTACTTTCAAAGAGAGGTGTGCAAGCAACAAATGACAGACTTGCAACTGGCGAAGAAAAAATCACCAAAAAGTTTTTGGGTGTTTATAACTATTTTGACTAAATGCTTTGTTCTGATTTAATCTAAAAAGGGTCGATGACCCTTTTTTGTTGTCTTTGTCAAAATTCAGGTAATGAAAAATGTCTAAAACTAGAAAAAATTGCCAAAATATTTTGATTTTTATTATATTATGTATATAATAAATACATGAAGAAAAAACTTTTTTCTCTGATTTTGATTGCCATGTTTGTGGTTTCAGGTCTTGTTGGTGGGGCTGTGCTTTTCAGCGCAGATTCTTTTTTGACAATTTCAACTTCTGAAAGCAAAGAAGAAAGCGGAGAAACAGTTAAATCTCAAGCAACAGGAAACTGGAGTAATTATGCTAGCAATGGATGGCATGTAGGAAATAAAAATGGAAAAGTTGTTTATGAAATTTATGATGAAATCGATCTTGTAAATTTGGCTGTTAGACATTGCAATGCAGGAATAGGATTAAGTTATTCAAACAAATTATATAGTGTTTGCGGATTAAGTGGATATAATTCAGTTGATGTTTATCTTGAAAACGATTTGGATATGTCAGCACATTATTGGGATTGTCCAATAGGAAATGGAAATTATCAATTTAAGGTAAATTTTTATGGACAAGGTCATACAATCTCCGGTTTAACTTTTAACATGTCATCATCAACAATTCAAAGCAAAATTAAACCCTATGAAGGGAAATATGGAATTGGTCTTTTTGGAGTTGTGGGAGATAATGTTAATATTTCTGATTTAACTCTTTCAGGTGGAAGTTTTTATGTTAATACAAACAGCACAAGTATAAGCGTGCGAATGGGTGCTGTTGTAGGAATGACAATTACAGATGCAAGAGTTATTTTATCTAATGTTATTAACAATATGAGTTATCTTGAAATGGCTTATCAATATGCCACAAATTCTGCAATTGGTGGGCTTGTTGGCACTTGTTATAAAGGAACAATCAACGATTGTTTCAATTTTTCAAGAATTGAAGGCAGAAGTAATACTGCCTTGGGAGGACTTGTAGGAACTTCTGATCAATATTGTGATATGCGTAGGTGTGGAAACTTTGGTGAAGTTAGAGGATATTTAACCTCGGCATCAAGTTCGGGCTTTGGAGGTATTATAGGTGCAATCAATGAAGGCACGAGTTGGTCAATTTTGGAAGATTGCGTAAACTATGGATATATCAATACTTATGCTTCTTCCACTTCTTACCAGACCAGTTGTGTTGGCGGAATTATTGGAATGGGGATAAATGCCGTTTATGTGAATAGATGTTTAAACTATGGCAAAGTTAGAGGGACAAACTATGTTGGTGGAATTGCTGGCAGAATGGGACTCCCAAAGACTTCTATAAAAATCTTGTGGTTTATTATTGAATTAAGTGCGGCAAAAGAAAATGTTTTAATTGCAAACTCAATGAATTTAGGAGCTGTTTCAGGCACCTCAACATGGGGGAAGCTTTGTGGTGAAATGAACGGAAGTGAAAATATAAAAGCGTGCTATGTGATAGGTTCAGATGCAAAAATTGGAAATTGGAACAATGGCAGTGTGAGCTCATATAACATTGATTATTGGTTTGGCTCTGATTTGCACAATGCTGAATTTTATAGAGGTTCTTATGCTTTACATGGATATGATTTCTCAGGGACACAAAACCATAGTGTTTATGGTTGGAAGAGAATAACTGTTGGATTGAACAGTGGTGGCGAATGGACAGTCACAACGCTTTTGTATGATTATTATAACGGAACCAGCAGCACTATAAACTTCAATAGTTCGTATAAATATTCGCTTGTTCCATCTTCTCTTATTGGCACAGGAACGCTGACAACGAAATATAAGAGGTCTGGCTCAACATCTTATGTTTTTACAGATGATAAGACCTCACCCAATTATGCTGATGATAGAGACTTGATGAAAGTTGAATTCAACAAAGTTTCAGGAAACAAAACAAGTTGGGAAACAGTCGCGTTTAATGGCGGGAATTTCTATTTTCTTAAGGGACTTGCAAACAGCACCAGAAATTCTTTAAAACTTGAGTATAACAACAGTAATTTCACCAGCCCTGTAGTATCTTCAGCAAGCTCTAATGTTAGTGTGAAAAATGTGAGTCTTTCTACCACTTCTTCTTCCACGAACAGAACGACGAAATTAAACTTCACCACAGGCTCAACATCTTCCGCTTCATTCACAATAACTTTCCAAAGTGTGGAAAAACCACTTAAAATAAATTACAAACTCGTTAAAGTAAGCAGAACTAATCAAGAGAACAATTTGGCAAATAGTAGTGATCCTCTTAAAGATTCTGGAATTGTCAAATTTGGTAATTCAAATAGTGTTAATTCTTTAAAGAATAGTTTCTTTTCCTTGAAAAGTGGAATCCTAAATAAAACTTGTTACTTTAAAGAAAGTATATCTACAGAAATTTATCCGGAAAATGGCTATGCAGTTATGTATGTTTTAAACAAGACTGCAGACGATGGAGATACTTTTAAAGTTTCATATAGTGGTGGTAATTGGCATGCAGATGAACCAAGATCTGTGGCATCTTGGCAAAACGAACAGGCAGGTGAACATAAAAATAATATACCAATCTTTGTTTTAAACGGAATCCAAACTTCAAATCCTATTGTAAGTGATGTTAAAGCTGCGAACTGTTCAACTGCAAAGGTAGAATATAAGTTTTCTTATGATGCTAGTGGAAAAGAGAAAGCGTTAAACATTTATGTTTTACCAATAAGATTTCAAAATATTTATTTGACAATGGTTGAAGATGATGTAGAAGAAATAATATGGGGAAAGAGTGTCAACGGAAATATAACCATTGCGAATGATAATACTGTAATAAAGTTACAAAAAATTAGCACAGCAGAAATCGGTAAAGGAATATATGCTTTTAATAGTAGTGGAAAGGATATTGATGGACTTAAAGGTTTTCCTTCTGTTGTATCTCAAGATAAAAAAGTTGTATTAAAAAGAGAAGCAACGAGTAATTTAATATTGGAACATGATAAACATGGCTGGCAAGATTCCAAATTTAAGTATGGATATAGTTATACATTCTATGTGACTTCTTATACTACCAGAAGCAATTATGTGCTAGAATTGAATGGAGACTCGCTTCTTAAAAGTGGACTTCAATTAGATAGAGAGCAAGAAATAAGTCTATCTATGAAAGAAATTCTTGCCAAATCCATTAGTCAAGATGAAGATGCTCGTAATTATAGTAACTTGCATATTATTATCGTTCGTCAAAAACTGAATTATACTTTCAATTTCATTGATAAGATAAGCAGTTATACAAATCCATCAATTTACAATAATGGAAATATCGGTGGAGAGTCTACAGCGTATGTAAGTGGCTCAAACCCACAAGAGAAAATTTTCCAAGTAGAACATGAAAGGGACAATCAAACAGCAACGGTTAATTATAAATTCAGTCCAAACAATGGATACAAATTTAATGGCACTAGCTTTACTAATGATGAATCAATACAAAATGGCACGAGCATAACTAAAACTCATTTCCAAACAATGCTTGATGATTATATGAGTGCACATCATTGGAATGTTGGGGAATTAAGAAAATCAGGTGATATTTATATTTTAGATATTTATGTTTATTATCAGCTTCAGACCTATGCGTTAAATTTGAGTTCTGTAATATATAACACAAGTGGAGGAACTACTTTGGAGAAAGCAAGTTTTGCTTTAAGTAGTGCCCAAATTAATAATGGAACAGCAGATGTGCATTACTACAAACCTTCAAACTTATCAGTTGGAAATGTTGCTGATGCAAGATTTTTGGGGTGGTATCTTAATGGAACAAATCTATTGTCTTTAAATCAAGATTATAAATTTTTGATTGATCCGCAAGTTTTGGTTAATAACAATCTTGCAAGTATTAATGGTGATTTAAACAACACAAATGAAAGCGGTGCTGGGGGTTATCAACTTAATTTGGTCGCAAAGTTTGCAAAATACAGTGTTGATTCTGGCAGTTTGACAAATGCTGGAGCAACAAAAGTTGTGAACATTTCCACTGCAGAGGATTTGGTTAAATTGTCAACACAGGTAAGAAATGGTGCAAACTTTGCTGGTTATGTCTTTAGGCAAACTGCTGACATTGAAATGTCTGGTGTTGTTCTGAACCCTATCGGTACAAACGAAAACCCATTTAGTGGGATATATGATGGACAAAATCACATTATATCAAACCTTAAGTTTGTGAACAATTCATACTCACAAAATCTTTATAACAATGGGTTATTTGGTTACACTGATGGTGCAACGATAAAAAACTTGACAATTAGAGAGTCAGATTACACTGCTTTTAATACAGCAGGAATCTTTGTTGCAAATGCAAAAGACACTACATTGGAGCATCTCAACAACTTCAACAGTGATTTGAGTTTGGGAGAAGTTGAGTTCTATAATCTTTATGGAGAAAAGGTTGTTGGTAGTCATACTTTTGATTATGTTATCAAGAGGGAAGTAATAGAAGATGGTAACATAATCGAAATTGTTCCACAAGAACTTATCAATGCGGGAATTAATTCATATGTTGCAACCATTTACACTTTGGATGAGAATGGAAATGGTCGCGACAACTTTGGTGGTCTTGTTGGAAAAATGTCAGGTGGCAAGATTTTTGCTTCTTCAGTGAATTCAAGCATTTTTTCTGATTCTTCAACTTTGAATAATGTTAATGGACTTGTTGGAAGACTTTCTTCTGGGAAAATTGATCAATGTGCGGTTGAGAATACGGCAAACAATGGAAATGTCTCAATTTCTGTGGCAAACACACCAAACGGAATTACAAACTGTTATTATAGATATTATACTACTTATCCAAGTGGAACAAGTTCAACCAAGTATGTTGGAACAAATCAAAATGGAAATAATCCAACAGATGGTAAAGTGTGGTTTAAACTTGCAAATGGGAACTGGACGCTTCGAGTTTTATATTGGAATTAAAAAAGACGCTTTAAATTTAAGCGTCTTTTTTTGTTGCAGAAATCGGTGGCAAAGAAGAGGATTCTTTATTTTTTTGTCGAAAAAACAGAGTTAGGTGTTCTATTTTTTTCTTTTGGACAATATGGTATTTTGTGGAAAGTGAAGAAAAATTGACTTTCTCCACATTTCGACAATTTGGGGCAAATTTAGATTTTTTAAGTCAAAATTGGCATTGGCATAAGTTGTCATAAAGATTAAAATAAAAAGCGAGGTTGGTATGCATTTCTGCGTTATCAAATCAAGAACAATAAAAATTTTTGTAGCAATTGTTATGGTCATGATTTTGCTGGCAATCCCTTTTGGTGGGCAGTCATCAGCACAAGTCTTTTTGGGATACTCAACTCGAAAAGTGCCAATTTACAATGTTGACACGACAGAGAAGCAGGTTGCAATTTCATTTGATGCTGCTTGGGGTGCTGACAAGACTCAGGGAATTTTGGATATTTTGAAAGAGTTTGAAGTTAATGCAACATTCTTCCTTGTTGGCTTTTGGGTTGATGACTATTCTGACATGGTGAAAGCAATTGATGCTGCTGGTTGTGAGATTGGAACACACTCAAACACACATCCTGATATGGCAAAACTTTCAAAATCGACCATGAAGCAAGAACTTGAAACATCCATTTCAAAAATCAAGTCTGTCACTGGAAAAGATGTGAAACTTTTCAGGGCTCCATTTGGATCTTACAACAATGCACTTTTGGAGACTGCTGATGAGCTTTCTCTTAAAACAATTCAATGGGATGTTGACAGTCTTGATTGGAAGGGGCTTTCTGCACAAGATATCACTTCAAGAGTTTGTTCTAGGGTGAAAAATGGATCAATCATATTGATGCACAACAACTCTGACAACATTCTTGATGCACTGCGTTTGACACTTAACAGGTTGAAAGTGGCTGGCTACAAAATAACTTGCATTTCTGATTTGGTTTATGAGAACGATTATAATATTGACAGGAATGGTGTGCAACACAAAAATTAGGAGGAATTGTATGGAATACAATAAAACGCAAGAGGATTTAACAAATATTGCAAAACTTTCAGGGAAAGTAAACTGCGAGCCAACGCTGTCTCATCAAGTTGAAAATGAAAACTTTTTTGAGTTTAAAATTGAAGTTGAAAGATTGTCCAAGATTGTTGATATAATCCCAATTACGGTTTCGGAAAGAACATTGGCAGGTAAAGAAATTAAAAAAGGACAATTTATCAAAGTTTCTGGTGAATACAGAAGCTATAACAAGCTTGCGGGAGAGAAGAGCAAACTTGTGCTGCACCTTTTTGCAAAAGAAGTGGAGATTCTTGAAATGGGGGCTTGTGAATTTGAAAACGAGGTTAAGCTTGTTGGTTTCATTTGCAAATCACCAATCTATCGCAAGACTCCATTTAACAGAGAAATTTGTGACATTTTGCTTGCAGTAAATCGAACAAATTATCATAAATCAGATTATGTACCTTGTATTTTATGGGGTAGAAACGCACGCTTTGTTGCAGAGCAAAAAATAGGTTGTAAAGTGGAGATTGTGGGAAGAATTCAATCCAGAGAATATGTCAAAGCATTTGAGGATGGCACAAGCGAAACAAAGACTGCTTATGAGGTATCTTGCCAAAGAATTATGCTTTTATCAAATATTACTCCGCTGAAAGAAGAAAGTGAAAGCACAATTCTTGTTGCAGACAGTCCATTTTAATTGCTTATAAAAATTTAAAAAGACCATCAAATTTGTTGGTCTTTTTTGTTAATATATATTTTTGACTGTTATGTTAAAATAACGGTTCGTCATAGTTTTCTGGCACTTCGAGGTTCATAAGTTTAAGAACACTTGGAGCAATTGCTGTGAGAGATTTGCCTTTTTTAAGGCGTTTAACCTCTGGATGATTTCTTGAAACAAAGATGCAAGGCACAGGGTTGTTTGTGTGTTTTGTGAGTTTGTTTCCATTTTTGTCCATCATCTCTTCGGCATTCCCATGATCGGCAGTGATTATGCAATCTCCGCCAGCCATAAGTGTTGCAAGGGCGACAGCATAGGCTTGTTTGTCGACGCACTCAATTGCTTCTTTTGTTGCATTCCAGTTTCCAGTGTGTCCAATCATATCTGGGTTTGAATAGTTGACAACAATGAAATCATATTTGTTTGACGCAATTGCTTCCAAAACGTCTTGAGTGATTTCAATTGCTCTCATTTTTGGGAATTGTGCATAATCATCGGTGTTTATCGTGTCAATAAGTTTTCGGTCTTCTCCTTTATATGGAGTGTCAATTGTGCCATTGAAAAAGTAAGTAACATGCATATATTTGGTGGTTTCTGCCACATGGTATTGTGTTTTGCCTGCTTTTGATAGGATTGCAGTCAAATTGTCTTCAATGGTTTTTGGTGGGTATGCTGTGTTGAGATGAGATAAGTTTTCCGCATATTGTGTCATTTGAGTAAATAAGAAATTTTTAAGTTTTTTTGTTTTAAAATGCTTGAAATTTGGATCGGTGAATGCCCAAGTGATTTCACGTTCTCTGTCGGTACGATAGTTGAAGAAAATCAAACTGTCGTTGTCTTTAACTTTTGCATTTTCGTCAATGACACTGGCTTCAAAATATTCATCTGTGAGACCATTTTGATAATTCCAATCAATTGCTTCTTGAACGGAGCCAAATTTTTTGCCCTTACCACTTACCATAAGATCATACATCTTTTGCACACGCTCAAATTTGAGTTCTCTATCCAAATAGACTCTTCCAAGCATTGTTCCAATTTTTGCGTTTGTGCCTTTTGTTTTTTCATTAAATTCTTTTACATATTTTTCAACGCTTTTGATGGGACAATCTCTTCCATCTGGAAAAGCATGAACATAAATATTCTTTATATCAAAATTTTTTGCCATCTCCAAGATTGCATACATGTGAGCAACATCTTGATGAATTCTGCCATCTGAAAGGATCCCCATTATGTGCAAATTGCTTTTGTTTTTTTCTGCATGTGCCAATGCTTTGAGAAGTGCTGGATTTTGAAAGAATTTTCCATTTGAAATTTCGCTGTCAATGAGGCGAAGGTCTTGTAGGATCATTCTTCCAGCGCCAATTGTCATGTGTCCGACTTCGCTGTTTCCATCATCTCCTTCAGAAAGTCCAACCCATTCCCCACTGGCATTAAGAAGGGTGTGAGGATATTCTTTTTTGAGTTTGTCTAGGTATGGTGTGCCTTGAGAGTTGATTGCATTTCCAAATTTTTCTTTCTTTTCACCAAAGCCATCCAAAATTACGAGTGTAACCATAAAATTCTCCTTATGTGGAAATGATACAATCTGGCACCAAAAAAGTCAAATGATTTGGCTTTTAGTTTTCTTTTAAATGCTCATCGAAAAGTGCATTGTCCACATGGTCTGGGGGAGAATACTCATCATCAAAATTTTGATTGCTGTGTTGCTTTGGGATTTTTTCTTGGCTTGCCTCAACATTTGCGATTGCGGGTTGCCCTTGATTTTCTTGAGGAGCGGTATGATGTTTCTTTTTTCGTTCGAAGATTTTGAATGTTCCTTTGTTTATTATCGCTCGAAGAAGAAGATACATTGCACCCACACCAATCAAGATGTAGCAAAGTCTTGAAAAAATGCTTGCTTGAAAGCCAAAAAGCCCTGCAATAAAATCATATTGCAAAAGCCCAACCATAAGCCAATTGACGCAGCCAAGCATTGTCAGAAGAAATGCAATGAAAGTGAACATTTTTCCTCCTAAAATTTGATCTCTATTTCTTATTGTTTGAATTTTATTAAAAAAAATTCCTTTTAAAAATGGAATTATTATTTAATTGCTTGACTTACGGGGGGGGTATTTTGTAAAATTGATTTGACAGGGGACTTTGCATAGCGATGCAAAAAATATTATTAAGAATTTGAGAAAAAATAAAATTGCGTTGGAGAAAAAAATGTTTAAAAAAGTCTTTTTATGTTTTTTTATGATTTTGTCAGTTTCGCTTTTGGGTGTGGCTTGTTCACCAAAACTTGTGAAAGGAAAGTCAAAACTTTTTAATGCAAATTTCTATTATGAAATTGGAGCAAGTTGTGATGAAAGCCAAATTACATTAAGTATAAGCGACAAAGATAAATCAAACAATGGGGATATTCTTGATGTTGTTATGCTTAAACCATTTGAGTATTTCAATGGTGAAACGGAAATTGGCATAAATTATAAATCTGAAGTGCGACAAGAAGGGCAAAAGATTGGTGAATATAAAGTTGGCGAAATTTCTACTTTGAAGATTGATCGTTTTGAAAATGATGGTTATGACAAGCTTTATAATAAGTTTTTGCTTGCAAAAGATGGAAAAATGGTTGCTGGTCCATTTTTGGTGAGTGACATCAAGTCTGAAAGAGATTATCAGTCTGAACAAGCGACCACAAAAAAAGGTGTTTTACTTGAAGAGATGGGTGAAAACTTTTTGAATCTCGGTTGTGGCTGGGCAGAATATAATGTCGTTCTCAATGAGTTTATTTTTCCAAACGAAAGAGTTGATGAAAAAGGAAATATTGTGCAAATTGACAACTCACATCTTGTGTCAAACCCAGGTGCAATTCCATTTGTTTCAAACGGCAAGACATATTTTTTCAAAAGTTCAAATGTTGAAAAATATGATCAAATTGCCAGATTCTGTGCAGAAAATAATACAAAACTTTTGTTTATCTGCTATATGTTGAGATTTCAAGATCAAAACCATTTTCCTTATTTCATGACTTATCCTGCTGTGAGAGATTATACAAAAGGTCACAACTGGGCTGCTGACACCTCAACAGAACTTGGTATGGGATATAACATTGCTGCATGGGAGTTTCTTGCAGACAGATATTCAAGAGAAGATGAAAAGTTTGGTCATGTGGACAGATATGTTGTTGGAAATGAGATTGACATCAGTTGGGATTGGAATCCAGTTGTCAATTACGACACCACAGAGCCTCTTCCACTTGAACAATATGTGGAAGAATATACAAGGCTTTTGAGAATTGCAGATCAAGCAACCAAAAAATATTATTCAAACAGCATGGTTCTTGTTTCAACTTGTCACTATTGGGCAGGTGCAAGAAATCGCAACGGTGCGTATGGCTCGAAGCAAATTTATGATTATCTGAATGCAAAGATAAGTTATCAAGGAAATTTTGATTGGGGGATGGCTGCTCATCCATATGCGGTTGACCTTTCAGATTCTTCATTTTTGACAACAGAAGCAAAACTTTCATCTGTTAATGCAGATATAAATGATTCCATATATATTACGTGGACAAATTTTGAGATTTTGGATTTGTATCTCGCTCAAGAAGATCTCCTCTTTAATGGACATGTGAGAAGAGTTTATTTGACTGAAGGTGGTGTTTCAAGCGGATATACTGATGCAATAAATGCCGAAACTCAACTTCTCAATCAAGCAGCTGGTGTTGCTTATGCTTACTATAAATCAATGAGCATGGATTGTGTAGATGCGTTCATATATTACAGACTTGTGGACAATCCTGGTGATGGCGGTGGAATGAACTTTGGGATTTATGGTGCAAACTGGAAAGAAAAGCCCGCTCTTGAAGTTTTTAAATACCTTGACACCCAATATTCTTTTGTTGTTGCGGACAAATATTTGGGGAATTTAAGATTTAAAATTGGGGATGTCAATTATGGTTTGAAATACGGGAATGTGAAATCTTATTATGACCTTATGGATGTTGTTAGAAGTGACTTCGATTGGAAGACAAAGTGGGATGAAAGCAAAATCATCACAAGACAAATTGAACCAGTTGAAGAACTTGAACAATTATTAAATTCAAAAAAAGGAGAAAATGAATGAAAAAAATTATGAGCAGATTTTTGACTGGCATGGTTGGGCTTGCATTGTGTGTTTGTGCACTTACGCTTGTGGGATGTGGCAAAAAACCAAAAGACTATGGCAAAAATGCTATTGTGATTTCAAATTTTCAAGAACTTAAGACTTTTTTAAGCAATTTTTCAAATGCAGATGCTTATGACGAGTTGGATATCTCTAGTGAAGGAAAATTTTTGGTGATTTCAAAAGATATTGATTGCAATGGAGAAGTTTTGACACCAATGCTTACAAAGGATTTGCAAGGATTGAATTTCAGAATTGAAGGTGATGGGCACACAATTTCAAATTTCAAACTTGACAACACATGTTTGAGAGATGTTCCATCAAAGGCTGGCTCCAGTGCTTCAGCTTTCAAAGTTTTGTCGCTTTTCCCAGTTTCATTTGGTGGATCTATTCAAAACCTTGAATTTAAAGATGTGAAAATCGAACTTAATGACTATGATTTTGCTGGTGGAAGGGCAGTTCAAATTGGAATTGTGGGTGTTTCAGCTTCAAGTGGCTCTGCGCCTAATATAACTGAAGACAATGTTGATTTCACTGCTTCAAAATACAAAAATATTAAAGTTACAAACTTGAATGTTGACATAAAAACTGTTTCAAATGCTGATAGTTCAGATGCTAAAAAATATCCTTTTGCTGTTGGTGGTTTCATAGGGCTTGATGCTGACACAACTCAATATGGAAGCAATCTTGAGTCAGAAACTCCAAGTGCTATAAGAGAGAACATCAAAGTTTCAAACATCAATGTCAATGTTGACTTTAATGGTGGAACAGTGATGTTTGGAGGAGTTTCTGGACTTTCAAACTGGGAAAATGTTTCTTATAAAAAATGTTCTGTTTCTGGAAATGTGAAAATTGCAAATCAAGGTGAAGATGTTGCTCCTTCTTATGTAAGGGGACAACTGGGAAACATTGTCTCTGTTGGTGGTCTTGTTGGCGGATCAATCAAAGGGGAATATGGAATTTTTATTCAAGACTGCAAGACGGACATTGATTATGAGATTGGAAGCAAAAATTCAGAAGCACTTGTGAATGTTGGAAAATATCTTGGAATGCTCTTCTCAAATGAGTCTAAATACAATGAGATTAAGATTGATACAACGACATTTGATTCTTCAACGATTAAGCTTAACATGTTGAATGTTGACGGAACTGTTGAAGTGGAGGGGACTGCTGGTGCGGTTGTTTCAAATTTCATAGAATATAACGCACAAGGAGAGAGAATTTAATTTATATTTAAGCAAGAGCAAAAATCCATCATGTTGTTTGATGGATTTTTTGTAATTTTTGTGATATTTCTTGACATTTTGGCATAAATATAATATAATTATCAAAGTTTTTTGGGTGATTAAAAACATTTAAAGACGACCATATTTGGTCATCTTTTTGCGTTTTTAAGTCTAATAAAAGGAGAAAGACATAATGGAAAAACACTATTTGACGCCAGAAGGAAAAGCTCAACTTGAGGAAAAGTTAAACTTTTATAAGACGGTTAAAAGACCTGATGTTGTAAAAAGAATTGGCATTGCAAGAGAATTTGGTGACCTTTCAGAAAATTCTGAATACGATGCTGCAAAAGATGAACAAGCTCAAATTGAATCTGAAATCGCAGAGATGGAGAGCATTTTGCTCAATGCAGAGATTATTGATAAGAAAAACTTGGCAAGTGATACAGTTAATGTGGGTTGCACTGTCAAACTTTATGATGAAGAATTTGACGAAGAGGTTGAATATCGCATTTCAGGTTCTTCAGAAAGCGATCCAAAAAATGGAGTTATCAGCAATGTTTCTCCAGTTGGAAAGGCTCTTATTGGACATAAAAAAGGTGAAATGATTTCTGTTAAAACTCCTGGTGGAGTAACAAATTACAAAATTGTTTCTATTAAAATCTAGAAAAGCCTAAAAGGTGGCATTTTTATGCCATTTTTTGTTTGATTTTTCCTTTCTTTTTGTTATACTTGTTGTAAGAGTGAATTGATTTTTAAAGGATTATTATGGTTTTTGTAAATTCATTGAGATTG
This sequence comes from uncultured Christensenella sp., assembly GCA_910584295.1. Classification (GTDB taxonomy): domain Bacteria; phylum Bacillota; class Clostridia; order Christensenellales; family UBA1242; genus Caccovivens. Next base: position 236,943 of record CAJTYR010000001.1, on the reverse strand, counting down.
CTTGGCGCAAATTTGGGAAAAGCTTTAAAATTCTTCCTTTACTATATTGTTGTTTGGGGGATTTGTATCGCTCTCTTTTTGCCTTGTATCTTTGAATTTAAAGACATTTTTTCTGCAAGTTTAAATGACCTTTCAAGTTGTTTTGCAGGTGTGTTTAAAGGAAATCTTGGACAGAATTTGCATTCTATGGTTGGCACTGTAATTGATCTTATGAAGGATTTATTTAATGCAAATCTTGGTCTTGCGATTTATGGTGTGATTGTTGTTTTGGTGGTTTTGCCATTTTTGGTGAATGTTGGCAAATATACATTTGATTTCATGCTTTACTCATATATGACAAGCAAAAATCAAATTGGCTTTTTCAGTGCTTTGGTGAAAAACTTGAAAAAATCTTTGCTCTTTGCTCTTTGCAAAGTTGTTTACAATGTCATCTTTTTGGCAATAACTGTTTCAGCGTTGTTTGGTCTTGCAATGGTGAAAGATCAAACATTCATTTCTTATGGTTTGCCAATTGCAGAGATTTTGGTTGTGACCTTACTTTTCACAGCAAATCAAACTCTTATGTTGGGTTGGACTCCTGCACTCATAGTTTTTGATTGTGGAGTTTTCAAAGCATTCAACAAAGGAATCAAGGCAGTTAAGCGCCATTTTTGGAAGATTTTTGGCGTGACTTTTGGTTATTTCTTGATTTTCTGGGCTCTTATCACAGTGTTTGGAGTTTATTCAATGGCTGTGCTTATTCCACTTATGACAATTCTTCTTGCCGTGATGGATATGACGGTTTTCTTCACAAGTCAAGGAATGAGATTTTATGTCAGTGACACTCAAATTTTAACACCAAAAAAACTTGAAGAAGTTGACAATATAAACAAAACTGCTTTCATTCTGTAATAGTAAAAGCAATTCTTTTGTTTTTATATTTCAGCACATTGTGTTGAAAATTTTTATTGAAATTAAATTAGGCGTAATTGCCTTAAAGGAGAAAAAATGAACAATAATAAACTTAAAATCACCTTTTTAGGTGGTGTGGGGGAAATCGGAAAAAACATGACCGCATTTGAATATAACAATGAAATCATCGTTGTTGATGCTGGCTTGACTTTCCCTGGGGACGATCTTCCAGGGATTGATGTCGTTATTCCTGATTTTTCATACCTTATCAACAACAAAGACAAAATCAAGGCAATCATTTTGACGCACGGTCACGAGGATCACATCGGAGCAATGCCTTTTGTTATGCAACAAATCAAAGCACCAGTGTATGGCTCAAAACTTACACTTGCTCTTGTTGACAACAAAATGAGAGAGCATAAGATTGAATATAAAGGAATCGCCGTGAAGCCAAAAAATGTTCTCAAAATTGGATCATTTTCTGTGGAATTCATCAAGGTTTCTCATTCTATTGCTGGGGCGCTTGCTCTTTGCATAACTACTCCTGCTGGAAATATTGTGCATACTGGAGACTTTAAAATTGACTTTGAGCCTATGGATGGACAGATGACTGATCTTCAAAGATTTGGCGAACTCGGAAAGAAAGGAGTCAATCTTTTGATGTGTGAAAGCACAAATGTTTGCAGGCCAGGGTATTCTGCAAGTGAAAGAAGTGTTGGCAGAACTTTGGATGAGATTTTTAAAAAACATCCAGATAACAGACTTTTTGTGGCAACATTTGCATCCAACATCAATCGTTTGCAACAAATCCTTGACCTTGCTCAGAAATATGGCAGAAAAGTTGCATTCACTGGCAGAAGCATGATCAACATCTCCGAGATTGGTCTTAAAATTGGAGAGCTTTCTTTTGATAAGAAAATCTTGATTGATATTGATAAGATTGACACATATGCTGACAAAGAACTGCTTATTGTCACAACCGGAAGTCAAGGTGAGCCACTTTCAGCATTGACAAGGATGGCTGCTGGAGAGTTTAAACAAATCAAAATCAGAAAAAATGATTTAATAATTTTCTCTGCATCTCCAATTCCTGGAAATGAAAAGAGCGTTTATAATGTCATCAACACACTTTTCCAAAGAGGGGCTGATGTCATCTATGACGAACTTGAAGATGTGCATGCTTCTGGTCACGCTTGTCAAGAAGAAATTAAAACAATCCACTCGCTGGTTAAACCAAAGTTTTTCATTCCTATTCATGGTGAATATAGACACATGAGAGTCCATAAACAGCTTGCAATGAGTATGGGTATGGAAGAGAGAAACATCTTAACTGCATCAATCGGTGACCAAGTTGAAATGACTCCAAATTCAATCAAAAGAATTGGCTTTGTGCCTGCAGGGCAAAGACTTATTGATGGATATGGTATAGGTGATATGGAAAGCAATGTGCTTCGTGAGAGAAAACAACTTTCTGAAGATGGTTTCTGTGTTGTTGTTATGACAATCAATAATGTGTCTGGTGAAGTGGTCGGAGATCCATTTATTATCACAAGAGGGGTTGTGTATCAAGACGAGGCAGAAAGTTTTGTTCAGGACACGAAAAATACTGTGATTTCTTCACTTAAGGAGCAAGAACTTCGTGGTTGTGATCCAGCAATCATAAGAAACACAATTCGAAGAACTGTTTCAAATTTCATCTTCAAGCGTACAAAACGTAAACCAATGGTTTTGACAATTGTTATGCTTGACTAGGATTTAAAAAATGAAAAACAAAGAAACATTTGAAGGATTTAAAGAACATGAATATAATCCTATTGTGCGAGATAAGAGTATTGAGGTTTTGGAAGTCCTCATAAAACAAAATCACCCAAAAAGGATTTTGGAGATTGGGACTTTCATAGGCTACTCTGCGTCAGTTATGCTTGAGGCGGACAAAACTTGTTTTGTTTGCACAATTGAAAAAGATGAAAAAAATGCAAAAGATGCAATCCTTAATTTGACTGAACTTGGCTTTGAGGGCAGATTTGAAGTTGTTTGTGCAGATGCAATGGACTTTTTGGTTTCTCATCAAGAAGAAAAATTTGATTTCATATTTTTGGATGGACCAAAGGGACAATATTTCAGATATCTTCCTTATCTTAAAAAAATGCTTTGCACTGGTGGAGTGTTGCTTGCAGATGATATTTTGTTTTATGGGCTTGTTAAATCAAATGAAAAAATTGCACATAAACATCGTGCGTTAGTCAACAATTTGAGAAAATTCATCTCGGAGATTGAAAATGACAAGGATTTTGAAACTGAAATTTGCGATTTTGCAAATGGAATGAGTATAAGCAGAAAGAAAGTTTGAGGCTTTCTTTTTTCTATTTTAAGCAATCAAAGAGACTTATTGTCAATTGTTTGTATTTTTTGTCAGAATTTGGTAAAATAACTTTATGGGTTTTGAAATCAAGATTATTGAACTTTTGCAATTAGGAAGAAATGCTTTCTTTGACACATCTTTCAAAATGATAACAATGCTTGGCAGTGTTTTTGGCGTTTTGGCAGTGAGTCTACTCTTTTTGTTGAAGAAAAGAAAGCTCTTTTTCTGGTATTTATTTTCATATGCCATGGCAGCAGTGGTGGTTTTGATTTTGAAAGATCAAATTCAAAGAGTCAGACCTTATAATTTTACGGATTCTATTTTTTGTATAGGCGGTCAGTCAACAGACTTCAGTTTTCCAAGTGGACATTCGGCTTGTGCAACTGCAATCGCAATTTTTGTAGGATATGCACTTTTTACTTCTTACAAAAAAGTTGGCACTCGTGTAGGAATTGTGTTTGGTTGTGCTCTCTTTGTTGGTTTGGTTGGGCTTTCTAGGATGTATTTGGGAATGCACTATCTCACCGATGTGCTTGCTGGCATTGCGATTTCTGCAGTGTTCTGTTCTTTGGGAATTATTTTGATGAAATTATACGAAAAACAAAAGAAGGGGAAAAATGAAATTAAAAATGGAAACAAAAAGTCTTGAGCAGACAAGTGAAGTTGCAAAGGCTTTTGCTAAATGTTTGAAAAATCCAATGGTTGTGCTTTTGAATGGTGATCTTGGAAGTGGAAAAACCACTTTTGTCAAAGCAGTGGTGAAGGCGTTGGGGTGTGATGACTTGGTTACAAGTCCAACTTTCACGCTTCTCAACACTTATAATGCAAAATTTCCGATTTATCACTTTGACATGTATAGGCTCTCCTCTGCTGAAGAAGCGATGAATGTTGGGTTTGAGGAATATTTTGATAAAAAAACACTTGATGGTGTTTGTTTTGTTGAGTGGTCGGAAAATGTTGAAGGATTGATTGGTGACGTTGACTACGTGATTGAGATACAAAAGAAAGGTGAAAATGAGAGAATTTTCATTATAGAAGGAGCAATGTGATGTTGGTTATAAATACAGCCTTTATGACGGCAAATTTGGCACTTAAAACGAATGATGGGCAAGCTGTATTAAAAGATATTGAGGCAAAAAGTAAGCACTCTGAAAGTGTGTTAAAAACCATAGATCAAATGTGTCAAGAAACAAATATAAATGTGCTTGAAGTTGGAACAGTTGCAGTTGTCGTTGGACCTGGATCATTTACCGGACTTCGCATTGGAACAGCTGTCGCAAAGGCATTGGGATGTGCCAACAGAGATTTGAAATTTGTGGCATTGTCATCACTGGAGCTCATGGCATATATTGTATACAAAAAACATTTGGCACAAGATAATTTCGTTTGCACACTCAATGCACTCTCTGATTTGTTTTTTGTTGCATATTTTGATAAGAATGGCATAAAACTTGATAGTGAGAAGATGATTGATAAGGAAACTTTTGAAAAAATTGATTTGCCACTTTTTTCACTTAAAGGCGACTTAAATAATCCAAAATGTCAAGAAATTGAAATTGATTGCGAGGATTTGCTTGAGTTTGCTCTTTTAAAAGAGGAGAAAAAAGAGTTTGTCAGCGAAAGTGAACTTCTTCCAGTTTATTTGCGTCTGTCGCAAGCAGAAGATAACCTTATAAAAATGCAAAAAAAGATTGATAATTGATTGACTTTGGTGTCAATTATATGTAGAATACATACAGAAATAAGGAGATTGTATGAAAAAGCCTGTTTATATCAGATGTCCAAGATGCGAACTCAACTACATCGAAAAGAAGGATAAGTTGTGTTCTGTTTGTAAAGCAGAACTCTCTGCAAACAAAGATTCCTTTGTCAATGACCTTGATTTGGAGCTTTGCCCAATTTGTAAAACAAACTATATTCAACCTGATGAAATTATGTGTGCTACCTGCTTGAAAGAACATCAATCTGAAGATGGTGAAATCACAGGTGAAGCTTGGGATGAATATGTAAATCGTGATGAAGACGAAATTGTCTATGATGATGAGGAGACTGGTGAAATGGCGTCCGTCACAGACCTTGATGACGACACACTTGACGATGATTTGGATTCAGGAATTGGCTTTGATGACAGCCTTGATGATGGTGACCTTGATGTTCTTGACGATGAAGACATATCCTCTGAATTTGATGATGAAGATGAGGATGGGGATCTTGATTTAGATCTTGATGATGAAAGCATTGACGATGACGAAGATGAGGACGATTTTTAAGCCTTAAAAAATTTCAAAAAAAGAGATGAATTTAATCATCTCTTCTTTTTTATTTTGATTTTTTTGAAGTTTTCTCTTCTTTAGCTTTTGACTTTTCTGCTTTTGCATTTTGCTTTCTTGACGCCTTTTCAATTTGACGCTTTCTTGCAATTTCTTCAGCATAGATTTTTCTTTCAAGTTCCAACAGATATTCAGGGGACTTAACATTTTCGATTTGCTTTTTAAGAGAGTCAATCTTTTCTGCAACTGCTGTTCTCTTTCTTGCAAAGTCTTTAAATTCCTTATCTGTTTGTTTTGAAACTTCATCTTTGTCATGGCTTCGAAGTCCAACAATTTTTTCTTTATGTTTTGCTTCAAGGTTGTCAAGTTCTTTTTGGAATCTGTCGACATTCTTTTGAATTTCAACAATTTCTTCATCTCTTGCAGTCTTTGCTTTTGCTTTAACAACATCAACTTCAAGGCTTGATTTTCTGTCGTAGGATTCTTTACGTCTCTTCTCAATTTTCTTGAGTTTTACATTTCTAAGAACAACTCCAATCACAGCAATCAAAATTGCGGCACCCATAAGAATTGAAGAAATTAAGATAGACCAGTTAAGTCCGCCATTTGATGGATTTGTTTCATTTGGCTTATCTGGATTTTCAGGATCATCTGGAGTTTCTGTTTCTGCATTTTTGGTTGCAACAAACACTTTGTCTTTGTTTACATCATATTTTTTGTCTTTGCAAGTTGATTTCGCAAGGTCAAATTCTTCGCTCTTAACTTCAACGAAATTTAAATCATAAATTGCTGCTGCACCAATGGTGTCATTTGTGTCGCTGACAAGTGAGATGTAAAGTTGGGCGGTTGTGGTGTCAGTTGGGTGGAAGAAAATGCTGTATTCTTCATAATTTTCTTCACTTTTAAGTTGGCTCATATATTCAAAGCCGGTAAGTCCGATGCTTACGCCGTATTTATATTTTTTCTTTGCATCAAGTGTGCCTTCAAAGTGTGTTTTAAGTTTGAATGAAAGTTTATAATATCCGCTTGCAAGGTCAAGATTGAATTTTGATTGAAGTGCATAAGTGCCTGCGGTTTGATTTTGAAGATAGAAGACATTTGTAGGTTCTTCAGTTTCAATTTTGAAGTTTTCACTTTCTTTAAACTTATCGCTGTTTACAACAGAACCGCTTCCTCCATCACCAGCAACAACTTTTCCTTCATATGCAGGAGTTGCAGAAGGGTTTACATCTGTTGTTATATTGTTTGATGGGAGGTTGAGATAGAAGTTTGACATGTCAATAGTGTTGTTCTTTTTATCCACTTGTGTCTTAAATTCTTCTTCAGTGATTTTGTTGTCGAGAGTGAAATGGTCAAAGTATGCAAATCCCATTTTCTTGTCTTTTTCAGTTCCAAGTTCGATCAACAAATAAACTTCGCTTGCTCCATTTCCAGCTTTCAAAAATATGTCATAACTTTTCCAAACTCCGCCAGAAGAAAGTTTTTGCTCTTTGGAGAGTTTGAAGCCATTGTTGTCATATAGGGTGACAGTAATTTCTGATGCTGTATTATACCAGAATGAAATTTTATTGAAACTGTTTGCAGAAATTGATAAGTTTGGAGTTTTTACGTTTTGCCAAGTCTCTTTGCAGTTTGCAAGCATGAGGATGTTGTCTGTGTCAGTTGTGTTTTCAAAACGATTTCCAACTGTTTTGTTTCCGTAACTTGCCCAATAATATGGGTTTTCTGCAGGCTTAACTCCTGTTGAGGCGAGGTTGTTGTATTTTGCAACATACTTTTCATATTCTTCTTGACTGCTGTTGATTACTCCTCCAAATGTGAGGTCTTTGCTTGAATTGATTGTCCAGCCGTTTGGAGAAAGAGGGTGGTTGCCATCTTTGTCGATTGAAACTTCATTAAATTCGCCATTTGTGACAGAAAGTGTTGCAGAAGTTTCGCTGTTGAGAGATGCTTTATTTGATGCACTTTCAAATTCAGATGAAGAAGCCTTTGTCACTGTGATATCATCAAAAACAACACAACCTGTAGCATTTTCGGTTTCACTTCCGAGTCCAAGAGAAATCTTGACTGCAGAGTTATACAATGCTCCACCTTTGACAAAAAATTCGACAGTGCCATAGTTGTTTTTGAATTGATCGGAACCATTTGATGTGATTGCACCACTTGCGGTTTGAGCAAGCACTTTGTAATTGTCTTTATTTAAACCATATGCATTTAAAACAGAGTCGGTTTCTTCAACAAACATATACACATTTCCAGAAGAAAGTTCTGAAATTTTGTAGTATGCTTTGATTTTGTATATTGAGTTTGCTTCAACCATGATTTCGTTTGAAGTAACTTTGACATATTGTTTTTTTGCTGAGAGTCCCAAAACATAGTCATTTTTTGAAATTGAAACACTTTCGTTTTCCATGTCGACTTTGCAAGAAAGGTTTGAACCAACGAAATCATAGCCAGTTGAAGATTTGAAGGCTGTAGGGGAAGCGGTGTTGTATATTCTTGCTTTTCCAGTGCCAGACGTTTTCCAGTTTGAAACCCCATGTTCAATGACGCCATCTTCGAAGTCAAAATTGTGAGAATCATATACGATCTGTTCAGGATTTCTTAAATCATAAAGTTTTGTGCAATCAACTTTTTTCTTTTCACCATTTGTAGATTCTTGCACATAGTTTCTTTTTGCATAGTTGTTGTAAGTTTTCCAGAAAGCATTTTCGCTGTATTGGAAGATGTGGCAATCATCAAAGAAAACTGCTCCGCCACTTAAATAACCTTCTTTGTCAGCACCAAGCCAGAGGTCAAGGGTTGTTTCTTGTTCGGTGTCACCAGTTGCAACAAAGAAATAGAAAGTTACCCATTCTTTTGATGTTACTTCAGTGAAATCCGCTTTGATTTGTTTTCCGTCTGCATCTTTAAGCCCAGACAAATAAATCGAGCCAAAGATATAGTCATTGAGTGAAACATACTCTGTTTTTGAAGAATAATACTTTTCAGTGGAGTCAATTGCGTAAGTCTTGTTGCCTTCGTTGTAAGCAAGGTTGCAAGAATATGTTGTTGTTCCAGCTGAAACGGTGATTGTTCCGTTCTCTTCTTGTGTATCTGAAACGCGTACATAAAATTTTTCAGTATCTTTTTTGAAACCTACAAAATTTTCATCTTCATAGAAAATGTCGTCGGTTGCAAAGGTTTGGTCTGTTGAAAGGGCGGAAGTGTTTGCTGTCAGTCTTTTTTGGATGTAGAAGGTTGATGAACCGATTTTGTATTCAACATAAACAGGTTCCAATTCTAAAGAAAAAGCCTTGCTTTCAAAAGTGGTTTTTGTGATTGTCTTATCTTCTACACCAACAACACCGCTTTCAACATAGGTTGTGGTGGTTGAATAGTTTGTGTCAGTTTTGAAAGAAACCTGAAAAGAGTAGTATGAGTTTGCAGACAAGGTTACTTTGTTTGAACTGTAACCTTGTTTTGCTTTCTCATTTTTCCCAGTTTCAGATGTCTTTGAATTTATCATAAGAATGGAACTGTCCGCAGCTTTCGCTTGTGGATTTTTTGACAGGTGATAAGTGCCAGTCATATAGTTTTGGAAAGAGGTTCCGGTGTTGATTATCCCAGCAGTTGTCTTTGCAGAAGAATATTTTCCAGTCCAACCAGAAAGAGAGGTTGAAAGAGAATAAGTTGACGAACTTGAATTGAAATTGTTGTTTGTCATGCTTACTTCTTTGATGTAGCTTGAGTAATATCTTGATGCTGTTGAATCAGCACTTGCTTTGCCGATTGGACAGATTGCTGCACTTGCAACAGTTGCTGCGATTGGCATTGCAACAGCAACGGCAGAAAGCATAAGTTTGTTTTTAAGGGTTTTGTTTTTCTTAATTCTGTTCATTATAAAAATCCTTTATATAAGTTTAACTTGATTATTATAATACATTTATTGCAAATAATCAAATATTTTTTCGAAAAATAAAGACAATAACGATATGTCAAAGTCGGAGAAGAAGAAAAATAATCAAAATAAAGAGAATTTGTCATGGAAAAGAAAGGTGTGGCTTGCTGTTTGTGGGGCACTTATCGGCTTTGTGAACGGCTTTTTTGGAGGCGGTGGTGGGATGATTTGTGTCCCTCTCTTACAGAAGGTTTTACATCTGTCAGAGAAATATTCACATGCGACAGCAATCGTCGTTATTTTTCCAATTTCTTTTGTAAGTGCACTGATTTACACCTTTACAGGACACCTTGAATTTGTGCCATTTATAAGTGTTGGTGGAGGGGTTGTTTTGGGTGGAATTTTGGGCTCTTTTGCACTGAAATTTATGCCTGAAAAAATCGTCAGAATTGTCTTTGTTTTGATCATGCTTGCAGGCGGAATAAGACTGCTTTTTTGACAATTTTTGCGTGGTTTTTGACAAATTTTTGTTCAAAATTTTGCCATTTTGGAGGTGGAAATGTTGTATTTTTTTTATGTTTTGGCAGGCTTTTTGGCAGGTATTTTCGGTGGACTTGGAATGGGTGGCGGAACACTTCTTATACCAATTCTTACCATATTTTTAGATTTTGAACAAAAACTTGCGCAAGGCATAAATTTGATGTCATTTTTGGTGATGGCAATCATATCAATTTACATCCATTATCGCAATGGCCTTATCGTGACAAAAAATATCTGGATAATCATATTTTTTGGAGTTATTTTTTCAGTTTTGGGTGCATTTTTGATGACTTATTTGCCGTCAAAAATCTTGAAAATGGTTTTTGGAGGATTTTTGTGTTTGCTTGCTGTTGTTGAATTTGCAAAAGTATTTAAAAAATAGTGGACAAAACTTCTTTTTTATGATATATTTAATGCATAAATAAGGAGCGAATTAATGGTTGATAAAAACATTTGTATCGGTTGTGGAACTTGCGTTTCTATTTGCCCTGTTGAAGCAATCTCTTTTGGTGAGGATGGGAAAGCCCAAATTGATAAAACAAAATGCATTCGTTGTGGTGCTTGCCAAGCAAGTTGCCCTGTTGAAGCTATTGACATCAACGAATAGAAAACTTGTTGACATTTTTTAGACAAAACTGATATAGGAGAAATTTTTATGGAAAACATTGCATACATTCAACTTGACGAAAGAAAGGTTAAACTTTTGATTGTACAAAGCAGAAATGGGAGATACAGAATTTTGGAGGAAGTAGAAAATTATTATGACCTCACAAATGATGTGATTAGGGATGCTCTTTTAAGCCCAAAATCAAAAAATGACATTTTGAAAATTTTAAACATCTATCGTTATACAATTGAAACCTTTAAAGTTGACAAAATGATTGCAATATGCTCGAACATAATCGTTAAAGCAAGGAACTATCGTGGCTTCTTGGATGAAGTTTACACAAACACAGGGATGAATTTCCTTATTTCAAATGATGAAGAAGTCGTTAAGAACATCTATGTTTCTTGTATGAACGAAATTGATGCTTCAAAGGGATATATTGTCAATATTGCCTCTTACTCAACTTATATTTTGAAATTCAACAGAAGAAATGTCATTGAATATAATTCAATCCCATATGGCTATTCAAATCTTTCAAATTCTGACATGACTTTTGCTGATATGGTTGCAAATGTTAAAAAAGAACTCAAAAAATGTTCTCTTGTCAAAAATTATGAAGATGACTTGGTGATTGGTTGTGGACCAAGTTTCATTGATATTGCAAGAATTGCAAAGAAACTGACAAGATATCCAATTGACATAGACAATAATTATGAGCTTTCTGATTCTTCGGCTCAAAAAGTTGTTGATTTTGCAAAAGATGTTGATGCTCAAAAAGTGAAGAAAATCAAAGGTCTTGGACAAGAAGGGGCAGAGAGCCTTAATGGTGGACTTGCAATCATCAGTGCACTTTATGATGCTTTGAAAATTGGCACAATAAACATTTCAACAGCAAACACTTTGGAAGGAATTGTGCTTTCTAATTTGGTTGGATCTTCAAACGAAAGATATTCAGACCTTCTTCAAAACAGTCTTGACAACTATTATGAATTTAAAAAAGAGGGGCTTGCAATCAACAATCAAGTCTATGACATGGCAATTTTGCTTTTTAAACAGCTTAAAGTTGTGCATAAACTTCCAAGAATCTATGTGAAACCGCTTAAAATTGCTTCTTACATGTTTGATTGCGGAAAATTTATCAATTTTTCAAACTATCAAAAACATTCTTTCTATGCAATTTTGAATTCTCAAATTTCTGGAGCAACTCAAAAAGAAGTTTTGCTTGCAGCATTTGCTTGCACTTGTCAAAATCTTGACAATTTCAATTTGGCTGAAATTATGAAATACAAAGATATTTTGAGTGATGAAGATGTTGAAGCCGTAAGAAAACTGGGTGTTCTTGTGAATTTGGCAGTTAATCTTAATGCTTCAAGAAAAAATGTAATCAACGACATAGTTTGTGACATTTTGGGCGATTCTATCATCATGAAGACGGTTGTTTCTTCTGATCCTTCATTTGAAATTATTCAAAGCATGAAGATTTCTGAAGATTTTAAAAAGACTTTCAAGAAAAGTTTGCAAATAATTTAATCAAGGAAGGTTGAATGGCAGAGAAAAAGGGGATTTCCAAAGTTTTTTGGATCATTTTGTTTGCAGTCATAACTATTTTGTTATGTTATTTATTCACCGTCGTTTCCTTCTATTTCATCTGGCCTTACAACATTTCTGCAAAATTAGGCTTGTGGCCTTTTGGGAGTCAGCAATCTATTGGCAGAATGTATATGGATTCTGTTGTTCAAATCAACTACAAAGCCATTGACGATCATTTTGAAAATGTAGACATAAATGTTTGCGGTGTCAATGTCCGAAAAAATGGTTGCATAATTGCTCCATTGAGTGAGTTTTCAAATTGTTCTGAAGATGCACAAATTAAAGTATTCACAAATGGCGGAAGAGCTTATGGTGGCGTTGTTGTTGCCAAGGACAAAAATCGAAATCTTGCAATAATCAAATGTAAGAATATGGATGGCAGTGACAAAGCAATCAATATTCCTTATGTTGGAATTGGAAGTTTGTCAGATTGCAAAACAGGAACAAAAGTCATCATGACTTCTGTCAATCCAAAAACAAGATCATTCACATCAAGCATTTCTGGTGGATTTATTTCTGAAAACAGTTTAATTTATAATGCTCCAAAAGAAGTTGATGGAGAACTTGGTTATGATTATACTGTTTCAAGTGGATTTCTTGTTGAAACGGTAGGCTCTGCATCTTTTTCAGGTGGTGCAGTTTTCAATAAAAAGGGGAAGCTTTTGGGCTTGTCTTTTGGGGTTTTGCCAACTGCAAGTGAAAATCCTAGCGAATGTTTTGTGCAACCAGTTTACGGTGCATTGGATTATATCAAAAAAGTTGCCTCATTGGAAAATGGTGTCTATAAAAATGACCTTGTTGACGCATTTTGCGGTTTTGACGCCTTTGAAGCTGAAGATATGATTACCATCTGGGGAGAAGATTCTGGAAAAACAACTTTCTATTTTGACAACACTTGGAACAATATCACGGATGATATTTTGAAGTTTACAAGCTCTGGAGAAAAGGGATTCCATCTCTTTAAAGAATTCAGTTATAATGGAAACACCATTTCTGCCCATTCTGCAATCACGAAAGTTAAGGTTGGAGACAAAATTCAAAATGTAAAATATAGATGTGATTTGATTGACACACTTTTCAAGGCAAAAAAAGGTGATAGAGTTGTTTTGACTTATATTGAACTTGATGATCCAACTGCTAAGACTTTGAGTTTTTCAGTTTAAACTTATTGATGGAGGACTTATGAGAAAGATTAAATATGCCATTGAAATGGGTGGAGCTTACACTTGCATTTATGTAAATGGCGAGGGGCTTGCACTTAAAGAAGCAACTCTTATCGCTGCCGAGCCAACTCGTGATGGTGGATACAAAGTTGTTGCAATGGGCAATGATGCAAAAAAATTGATTGGAAAAACAAAAGATAATGTTGAAATCTTCACCCCTATGGCATATGGAGATCACTCCAATTTTGAGTATTCGGCTCTTCTTTTGAAATATTTTCTTGGAAAAGTCGAATATCGTCCTCGTGAGGATAAGGCAATTTTCGTTGTCCCTTGTGGGCTTTCCGCAAAAGAAAAAGAAAATATTTTAAGTGTTTGTGAAGGTGCGAATTTGGGGCAAGTTGAGCTTATTCCATCTTCTTTGTGTTCTTGCTTGGGACAAGGAAGAAGCATTGACAATTCAAAAGTTAATATGGTTGTGGACATTGGCGGAACAAGTACAGAAATTGCGGTGATAAATATGTCAAACATTCTTAAAGGGGCAACTGTTGGCATTGGTGGAAAGAGTATTGATGCTGCAATCGTAAATTTTTTGGCATTTTCAGAGCAGTTGGTGATTGGTCTTTCAACAGCTGAAGTTTTGAAAAACGAAGTGGGAAGTCTTTATTTAAACGACACTCTCAACATGGAAGTTACAGGAGTTGACACGCAAAGCAAATCTCCAAAATCAGTTGTCATCCTTTCAAGTGACTTAAGACCAGCCATTGAGCCTTTTTATAATGAAATTGTCCGTGCAATTGACACAACAATCAATTCACTTCCTCCAGAAATTGTTGCTGACATCATCAACAATAAGATTGTTGTTTGTGGTGGCGGATCAAAAATGCAAGGACTTGAGGACTATTTTAAGAAAAACCTTAAATATCCAGTTGAATTTTGTGATGATGTTGACAATGTCACAATTTTGGGCGCAGGAAAACTCCTTTCAGACAGACAACTTCTTGAAAGTATAACAAACAATTTGTAAGAGTCATTTGACTCTTCTTTTTTTGTCAATCTTTGGATTGTTTGGTTTTTGACAAAAATTGACAAATTTTAAGCATTTTCGTTTTTTAAGCATTTTGCTTCTTATTGTGAGGATAGTAAAATTGTTTTAAGCGAGGTGGTTGTGGCAAGGAGAATTGTTATCACAAGCGGAAAAGGTGGTGTTGGAAAAACCACAGTTTGTGCAAATTTGGGAGTGTATTTGTCAAAGCTTGGATTTAGGGTTGCTCTTTTGGATGTTGACATTGGACTTAACAATCTTGATGTTATTATGGGGCTTGAAAGACAGGTTGTGTTTGACATAACTGATGTTGTGTCAGGCAAGTGTCGTGTCAGACAAGCACTGATTCAAGATCCAAACAACCCATCTCTTTATGTTTTGCCGTCTTCACATACCTATGCATCGAGCAAAATCACTGGAGAGCATATAAAAAATGTGGTTGACATAATTGACCACTCTTTTGATTACATTTTGATTGACTGTCCAGCCGGAGTTGAAGCAGGGTTTCATAGGGCAGTATTCCCTGCCAATGAGGCAATTATTGTTGTTACGCCTCATCTTTCAAGCATAAGGGATGCTGATAAGGTGGTTGGACTTTTAAGCACTTATAACATTGAAAACAAGGCGCTTGTCATAAATCGAATGAGAGGGGATTTGCTTTTATCTGGTGAAATGATGAATATTGAAAGCATTGTCAAAGCGATGGATATTCCTTTGATTGGTGTCATACCAGAAGATGATAAGGTCTCAAAAATGTCCTGTGATGGGCGTATTATGACTGATGGAGAGAGCGTCAGAGCTTTTTCTTTGCTTTCAGAAAATGTTCATAATGGTTGCAAAAAAATTTATGATTGCACCTATAAATATCGTGGGCTTGTGGGTTATTTCAAGCGAAATATCAAGAAATTGGTGTAAGGAGGTTTTATGGAAAGAATTGACCAGCTTATATTACGTGATAAATTTGGAAGTTTGGAGCAGGTTACAGAGGTTCTGAAAGAAGAAGTTGCATCAGTTGCAAGAAACTTCTTGTTGCTTGCAGATGATGTTGTGGTCAGATATAGAAAAAGTGGCGGTGGCTATGTCTTTAATGTTGAGATCCCTGCAAGCAGAATTAAGCCTTTTGGGAATCGACTTATTTAAGAAAAAAAACAGATGTACTTCATCTGTTTTTTGATTTTCTTAAACGAAATATACGAGACCATAACAGTTTGGACCAGCATGTGTGCCAACGACGCAACCTATGTCATAGATTGGTGTATTTTCTGGATCAACTCCAAGCTTTTGTGCATTTTGAAAAATGAATCTTTTTGCATTTATTTTGTTTGCAGAATAACCGAAATAAATTGGATAGTTTTTGTTTCTTTTTTCAGCCGCATCACACATGAACTGATTTGCTGCTCTTTCTCCAACTTTCTTTGCAACT
Organism: uncultured Christensenella sp.; assembly: GCA_910584295.1. Lineage (GTDB taxonomy): Bacteria > Bacillota > Clostridia > Christensenellales > UBA1242 > Caccovivens. Next base: position 221,175 of record CAJTYR010000001.1, on the reverse strand, counting down.
GTGTTAACTTTTCCGCCATCAAGGCTGATGATTGGTTTTATGTTGAGTGCAGATGCTGCAATGTATGCTGCGCCAGAAAGTCTCCCACCTTGTTTGAGATATTTTAAATCACCGACAACAGCCAAAAGGCGAACGCTGGATTTAAGGCGTTCGAGTTCATTAATTACTTCTTGTGGTTTTGCATTTGGGTTGGATTTGATGAATTTGACAAGTTCAACAATCAATGCTCCTTCTGCAAAAGTTGTGCAGCGAGAATCACAAACATAACAGTTTTTCATTTCAAGGCTCTCCACCGCTCTGTTTGCTTGCGCGATTGTGCCAGCAAGATCGGATGATATAACAATTGTTATTACAAACCAATCTTTTTTGTTTACATAATTTTCAAAAGCACTTTCAAACTTATATTGATTTGGTTGACTTGTTTTTGGAATTATGCCTGTTGTTTTCATTTTTTCATAAAATTCTTCATTGGGTAAACCTTCTGGAAAAAGTTCACCATTGAAATTGAGTTCAATTGGACAAATTGTGATGTCATTTTCTTTGGCGAAGTCTCCTGGCATATCTACAGATGCTTCTGTGACAATTTTATAATTCATAGATTTACTCCTTTTATGTTTTTATTTTAACAAAATTTTCATCTGTCAAGCAAACGAAAAGTGAATTTTTACAAAAAACTCCCAAAAGAATATTGGGAGCTTTGAAATTAATTTTTCTTGAACAATTGTTTTGTAAAGATGAACAAAAGTCCAACAAGCACAACATAGTATATGAGAGTGATGAAGAAATTTCCATAAGCGAAAAGCGAGGTTTTTAAGAAACCTGTGTTCATTGATCCACCGCCGAGGAAGGAGGTGATGTCAGCGTGCATGAATGGGAGTAAGCACCACCAAAGTTGATTGTTGAGCAGTATGTTGCAAATCGTTGCCGCAACAAAGATCACTATTGAGATAGCAAATGTTAAATCAAATTTTCTGGAGATATTCATCATGAAAATTGTGAACACAATATAGAAAATTGCTTGAAGCTCAATTCCGATCAATTTTATGAGAAAGAACAAGAAAGGTGAGATCATATAGACTTTGTTCGTGTTGAAAACAGCAATAATGCTTCCTGGTAAGAAACCATAGAAAATTGCTCCCCATGCAAAAGTCAAAATTCCAAACACGAGGACACAGAAACTTGTTGACCATAGAATTGCCAGAAATTTGCCAACAAAAACTTGATTGAAGGAAACTTTCTGTGACAAAATCAAATCCATTTTTCCATTTTTACGATCCCGACCAAAGAGTTTATACGCTCCAAAGATTCCAAACAGAACAGTCAAAAAGCCAATGATTGCCATCATGAAATATGCATGGTCATAAGCTGTTGTTTTGTAGGAGGCTGTATTGAAATTTAATGCTTGTTGATAGCCTGTATAGTATAATTCATCATCGGCTAAAAAATATTTTGCAAAAGCTAAATCTCTTTTTGTTTCTTCCAAAGAAAACTTTTCATAGCCGTACAATTTGTTTATTTTCACTGAAAGTTTGTCAAGCAAGAGTGAGAACTCTCTTTCGATTGCACCTTTGGCACTTTCGCATGTGAGTTTGTAGTTTGTTGCAAGAGACTTCATCTTTTTTAGCTTTGATACATCACTTGGCTCAGTTGAAAGATACATTTCTGTCATTTCTTTAAAAATTTCTTCAAGTTTTGTTTTTGCTTTGATTATGTAGTTGTTTTGGAAATCTGACAGGTGAACAGTGTCAACATTGAAAGTGATTGCTTTTGCGCTGATTTGTTTTATGTTTGTGAAATGTGATTTGCCTTCATAAAGTTTGTTCATAACTTCATTGATGCCTTCATTGTTGTTCAAAACATTTTTGAAAAATTTCACTGTGATGGTGAGATCTTTCACTTGAGTTGTTGTTAAAATAAGTCTTGTGCGGAATTGCTCAATATTTTTGAAGTTTTCAACAAATATATCCAGTTGATTTACAACATTAGCTATTTCATTTTTGCTTGGTGGCTGTGGTTGATTTGGATGTCCTTGCCATTTGTGGTATGTGTCGACTTTTGTCCAAATGTCTTGAAGAGAGTGGTTGAGTGAAACAAGTTGGTCTGCTTCACCACAAGAGGTGTCATGAATGTTTAAGATAAATTGGGCATCTTCAAAAATTTTGTCTAATTTTTGCTTGGTATCATATTTTTCATCTGCGGATGTGAAAGATGAATAAATTTCTCTCGTTGTTTCACCATAAAGCGAGGCTTTGTAGGCAGGAGTGTTTGGAATTTTATACACAAATCCCAAGATAAGACAAGCGACAATAATGATAGCATACCCTATGAGTGTGATAGGGTTGAATGCTATACGTCTGAAGTCATATTTTGCAATCTGTAAGATTTTTTTCAATTAGTTTCCTCCTTGAAATAAGGGGTAAGGTTTGCAAAGATGCGTTCGCTCTTTTTGTTGAGATAGCCTGCTTTATGGACAGAAATTCTGTTTTTTGTGAAAAACTTAACAATATCTGCAGTCAAATCCTCATCTGCTTCAAATAAAATTTTCTTACCAAGAATTTTCACATCAATATCAAATTTTTGTTTGATAAGTTTTCCGCAATAGTGAGGATATTTCACTGCAATAAAAGCGAAGGTATTTTCATTGCTGAATTTTTCACATTGTTCGTGATTGAGTATGCTTTTTACTGTTCTTCCTTCCATAAATACAAATTTGTTGCAAATGTTTTCAATTGTGCTGTAATACCTTGAAGCAATTATAACATGAGTGCCATTTTCTTGAAGTTCGAAGATATAGTCTTTCATGTTTTGAATGCTTGATTGAGGGAGACCCTTAAAGGGTTCGTCCAAAATCATAAGTTTTGGGCGGTTGACATAAGCGAGTGCAAGTGCCATAAGTTTCTTTTCATAATAGGACAAGAAAAACACACGTCTATGGGCTTTGTGCGCAAGATTAAATTTGTTTAATGCAAACAAAATCTTTTGTTTATCCACTTTGCCAGAAAGAGAACAAAGATAGAGAAAGTTTTGCATGATTGTTTGATATTTGAAAAAAACTGGTGGGTCAAGGCATAGTCCAACAGATCCGACATCTTTTTGATTTTTTGAAATGTCCTTTCCAAAAAGATAAACCTCGCCATCGCTTATTGGAAGCGAGCCAGTGATGGTTTTAATGAGGCTGGTTTTTCCAGAGTGATCCTCACCAATTATTCCCATGCAGTCTTCTTCTGACATAGATAAGGAGACGTTTTTGACAAGAAAACGCTCATTCACCAAGACGGAAAGGTTTTTGATTTCTAATATCATTTTGTTATCCATAATATATATTATAACAAATCATCTTTTTAATGTAAAGGTCTTTTATGCTTTTGCAAAAAATAACAAAAAAACCGCAAAAGCGGATTTAGTCCATGCTTATGAGGTTTTCAAGTATGTATTCATAATAGGTTGGTGCGCTCTGTCGCCATTTTTTGCAGGCTTCTTCTGCAGACTGGCGAGTTGGTGCTTTGATTTGAAGTTCAAAAAGAGGGAATGAGATGAGGTTTTCATATATTCTCATTGTGACGAGGTATGACCCATCATCTGCATCTGTATAATTTGCATAGTATTCTTGGCTTTGTTTGATTGAAAGTCTGTTGGCTCGGCTGTATTCGGTGATTTCCTCACGCATTTCAAATGGAATTTTTTTATAGAAATAAGACAAGCAGTCTCTGCCTTCAAAAGTGAGATTATATCTCATTTCTCCTTCTTTGCATTCAGTCTTGTATATCAATTTTGCTTCTGAAAGTTGATAGAGAAGATCAAGACAATCCATATAATTTATCCAATTATTTTTGACCGAACAAATTTCTATGACTGAATTTTCAGTGAGAGGCATCTCCATCTTTTCCATGACAAACAAAATGATAAGCTTGTTTGTGACTGCGTCGTAATTCATTTTCTCTCCAATTTGACTCTATCTTAACAAATAAAAACAAAAAATGCAAATGTAATGGAAAATTTTCTCTTTTAACAAGGTGATTTTGGTTTGAGATTTGGAAAAATTGTGATAGAATGGACAAGAAAACCCAAGGAGGCGACTATGGAGACAAAAAATATTTTGGATGTTGAAAGATTTGTTGTTGCATGCAACGACCTTTTGAGTGGCAAATTTCTTGATTTAAACAAAAGATTGGACAAATTTTTGTCAGTTATGGCTCAAAGTGAGGACATTTTTGACCTTTTGTCAGAATGTTTGAAAGATTTTGACGAAGATGTTGAGTTTTCAAAAGCCTTTTTTGTTGACAAAAAAACAGGAGCAATAAAAATTGAAATCCCTGCTGATGAAAAGAAAAATCTTGCTCTTTCAGTGACAATTTTCAACAATCTTATCAGTGACAAATTGAACACGAATCAATTTTTGGAAACTTTTTTCAAGGACAAGAAGTTGACGCCAATGCAAAGTTTTTTGGAGAAGATTGTTCGTCCATATCGTGATATAATTTGCAAACATTTTGCTCTTGACACAAACATCACAGTTGAAGACATTAAAAGACAAATTGAAGAAGAAAAACTACTCAAAAAAGAGGAAGAAAAACACGAAGAGGAAACTCTTTTTCCAAGACTTGACGAATTGCTTGTTGGAGTTGTTGGCACAACAAATCAAATTCTTGCTCTTTTGAAATTTGAGAAGAAAAGAACGGAAAATCTTGATGATGTTGAGTTTATTTTAAATTCAATTGTTGAGGCTTGCCAAAAGAGAGACTTAATGGTTATCAATGGTCTTGTCATTGGTCTTAATTATGCTTCAAAGAAATATAAAAATGTCAGACATTTGGTGGATGCTCTCAATGATCAGATCTATGATTATTATGAATTTTTGACTGGAGGAAACGAAAGTCAGGAAGAACTGGAAATTGAAGAATAGAAAAATGAGGCGAGTGCAGCCTCTTTTTTATTTTCTTATCAACTTTTAATAAAATTTTTGAAATAGCATCATCTTTGTGTTATTTTGTCCAATGGTTTGCATAGATTACTCTATGAAAAAACATATTTTTTTAACGATAAATTCTCATAGGGTTGCGGTCAATTGCGTCATTGCTTTTGTTTTGGCAGTTTTATCACTCTTCACTTTTTACGGGGTGAACTATGTCAAAGCTTCGTCGGTTATTCGTGGAGTGTATTATAGTGGTGACGAAAAATCAAATAAAGTGTCGCTTATGATCAATGTCTATTGGGGGACGGAATATCTTGACGAGATGCTTGCAATTTTGAAAGAGAACGATGTCAAGACCACCTTTTTTGTTGGTGGAACTTGGGCTGTGGCTCAAAGCGACATGCTTCAAAAAATTTATGATGAGGGTCATGAGATTGGAAATCATGGCTATACACATAAAGATCAAGGAAAACTTTCTGCAGAAAGCAACTTGAAAGAAATTTCCACTACTCACGAACTTGTGAAGAGTCTTATTGGTGTGGAGATGAATTTGTTTGCTCCTCCAAGTGGTTCATACAACAAAAAGACAGTTGAGATTGCGAAGAGTTTAGGATATAAGACAATCATGTGGACTGATGGACGTGACACCATTGATTGGCGAGATCATGACAGTGAGATTATCTTTCAAAGAGCAATTAAAAACTGCAAAGGTGGAGATTTTGTTCTTATGCATCCAACGGAGTCAACAAAAAATGCTTTGGATCGAATAATTAAAGATTTAAAAAGCAAAGATTTTTCACTTTGCACAGTCAGCCAGAATTTGGGACAAAATTAGAGCAAATTTTTGTTAAATCTGTTTGTGAATTTGAATTATTTAATGATATAATCAATATGTAATATTGGGCGTGTTTTATCTGACGCATTCTACGGGGGAAATAATGGCAATTTACAAACTGAATTCAAAAAAGAAAAAAGAGGGGAGTTCTCGTGCAAAAAAGATCACCGGTTTTTCGCTCATTGGTGTGGCTTCTTTGGTGTTCTTGTTTATGACTGGGATTGTTCCTGTGCTTCAAAGATTTCTTTTAGGGGTCTTTGGTGTTTTTGGTTTTCCTCTTTGCATAATCCTTTTTGTTATTGGACTTGCTCTTGTCAACAATCGCAAATATGTCATGCCTAAAAGGTATACTGTATGTTTGATTTTGTCAGTTTTTTTTGTGCTTTGCATATTGCAACTTATAGTTGTTGGAAACAACAAGGTGACAACTCCTGAAGGCACAAAGGAGACAATGAAATTTTTTAAATATATGGCAAAAAACTATTCTGCACACAACGGATGGACTGCAGGTGGCTTTTTGATTGGAATTTTTACAACAATTTTTCTCTACATTGCAACAATCTGGGGGTCATTCATCATTTATGCTTTGGCTCTTGTGATTTGCGTCGCTCTTATGATTGACAGCCTTAACAACATGAGAAAAGACCGCAGTACAATGGCTCCTGTTTCGGTGCAAATTAAAGATGCTGGTCGTGCTGGTGGTCATACAGGTGGAAAGAAAGAAAGTGTGCTTGAGACTGCAAAAAAAGTTGAGACTGCTTCTGCTGAAGAAGTGAATGTTGTCTTGGATGGGAATCTTAAAGCAGAGGAGAAAAAACTTGAAGAAAAACCACTGACTGCAAAGCAGATTTTGGGGCTTGATAAAAAACGCAATAAGGCGTATGAATATGATGAAAAAACCTCTCAAATGAAAAGTGTCGATGTTCCAAAGAAGACTACTTCAGAGTCTGAAAAGCCAAAGAGTTTGAAAGAAATTATTCTTACTCCTCCAGAGATTGATATTGATGAATATTTTAAAAGCATCAGAAGAGGAAATGAAACTCCATCTAAAGAAGAGGTGGATCAAACTGTATCTTCACTGAAGCAGGAGACAAAGGAAATAAACCCTTCAAAAATCGTTCATGAGGATGAGTTTAAAACTGAAAACAATCCAATCATCAGAAGGAGTTTGCCACAAGTTGAAGCTGCTGTTCTTACAAGTGCAGCAGATGACATCTTGCGCAGTGTTATCCAAGAAGAGAAGGAAGAAAACCCTGAATTTTATGAAAATGTTGAAGTTGAACCTCCAGTTGCCCCAGAACGAAATCCTTTAGATAGACTTCCAACAAGAGACAATGGTGGGAATTTTGAAGTTGGCGACAGAGGAGCATTTGAAAGAAGAGGGGAAGCACAAGAGTCTTCAATTTCAGAGCAAAACAATTCAACTGAAGTAACGGATAGAGCAGGGCTTGACAGAAATCGGTTTATTCGACTTGACAGAGGTCCTGTGACACAAGAAGATAAGGATGCAAGAGATGCATTCAATCGTGACTATGACAGAATTTCAAGAGTAAATGGTACTCTATCAAGAGAACAACAACCAATTGCTCCAGAAGAGGATGAAGAACCTCCAGTGCCTTATATTTATGAAAAACCTTCGCTTGACTACATCACAACAAAGAGTGTGGATTTGTCGACACTTAATGATGAAGTTGCAGAAAAAAGGGTTGCCCTTGAAAATGCTCTTGAGATGTTTGGAGTGCCAGCAAAAGTGCAAGGAGTTGTTGTTGGACCTGCTGTGACAAGATATGAACTTGAGATGCCTCAAGGCGTTTCTGTAAGCAAAATCAAAAGCCATGTTGATGACATTGCCTATGCTCTTGCGGCAGAGGGGGCAATACGTGTTGAAGCGCCTGTGCCAGGGAAGAGTGTTGTCGGAATTGAAGTTCCAAATGCTTCAATTGCAACAATAAGTTTGCGTGATATTTTGGAATCAAATGAATTTAGGCAAGCATCTTCTCCACTTACTTTTGCAATTGGAAAAGACATCACAGGAAGAGTGGTTTGTGCAAATATGCAAAAACTTACTCACCTTTTGGTGGCTGGTGCAACTGGCTCTGGAAAGTCTGTTTGCTTGAATGCCATAATCTTGAGTATCATCTATAAGGCTTCTCCTGAAGATGTGAAAATTGTGCTTATTGATCCAAAGCGTGTGGAATTTTCTTCTTATGAAGCATTGCCACATCTCATCATGCCAAAGATTGTTTGTGACACTCAAAAAGCAATCAGCACACTTTCGTGGGCTGTGGATGAAATGGAGAAGCGTTTTGAAATCTTAGGTAATTCTAGAGTGAAAAACATTGATGAATATAACCAAACAAGTGAAGTTGTTTCTGGAAAGAAGAAAAAGATGCCATTTCTTGTCATCATTGTTGACGAGCTTGCTGACCTTATGATGACTGGAAAGAAAGAAGTTGAAGAGAAGGTTTGCCGTCTTGCTCAAAAGGCTCGTGCTGCTGGAATTCATCTTATTTTGGCAACTCAAAGACCTTCTGTCGATGTCATCACAGGACTCATCAAATCAAATTTCCCATCAAGAATTTCTTTCTCTGTCACAAGTGCAGTTGACTCAATGACAATTTTGGACAGAGTTGGCGCTGAAAAACTTTTGGGCAAGGGTGACATGCTTTATTTCCCTAATGGTGCAAAAGACCCTTCTCGTATTCAAGGCTGTTTCATTGGCACAACAGAAATAAATAACATTGTGGATTTTGTTCGAGATAACAATGAGCCTCGTTTTGACAAGTCTATTGAAGAGAAAATAAACAATCCAAACAGCGGAAATGGTGGCGCTGGGGTTGGAGGAAAGAAAGATGACCTAGATCCACTTCTTCCTCAAGTTTTGAAGGCTTCAATTGACGCAAATGTTGCTTCTGCAACCATGATAAGAAGACGTTTTGCAATTGGTTATCCAAGAGCAGCAAGAATTATTGATCAGATGGAAGAAGCTGGTTATATTTCAAGCGCCGATGGAGTTAAACCAAGAACTGTTTATATCACTGAAGAAGAATTTAATCAAATCTTTGGTGATGTTGATTATTGATATTAAGGAAACAAATGATGAACAAAAAATTGGAAGGAAAAAAAGTTTCTGCAATCTGTCTTGGTTGTGACAAAAACCGAGTCGACCTTGAGAAAATGTTGTTTAGGATGAGTGATTATGGCTTTGAGATTGTGGACGATCCAAATGCTGCAAACATTGTCATTGTCAACACCTGCGCATTTATTTCTCCGGCAAGAAAAGAGGCTTTGGACAATATTTTTGAAATGCTTTTGTTGAAAGAAAACAAAAGGGCTGAAAAAGTTATTGTCAGCGGTTGTCTTGCACAAAGATATAAAGATGATATTTTGAAAGAGGTCCCTGAGGTTGATGCGGTTTTGTCAGCAAAAGACAATGAGAAAATCTGCGAGATTGTTGAAAAACTTTATGGTGTAAGAGGTGAGAAAAAACCTAGCAGTGAAGGGAGAATCTTCACAAGCAGAGGCTCATATGCATATCTCAAAATTGCTGAAGGGTGCAACAATGTTTGCTCTTATTGTACGATTCCAAGGATAAAAGGAAGATATACAAGTTACGACATGAATTTGATTGTGGATGAGGCAAAATATCTGGCAAAAAAGGGCATTAAAGAACTTGTGCTTGTTGCTCAAGATGTAACTCGCTATGGCGAGGATTTATATAAGAAAAATTGTCTTATTGACCTTTGTAAAAAACTTGTTAAAATCCCTGAAATAGAGTGGATTAGACTTCATTATGCATATCCTGAAAAAACAACAGACAAATTGCTGGAGTTTATTGAAAAAGAGCCAAAGATGTGCAAATATTTAGACATTCCTCTTCAACATATTGATGAAAGAATTTTGTCGAGCATGAGAAGGCGTCATGATGAGCCTTCAACAAGAGAACTTATTTCAAAACTTCATAAGGAGTATCCAAATATTGCTCTTAGAACAACATTTATTGTTGGCTATCCAAGCGAAAGCAGAAAAGAGTTTGAAAAACTTTGCAAATTTGTTGAAGAAGAAAAATTTGATTATGCAGGATTTTTCCCTTTCTACAGAGAAGAGAACACTCCAAGTTATTTTATGAAGGGGCAACTTAAAAATTTTGTTAAACAGAGAAGATTAAAAAAAATAACACGACTTCAAAACAAGGTTGTAAGCGGAAAGGCACAAGAGAAAATTGGAAAAGTTTTCAAGGTGCTAATTGACTATTTTGATGAAACTGAAGGAATTTATGTGGGGCATACTGAATTTTTGTCTCCAACGGTTGACTTTGGAGTTGAAATTGAAGATAATAGAAACATAGAAGTTGGCAAATTTGTGAATGTCAAATTTGTTGATTTTGATGGAGAAAATTTTAAAGGAGAATATTATGAATTTACCAAATAAAATCAGCACGGTGAGAATATGCTTAATTCCAATTTTTGTATTCTTTTATATGGCAGATTTCATTCCTGGAGGATATGGAAAATTGGCAGCGACATTGGTTTTCATCATTGCGTGTTTGACAGATGCTCTTGATGGGCAAATTGCAAGAAGAAGAAATCTTGTGACAAATCTTGGAAAGTTTCTTGACCCAATTGCGGACAAAGTGCTTGTGATGGCTGGGATTATTCTTATTTGTGCTTATCCAATCACTGCAAATGGTGGGAGCTTTGCTCCAGCGCCAGCAGTTGATCCTGTTTATGTTGGTGTGATTTTTGCAATTGTTTTGCTTGCAAGAGAATTGATTGTTAGTGCATTTCGTCAAATCGCTGCAACAAAAAACTTTGTTATTGCAGCAGATATGTATGGGAAAGTTAAGACAAACTTCCAAATGATAACTCTCATTTATTATTTCGTTTTGGCATTTATGATTCAAGGGTTTTATTCAAAGATTGCAGGCACTGCATTCACAGTCCTCTCAATCATTGGATATGTGCTTATTGCAATCACAATCATCATGACCATTATCTCTGGATTTAATTATGTTTGGAAAAATAGAGCGGTGTTTAAGGATGAAAAATAGTGTTTTTGTTTTTAATGAGAGCCCAAATTTAATCTCAAAATACACAACAAAATTGGAAAAGCTTCTTGTTTCGCAGGGGCTTTTCGATTTTTCATTTTTGGGTACATCTGATTTTGAAATCTTTTTGAAAGATTTGAAAGAGGGTGAAGAGGCTGGAGCGATTGCTATTGTTATTTGTCCAAATGACAAACTTGATGCATGTCTTGAAGCGGTAAAAAATGAAAATGGAACTTTTTCTTTGATTGATGAACAAGCCGTCAAGTTTGAGGACGTTTCATTGGGTTTGAGAATGTTGTTTGTGCCTTCAGAACTTGAAGTGGGGAAATTTTTAAAGGACTTCTTATCAGAAAGAGAGACTTTTATCTATTCCATTTTTGGCAAAAGCAGAAAATATGTTGATGAAAAGTTTGTATGCTATAAAAATAATTTTGAATGTGATTATAAAATCATAACTTTACATCCATTCTTACATAACATATATTCTTCAAAAGAGATAGAAAGTACAAGACTTGAAGCGGACTTTGGATGCAACCTTTTCTCAAGAAACGCAAAGCTTTTGCAACAAGAAATAAGTTTGGTTTTGAATGATAATAACAAAAAACTTATGATTGTCGAATGTTGTCCTTGTGGACGACTGATTTCTGGTTTGAAATGTGAAGGTAAAACATTAACTGGAGAGAAAGATTTTGTGAACTTTGGAGTTTCACAAGAAATTTTGGAAGGAGACAACTTCGGAAAAGAAGCTACATATGCAATCTCAAAATATGCTTTAAAGAATTTTGATTGCGATTATGTTTTGACAATCTGTGATGGACTTGTTGGTGAAGAAAAATCTTATGTTTCAGTTGGAGACAAAAGTGTTGTGCATTTATATTCTTCTGTTTTTCAGGGGGAAGAAAGAACTCAAGTCCTTTCGGACTTTGCATTGTTTAGACTGTTGACTTTTTTGAAAGAACAGAAATTTGATTAAAATTTTGCTTTGCGATTTGCTTTGAAAAAAGTTTTAATTTTGATATAATATTTTTATAGGAGATTATTATGGCAGAAAAAGAAAAGAAAGACCCAAGAGAAGAAGCACTTGAGCAAGCACTTCTCAAGATTGAAAAGGATTTTGGAAAAGGCGCTATCATGAAATTGGGTGACAGCGAACATCAAAAAGTTGATGTTATTCCAACAGGATGTTTGACACTTGACCTTGCTCTTGGCATCGGCGGAATCCCTCGTGGAAGAATTGTAGAAATTTATGGACCAGAGTCTTCTGGAAAGACGACGGTTTCTCTTCATATTGTTGCAGAAGCACAAAAACTTGGTGGTCGTGCGGCATTTATTGACGCAGAGCATGCACTTGACCCAGTTTATGCAGAGCGTCTTGGTGTAAACACAAAAGAGTTGTATGTCTCTCAACCAGATGATGGAGAGCAAGCACTCAACATATGTGACACACTCATTCGTTCTGGGGCATTTGACATCATTGTCATCGACTCAGTTGCAGCACTCACACCAAAAGCAGAAATTGATGGTGAAATGGGTGACAATCATGTAGGTCTTCAAGCAAGAATGATGAGCCAAGCCCTTCGAAAAATGACTTCTGTTTCAAGTAAAAGCAAAACAGCGGTTGTGTTCATCAACCAACTTCGTGAGAAGATTGGGGTTATGTTTGGAAATCCAGAAACAACCACAGGTGGAAAGGCGCTGAAATTTTATGCAAGCATTCGTCTTGACGTGAGAAAAGCTGACACAATCAAAGATGGACAAAATGTAATTGGAAATAGAACGAAAGTTAAGGTTGTTAAAAATAAAATGGCTCCTCCATTCAAGACAGCCGAATTTGATATTATGTATGGCACAGGCATCTCTCAATCAGGATGTATTTTGGATACAGCAATCAGCCTTGACATAATCAAAAAGTCTGGAGCATGGTTCTCTTACAATGACGAAAAGATTGGACAAGGAAAAGAAAACACAAAACTTTACCTTGAGAAGAATCCAGAAATTTGCAGTGAAATTGAAGCAAAAATCAGAGATATTCTCTCAGGTGCTGATGTGCCTGCAGAGGCTGAAATTGAAGAATAAATTCAAACTCATTTTAAAACATAAAGGACTGCTTTGTTTGTCAGTCCTTTTATCACAAAGGAATGGTATCTATGAAAGAAATAATTGCAGAGAGAGATAAAAACTTTTTCTTATTGATAACAAGTGTTGGTTTTATCAGTGTGTTGGCAGGCGTAATTGCTTTAATTTATATACCTAATTTTACTTGGTTGTATATTTTTGTAATAGCGCTAATGGGATTTGTTACAGTTGTTGGTGTAATTGGTCTTTGTTTTCCAAGATGGGTAATTATTAGAGAATTAAATACTATAATTATTCATAATGGATTTAGAGGATTTAGAAAGAAAAATTTTGATTTGTCCGATATTGTTCAAGTGGAAGTTCAAGAATTTTCACAACAAAGCAAGTTTAAGAGAAATGGAAATATAAAATTGACAATAAAGAGTGAGGTTTCCTCAACAAAAGACTTTGTTGTTATTAATATAAAGAATGTTTCTGATGTTGTAGATAAACTTAATTCTTTAATTCATAAACAAAACTAAATCATGCATTTTTTTTGATATTTAATTTAAAAATTTGAATGCTATAAAAAATGAACTCATATCGTGAGTTCATTTTTTAATAGATTGCAAGATTTGATTTGCTTATTTTTTTAGTTTTCTTTTTTGTTGGAAACTTCATTTCCGGAAGAATTTTCTTCTTTCTTACAGTAAAGAAGGTCACAAATTTTGCCCAGACCAAAGATTGTTAGAGTGCTTACAATCATTGAGACAAATCCGTTTAAAAATGCCATGAAATTGCTTGAAACAGAAGCGTTGTAAATTGCCAAAATAAAGAGCAGAACGCCCACCACCAAGGCTGAAATTTCAAAGCAATAGAAGATTGTTTTTCCTATTTTACTTTTTGAACTTGCTTTAAACATCTTTTTCTCCTTTTATCAAAGATAGTATATCATTAAATTTCATAATTTGAAACTATATATACCATTTTTTATGCTCGTTTTCCAAAGATGTTGAATTTGACCTAAAGAGTTTAAAGGATTTTTCAGTTTCGGCAGTTTCATTTCCTTGATATTTTGCTTTGATCTTAACTTGACTTTCCTTTTTGTCTAAAGCAAGGCGGATTGTTATTTCTCCTTGACGATCTTTGACTGTTTGGCAAGGAATGTTATCTTTAAAAATTTTGTATTCAAGGTGTTTCTCTGCTTGAATTTTTATGACCGCTTGAGAATTTTCAACCTTGCAATCTGCATTAATTTCTGGGGCTTGTGTGAAGTTTTTAGAAACTTCACTTGGCATATTAAATCTTGAAAAGAGTGCGTCTTCAGTGTATCTGTTTGGACAATATGGACTTGCAAGCACAATTCGATGCTCGTTTTCTTTTGTCATGCTGTCAATTTTTGCAGTTGTGACACTGGATGGGGTTTCAAATTCAGTTTCTTGGTAGGTTTGAGTGATAATATAATCTTTGACAACATTTGTTGGTTGATTTCCGCTGGTTATTTTGCTTGGGATGTTTGAAAGTTCGCCATACCAAACACCAATTGTCTCTTCAGGGCAGAATGTGATGTTGTAAGCATCAATGTTTCCATTCTTTTTGCCAACAGTGCCTGTTTTTGATGCAAGTTCAGTGGTGGTTATATCGGATAATTTTCTTGCTGTGCCTGTTTTGACAGTTTCTTGCAAAATGTTTGTCATAAGATAAGCACTATCTTCTCTGAAAACCATTTTGTTTTGAGGCCTGTGAAGATAAACTATTTTTCCATTTTTGTCTGTGATGTATTGAACAAAGTGAGATGGAGTAAATTCGCCAGCGTTGGGGAAAACTGTGTAGGCGGTTGTTAGGTCTTTCAAATTGCAACCATAGGTCATTCCGCCAAGAGCGAGAGCATAGCTGTCATCTTTTTCATCAAAGGAGAGCCCCAGTTTTTGTGCATAAGAAAGTCCAGTATCAATGCCAATGTAACTTAACACTTTGATGGCTGGAATGTTTACTGAATTTTTGACTGCATCAGTGATGGACATATAGCCTGCAAACTTCTTATTTACATTTTCTGGAGAATAATTTCCAATTTTGATAGGTTCATCCAAAATTTGTGTACAAGGGGTTATGACATTTTCATTGAGTGCTGGAGCGTAAACGAGCAATGGTTTCAAACATGATGCAGGTTGTCTTTTAATGTCCAAAATGCGATAGTCACTGTCAGTGACAAAAGCGCTCACTCCATGTGTTTTGTTGTCAATTATAATTCCAGCAGAGGATAAATTTTCCACTTTGTTCTTTTCAAAAGAGTCTTTAAGTGATGCTTGTTTTTCTTCATCAAAATAAGTATGAATTTTATATTCGCCAATAGCAAGTTGTTTTGCTGTTATGCCCAAAAGCTTTGCGGATTCATCAATGCTTGCTTGAGAATATGAATTTGTTTTGTTTGAATTTGTTTTTGTGAGGGAAAGTGTGACAGGTTTGATTTGAGAGGCAATCATCTCTTCTTGCGTAATATGTCCATCTTTTTGCATTTCAGAAAGCACAAGGTCTCGTCTTTTCTTGCAAAGCTCTTGGTGTTGTGTTGGAGAATATCTGCTTGGAGATTTGATTATGCCGGCAAGTGTGCAAGATTCTTCCAAGTTTAGATCCTTGGCACTTTTGCCAAAATAATATTTTGATGCACTTTCAATCCCATAGCAATTGTTTCCGAAAAAGATTATGTTTAGATAACTTTCTAATATCTCGTCCTTGCTGAAGCTCTTCTCAAGTTTTTTTGTGAGTGCCATTTCTTTGAGTTTTCTGGAGAAGGTTTTTTCACTTGATAGGTGGGTGTTTTTGATGAGTTGTTGGCTGATTGTGGATGCTCCTTCTTTGAGTTTTCCGCTTTTGATGTTGTTTAGCATGGCTTTTATAATACGCTTTTTGTTGATGCCATTATGGGTGTAGAAAGTTTTGTCTTCAATTGATATGAAAGCATTTTTGGTGTTTTCAGACAAATCTTCAAGATTGCAAAAATCACCATTGAATTGGTTTTCTTCTTCCATTTTGACATTTGCTTTTGAATAAACATCAATAGAAAGAGATGGGGTTGTTAAAGCCTCGGCATTCAGCGGAATTCTTTTGTATTTCAAATAGTTTGTCGTAAGGTATGTTCCTGCAAATGCGACGGCGAAAACTCCAGTAAGCACAAATGAAATTAGACAAAATCTGACAAATTTCTTCATTGTTTCTTATTGTGCTTTTATTTGCTGAAATTATTCTTATTGCTTGCCATAAAATCCATTTTTTTGTATAATATCTATTATGAAATATTTTATTGTTACATACGGATGCCAGATGAATGTGCATGAATCTGAAAAACTTGCTGCAATTTGTGAAAAGATGGGCTATTCTTTGGCTGAAAAGAGGGAAGATGCCCAGCTTATTATTTTCAACACATGTGCTATCAGAGAAGGCGCGGAAGATCGAGTTTTTGGAAATGTTGGGGCGCTTAAAAAACTTAAAAAAGCACATCCTGAGACAATTATTGCTGTGTGTGGTTGCATGACACAAAAAGAGACAACTGCAAGCAAGATGATGAGGATGTTTCCTTTTGTTGACATTGTTATTGGAACTTTCAATTTGCCAAACTTTGAGCATTATGTGAACGCAGTGAAAAAAGGAAGACAACTTGAGATTTTACAAGAAGGCGAAATTGACGAAAGTGTGCCTTATCTTCGTTCGAGTGGAGAAAATGCTTGGGTGAACATCATGCAAGGTTGCAATAATTTTTGCACATATTGCATTGTGCCTTATGTTCGTGGAAGAGAAAAGAGCAGAAGTGAAGAAAATATATTGAAAGAAATTCGAGAGATTGTTGCCGAAGGAAAATATAAAAAGATCACTCTTCTTGGGCAAAATGTAAATTCATATGGCAAAGACCTTGTGCCAGCGGTAAGCTTTTCAAAACTTCTTAATGATATTTGTGAGATTGAGGGTGATTTTAAACTTTGGTTTATGACATCACATCCAAAGGATTTGACTGATGACGTGATTGAAACAATTGCCTCACAAGAGAAGATTTTGAAAGATATTCATCTGCCAGCACAAAGTGGAAATGATCGAATTTTGAAGCTTATGAACAGGCGCTATACAAGAGAAAAATATTTGGGCATAATTGAAAAAATTCGTGAGAAAATTCCAAATTGCAGAATTACATCCGACTTTATTGTGGGCTTTCCAACTGAAACTGAAGAGGAGTTTGAGGACACAATGAGTCTTGTTGATAAGGTCAAATATGACAGTATTTTTGCCTTTATGTATTCACCAAGAGAAGGTACTGTTGCAAGCAAGATGGATGAACAAATTTCTCAAAGTGTCAAACAGCGCCGAGTGAATGCACTTTTGGCACTTGAGAAGAAAATTCAGAAACAGGAAGGTAAAAAATAATGGCTTCAAGCGTGAAAGAACCATCAAATATGATGAAACACTATTTGCAGATGAAAGAGCAATATAAGGACTGCATTTTGTTTTATCGTCTTGGCGACTTCTATGAATTTTTTTATGATGATGCCATTGAGGTGTCGAAAGTTTTGGATTTGACTTTGACTGGAAAAAATTGTGGACTCGATGAAAGAGCCCCAATGTGTGGTGTTCCTCATCATGCAGCAGAGGGGTATATTGCCAAACTTGTGTCACTTGGATATAAAGTGGCGGTGTGTGAGCAGCTCACCGAGCCAAAGAAAGGAGTTAAAATTGTTGAGCGTGATGTTGTGAGAGTTGTCACAGCAGGCACGGTTGTGGATGACTCCATGCTTGAAGAACGAAAAAATAATTACATAATGTCTATGTTTTTGGATAGTGATAAGCTTTCAGTGGTTTATTGTGACATAACAACTGGCGAGTTTAATCTTTGTCATTTTGATGGTGGGCTTGAAAGCAATTTTGCTGACCTTTTGAATCGTGTTAGTCCTTCACAAGTGGTGGGAAATGCAAAGGCTAAAGAATTTTATAATGCTCTTCCAATTCTTCGTTTTGGTGTATATCCAAAATTTGAAGAGTATTTGGATTATGCTTTCACAGTTGAAAGAGCAACTTCCAACATCATCAAACAGTTTGGTGAGAATGCGGCAAATGTTTTTGAACTTAAAACAAACAAACAAGATATTCCTGCAGTTGGGGCGCTCCTTGAATATTTACAAGACACGCAAAAGCGTTCGCTTAAAAATATAAACAAAATCACAAAAGTTAAAAATAATCAATTTATGGTGATTGACATGAACACAAGACGAAATCTCGAACTTGTGGAGTCAATTCGCGAAAGAAAGAAATATGGCTCACTTTTGTGGCTTATGGACATGACAAAGACGAGCATGGGGGCAAGAAGATTTAGGTCAATGTTTGATCAACCTCTTGCATCTGCAACAGAAATCAATGCAAGACTTGACAGCGTTGAAGAACTTTCAAAAAATCTTATTTTGCGTGACAGACTTTCTGAAGTTTTGTCAAATCTGCGCGATATTGAAAGAATAAGCGGTAAGATTGCTTATGGAAACATCTTGCCAAAAGATTTGATTGGGCTTAAAACCTCTCTTCAAGAGATCCCTAACATCAAAAGCATACTTTCAAACACAAAAACCGCAAAACTTGAGAGTGTCCGTGAAAATTTGAATGATTTTGATGAAATTGTTGCTCTTCTTGAAAGGGCAATTGCTCAAAATCCACCAGCACTTATGAAAGATGGTGGATATATTAAAGAAGGTTTCAATCAAGAGTTAGACGATCTTCGAAATGCAAAAGAGATTGGAAAAAGAGAATGTGAGAAACTTGAAGAACTTGAGAAAGAAAAAACTGGCATCAAAAATTTGCGCATAAACAGCAACAGCGTATTTGGATATTATATTGAGGTCAGCAAAGGACAGACTGACCTTGTTCCATTGCGATATGTAAGAAAGCAGACAATTGCAAATTCAGAGCGTTACACCACTGAAGATTTGCAAAAGATTGAAGAGCGCATTATGGGGTCTGAAGAAAATGCAATCAAACTTGAGGACAAACTCTATAAGATGCTTATTGAATATCTTTCAAACTATCTCTCTGCATTTTTGGATGCGGCAAAGTTAATCGCAGAACTGGATGCTCTTCTTTCTCTTGCACAAGTTGCTGTCAAATATAATTTCTGCAAGCCTCAAATTGGGAAAAATATCAAGAAAATTGAAATTGATGAGGGCAGGCATCCTGTTGTTGAAAGATTTGTTAAGGATGGGTCATTCATCTCAAACGACACTTTGCTTGATTGTGAAGACAACCGCATGATGATCATCACTGGTCCAAACATGGCAGGCAAAAGCACATATATGAGGCAAGTGGCAATCATCACTTTTCTTGCACACATTGGAAGTTTTGTGCCAGCAAAAAGTGCAAGCATTTCAATAACTGACCGAATTTTCACTCGTGTTGGTGCAAGCGATGACCTTGCTTTTGGGCAAAGCACTTTTATGGTTGAAATGAGTGAGGTTGCCAACATTTTGGCAAATGCCACAGACAAAAGTTTGGTAATTCTTGATGAAATTGGAAGGGGGACTTCCACTTTTGATGGTCTTTCAATTGCTTGGGCGGTTGTGGAATATATATCGAAAAATCTCAATTGTAAGACTTTATTTGCAACCCACTATCATGAACTTTCAGAACTTGAAGGTGTGATTGCTGGTGTGAAAAACTATAAAATTACGGTCAAAGAACTTAATGATACAGTTGTATTCCTTAGAAAAATTGTACGTGGACATGCAAATCGAAGTTTTGGAATTGAGGTTGCATCTCTTGCTGGAGTGCCACAAAAAGTTATTGACAGAGCGAAAGAGATCAGCATAAATCTTGAGAAAGTTAATCAAAAACTTGACATGAACATGTTTGGTGAAGATGAAGAGAGAATGACTCAAGAGAGAAATAACAAACTTGGACAACAACTTCTGTCGATTTTGCGTGATATGGATATAAACAGAATGTCTCCAATGGAGAGTTTTGAAGTGCTTAATGATCTTATTACAAAAGCAAAAGAAGAAAAATAAAGGAGAAAAGTATGGCAATAAATGTGCTGTCACCAAAAATTTATAATCGAATTGCTGCGGGTGAAGTTGTTGATAAGCCAGCTTCAGTTGTGAAAGAGCTTGTTGAAAACAGCATTGATGCTGGTGCAACAAAAATCAAAATCGAAATTGTGGAAGGTGGAACAAAAAAAATCTCCATCTCTGATAATGGTTGTGGCATTTCAAAAGATGACTTGCCACTTGCATTTTTGCCACACGCAACAAGCAAAATTTCCAATCTTGATGATTTGGATGGAATTGAGACATTGGGCTTTCGTGGTGAAGCACTTGCAAGCATTGCCTCTGTATCAATGGTCAGTCTTTCAACAAAAACAAAAGAGAGTGAAACTGGTTTTAAGATTGAAGCAAATGGTGGAGAAATTTCAAAAGTTGAGGAAGTTGCTCGTGTGGATGGAACAACTCTTGTTTGTCAAAATCTTTTTTACAACACGCCAGCAAGGGCAAAATTTTTGCGTAAACCAAAAGCTGAAGAAGGCGACATCACTCATTTGATTGAAAAGTTTATGCTTGCTCATCCTGAAATTGACTTTCAGTATTTTGTTGATGGAAAAAGTGTCTATTCTCATCAAGGTGGAAGCCTTGAAGAGGTAATCTATCTTATATACGGAAAAGAAGTGTTTGACAAGCTTTTACAACTTGAACATGAGGAAGATGGCATTAAGATTGGAGGTTTCATTGTTTCTCCAAAACTTTCAAGACCAAATCGAACATATCAATCCCTTTTTGTAAATGGAAGATATGTTGAAAATTATATGATTTCTGCATGTGTTTCTGGCGCGTTTGAACATTTTTTGATGAAGGGACGTTTTCCTATTTATGTTATTAAACTTGATGTGCCATTTGACAGAGTTGATGTCAATGTTCATCCAAACAAAAAGGAAGTTAAGTTTGATAACTCATCAAGAATCTTTGGGATTTTGAGACGGGCAGTTGAAAAGGCTCTTGTTGGGGCAAACTTAATTGCAGATTTTCAGTTTACAAAAGAGGAAGAAAAAGAGTGGAATAAATTTGATATAAGTCATGACAAAGAGCCTGCGCGAACAAGTTTTGATGCTCAAAGTCAGACAAATTTTGAAAAATTGACAGAAAGCGAAGGTGCAAGTTTCAGATCGGTTGTTGATGATGAAAGTCTGAAAGATAAGATTGCCTCTCCAAAAGAATATCAAAAGAAAGGCATCGACATAATCAACATGCCAGAATTTTCAACAGTAAAAGGTGATAAAAGAGAAAAAAATCGATTTGGCGGAAACATTTTCTTTGACCAGTCTGGTGACAGCCTTTTGCATGAGGTGGAAATAAGTGTTAAAAATGACATACATGGCGAAACAAAGCATGAGAAAAAAGTTGAAAATGAGACATTTTTGACTTCAAATATTGACGCAATTAAAATCGTTGGAGTGATTTTCAAAACTTATATTTTGACTGAATTTGAAGATGCTGTGTATGTTATTGATCAGCACGCGATGCATGAAAGACAAAATTATGAAAGACTTAAAGCTCAAATTGAAAAAAATAATGTTGCAAAGCAAGATTTACTTATTCCTTACAAAGTAGAACTTGTTGCAAAAGACAAACAACTTTTCAGAGAAAAACTTGCAAATTTGACACAAATTGGTTTTGAAATCACAGATTGTGACACATATTTTGAGATTTTAAGCGTGCCATTTGTCATTTCTGGAATCAATCTTGGAAAATTTGTTGAAGAAATTCTTTCCAGTGATGTTTTCAATGAAAAGACGGCGAGTGGACTTGTCAATGACAAGCTTTGTCAAACTGCGTGCAAACATTCTATTCGTGCTGGGGACAGTGTTTCAAAAGAAGAAATTGCATATCTTATTGACGAGATGAAAGGCAGTATTGCATTGTGTCCACATGGCAGACCAATCGTTGTGAAGATTGTGAAAAAAGACTTTGAAAAGATGTTTAAGAGGACTTTGTGATGAAAAAAAACAAAGCAATCTTTATTCTTGGACCAACCGCTGTAGGAAAAACTTATTTTGGTGTGAAACTTGCAAAAATGCTTGATGGTGAAATCATTTCTTCTGATTCTGTGCAAATTTTTAAGGGGCTTGATATTGGTTCTGCAAAGGTGACAAAAGAGGAGATGCAAGGTGTTGTGCATCATGGAATTGACATCAAAGAGGCAAATGAGGAGTTTTCTGTTTTTGAATTTGTGGAATATACAAAGCAAAAAATTTCAGACATAACGAAGCGAGGAAAATTGCCAATTGTTGTTGGCGGAACAGGATTGTATGTGAAGGCGCTTTTGGGTGGGTTTGACTTTGGTGGAACAAATAAAGATGAAAACCTTCGCTCACAACTTGAAACATTGGCTGAAGAAAAGGGGAATGATTACCTTTTTGAGAAACTGAAAGAGAAAAATCCCCAAATGGCACAAAAGACAGACAAGTTCAATACAGTAAGACTTGTCAGAGCACTTGAAATTGCTCTTTCTGGCGGAGAAAAGGGGAAAAGTGAAAGTGACATCGAGGCATGCGTAATTGCTTTAAATCGTGACCGACAAAAGCTTTATGATGACATAAATAGGCGTGTTGACACAATGCTGGAAAGAGGACTTGTTGAAGAGGTAAAAAGCTTAAAAAAATGTGGAATCTCATCAAAAAATCAAGCAATGAAAGCAATTGGATATAAAGAAGTGCTGTCATATTTGGATGGAGAAATTGACTTTGACAGGATGAAAGAACTCATCAAACAACACAGCAGAAATTATGCAAAAAGGCAACTCACTTTTTTGCGTGGGATGGATGATGTTTCATATATTGACACAGAGGACAAAGAAAAAGCCTATCAGCAAATTATGGAGTTAGTTAAAAACTTTTTGGAAAGTTAGGGACACAAGACTATTGTGTTCTTTTTTTGTCCAAATGAAAATAAAGATATTTTATGATGAAATCCTATAAAGCACATTCTTTCTTTGGTGGAGTAAGATTTACTTGCACCAATATAATCAGAGAAAACAAGGGTAAGCTTTTTTTGACAATTTTGCTTGTGCTTGTTTCAATTTTTGTTGGAGTGTTTCTTGCAATTAAAAACAACAACAGCTATAATCTTGGAAATCTTCAAGAAATTAAGTTGGAAAATTTTTATAGTGGTGTTGTTGCTTCGTCTTCGGCGTTTATGTCGAGATGTATTTCTCTGTCAGTGAACATTGTGATTTTGACAGTCATCTCTTTCACGCCTTATCTTTTTCCTCTTGCACAGGTGCTGTTTTGCTTTAGGGGATATCTTTTTGGACTGAATATCACTTTGGTTTTTATTTTCTATGGAATTGGATCAATAATTACTGCAGTTGTTGTGATTATTCCTTGTCAAATCATTTCACTCTTGGTTTTGATAGGTTTTTATTTGGTCTTGATGAAGACAAATTGCAATTGTAGAAGATTTGGCAGTTGTGATTGCAATCGTTTTGTTTTTGTCTTGATTGGCATCGTTTTGTGTCTTGTTATAAATCTGATTGAAACAATTTTGCTTGTTGTGCTTAATGGTAATGTTATTTTGGTCATTTGACCTTTTTGAATAAAAGAACGACTTTTGAAAAAAATAAGTCAAAAGGAGTTTTTTATGGCGAGAGTTTTTAAAAGTATAACATTATCCATTTTGGCATTTGCTTTGCTGTTTTGTGGACTTCAAATGAAAACGATCAGTGTTGTAATTGCAGAAAATGAAAAAGATGTGGACATTTCAAGCAAAAGTGCAATTCTTATGGAATATGACAGCGGAGAGGTGTTGTTTTCAAAAGATGAGTGCAAAAGATTGCCTGTTGCGAGTATGGTTAAGATGATGACAATTTTGCTTTCTTTGGAAGAGTTGCAAGAAGGAAATGTTGCACTTGACACAAAAATTTCAACCTCAGAAAATGCCGCAGGCATGGGTGGCTCACAAGTTTTTATTGATCCTTTTGTTGAATATTCTTTTGAAGATCTTCTTAAGTCTGTTATTATGGCTTCTGCAAACGATGCAAGTGTGGCTCTGGCAGAGTATTTTAATGGAAATGAAAAAGCATTTACCAATCGAATGAATAAAAGAGCAAAAGAGTTGGGTATGAAGGATACTCATTATTCAAATTGCACCGGGCTTCCTGCTCCAGAACAATATTCCTCTGCAAAAGACACTGCAATTCTTCTTAAAGAAATTCTGAAACATGAAATTTATCATAATTACAGCACAATCTGGATGGATACACTCACTCATCCTTCTGGCAGAACAACCGAGCTTGTCAATACAAACAGACTTATTCGCTATTTCAAAGGCTGTGATGGTGGAAAAACAGGCTCAACAAATGAAGCCGGCTGTTGTTTGGGGGCATCCGCCAAACGTGACGATATGAGACTTATTTCTGTGATTGTTGGTGCCGAAAACAGCAAGACTAGATTTAATGAAAGTGCCTCACTTTTAAATTTTGGATTTAAAAGTTTTGAAAGTCAAAAACTTGCTGATGTAAGCAAAGTTATTAAAAATATTCCAGTTCTTAAAGGAAAAATTGCCACCATTGATGTTTTTGCGTCAGAAGACTTTTCTGCAGTTGTGAAAAAAGGTGATGTGTCCAATTATAAAGTTGATTATGAAATTGAGGAAAACATCAAAGCTCCAACAAAGGCAGGAGATGTTGTTGGGAAAATAATCATTTCAAAAAACGGTAACTTGGTTAAAAAGATCGCAGCTGTTGTCAGAGAAGATGTCAAACCTTTGTCAATTTTTGAGACTGCAAAGAAAGTTATCCATAAATGGTGAAGATAAGAAAGTGCCTATGGCACTTTTTTTGATGGCAATTTGCTTGCTTTTGAGTGGAATTTTTGATATACTTTTCTGTAACGAGAAATAAGGTTTGGGAGAAGGTATGCCAGAAAACAACGAGGTTTTGCAAGAAGAAAATTCACAAAGCAATGATATGCTTTTGTCTTCTGATGTCTATCGCTTCAAACTTGACAATTTTGAAGGTCCACTTGATTTGTTGTTGCATCTTATTAAGGATGCAAAACTTGACATTGCAACAGTCAGGCTCGCGGAAATCACAGGGCAATATCTTGAATATATGCAAGATATAAAAAACGTCGATATGGACAAAGCCAGTGAATTTATCACAGTTGCTGCAACTCTTATTGAAATCAAATCAAAGAGTGTGCTTCCTGTTGAAAAAGAGGAAGAGCCAGATGAAGAGAGCGATGAAGAGATGCTTCGAAGAAAATTGCAAGAATATGCTCTTTTCAAAGAAACAAGCAAGAAATTGAAAGACATTGAAGATGTAAACAAACTTTATCGAGCACCAGGGAAGGAAACTGAAAAAGTTAAAGTGGTCATCAAAGATATGGTGCTTGATCAATTGTTGGATGCATTTGCAAAACTTTTGACGAGGGAAGAACTGAAAAAAGTTGTGCAAGATGAGCAACCAAAGAAGATTGTTAAGGATAGATATACTGTTGCTGAGAAAATCATTTCAATAAGAAATTTTGCAAAAGAAAGAAAGCGTTTTGAATTTGAAGAGCTTTTTGAAGAGGAAATGACAAAGAGCGAACTTATCAACACTTTCCTTGCTCTTTTGGAACTTTTGAAATTGCAATCTGTTAAAGTTTTGCAAAGTGGGACATTTGGGAACATTGTTATCACTGCAAATGAGGTGTAAAAATGAAAATTGAAAACAAAAAAAATTTGAATGATATCATTTTTTCTGTGCTTTTTGTTGCGGGAGAGGGCATTGAGAAATCTTTTATTGCTGAAAAACTTGAACTCTCTGAAAAAGAAGTTGAAAATGCAATAAAGGATTTGCAAGAAAAATATGAAGGTGATTGTGGTGTGCATATCATCACATATAAAAACAAAGTTCAACTTGCGTCAAATCCAGCCTATGCAGATTATATCGGTGAAGTCTTAAATCCTATAAGAGAGAAAACGCTCACAAGGGCTGCACTTGAAACCCTTGCAATCATTGCCTATAAACAGCCAATCACAAAACTTGAAATTGAAGAAATTCGAGGTGTTAACAATTGTGATTATGCCATCCAAATTTTGGTAGATCAGGGTGTCATTGAAGTGGTTGGAAGAAAAGATGCTGTTGGAAAGCCTTTGCTTTTTGGAACAACTGATGGATTTTTGAAAAGATTTAATCTTCAAGATTTGGCACAACTTCCAGACTATGATGGATTGCTTGAAAGAATTAAAGTCATCGAAGATGGCTCTGACAAACCAAAAAGTGACAGTTTGTATAATGAGTTTAAACTTCCAGATGAAGAAGAAATCCCAGATTTTTTGAAAGAGGAACAAGATCTTCAAGAAATTAAAGGCGACGAAAACTAAAGACACGATTGTGTGTCTTTTTTTGTCTATTTTTTATTTTTAAAACATATCATATTTTATGGACAAACTGAAGTCATTTGGGGAAAATTATCAGCCTGTTAAACCTAGGCACAAGTTTTCAAACAAGTTCTTTTTTATTACGGGGGCTGTTTGTATTGCTGTGATTATCTGCATTGTTGTGGTGGGCTGTGTTATATGAAAAAATTTCAAATTAATCCAATTTCAATTATAGTTTGGATTTGGCTTATTGTTATGAATGGATTGGTTGTGGCTATGAGTTATCTTATGGCAATATTAATACATGAGTTTGGGCATTTTTTCACAGCAAAAAAACTTGGTTATAAGGTTTCAAAATTTTCACTTTCTCCATATGGAGTTGAGCTTTCTTATTTCAACCAAGATATCAATTGCAAGGATGAATTATTTATCGCTTTGGCTGGACCATTTGCAAATTTATTGAGTGTTGTTTTTGTTGTAAGTCTTTGGTGGCTTTTTCCAACAATCTATTTCTTTTCTGAAAGTTTTGTATCTATCAGTTTTGTGATTGCTCTTTTCAATTTACTTCCTGCTTATCCTCTTGATGGAGGCAGAATTTTTATTGATATTGCTTCCAACTTTGTGACAAAAAAAAGAGCAATAAAAATATCTTATTTCTTCAACTTCATTATTGCAAGTTCGTTCTTTGTTCTTTTTTTGATTTGCCTGTTCATCAACTTCAATCCAAGTTTGATTTTGTTTTCGATGTTTCTTCTTGTTGGCGTCATGGATTTGAAATGGACTTCAAAATTTGAAAAAATAAGTGTTTTTACAAAATCAACAAAATCTTTTTCAAAAGCATTGGTTGTTTGTGTTGACGAACAAGTAAGTTTAGGAAATCTTGTGGCATATTTGGAAACTTCAAAAACAATTGTTTTTTGTGTTGTGCTTGAAAGTGGAAAGGTGATTAATTTCAGTGAAAAAATGGTGAAAAATTTAGCATTAAATTTTCCTTATCAGACAAAACTTAAAGAAATAATTAAATAAATATTTAATTAATTTTAAAATTAATTAAAAATTATTATAAAAATATTTTAGAAATGTTTTTTTATTCGTATTTTAGGGATTTTTCGCATTTTTTGTAATTAATAATATTTTTTTAAATTATTATTAAAAAAAATATTAAATAATTTATTTTTAATAAAAAATAGGCATATTGTGCCTATTTATTTTATTTAGATAAAAATGGTATTAATTTTTCTAGATTGTTTTTTTCAAACTGAAGAAGTTTATCCATGATTTCGTCGAGTTCTGTTGACACATTTTTGTGATCTCCAAGATCTTTGATGCAAGTAATCACACCCATGAATGTTCCAATAAGCATCATCTCGGCAATGTTTCTTGTGCTTTTGTCCATCATTGTTCCGATGTTGACACTTGTCCAAAGCCTTGCCTTTTCAATCCAATTGTTATCTTTGATGTCTTCGATACGCTCTGCTTTTGCGAAATTTTCACACTCCTTTGAAAGACATGAATATTCGTCTTGTTCTCTTGAAAGTTCACAGATAAGGTCGTTGTTTTCAACTTTCATTATTATGTCTTCAATAGATTGAATGGCAGTCCTTGTGTTTTGATAGATTGCATTCAAATATTTTGTTTGTTTTTCTTTTTCGCTCATTTGCATCTCCTTTATTGTAGCATTTGCATCTTACTCTTTTTTATTCATTTGTTGCGACAAATTTCGACAAAAATTTCACTTCTTCAAATGCATACAAAGATGTATATTTCTCAAAATATTTCTATGAAAACATCAACAAAAGTTTTAAGTATTTTGGCTGCATTGGCATTTGTGCCAAACATTTTTCTTTTCAAATATCTTTTGCAAGCATTTGTGCCAACTGGGAAAGGTTTTCAAGTGCATTTCACTACACTTGGTTGGGTTGCTTTGGCATTTCAAATATTGGCACTGGTTTTTGGCTCAATTTTATTTTTCAGATTTTTGAAAACGCAAAGACTTACAAATGCTCTTTTCTTCTCAATTGTTCCTTTAACTCTTTTTTATGGACTTTTTGTGAGTTATGTTGCATCAGTAAAAGATATGGATGGGGTGACAGCACAAACTGTAAGGCACACTTTGAAAATTTCTTCAACTGAAAAAAATTATAACAACTGGCTTTGGATTGGTCTTGCAACGCTTGTTTATTTGATTCTTTTGTTTGTAGTGGTTATGATTTTGTGCAAACCACTTTCCAAGGTTGAAAAAGCAACAAAAAACCTTGGAGATGGCAGGATGAAATTTGATGAATTTAAAGTTGGTGGCACAAAACAATTTAAAGAAATTGAAAATTCGCTCAATAAAATAAATTATCAATATAAGCAAAAAGAAAATAAGGCAAAGCAGACCGACTTTGGGAAACAAAAAAGTTTGTCCAAACAATTTTTCAGATTTATGGGTCGTGAAAATCTTGCAAGTCTTGAAGTTGGAAATCAAATAAAAAAGAATGCCACAGTGCTTTTGCTTGATCTTGGAAGAGCACAAAAAGGCGACAAAACCTTAAGCCTTGAAGAAAACTTCAACTATGTCAATTCTTATTTGAAAGTTGTCTATCCTCTTATCAAACGTTATAATGGCTTTGTTGATAAATATTTGGGAGATGGAGTGTTGGCTGTATTTTCAGAATCGCAAGATGCAATCGAGTGTGCTCATGCTCTGACAAGGGCTATTGATGTTAAAAACAAAAGCCAAAAAGAACGTTCTGCACTTGTTTGCAAAATTGCAATTGACACGACAGATGTTGTTTTTGGTTTGATTGGGGATGAGCAAGAAGCAGAGCCACAAATCATAAGCGATGTTTTGACAAACTTGAAGAAGATGCAAGAAATAAATTCTTATATTGGGAGCAAGGTTATTTTTTCAAAACAAGCTTTGAGTGTTCTTTCTCATAATTTCCAATTTGATTATCGTTTTACTGGTGTTTTGACACTTGATGATGAGGTACAAATGCCTATTTATCAAAGTTTGGAGACTTTTTCAAAGCATAAAAAAGACAAACTTAAAAAACTTAAAAACAAATTTGAGGCAGGCGTAAGGGCATATAATCAGCAAAATTATAAATCGGCAAAAGAAGAGTTTGAGTTTGTGCTTCATTATGTCCCAGATGATAAACCATCATATGTTTATTTTAATAAGACCCTTGAAAAGCTTAAAGAAAGTGCTTAAAGATATCTTCATTGAAACAAAAATGTCGAAGTTTCTTGACATGTAGTGCCTTTTTATTTACAATTATATATATGAAACTTTCGAGAAAACCAAAGGCTTACAAAAAGTGCCCAAGGTGTGGCAATAAGTGTTTGAGACAACAGGAAACCTGCGAGGAATGTGGGCTTATTTTTGCTCGTCTTGAGTATGCTTCAAACAAAGCTGCAAAGAGAAAGATAAAACATTTTGATAAGGATTTTGTCATCTATACAAATCAATATCCTAATGATATGTCTTGGTGGAAACTTCTTCTTTTGGTTTTTGTGACAGGGATTGTTGGTGGTCATTATTATTATGTTGGAAAGTATTGGAAAGGCGCATTGATGACAACAGGTTTTGTCTATTTGGTTTTCTGCACAATTTTCAATGCTCCAATGGTTGAGGCTTTGACAACCTATTATGCTTATCTTCCAATTGGTGTTTTGGGAATTTCTTGGATTGTAAGTTTGATTTATGTTGCATTTAAGAAATTTAAAGTTCCAGTCATTGTTGAAGTGCCAGAGCAGATTGTTGTGGAGAAAAGAGAGAAATTTTTCTCTGATATTAAAGCAAGCAAAGTGGAAACTTCTGCAAAAGTTGAAGAACAACAAGCAAAAGTTGAGGGCGTGAAAAAGGAAAAACAGAAGTTATCCACTAATGGAAAGAGTAAATCTCAAAATAAGGTTAAAACAAAAAATAAGGAAGCTCCAAAAGAACATTCCTTACCGACTGATGAGGTGAAGAAATGAGAATTGTTGTTGGAATTTCTGGTGGTGTGGACTCTTCAGTCGCAGCATATCTTTTGAAAAAGCAAGGGCATGATGTTATTGGGCTTTTTATGATTAATTGGGAAGAACAAGATGGTTCTTGCACCGCTGAAGATGACTATGAAGATGTGAAAAGGGTTTGCAATGCGATTGGCATACCTTATTTTTCTGTCAACTATGCAAAAGAATACTATGACAGAGTGTTTCAATATTTCTTGGATGAATACAAAGCTGGGCGGACTCCAAACCCAGATGTTTTGTGCAATCGTGAAATCAAATTTGGTCCTTTTCTTGAAAAAGCAAGGGCATTGGGTGCTGACATGATTGCTACAGGACATTATTGCAAAAGTTTCACTCATGATGGAAAAACCTTCCTTGCAAAAGCCAAGGATTTGTCAAAAGACCAGTCTTATTTTTTAAATCAACTAAATCAAGACCAGTTGTCTTCTGTTATTTTTCCACTTGCTGACATTGAAAAGAGCGAAGTAAGAAAAATTGCAAAAGAGTTGGGGCTTTCAACTGCTGAAAAAAAAGATTCCACAGGAATTTGCTTTATTGGAGAAAGAAATTTTCGTAAATTTTTGAAGCAATATCTTCCAGCAAAAGCCGGGAACATTTGCACGCTTGATGGAAAAGTTGTTGGTCGTCACGAAGGACTTATGTATTATACAATAGGTCAAAGACGAGGTCTTAACATCGGTGGAAAAAGTGACGGAACTGGTGAGAGATGGTTTGTTTTGAAAAAAGATTTGAAAGAAAACATTCTTTATGTCAGCCAAGGTGAAAGTGAAGAATTGTTTTCAAATGGGCTTTATGCTGACACTTTCAATTGGATTCCAGAAGTGCCTAAAGAAAAAGAGTTTGATTGCTTTGCAAAGTTTAGATACCGTCAGCCAGACCAAAAGGTTCATGTCAAAGTTTTGGATGACAAACACATCAAAGTTGATTTTGAACAAAGGCAACGAGCGATCACAGAGGGGCAATTTGTTGTGCTTTATGATGATGACGGAGTTTGTCTTGGCGGAGGAATTATTGATAAAAAATACTAGGTAGTTTCTAGTATTTTTTTATTTTCTTATATACCTTTTTTGTTATACCTTTTTTGTGGTTTAGGATATTTTTTTCATTTCCTGAAGCTTTTTAATCTTTGCAAATTTCTCTAGTCAAGAATGGATTTTTGTCACTTTGCCTTTTGAGATTTTGTAGATTGTGCCAAAGAAGTTCTTGCTGCCATTTTCATCAAGCAAAATATAAGACCCATTTGGCAGACCAACAAAATCTTTTTGGTGGGAGGCTGGCAAAACAAAATCATTGACAACATCAATCTCTTCACAAGGGATTTGATAGGAGAGTGTTTCTCCGTCAAAGTGTGGTATTATGACATCATTACAAAATCCCATTCCCTCAAACCAGCGTGGCTCATCAAGATCGGATTTTTCTTCAGGAAAATTGAAAAATGTTTTGCATAAGTTCATTGTCCCAGCAGATATGCCGATGACAAGCCCTTGACACTTTTTGAGAATGGACTTTAAATTTATTTCATTGAAAAAGTTCATTTGGCAAAGACATTTGCCTCCACATAGGATTATAACATCTGCATTTTGAAGAATTTGTTTTGCTTTTAGACTGTTTCTGTGGTCAAGCACAATTTTTTCAGAGAAAAATTCTTTCCCCCATGTTAAATTAAAGCTTTCAAACATAATTTTGCTTCTTGAGTCATTGCCTTCAAAATTATCTGGATTGTTTGCGACCCACACCAATCGTTTTTTGTTTTTGACATGTTTGTCTATCTGGTTTTTTATTCCATTTATATCAACAAGGGGGATTGCGGTTTTGTTTCCCTCTTCGTTCTCAACATAATAATTGAGTCTGCTTGCAAGAATTGTTGACATATTTTCTCCTTTTTCGATTTGAAGATTAACTTTATCATGTTTGCTTTAAGACTTTTGGCGCAGAGAGGGAGATTCGAACTCCCGGTGCAGTTTCCTGCACACAGCCTTTCCAGGGCTGCACCTTAAACCACTCGGACATCTCTGCACACGGCACAATCTGCGCTTAAGTTCGACTTGCTGACCGCAAGTTCTCATGAGGCGCTTGATTGTGCCTTCTTGCGACCAAACGAAAGTCACATTACGCTTCGCTTCATTAGCGACTTTGTCGCAACTTAAAATTGGAGGTTTTCAGAAGTTTGTTCCTCTTCCTCAAAACACGAAAGGTGTATTTTTTTGGGGGCTCCAACAGTTTTGTGACCAAATGAAAGTTGCAACTTGAAATTTGACATTTTTAGTATATATGAAATATTTAAATTTTGCAAGGATTTTGGAATCGTTTCAATTAGAAGGTTTTTTAGACAAATGTTTAATTTGTTGACAGTTGTCATTTTTTTATGATAAAATTTTTAAGACAAATGTTTGGGAGAAATTGATTATGATAAAAGAAGACTTAAGGGTTGTCAGGACAAAAAAACTCTTGACAGATTCTCTTAAAAATCTGCTTCAAGAAAAATCTTTTGACAAGATCACTGTGAATGATATATGTGAGAGGGCGATGGTGCATCGTGCCACATTTTACAATCATTTTAATGACAAAACTGATCTTGTTAATTATATTTTTGATGGTATGCAAGAAGAGATATATAAAAGGATTGTTAAAGTTTGTGATGAAATGACCTCAAAAGAACTTTATCTTTATGTTATTGATACAATTATTGAATATTGCCTTGAAAACAGAGAAAGGCTTAGATTGACGCTTAAAAACAGCACACAAGAGTTTGGTTCGATTCTTGTTGAAAACATCAAACATGGAATTGCATATTTGGTGGCAAAGAAAAAAGATGTGGTTTTGCCAAGCGAAAATTTGAGTGCTATTGAGAGTTTTTTCACAGGCGGAGTTTCAACAATGTGTTTGGACATTGTGGTTTCTGACAAGAAAATTGACAAAGAAAAATTGGTTGATTATATGGGAAAGCTTTTGGATGTTTCATTAAATAATCAAAATTAAAATGGAGAGGGCGGTATGACAAAAAATATTGTTGAAGTGGCAAAAAAAGTTGGAATTGCAAAGGAAAAGCTTTTTTTGTATGGTGAAAGGATTGCAAAAGTTGATGGAAGTGTTGGCAAAAAAAATGGCAAACTTATTCTTGTCACAGCAATGACATCAAACAAAACTGGTATTGGCAAAACTACAATTTCCATTGGACTTGCTGATGCTCTTTCAAGAAAAAAACAAAACGTTATGCTTGCACTTCGAGAACCTTCTCTTGGACCAGTGTTTGGAATCAAAGGCGGAGCAACTGGTGGTGGAAAAGCTACAATAACACCAAGTGATGAAATCAATTTGAATTTCACTGGGGACTTTCATGCTGTTGCACAAGCAAACAATTTGCTTTGTTCAATCATAGACAACCACATCTTTCAAGGCAATGAACTTCAGATTGATTGCTCAAATATTTTCTTTAAAAGATGTCTTGATGTCAATGATCGCAGTTTGAGAAAAATTGAATACAAAATTGGTAAAGAAAAAATAGAAACAGGTTTCAACATCACTGCAGCAAGTGAAGTTATGGCGGTGCTTTGTTTAAGCGAAAATTTGAGAACTTTGAAAAAAAATCTTGGAAATATTTTGGTGGCATTAAACAAAAATGGAGAACCAATTTTTGCCAGAGATTTGAAAGCAGAAAATTCAATGGCAATTCTTTTGAAAGATGCAATAAAACCTAATTTGGTTCAGTCTCTTGAGGGTACGCCAGCACTTGTTCACCTCGGACCATTTGCAAATATTGCTCATGGTTGCAACAGCATTTCTGCGACAAAATATGCTCTCTCTCATGCTGACTTTTGTGTGACAGAAGCAGGTTTTGGAAGTGATCTCGGAGGAGAGAAATTCTTTGATATTAAATCAAGAGTGATGAAAAAAACTCCAGATGTGGCTGTGCTTGTTGTTGTCATTGATGTGATGAAAGAGCATGGTGAAGGAGATCTTAAGAAGGGTTTTGAAAATGTGAAGAAGCATATTGAAAACTTGAGAGATGTTTTTAAAGTGCCTTTTGTTGTTGCTATTAACAGACACAAAAACGATTCAATTGATGACATAAAACTTGCTGAAAAGTTGTGCAAAAATGAAGGAGCAAAAGTTTGTGTTTGCAATGCATTTACTGATGGTGGGAAAGGATGTTTGGATTTGGCTGACGAGGTTTTAAATTCAATTGATGAAAAAACTAAAGTCAAGTTTTCTTATCAATTGAGCGATGATATTAAAACAAAAATTGAAAAAATAGCGAAAAAAATTTATGGGGCAGGCAGTGTAAGTTTCAGCGAAATTGCCGAGAAAAAACTTGTTTTGGCAGAAAGAATCGGTTGTGAAAAGTTTTATGTCAACATTGCAAAAACACAATTTTCATTCAGTGATAACAAGGATTTGTTGGGCGCTCCAAAGGGTTTTGATTTTCATATTAGCGACATCGAAATAAGAAGTGGAGCAAAGATGATTGTTGCAATTGCCGGAAGTATGCTCTTGATGCCAGGGCTTTCAAAAAGTCCAAATTATCTTAAGATGGGCATTGACGAACAGGGGGAGATTTCAGGATTATTTTAAGAAAAAGGATGCTCAATTTTGCATCCTTTTATTTTTGAAAAAATTTTTCATTGAAAAGTACTGCTGAATTTTGAGGAGCCATTGTTTTTGCCAAAATATGAAAGTTTTTTGCAGTTTCATAGTCAATGCTGTAGTAGAGTTTTGAAAGCTCAATATAAGGA
Organism: uncultured Christensenella sp.; assembly: GCA_910584295.1. Classification (GTDB taxonomy): domain Bacteria; phylum Bacillota; class Clostridia; order Christensenellales; family UBA1242; genus Caccovivens. The sequence goes on along the minus strand of CAJTYR010000001.1, from coordinate 186,209 downwards.
ATTATTGACTCATAATCAAGGGAATTGAATCCATCAGAGTTTGAGCAATGAAGAGCACTGTTATACCAAAAAATTGCTTGCTTGATTTTTCCTTCATTTTCGGTGATTTTTGCAATTTTGCAACACAGTTCACTTGTGGGATTATGTGTCTTCAAACACTCAAAAAGTGCGTTTTTTGCATGTTTTTGCATATTTTTTCTTAAAAAACAGTCAGAAAGCATGATTTGGGCAGATAAATTATCCGGAGGATATGTGCCATTTATTTTGACGTATTTCTTTAAGTATTTAATTGCACTTGAAATATAATTATTGAAGTATAATTCCCGTGCATAATAATAAAGTTCTCGAGGCGAAAAGTCGACTTCTTCTCGTTTCATTTTTTGATATATTTTCAGATTTCTTTTAGGTTTGTTTTGCTTAATTTTTCGGTGTTCAACCGTGATGTCACTGTGGATGATTTTGCCTCTTGGAACAATGCTTTCATGCACTTTTCCAACCCATTTAAATTCTTTTGAACGCTTCAAAATTCGCTCTCTTTCAAATATGAAATGAGGATGATTTTCGTTGTCAAAATCAAGTGCATATTTGCACATGCAAACATCAAAATCATTTTGAGAGCCTTTAAGCATTTTTAATTTGTTAATGTTTTCTTGTGAGATGAAATCGTCTGCATCAAGCCACATCAAAAAGTCACAAGTTGCTTTTTCAAAAGCAAAATTTCTTGCAGCAGAAAAATCATCACACCATTTAAAATCAAAAGTGTTGTTTGTGAATTTCTTTGCAATTTCTTTTGTTCTGTCAGTTGAGCCTGTGTCAACAAAAACAATTTCATCAGCAAATTGTTTGACGCAATTAAGCAGTCTTTCAATTGTTTCTTCTTCATCTCTTGCAATGATACAAACAGAAAGCGTCCAAAAATTATCCATGATTTTTCTTATTCTTTTTTTTGTGAAAATGTGTATTATGTTTTGCATTTTTATGAAGATTGTGATAAGATTGGAACTATGAGAAGAAAAGATGGTTTTGACTTTAAAAGTTATATGAAGGCAAGAAAGAAATTTTTATCTTCCAACAAGAAAAAAAGTTTTGTCATTCTTGATGGTGAGGGTAAGATTATGCTTTCAACTCCTCATGCTGTCAAGCAAGTTAGACTTGGCAGAGAAAAATTTGCAGAGCCAAACACTTTGGCACTTGCTTTGGCTGTCAGAAAGGAAGCCAACTTTCCACTGATTTCAAAAACAGCTTGCATGGATGATGATGCAAATTTTGATTTACTTTGTCCATACAGGCATGAACTTAAAGAGTATATTTTGAAAAACAACATCAAATATTTGATTGATATACACAGCTTGGCAGAAAAAAGAGAGCAGGACATCAACCTTGGCGTCAACTTTGGAATGAACATTGCTCCTGATGAAAAGTTTTTTGATTTTATTCAAAACGAGTTCTCGAAGAAAGGTTTCAAAGTTTTTGTTGATCAGCCATTTAATGGGGGAGTGAGAACAATTTCATCTTTCATTTCAAAGGAATGTAAAATTTGGACAATGCAAATTGAAATAAACAGCAAATTTTTGTTGTATGAAGCAAATACACAATGGCTTCAAAAAATCATTTCAACATTTGTTGATATGTTTGAAAAAGTTAACAATACAAAATAAAACAAGAGAAGGAGAGTTTTTAAGGTTATGAAAAAGATTGCGATTGTGACAGACAGCAATAGCGGTATCTCGCAGGAAGAGGCGAAAAACTTGGGATGTTTTGTGGTGCCAATGCCTTTCATCATCAAAGAAGACACTTTCTTTGAAGGAATTAATTTGTCAAACGAAGAATTTTATAATATTCAGGCAAGCGGAACAAGGGTGACAACTTCACAGCCAAACATCAACGAAATTGTTGAACTTTGGCAAAATCTCTTGAAAGACTTTGATGAAGTTGTTCATATCCCTATGTCAAGCGGTTTAAGTCAAAGTTGTGAAACTGCACAAAATTTTGCTGAAAACTTTGATGGCAAGGTTCAAGTTGTAGACAACCGAAGAATTTCAATCACAATGAGGGCATCAGTTGTTGATGCTGTTAAAATGGCAAAAAATGGAAACTCTGCAAGTGAGATCAAAAAATATTTGGAGGAGACGGCACTGCACTCTTCAATCTATATTATGGTTGACACTTTGAAATATCTTAAGCAAGGTGGAAGAATTACTCCAGCTGCTGCCGCTATTGGAACAGTGCTTAACATCAAACCAGTTCTTCAAATTCAAGGAGGGAAGCTTGACACCTATGCAAAAGTTTTAAATGTTAAAAGTGCGAGGGGCAAGATGATTGAGGCTCTCAAGAAAGATTTGGAAGGCAGATTTGCTGAATTTGTAAAAGAAGGCTCGATGCGTATTTCAGTTGCTCACACAAAAAATGATGAAAATGCAAAAGCGTTTGCTGAAGAATTGCAACAAAATTTTCCAAACATTCCTTTGGAATTTGTTGACTCATTGTCGCTTTCAGTTGCAACTCATATTGGTCCAAAGTCACTTGCTTGCGCTTGCTATCGCATTTATTAATGATTTTTTAAGAAAAAGGCAAAATTATTTTGTCTTTTTTTTCTTTTATTCTATAATTGGCATATTGGAGAAAAAAATGAAAGATTGTATTTTTTGCAAAATTATAAGAGGTGAAATCCCTTGTCATAAAATCTATGAGGATGATTTTTGCTTGGCATTTTTGGACATCACAAATGACTCTTATGGTCACACACTTGTTGTGCCAAAGAAACATCACGAAAATATGCTTACTTGCGACAGCCCAACGCTTGCAAGGATGATTGATGTCTGCAAAAAAATTGGGGCACACTATGTGAATGATTGTGGATTTGATGCTTTTCATGTTTTCAACAACACTGGTTGGGTTTCACTTGTTAAGCATGTGCATTTCCACATCAGACCAAGAAAGAAGGGGGATGGACTGAAATGCGAGGGCGAGATTGATGCAAAGTGCGATGTTGCATTGGAAGATGTTTGCAAAAAACTTAAAATGGAAGAAAAAAAGAATGCTCCACATGTAAGTGTGTCAGAGGACACTGTTGTGCTTTACACAGATGGTGCTTGCTCTGGAAACCCTGGTGCAGGTGGCTGGGCTTCAATCCTTTCTTTCAAAGGTAAAGAAAAAATCCTCACTGGCGGAGAAGAAATGACAACAAACAACCGCATGGAACTTTTGGCAGTTATTGTTGGTCTTGAAAGTATCAAAGCAGGAAGCAAAGTCAATGTTTACAGCGACAGTGCATATGTTGTGAATGCCTTCAATCAAGGTTGGGTTGAAAATTGGAAGAAAAATCGCTGGAAAAACAGCGCAGGCAATGATGTTTCAAACAAAGAACTTTGGTTTAGGCTTCTTGCGGCAATGGAAAAATTGCAAGTGGAATACATCAAGGTTAAGGGGCACAGCGACAATGAAAACAACAATCGTTGTGATGCTCTTGCAAGAGAAGAAATCGCAAAATTCTTGCATGAATAAATAAAAATTGTTAAAGGGTGTCTTTGACACCTTTTTTTGTTGCAAAAGTGCAAAATATAATTAAAAACATGTCGAAATTGCTTGATATTTCTTGTCGGGGGGGGGTATACTGAAAATGAATATATTTATATATTCATCGGTATACCTATGAAAAGAATTTTCTCGGTTTTGTTTGCATTGTTTATGGTTCTCGGCTGCGCAACTTTGGGCGGTGCTTTTTTGACAGGCTGTGGAAAGCAAAAAGCCGAAACAAAAGACAACAATTCCGTTTCCGCTGCAGCGTCAGGAAACTGGTCATCTTACTATGCGTCAAGTTATGCTGGCGGAAGTGGAACATCATCAAGTCCATATCTTATTTCAACCCCAGAGCAACTTGCAAGGGTTTCTTACAGGGTTAACTCAGGATATGAAACGAGTTCGTATTTTAAATTGACAAATAATATTGATTTGTCCGCACATTATTGGACGCCGATTGGGGTTGGTTCATATAAATTTAGCGGAAATTTTGATGGTCAATTTTATACCATTTCTGGAATGACACAAAATTCTTTTTATGTATGTTCAAGTTATAATGTTCAGGGATTGTTTGGGTATTGTTCCAGCATAAAGTTAAAAAATATTACACTGTCTTCTGCAAGTTTATCAGGGAGTGTTCCGTTAGATAATAAATGGTGGTTTCAGGCTTTCATAGCTGCATGTATATATTCTGATAGTGCAAATATTCAGAATGTAAAAGTTATTAATTCTAGTATGAATTCGTCAATTTCTTCAATAACACAAAATAATGCAATTGGTGGCATTTGTGCTGTTTTGCATGGAGTTATTGAAAAAAGCTGTTTAATTAAGTGCAATATATATGGTGGAAGTTATTCAACAACTAATACTGCACAATATTCTAGTATTGGTGGAATTGCTGGTTGGGGGATAGGCACAATCAGAGATTGTTTTTTCAATGGGCATATTGATGTTTATGCTGCTAAATTTGGAGGGGGAATATTTGGTAAAACAAGTGGCTCAGGTACGACAATTTCAAATTGTTATTATGTTGACACTGGAAACGGATGGCTAGGAGTTCAATATGCTGGAGGTATTATAGGAGGCATGGATTATACTACAACAATAAGATCCTGTTTTGTAGATGCTAATGTAACTGCAAACAATAGTAGTACTTCACTTACAAAATATCTAGGCTCAATTGTTGGGCAACAGACCGGGGGTAATATTTATTATTCTTGTTGGTATAATGGAAAGTCTCCAAACACAGCTTATGGATCAAAGACTGGAGGAACAATCACTGGGTGTAGTGGATATTCTTCTCAAGGATTGCCAAAGAGTGACATCACTGGAAGCTTTTATCGAGCTTCTTCATACCTCAATGGCACAGGAACAAATGGAAGTGAATGGAAAACAACAAATTGGATGTATGACCCAAGTCAAAACAATGGATATCCAATTTTGATTTTTTCAAATGCTGCATATCCAATCTCTTTTGATTACAACATAAGTGGCGTCAATGAAAACTTGTTCAATATGTCAATGATAAATAGTTCTGGAAATCTGTCGTATTCTTCAGGCAGATGGACGACACAAGCGGTTTCTGGAAATACCTACAATCATTTAAAGTTACATAAATTGCAAAATGAAAATTGGGATGACTTACAATATGGTTCTACAAACAAGACTGGACGATTCTATCACACAATCACAAAAACAGAAGCAAATTGTTTTGTTAGAATTGGCTTTAATGGAAACATTGCTGATGCAACAATGATGATTGACATAAGTTCTTTGCAAAATGGTGATTACACGGTCAGTGTGAATGTCTTTAACTATGTCGAAGCTTCATCAGGCAGTTCTTTTGGCGAACTTAAGATTGAAAAAGGAACAAGTTTCACTGGCTACACCGAGCCAGCAAGGGACAAAAGAGTTGGGGAAACCTATGGCACATTGCCAACATATTCTTCTCGCACTGGTTACACACTTGGGAATTGGTATCGCAAGAAAAATTATCTCGACATGGATGCCATGATGAACTATATGAATCAATATCAAAGTAATTCCGCTTATAAATATCAAAAGGATGCAGACGGAACTTATTCTTGGTGTCCTTCATCTGCTTCAACCGACAATGGTTATCGTATTTTTCCAGTTTCGCTTACGAACGGCGGAAGATATAGGCTATCCTATATGGCAAGAGCAGAATCAACTGGAGAGGTGTATACAACATCCCTTTCCCCTATTTCGACAAGCAAACAGTGGTATGGAAATGCGTATAATGATTGTTATGTAATTAATGACACGACTTGGAGATGGTATGAGACCACTTTCACTGTAGGAAGTGATTTTGGGGGATTTTCTTCAGGTTGGTGGGGAGGAGGAAGAACTTTCTTCAAAAACATAAGGCTTGAGAGAATTGACATTGAGGATGCGGAAGCGACAATTTACAGCACCACCGCACAACCAAAAATGGCAGGTCATAAGCTTTATGCAAGATGGTCGCCAAACACCTACACGGTTTCATTTAATGCAAATGGTGGAACTGGCACAATGTCAAGTCGAACTTGGTCATATGACACATGGTATACAGTTTCAAACAGCTTTTCAAGGACAGGATACACTTTCAGTGGTTGGCAAATCAGCACAGGTTCAAGCGTGACACATTATTATGGGACATCGACATCAAGTTACAGCACGACAACAAACACAACTTGGACCTACAACAATGCTGGCACAAGTTATTTCAAAAACTTGCGTTCTTCAAGTGGCACGGTCAATATGTATGCACAATGGACACCAAACACTTACACAGTCTCCTTTGATGCACCAAATTTGTGGGAAGAATATGGCAGTTCTACTTCAGGTGCATCTGCGAATTTTTCGCATTATGTTGATGATTATGGGCAAAAGTTTACAAGTTGTGAGATAACGGAATATTCTGGTGGAGGAGTTTATTTTTATAAGGAAAGATTGACAGTTGGGGAAAGATACGTTTGGAAGGTGGACTTGAAATCAAACAAATCACACACAATCAAAACTATTGGGCATGAACAAGGGGCTTTTGAGAGTTTAAATGTAAATTCTGATTGGCAAACACTTACTCATGAGTTTGTTGCTAGTGACACAACTTATAATGCTTTTGTTATATATGATGGACTTGAGGTTGGAGAAGTATTGGAGGTTGCCAATTTGACTATTCAAAAAAAGTCAGACATCAGTGCAGATGGAGCAATTGAAAGTCTTAAAAAATCATTTGGTAAATCTTATGGATTTCTCCCAACTCCAACAAAAGCAAATTACACATTTGGGGGCTGGTGGACCAGTGCAAGTGGTGGAACGCAAGTCACATCGTCAAGCACAAATTTAACCGCAGGTAATCAAATTTTGTATGCACACTGGACACCAAATGCTGTCACGCATTCTATCAATTTGAGAGTTATAAGTCCAGATGGAAAATCAGTGACAGAAACGACTTTGGGCGGAACTGTGAGGGTCGAGGGGTATCAAATTTCTGGCATGAGTTCAAGTTTTAAAGAATTGACACGCTCGCAAACATTAATTTCTGCAAGTTATAGCGTACATTCTGGACAGCAATTTAAAATTACTGCAATGGCAAATCAGGGCTTTGTGTTTGCAGGATTTTCAACTGCGTCAACGCCAAGTGATGTAATCAAAAATCCAACAAGTCCTCCAATAAATTATACTTCTTATTACAGCACTTACAACAACACCTATTATGTATATTTTAGACAACTTTCAGGTAATTTGCTTAAATACGATGAAACCGACAAATATTTCTATTTTGAGGATGGTTATTATCCGCAAAGCGAAGCAGACGGATTTGAAGGTGGCACGCTTGACAAGGCACTTGCTGACGGACTTACTCCAAGTGAGAGCATGGTGTATAACAATGGAACATCAAATGTGCAAATTCCGATTTATTCTTATAATGGAAACCGATATGCAATGGTCAATTCAAACACTGCAGAGTGGATTGGAACTGGAAGCAATTATGCTCGAATTGACAGGTCAAAAGGCTACACTGACAAAGTCACAGTGAGTGTCTGGGCTTACAAAGACAACTGGAATATAACTGGCAGTCAAAAAATTTTAAGTTGGACAAATGACGGGGGCTGGAGTATTAATTTGGAAAGTGGGAATGTTGTTGCTGAAATGATGAAAGGTGGCACTTGGGAATATACAAAAATTAAATTTGCTTCACTTTCTACTCTTTCAAGTGGATGGCATATGTTCACTTTCACTTTTGATGGTCGATATATTAAAACCTATACTGACGGCGTTTTGAACGAAACTTTGGATTGGGGTGTAAACACAACAATAAGACCAGAAGGTCGTTCGAGAGATATTATCATTGGAGCGGAATGTGGTTATGATGAGGCCTATGTTGATGGATATTATTTTGTTGGAAAAATCAAAAATGTCGAAATTAAAAATATCGCTTTAAGTGATGAACAAATACGAAACAAATTCGCTTCAAAAGTTTGTCAGAAATGGTTTAAGTTTGAGTCAATCAGGTGGCGTATCAGTGACTATGGGGTTGAAAAGACTGAGACAAATTACATAAAGTATGAAGCACTTAGACAATACACTGGCTATATGCAAAATTTCACAGCAGTGAGTGACCTTATCTTGGGTGTTGGAGCGATGCACAACTCAAGAAGTGTCAGCGAAGGAACATCTGTGACAAGTATGAAAGGCTTCCAACTTGTTGAAGAGACAACAGATGGCTGTTCAATTACTTTCCAATATGCAAAGAGTGGAAATGTGATCAAGGTTGACAACTATTCAACCTCTTCACAAAATAATGCAGTATCGACAGGAACGACCGCATACTCTGCACCACTGCGAATTGCCTCACTGGAAGAGATAACGTCACTTGGACTTGTGAACAAAGGGGCAAGAGCAAGTGACATGGTTGCATTCATATTGGGACTTGATAAAGACAATGTGACCTATTGGACAAGAGATTTGTCAAACCTTGGTTCAGGGGTTGCAATCACGCCTACAGGGACAAAAGTTCAAACATGGCTCAACCAACTGCAGGGAATGCGCTTTGCCTACACCTTCAGCGAAGGTATGAATGCGGGGGGGGGTAATCTGAACGCCTGCAATTTGCGAGAAAAAATTACTGGAAATGAAAACTTTGTTTTAAATGGAAACACATGGACTGCAAACATAAGTGAAAACAACAATATTGGCTATTTTAAAATACAAATTTCTGATAAAAATGATGTTCATCTTGCGGATGTTGTAAATTTTGAAGAATGTGGGAAATATAGTGTCAGAATAAACATCTCAAGCAATGTGGGGTATATTTATGTTGGGTTTAATGGAAGCACTTACGATCCAAAATTAAAAATTGATGTAAGTGACTTGCCAAGAGATGTCTATGTGTTGGATTTTAGTTTGGATGTGCTTGACTCTAAACATGGTCAATTTACAATTTTTTGTTAGATTTTGAAAAAAGACGGCACAGGCTGTCTTTTTTTATATTTTGACAAAAAGTAAAAGCAAAATTGTTGTGATGCAAGAGAAAACTGCATGACAGACTTTTTGAAGTACGAAAAGCTTTGCAGGCATTTTGAGTTTTGCAAGCATGGTGAGTGATTGCAAGACGGTGGAAATCCCGCCGAAACTTATGACAAATGAGGTGAGAATTGTGGCTAGTTTTGCATTTTCTAGAGTGGAAAGATCGATGCATCCTTTTGTGATTTCGATGCATCCTTCTGTCAAAAATCTTATATTTTCAGGAAGAAATGAAAGAATGGGCGCAAGAGATTCAATCACAATGAAAAAGATTGTGATTATGCAGCCTACAGAAAGGATTGAAAGAGTGGAATTTAAGACAATCTCGCTTAGGTCGGCTTTTGTTTGATTTTGTGGTTGTTGGGCAGGGGTGATGTCTGAGTCTTTTGATTTTATTTTTATATTTCTGAAAAGAAGTCCATTTAAAATTGCACCGATGACATGGCTTATGAAAAGGATATAGCCTATGCTGGCATTTTTAAACATTCCAATTCCAACTGCGCCAATGATGAACATAGGACCTGAAGTGGAGCAAAAGGCGGACATTTTGAAGGCGTCCTCTTGAGTTATTTTGCCTTGAAGAAACTGATCAGCAATCATCTTGGAGCCTACTGGATAACCGGAGAGGATTGCCATGAAAAAAACATAAAAAGAAATGGGTGGTGTTTTGAAGAGTTTGTTTGTTACGCATGAGAAAGGGCGACTGAGTGTTTGAACACAATTCATTGATGAGAGAACTCTTGTGAAAAACATGAATGGTAGCACACTTGGAAGCACACTTGTTGCCCAAGCGGAAAGCCCAGATAGGGAACTTTTTATGAAGATTGCTGGAGAGATTATCATGCAAATCAGAAAATAGAAGATGAGCATGGTGAGAGCATAGCTTGTCCATGATTGTGATTTGAATAAGTGAGCAAACTTTTTCATTTTCTCTCCTTTTTTTGTTTGACTTTGGACATTACTTTTTCTTATAATAAAAGCAGAAACAAAAGGTTTCAAATTTTTTATTTTGAAATGTTGATATATTATTGTATTAAAAACTTTTTCAAAAAAGAATGGAGAAAATTATGTATAAGATTGAAGATTTGATTAAGCGTGCAAAAGCAAAACAAAAGACAATTGTTTTTCCAGAAGTGAGTTTTTCGGACAGAACTTTTGAAGCTGTTAAGATTTTGCAAAAGAAAAAGATTGTTAAGGTTTTGCTTGTTGGTGACGCCAGTGCATTGATTTTAAGAGACAAGGAGTTCTCAAAATTTGACATTGTCAATCCGGTTACTTTTCCAAATCGAGACAAACTTGTCAAAGCCCTCTATGAAAAGAGAAAGGAAAAAGGAATCACTTTTGAGCAAGCAGATGAACTTGAAAAAGACCCATATTATTTTGCAACTTTGTTGGTTGAATGTGGTTATGCGGACGGAATGGTTGCTGGGGCAGAATGTTCAACTGCAAACACAATTCGTCCTGCTCTTCAAATCATCAAAGCGAAAAACAAAAAAGACCCTGTTTCATCTTGTTTTTTAGTTTATGGAAAAAACAAATTTTTGGACAATGAGGCTTTGGTGCTTTCTGACTGTGGAGTTATTGAGTTTCCAGACAGTGACACTCTTGTGACAATTGCACAACAAAGTGTGAAAAGTGCAAAAGATTTTGGGCTGGATCCTCGTGTTGCTTTCCTTTCATACTCAAGCAAAGGCAGTGCAAAGAGTGAAGCTGTTGACAAGGTGAGAATGGCTTACGAAAAATTTAAAAAGAAAGAAAAAGATGTTATATGTGATGGAGAATTGCAGTTTGATGCTGCAATGGTGCCACAAGTTGCTGAAAACAAGTGCAAGGACAGTCCTCTTAAGGGAACTGCAAATGTGTTGATTTATCCAGATATTCAGGCTGGAAACATTGGTTACAAAACTATGCAATATATTGGTGGCATGAATGCAATTGGACCAATTTTGCAAGGACTTAAAAAACCTGTCAACGATCTTTCAAGAGGATGCAATGTGAACGACATTGTTGTTGTCAGCGCAATCACAGCACTTCAATGTGAAGATAAACTTGATAAGTCGTCAAAATAAACAATCGTGCTTATATTAAATATGAAAGTTATTTTTATATATCAACAAAAATAATAAAAGGCGTCAAAGACGCAAAGGAGAAAGTTATGAAAATTTTACTTGTTAATGCGGGAAGTTCTTCACTTAAATATCAACTTCTTGACATGAAAACTGAAAAGGTTGTTGCAAAGGGGAACTGTGAAAAAATTGGTCTTGCTGGACCATTTATTACTTTCAAAGCTAATGGCAAAGAGATGAAATTTGATGGTGCAAAGAACCATGAAGAAGCAATCTCAAAAGTTTTGGAGATTTTGACAAACAAAGAATATGGCGTGCTTAAGAGTCTTGATGAAATTGATGCTGTTGGACATCGTGTGCTTCATGGCGGAGAAATTTATACGGATAGCGTGCTTATCACACCAAAAGTTATGAAAGACCTTGACAAACTTGTTCCACTTGGACCTCTCCACATGCCAGCAAACATTGCTGGAATCAAAGCGTGCCAAGCTGTTATGAATGTTCCACAAGTGGCTGTTTTTGACACTGCTTTCCATGCAACAATGCCTGAAGAAGCTTATATGTATCCAATCAAATATGAAGATGCAAAGAAATTTAAAATCAGAAAATATGGCTTCCATGGTTCAAGTCATAAATATATCACTGGTGAGATGGCAAAGATTTTGGGAAAACCACAAAGCAAACTCAACCTCATCATTGCTCACTGCGGAAATGGTTCAAGCATTACTGCGGTTGTTGGAGGCAAGAGTATTGACACAACAATGGGACTTACTCCTCTTCAAGGACTTATGATGGGCACAAGAAGTGGTGACGTTGACCCTACAGTTGTCCAATATCTTTGTGAAAAGAAAAATATGACAGTTGAAAAGGCAATCTCTTATCTTAACAAACAATGTGGTCTTATCGGAATTTCTGGTTATTCAAGTGATAACAGAGAGCTTACAGCAAAGGCTGCTGAAGGGGATGAAAGATGTATCTTGTCTCTTAATATGCTTGCTCACTCAATCAAGAAGAATATTGCTTCTTTCCTTCCACTTATGGATAGGGTTGATGCAATTGTGTTTACTGGCGGAATTGGTGAAAATAGTCTTGAAACAAGAGAAAATGTTATGACTGGATTTGAGCATCTTGGAATTTGCATTGATAAAAAGAAGAACAGAGACTTCAAACGTGGCGAAGTTCAACTTATTTCAACTGCAAAATCAAATGTGAAAATTTATATTGTTCCAACAAATGAAGAATTGTTGATTGCGAGAGATACAAAGAAAATTGTTTCTGCTCTTGCGAAGAAGAATTGTTCAAAATGTGCAAAAAAGTCTAAATAAAACTTGACAAAACTTTCTCTATGGGTTAAAATAGGGGAGCATGAGTAAGATTTTTGGCGATTTTGCCATTTTCTTAAATTAGATTACAAAAAGGAGAAATCAAAATGGCTGTTCCAAAACATAAAGTTTCAAAACAAAGAAGAAACACAAGAAATTCTGCAAATTTCAAGACGGAAGCACCTACACTTGTTGAATGTCCAAAATGTCACGAACTTAAGACACCTCACACCGTTTGCAAAAACTGTGGGACATACAAAAACAAGACAGTTGTTGAAGATAAGAAGAAAAAAGCATAAATTGAAACCTCCAATTGCATTTGATTGGAGGTTTTTGTTTGTTAATGGCTCTTTACACCAGTAAATGTGGGATTTTAAGAAAAAAGAAGTCAAATTTGACTTCTTTTTTCTATGTATCAACTATTTTCCGCCGTCGGCGATGTATTTTCCATTTTCAGCTTTTGAAATGTCTCTTGTGACATCTCGGTTTCTTGGATTTGCATCACCAGAAACTTTTGCTTTTTTATATACTCGGCAAACTGAAACTTGTGAGTTTCCAGATATGTCTGCTTCTTCAAAAATTGAAGATCTTGAACATTTTGAGTTTCCATGAATATATGCCTTTCCATGCACTTGACAGAATTCCACATCGGCATTTTCACCAACTCTTGCATATCCAGAAATTTCACTGCTTCTGCGAATAGTAGATGAATATCCGCCAACATCAGCGTGTCCACTTATGATGCTGTCTTCTTGAACAACTGTCTTTCCGTGCACTCTTGCCCAATGTTTGACAATCGCTTTGTCTTTTATTGTGGCAAAAGTCCAAACTTCTGCTTTATCGCGGACTTGGGCGTCATCCAAAATTTTTGCACGATCATAGACCTTTGCATCGCCATAAATCCAACAACTTCCACTATGAGAGAGGTTGAGTATGCTTTCAACAAAACCTCCTCTTTCTCCAGCATGAACCAAGATGTTTCCTTTCTCGTCTTTGATGTCCTTAGTTGCCTGAATTCTGAAAAGTGTTCTGCCAGCAATAGTTAATGTTTCATTTGTTAAAACATATTTCATTCCTATTTCTCCTATGAGGCAATTATATCACACTGAAACAGTTTGTCAATAGGCTTTTTGAAATTTGGGTTTTGGCGCGTATTCTTTTGACTTTATATCCTTTAATTTGTTATATTATATATTATAAAAATGGGGTATTATCCCTTGGGAGATATTATGAAAGTTGTTGTTGATGCCTTTGGCGGAGATAATGCACCGCTTGAGGTGGTTGAAGGTGCAATCCTTGCTGTGAAGAAAAATAAAGATATTTCCGTTATTTTGACAGGAGATGAAATTGTTTTATCCAAACTTTTGGCAGAAAGAAATGAAAGAATTGAAATTGTTGATGCAAAAGATGTCATCACAAATGACGATCAGCCAACTCTTGCAATTCGACAAAAAAAAGATTCGTCTCTTGTGAGAGCGTTTGACTTATTGAAAGAGGATGAGCAAATTGTTGGACTTGTTTCAGCCGGAAGCACAGGGGCTGTTCTTACAGGAGCAATTCTTAAAATTGGTAGAATAAAGGGGATTTCTCGTCCATCGCTTTGTTCAATTTTGCCAACTGCAAAAGATGGTAAGAGTGTGATGATTTGTGATTGTGGGGCAAATGTTGACTGCAAGAGTGAGCATTTGTTGCATTTTGCTATCATGGCTTCATCTTATTATTCCATAATGAATGATGTTGAAAAGCCAAAGGTGGCGCTACTTAACAATGGAACAGAAGAACATAAAGGAAATGAGCTTACGAAATCAACCTATCCTCTTATGAGGCAAATTCCAATCAATTTTGTTGGAAATGCTGAAGCAAGGGAAGTTATGACTGGTGATGTCGATGTTATCGTGACAGACGGCTTTGCTGGAAATGTTTTGTTGAAAGCAACCGAAGGTGTTGCAAGCGGAATGTCAAAGATGCTTAAAAAAGAAGCAAAGAAAAATTTGTTTGCAATGATAGGTGCTCTTTTGTTGAAAAAATTTAAGGGGCTCAAAGCGACAATGGACATCAATAAATATGGCGGAGCGCCTTTTTTGGGTTGTAAGAAACTTGTTGTGAAAACGCATGGGTCTGCAAACAGGCTTAATTTCTGCAACACAATTTTGCAAGTTGCAAAGCTCTATGAAAAGAAACTTAATGAAAAAATTGAACAACTTGTTGGAGAAGTTCAATCTAAAATGGAGACGATAAATGATTGATGAAAAAATAGGTTATTCATTCAAGAATAAAGTTTTGCTTTGCACAGCTTTGACTCATCCTTCAAAATCTAAAGAAAACTATCAACGACTTGAGTTTTTGGGCGACAGCATTTTGGGTTTTTTGGTTGGTGAATATTTGTTTGAACATAGCGAAAAGCATGAGGGAGAACTTACCGTGCTGAGGTCGCACTATGTGTCAGAAAAGCATTTGTCAGAATGTTTCGATGAGCTGGGGCTTTCCGATGATGTTGTTATGGGTAAAAGTATGAATGGGGAAATTACCCCAGCTATCAAGGGAGATATTGTTGAAGCAATTATTGCGGCAATATATCTTGATAGTGATATGGAAAAAGCTCGAAAGTTTGTTATTGAAAAACTGCATATTGAAGAATTTGAAAATGCTAAAAATGATAATTATAAATCTCAACTCCAAGAACTTATTCAAGCAAATTTCAAATGTTCCATGAGATATGAGACGATGAAAGTGGATGACAACTTTGAAGCAAAATTTTTTATGGATGACGACCATATTGCAACAGGCTTTGGAAAAGATAAAACAAGTGCAGAACAAAATTGCGCCTATGTCGCACTTTCCAAATTGTTTGTTGAGGAAGAATAAAGTGTTATAATAATATAACCAATTTTGAATTATAAGGTGGATGTATGTATTTTAAAAGAATTGAAATGATTGGATTTAAATCATTTGCTGATCGAACTGTCATTGAGTTTAATGGTGGCTTTACTGCCATTGTTGGACCAAATGGTTGTGGAAAAAGTAATGTGTCTGATGCCATAAGATGGGTTTTGGGTGAACAGAGTGCAAAGAGTTTACGTGGTGACAACATGCAGGATGTCATCTTTAAAGGCACAGAAAAGAGAAAAAGTTTGTCCTATTGTGAAGTGACTCTCACTTTTGATAACACTGACAGATTTTTCAATATTGCTTATGACGAACTTTCAATCACAAGAAAACTCTATCGTTCAGGTGAAAGTGAATATCAAATCAACAAAAACACTTGTCGTTTGAGAGATATCACTGACCTTTTGTTTGACAGCGGTATTGGAAAAAATGGTTATTCTGTTATTGGACAAGGCAAAGTTAGCGAAATTGTAGACGAAAAACCAGAAGAAAGACGAACCATGTTTGAAGAGGCTGCAGGTGTGGCAAAATTTAAGTCAAGAAAGGATGAAGCAGAGAGAAAGCTTGACAGAACAAGAGATAATCTTGTTCGTATTGATGATATCATCTCCGAGATTGAAAGGCAGATGGGACCTCTTAAAAAACAAGCTGAAGATGCTAAAAAATATCTTGAATATAAAGGGCAACTCAAAGACTTGGAAATCAATGCCTATGTCTATCAATATGAAAATGCTCATATTGCAAAGTCCCAGATTAAGCAAAGAATGCAAGCTTTGGAAGAAGAGCTTTTTGCAAGACAAACTGACCTTGAAAATGTTTCAAAAGAATATGATGAGCAAATGAATTTGCTTTCTGATTTTGACAAAAAGATTGCAAGGCTTAATGATGAACTTTTGGATCTGACTGTTGAACTTGAAAAACAAGAGGGTGAGACAAAGATCGCGAGAGAAAGAATAAACTACACTCATAAGGAAAATGATCGAATTAATCTTGATATCACAAATGCAAACATTGTGCTTGAAAATTGTGATGAGCAAGAGAGTGCAAAAATGCAAGAAAAAGGCGAACTTTCTGAGAAATTGGAAGTCTTGCAACACACTTATGAAAACCTTTCAGACAAACATCTTGAGATTGTTGATGAGATGTCTCTCAATGAAACAGAGGCTGGTCAATCACAACAAAAAATGATTGAGACCCTTGGCTCACTTTCTGATGTCAAAAGCAATGTTTCTCGTCTTGAGGCGGAGAAGGGGCTTTTGATTCAAAACAGCGGTGTTTTGGCAAAAAATATTGAAGATGTTGATGCCAAAATTTCTGATGCAAAGAAAATTTATGAAGAAAGTGCTGCACTTATAAAAGAAGAAATTGCCCAAGTTGAAAAAATTAAGGCTGAAAATGAAGAAATTGCTGGAAGAATTTTTGTTGGGCAAAAAGAAGTTTCTGAATTAGAAAATGAGAGGGCAAACATCTCAACTCAAATCAAAGTCTTTGAAAACAGGAAGAAACTTTTGACAGAAATGCAAGCAGAATATGAAGGCTATGCATACAGCGTCAAAAAGATTCTTAAAGAAAGTCAGAAAAACTCCGTTATCGGTGGCAAAATGGTTGGAGTTTTGGCGTCGCTTATCAAGGTTCCTGCTGAATTTGAAACAGCAATTGAAGTTGCACTTGGAAACGCAGTTCAAAATATCGTAACGTTTAATGAAAATGGTGCAAAGGACCTTATTTCATTTCTTAAAGAAAACAAATATGGGCGTGCAACATTCCTTCCAATCAGCACAATGAGAAGACGTGATATGGATGAAAAGGCAATTGCAGGACGAAAGGGTGTTTTTGGTGTCGCAAGCAAACTTATTTCCTTTGATAAACAAATTGACAATGTCATCAGCAATTTGCTGGGAGGCACTGTTATTGTTGACAATATGACAACGGCAGTTGACCTTGCAAAAGACAATATGTTCTCGTTTAAGATTGTCACACTTGACGGAGATGTTGTAAGCACGCAAGGTTCTCTTACAGGTGGAAGCAAAAAGAATGAAGTTACAAATCTTATTTCACGAGAAAGAGAAATTGAGTCATTGGGGAATGAAATTGAAGCTCTTACTCGAAAAGAATATGAACTTAAAAACAAAATAAACTATCTTAATGTCGATTTAAATGATTCAAAAGTGGCCGAAAAAAAGATTGTTGCACAAAGAGCAGAACTTGAGATTAAGCTTGCCAAAGAACAAGAGAGATTGGAGGCTCTTTCAAATTCGCTTAAAGAACTTGAAGATGAAAAGAAAGTTTATGAAATGGAAAAAAACTCTGTTTCAAACAAACTTAAGCTCATTGAGCAGGATTTGTCGCAATCAAATTTGGTTCAAAATGCATTGAGTGGAAATAAAGAAGATGCAGACCTTTTGGTTAAACAAAAGCAAGAAAGATACAACCAAATTAGGCGTGAAAGAGATGAGATAGTCTCAAATATGACCACTGTTAAGGTTGAAATTGCCTCATGTGAGACAAGACTTAAAGCAATTGAGGATGAACTTAATCGAATCTTGCTTGAAAGAGATAAACAGCTTTCAAACATTGCAGCTTACAAATCTCATTTGGAAGAAAATGAAAAGTTTATCGAAAATGCTGAAGAAATGATTAGGCAAAGAATTGAGAATGCAAAACCTTCTGAGACAAAAGATAATCTTCAAAAGATAAGAAAAGAAAGAGAAAACTTTGAGAATAGCAAAGTTGAGATTTCCGCAAACATCAAAAGGCTTGATGAAAACAAGACAACTGTTATGGAACAAATCACAGTTGTCAATGATAAAAAATATCGTGAAGAGGGGAATCTTGCAAAGGTTGACACGGAACTCGAAAGTATGCAAGAGAGAATCTATGAAGAATATAGTTTGACTTATAATGGTTGTCTTGAATTCAGAAGACCTGACTTTGAAATTAAAGAAGCACTCATTGAAATAAGCAAACTTAAGAAAGAGATTTCAGCACTTGGTTATGTCAATGTTCATGCCATTGAGGATGTTTCAACATTGCTTGAGAGATACAATGAAATGTCAACACAGTCTGAAGATTTGAAAAAGGCTGAAGAGGATTTAGTGACAATCATAAAAGACCTTTCAAATGAAATGTTGACCAAGTTTAACGATGAATTTAACAAAATTAACGACAGCTTTAAAGTTGTATTTAGAGAGCTTTTTGGTGGCGGAAATGCCAGACTTGAGCTTACTGAAGCGGAAGATCCTCTTGAAGCAGGTGTTGAAATCATGGTTCAACTGCCTGGTAAGGCTGCAAACAAGTTGTCGCTTCTCTCTGGTGGAGAAAAGACACTTACTGCGATTGCTCTTTTGTTTGCGATTTTAAGATTGAAACCTCTTCCATTCTCATTGCTTGACGAAATTGAAGCGGCTTTGGATGATGCAAACATTGAAAGATTTGCAATGTATTTGAAAAAATTATCTCAAACAACTCAGTTTATTGTAATTACTCACAGAAAGCCTACAATGGAACTCTCTGACAGTTTGTTTGGTGTTACTATGGAAGAAAAAGGTGTTTCAAAAATTGTCTCTGTTAAACTTGCTGATGCTCTTCAACAAGTTGAAGCAGAAGGTTAAGGTGAATTTATGGGAATTTTTAGAAAGATTGGAAATGCTCTTAAGAAAACAAAAGAGGCATTTTCAAGAAAAATTGACGAGCTTCTTTCTCATGGTGAGATTGATGATGAACTTTTTGACGATTTAACCGACATTTTGATCTCATGTGATATAGGTGTTAAATCTTCCATTGAAATTGTTGAAGAACTTCGCTCAGAGGCACATTCAAAGAAGGTGAGAACTGCAGAAGGGGTGAAGTCTCTTTTGAAAGAAATTATTGCAAGATATTTTGAAGATGCTCCACATATTGAAGTTGAATATCCGGCAATAATAACTATTATTGGTGTTAATGGTGTCGGCAAAACAACGACTATTGGAAAACTTGCAAACTATTTCAAAAATCAAAAGAAAAGTGTGACTTTGGTTGCGGGAGATACCTTTCGTGCGGCAGCATCTTCTCAACTTTCCGAATGGGCAACAAGAACAAAGACTAGAATTATTAAGCATGCAGAAGGGGCTGATGCTGGAGCGGTTGTTTTTGATGGAATTACAAGTGCAAAAGCAAACAAAACAGATGTGCTTTTGGTTGATACTGCAGGAAGACTTCACACAAAAACAAATTTGATGGCGGAACTTAAAAAGATTGAAAAAATTGAAGAAAGAGAATATCCAGAGGCTCACAAATACAATTTTATTGTCCTTGATGCAACAACTGGACAAAATGCTCTTTCACAAATCAACGCTTTTTCAGAGTATGCAAAAATTGATGGGATTATTTTGACAAAACTTGATGGAACTGCCAAAGGTGGAGTGATTATTGCAATTGAAAAAGAATACAAACTTCCAGTTGTTTTTGTTGGAACTGGCGAAGGTGTTGATGATATTGAAGATTTTGATCCAAAAGTATTTGTTGACGAATTATACTAAATAAGACGTAATATGCATTGAATAACACTACAATATATAGTGTAATATTCGAAATTAAGATACAAGAGGAAAACTATGAAGAAAAAATTTGAAGGAAAAGTTGCGGTTGTTTCTGGTGCATCCAGTGGGATTGGACTTGCCATTGCAAAAAGATTAAAAGAAGAAGGTGCAAGAATTTATGATATTTCAAAGACACTTGCATATGGCGAATTGTTTGAAAAACAATTTGAATGTGATATCTCAAATGATACGCTTGTGAAATCAATTGTTGATCAGATTTTAAGCAAAGAGAAAAATATTGATTTGCTTTTCTGCAATGCTGGATTTGGAATTGGAGGACTTCTTGAAAATGCAAGTGTTGAGACTATTGACAGCATTATGAATGTCAACTTGCTGGCTCACATGAAAATGACAAATTTGTTTTTGAAGAACATCAATGAAGGTGGAAGAATTGTGTATACTGGATCATTGGCATCTATAATTCCACTTCCATATCAGGCGTGTTACAGTGCAAGTAAAGCTGGAATTGAAAGTTTTTCAAGAGCAATTGCAACTGAAGTTAAGTCAAAGAAAATTAAGGTTGTCACTTTTATGCCTGGTGATATCAATACTGGATTTACTGCTGCAAGAATTAAGCAAACCGGTGATAATGAAAAAGAAAAACATGGAATTGTCAAGATGGAGAAGGCAGAAAGAACTGGAAAGACGCCTGACTTTGTTGCAAAGCGAGTTGTGAAAGTGATAAAAAAGAAAAATCCTCCACTTCGAGTTTCGATTGGGGCAACAAGCAAATTGATTGCTGGTTTGGTGAAAATTATTCCAACGAAGATGCTCAAATTCTTGGTTGAAAAAATTTATATTTAGTTATTGTTTTGTGCTTTAATCCGAGATAGGTTGTCTCGGATTTTTATTTTTTGGCAAAATCCGACAACTTTCAACATATATCTTTTCATAGGAGAGGTCTTATGGTGTTTGAAAGTTTTGCTTATTTTTTCAGCAGGATATGTTTGTTTACAAATTATGTAAACACTGCACAGGGTTTTCCTAAACCGCTTTCTGCTGAAGAGGAAAAAGCATTGTTTTTGAAGATGAAAGCAGGGGATGAAAAAGCAAGAGAAAAACTTATAAGTCACAATTTGAGGCTTGTTGCACACATTGTCAAAAGATACACAAATTCGCTTGAAGCGGACGATCTTCTCTCTGTTGGAACTATTGGACTTGTCAAAGCGATTGATTCATTTGACTATGACAAAAAAGTGCAACTCTCCACTTATGCTGCAAGATGTATAAACAATGAGATTTTAATGCTCATTCGCTCAAACAAAAAACATAAAAATGTTGTCTCTTTAAACAGTCTCACGAGCAGCAATGACGAGGACAAAGAGTTGGAACTTCAAGATGTTATTGCGTCAGATGATGAAGAAATATTTGCCCAGGTTGAAACAAACTTGACTGTTCAAAAAGTGAAAAATATTATAGCTACAAAACTTGATGAAAGAGAGCAAATGGTTATGAAACTTCGTTATGGAATCGATTGTGATAAATCCTATACTCAAAAAGAAATCGCTGACAAATTGGGAATTTCTCGTTCATATATTTCGCGAATTGAAAACAAAGCACTCTCTGTTGTTAGGGAAGAATATGAGAAAGATCATCTTGATATGCCTGAAATATAAAATATTTCCAAAGTAAGTTAATTTGCTTGACAGATGTCTAAATAAGAATTAATATAATTATATAAACATAAGCAAAGTCGATAATTTTATTAATTAGGTTTGAAAAAGGAGGGGCGTAAGTTGGAAAAAACGGAATTTTATGATGTTGTTGGAAAACTTATTGTTCCTCTTTTCACAGGGTCTTATTTGGCTGGGGAAATTGAATCTTCTTCCAGAGATATGGAAGTTGCACTCGGAAAAAGTAATTCTATTTTGCTTAAACCAACAAAGCTTGATGACTATCGTATTGTCATCAAAAGAGGACAAGCTTTCAAATCCTTTGAAGTTAATCTTATTCGATCTATCATTCGTGTGCTTAATGAAATTGCTGATCTAAAGATTTCAGATAAACTTTATCTTTCAAAATTGCAAAGATTGGCAATTGAGAGGGCACTTATTGAAACTTTGACAGACACTGGAAGTGACACAATCTTACGAATTATCAGTGGACTTGAAAAGTGGTCTTCAAGGACATATGAGGGCAGAACGGTTTCACTTGGAATCTTGGTTAATCTTGGGGTGACGGCTGACACGACTTATCAAGTTTCATATAATGACATTTTGAACAATGACTTTTTTGCACTTTTTACGGATGCAAAAAATTCCTTTATTGAGTTTGATCGAAATGGAGCACTTCTTGGCTATGTCACAATCAAAAACCCAAAGAAAGTGGCAACAGTTTCTCCTTATGTGTATGAGAGAGTTGCGCGAATTTGTAATGATAAAAGGATTGGTATTTGTCTTACGGAGCAAGGAGATATTTTGATTTTCTATGCTAGACAACTTATTTTTGCAAAGAAAAATGGAAACTGGTGTGTTTATTCTCATGAAGAAATCATAAGATTGTTGCAAAATAATGTTTCATCTGCCGCAAAGCAAATTAGACGTGCAATCTATAACACTGCACTTGATTGTTCTTTTTCATATAAAGGTGCGTGTCTTGCCTATATTGATAAGGATAAAACAGCCGATGCTTTGACACATATTGACGCTGCTGATATCATATGTGAAGAATATTTTAACCTCAAAAAACAAAGAGAATTGGACGAAGCTGGAAAACTTTATAACCTTGGCAATGCAAAGGAAATTATTGATAGGTTCAGTCTTTCTTATGAGGACTTTTTGGACAAATATAACTATTCAAAAACTATGGCAATAAGAAGAATTGTTGCTGGCAAGAAAATTCATGAATTGGATAGAAAACTTGTTGAAGAAATGACTTCAATTGATGGTGCAACTGTTGTGGACTATGAGGGTACAATTATTGCAGTTGGTGCAATCATCAAAATTGAGGCGGGAAGCCAAGGCGGTGGCCGTTTGGCTGCGGCAAAGACTCTTGCCAAATATGGTGTTGCAATCAAGGTTTCTCAAGATGGAATTTTGCAAGGGTTCACCCTTGATAAAAAGTCAAATTCTGTTAAGCAAATCTTTTATGTGGGATGAGAAAAGCAGTGCGATATACACTGCTTTTTATATTGCAAAAATATTTGCAGTGTTTGTCATGTCTGTGATATAATATGACTAAATAGGGGAAGAATGAATGAACAGATTTGTTTATTTGGACAACAATGCAACTACAAAAATTTCTGAAAGAGTAAGAGAAAAAATGCTTCCATATTTGGATTTGCAATTTGGAAATCCGAGTTCAATATATGGACATGGAGCAAAGATTAGAAAAGCCGTTGAGGATTCCCGATTTTTGTGTGCAAAGTTGCTGGGGTGTTCTTCATCAAATTTGATTTTTACAAGTGGCGGAAGTGAGAGCAATTGCACGGCTTTTAATTCGGCTGTTAATCAATTTCCAACTCGAAAAAAGATTGTCACAACAAAGGTTGAACATAGTTCAATTCTTGAATATTGCAAATTGCTTGAGAGGCGAGGATTTGAAGTTGTTTATCTTGATGTTGACGAAAATTGCAACATTGATTTGAAACAACTTGAAAAGGCTGTTGATGGAAATACTGCATTGCTTTCAATTCAGTTTGCAAACAATGAAGTTGGAACAATACTTCTTACTGACAAGGTTTTGAAAGCTGTTGAGAAGCTTAAAAAGAAATGTGGCTTTTTATTTCATGTTGATGCAGTCCAAGCACTGGGGAAATGTGAGTTTGATATTTCTAAAATAAATGTTGATTTTGTTTCCTTTTCGGGGCATAAAATACATTGTCCAAAGGGAATAGGAATGCTTTATGTCAGAGATACAAAAAATTTTGTTCCAATGATTGCTGGGCATCAAGAGTTTGGTCTTCGTGGCGGAACAGAAAATGTTTTGGGAATTGTTGCCCTTGGTTGTGCTTGTGAATATATTAATTTTGACTTGAAAAAGATTGAGAAAAATTTGAAAGAAAATAATGATTATCTTGAGGACAAATTGAAAAAGATTGATGGACTTGAGATAAATTGCCAAAAAGCAAAGAGGATTCCAAACACGACAAGTGTCACTTTTGATGAAGTCGCTGGAAATAAATTGATGCTGAAACTTGATAAAAGAGGGATTTGTGTTTCGACTGGCTCAGCATGTAACAGTGAAAGCAGTGAGCCTAGTTATGTGCTTGTAAGCATGGGGCTTAAAAATCCGCAAAACACAATTCGAATCAGCATTGATGAAAACACAACAAAAAGTCAAATAGATTATTTCATTGACAATTTGAAAGATTGTTTATAAAGGAGGAAAATATGACAACAATCAAAAATCTAAACGGGGGGGGGAGATAACCTTCTAAAAAAAGATAAATCGAAGGGAAAACTGACAACAAAGCAGTTGGACGATATCAAAAACATTGGTGTTTGCATGTTTGTCACTTCAAGTGCTGAAGGACAACCGCATTGCACAATTGTTGAGCCAAGCAGATTTTTCAATAATGAGATAGTTATTCCTATCGTTCAAATGGTTACATCAATAAATAATGTTAAAGAAAACAAAAAAGTGTTTATTCATGTGACAAAAGAAAATAAGGAATATTTTGGTGACAGCACTCAATACAAAATTGAGGCTGATGCAAAAATCGAGAAAAAAGGAAAACTGTTTGATGAGGTTAAACACTTTGAAGAAACAGAGCGTTTGCCAGAGGGCTGGACAGTGAAAGGCATTGTAAGAGCAAAGATTACTTATGTTGACGAGGTTGTTGGCTGATTTTGTTCTTTTTCCCTTTGTACTTTTGAAGGGAAAAAGAGTATGCCAGTAATTATAAATCATAAAATATGTGATCAAGCAAATGCGTGTGGTGGAATTGGAGTTTGTCCTGTTGGAGCATTTGCTTACAATGACAAGAAAAAGAAAATTGAAATTGACAACAGCAAATGTATTTCATGTGGTGCATGTGAAAAGACTTGTCCAATTGGGGCAATAGGTTTTGCTAAAACTTGGGAAGAGTATGAAGAGTTGAAAAAAGCAATTGAGGAAGACCCAAGATGCAGTGAAGACCTCTTTGTTGACCGCTTTGGAGGTGATATAATCAATGAAGAAGTCATGCTTAATTATTCTGAACTTGATAAGACAATTGCAAAAAGCGATAGGTGTTTAATTGAACTTTTTAACGACGATTCAATTATGTGCTTGTTGAAATCAATTCCTTATCACGAAATTTTAGAAAATTCAAACTACACATCTTATCGTAGATGCAATGTGGTGGATGCTGATGTTTCAAAATATGGAGTGAGTGAACTTCCAAGTTTGCTTCTTTGTAATAAAGGAAAAGTTACAAATGTTGTTAATGGATACTATGAGGAAAAAGATAAGAAAAAACTTTTTGGGCTTTTAAAGGGATAATATCCCTTTTTTCTTTAAACCTATATTCTTGACATTGACTTGATTTTTGTGCTATACTAATCTAGTCAGACAGCCAGATGGTCGCTGTGTGGCTGTGATGGCCACAGAGAGGAAAGTCCGAGCATCAAAAGAACATGGTGCCAGTTAACGGCTGGTGAAGGCGACTTCAAGGATAGTGCAACAGAAATAGACTTCTCTCTATCGATTTTTGGCGCTTTGCGGCGCAACAGAAATGCGATTGGCTCATTTCACTTATGTGGAGAGAGCTTGGGAGGAGAACCAATGTAGTAGCGGTTAGGCTTTGCCGTGTCCGCGTTAAACGAAATTGGTGCTTCCCCAGAGGGTAAAGATGGAAAGGTGGGGTAAGAGCCCACCGGAGCGGTGGTAACATCGCTTGCTCTGTAAACCCCACCTGATGCAAGATTAAGTTTGGTCACATGTGTGTTCTTTCACGACCAACAAAAATATCGCTGGAACTTGTTGGTGACAACAAGTCTGGATAGATGACCATCCAAAACAGAACTCGGCTTATAGACTGTCTGACAAACCACTTTATGTGGTTTTTTTATTGCGTTTAGCTAGGTTTTAATCATATATTTTTGTCAATAATCATTTCATGAGAAAAAAAGATTATATTGAAAAAGCGAAGACTTTGATTTTAAATAGGGTGAGATTTCATGCTCCAATTCTTTTTGATGATGATCTTGACATCAATGCTTTGAAAGAGTTTGGAATAGATGAAAACTTGCCAATTTTTAAATTTGAAAAAACACTGAATAAGAGACTTTTAAAAGCGTTTGAACTTGCTTTAAAAGAAGAGAAATTTAATTTTGTTGTAGTTCAGTCTGCTGTACGTGATATCAATATATGGGGTATTAGGCAACTAAATAATATGCATAACACCACTATACTTGGAGAAGATTGTCCAAAAAAGATTTTGGAAATGATCAATAAACTCAACATCAATTATGCTTCCTCAAGCAATTTCAATCTTGCATACAAGGATAAATTTTTCAGTGTGAATGGAACGAGAATGAACCCTAGTTTTCAAGATTTTGCTCTTTGTCAATGTGCTGTGTTTGATGAGGTTTTTGTTGATTATTCTGAATTTGTGCTTAATGGTGAAAACATCTATGCAAGATTTTTAAACAAGTCTGAAAAAGAAAAAAAAGTGACAATAGAACTTAATATACCGCTTGAAAAGGGTTATTATTATTTTAGAAAAGTTGAGAAATCTTTTTTAATTGAAAATTTAATCTCAAAAGAGAAATTGTTTCTCAATTTTCTTTGTCCTTTGGCAAAATTTTCATTTTCAAATGTTGATGGGTTGGAGAATTCAGTTTTTTGTTGCATTAATGTTAAGGTTTCCTTGATTTTAAAGCCGAAACAAAGGCGTGTGCTTTTTTTCAATTTTGGAGCAGGAAAATTTATAATTAAAAACTTAACTGAAATTGAAAAGTTGAAAGAGGTTTCTCTTAATGAAGCAAAAAAAGTTTTTGATGTCAAAGTTAAGACCAAAAATCCTCAATTTGACTTTTTCTTTAACAGAAGTTTGCCTCAAAAAATTTGGATCAATTGGCTCAATGGAAAAAGCGATGAGGCTTTGGAGCAAAAATACATTGCATATCGAAGGCTTTTTGTCAAAGGGAGAGAAAAACTTTCCTTTGTCAAATTTGATGAGATTGGTGTGAGGGAAATTGGAATTTTTAATGGGCAGTATTACAAAAAGATTTTGTTTGTTAAGTCGGACGAAAAATTTTTGAAAGTAGGCAAAACTTATTTCTATCAAATAGGAGAGATTTCGCAAAAAACACTTCAGAGCAATGAGCCTGTTTGTTTGAGTTTTGGGGCATAATGACGTTGATTTGTCAACTTTTATGAAAAATCAGAAAGAATTTGTGTGTTTTTGTTTGGAAGCATTTGTTTTTGTTTGTTATAATGACTTTGGTTATGGACAAGACTCAAAGAATTCCGCTTGCTGAAAGGATGAGGGCATCAAGCCTTGAAGAATTTGTCGGGCAAGAACATATCGTTGGGAAAAATAAGCTGCTTTATCGTGCTATAAAAACCGGCAGTGTGGGCAGTTGCATTTTTTATGGTCCTCCTGGGACTGGAAAGACAACCCTTGCTGGCATCATTGCAAAGCTTCTGAATGCCAACATAGAAAAGCTTAATGCGGTTTCAAGTGGTGTGGCAGATGCAAAAGCTGTGATTGAAAGAGCCAGAAGCCAAAAGCAGATGTTTGGCACTGACACTTATCTTCTTCTTGATGAATGTCACAGGTGGAGCAAGGCACAAAGTGATTGTGTGCTTCAAGCGATTGAAGAGGGAAGCATATATTTCATTGGTTCGACCACAGAAAATCCATACACAAGCATGACGAGAGCGATTGTTTCAAGGTGCAGTGTGTTTGAATTTAAAAAAGTTTCAGTAAACGATGTCGAAAGAGTCTTGAAAAGAGCCCTTTCTGACGAAGAAAAAGGTTTGGGAGAGTTTAAGACAAAGGTTGATGAAGATGCAATCAAATATCTCGCTTTTGCTTGCAATGGGGATGTGAGAAATGCTCTCAACAGCTTGGAACTGGCTGTCCTTTCCACAAAAGTTGGCAAAGATCGTTTTATACATATTGACAAAATTGTCATGGCAGAATGTTTAAACAAACGTCCACTTTCAATTGATGAAAGCATGTATTATGATTATCTTTCTGCTTTTTGCAAAAGTTTGCGAGGATCTGATGCTGATGCGGCACTTTATTATGCTCACAGACTTCTTAAGGCTGGAATTGATCCTTTGATTATTGCAAGAAGAATGATTGCTCATGCTTCTGAGGACATCGGCATGGCTGACAGCAATGCACTTCTTATGGCGACATGTGCACTTCTTGCTTGTCAAAACTTGGGGGCACCAGAATGTTTTCTCAATTTGTCGCATGCAATAATCTATTTGTGTGAGGCGGAAAAATCAAACAGTGTGCTTAATGCAATGCATATGGCAATGGATGATGCTGAAAATGAGAGGGAGGACATTGTTCCAAATCATCTCAAAAACCATCCAAGCACAAACAGGGATGGGCATGGGAAATATAAATATCCACATGATTTTGGTGGATATTGCTCACAACAATATATGCCTGACAGCTTGAAAGATCGGATTTATTATGTTCCAAGTGAAAATGGCAGAGAGAAAAATTTGATTAGAAAAAAATTTTCTAAAAATGGTTATGTCCAAAAGAAAAAATAAATATAAGGAAATTAGGGGAGAAAAAACAAAATGTTTGGAAGAAGAAGTGATGGAAAAAAAGTAAAAGATTTGCAAATTATTGACAAGGCAATTTCTTATTTTATGCCAATGAGAATTGATGCTGTTCAATATACAACTATTCCATTTAATTGTGCAGGAATGGACAAGTTTATTTTAGAGGAAAAGAAAAGAAGCGGAGTTCATTACAGCTATACTGAAATCATCATTGCTGCAATCGTTCGTATGCTTCACGAAAGACCAAAAGCAAACAGGTTTGTCAATGACTGTGTCATTTATCAAAGAAATTATATTTCAGTGTCAATGAGTGTGCTTAAAGCACTTAAAGACGAAGGCGAAGAACTTACTTTGAAGTTTTATTTCAAGGGGACAGAAAGTCTTCCAGAAGTGAGAAAGATTGTCAACGACGAGATTGCAAAAAATATGGCAGCAAATGCTGAAGTGCATGAAACAACCAAAGCAGCAGGCTTTTTGTGCAAGTTGCCAAATTGGATGTTTAAAACTGCAATGTGGTTTGTGAGAAAGATGGACAAACATAATTGTCTTCCAAAATCTCTTATACATGCAAGCCCTTTCCATACAAGCATGTATGTGGCAGATCTTAGAAGTATCAAACTTGATAAGATTTATCATCACCTTTACAATTTTGGAACTACCACCATTTTTGGAGTTATTGGAAAAGTGAAATATGTTCCAGTTTCAAATATAAGTGGAGAGGTGAGAACTGAAAAAAGAATGGATATTGGGTTCTCACTTGATGAAAGAGTTTGTGATGGACTTTATTGGAGAAATACTCTTAAATTTGTTAATGAATTGGTGGATAACCCAAGTCTTTTGCTTGAGCCTCTTCCAGAGCCAGAACTCACAGGGAAGGCTCTTAAAAAGAAACAAAAACAAGACAAAAAATTGGCTAAGAAAGAAGCTCGCATTGCAAAAAAACAAGCAAAATAAAATAAAAAGAAAGGAAAATAAGCCTTTCTTTTTTTTATTTTCTTTTTGTTGAATTTCTATTAATAAAAGTTATTTGTGTCGAAAATTAGATAAATTATAGCAAATTTGATGGCTTTTTGATGTCACAAATGGCGATATTTGCAAAATATTGTAAAATATTGAATAAATCGCTGACATAAAAAATTGACTATGAAAAGTTTTGATTTTATAATCTTCCTTGTATGCAAAAGGGAGAGTGTATAATGAATGAAGAACTGGTTTGGTCAAAGACAATTTTGACGGTTTATAGGTATTTGGAAAGGGTGTCGAATGCAATAGATAAAATTGTTCGTCGAAGTGGGTTGAGCAGTGGAAATATATATGGACAGAATTATCTTCGCAACAATGTTTTGTCAATCTCTCAAAAGATGATTGATTTGTCTGAAAGAAAGGTCACATTGATTAATTTGAAAGTTCTTACAGATGAGATTTTTACAAAAATGAAAAAAGAAGATGCTTGTCTTTTGATTGAGAGATACATAGATGGAAAAAAAGTCAAAGACATCGCTTTGAAGCATAATTTTTCCATACGCACTGCGTTTCGTAAGATTGAAATTGGAGAAATTTTCTTTACGAAAGCACTTAGTTCAAGAGGCTTTGTTCCTGCAAAACTTGAGAAACAGCTTTCAGGAGAAAAATGGATTTTAAGGGCTTATGAGCATATTAAATCAAAGAGAGAAGATGTCTCTCCAGCGCCTTTTTTGGCAAATGCAGTTTCTATGTGAGTGTTATATATCGTTTTCATCAAATTCAAAATAGTCACCATGATGAGTTCGTTTTCTTTCTTTTTTGATGTTTTTTCTGCTTTTTGTGACTTGAAGAATTTTTGTAGGCTTGATGAGAAAATATAGAATGAGAATTGATGGCACACTTATTGCAACAATAAGCATGATTTTTGTTCCTGTGGAAAGTTTTTTAAGTTCGCTGTTTGGAGAGGATGTAAGTTCTTTGTCAGAGATAATCTTAAAACTTTCATTATTGATTTGAATGGTTGTCAAATAGTCTGTTACTCCAGAGAATACATAGCCATAATGTATGCTTTCATCAATTTTGACACTTGCATAATACCAGATGTTGCTGGCACTTGAAATTGGTTGTCCCACTTTTGTGCCATAATATGTGAATGTTGCATTTGTGTCGATTGCCACGGCAGAACTGTTTTGTGAGGGGCTTTGATATAAATAATATGGAACAAAAACTTTGAAGGTTGCTTTCGCATAAGGGTTTTGCGGAACGCCATTCATCAATGTCACTTTATCTTTCTTGACATAACCTTCTATTCCATCATAGGAAACTTTGTAATAGTCATCAACAGCGGTTTCGACTTTGACAAAGTAGGAATATGGGATTTCAAAAAGAGAAGAGTTTTCACTGGGGCTTGAGCAAAGAAATACACCAGTGTTTTGAACTTTTGCGAAATAAGACGCTTGTTCTGCAAAAGCTGGTGACATTTTGCAAGACAAAGCAAAGAAACCTAATAAGAAAAAGAGAATGATTTTTTTCATGCTTTCATTTTAGAATATCAATTTTTGTGGGCAGTAGGAGATTTTTGTCATATTATTGCCTTTTTTATTTGTTTTTGTATAAAGGGGTTTAGAGGTGGAAGAAAAACTTTTAAAAAGACTTTTGCGTGTGGAAAAAATTTTGACTGATAAATATAATTCCAACAGACTTAATTTTTATAACAAATCTGGCAAAATCCATAAAAAGCAACTTGCTTTTCATAAATGTAAAAAAAGGAACCGATGGGTTTTTGGGGGAAATCGATCAGGAAAGACAGAGTGTGGTGCTGTTGAAGTAGTTTATATGGCATGCGGACTTCACCCATATCGAAGAAACAAGCCAACAGAGGGTTGGGTTGTCAGTCTTTCAAGACAAGTACAAAGAGATGTTGCTCAAAAGAAGATTTTGCATTATCTTCCAAAAGAGTTTATTGAAAAGATTGTTATGGTCAGTGGAGGTCAAGATAGTGCTGAAAATGGTGTGATTGATTTTATTGTGGTCAAGTCGGCAGTTGGAGGATTAAGCAAAATTGGTTTCAAAAGTTGTGACCAAGGAAGAGAAAAATTTCAAGGTACATCTCTTGACTATGTTTGGTTTGATGAAGAACCTCCTTTGGACATTTACACAGAGTGTAAAATGCGTGTTCTTGACAAGTGTGGAGATATCTTTGGAACTATGACTCCACTTAAAGGGCTGACATGGGTTTATAACACAATATATCTCAATGAGCATGAGGATAAAGAGGTTTGGTGTGAAATGATGGAGTGGGCGGACAACCCATATCTTTCGAAAAAAGAAATTTCTCTTTTGACAAAGTCTTTGCCGGCAGATGAACTTGAAAGCAGACGTTATGGCAAGTTTATGCAAAATGGTGGACTTGTTTATGGTGAGTTCGATGAAAATTACAATGTCATTGAGCCATTTGCAATTCCTTCAGAATGGCAAGATGCAATATCAATTGACCCAGGACTTCACAATCCACTTTCGGCACATTTTTATGCTGTCGACTATGACGGAAATGTTTTTGTGGTGGCAGAGCATTTTGAAGCAGGGCAAAGTGTTGCTCATCATGCACAAAAAATAAAGCAAATCGCGGACAATCTTGGTTGGAAGCGTGACAAAAATGGGTATCTTCGAGCTTACATTGATTCTGCCGCAAAGCAAAGAACTCTTTCAAGTGAAAAAAATGTTGTGGAACTTTTTTATGAGAATGGAATTTTGGTCAATCCAAATGTTAATAAGGATTTGTTTTCTGGCATATCAGTTGTCAAGTCTTACATCAAAACAATAGATGGGAAGCGGAGGCTTTTCATTTTTAAAAACTGTGTGAATTTAATCAAAGAAATTAAAAGTTATTGGTGGGGTGATGACGATGTGCCAATCAAAAAGGATGACCATTGTTTGGATGAGCTTCGATATTACCTTATGACAAAGCCGTCAAATGTTATGGTGGTTAAAAAAAATGAGATTCAGAAAGATAAAGAAAAAATGAGTAGGAAACTTGCGCTTTCCTATAGAAAATATTGATTTAAAATTGTTTTATTTTGCAATTTTTATAAATAATTTGTCAGTTTATTTGGAAAAATAATGATATGTATGGTAAATTTATTCTATGAATAAGAGCAGAGTAAAATCTTTTCTTTTTTGTTTTGTTTTTGCATTGTTTTCCACTTTAATCGTTTTTGGTGGATTGTCTTTTATTTCGCAAGAAAAAACTGATGCGGCAGTTTCAAATTCTATTGAGATTAAGGATGCGGAAGACTTTTATAATAAAGTGACAAATTATGGTGCTTCTGGGGCGATTTCAAATTTTGTTTTAACTCAAGATATTGATATGAGCAAAGTTGCTCCAGAACATCGTGTGCTTCACTCCACAATCGGAACGCAAGAAAATCCTTTCAGAGGTACATTTGATGGCAGAGGGTATAAAATTTCAAATCTCTCAATTGATTTGTCGCAGGATATAACTGGAAGTGAATTGTATTCCACAAACAAATATGTTGGACTTTTTGGTTTGACAGATGGAGCAACTATTTCAAACATTCAACTTGCAGGAACAACAAATTTCACGATTGGCGGATGTGAGGTTGCTTCTGTTGGCGGACTTGTTGGAAGTGCAAAGAATACAACAATAAAGTATATTCAAAATGTTGCTTCAATAAAGTTGGGGCAGACAACTTTTAATCAAAGCTTGATTTATGGCGGTCTTGTTGGGAGTGCAAACTCAAGCAGTATTTCATATTGCATAAGCAGACAGAAAGATGCTGTTGGTTTTGGTTTTGTGTCAAACAATGGCAGAATTTCTTCAATTGGCGGTGTTGTGGGATCTTTGAATGATAGTTGTTTTGTGTTCGGGGTTTCTTATACAAATTTGACAGTTTCCATAGCAGAAGCATTTGTCGGAACTGTGAACTTTGGAGGTGTGTTTGGCACAGTATCTGGCTCAAAAGTTTTTGATGGCTTGAGGGTTTCTGTTGTAAACATGGTGGTTGAAAACATTTTGACCTTGAAAAACGAACAAACAACTCTTGGTGGTGGAAAAGTTAATGCAGGACAAATTGGAGGTGCTTTTGTTAGCCCATATCCAGAAAAGCTTGGAGTTTCATCATTATATTTCAAAAAAAATGCAAACAAAATTGAAAAATTTGGAGACACAGGTGCTTATGTTTTTGACAATCCAATTACACACGACAGCGTTCTTGAGGTAAGTTCTTCAACACCTGCTGAAACACTCGTGAATGACAACAAGTTGTGGTTCTCTTCACTTGGAAAGTGGGATTTTGACAAGGTTTGGTATTTTAGTTCAGGTATAATCAATTTGCAAAGTTTTTTGGGTGGCTTTGAGGTTAAACTTGACTCAACACTTTCAAACTCTTCAATTTTTAATATTGAAAAAACAATGAAAGATAAATATTTCTTTGAAGATACAGCTGAAATTGTTTTTTCATTTAAGGACAGTCCTGATGGGAAAAATCTTTCAGAATACTACAGACTTACTGGGTTGAAATATGGAAACACTGATAATAAGGTTACTTTTGATTTTACAAATGGAGTTTACACTGTTTCATCCGATCCAGAAAATTACAGCATTTCAGAACTTAATGGTGTGTATACGGTCAGCATCAAAAATGTCAACAGATCTACTGCTGGAACATATGACATAAGTTATAAAGCAGAAGAGTTTACTGTTGCAGTTGAGTCAAGGCTTTATGATGCAAATGGAGTTTTTCAAGATATGCCAGAACCTCCTGCAAATCTCTATTATGTTGGGGGGACAACTGCATTCAAAAATATGAACATTGCAATGACTTACAATGGTCCATCAAGATCAATTGAAGCAAGACTTCGCAATTCAAATCTTCCTTATGCTCTTGAGGGTTGGTATCTTGAAAAAGAAGGGACTGATGATATTCTTTTAGGCTCTTCCAACATTCTTGAAATCAAATTTGGAACTGGTGAATTTACGGAAAACAGAAAAATTTATGCAAAATATAGAAATGATGCGTGCAGAATTAGTTTTGACATCAAAGGCGATGGAATTGCAGAAATCTATGTTGGAGAAAATTTGATTACTGGAAAAGTTGCAACTGTTTCAAAAACTGCAAGCAGGCTTAAACTTGAAATATATGTCAAAGAGGGATACAAATTTGATGTGAAGCGTTTCCTTGACATGATTTCAACTTATAGAGGCGAGGACACTGAAACTCCATTCTGTACTTGGACAAACCAAGAAAGCGGGGATGAAAATTATTATGTTTTCAATCTTGACATGACAACTCTTAAGGGTGAATTTTCAGAGGAATTCAGCGTGATTATTGACACCGAAAAAATTGGCGGAACAACCAAGAACTGGGTTTGGTATGTCGTTGGTGGCGTTGGCGGTGCTGTTGTGCTTGGCGTAGTGATTTTCCTCATAATATTCTTTGTTAAAAGACGTGGTTCTGGCGGTGGAAAGATGGGTGGCTATAGCAGTAAGAAAAGTTTTAAAGGTGGATATTATTAAGATTTAAGACTTATGAAGACTTACGAATTTTCGTAAGTCTTTTTTGTTTGAGCAGTGCTTGACTTTTATGTCTTTTGAAAGGTATAATTTTCATGAGGAAGAAAGACGCTTATGCTTGACTATGAGAAAAAGTTTAATTGCAAATTGATTGCTGGAGTTGATGAAGTTGGCAGAGGACCTTTGGCTGGTCCTGTAGTTTGTGCATGTGTTATTATGCCTATGGAAAGTGAAAAAATTATTGAAGGTGTCAACGACAGCAAAAAACTTTCTGCAAAGAAAAGAGAGGAATTGTTTGATAAAATTGTTGATATTGCAATCTCTTATTCAATTGTTGAAATTGATGAAAAAAAGATTGATGAAATCAACATTTTGCAAGCAACGAAATTGGGAATGAAAAGGGCGGTTGAAAATTTGAAAGTTATGCCAGATTTGGTGCTTGTTGACGCAGTCAAAATTGATGTCGCTTTGCCACAAGAAAACATAATCAAAGGCGATGCTCTTTCTTACAATATCGCAGCGGCTTCCATTTTGGCAAAAGTGCATAGGGACAGAATGATGGAAAATTTTGACATGAAATATCCAGAATATGGCTTTGCAAAACATAAGGGTTATGGTACAAAGGCACACATTGAAGCGCTTAAAAAATATGGAAAATGTGAGATACATAGAGAGACATTCATAAAAAAATTCGTTTAGTTCGATCTTGTTTGAAGATAATAAAAAAAGACCAATGATTTTGGTCTTTTTTTATTCTAAGCAACCCTGCTGTCTTTGAGTTTTTGTGCAAGAGTGTTGTCAACAACATCTGCCCAGTTTGATTTTTCTGTGATTACTTTTGCGTTGAGCATAACATTCATCAGGTTTTCAAAACTTTCTTCTGTCAGCACCATGTCATTTGACCATGCATTGATTGCAACATATTGTTCAACCGCAGTGGCAAGTTCTTCCAAGGTGTTTCCAGTGAAAGATTTTTCAAGTGCTTTTGCAACAGTCATTGAGTCATTTGCAATGATATAGTCATAGCCTTTTGCAACTGCTTTCAAGAATTTTTCTGCTTGCTTATTATGTTTTTTGAGATAACTTTCTTTTGCTGCAAAACATGTGTATGGAATTGAACCAGAAAGTTTTCCAAGGCTGGCAACAACATGCCCTTTGCCTTCTTTTTCTACATTTGTTGCAGTAGGTTCGAAAAGGGTGCAATATTTAACAGAAGCTTCTGCATCCCAAACACTTGCAGTGAGGTTGAAGGCAACATCAGTGCGAAGGTTGATTTGGTCTCTTCCTTCTCCTATCATGTATCCATTTTTTGTGATGATATATTCAAGAGTCATTGCTGGAAGTCCACCTTTTCTTCCGCCGATGATTGTTTCTCCAACAAGGTCGTTAAGAGTGAAGTTTTCATTATCTTCTTTTGAAACAATGAATGATCCATCACATTGGGTAAGTTGACCAAACACGACAGGGGCATCTTTTATATTGCCTTGATTTGTGTAAACAACCGTTTCAGGTCCTGCCAAGATTATGTCTGCAGAGCCGGAGAGTAGTGCGGTCATTGATGTGTCAGAGCCTCCACCATTTGTCAGAGTCACTGTCAAACCTTCATCTTTGAAGAAGCCTTGATTCATTGCGACATAGAGTGGGGCATAGAAAATGCTGTGAGTCACTTCGTTGAGTTCGATTTTGTTTGCATCTTTCTTTCCACAACCAACAGCCAAGACTGAAGTTGTCACAAGCATCATGCACATTAAGCACAAAATGCCTATTTTTTTAAAAAGTTTCATTTTTCCTCCTTACAAGAGATATCTTATGCTGAAAAAAGAATTTTGGTCTTTAAAATAGTTGGAGTTGCGCTTTTTTTGTGATAAAATAATAAGCGAAAATGCTAAAAGGGAATGAGTTATGTTAGATAAAAAATACAATATTTCAGAAAAAGAAGCAAAATGGCAAAAGTTTTGGCAAGAAAATGAAATTTATAAATTTAAAGAAAATTCAAACAAACCAACTTTTTCAATTGATACTCCACCTCCAACTGTAAGTGGAGAGCTTCATATTGGGCATATTTCAGGTTTCACTCAAGCAGATATGATTGCAAGATATCATCGCATGCAGGGGAAAAATCTTTTTTATCCGCTTGGTTTCGACAATAATGGACTCCCTACTGAACTTTTGGTTGAGAAAAAGAAAAACATTCGTGCGCATACTTTGCCAAGAGAAGAATTTACGAAAATTGCACTTGATTTGGTGTCAACATACAATCAAAGTTATCGTGAAATGATGATAAAGGCTGGCATGTCTTGTGATTTGAGTTTAGGCTATAACACCATTGATGATAGAAGTCAAAAGACCAGCCAGAAATCCTTCATCGAACTTGCAAAGAAGGGGATTGCTTACCGAGATGACAAACCTTCTCCATGGTGTTGCAAATGTCACACAAGTGTTGCAAGTTTGGAACTTGAAGACAAAAATTTGGATAGTGTTTTCAACTATCTCAACTTCAAACTTGCTGATGGATCTGGAACGATCCCAATCGCCACAACAAGACCAGAGTTTTTGCCTGCTTGTGTTGCAATTTTTGTTAATCCAGAAGACAAGAGATATAAGAAACTTATTGGAAAGAAAGTTAAAGTTCCTCTCTTTGAAGAAAATGAGGTGACAGTGCTTTCTGACAGCAAAGTTGGCATCGACAAAGGAACGGGAATAGTTATGTGTTGCACCTTTGGAGATCAAACCGATGTTGAGTGGTGGAAAGAATATCATCTTCCTCTTAAGCAAGCAATTGACGAAAATGGCAGAATGACCTCTCTTGCTGGAAAATATGCGGGGCTTAAAATTGTTGAAGCAAGAAAGGCTGTTATCGAAGATTTGAAAACTGCTGGTTATATTTATAAACAAGATCCAATCAATCATGCTGTTAAAGTTCATGAAAGATGTGAAGAACCAATTGAGTTTTTGTCAAAAAAACAATGGTTTATCAAAACATCAACACCAGAATTGAAGAAAAAATGGGCAGAACTTGGAGAAGAACTCATTTGGCGTCCAGAAAGCATGAAAACTCGCTATATGACATGGGTCAACAACCTTAATCAAGACTGGTCAATTTCAAGACAAAGATATTTTGGTGTGCCATTTCCAGTTTGGTATTGCAAAAAATGTGGCAAGCCAATTTTTGCAGATGAAAAAGATTTGCCAGTCAATCCACTCACTTCGTTGCCAAAATCAAAATGTGAGTGTGGCTGTGACGAATTTATTCCAGAAAGTGATGTCATGGACACTTGGGCAACAAGTTCTGTCACTCCTCAAATCAACTGCGGTTGGGCAGATGATGAAAAAACTTGTGCAAAGTTGATGCCTATGGATATGAGATTCTGCGGAAGAGACATCATCACAACTTGGAGTTTGAGAACAATCATCAAAGCTTTCTATCACCAAGGATGCTTGCCTTGGAAGATGCTTACTGTCAATGGCTGGGTTATGGCTGACAAGGGCATCAAAATAAGTAAACACTTATCCAATTCAAAGATGAATCTTAATGATCTTCTCCGTGATTATGGCGCAGATGTCATTCGATATTGGTGTGCAATTGGGTCTTATGGTCGTGATGTTATGTTCAGTGATGATGGACTTAAGGATGGGTATAAGCTTCTCAACAAAATTTGGAATGCCTCAAAATTTGTTTTGTCATTCCTTGAAGATTATGTTCCAAACAAGCCAAAGACAATTTTGCCTATGGACAGATTTATCATGCAGAAGTTCAATGATGCATACAAAAAGACAATTCTTCAATATGAAAATGTTGAGATGGGGTATGCAAAAAATGAAATTGAAAAATTCTTCTGGAATTTCTGTGATAACTATATCGAACTTGCAAAAAACAGACTCTATAAACCTGAAGTATATGGAGAAGAAGCAAAGCTATCTGCTCAATGGGCTTGTTATAATGTACTTTTGGGAATGTTGAAATTTTTTGCAATCACAATGCCTCATATTACTGAAGAAATATATCAAGACTATTTCAGACAATTTGAAAAGGAAACAAGTATTCACACGACAGTGCTTTCTCCAATTGATTTGGATGAGGAAGAGGGAATAATTGAAAATGGTGACAAGGTGTTTGATATTGTATCTCGAGTTCGTTCTTTCAAGAGCGAAAATAAAATCAGTCTGAAAACTGAAATTGAAGATATCACGATTTCAGACGAAGATACTGATTTTGTCAAAGCTTGTGAAGCTGATATCAAAGCGGTTACATCAACTCGTGACATAAAATATAAGAAAGGCGAGTTTGGTGTTGAAATTGGAAAAATTATTGAAGAAAATGTTTAATTTTTGAAATAATGAAAGTGTAGACAAAATTCTACACTTTTTTCATTTTTTCGATTGTTTTTTCTGACACATTTCAAATTCTTTTGACATATAATGATTTTTATGAGCAGAAGTGATTACATCTTTTTTGGTTGCCTTGGGCAGAAATATAGAGAAAAAGCAGAGGAGTTTGAAAGAAAAAGGCTTTTTGAGTGTTCGGCTGAAAATTATAAGGTTGCAGGTGAATGTTTTGAAAAGGCTGAAGAAATTGCAAAATCAGATTTAATGCAAGAGCATGGTGCGTCTGCATTGAAAAAGTCATATTGTCAAAGAAAATCAAAGGAAATGAAAGTAAAAAGCAGAGAACAGGAGTCCTCCGCTTCGTTTAGGCATAGTGGTAAGTGAAAATATTTAATGAATACTATTTTAAGTTTTCATTTTTCTTGGTTAAGAATGAAAAAAAACAAGCCAAAAAGCAATGCTTTTCAAACTTGTTTGAAAACAAGCACAATGTGCAGTTTTTATTTGGTGCGGATGAGAGGGGTCGAACCTCCACGGTTTCCCACTTGCCCCTTAAACAAGCGCGTCTGCCATTCCGCCACATCCGCATAATGTGGACTTTTCAATTGAAAATCTTCCATATTATAGCTTATGTAAAATATTTTGTCAACAAATTTTTACAAAAAACTGAATAGATTTTAATTAAAAATATCCAATATATTATATATAATTATATATTGATTTTTTTTATATTTGGTGGTATAATAAATCCATGATGAAAGTTTACAAACAAAAGAGATTTAAAAATGTTATGCTGACTTTGTTTGCACTTGCTTTTTGTGCGTTTTCATTTTTTGGTTTGCCTGTGTCAAACTATGCTTCCGCTGAAGGTGCTTATGAGGATGATTATGAAACATTTTATGATGATTTCATGGATATGGTGACACAGTATAAATCTTCAAATGAAGATGAGATTTCAGTTTTTAGTTCGGTCGATGTAGAAGAAAATGAAAGAAACTATGAGACTCGACTGATTGTTACAACAAATGAAAAGGTTGATGATTTTGGTGCAGTTGCTTCGTGTCATTATAAAAATCACTACTATTTTCAATATGAAGATTATTATCAGACTGACAGTGCTTATGAATATTTTTCAGGACTTGACAATGTTTCAGTCATGTATGACTATAAGACTACATTAAACGGAGACAAGATTGAAATTAAAGCTTCAAGTTATAACTCTTGGGGTTGGGATGTTCAGAATGATTACACTGGTGCAAATTCATATTTAAACACCCTTCTTAACACTGTTGAAACAAGCAGGCTCAATGGTCAAGTTGTTGCGGTTCTTGATACTGGAATCAACCCAAATCACAATCTTTTCAAAAATAGAATTTTGACAAAATTTGCAAAGGATTACACAGGAGAAGGTGCTCTTGTGGATGGTGCAGGACACGGAACTCATGTCAGTGGCACAATTGCAGAAATTACTCCTTCAGTGGTTAAAATTTTGCCTATAAAAGTGCTTGATGCTTCAGGAGAAGGTGATCTTGCATATGTGACGGCTGGTATCGATTATTTAATTAGGGCTAAGGCACAAATTGAAAGCGAAACTGGATTGGAATTTAAACTTATGAACATGAGTTTGGGAATTAAAGCAAACTCATCGGTTGCTTCAACTGATAAGGTTTCGGCTCAAGCCATTGGAACATACAACATTACTGGCTGGGTTGAAGAGGCTTATTCCAAAGGAATTCTTTCAATTGTGGCAGCTGGAAATTCTCCAAGAAATATTGGAGGACAGCTGATTAAGTATTCGCCAGCAAACATTGATTGTGCAATAGTTGTTTCGGCTTTGGCACAGCAACAGCTCAGCGACATGCTTTTGTATGATTATACTTACAGTGACTATGGTCCTTCGGTTGACTTTTCGGCACCAGGTTCATCGATTGTAAGTGCTGGGAAGACGGGAACAAACTCAACTGAAGTGATGAGTGGGACTTCTATGGCAACTCCTCACGTCACGGCTTGTATAGCACTTATTTATTTGCATCCAAGTTATAAAAATCTTTCATTTGCAGATTTGAACACTCTCTTGAAAAAGAATGCAAATAGAAGTTGGATTTATCAACAAAATAAATATGCTTTGAAAGCAGGTGATGTGAGAAATGACTACTATGGTTATGGAATTATAAATATTAAAAACGTTGGAATGATCATTGAAGGCGACATTCAATATAGCACAAACAACAGATTCGGCGACACTGCAATAAGTCTTAAGCTTTCAGCGTCAACAAGTGTTGGAAGTGGGCAAACTATTGAAATTCATTATACAACAGATGAGTCTGCTGACAATGTAAGCTTGACAGATCCAAAATATAGTGATGCAACTGGAATCACAATAAACAAATCGACAAGGTTGCTTACGGCTGCATTTGTGAAGCAAAATGGTGTGATTGTTAAACGAAGTGAATTTGGAATAAGATATTTCTATATTGGAAACAAAGATCTGGAGTCGAGATATAAAATTTCAAGTCTGGGGGCAATCATTCAATATACAGGAACGGAGCTTACAAAACTTGTTGTTCCAAGCAGTATTGGCGGAGTTCAAGTTGTTTCAATCAACAACAAGGCATTCAATGACAGTCCAGTTGAAAATTTGATTCTGCCAAACACAATCAGATCCATCAATTCAAATGCTTTTGACATCAACTCAAATTTAAAAGAAATACATTGTGCTTCAACTTCTGTGACAGTTGGAAATTATGCATTTCAAAAATGTTCTAATTTGAAATCAGTTGATATTCCAAACATCACATCTTTGGGGCAACTTGCATTTGCTTATTGCAATTCAATTGATGAGATTAAGTTGATGAAAGTTTCGTCTATAGGAAAAAATGCTTTCTCGGCTTCAACACTTTCAAGAATTTATATTGGAAAAGGTATTCAAAGCATAGGTTCTCATACTCAAATGAGCCTTAATGAGGTTTATGGGTATGCTGGGACAACTGCAGAGTCCTTTGCAGATGCAAATGATGCTGTTTTCTATGATTTGTCAGTAAGGTTTTTTAACTCTTTACCAACTCAAAAAATCATAAGAGAGGGGCAAGATTTGTCTTTTGAATTTGCTTGTGCTGGGTATGACATCATTCCAACAATTGTTGGAGCTGGAAGTTCAGTTAGATTGACACAATCTGGAGATTTGTCAAAGACAATTGTTGATGTCACAATTTCAAATTTGCGAACTGGTTCTTATAATGTTGTTGCAAATTTGAGAGATGCTTTTGGAAATGAGGCTCAAACGAATGTAATGAGGGTTGTAGTTGTTGCGAGAGACACTGAAAGTTATCTTTTAAGATGTAATGATGCTGAATATTCTCTTTATGTGGACGGAGAATTGGTTGCATCTGAATATGAAGTTTTCAAAGGTCAAACCTACACGATTACGTATTTCGCACATGCAGGTTACAACATCAACAGCGTCTATATAAATGATGAATTAATTAAAGATGGAACTGAAAATGTTCCTTACACAATCACCAATGTTTCAAAAGATATTGTGGTCAATGTAAGTACAATTGAGAAAGATAGCCTTGTTGTTGCATTTACTTCTGATCATGGTAATGTATATGTGAATGGTGAACTGCTTACAGTAAAGAACAAAATGGTTGACAGAAATGCAAGTGTTGAATTTTCGATTGTTTCAGACCAAGGTTGGATTGTAAGACGAGTTTTGGTTGATGGAAATGAAATTTCTGCAATTAATGGGAAATATAGAATTTCCAACATCACTTCAAGTAAAGAAGTTGAAGTCAAATATGAAGAAGCAAACTATTTGATTGAAATCACTTTTGTCAATTCTTGCGGAATATGTACTGTTGACAACAGTGGAAACCTTGTTGTTGCTCATGGTGACAGTAGGGAGATAACAATCACAGCTCTTGATGGGTTTGTTATTGACTTTGTTTCAGTGAATGGAGAGATTGTTAAAATCACAGGTGGAAAACTTAAATTAAAAGCTATCGATTCTGATAAGGATATTGTTGTATCGTTTAAGCCACAAAAAGTTTCTCTCTTTAAGAGAGATGATTCATCAATTCTTTATTACTTCATTGTTCTGCTTATTCTCTTTGTGCTTTTTGTAATTGGAAATGTCACAATGAAGATTGTAAGAAAAAAGAAAAAAGAAGATTAAAATATTTTGATTTTTGTGTATTTTGTGGTAATATATTAATATCATAAATAAAAAGGAGATAAAAATTATGCCAGGTTGGGGAATCGCACTTTTGGTTGTTGGAATTGTTTTGCTTCTTGTTATTGCAGTCGTTGGTTATGTAATCGGCGTTTACAATGGACTTGTAAGACTTAAAAACAATGCTGAAGAAGCATATTCAACAATGGATGTTTACATGAAGAAAAGATATGATGTAATTCCAAATCTTGTTGAAACTGTAAAAGGTTATGCAAAGCATGAATCAAAAACTCTTGAGGGGGTTATGCAAGCAAGATATTCTTGTATGTCTGCAAACTCTCCTGAAGAAAGAGCAAAAAATGAAAATATGCTTTCAGGTACTTTGAAAAGCTTGTTTGCTGTTACGGAAAACTATCCACAACTTCAAGCAAACGAAAACTTTCTCTCTCTTCAAGAAAATTTGAGAAATTTGGAAGACGAAATTGCTAACTCAAGAAAATATTATAATGGTTGCGTTAAACTTCTCAACAATAAGATTGAAGTTTTTCCTTCAAATCTTGTTGCAAAGAGATTTCATTACGAAAAGAAAGTTTTGTTTGAAGTTTCAAACCAAGAAGAAAGAGTTGCACCAAAAGTTCAATTTTAATTTCTTAAAAAAGGAATATCAAAGACAAATATGAAAAAATATGTTTCTATATTTATATTTGTTGCGTTGGCACTATGCATTGCACTGGTGCCAACTTTTCTTAATGGCTTTTCTT
The DNA here is from genome assembly GCA_910584295.1 of uncultured Christensenella sp. Lineage (GTDB taxonomy): Bacteria > Bacillota > Clostridia > Christensenellales > UBA1242 > Caccovivens. Next base: position 141,877 of record CAJTYR010000001.1, on the reverse strand, counting down.
CAAAAGTCTATCTTCCAAAAGAAGATACTGGATATGAAATCACAGCATATGATGTTGAAATTGATGTTAATGTTGATGGCTCTTTTGATGTGAAAGAATCTCTTGATGTGCACTTTTATACAGGAGACACTCACGGAATTTATAGATGGTTGCCACTTGTTCAATCATCATCTTATCGAGACAAAGATGGCAAAGTGATTAAAAAGAATTTCAGAGCTAAAGTGAGCAATGTGTTTTATAATGTCGGAGAATCTTCAAATGGGACACATATCGTAGACAGATTTTCAGAAAATTCAAACTATTTTTTGCAAATTGGTTCTTTGGGATTTGTTCCGGCTGGCAGTGATATGAAATATACTTTCTCTTATAATTATGATTTTGGAAATGATAGAGATAAGACAATGGATATGCTCTATTACAACATTATAGGCACTGGTTGGGATACGAAAATTTCAAATTTGACATTCAGAATAAATTTCCCAAAACAGGTCAGTTCAAATGGTTTTGAATTTTATGTTGGAAGATATGGAGAAAGTGCAACCAACAGCAACAGAGTGACATCTCAATTTGATGAAGAAACAATGGTTCTTTCTGGCTCGGTTGAAAGTCTTGCTTATGGCGAGGCTGTGACAGTTTATAAAGAACTTGAACAAGGCTATTTCAAATATGAAAGAGGTTATATTTTTGACATTGCAATTCTTGCAATCTTTCTGCTTGTGATTTTGATGGCAGTTGTTCTTTTCTTTAGAAAAAGAAGAAAAAGTCCAATTGTTGAAGTCGTTGAGTTTAAGGCACCAGAAGATATTACTTCAGCTGAAGCGGGACTTATTAATGATGGAAAATTGACAGGGGATGACTTGTCGTCATTAATTGTCTATTGGGCTTCAAAAGGTTTTGTCAAAATTAAGCAAGAAGATGGACATGTGAAAATTATGAAAACTGCAAAATCGGAAGATCTTGAAGGGAAAATGAAAGAGCATGAAAAAATCTTGTTTGATGATATGTTTAGAGGAGATATACAATTTGTCGACTCAAAGAATTTGAATTTAAGTCAAGAAACAGGTCTTAAGTGCAAAAAATCTGTTGAAAATGAAACTAAAAATTGCTTTGATACAAAAGCAGACAGAAGTTATGTTGTACTTCTTATTCTGACCTCAATCATGTTTGGGCTTTTGGCAATAAAAAATATTTTCCAATCTGTGTTTACTGGCGTCTTTTTAACATTGCAAATTTTGTTTACAATTATGATGATTGTTGGAATATGTCTTTTGCCAAATCTTTACAAATATAAAGATAAGTGCAAAAAGAAAAAATTTGTTTTGCTTTTGGTTTTGGATTTAATTCTTATTTTTGCACCCATGATCGCTCAAATAATTTTGTCTGAGGCTTTTGTTGATGCGTTTGGGGCAAGATTTTATATTTCTGCAATCGCAATTGTCCTTGTTTGCATATATCCTTTCCTTGAAAGATACACAGAGCGAGGAAGAGATATTCTGGGGAGAATTCGAGGACTCAAGAATTTTATTTTGGTTGCAGAAAAAGATAAATTAGAAATGCTGGTTCATGACAACCCTGAACTTTTCTATGAGATTTTGCCATTTGCCTATGTGCTTGGTGTGAGTGATGTCTTTATGAAAAAATTTGAAGATGTTGAAATTGTTCAACCTTCAAGCAATCCAACATTTTTTGACAGATGGGTTTCATTTATCATTATCAATGATTGTTTAAATGCTGTTACTGTTTCTGTTGAGCGCAACATAAGCACAGCCCTTGCAACAAAGGCAGGAAAAGTTGTTGGGAGTTTCACAAGTCATATCGGCGGAGGGTCTGGAGGTTTTTCTGGCGGCGGTCACGGCGGTGGCGGTGGCGGAAGATGGTAATATATTTTAAATAAAAAACACTTTATCGGAAATGATAAAGTGTTTTTTTAGTGTGTCTTTTTAGAATCAATAAGCTTTTGCGTTCTGTCAACTTTAAAGTCAAACCATTGTTGAACGTTTTTAGCTTTATCATCAAGGACATATTCATTTTTGTTTACAGGCTTAATCCTAGTTTCATTATCCATTTTAAAGGCAACTAAATTTGCATAGGTTATTGCGCTAATCAAATATTGAGTTGCTTTTTCTGGTGAGAAATCTGCTCTTCCGCGTTCTTGACGATTTAATTGGTGATCGAAACATGAAACATTATATGTTAAGGTTTCAATGGCAGTTTGCAAATCCATAGATTTGTTTTGTTCTTTTAAGGAGACTGATGTTGTGTTAATCCCAGCACGGATAGCAAATTGATATAAGAGCATCAGAACATCTGCAACTTCTTCTCTCACATGATCCTCTGTGGCTAATTTTCTTGCCACCATTTTCAAATCTAAAGGGATATTATCGGAGCTATCAAAGTTTTCATGATCTGAAGGAGAGTAATCATCATAAAGAATATTCTCTGAATTTTTCAAATCAATATAAGCACAATTCAATTCTCCAAGTTCGGTCATTAAAAGACTGTGTTGAGTCCCTTTTTTGCCGTTAAAAGTGTCATAAACATCTTGAAAAAATTTTTTGCTTCCTTTATTCAGTGGATTGATAAAATAGCCTTCTGCATTATATTCCGCTAAAGCATTACGATAATAATATTTTCCTAAAAATAGGATTTTGTCGTCTACTTCATTTAAAATTATTTTTCTCATAAAATAATTATAATATAAATAGTTTTATAAGTCAATATTATGCTATACATTTTTAATCGAGCATGAAGGAATCTGAATAATAAAAAATTTTGCAAAATTATATGAAAACGTTTTGCAAAATTTGTTTGTTCTATTCTTATAGAAGACAGCTGGTTGTCTTTAAGAATTTTTAGTTTGCAACCACTTTTCTGCTTGGAACATCATCTTTGAGTTTTTCATCTTTAAGGCTTCTGAAAGGTTCTTTTGTTTTTGCAGCATTTACTTCGACTTCAGTTTTTGTTTCCTTGGTTTCTTCAGTGGTTTCAATTTTTTCAACGATGTTGTTTTCAGTTGTTTTCTCATATGTTTCTAATCTTTGTTCTGGCTTTTCAGCGGTGTTTGCATAGGTGGCAGCAGGTGCTGGCATTGGTGCAGTCATTCGATTGCCATAGTTTGATCCTGCATAGAAATTGTTTCCATAGCCATATCCATTTTGATATGGATTCATATCATAAGGATTGTTTGCATTTCCATAACCATAGTTGTTAAATCCATATCCGCCATTATATCCATAACCATTATATGTGTCTATATTTCTACGATTTGGTCCATATGTGTCAGTATTTCTTGATGGGTTAAAACGATCAAATCTGTTATAGATTGTGTTGTATCGGTTTGGGTTGTTGTAATATCTTTTTTTATAATATGCTGGAGGCAAAGTTTCGTTGTCCGTATCTTCATTCGATGATTTTTGCTCGTCATTTTTTTGATAAGTATCAATATTTTTCTTGATAGTTTGTTTTGCTTGTGTTGTGCAGTTTTCATCAGAGTCGCACTCTGTTGGTTGTTCGCAATTTTTGCAAGAAAGTTTCAAACAATCCTCAATTTCATCCAGAGTGCTCAAAATATTTTCGTAATATGCAGAACGCATATTTGAATTGCATGCGAGCCTGTTGTATTTTGCTTTAAGTTTCTCTTCATTTTTTGTTGTGTTTTTCTTCATTGAAGAAATTGCCTTTGCAGAAGAACTCATTTCATATTTTGAGTTTTGAATTGCATTTGTATATTTATTAAGGGTGTTTGTAAGATCATTTATTGCAGATTTTTGCATTTTGGAAAGTGTTATGTCTTCCAATTTATTTTTGATTGTTGCGGTTCTGTCCAATATTTCGGTTTTGTAGTATTGCTCATTTATAAGTGATTGCTGTGTGAGTTGAGAATTGATGTAAAGTTCATTGTTCTTGTTCGAGCCAGATAAACTTATTTCAGTTGGACTGACTGAAGAAATGCTTGAGAGAGCATTTGCTGTTGAATCGAGTTGATTGCTTAAATTTGCAATAGATGAAGGAGCGGCAGTCTTTCCGCAAGCAGTCAAACATAAGCAAAGAGCAATCCCAGTCATCCCAATAAAAAATTTTTTCATAAAACCTCCAATTGATGTTTTTAGTTTCTGCAAACTTGCATTTTTTATTCTTTTTGAAGGTTTAAATCTTGAAAGACTGGAGAAAATCATTTGAAAAGGAGATTAATATGGAAGACGCAAGGCGTAACGAACAATACAATAAATATGTTTCTGCAAAAATTCCAAAAACCAAATGGTGGCCATCTCTTTTCAATTCTTTTTTGGTTGGCGGTGTGATTTGTTTGATTGGTCAAGGAATTAATGATTTGATTATGATGTGGTTCCCAGAAATATCACAGCAGTCAGCATGGGCTTATACGCTTATTATTTTGATATTTATTGCCTCATTTTTGACGGGTTTGGGAGTTTATGACCAAATAGGTAAATATGCTGGAGGAGGCTCTATTGTGCCAATTACAGGCTTCTCAAATTCCATTGCTAGTCCATCAATTGAATTTAAAAGTGAGGGGATTGTCTATGGCATTTGTGTGAAGATGTTTACAATTGCGGGACCTGTCATTGTGTTTGGTATTGTTTCAAGCGTTGCGGTTGGATTTATTTATTGGATAATCAGTCTTTTCTAGGAGAGTTATGAAAAAAAGAGAGCAAACAATAATTCTGAAAAAACAGCCAAAAATCATTGGCTATTACACCATTGTTGGTCCAAAAGAGGGGCAAGGTAACTTTGGTGCATATTTTGACTATGTCATGAAAAATGATTGTTTTGGCGAAGATACCTATGAAAAAGCAGAAAGAAAAATGCTGGAAACTGCTCTTACTGGAGTGATTCAAAAGGCTAAACTGACTCCAAAAGACATTGATGTCATGATTGCTGGAGATTTGTTAAATCAAATCATAAGTTCCTCTTATGCGGCAAGAGCATTTGAATTTCCTTTTATTGGCGTTTATGGTGCATGCTCAACAATGGCGGAAAGCATGGCTGTGGCATCAGTTCTTGTGGATGGGGGTTATTGCGAGAATATCGTATGTTGCACTGGATCGCATTTTTCCACTGCGGAAAGACAATATCGATTTCCCCTTGAATTGGGAAATCAACGTCCACCGACATCGCAATGGACTGTGACTGGTGCTGGAAGTTGCATTTTGTCTTTGAATGGTGAAGGTCCAAAAATTACGAGTGTGACATTTGGAAAGGTTGTTGATTGGGGAGTGAGTGATGTCAATGATATGGGGGCGGCAATGGCACCTGCAGCGAGAGACACCATGATAAACCATTTCAGAAACACAAAAACCAAACCGGATGACTATGACTTGATTGTGACAGGAGATTTAGGAAAGCTTGGAAGTGAAATTTTGATTGATTTAATGGATGAAGAAGGTTATACATTGGGTGTCAACTATTGTGATTGTGGACAGATGTATTTCAAACGAGAGCAAGAAACACTTTGTGGTGGCTCTGGAGCTGGATGTTGTGCCACAGTCTTTAACTCTTATATTATGAAAAAGTTTAAAGATGGGCAGTATAAAAAAGTTTTGTTCATGCCTACTGGTGCATTATTAAGCACAACATCAAGTCAGCAAGGTGACACTGTGCCTGGGGTTTGCCATGCAATAGTGATTGAAGCGTAATAAATTTAATGGAGGGGGAATATGTCAATTTTTTTGGACTATCTTTGGGTGTTTCTCATTGGTGGGGCAGTTTGTATGATTGGTGAACTTTTGATCATCACAACAAACATTACTTCTGCCAGAATTTTGGTGACATTTGAATTGATTGGGGTCTTTTTGCAAGCGATTGGAATCTATGACTATATCTCTGATTTTGCAGGTGCTGGAGTGAATGTCCCAATCATTGGCTTTGGTGCTTCTCTTGCAAAAGGTGTGATTGGTGCGGTGAAAACAAATGGTCTTTTGGGTATTTTCACTGGTGGATTTACGGCAACAGCAGGAGGTATTGCTGCGGCAATTTTCTTTGCATTTATTTTTGCTTTGATTTTTAAGTCTCATACAAAAAAATAGCATACTACAACATATCATTGGTATTACGCGTTGCATAACACACTATATATTGATTTTTATTTAAAATAAAATCACAAGGAAAGATTTTTGAAGAAACTTCATAAATATATAAAGTGAAATATTATGAGCAAAAATACAAGAGGAGAAAAAGACGAAAGGCGAGAATTCTTCTTTCGATTTTTATCTCTTTTTTTGTTTTGTCTTTTGTTTATATTTATTGTGTTGTCAACCCTTTGGTTGTTGGTGCAACTGAACATATGATTTTTTCACTTTCAACTTCTGCTGTCAGTGATGCGGTTTATGAGGTGCTTCAAAAAAATGAAATTGAATATGAAGATTTGGTTGAAATTCAGTATGATACAGAGGGAAATGTTTCTCACTTATATCTTAAAACAATCACACTTAATTTGATTGCAAGAGAGTTTTATCAGGTGGCACAGGTGTATCTGGACAGAATGGGGCAAGATGGATTGGATGTTTCAATTGGCGCTTTCACTGGTTTGCCATTTTTGGCAGGCGTTGGACCAAAAGTTAATTTGAAATTGGTTTCAATTGGAGCGATGACTTCAACTTTTGAAAGTAAATTTATCAGTGCTGGGATAAATCAAACAAATCATTCTCTTTACATTCATCTCTACGCAAGCGTAAGCCTTATTTTGCCGGCTTCGTCAAAAAAAATAGACAGCATAACTGAAATGTTGGTCGCTGAAAGTGTTATTGTTGGGAAAGTTCCGCAAATTTACTTGAATGGATCAAGTTTAAATTATACGCCAAAATGAAATATATGATTTTGTAAAATTATGATACAAATATGCGATTTTGTTTTTAAATTTCGCTCTTTTATTGTATAATCACATCATAAAGAAACTCAAAGGGGAACTTTATGGTTGAAGAAGTAAATGTGAAAGATATTCAAGATAATGTTAAAAAGACAAATTCTATGAGGTTTTTGTCTGCATTTAACAGCATTGAATATACAATCAAGACCAGATATAACATGAATCGAAGTATGGGTTTTTCTGAAGCTGTAAGAAAAGCGGTTGCTTTCAATTTTACAATCAGAAAATATGAGGATGATCTTATAAGTTATGGGAGGCTTAGAAATGCCATTGTTCATGACAATGGTGAGTATGTCATTGCTGAACCTCACATTGAAGTTGTTGAAAAAATTGAGAAGATTGAAAGACTTCTTACAACACCTCCAAAAGCCTTGGAAGTTGTTGCAAGAAGAGATGTTTTGAGTGTACATTCTTCAAAGTCAATGAGAGAAGTTATCACGCTTATTGCTTCATCAAATTATTCCAATATTCCAGTCTTCAACGATGAAAATGAAATCATTGGAATTGCGAATGGACAAAAGATGCTTGATTCATTTGGAAAGTTTTTGCTTTCAGGTGGAAATGAAACTGCATTTTTGGATTCAGTGAAGATCGAAGATATGCTTTCAAAGCTTGAAAACAGCAACTATTATGCTTTTGCAAACAAAGAAGTGACGGTTGAACAAGCATTGTCGCTTTTCCATCAAAATTCAAAACTATTGGCTGTGCTTGTCACTGAAAACGGAGGGGCAAAAGAGAAACCTTTGGGGATTATGACTGGCTCAGATGTGCTTAAAATGAACAAGATTTTGGAAAATTATTGATGTTGAATTCAAAAGTTGAGAAATGGTTTATTTTAAAGTTTGAAAAATTTCTAATGAAAGAATTATTTGTTGACTTTGAAAAACATTGATGATAAAATATAAAAGACTTTAATATCTAAAAGCGTTTGAGAAAAGACGCGGTTTTGAGATATTCTGATTTTCAGAGAGTTGCTGTTTTGGTGAAAGGCAACATGACGAGCCTCAAAATTATCACTTTTCAAGCTGCTTCCCGAGCATCCGTGAACCTTTTTAACTTTTCAATCTCTTCGCTGATGAAAGATTAAGAATAAAAGGAACAACAAGCGGTTATGGTAGGCGAAGACGGTTGCATCCCGTTAGTTTTGCAGGTGTGTGTTGGCACGCTGAAAGTTTACAAGTGGTTGAAAGCCTTGGAGGTTCTTGTAACTTTCAAGGATTTTTTGTTATAAGGAGAAAAAGAATGAAAAAAGAACAAACAATGCCAAATTTTGTGGAGATGGAGAAAGATGTTTTGAAACTTTGGGAAGATAATAAACAATTTTCAAAGTTAAAAAAGAAAAATGAAGGTCACGAAGTGTTTAGATTTTTGGATGGACCTGCTACAGCAAATAATAGGCTGGGCGTTCATCACTTTTGGGGAAGAACATTGAAAGATTTGGCAATCAGATATAATGCTCTCAAAGGAAAAGATTGCATGTTTCAAAATGGTTTTGATGCACAAGGTCTTTGGGTGGAAGTTAATGTTGAAAAAGAACTTGGGCTTAATGGCAAACCAGAGATTTTGAATTATGGAATAGACAAATTCACCAACAAGTGTATGGAGAGAGTGAAATATTTTGCAAATGAAATCACAAACCAAAGCATTCGTATGGGACAATGTATGGATTGGGACAACAGTTATTTCACAAATACTGATCTGAACATAACTTCAATCTGGCATTTTTTGAAAGTTTGCCATGAAAAAGGTTGGATTGTAAAGAAAAATCGTCCTATGGCTTGGTGTCCAAGATGTGGGACAAGTCTTTCTGACCACGAAACTTCTGGTTCTTATCATGAAGTTGAACATGAAACTGTGTTTATCAAGCTTCCAGTGAAGGGAAAAGATTTCAAATTGGTTGCTTGGACAACGACTCCTTGGACTCTTACAGCAAATGTTGCTTTGGCTGTTAATCCAGAGTTTGATTATGTCAAGGTAAACTTTGAAGGCGAAAACATTGTTCTTGGAAAAGACCGTTTGAAAGTTTTGAAAAAAGACTTGAAAATTTTGGAAGAATTTAAGGGTAAAGATCTTGTAGGACTTGAATATGAAACATGTTTCCCAGAACTTTCAGAACAACAATTCGCTCACAAAATTGTTGCTTGGGACATGGTTGACAAAACTGAAGGAAGTTGTGTTGTTCATATTGCTCCAGGGTGTGGTCTTGAGGACTTTGAACTTGGTAAGAAATTGGGGCTTCCAGAGATTTGTCCAATAAATGAACAAGGTGTCTTGCTTGATAATAATGGACAATTTTCAGGAAAGAAGACAACTGAAGTTGCTGGAGAAGTGGTCGAAAGATTGAAAAAAGATAACAAACTTTTGTATTCTTTCAAATATAAGCATAGTTATCCATATTGTTGGAGATGCAAAACTGATTTGGTTTATAAACTTATCTCTGCATGGTTTATTAAAATGGATGACATACGTCCACTTGCTCTTAAGGCAATTGAAGATGTTGAATTTAAACCTGCTTATGCAAAGAAGAGAATGTCTGATTGGCTTAATAATATGGGTGATTGGAATATTTCAAGAAGCCGTTTTTATGGGCTTCCTCTTCCAATTTATGTTTGTGAAAAGTGTGGAAAAGTTCATGTTGTTGGTTCTCTTGAAGAATTGAAAGAAAGAGCAGTTGACCCAAAACTTGTTGAAAAATTGCCAAACATTCACAGACCATGGATTGATGAAATCAAGATCAAGTGTGAGTGTGGTCAAGAGCTTGAGAGGATTCCTGAAGTTGGTGATGTTTGGCTTGATGCGGGAATCACTCCATTTTCAACAAAGAAATATTTTGAGGACAGAGAATTTTTCAATAAGCATTTCCCAAATGAATATGTGTGTGAAATGATTGAACAAATCAAAAACTGGTTCTATTCTCTTTTGATTATGAGTGTTGTGCTTACAGGCAAAGCACCATATCAAAAACTTGTCACATATCAATATGTTTTGGATGAAAATGGTGGAGAGTTCCACAAGAGCGGGGGAAATTCTTTGGAAGCTGACATCGTTGCAGACAAAGTTGGAGCTGATGTAATCAGATATCTCTACAGCTCTTCAAGCCCTGCAAATGATATGAGATTTGGATTCTCTCTTACTGATGAAGCAAGAAGAAAAATCTTGGCTTTCTGGAATATTTACACATTTTTTAACACTTATGCATGTATCGATAATCCAGACATTGCAGGCTTCAAGCCAAAATCAAATGTATTAAAATTTGCTGACAAATGGCTTTTGCAATCAATAAATAAATTTGTGAGTGACAGTGACAAAAATTATGCAGATGATAGATGTTTTATTGTTGTTCATGATTTTGAAAAATTGGTTGATGACATTTCAAATTTCTACATCAGGAGTAATAGAAAGCGTTTTTGGAAATCTGAAGACAAAGAGGATCAATTGACTGCTTATTGGACTCTTTATCAAGCAATTAAGGCGATAATTCGAGTAATGACACCTGTTGTACCATTTTTGACGGAGTATATCTGGCAAAACCTTGTCAGAGAAGTTGAAAAGAACGAAGCAGAATTTGTTATGCTTGCTGGCTTTCCAGATGAAAATAAAGAATATTGTTTTGATGGTGTTTTGGAAACTGTTGAGGTTGCAAGAAACATCATGTCAACTGCACAAAGACTTCGAAATGAAAATCAAATCAAAGTTAAACAACCTCTCTCAAAGATGTATGTTGCTGGCAGTGGAAATATTGATGATGTTTTGGAAAATATGGGAGATATCATCAAAGACGAACTTAACATCAAAGAGCTTGAACATGTGACAGATGACAGCTTGTTTAACGATGAATATTTGTCAGTTAACTTTAAGAAAGCTGGTGCTGTGCTTAAGGGGGATGTGCAAAAACTTAAAAATGCATTGAGTGCACTTTCTGATGAAGAAAATGCACAGGTTATGAAAGGCTATAAGGCTGGAAAGGTTTCTGTTGGAGAATTTAAAAACCTTGATCAAGAATTATTCAATCTTGAAAAGAAACCGAAACAAGATTTTGTAATTGCACATGAAAATGGAAACACTGTAGTGCTTGATATAAATCTTAACCAAGCCCTCATCATGGAAGGATTATATCGCGAATTTGTCAGAAGTTTGCAAGTTTTGAGAAAAGATGCTGACTTTGCCATCGATCAAAGAATCTATGCTTATATTGAAGTCTCAAATGACGAACTTGCTCAGATGATCTTTGAATTTAAAGACAAGATCAAGCAAGAGGTCTTGATTTTGAGAATGGTGGAACTTGAAGATATGAATTGCCCAGACATCGAACGTACGGTTGAAGTTGGTGATGGAACGATTATTGTCAAATTTAAGGCAAAAGTTTAAAGGAGTAACAAAAGAATGAGAGTTGCTGACAGTTGGAAAGATTATCAAGTGATTGCAACAGGTGATGGAGAAAAACTTGAGTCTTGGGCAGGAATAACTCTTCTTCGCCCAGACCCACAGGTGATTTGGCACAAGAAGAGAGATTTGAAAAAGAATGTTAATGCCTATTACACTCGAAAAGATGGCGGTGGGCTTTGGCATTTCAACAAGCAAATTCCAGAGCAGTGGATCATTTCTTGGAAAGATCTCAAATTTGTTGTTAAGCCTATGGGGTTTAAACACACTGGAATTTTTCCAGAGCAGGCTGTCAATTGGGACTTGATGTCTGATTTGGTTAAAAAAAGTGGCAGAGAAATAAAAGTTCTCAACCTTTTTGCTTACACTGGTGGAGCTTCCGTTGCGTTGTCTCACGCTGGTGCAAATGTCACGCATGTTGATGCAAGCAAAGGGATGGTGGAGCGTGCCAAGGAAAATGCTCGCCTTAATGGAATTTCAAACATCCGTTTCATTGTTGATGATTGTCAGAAGTTTATTGAGAGGGAAATCCGAAGAGGAAACTTCTATGATGCAATCATCATGGATCCTCCAAGCTATGGAAGAGGACCAAGTGGGGAGATGTGGAAACTTGAGGACAATTTGGCAGATTTTGTGGGGCTTTGCAAAAATGTTTTGTCTGATAAACCACTTTTTGTTCTCATAAATTCTTATACAACAGGTCTTCAACCAACTGTGATTGCAAACATTTTGAAAAGTGTTTTTGGAAATGAAAATGTTGAAGCAGATGAGATAGGCTTGCCAAGCGAAGAAGGTCTTGTTTTGCCTTGTGGGGCAACGGGGGTTAAAATATGGAAAAACTGAATGTTTTGTATGAAGATAATCAAATTGTTGTTGTGCTTAAACCACACAATGTGCCAACAATGGCGGATGAAAGCAAAGATGTTGACATGCTTACTCGTGTGAAAGAATATATTAAAGAAAAATATAACAAAGAAGGCGAGGCTTTCATTGGACTTGTTCACAGACTGGATCGTCCAACTGGTGGAATTATGGTCTTTGCTCGAAACTCTAAATCCGCGAAACGTCTTTCAGAACAATTTCAAACTCATAGTGTTGAAAAAACATATTATGCAGTTGTCAATGGCGTGATTAAAGTTAGGAATGATCATTTGACAAACTATCTCAAGAAAGATGAAAAAGAAAATATCGTTAAAATTGTGCCAATGTCAGAAAGTGGAGCAAAAAAGGCGGAGTTGGTTTATAGTTATCTTGAGGATAATGGAAAAGAAAGTCTTGTTGAAGTTAAGATTTTGACAGGTAGAAGTCATCAAATAAGGTTGCAAATGGCAAATGTTGGGCATAGTCTTGTTGGTGATGTTAAATATGGCAAAGAGAAAGGTCGCACAAGCAATCTTGGGCTTTGGGCTGGCAAACTTGCTTTTGATCACCCAACAACAAAACAGCGCTTGGTTTTTATGGCGTGTCCAGATGAAAGTGTTTCTCCTTGGAACAGATTTAAAATGGAAAAATATTTTTCAAGATAACATACTTTTCTTTTTGGAAAAAGAAAAGTATGCAAAAGAAAACCAATAATAATCAAATTTTTATGAGGTTGTTATAATTGGATAAAAACCAAATCCATACTTTTGCTTTTGAAAAAGAAAAGCATGCAAAAGAAAACTGATATGAGCATAGGAATGCAAATAAGAAGGGGTGTCAGCATGAAAAATAGAAACGAAATTGAAGAAAAATACAAATGGGACTTAAGTAAATTTTGTAAGGATGATGAGGATTATTATAAGCGTTTGAAAAAAGTTGAGACTCAAATTGATTGTTTCAAAAAATACGAAGGGAAACTTTCAGATGACAAAGTTTTGTTTGAATGTCTTGAAAAAGAAATGTCTCTTATGAAAGAGTTTATGCTTGTTGCAGAATACGCTCATTTACGTCTTTGTGAAAACAATGCAGACAGAAATTCAAATGAAATGATAGAAAAATATTCTTTTGTTTCATCAAAACTTTCAAATGCAACTGCATACATTGAAGTTGAGATAAGCAAATTCAGCGATGAGAAACTTAAGGGACTTCAAGAAAACAAACTTTTCAAAAATTATTTCAGATTTTTTGAAGCTGTGATAAGAGAGAAAAAGCATACATTAAGCAAAGCAGAAGAGTTGCTTCTTTCAAGGCTTTCAGAATGTATGGGTGGTGACAGCGATAATTATGATAAATTTGTTGATGTCGACATGAGATTTGATGACATCCTTGATGAAAAAGGAAAAAAGCATGAACTTTATCATGCAAATTTTCAAGAATATCGTGAAAGTAAAGACAGAACTTTGAGAAAAAATGCCTATGTTGGGATGATGAGTAAGTTTGGTGAATATATCAACTTTTTGTCTTCAAATTATATCAATAATGTCAAAGAAGATTGTGTGCTTGCGAAGATTAGAAAATATAAAAGTGCCTTATCTGCTTCAATTTTTGTTGAAGAGGCAAGTGAAGAGGTTTATAACCTTTTAATAAAAAAAGTTAGAGAAAATGTTGAACTTGGGCAAGAGTATTTTGAACTTAAGCGACAAATGCTTGGACTTGATAAGTTTGCAGTCTATGACAATTTCGCACCAGTAGTGAGTGGGTTAAACAAAAAGTATTCCTATGATGAGGCAATTGAGCTTATTAAAGCGGCCGTGTCAGTTTTGGGAAAGGATTATGTTGAACTTGTTGACAGGGCGAAAAAAGAGCGATGGATTGATGTTTACCCAAACAAAAACAAAGATAGTGGGGCATTCTCTTCAGGAGTTTATGGTGCAACTCCAGTGATTTTAATGAATTTTACTGGAAATCTTGAAAGCGTGTTTACCCTTGCACACGAATTAGGACACTCCATTCACACTTATTTATCCAACAAAGCTCAACCAATCCAAACTTGTGATTATGTGATTTTTGTTGCAGAAGTTGCAAGCAATGTCAATGAAATGTTACTTTTGTCATATTTGCTTGAGCACGCAAAATCCAAGAAAGAAAAAATTTATTATTATGATCATTTTTTAAATCAAGTTAAGTCTTCAATTTATAGACAGACAATGTTTGCAGAATTTGAACAATTTGCTCATGAAGAATTTGAAAAAGAAAATCCTTTGTCTGCAGAACTTTTATGTGAGAAATATAAGGATTTGAATGATTTCTATTTTGGTGACAAGGTGGAACAACTTGAAGAGATGAAATATGAATGGGCGAGAATTCCTCACTTCTATAGAAGTTTCTATGTTTACAAATATGCCACAGGTCTTATTTGTGCAATCAAGATTGCAAATTGTCTTTTGAAACTCTCTGGTTATGAAAAGAAATATCTCAAATTTTTGTCATCAGGGTGCAGCAAAGATCCAATTTCACTTTTGAAAATCGCTGATTGTGATCTTACAAAGGAAGAAACTTTTGATGAAGCGTTTGATGTCTGCAGAGATTTCACAGAAAAATGGAAAGCATTACTTTAATATTTTGCGTATGCATAAATATTCATAAAACTGAATAATATGTAAGTATTATGTCAGGTGGTATGCAAGGAATTTGTTATAATTGAAGATTATGCTTGAATAACTATGCAAAATAAAAACACCACTTCTATTTGTTAAAGTGGTGTTTTTTATGGAATTTGTCTTTTGTGTTTGCTTTGTTTATTTGCAATTTTTTGCTAAAAGAAAGCCTATTGCAAAATATAGAATACTGCTTTGATCAACCAAGATTCCACCTTGACAACTAGGGGGATTGTGTGGTGGACAGAAACATGGTGGAGGTGGGCAGTTTCCACATGGACGCAAATCTTGACAACAACCACAGCGGTAGCTTGTTGAGTAATTCATTTTCTTTGCCTCCATTCTCATTTTATGTGGATTTTGAATTTGTGTGAATATAAAAAAGACGGCTTATTTGCTGTCTTTTTTGTTTTCTTTGATATATAGAAGTTTTGTTGTTGCATTGTCCATGATTTTGACAGAAAATAAACGTCTGATTATGTTTAGAATTTTATATTCTGTTCCGACGATGTACCTTGGTTTAAGGTGTTTCTTCTCGCAAATTTTGTATATCTTTTTGACAGCCACATTGCACTTCATACGTCTTTTTTCTGTTTTTTCGGTAGGTTGGGTGGAAAGTTGGACTGAATTCCCATATCTTTCGTTTGTTTTGTAGTTCTTTATACGATTTTCTGTAAATTTTGTTTTGATGTCGCATGGGCAAATGGATGTAACCTGAATACCTGTTTGCGACAATTCCATCTTGAGTGCTCTTGCAAAATTGTCAACGGCTGCTTTGCTTGCACTATAATATGCTTTGAATGGCACTGGAAAAATTGCTGTTGCAGAAGAAATCACAATGATTTTTCCATTTTTTTTCATCTTAGGAATGGCATATTTGCAGGCGTTTGCTGTGCCAAAGAAATTTACATCAAATTCTTTTTTTGCAGTTTCTTCATCAATAAGTTCAACTGCACCGCTTATTCCGTATCCAGCACAACAGATGAGCATATCAATCTCTCCATTGTTTTTGTATATTTCATCAAATGCAGATTTCAGTCTCTTTTCGTCAGAAACATTAATTTGAAAATCTGTTCCAGTTCTTGATATGTCGACAACAACATCACCTATGCTTGAAAATGTTTCTTTAAGACCTTTTCCAATTCCGCTTGATGCGCCAGTGATTACAATAGTTCTTTTTTCTATCCTCATCAAAATAACCTCTCTTCAATGATTTTAATATAAATTATAAAAAATTCAAAATAATTTGACATAGTTTTTACATAATGATATTATTGACTTAATTTTAATTGGATAAAATATTTTTACCTTGAGGTGATTTTTTATGTATATGAACAGAACTAAAAGAAATCTTATCATTGCCGCTGCCATTGTAAACTTTGTTACGGCGATTGTTAATTTGGTTTCTTGCATAGTCGCAATTGTCAAACCTGAATTTTTGACTAAATATCAAGATTATTATTATATTTTTGGTTATTCTACAAGTATTGTTTATGTGGTGATTTCGTTTGTTGCAGTGACCATTGGAAGCATTTTGCTTTTATATTCAGTGCGAAGTAAAGGAAAGTATTTCAGAAATTCTTACGGAATATATATTGCTGGTTTTGTTATGGTTATTTTCTTTGGTGGATCTGTTGCTTGGCTTCTACTCTTCATATCTGCTTTTGTTCCTGATATTGTTGTCATCAATGACAAGACGGAACTTCGTCATGAAGCAAAGCAAGAGCAAAAAGAAGAGGTTTTGCGTGACAAGGCGTATGAAGAGAAAAAAGCAAAGATTGAAGAACTTAAGCGTCTTCGTGACAGTGGAGCAATTACTGAGGAAGAATACAAAAACAAACTTTTTGATTTGCTTTAATCAATTTCACAATCAGAAGCCTTTGCTTTTTTGATTGTGATTTTTTAAAATTTTTGAGACAAAATGATTTTTTAATTGTTTTATTTGTGTAAAGTGAAAGGAGAAAATCAATGACCGGTCAATTGGAACTTTACAGCAAACTGGATGCCAATGATAATCTTGAAAAACTTCTTGACATCTATGCTGACCGCCTTATAGGTTTTATTAACAGTTTTGTGAAGGATATAAATTCATCAGAGGACATCATGATGGATGTCTTTTTGCAACTTTTGAAAAGTAAACCTGTTTTTGAAGATGAAAAGAAGTTGAAGGCATGGCTTTTTCAAGTGGCACGTAATAAGGCGTTTAATTTCTTAAAGAAAAACAAATCTTTGGTGAAACTGAACGAGGGAATTTTGGTTGACACAATCGAACTTGAGAAAAAACTTTATTCCGACAATATTTCCAAAATCTTGAAAGAGAGCATGGAAAGGCTGAAACCTAAATATAAGCAAGTGCTTTATTTAAGTTATTTTGAAGAAATGTCAAATCAAGAAATTTCTTTGGCTCTTCAAATGGATGAAAGACAAGTAAGAAATATTAAACATAGAGCAAAACAAAAACTTAATGAAATTTTGAAAGAAAAAAATCTCTTTTATGAAGATTGAAAGGAGGGGACATGAAAACAAATAAAGAACGCGCAAAAATAATTATGCAAAGATACGCAAATAAAGAAGATATGCAAGTTGTTGAAACAAGCCAGAAACCAAAATCAAAATTCAACAAATTTTTATGGACAAAAAAAGCAATTGTTTCTGTTTGTACGGCTTGTGTGATGTTGTTGACAACTCTTGGATTGGGACTTGGATTAGGTTTGGGATTAAAAGAAAATTATGATTTGAATAATATGTATATATATAATTTTCAGCAATACACAGCATTGGGAGCAGGCGTTTTGACAAGTGGAAAAGTTTCTTCTTCAAATGTGGTTTTCATGGCATCATCAAGTTCTAAAGAAAAAAAACTTATTGGAATTAAAGAAAATGGTGTTGTTGAAGAAGTGAGAGTTTCAAACAAAAAGGAGGGCAAACCTGAAAAAATTAAGTGGAATCTAACATATATTTTTTCAGTTGAAAATTTTACTGTCGCAAGATTTTGTAAAAATGGAATAGTGGACTTTAATGAAGATCGTTTTATTATAAATAAAAATAGTCTTACAGTGATTATTGATAACAAAACAGGAAAAATATATTCTTTAAATGCTTTGCTTAAAAAAACAGATTATGGGAAATATATTGAAATCCGTCTTTACTCACCAAATTATGATGGTAGTTTTTCGGGTCATGAAAAAGATGCTGAATATTATGCAAATGAAAATTACATTTATTTTTTCGCTAGATTTTTTGATAAATATGTTGACGATTCAAACACGATAATCCTTTATAAAGCATCAGTGGTTGAAAATAGTCTAAAAATTGAACAAATTCTTGAAAAGTCTGTTGGTTCAAATATGGTTGACTTTAGCAACATTGTTGTTGACAGATATGGAAATTTGTTTTTATCACAAGGCACTTCAAATACAATTGAAGGTTTCTCATATATTATAAACAAAGATGGTTTGATGAAAAGAATTGAACAAAATGTAAAAATTTGTTTAAATAAAATTGTTTACACAAAAGATAAAAAGTTTCAATTTGATGAAAATGGGGAGTTGGTTGAAAATTCTTTTGATGGTTGTGATGTAAACCTTAGTAAAATTTATTTAATAAAAAAAGACGGAAATATTCATTATTTCTATATAGGCAGCAACTACTATGTGGGTGATAACTACAAAATTATTCATAAAATTACTTGGCTTGATGATGTTAGATTTGAGTATGAAAAAATTCAATTTTCAGAATGTACCACAGATTATGTTGTCACTGCTGATAAGATTTTCTTTAGAAACGAATCAAAGATTTTCAGTGTGGATATCGCAAGTGGAGAAAAAACAGATTTAGTTTCGGACTATTATTTCACATCAATTGATTCTGATAATCTTGGAAACGTCACATTTTCAGCTCTTGACAGCACAATGCAAAATGTATATGGACTCATCAGAAACGATGGTAGAATTGAAACTTCAGTTGTTGCAAGTGAATATGAAGTTTATTACATCAATGCATTGAATTAGTGAGATAAAAAAGTTGAGAAAAAAATCTCAACTTTTTATTTTGTTTCTATCTGCGTTTGTTTTTGAAAAATTCAGTGAGAATAGAGGAGCAAGTTTTCTCATATTCAGTCAATTGCTCAATTTCGCATTTATGATTGAGGCGATTGGAAGTGAGGATTTGCTCGAAGAGATTGTCATTTGACGTCTTTTCTTTTGCTCCATAAAAAACCTTTTTGATGCGAGCGTTTGCGATTGCTCCAGCGCACATTGGGCAAGGCTCAAGGGTGACATAGAGGGTGCAGTTTTCAAGTCTCCATTCTTTTAGTTTTTTGCATGCTTTGTTTATGGCGATGATTTCAGCATGATTGAGGGCATTTTTGCTTTTTTCTCGCTTATTGAAGCCACGAGCGATGATTTTGTCATCACAGACAATCACTGCTCCGATTGGCACTTCTTTTTTTGAATTTGCTTTTTTTGCAAGGCGTATTGCTTCTTCCATAAATTTATTCATAAATATATTTTATATAAAAAAATGTTATTTGTCCAGCACAAATGGTTGTGTTTTGAAAAAATATATGATATTATCTTGACTATGGAAAAAACAAAAAAGGTTGATGAACTTAAAAAAGTTTTTCAGAAAAGAAACTTCTATGTGACAAAAGATTCTGGTAAAATCTTTTTGTATGCTCTTTTGTTGCCTCTTGCATTTGGGCTTCTTTTTGGTTATATCTCTATTGCAATTGCAAAGGGAAGTGGAGTAAAGATTGAAGAGTCAACCAATGTGATCATTGAACTTTGCAGAAATTTCCTTTGGTTCAGTATTCCTTATATGGCGTTGTCTGAAGTCGTTTTTTTCTGTCTATATTTCGCTTATAATAAGGCAAACAGAATTGAACAAAAATCTTGCAACATTTCATTTAAGAAAGCAAATGCTTGGACTTGTCTTTTGTGCATTTTGGTTGGGATATTGTCCTTCTTTGGATTTATTCTTTTGATTGAGGGTGTGTTTGGCAACATGTTTAGTGCAATGGGGTTGCTTAAAGATGCAAGTGAATCATATCAGCCACCAAACAACACAGTTGGATTTTATTTTTTGAATCTTCTGCTTTTGGGAGTTTTTCCTGCAATTTGTGAAGAGTTGCTTTTTAGGGGGATAATCTTCCAAGGTTTGAAAGAAAAGTTTAAGCCATTCACAAGTGTCCTTTTGACTGCTCTGCTCTTTGCTTTGATGCATCAAAGCATAATACAATTCATTTATCCATTGATTTTGGGATTTGTACTTACAGTGGTTATGGATAAAACAAACAATCTTCTCTATTGCATGCTCATTCATGGTTTCAACAATTTTACCACATTAACTTTTGATTTTCTTATTCAAAAGGGAGTGATCAAAATGTCTCTTATTGGCATGGCTTGGTGGTGGTATATTTTGGCGTTTGTTTTTGCCTTTGTAATTTGTGCAATATTGTTTGTTCTCTACAAATTCTATCTTGTCAAAAAGGCAAGAAACACTGTTGAATTGCATGGTGAGGCGCCACTTCCTTCTTCTTTGAATGTAGGGAAAATGCCTTTGACTTTGTTTTTGGGGATTTTAATTTCAATTGTCATGATTGTTATAAATGCTCTTTAAAGAGAGTAAGATATACTACGATGGAGAAACTATGAATGTAAGCAAACAAGAAAAATGTGTAAATTTTTACACAAATATGATATATTTCCTTGTTATGGTTTGTTTGGTTGTAATGAGAATTTGTGGTCATTACAACTTGTTTTCGTTTCTTGGCAGGCAAGCCTCTTTTTATGTCAGTCTCTTTACGCAAATAGGTCTTATTCTTCTTTTGCCTCTTGCACTTCTTAAGATTTTCACAAAATCTCGCACTGGTGATGTTGTTAAATTTTGTTGCTACAAAAAGGTTTCATACAAAGTTATTCTGGCAAGTTTTGCACTCGGAATGATTGTTTTCTTTTTGAATGTATATGTATCAAATTTTTTCAATTCCATTATTTCTTTGTTTGGCTATAAGCATGTTTCAAGTGGTGGCGGAAATGCTACATGGTGGGGGCTTATTTTAAGCATTATTGGCACAGCTATTTTGCCTGCATTTTGTGAAGAAACACTCCATAGAGGCATGCTTCTTAATGGCAATTCGATGGTTGGCATGAGGAAGAGTATTGTTATTTCTGGTGTGCTTTTTGGTCTTTTACACCTCAACATTGAACAATTTTTCTACGCGACAATAATTGGTTTGTTTTTAGGTTATATATGTTGGGGATGTTGTTCAATCTGGCCTTGCATAATTGTTCACTTTATGAACAACTTCTTGAGTGTGCTTTTGGGTTTTGCTGCAAAAAAAGGTTGGGCAATTGGAAACTTTTTTGACAGTCTTGCTGACTATGTGATGAGCAATAAAATCCTTGGGATTGCACTCTTTATACTTCTTCTTGCACTTCTTGTCTTTGTTGCTTTTGAATTGGTTAAATTTATGCTTCGAGAGACTTTTAAATATAACTTTGTTGGCAAACAACAAGAACTTGCGAATATGGCAATAAAAGAAACTTATCTTCAATCTGTGGAAGATTTGAAAAATGATAAAATGGTGGATGAAAATGTTTCTCCAATTGAGTTGTCAGCAAAAATCATTGACGAGAAAGAGTTTATGAGTTTTGTTAATGATAATCTTGAGGAAATAATTAAAAATTCCGTTTCTCAAATGGAAAAAGAAGACAAATTCAAAATGGACACAAAATCAAAAATCTTTATGTGGGGGACAATTGCTCTTGGTGCTATTGTGACATTTATGACCTTTATTTGGGGGATTTTATGATTAACATAAATTTGGTTTGTGTTGGAAATCTCAAAGAAAAGTTTTCAAAAGAAGCACAAGCAGAATATGTGAAGCGCTTGTCTTCGTTTTGCAGTCTTAAAATTGTTGAAATAAAAGAGCAAAATCAACTTCAAAATCCTGTGGCGATTGTTCAAAAAGAAGGGGTTGATATTGTCAAAAACTTGAAAGGTTATGTCATTCTTTGTGACATCAAAGGAAAAGAACTTTCAAGTGAAAAATTATCAGAAAAAATAAAAAGTATCATGATGCTTTCTTCAACAATTACGATTGTTGTTGGTGGCTCTTATGGGGTCAGCGAAGAAGTAAAAAAATTGGCTGATGAAAAAATATCTTTTTCACCAATGACTTTCCCACACAACCTTTTTCGAATAATGCTTTTAGAGCAAATTTATCGTGCATTTACAATCATTGAAAACAAAAGCTATCACAAATAAAAAAAGCAGTGTTTATATTCACTGCTTTTCTTAACGTCTGTATTGTCGCTCGCCATTTCTGTTTCCCAATTTTTTGCTGTCGTGTCCTGCTCTTTCAATCTTTTTTGGGGCGGCTTTGAGTGTCAAAGTTTTTTGTGGTTTTGCTTTCTTTTTTGCTGTTGCCATCTCAAATAAATATTTGTGTGGGATGAGTTTAAGCTCTTTTGCTTTTTCAAACAAACGAGAGTCTTTGCTTTGTGCAAAGAGGTCAAGCAAAGTTACGCCATCAGCATTTTTCAAAGAAATAATTTCTTTTGTGATAAGCCCACTTGTCATTGCTTTTTCGATGAACATTGGATTCATGTCACTTTCCATTGCAATGTGCCAAAGGGTGTCTTTTGAAGTGCCATCTTGAAGTTTTGCAATATCAGGTGTGATCGCACCTTTGCACAATGCATTGAAATTGAAAAGAAAGAGTTTTTTGTTCATAGATGTCCAATGAAACAAAGAGTCAGAGCTGTTTTCAAAGATGGTTACATCAGGAGTGAGCAATCCATTTTTGAGTGAAGCAAACAAGGAGCGGGTCATTTGATTTTCTGCCAAATTTGTAAGAAAATTGAATGTTTCAATCTTATTTTTTTTCAAAGTTTCCAAAGTGATAAATCCATTGTTAATCGAGCGCTCAATATATTCATCATTATTTTTATTTTTTGAAATTAAATCCAAGTTTTTTATCTCTACTTTGATAAGACCTTTTTTTTGTGCAAGGGCAACAACATTATCAAAGCAAGAAATCTCTGTCATTTTTGTCCAATCTCTGACAGATAAAGGCGTATTTTCACTGTCACAGTTTTCAATTATTTCTGTGAAAAATTGTAGTGCCTGATCAAGATTGACCTTTTTATGAATTCGAAGAGGTTGTGCATAAAAATGATGCATTTCTCCTCTTATATCAGCATCCAGAGCAACAATATACTCTTTAATATTCTTCCAAAATGATGGGGATGAATAGATTTCTTCAAAGAGTTTTGGGTCATTTTTCTTTTTTGCAAGAAGAATCAATTCTCCTACTGCAATCAATTTGTCTTCTGTTGTTCCATTTTGCAAATCATCAAAATACATTCTACTTCTTATTGACATTTTTAGGTCTCCTTCTTCAATACTTAATGATATCAAAAAATGGACAGTTTGTCAATGTTGCTTTATTTATATTTATTATAAAAATTACTTGCATTTTTGAATTACATATGATATACTCTCAAATGTCATTGGACAAAATATTCACCTAAAGCGTATTTTTTGGTATGTTGCCTGAACGCTTGCAAACCTTTGAGAATGATAAGTCGATAGTTTGAATTTGTTTGCTTGCAAAAGTCTTTGACTTGGGTTGCCCAAAGAAAATTGAAACTTTAGGGAAGAGACAAAAACAGGAGGGAAAAATTATGTCAGTTATTTCAATGAAACAACTTTTGGAGGCTGGTGTTCACTTTGGACATCAATCAAGAAAGTGGAATCCAAAGATGAAACAATACATTTTCACAGCAAGAAATGATATTCATATCATCAATTTGGAAACAACATCAGAACAAGTGGACAAGGCTTACACTTTTGTTCGTGATATCGTTGCAAGCGGAAAGAATGTTCTTTTCGTTGGAACAAAAAAACAAGCTCAAGAAGCCGTTAAAGAAGAAGCCGAAAGATGCGGAATGTTTTATGTTAACACAAGATGGCTTGGGGGAACTCTTACAAACTTCAAGACAATCAGAAATCGTATCGAAAGACTTAACAAACTCAACAACATGGAAAAAGTTGGTGAATTTGATTTGTTGCCAAAGAAAGAAGTTGCTCTTCTTAAACTCGAAAGAGACAAATTGGAGAAAAACCTTGGCGGAATCAAAGAAATGAGAGATCTCCCAGGAGTTATCTTTGTTGTTGATCCATCAAATGAAAAAATTTGTGTTCATGAAGCAAACATCTTGAACATTCCAGTTGTAAGTTTGGTTGACACAAACTGTGATCCATCATATGTTGATGTTGTCATTCCAGGAAACGACGATGCAATTCGTTCTGTAAAACTTATTGCTGGCGCACTTGCTGATGCAGTTATTGAAGCAAGAGAAGGCGTTTCTTTGAAAAAAGATGAAGAAGAATCATCTGAAGAAACTCTTGACCTTGAAACTTTGCTTGAACAAGCAAAGCCAAGCGTTGCTGATGCTGAAGCTGGTGAAGAAAAGAAAGTTGCAAAGAAACCAAGAAAGAAACCAGTTGCAAAGAAAGAAACAAAAACTGAAGCTGCTCCAGCTGCTGAAGTTGAAACAAAAAAAGATGCAGAGTAATTGTTGAAAAATTTTGATTATTAAGGAGAATTATTATGAGTTTTACTGCACAAGACGTTGCTAAATTAAGAGCACAAACAGGCGTTGGCATGATGGAATGTAAAAAAGCACTCACAGATGCAAACGGAGATTTTGAAAAGGCTGTCAATCTTCTTCGTGAAAGAGGACTTAAAGCAGTTGATAAAAAACAAAGCAGAATTGCTTCAGAAGGACTTGTTGCATCTTACATCCATATGGGAGGAAGAATTGGTGTCTTGGTTGAAGTTAACTGTGAAACAGACTTCGTTGCAAAAAGCAATGATTTCCAAAATTTGGTGAAAGATATTGCAATGCAAATCGCTGCTGCAAATCCAAAGTATGTCAGAGAAGAAGAAGTTGATGCTTCTGAACTTGAGCATGAAAAGGAAATCTTGAGAGCGCAAGCACTCAATGAAGGCAAGCCAGCACAAATCATTGAAAAGATGGTTGAAGGCAGAGTTAAAAAATATTATGAAGATGTTTGCCTTATGAATCAACCTTTCGTGAAAGATTCAAGCAAAACAATCAAAGATGTTTTGACAGAAGCAACCCTCAAAATTGGAGAAAAGCTTTCTATCAGAAGATTTGTTCGTTATGAACTTGGTGAGGGGCTTGAAAAGAGAAACGACAACTTGGCTGAAGAAGTTGCGAAGCAAATGGCTGGAAACTAAAATTTGAATAAAACACTCAAGCATAACTTTGAGTGTTTTTTATTATCAAAATTCGACATAAAAAAACTTTGCTCTTGACATAGTAAAAGAAATTTGATAGAATTAAATTAAGGATTAAGGGGGATTTTGTTTATGGCAGGTTTTGAGTGGGAAGCAAACCGTGATGGTGTATTCAGAATTCTTAAAACATACTTCGGTGTCTCTGAAGAGTTTATTGCAAGAAAACTGAAAGAAAATTATACTTTTTCAACCAAATATATGACTGAATCTTCCAGACAAACTCTTGTTGCGACCGTTGCTGCACTTGCACCATTTTGCAGACAAGGCAAAGGTGCACTTGATCCAAGTTTGACAAAAGAAGAGATTAATGACAGGAAAAAATCTGCTGAAGCAATTTTGTCTGCTCCAAAATATACTGATGATGATGCATCTGCAATTTATAACAGATTGAAATCATTGTATCATTCAATTTCATATAGGGGAATTGATATATACAAAACAATTTACAAAACTTCACTTACTGATGGAAATTTGGGTGTTACATATGATCCAGATACACGTGTTGTATCAAGTTATAGCAATTACGACAGAAATTTTGACAGGATTTATGATCAAATAATTCTGACCCTTGCGCTTTCAAAAGAAAATTCATCAGAAATTGTTAATGGAATGTTTGAAAAATGTGCCGCAACAATGCTTTCAAAGTTGACTGCAAGTGGGGTTTCAAACATATATCAAGCTCTTCTTTCTTTTGCTATTTATAATGAAGAGGAAGGTATTTGGAGATATTTGTATAATGTCCCTGATAAACCATATATTGGACTTGAAAGAAATAGACAAAAAGTGAGAGCCATAAGAGATGGGCTTGTTTGTTGTCCAAGTCTTTTTGCTTGCAATGCTGAAAAGCTGAAAGACGCCTATAAATATGTTATGAGCAAACTTCCAAGGGCACTTGTTGTGGAAGAATATAACAGGGCACAAAAAGAAGGGCGAGTAAGCATGACAATGTTTGAGTGTAAGCGCCACCTTCTTAGAAGTTGGATTAATAACAATTTTTCTGTTTTGACAATTAACGCTCGGTCAATGAAGGAAAAAGAAATATTTATCAAGAACTTGCAAGCTCAGTTAAACAATGAGTTTTGTGCTGTTGAAAAACAGCATACATACAATCTTTCATTCTTGTTTGAAAATCCTTCAAATATTTGCTTGATGAATTCAATTCCTCTTAAAGAAATGGTTTCAAATGCTTACAAAAACATTTATTTGCTTGAGGGATATGCAGGTGTCAATGGAACGATTGAGTATATTAAGAAAAATACATATGTGCTTGCAATGGACAATGAGAAGTTGAACCAACTTTTACATGCAATCGATGCTCATGACAAAGAGAATCCAGACAATCCTTATATGGGAAGATTTTTCAAACTTGGGAAATCGCTTTTTGCAAACAAGCATAACATTGATTTTGATGTTATTCCTGTGTTTAGAAAACTTGCAAAGATTGAAGATATTGTAATTCTTGATGTTGACAAAATGGACGATTGGCAAAGAGTTGAAAAATTTGTGGAGCTTTTCTTTGATAATGATCCAAGAATCGTGCCACATATCAGAAAACTTCATGAATTAAAACTTAAAAAGGATGAACTTGGAGGAAGAGAAATCAGAAGTCAAATTAGAACAATTCTCAATCAATATGGTGGTTGGAATGAGATTTTGACAGACAGAAAAAAGATGCTTGCGGTCACAACTGAAATTAAGAGTATCAATAATCAAAGATTTATTGTTGAGCAAATTGAAAGAACTGGTGATGATTACATTGATTTTGGTCGACTTCGTGATAAAGAGATTTCATTCTCTGAAGAGATCAAAGAAATGTTGGTTAAAATCAAAAATAATGATGTTAAGCGT
Organism: uncultured Christensenella sp.; assembly: GCA_910584295.1. Taxonomy (GTDB): domain Bacteria; phylum Bacillota; class Clostridia; order Christensenellales; family UBA1242; genus Caccovivens. Next base: position 114,912 of record CAJTYR010000001.1, on the reverse strand, counting down.
GAAAAATTGAATAAGAGGTTTACAGACATTGATAAGCTTAACGACAGGGTGATTGATTTCTTGACGAACATGTGTTTTGATGATAAAGAGCCAATCACAGACATCATTGAAAGCACACTTCGAGAACCACTTATTGAGACTCTGAAAGATATTGGCCAGACTTATGTCGATCCACAGCAAACTTTGTTTGGCTCAGAAAAAGTCATTGTTCCTACACCTGAAAAATTGTATTCTCCTCTCAAAAAACTAACTCAAGAACTTTCAAATGATGCGTACCACAGATTGGAATCGGATGTTATTAAAATCACAAAGGTCAAAGATGACGGAAAGAAATGAGATTTTATTGAAAAATTGCACGTTTCGTGCAATTTTTTTATTTATCAAAGCTGTGAGGATGTGAAATTGTTTGCAAAATAACAATTTTTCAGTTATACTATTTTGGTATATTAAAGGAGAATTTATGAACGAAATTGTTGATGATATTTTCGCTTCGTTAAAACAAGACCTCGAGAAGGCATATTCGCACCAACAAAACGAATATCTTGTTATTAGAGCGGGGAGAGCAAATCCACACATTTTGGATAAGGTTATGGTTGAATATTATGGAACACCAACTCCAATCAATCAAATGGGGACTGTCACTGTGTCTGAAGGACGAATCCTCAACATAAACATTTGGGATGCTTCTCAAATTAAAAATGTTGAAAAAGCCATTTCTGCTTCTGATATTGGAATTACTCCAACAGATGATGGAAAAATAATTAGGCTTGTTTTTCCTATGCCAACAGAAGAAAGAAGAAGAGAAATTGTTAAAAATGTTAAGAAAATTTGTGAGGACACAAAAGTTGCAATGAGAAATGTCAGAAGAGATGCTCTTGATATGCTTAAGGATCTTAAAAAAGACGGCGAAATTTCTGAAGACGAATTTGCAAGCGCTGAAAAAGAAGTTCAAAAAGTTATGGACAAATACACGGCTCTTGTGGACAGCGAATGTGATGCAAAAGAAGAAGAAGTTATGAAAGTTTGACAAAAGAACGATATTGAATTTTTAAGGGGTTTTAATGTTTAAAAAGAAAAAGTCTATTGTGACAATGCCTACTCACATTGCATTCATAATGGATGGTAACAGACGCTGGGCAAGAAGCAGAGGGCTTAACAAGGTTTTGGGACACAAGCAAGGTGCAATTTCTTTGAAAAAAATGATTGAAACGCTTTTAAAATATCCTGAAATTCGTTTTGCATCATTCTTTGCTTTTTCAACTGATAATTGGAAAAGAGAACAAGCTGAAATTGACTATATTTTTGAACTTTGTTATGATTTTGTTGAAGAATATAAGAGTCAATTTGAAAATAAGAACATCAGATTTGTTTCCATGGGTGATTTGACAAGATTTCCAAAAAAAATGCAAGATATACTGATTAAAACGATGGAAGAAACCAAAAATAATACTGGATTGACCGTCAACCTTGCAATGAGTTATGGTGGAAGGGAAGATATTGTTCATGCTGCAAACTTGGTTGCAGAGCGTGGAAAGGATATTACCATTGAAAATTTGAAAGAGAATTTGTATTCGGCTGATGCTCCAGACATTGATCTTTTGATCAGAACAAGTGGAGAGATGAGGGTGTCAAATTTTATGCTTTTTCAAATGGCTTATGCGGAGTTTTACTTCACAAAACTTCATTGGCCTGATTTTGATGAAAAAGAATTAAGAAATGCACTTTATGAATTTTCAAAAAGAAACAGAAGATTTGGAGGAAAATAGTTATTATGAAACAAAGGATTTATTCTTCTATTGGAATTGTAATTGTTTTGGCATTGCTTTTTGTTTTAAAAGTTTATGTCAGCGATTATTTCTTCGATGCCTTTTTTGCAATCCTTGCATGTTTTGGGTGTTTCGAGATGTCAAAAATGCTTGCAAAGACAGGTTTTTACAACAATCAATGGGTTGCAATCAGCGCACCTGCATTTTTGCTTGCTGGAAATTTGATTGGAATTCATTTTGCAAGTCTCAAAAATGATTTGTTTTGGATTTTGTGGACAATCTTGATTGATATTGCTTTGATTGTATTGGGGGCATTGGTTGTTTTTCTTATGACTTATTGCAGAAAAAAACAAACTATTCTTCATGAAATGACTGTTCGTGAAGTTCCAAATATGTCAGTTCTTATGTTCTCTTTTAAGAAAGCTTTGCACACTGCAATTTGTTTTGTTTATCCAGCATTTTTGTTTTTGTTCTTTGTTTTGACAAACCATATCAATGATCTGCCTCTTACAAAACTTTCTGGAATAACTTCAAATGTTTCAGTGTTTGTGCTTTTGACTACTTTTCTTATTCCAATTTTTACTGACACCTTTGCAATGCTCACAGGTTCTGTCATTGGAGGCAAAAAACTTTGTCCAAGAATCAGCCCAGGAAAAACAATCTCTGGTTCTGTTGGTGGAGTTTTGTGGTGTGTGTTGTTCAGTGCATGCGTTTATTTGATTTTTGGTTGCATTAGTTCATTTGAGCCATTTATGGAAATCTTCCCTATTTGGGCATATTTGATTATCGTATTTATTGGGTCTATGGTTGCTCAAGCAGGCGATTTGTTTGAATCAATCATCAAGCGCAGAGCTGGTATGAAAGACAGTGGAAAATTCTTGCCTGGACATGGCGGATTGCTGGATAGAGTTGATTCTCATATCTTCATGGCACCATATATTTTGCTTGCATTTTTGATTTTTGCAGTTTAAACAAAAGAACGAAAATTGTTTAAGGAATTGTTTATATGATTGCTGTTTATATTTTGCTTGCGATTGTCATTCTCTTGTTTATGATTTTAGTTCATGAACTGGGGCATTATATTGTTGGGAAAATACTAAAATTTAAGATAACAGAGTTTTCAATTGGTTTTGGTTTCCCAATTTTCTCAAAAACAAACAAAAAAACGGGGGAAAAGTTTTCGCTCCGTATTTTTCCGTTGGGTGGATATTGTGCTTTTGATGGGGAAGAGGATGATGAAGGAAACACATCGCCAACAGCATTCAACAATCAGAAACCTTGGAAAAGAATCCTTGTTCTCCTTGGTGGGGTGACGATGAATTTCATCACTGCGATCATTTTCTCTTGGGTGCTTTTGTCAAGCATTGGTTATGATGTTCCTCAAATTCAAACTTTCAACAACACAAGCTATTCCTATGTCCAAGTGGTTGATGAAAGTGAGACAGTTTATTTTACTCACACAAATCCATATAAAAAAGGCGATGTAATCACTCACATAAATGGCAAAAAAATTGATTTTGCTTTTGGTGGAAACTATGTGTCAATGGTCAATAGTCAAAGAGTTAAAGCAAAAGAAAAATATACCAAAATATTAAAGACATACTTTGATGTTAAACTTTCAGAGCTTCAAGCGATTGACCCAAGCATAACAGGACTTTCAATTGAGCAGAAAAATCAAATTCTTGCAGAGTTTATGAAAACAGAACTTGATAAGTTTGAAAAAGGAGAGACATCTCAAATTTATACCTTTAACATGACTGTCAGACATGGTTCTCTTCATGGCAAAAAAGAAGTTCTCAAAATTGCTGTATGCCCAGTTTTTGAACAGAAACTAGATAATAAAGATAAACCAGTTGTGGATGATGAAGGAAATCCAGTTTATATTCTTAACACTTATGTTGGACTTGAAAGTGCAAAGGGAGAAAAATCTTGCACAAGTGCATATGTTTACAATGCTTGGGAAGGTTTCTGTCGCTCTTTTGAAATGGCGTTTGGTTTTGCTTGGGTTGTGCTTAAGAGTCTTTGGATGCTCATCACATTTCAAATTCCTATCACACAGATGACTGGCACAGTTGGAACAATCACAACAATTGCAACAATGGCATCTCAATCACTGTCTTATCTTTTGATTTTCATTCCTCTTATTGCTGCAAACCTTGCGATTTTCAATCTTCTTCCAATTCCTTCTTTGGATGGGGCGCATATCTTGTTTACGATCATTGAGTGGATTCGTGGGAAGCCTATCAATCGAAAGGTTGAAAACATGATTCACTTTGTGGGGCTATGTGTTTTGCTGGGCTTTGTTGTGCTTATTGACATCTTGCATTTTGTTATGTAAGCAAAATTGACATTGTTTTATGTTATGTAAATCTTTAACTTGACAAAAATCCTAAAATTTTATAGAATGGTCTTATGAATTTTGAAGAAGAATTTTTCACCGAGTTTGGTGATAAATATAAAGACCTTCAATTGCAAAGTGTTGTGGTGAAAAAGCGTGAAGGCGTCTGCACTGCAACTTTTTTGTATCCTTCAACTGTGGAAGAACTTACTGAAAACGATAAGAAGGAAATTAGTGATTTTTTGGAAAGACATTTAGGCTTGGAACAACTTAAAATCCGCACGAAATTTATGCGTGCTTTTGTTGAAGAAAGATTGATTCTTAAAGCTATTAAAAGCTTTTTTGAAGAAAGATACAAATTGATGTATTCCTATTTGCATGATGAAAACTTTAAAATCGAGATGACTGAAATTGATGTTCAAATCAACATAACTGTCAGTGATCGAATTTTCAATTTTTTTGAGGAACATGGAGTTGCAACGGAGCTTGCAAAGCATCTTAAAAACAATTTCTTGTGTGAGTTTGTGGTTTCTTGTTGTGTGAGCGAAGATTTTGTGGATGAAGTTGATATTGAAAATGTTGAAATAACCGCAAAATATAAAGTGTCTAAAAGATATTCAGTTGAGATTATCAAAGATTGCATAGGAAAAAATATTCCAACCAAGCCTGAATACATAAACAATATCAAGTCTCCAAAAATGAATGTTGTTGTTGCTGGATTTTTAAACAAACTTTCAAGACATGACTTTGTCAGGAAATCAGGCGCTAAAGCTGGCACAGAAGGGGTTTATTACACATTTGTCTTGGAAGATGAAAGAGGAAAAATTGATTGTATTCATTTTTGTTCAAAAAGTAATTTGGGGCAAATGGAAGCACTTGAAGATTGTATGTATATGCTTGTTCATGGAGATGTTGAAAAAAGTAAATTTTCTGGAAAACTCGTTTTGAGAGTTGATAAGATGGCTTTGGCAAACAAGTTGGAAGAGATTGAATTCATTCAGAAACCAAAGAAAACTTACAGTGGTTCTGTTGTGAAGGTGGAGAAACTTGAGTCTCTTGAACAAGACAGCATGTTCGGTCAAAAGATTGAATACAATGATTTGATAAAAGGGAAAAGCATTGTGGTCTTTGACCTTGAAACAACAGGCTTTGATAAATATAATGACCAAATTATTGATATTGGAGCAGTTAAGATTGTTGATGGTGTAATAAAAGAAAAATTTGCATCATTGGTTAAGCCAACGATTCGCATTTCACAACAAATCACAGAACTTACAAACATCACAAATGGTATGGTGGAAAATGCTCCATCAATCGAGCCAGTGATTGTGGATTTCTTTAATTTCTCAAAAGATTGTGCTCTTTGTGGACACAACATGATTGACTTTGACTTCCCATTTGTAAAAAGATATGAAGATACTCTTGATGTTGAGTTTGACAATGAACTTATTGACACATATAAACTTGCAATAAAAAAGGGTGTTAGATCTCATAATTTCAAGCTTGGTACACTTTGTGAATATTATGGAATAAGTCTTGTTGGAGCACATAGAGCATGGAATGATGCATATGCAACTGCACAACTTCTTTTGAAATTGTGTGAAAAGTAAGGGTTGCGACCATTAATATGAGTAAATGTTCTATATTATTTAATAATTATATAAAAAGATGGCAAAAAATCTTGATTTTTGAGATTGTTTGGGCTATAATAATTATAACTTGACGAGGAGTGAGCAAATTATTTGCTCACTCTTTGTATTAAGTGAACACTTTGGAGGTGCGAATGGCAAAGGTTAAGCAAATTTGCGAAGAAAAACTTCGTCCAGTCATTGAGGAGATGGGCTATGAACTTGTTGAAGTGAGTTATGAAAAAGAGAATGGTTCAATGAGTCTTATCTTTACAATTGATAAAGAAGAAGGGGTGACAATTGACGATTGTGAAATTGTTAATAAAAAAATTGACCCAATTTTGGATGAACTTAATCCGACAGACGACAAACCTTATACATTGGTTGTGAGTTCTCCAGGACTTGACAGACCAATCAAAACAGACAGGGACTTGAAAAGAAATCTTGGTAAAGAAATTGAACTTACGCTTTTTGCAAAGCAAGATGGACAAAAGGTTTTCAAAGGTGTCTTGAAAGATTTTGATGATAAGCATGTCGCACTCCAAACACAAAAAGGTGATTTCACATTTGAGAGAACCAAAATTGCAAATATGAAACTTGTGATAGTTTTCTAAACAGAAATGCAAAATTATAATTTTAAGGAGAAAAATTTAAAATGGTAAACAAAGACTTTTTTAAGGCACTTGATGAACTTGAAGCAGAAAAGAAAATTGATAAGGACACATTTATTGCGACGCTTGAAACTGCACTTACTTCAGCATATAAAAAGATGTATGGAGAAGCAAAGTCTGCAATGGTAAAACTTTATCCAGAAAGAAACACAATCAGAATATATTCCTACAAAACTGTTGTTTCTGAAGTTGAAGATCCTGACAAAGAAATTTCTTTGGCTGAAGCAAAGTTAAACAAAAAATCTTCAAAGGTTGGTGACATTGTTGCCGTTGAAGAATCAACAAAAGACTTTGGAAGAATTGCTGCTCAAACTGCAAAACAAGTTGTTATGCAAAAGCTTCGTGAAATGGAAAGACAAACAGCTGTCAGTGAACTTTCTGAAAAAGAGGATGAACTTTTGACAACAATCGTTAAGCGTATTGATGGAGAAAATGTTTATGTGCAAATTCCAGGAACAAACACTGAAGGTGTCATGATGAAAAATGACCAAATTCCTGGAGATAAATTCAATGTTGGTGACAGAGTAAAGGTTTATGTGAAGAAAATTAAGGATTCTTTCAAAGGACCACAAATTCAAGTGTCAAGAAGCAACATTGGATTTATCAGAAAATTGTTTGAGCTTGAAATTCCTGAAATTGCAAGTGGAGATGTTAAAATAAAAAATATTACACGTGATGCAGGAAACAGAGCAAAAGTTGCAATTTACACAGAAAGACCAAATGTTGATGCAATTGGTTCTTGCGTTGGAAATCGTGGGGTGAGAATTAACACAATCGTAAACGAGCTTAATGGCGAAAAAATTGATCTTGTGGAATATTCTGAAGATCCTCTTGAATATATTGCAAGGTCATTAAGTCCAGCAAAAGTTTTGTCAGTTGAAACAAATGACAGTTTAAACATGTCTCAAGTGATTGTTCCAGATGACAAGTTGTCACTTGCAATCGGAAAAGGGGGACAAAATGTTCGTCTTGCTGCAAGACTTACTGGTTGGAAGATTGATGTTAAACCCGAGAGTTACATTAAGCCTGCAGAAACTCATACAGAAAATGAAGAAGTTGAATATGAGCTTACAGAGCTTACCGATGAAAATTCATTTGATACAATGGGAGATTTGGAAGAACTTGAAGAAATTGATGGGGATGAATTTCCAGAACTTTAATTAAAGAGGTTTTTATGCAAAATAAACCAAAAGAAAAAATTCGCATGTGTATTGTTTGCAGAGCACAAAGCGATAAAAAAACACTTTTGAGAGTGGTGAAAAACAAAGATGGAGAAATCTTTGTTGACAAAACTGGAAAGGCAAATGGAAGAGGTGCTTATGTTTGCAAAGATAGAAATTGCTATCAGAAGCTTTGCAAGCAAAAAGCATTAAATCGAGCTTTTAAATGTGAAGTTCCACAAGAAGTATATCAAAAAATCGGAGAAGAATTTGAATAAAATACAAGGTCTTATTTCCATAGCAAGAAAAGCTGGGTTTGTGATTATTGGCAAAGAAAAACTTGCCACATATACAAAAAAACTTTATCTACTTCTGATTGATAAAAGTGCTGGAAATTCACTTTTGAGAGAGATGAAATTTTTAAGTGAAAACAGAGATATTCCGCTTCTTGAAATTGAAAATTTGGCAGAACTCGTCAGCATTGAAAACTGCAAGGCCATTGGCTTAAAAAATAAAGCATTGAGTGAAAGCATTGAAAAATGCGTAAAAGGAGAATAATTTGGCAACACAACTTAACGCACTTAAAACAATCAACAATTTACAAAGAGATGGCTCTTTGCAGGATTTATTGCTGTCAATAAAGCAATCAAAGGTTGCAATTGATTCTTTTGCAAAAGGTGTGCAAGATCAAAAATCAAAATTGCAAGCAAAAGCAAGAGATGAAGAAAAGAAGAAAGTTGAACTTGAAAAGGCAAAGGCTGTTGAACTTGAAAAAGCGAAACATGACGAAACTGTTGTGGAGAAAGCAGAACAGAAAGTTGAACAAAAAAAGCAAGTCTTTGGGCAAGGAGGAAATCAAAACAACAACTTCCGTAAGTTTGATGGTCAGACGAATAACCCTCGTTTTCAGCAAAGAAATGGAAATGGTCAGGGGCAAGGAGGAAATTTCAGACAAGGTGGCTTCCAAAACAATGGACAGCAAAATGGCGGAAGATTTGGGCAAAGACCAAATGGTCCATTCAACAACGCAAACAGACCAGCTGGGCAATTTAACAGAAATGGACAAAATCCTTCTGCAAGACCAAAAAGTAATTCCTTTGTTTCAACAAAAGCAAACGGATTTAAATCTTTCTCTTCTGGGGCGACAGAAAGCAGTTCTGTTCTTGCTCAGCCAGAAAGAAACTTTGGAAATAAAAATAAGCAAAGAAGAAATGTCGATGAATCAAAGAAAGTTTCTGCAAAAGCAAGGGCTGGATTTGGAAAACAAAACAACAACATTCTTGTTATGAATGAGGATGGTTTTGAAGAAACTACGATGGGTTCAAGAAAACTAATTAAGAAGAAAAAAGAAGTTGAAGTTGTGATTGCTCCACAAGTGACTCATGCTGTTCTTACTTCAAGGGAAATCACAGTTAAAGAATTGAGTGAAAAAATTGGAAAGCCTGTTGCTGAAATTGTTAAGAAACTTATGCTTTTGGGAGTTATGGCAACAATCAACAGCACAATTGATTTTGATACATGTGAACTTATCACCGGTGAACTTGGGGTCACTGTTGAGCTTAAGATGGATAAAACCTATGAAGAAAAACTTCTTGACAAATCAGTTGAAGAAGATGATGAAAAAGATTTGGTTAAACGTCCTCCAGTTGTCACTGTTATGGGACACGTTGACCATGGTAAGACATCCCTTTTGGACGCTTTCAGAAAGACAAATGTTGTGCTTGGGGAAGCTGGTGGAATCACTCAAAAAATTGGTGCTTATCAGATTTCCTTTAATGGCGAAAAAATCACTTTCATCGACACTCCTGGGCATGCAGCATTCACTGCAATGCGTGCAAGAGGTGCCGAGGTGACAGACATTGCAATTCTTGTGGTTGCTGCTGATGATGGAATTATGCCTCAAACAATTGAAGCAATCAATCATATCAAAGCGGCAAACGTGCCTATGATTGTTGCAATAAACAAAATGGATAAACCTGAAGCAAATCCTGACCGCATCAAACAACAATTGACGGAACATGGTATTTTGCCTGAAGAATGGGGTGGAGACGCAATTTGTGTTCCTATCTCTGCAAAGACAGGTATGGGACTTGATGAACTTAAGAAAATGATTTTGCTTGTGGCTGAAATGCAAGAGCTTAAAGCAAATCCAAACAAAATGGCAACAGGTGTTGTTGTTGAAGCCGAACTTGACAAAACGAGGGGTGCTGTTGCAACTGTGCTTGTTCAAAGTGGAACTTTGAAAATCGGTGACTCAATCATGTCTGGTATAACTTATGGAAAAGTCAAAGCGATGTTTGATGAAAATGGAAAAGCTGTCAAAAAAGCTGGACCATCAACCCCAGTTGCTGTTATGGGCTTTAATGATGTTCCAAATTCTGGTGATGCGGTATACGCTGTTGATGAAAGTTTGTCAAAACAAGTTATCAATGAAAGAATTAATAAGATTAAGCAAGAGCGTGCAAAACAAACTTCCGGAGTGAGTGCAGATGACTTTATGAACAGGGTGCATGAGGGCAGTTTGAAAAATCTTAACATCATCATCAAAGCCGACACTCAAGGCTCTGTTGAAGCACTTAAAGCATCACTTGAAGCAATCAGAAATGATGAAGTGAAAGTTGTTTGTATTCATAGTGCTGCTGGTGGAATTACTGAAAGCGATTTAGTGCTTGCTCAAACGACAGGCTCTGTTGTGGTTGCATTCAATATCAAAACACCAAACAAAATGCTTCAAATGGTTGATAGCCTTAAGGTTGAATTGATTGAATCAAGAATTATCTATGAAGTTGTTGACCAAATTACAAGAATTTCAAAAGGTATGATGGCAATTAAATATGAAGAAAAATATGTTGGAAAAGCAGAGATAAGAGTTGTATTCAAACTTTCAACTGCAGGGAAAGTTGCTGGAAGTTATGTGCTTGACGGAAAAATTCAAAGAAACGGAATTGCAAAAATCAAGCGTGGAGAAGAAATTGTTGGTGACTCAATCATTGAATCTCTTAAGATTGTCAAAGATGAAAAGAGTGAAGTTGCAAAGGGTTATGAATGTGGTATTAAACTTCGTGACAATGTTGATTTCCAAGAAGGCGACATTTTGGAATGTTATATCAAACAAGAAGTTAAAAGAGATTAAATTTAATCTCTTTTTTCTTTGAAAATTATTTGTTTTAGGTTATAATATTTTAGGAGAAAATATGGTTTCTGTTGATATTATGATTGGCATGATTGGATCTGGAAAATCCACATTGGCAAAAAAACTTGCGGAAAAGAATGATGCGGTCATTCTTTCCAGTGATAAAATCAGAAAGGAACTTGTGGATTCTGGATATTTGCCAAATGAATACAATTTCAAAACAAACCAAATTGTTTATGGGGAGCTTCGAAAACGATTTGAAGATTTTTTGAAAGTTGGCAAAAATGTTATTCTTGATGGTGTCAACACAATCAAAAGAGATCAATATTTTAAGATTACTGAAAAATATGATTGTTATGTGACTGGAAGAGTGCTTCTGACTGATAAGGAGATTTGTGTTCAAAGGGTTAAGGATAGAGAAAAAAGAGATCCATTTATTCACAAAATAGAAAACCCAGAAAAGGTCGCTTCTTTCAATGAGAGAGAAATAAGAGAAAACTTTCCAAAACTGGAAGAAGGTTTTGATGAAATAGTTATCTACAAAAACAATGTTGTTGAAAGCGTACAAAGAAAAACAAAATAATAATAGGAGAGATAGAATGGCAAATAACAGAATTGAAAGGGCAAACAGTGAGATTCAAAGATGTCTTATTGAAATTGTGAAAAACAAAATGAATGATCCAAGAGTCAACAAGATTGTCAGCATAACAGAGGTTAATGTGACTCCGGACTTCAAATTTTGCAAGGCTAGGGTGAGTGTGCTTGATTTGAAAGATGTTGAAAATGTGACAAGGGTGTTGCAATCAAGTGAGGGATTCATAAAAAGAGAACTTGCAAAGATGGTTGACATGCCACAAGTTCCAAAAATCAATTTTGTGGTTGATAAGAGTGCTTTAAATTCCATGAGAGTGGAAGAAATTTTGAAAACCTTAAACATTCCAAAGGAAGAACAAACTGATGATAACGAATAAACAAATTATTCAAAAAATTCAAAAAGCAAAAAAAATTGCAATTTTTGCCCATATAGAGCCTGATCCAGATGCATGTGGAAGTATGTTGGGCATGAGAGATTTTTGCCGTCATTTTGACAAAAATGCAGATGTATTTAGTGCTCGATATGGAGAATATGTGGCAAGTCTTTTTCCAATGAATGAATTTAAAGGGCAGTTTGTTGCTAGTGTTTATGATTTGGTGATTCTTATGGATTTGCATGTCGAAGACAGGCTGGACAAATGTTTTGTTGAGGAATTTAAAAAGTGTAGGAATGTGATTGTTATCGATCATCACATGCTTGATGAAAAGGAAATTGTTCCAACAAAAAACTATCGAATTCTTCATAAGGCTTCTGCAAGTCAACTTGTTTTGGATCTTTTCAAAGAAATTGGACAAAAACCAAGCAAACAAACTGCGGAATATCTTTATACAGGTCTGGTTGGTGACACTGACAGATTTATGTTTCTTGCTGGTCTTGGTGAAGTCTTTGACGACGCAAAAAGCTTGATTGAATGTGGAATTGATTATGTTGGAATATACAACAAGATGTTTAGGACGATTTCTCAAAAAGAAATAGCGCTGACGAAATTTTTATATTCAAACCTCTCTTATTTTGCTGATGGAAAAGTTGTTTTGGTTGTTTTTTCTCTTAAAGCTATGAAAAAACTTGGTGTGACAGCAGATGATGTAAAAATGTTTTCAAATTCTCTTCTCAACATAAAGGGAGTTAAGTGGACATTGCTTTCCTATGAAATCAAACCAAATGTCTTTAAATTTAGTATGAGAAGCGCTCCAGAGCTTGATATCTTTCCTTTTGCATTGAAAATGGGAGGTGGTGGACATAAAAATGCCTCGGCTTTTATAAATGAAATTAAGGCATCTCAAGTTAAAAAGACTGTTAAAGGTTGGATTTGTGAGGTTTTGAATGTCTAGGCAAATTCTTACAACAAAAAGTGGGATTGTTTTGGTCAATAAACCTGTTGGTATGTCATCAAACAAAGCTGTCAACATTATCAAATTTAAATTGGGAGCAAAAAAGTGTGGGCATTTGGGAACTTTGGATTTGGAAGGAGAGGGACTTCTTCCTGTCACTGTTAACAATGCAACAAAATTGTTTGATTTCTTCTTAAACAAAGATAAGTCTTATGAGACGGTCTTTATTTTTGGATTCGAAACAGACACACTTGACACCTCTGGAAAGGTTTTAAAGCAGAAAGAATGTGACATCAGTGAAAACGAAGTGAAAGAAGCATGCAAAAGAATGATTGGCAAATACATGCAGATGCCACCACAATATTCTGCAAAAAAGGTTAATGGGCAATCTGCTTATAAGAGTGCAAGGAGAGGAGAGCAAGTTGCTCTTACTCCAAAAGAGGTTGAAATTTTTGATTTTGAAGTTTTGGAAAAGATAGATAAAAATAAATTTCGTTTTTCTGTCACATGCTCAAGTGGGACATACATAAGAAGTTTGTGCAGAGATTTAGCAACTCTTATTGGTACTTATGGTAGTATGCAATGCATAATACGCACTAGATGTGGTGGATTTATGCTTAAAGACGCTTTTTCAATTGAGCAAATTGAAAAAGGAGATTTTTCAATAATTTCAACAGAAAAGGTTTTTGATTTTTCTCAAATTTTGCTTAATGAAAATGAATTTGAAAAACTTTGTAATGGACAGAAAATCAAAATCAATCAACAAGATGGGAAATATAAACTTTTCAAAAAAGATGAGTTTCTTGGAACAGGGACAGTTGAGGATGGTCTTCTTTCTTTTTGGTTGAGATTGTTTTAAGGAGAAAATATGAGTAAAGTTTTGTTTGGACCTGCTGGAAATAGTTTGGCTTTTTATGAAGAGGGGCACAAAAGCACGCTTGAAGCACCAAAATGGTTAAGCGAGCAAGGACATGGGCTTTTTGATGGAGGTCTTGACCTTTTTGAATATAGTTTTGGACAAGGCTTTCGAATGACAAGTGAAAAAGCAGAAGAAATTGGAAAAGTTTTTGCTGATTTTGGCATTGAGATGTCAATTCATGCACCATATTTCATTAATTTTGCAAATCCAGATCCTGTTATGTATGAAAAATCATTGGGTTACATCAAAACTGGCATCAAGTTTATGAAAGCTTTTGGTGCAAAAAGAATGGTTTTTCATGCCGGGTCTTGCGGAAAATCTTCACGTGAGGATGCCGTGGCTCTTATGAGAACTCGATTTGAAGAATTTATGCCAGAAATTGAAAAGGAATTGGATGATGATATGTTTATCTGTCCAGAAACTATGGGAAAAAGTATGCAAATTGGCACATATAAAGAAATAATTGACCTTTGCACAATTTCAGACAAACTTTTGCCAACTTTTGATTTTGGTCATATCAATGCTTTCACACAAGGTTCTTTGAAAACCGCAGTTGATTTTCAAAAGATTGTGGACTATTCATTTGAAAAACTGGGGGAATGGCGGACAAAAAATGCCCATGTTCATTTTTCAAAAATTCAATATGGTGACAAGGGTGAGATTCGTCATTTGACTTTTGAAGATGATGTTTATGGTCCAGAATTTGAACCTCTTTGCGAAGTAATTTTGAAAAATAATTTGGATTTCCATATTATTTGCGAATCAAATGAAACTCAAGCAAAAGACAGTGTTATTATGAAAAAAATCTATATGGATGCAATCAGAAAATAAAATCAAAGCAAATATAACATATTTTTCATGAAAATTGTTTTATTTTTAAAGTTTCCTTGATTTTTATTTAAATATGAACAATTCATTGCTGATTTTTTTTAAAAAATGGCTTGCAACTGGCAGTGTTTGTGTGATAAAATAAACATGAAGTTGGGGGATTTACCCGAATTTTGAATATTAATATTAGGAGAAAAATTTATGGTTTCAGCTGGAGAATTTAGAAAAGGTACAACTTTTGAAATGGATGGAAATGTCTATAATGTTATTGACTTTTTGCATGTTAAACCTGGGAAAGGTTCACCATTTGTAAGAGCAAAGATTAAAAACGTTATGACAGGACAAGTGAAGGAAGATACTTTCAATCCTTCCGACAAATTTCAAGATGCTGTGATTGAAAAGAAAGAAATGCTTTATCTTTACAATGATGGAGAACTTTATTATTTCATGGACAATGAAACATATGAGCAAATGCCACTCAACAAGGAGTCTGTTGCAGATGCTCTCAACTTTGTCACTGAAAATATGCCTACAACAATGTATATCTATAAGGGGGTTCCTTTTGCGGTTTATCCACCAACATTTGTTGAACTTGAAGTTGTGGACACAGAACCTGGAATTCAAGGAGATACATCAAAAGCTTCTCAAAAGCCTGCGACTCTTTCAACTGGTTATGTTATTCGTGTTCCACTTTTTGTTAACATTGGTGATATGATTCGTGTTGACACAAGAGATGGATCATACATGGAAAAAGTTAAGTAATCCAAAATCCTTTATAAAAATTAACCACTTTAGATTAAAGTGGTTTTTTGTTTGTTGAAATTGTTTGCTTGATATGACATTTGTGATGTATAATTGAAGCATAGAAAATTTGCATTGGGAGAGGCTTTTGA
Source organism: uncultured Christensenella sp. (assembly GCA_910584295.1). Lineage (GTDB taxonomy): Bacteria > Bacillota > Clostridia > Christensenellales > UBA1242 > Caccovivens. Next base: position 99,650 of record CAJTYR010000001.1, on the reverse strand, counting down.
AAGATTTAAGTTTAATTAGAAATTTTTGCATAATCGCGCATATTGATCATGGCAAAAGTACGTTGGCGGACAGACTTATTGAAATGACTGGCACTGTGACAAAAAGAGATATGCAAAATCAAATTTTGGACAGTATGGAACTAGAGCGTGAAAAAGGCATTACAATCAAACTTGCCCCTACAAGATTGATTTATGAGTTTGAGGGGAAGGAATACACACTCAATTTGATTGATACCCCAGGACATGTTGATTTCACTTATGAAGTTTCTCGTTCTCTTGCAGCTTGTGAAGGTGCAATTCTTTTGGTGGATGCTTCCCAAGGAGTTGAGGCACAGACACTTGCAAACACTTATCTTGCAATTGACAACAATTTGGAAACATTGCCTGTCATCAACAAGATTGATTTGCCTTCTGCTCGAGTGGAGGAAGTTAAGGAAGAAATTGAAGAATTGATTGGTTTTGATGCAGAGAACTGTCCTTGTATTTCAGCAAAAGAGGGCAGAAACATTGAGGATGTTCTTAAGGCTGTTATCACACAAATTCCAGCACCAATTGGTGATGAAAAGAAACAACTTAAATGTCTTATATTTGACAGTCATTATGACAATTTTAAAGGTGCAATTTGTCTTGTTCGTGTTTTTGACGGAATGGTGAAAGCTGGTGACAAGATTTTGATGATGCAGACTGGCAAAACTTTTGATGTCACTGAGGTTGGAATTTTTGTGCCTAACACGAAGCAGGTTCAATATTTATCTGCTGGAGATGTAGGTTATATTGCAGCTTCAATAAAGACGATTTCTGATGTCAGAGTGGGCGACACTGTCACAAGTGCGGAAAATCCAATTGACAAACCATTGGATGGATATAAGACTGTTCAACCTGTTGTTTTTTGTGGGATTTTTCCTGTTGATGGTGCAAAATATAATGAACTGAAAGATAGCTTAGAAAAACTTAAACTCAACGATGCAAGTCTTCAATTTTCTCCAGAGGTTTCTTCTGCTTTGGGATATGGTTTTCGCTGTGGCTTTTTGGGGCTTTTACATCTTGAAATCATCACTGAAAGATTAGAGAGAGAATTTAATCTTGATATTATCACGACAGCACCAAGCGTGTCTTACAATGTTTACAAGACCAATGGTGATATGATTGAAGTTTCAAATCCTTCAAATCTTCCACCTACTGTTGAAATTGACCATATTGATGAGCCTATTGTCAAAGTCAACATCTTCACTCCGCCAGAATATGTTGGTGCGATTATGGAACTTTGCCAAAATAAGCGTGGCATATACAAAAACATGCAATACATTGATAAAAAAAGAGTTCAAATTGACTATACTTTGCCTCTTGGCGAAATTATTTATGACTTTTTTGATAGTCTTAAGTCAAGGACTAAAGGTTATGCAAGTTTTGATTATGAGCTGGCAGGCTTTGAGCGTGCTGACCTTGTCAGAGTTGATTTGATGCTCAATGGTGATAAGTGTGATGCATTGTCACTTATTGTGCATAAAGACAACGCTTATAATCGAGGAAGAGAACTTACGGAAAAACTTAAGAAAATCATTCCTCGTCAACTTTTTGAAGTGCCAATTCAAGCCTGCATTGGAAATAAAATTATTGCAAGAGAAACAATTTCTGCAATGAGAAAAGATGTGCTTGCCAAGTGTTATGGCGGAGATGTCACAAGAAAGAGAAAACTTCTTGAAAAGCAAAAAGAAGGAAAGAAGAGAATGAGAAAGATTGGCTCTGTTGAAATCCCTTCTGAAGCATTTATGAGTATCCTTAAACTGGATGAGCGTCAATAGTGGCTTTAAAATATTTAAGGAGTTGAAATTGAGCAAAGAAAGAAATAATGAAATTTCTATTTACATTCACATTCCATTTTGTGAGCAAAAATGCAACTATTGTGCTTTTGCCTCTTTTTGTGCTGCGACCAAAGAGATTGATAAATATATTGATCTTTTGTGCAGCGAGATAGAAAAAAGAAAGACAGACAGACCGGTTAGGACGATTTATATTGGAGGGGGAACTCCAAGCATTTTAGCACCAGAACAGATTAAAAAAGTTGTGGATTGTCTCTATGAAAATTTTAATATTTTTGACAACGCAGAATTTACAATTGAAGCGAATCCAAATTCTATATCGGAAGAAAAAATTCTTATGTGGAAACAACTTCGTATAAATCGTGTCAGTGTTGGAGTTCAATCGCTAAAAGATAAAAATCTTCAAAAAATTGGAAGATTACACAATCACAAAATGGCGATTGAGAAAATTAAAATGGTGAGAAAATACTTTGCAAATGTTTCAGCTGATTTGATTGTTGGGCTTGAAGGAGAGACTGGCAAAGATTTGTCTAGATATGCAAAGGAACTTCTTGATTTGGGAGTTAAGCATATATCTTGTTATTTGCTTGAAGTTTATGAAAATACTCCAATCTTTTCAATGATTAAGAACAAAAAATATAAGCCTTTGACCGACGAAGAAACTATTGATGCATTTAACAAACTCTCCAATTATTTGGTGGACAAAGGAATGGAGAGATATGAGATTTCTAACTTTGCTTATGATGGCTTTGAAAGTCAACATAATCTTAATTATTGGAAACGAGGAGATTATTTAGGTTTTGGACTAGGGGCTCACTCTTTTGAAGATGAAAGAAGATATTTTAATGCAGAGACTATAAGCGGATACGAAGAAGGCAAGGTTGAAGAAGAGAAATTGACAAATACAGAAGTCATGGAAGAAATGATTATGCTTGGGCTACGCAATAGACAAGGCGTCAATCTTAAAGACTTAAAAAAGTTGGGCTACGATTTGACCCAAAACGAATTTTATAAAGATTATCTTCAGCAAGATATCATCAGGGAAAATCAAGACGTTGTGACTTTAAATTCGGTATATTACCATTTAAGTAACACAATAATCTCAAATCTTTTGCCATAAATTTGGAAAATTTGCTTGCAAAAAAATATTTGTTATGGTAAAATACAAAATGTAAAGCGATTTTGCTTGACAAATGAGGTTCTACATGGCAAAAATTGCACTGCAAGATTTCATCAAATATGGCAAACTTTTTGATGTTTATGGCAAACTTTTAAGTGCTGACAGGCAAAGGATTATGAGTGCTTATTTTGAGTATAATATGACTTTGGCAGAAATTGCAAAAGAAAAAAATATTTCAAGGCAAGCAGTGCTTGATGCAATTGATAAAGCTTGTCAAAAGCTTGATGAATATGAGGTTGCTTTGAAATTTGGGGCAAGAAATGAAAAAATTTCAAGGAGACTTAATGATTTGCTTCATGAGGACAACTTAGATGATGTAAAAAAGAAAATTGAAGAAATAATAAAGGAAATCTAATGGCATTATTTTCATCATTATCAGAAAAACTTAATCACATTTTCTCAAAGCTTACCAAAAGAGGGAGGCTTACTGAACTTGAAATCAAAGAAGCTATGAGAGAAGTAAGAGTTGCATTGCTTGAAGCTGATGTAAACTATTTGGTTGCAAAGAAATTTGTTGGCGATGTAAGTGCAAAGGCAATGGGTGAAGAGGTTATGAAAAGCCTGACACCTGGTCAAATGGTTATTAAAATTGTAAGAGATGAACTTACTGCTTTAATTTCTTCTGACAATCAAAAGTTGCAAGTCTCTTCAAATCCGCCAACAGTGATTATGATGTGCGGTCTCCAAGGTGCGGGCAAAACCACAATGTGTGGAAAGCTTGCATATCATCTGAAAAAAAGTGGAAAAAAACCTCTTTTGGTTGCTTGTGATATCTATCGACCGGCAGCCATCAACCAACTTCAAGTTGTTGGAAAGACAGCAAACGCTGAAGTTTTTGAAAGAGGAACTCAAAATCCAGTCAAAACAGCAAAACAAGCAATTGAACATGCAAAGAAACAAGGTTATGACACGGTCATAATTGACACTGCAGGTCGACTTCACATCAATGAAGAATTGATGCAAGAACTAAAAGAGATCAAAAAAGAAGTTAAGCCAACGGAAATTTTGCTTGTTGTGGATTCCATGACAGGTCAAGATGCTGTCACAATCAGCGAAAGTTTTAACAATGATCTTGATATAACTGGCGTTGTGCTTACAAAACTTGATGGTGATACTCGCGGTGGTGCGGCACTTTCAATCAAAGCTATCACCGGAAAACCAATCAAATTTTCAGGAATTGGAGAAAAGATTGGAGATCTTGAACCTTTCTATCCAGACCGAATTGCAAGCAGAATTTTGGGCATGGGAGATGTGTTATCGCTTATTGAAAAGGCACAACAAGCGGTGACTGAAGAAGAAGCAAAAAAGATGACCGAAAAGTTGAGAGAAAACTCTTTCACTTTTGAAGACTATCTCACACAAATGGAAAGCCTCAAAAAAATGGGTAACATTAATGATCTTCTTGGAATGATTCCTGGAATGGCAACAAAAATGAAAGGCATCACAATTGATGAAAAACAACTTGAAGTCAACAAAGCGATCATTCAAAGTATGACAAAAGAAGAACGACTTAATCCAGACCTTATCAAAGCAAGCAGACGTAAGCGTATTGCTGATGGCAGCGGAACTTCAATTCAGCAAGTAAACATGCTTCTTCGTCAATTTGAGCAATCAAAAGAAATGATGAAACAGCTCAAAGGAAGACGTGGGATGAGAGGAATGTTCTAGAAATGGTATAAACAAGGCAACTTGATTATATATAGGCTTAAACGCCAAAGAAAAAAATATAGGGGAAACCCAAAAGGAGAGAAAAATGGCTGTTAAAATTAGACTTACAAGAATGGGAGATAAGAAATCACCTTTCTATCGTGTGGTGGTTGCTGATTCAAAGAGCCCAAGAGATGGAAAATACATTGACCTTCTTGGCACTTACAATCCACTTACAAACCCAGCAGAAATCAAAATTGACAATGCAAAAGCACAACAATGGCTTAAGAATGGTGCAACACCAACTGAAACTGCAAAATCAATTTTGGTGAAGAGTGGTGCTATCAACGCAGAAAACAAATAAGGAGAAAAAACATGGACGAATTGTTGAAATTTCTCACCAAAGCTCTCGTTGAAAAAGAAGACGAAGTGAAAGTGGAAAAAGAGGAAGATGAAAACTCTATCACATATCATGTCACAGTTGCTTCTTCTGATCTTGGCAAAGTTATTGGCAAGAATGGAAAAACTGCAACAAGCATCAGAACTGTTATGAAGTCAATTGGTGCTCGGGCACATAAAAAAGTTTTTGTAAAGTTTGAGGACTAATATGGAGTTTGTTTGCGTAGGCAAAATAATAAAACCGCAGGGCATTAAGGGGGAAGTCAAAATCTTTCCTTCGATTGATATCCCTGCGATTTTTAATGGGAAGCACAAGCTTTATATTGAAAAAAGACCAAGTTCTTTTTCAAGCGCAACTTTCAGACTTGGTTATGGATATGTGAAGTTTGACGAAATTACAGATCGAAATGTTGCAGAAAAATACCGCAACAAGTTTGTTTATATAACAAAAGAGGAATTTTTGCTTTTGTCAACTGACGATTTTCTTATTGAAGATTTGATTGGCACAATCATTTATGATGAGAAAGGGGAGCTGGTTGGACAAATTATGAATGCAATTGACTATGGTTTTGATGACATTCTTATCATCCAAGAAGATGGGCTTTTATATGAAGTTCCTTTCAGAAAAGAGATTTTCATAAATGCAAATGGAACTCTTGTTGCAATAAGAAATGAATATAATGGCGCAAAGGTGATCCAAGAAAGATGAAAATTGATATCTTGACATTGTTCCCAGAAGCTTTTTCACCGCTTAAAACCAGCATTTTGGCTCGAGCAGAAGAAAGTGGCATCTTGGAAATTAACACAATCAACATACGAGATTTTTCAAAGGATAAGCATAAGAAATGTGACGATTATCCTTTTGGAGGAGGGGCTGGCATGCTTATGACTGTTCAGCCTTTGTTTGACGCCATAAAATCTGTCTATAAAGATGGAGCAAAAATAATTTTTCCTTCACCAATAGGAAAGACATTCAATGCTGAAAAAGCAGAGGAGTTATCAAAAAATGAGCATCTGATTTTTGTTTGTGGACATTATGAAGGTGTGGATGAGAGGATTTTCGAACTTTTCGACATTGAGCAAATCTCAATTGGAGATTATGTGCTGACAGGAGGGGAACTCCCTTCAATGGTAATCATAGACAGTCTTGCTCGTTTTGTCGATGGAGTGATTTCAAAAGATAGTTTGACAAGCGAAAGTTTTTCAAATGGACTTTTGGAGTATCCTCAATACACAAGACCTCAAACATTTGAAGGTTTGTCAGTGCCAGAGGTTTTGATCTCTGGCAACCATGCTGAGGTGGATAAATGGAGAAAATCAGAAAGTCTTAAACGCACAAAAGCATTAAGGAAAGATTTGTTGGAAAATTGAGTATTACACTGAAAGTAGTGTAATATGCAATACATAATACACAATATATGGAGAGATAATGAAAATTAATTGGTTCCCTGGACATATGAATAAAGCACTTAAGGACATAAGTGAGCAACTGAAAAAAGTTGATGTTGTCACTTATATTCTTGATGCACGTATCCCACTTTCTTCCCTTAATCCAAGCCTTTCCAAGTTGGCTGAAAACAAACCTATTCTTTATGTCATTAACAAAATTGATATGGCGGATGAGAAAAGAATTAAAGAAATTTTGCCAGAGTTTAGGGGAGATAATGTTGATTATGTGCTTTTCAACAGCACGATGTCAGGAAAATCAGATATTATTGTTTCAAAGCTTAAGAAACTTGCATCAAAAAAGATTGAAAAATACAAAGCAAAAGGTATTAAAGCGACTATCAGGACAATGATTATTGGTGTTCCAAACTGTGGGAAGAGCACATTAGTTAATAACTTAAGCAAAAAAGCCAAAGCAATCACTGGAAATAAGGCTGGTGTCACAAAACATGGTTTGTGGCTTCCAATTGGGGATTGTATTGAGGTTTATGACACACCAGGAACGCTTTATCCAAACATTTCAGACCAAGAAACCGCAAAAAGGCTTGCCTATGTTGGAAGTGTAAGAGATGAAATTTTGGACTTTAATGAACTTTCAATTGAGCTTTTGAAACTTTTGCAAGAAAAATATCCAATTCTTGTCAAAAACAGGTATGGTGAAGCAAAAACTATTGAAGAGATTGCAATTTCTCGTAAATATGTTGTTGGTGGTGGTGAAATTGATGTTGAGAGAGCTGCAAGAATGATTGTTGATGATTTCAGAAAAGGAAGAATTGGAAAGATTACGCTTGATTAATGTTATGATATTATAATTAAAGGTGTGATATATGGCATTTTATAAAAGATTAAACAAATTTAAGGGTGGTTATGGTGAAGAAATTGCTACAACGTATCTGAAAAAGAAGAAATATAAGATTATTGAGAAAAACTATGCTAATAGAATTGGTGAAATTGATATAATTGCAGAAGATAAAAATGTTTTGGTGTTTGTTGAAGTTAAAGCAAGAGAGACTTTGGAATTTGGAAGACCTTGCGAGGCTGTTGACAAGCGAAAACAGCAAAAACTTCGAAATGTTGCACAACTATATCTGATGCAAAAGCACAAGATTGATTGTGATTGCAGATTTGATGTTGTTGAAGTGTTGGGAGATGAAATTTTAAATCACATTGAAAATGCTTTTTAAAGATTTTGAGAGGAGGAAAGATTTATGGTTTATGTTGTCACTGGTGGAACATCTGGCATAGGAAAGCAGATTTGCAAAGATTTATGTGCATTGGGACACAAAGTTGTGACATTTTATGCTCATGATGACAAAAAAGCAAGTCAAACACAAAAAGAATTTGAGAAATTAGGTTTTGAACTTGAAATCATCAAATGTGATGTTTCGAATGAAGAAGATGTGAAAACTGCTTTTATACAAGTTGAAAAGAAATTTAAGAAAATCAATGGACTTGTCAACAATGCAGGCACAAATGTTGATGAATTTGTGGAAACATGCAATTTGCAATCCTATAAAAATGTTATCGAGACAAACTTTATTGGAAAAATGCTTTGTTCAAAATATGCTATTCCGCTTCTTAAAAAACAAAAAAATGCATCAATTGTCCATATAGCTTCAAGGATGGCGGCAAGACCTGATACAGAATGCAGTGCATATTGTTGTTCTGAATCAGCAATCATAACACTTTCACAATGCTTGGCACTTGAACTAGCTTCATATGGAATAAGAAGTAATTGTGTCAGCCCTTCTCTTGTTTTGACACCGCTTGCAAAAAAGGGTTGGTCAAAAGAGGAGATTACAGATCAAGAAGCAAGTTGTCCAAGAGGAAGACTTGCAAATATGGAAGATGTTTCAAATGCAGTTTTGTTTTTACTTGGTGACAAGGCTGATTTTATCAATGGTGAAAATATTGGAGTTAATGGCGGCAGTCTGATTAAATAAAGCTTTGAGGATGAAGATGAAAATTTGTGTTTATTCTGATGTTCATAGTAATCTTTATGCACTTGAAAGCCTCATGCAAACCGATGATTATAAATCGGCTGATTTGAGGATTTTTCTTGGTGATATTGTTGCTGTTTGTCCATTTCCGAACGAATGCATTGAAAATGTGCTAAAAAGCGGTGACATTTGGCTTATGGGAAATCATGATTGTTATTATGCTTTTGGTCTTCCTAAGGAAGAATTTCCATATTTTCAAGGTGAGAGGCGGAAGCATCAGCACTATGTCAAAAGAATTGTAAAAAAAGAATATGAGAAAGTTTTCATGTCTCTTCCCAAAAGTTGTCGGTTGAAGATAGATGGAAAGACTTTTTACTTCGTGCATTTTCCTTGGGAAACACAGAGACTGGTTATGGATGAACCAGAGATAAGATCTGCTGAGGTTTTTGATGAGTTGTTTAAATCCATCAAAGCTGATTACATATTTTTTGGACATGAGCATATTTCACAATTATATAAGTCTGACAAAGCAACTTATGTGGGAGTTAATGCACTTGGTGTCAGACATCCAGCACATTATTTGATGATAGAAGTGAATGAAAATGGTGTTTCTTTCGAGGATAAGACCGTTGATTATGATGTTAAGAGGCTTCGAGAGGACATTTTAAAAGCGAATTATCCATGGGCAAAAGAATATACCGCTTATATTTTGGAGGATTAAGAGAGGCTGTGCCTCTTTTTTATTATTATTTTTTAATATAATCAAAGAAATATTGTTAAAAACACTTGTTTTTTGAGATTTTGATATGCTATAATCAAAAAGACTTCGGGTGCTCCGATGAAGAACTTATGAGAAAATCTCAAGCTTTATGAACACTTTGTCGAAAATCTGAAAAAAGGAGATAAGTCAATGGCTAATATTATCGATCAACTCGAAAGAGAAGGCATGAAAGAAACTGTTCCTTCATTTGCAATCGGTGACACCGTTAAGGTTGTTGTTAGAATTGCTGAAGGTGACAAAGAAAGATTGCAAGCTTTTGAAGGTGTTGTTATTGCCAGAAAAAATGGTGGAATCAGAGAAACTTTCACTGTAAGAAAATTGTCTTATGGTGTTGGTGTTGAAAAATCTTTCCCTGTTCATTCACCAAAAATTGCTTCAATTGAAGTGGTTAGAAAGGGTAAACCTAGAAGAGCAAAACTCTACTATGTTAGAAACCTTACTGGCAAGGCTGCAAAGGTTAAATCTGCAGACAATAAATAAGGTTGTTTAAAGAAAGAATAATTTTCTTTCTTTTTTTCATTTTCAAGAAAGGGGATAAAATGGAAAAAATAGATTTGTATAATGCAGACAGAATTAGGCTTGGAAAAATTGCAGAGAAAGAAGCAAAGATGAAAAAGGGTGAATATAGAATGGTTGTGCATATTTGTGTCATTAACAGCCAAGGTAAACTTTTGATTCAGCAACGTTCCAGCACCAAGAAAAATTTCCCAAATGTTTAGGATTTAACTTTGGGAGGAAATGTTCAGGCAGGAGAAAATGCTCGCAAGGCTGCCCAGAGGGAACTCGAAGAAGAACTTGGAATTTTTCTGGATTTTTCAGAGTTGAGACCTCTTTATACATTCAATTTCAAAGATGGCTTTGATGACATGTTTGTTGTGGAAAGAGATGTTTCACTTGAACAAATTAAATTTGTTGATGGTGAAGTCCAAGCCGTCAAATGGGCGGGTCAAAAAGAGATTTTGAAACTTATCAAAAAGAAAAAATTTATTCAATATTATCCTTCTGTGATCAATTTGATATTTGACACATATAAGAGCCGCAATGCATTTAATGTTAAATAAAAACACCAGAAAAATTCTGGTGTTTTTTTATTTTATCTTAAGTGTTTGCAAAAGCATTTTGTTTGGTTTGTCAACCCTGAAGCTTTCGCAAGCTTTTGATATAGCTTTGTTTCTTATAAACTTGTCAGTCGTTTTTTCAATTTGTTTTTTTCCTATTTCAAAGTTGAAAGCGCATAACTCTGCATAAAGCCAACTTATTGCCATGTTAATATAATATTCTTTCTTTTCAATTTTCTCAATTTGTAAAAGTATATCCTCAAGTTTTTCAGTTTTCAAAAAATTTCTCATCATAGAAACAATTCCAACTCTAACATAAAACTCTTTGTCACTTTGTAAAAGAGAACTAAAAAATTTGTAGGATTTTTCGTCGGTCAATCTTTTAAGGGCGGAGACAGAGCTGTCGCAGGTTGCCCAATTGTCGATGTATGGCATAAGGTTTGAGAGATATTCAAGTTGTTCGTCTTCAGTTTTTGTTTGTCCAGCAGCGAAAGCATATAAAAGGATTTCTTCATGTGAGATATGAGGATCACTTAAGTCTATATATTCAGGTTCAACCTCTTTCGCAAATTTCTTTAAAAGCGGAATCCTAACTCCAACTATTTCATATTGTGAGATTATAAGCTTTTTATTAAATTCAGAATAATCATAGTCAGCATTATCTTTAATAAATTTTTTCACGTTAATCATATTTTGTTGCCCTTTCATTATTCTCTTCGCAGGGACTCAACTGGATCAAGTTTTGCTGCTTTGCTTGCTGGATAGAGACCAGAAAGCATGCTGATGATGATTGAAACTCCCATTGCAATGAAGAAATACCACCATCTGTATGAAATAGGGGCAAAGCCAAGTGTAAACTTAAGCACAAGCCAAACAATGAGCGTGATGACAAGATTGAATAGTATTCCAATTAATCCACTCAAGACTCCGACCAGAAAACTTTCAGATGTGAAAATTCGTTTTATGTCTTTTCTTCTTGCACCAATTGATTTAAGAACTCCAATCTCTTTTGTTCTTTCGCTTACGCTCATATAAAGCACAACCAAAATCATCATTGCAGAAACAACAAGCGAAATGCAAGAAATCACAGTGAGAGAAGTGCCGATTGTGCTTGACATGCTTGAGAACATTCCTGCAAGGCTGTCTTCAAGCGAACCAGTATATTTTGTTGATGATTTAAGATAATCATTGATTTTGTCAGTCAGAGATTTGTCTCCAGTATTGATGTAGATTGTGGTTGGGGCAAACATTCCCTTTGCACCAGCGGTGTTTTCAAACAACGCTTTTAAATAATCATAATCTACATAAGCAACCAAGAATCCAGACATAACAGATGTGTCCATTACTCCACAAATTTGGTCTGCAAAAGTAAATTCTGTTCCATCAGGAAGTTTGAGTTCGATTTTAACTTTTTGACCAATTGGATTTTTATAGAGGTCATATATGCCCTTTGTAAACATAAAACCTCCACCGTCCACTGGGATGCCATTTTCTTTCTTTATTGTTCCATCCTCATTTAAAACAGGGGGCTTGCTCATTTCTCCATCAATGACATTGCTTTTGCTGTAATATGGAGGAATTGAATAGAGGTAATAGATGCTTTTCTTGTTTTCATTGTCGTTTCGGTCGCTTACTGATGCTTCTGGCAAAACCATTGTCATAAGAGCAAAACCAAAACTTGTGTTTGTCTCATCGACAGTGAAATCTATTTTCTCTTTTTGAAGGAATCCATTAATATCATCATATAATTCTTTAATCTCATCGACCTCTTCATTTTGTTTAAATTTCAATTTGTCATATTGCAAAGCGTCTCCAAGAGATTTTGATTTTTTTGATACAGTGACAATTTCTGGGTTTGAATATGACTTCATGGTGTTGTCGATGTAATCAGTTAGCCCAGAACTGAAACTCATCATAAGAATTAAACTTCCAATGCCTATTGCTACACCAAAAGCCATCAAAAAGTTTTTCACTTTGCTTGCCCACATGTTGTGGAATGAAAGGCGTACAGCAGAAATTAAAGAAAGATTTTGTTTATCTTTTCCAAATCTTTTTTTCTTTTTTTCTTCTTCAACAATTTTTGGGATAACAAGAACTGGCTCGTCATCTTCAATTGGCTCTTCAGTCTTTTGATAGTTTTTGTTGATGTGATCAGAGACAATTTTTCCATCTGAAATTTCCACAACTCTTGAAGAAATTGAGGCAACTTTTTCGGAGTGGGTGACCATGATGACAAGCTTTCCACTGTCTGCAATCTCTTTTAGGATTTCTAAAATTTGCATTGAAGTTTGGCTGTCAAGGGCGCCAGTTGGCTCATCAGCAATGATGATCTCTGGGTCATTGATAAGCGCTCTTGCAATTGCAACTCTTTGTTTTTGTCCACCGGAAAGTTGTGTTGGCTTTTTCTTAAGTTGATTGAAAAGTCCGACTTTTTTCAACATTTCAGTCGCCTTTTTGATCTTTTCTTTTTCTCCAACATTTGAAAGAGTGAGGGCGAGTGTGACATTATCCAAAATTGAAAGATGAGAAATCAAATTGAAAGATTGAAAAACAAACCCAACTTTGTTTTTTCTATATTTGTCAAGTTCTTTTTCTCCGAGTGTGCCAAGTTCTTCTCCGCCTGCAATGATCTTGCCTGTGAAGTCGGAATCAAGTCCACCAATAAGATTCATCAATGTTGACTTGCCGCTTCCGCTTTCTCCAACGATTGAGACGAGTTCACCTTTGTCAAATTCAACATTGATGTCATGCAATGCGTGAAACGTTTCTTTGTTATCAAGTTTATATATTTTATTTACGCCAATGAGGGCGAGTTCTTTTTCCATAAACACTCCTTAATTAGAGTTTGCAATCTTTTCTGAATTTTTGTAAATTTGTTTGCACACTTTTCTGAAAATTTCCAAATCGTCTTTTGACACACTTTCAAGAAGTTTTGCAGTGTACTCTTTGTCAATTTTCTCAACTTTTTTTGCAAGCTTAAGTCCTTCTTCTGTCAATTTTATGCCTCTTTCTTGTGAGATATCAAGAAGTCCCTGATTGAGCATTTTTGTGAGGATTCGGCTTGTATGTGCTTTGTTGCAACCAACAAATTCAGAAAGCTCTTGTTGTGAGTGAAAAGCTTTTGATGTAAGAGCCTTCAAAAACACTAAACACCCAACGCCAACATTGTTATCTTTTGCAAGTTGTGTTGTGTATGCAGTGTGATATTTTTTTATATTAAATAGTTTTGAAAAGTCACGACTTTCTTTTTCCATATTTTCCCTTTTGTTAAAACTTTTTAACTAAATTAAATATAACATATATAAGTTGCTTAGTCAACTTATTTAAACTTATGTTTAAACTGTTCAATGTAAAAATTGTTTGTAATTTTATTGGGCGGTATGTTATAATGTCCTAGAAAATTTGGGAGCGTAAATGTCAAAGATTTTTGTTGATTGTTTATATGATGCTGTTGTGGATTGCTTGAAAGTGCTTCCAATCCTTTTTCTTGCATACCTTCTTGTTGCATACTTGTCTCATGACCACAGCCATAAGTTTGGGAAATTCCTTGCAAAAAGCAAAAAGACAAGTGTTATTTATGCATCTTTTTTAGGCTGTGTTCCACAGTGCGGATTTTCTTCTGTGATTGCAGATTTCTATTCTCGAGCAAAAGTTTCATTGGGGACTGTGATTGCTGTTTTTATTGCAACATCAGATGAAGCAATTCCAATTATGCTTACAAACAAAGATTCCTTGCTTTCCATGTTGCTTCTTATTGGAATAAAAATTGTTTTGGCATTATTTTGGGGCTTTGCAATTGATGGTGCTGTTGCTTTAATTTCAAAATCAAAGAAAAAGAAGCAAGAGATCCAGAAAATTGAGACTTCTGAAAAACATGAGGAAAGCCATAGTGAAGTTCACATTCATGAACACCATCACGAACATCATCATTCTTGTGGTCATATACACACATCTGATTGCGCAGATGATTGTGGACATGAAAAATCATGTTGTGTTGATAATGTATTCTTGGATGCTTATTATCACACCTTTGAAATAATAATTTACATTTTTGTTGCAACTTTTGTTTTAAATTTGCTGATTGGTTATGCGGAGTATGCTGGCGTTGACATTATTTCAAAAATCCTAACAAACAGCATGTATATTCAAGTCTTGGTTGCAGCTGTGGTTGGGCTTATTCCAAATTGTGCTTCATCTGTGCTTTTGGTGGAACTTTATATTTCGGGGGCATTATGTTTTCCGGCACTTGTTGCAGGACTCACATCCTGTGCAGGAGTTGGAATGATTATTCTTTGGACAAAAAACAGAAAAAAACCACTTCAAAATTTGGGTATTTTGATATTGCAATTTGTCATAGGCATTGCTTCAGGAATGCTTCTCACATTATTTTTCTAATAAAAAATCCGTTTCTATAGTTTTGAAACGGATTAAATTTTTTTAATAAACAATGAATGTCAGCCATTGAGCCCATTGGCTTGTCTTTCCATGTTTTCAACAACTATATCTTGAATGTCGCCAAGTCCATCGCAATATTCAAGCACTTTCCAAGGTGTGTTTGTATGAAAATGAATTTTGATGAGTTCGTCATCTCCAACGACAAGCAAACAATCTCCTTCAATGTTGTCGGTGATGTAATCTCTTATTTTATCATCGGAAAGATCTTTTCCTTCAATCAAAAGTTGTGTGTCAAATTTGTATTCAATCATAAATTTTCTCCTTTGTTTGTCAGCCTTCTTGATTATAGAAATCAAAGGCTTTCATGATTTCTTCCAAGTCTTCGGTTGGATGAAGAGCTTCTTCAAAACTGAAAGCTTCATCTGGTTTTGGTTGTTGCTTTGTTGTTTGGATTTTAACTTCCTTTGGTGTGTCTTGAATTTTTCTGTATTCTTGCATTTTTGACAGCAATGCTCTCATGCTGTCATTTCCGGAATTGACTGAATATGCCACAGCAGGGGCTTTCTTCATTTCATTTTTTGCAGAAGTGATGACCTTTGAGAACTCATCCAAAATATCCAAATATTGTGAATCATGTGAAAGCTCTGGAAATCGGAGATTCAGTTCATTTAAAAGAAGTTCCAATTTTTCCATGACTAGACCATAAATTTTCCTTGAGCCTTCTTCTTGAAATTGCTGTTGCTTTTCAATCGTCTTCAATGCGTTGAGTATGTTTTTTTCTTTGTTTTCAAGTTCAACTCTTTCATTTTTTGCATCAAGTAATTTGCGCTCACTTTCCAATGCTTTAAGTTTTTCAGACATCAGTTTTGCTTCATAATTTGCTTTAAGTCTCTGAATATAAGAATCAACCTCACTGCGATTGTAACCATTTAATTCTTGCTGAAACATTTTCAAATTCCTTTTTTTATATTTAATGTAATCGACACAACTAATTGTATCAAAAATAAGAGAATAAAAGCAATTAAAATGGGGGTGCTAATCAATTTTTTTGCAAACAAAAAACCATATAAGCTTAAGAAAGATATCGAATAAGCAAGAATTAAATGAAATCGTTGTTGACAAAGAACAAAAGTGATAATTGATGCAATAATGAAAGAAATTGCAATGAAAAACACCGCATATTCTCTAAGGTTGCACAAATAGAAAATGTAACCACTTGCACCTATGTTTGTCATAAGAAGTCCAAAATAAAGTGCACTGTCAAATCTGAAGAGCAGTCCTTTTGAAAGCTCATATATTCCAACGCCAAGACAAAAAGAATAAAACCATAAATTGGGGATTTTAAGTTTCAAAAAAGCAAAACATGTCAAACCTACAAAAAGTAACGCACAACATAAAGCAATACTGCGCAAAAACCATGTTTTTTTGAAGCCCATAACTCTGCCTTTCATATTCTTAGTATGGCATATTTCACATGTTTTTAATCAAAAAAAAGGTTGAACAATACTCAACCTTTTTAAAAATCACTTTTTATGATGCTAATGATTTTGTCTGTGACATCTTTTTTTCTTCGTTCCTTTATTGTGTTGAAGATGATGATGAAAAGTCCCAATGCAATAAAAATTATGCTCAAAACTTGAGAAACTCTCATAGAACCAAGATAGAGGCTGTCAGTGCGCAAACCTTCAATCCATGCTCTGCCAATTCCATAAAAAATCAAGTAATATGCGGCAATCATTCCATTATGTTTAAATTTGACTTTGAGCAGGAGGGTGAGGAGTATTGCAAAGGTCGCAAAGTTCCATAAACTTTCATAGAAGAAGGTCGCAAGATGCCACTCTCCAAGATTTTCAATGAATACAGCGAAAGGGAACCATTGCAATTTTGGGTTGTTCACTTCCACACCAAAAGCTTCTTGGTTGAAGAAGTTGCCCCATCTTCCAACGCCTTGAGCAAAAATCATTGCAACACCTATCAAATCAATAAGTGCAAAAAAATTCTTTTTGTGGATGGTGCAATAGAGAACAACTCCAACACCACCGCCAATCAATCCGCCATAAAAAGCGAGACCGCCTTCCCAAATTTTGAAAACATCAACAAAATTGGTGTAACTGTCAAGGCTGAAAAGCACATAGTAGATTCTTGCACCTATTATTGCAAGCGGTATAACATATAGAGCGAGGGTGAGAATGTTGTCTGTGGTGAAACCTCTTTTTTTCGCCAATAGACAAGTGATAAGAACGCCAAGAAAATATGACAATGCGCTGATTATGCCATAAAACTTTATATCAAGTCCAAAAAGTGAAAAACCACTTGGAATAGATAAGATTTGATCGATCATATTTCTCCTCTAAATTTTATGTTACAAGTATAAAAAAAATAAACATATAAGTCAAATAAAAGATTGATAGTCGCAGATTCAGACAAAAAAAACAAGGTGCAAAGGCACCTTATTTCATATTTAGTTAAATTCCAAAGGCTTGAAAACTTTATATATCAAAGAAACATACAAAGGATCAAACAAATCTGAATTATCAAAGGAGAAAAAGCAAGTTGTGCTTTTGTTTCCTTCTCCAGCCATTGCACGACAACCAAGTTCTTTGATGATGTTTGAAGCTTCTTCTGTGTGACTCATAAAAAATTTGGGTTGATTTTTGAAACAATAATCAATCATGTTGAGCAATGTCACAGGATCTTGCACAAAAACTGCAATGCTTTTGCCGAGTTCTTGTTGTCTTTTAAGAAATTCATTAACAGTCATCAAAGTGTCATACGGGTCAAGTGTTTTTTCATTGTATTTAAACAAGATTTGGCTGTCAAAGCCAATTGATTGAATATCCAGTAAATCTTCATCAGACACGTTTGGAATGATTGAAAGGGTTGGGATTCCATTTTTTTTCAATGTTTTAACCAACATTGAAAGTTTTTCTTTTTTATCAACAAATCTGATAAGATTATTAATGCGATATCTATTTCCAAGGGTGATAGATACATCTTCAGACTTAATCTCTTGATATGGGTTGCATTTTTTGTATGCAGAATGAATTACGTCACTTGGGAATTCCTCAAAATTAAGTTTTTCAATGCTTTTCAATATATATTCATTGTTATTATTCATCAAAACAGCTGTCCCTTCAATAAAATCAAAAGGATTGAGATATTTTGCCAGTTCTTGCCCAATCAAAACAAATCTAAAGTTGTATTGATTGTAGAAAAAGAGGTCACCATTGGTGTTTTCACATAAAATTCCTTTTGCCTTAATTGGAAAAAGTTGCTTTGAAATAATATCTTGTTCTGGTTGTCTGAAAATAATGTTTTTTTTCAAATGAATATTACCAAGAACGCCATTCTTTGTCGAATTGTAATTTTTCCCAGTGAGGCTTGACAATTCTTCCAAAATCCCTGAAATGCTTGAAAGTTCTTTATGTGGTCGACCTTGTCGAAGAGGAAGGGGACGAAGTTCTTCTCCAGAGATAATTTTGTCCATCACAATTTTGATATGTTCATCTCTTTTAAGTGTCGTTGGAGAGTTGTCACCAAACACTCTTGCAAGAGCACGGAGCTCATAAATGCCAAGCCCTTCAATCACTGAAAGGCAATCTTGTTGACTTTTTGTCAAATCTTTATATTCATAGTTCGGCTTTTTTGACATTTTTTTCTCCTTTGCTTTTGCGTCATTTCTGATTGTATTATATCATAATTCGACACTTTATACAAGGATTTTTTAATTATTTTTACAAAATATCAAATATCATCATTGCTATTGAATAATACACCATATATTGTGTATTACGCAATTATTCTAAAATTAAACCGCCATCTATATAGAGTGTTTGACCAGTGATGAATGAGGATTTTTCATCAGAAAGAAAGCAAATTGCATTTGCAACATCTTCTGTTCGTCCAAGTCTTTTAAGAGGAGTCATCAATCCAATTTCTTCCTTATCTTCATCATCAAGATTATTGTTCATTTTTGTGTCAATAAATCCAGGGGCAACGACATTAATTCTTGTGTCAAGATTACCAAGTTCACTTGCAATTGATTTGCAAAGTCCGCTCAAAGCACTTTTTGTTGCGGTATAAACACTTTCACATGAGCAACCATTTTTTTCCACGAAAGAACCAACCAAAACAATGTTTGCAGGGTTTTTGTTTGCAGTCATTTTTGAAAACTCTCTTACAGCCTTGATTGCAGATTTTATGTTAACTTCAAACAAGTTGTCAATTTCATCATTTGTTACATCAAAAATCAATGCACGCTTCTGTGCGACTCCAGCACAATAAATAAGGCAGTCAAATGTTTGGAAATCTTTTTGAACTTGTTCAAAGAATTTTTCAACTGCTCCAGTCTGACTGAGGTTAAGACCATAAGTTTTCACATCGACTTTTTCAAAAATAGCTGTATCAATTTCTGTCGTATTGTAAGTAAGTGCAAGGTTAAAACCTTGTTTTGCGAGTTTCTTTGCAGTTTCAAATCCTATTTCACTTGATGCACCAATGATTATGGCTGTTTTTCTTATCATAATTTTCTCCTTTTTGCTTTTGATATAAAAACCCCACAATTTGTGGGGGATATCCTATGGTTGTGCAGTCCAAGCAAATCCAACAGCAGGTCCTGCATATGTTCCTACAACTGGACCAACTTCACCTTCAAGAATTTCAATCTTATCTTTGTCTACTCTGCTTTCAAGCATGCGATATGCTGTTTGCTTAAATGCTTCAAAACCTTCTTTTTTTGCCAAATGTAATATAAACAATCGGTTTATGTTTTGCGGAATTATTGCAAACATGTCTTTTATGGCTTTTTGCATACCAAAAGACTTTTTGTTTGAAAGTTCATTTTTGTTGCATATGACGATTGGTTTAATTTGAAGAATAGAACCGATTGTTGCACTTACTTTTCCAATTCTTCCACCTTTATAGATATATTCAAGAGTGTCTGGCACAAAAACTATTGAACTTTTTTCAACGCATTTTTCAAGGTGAGAAACAATTTCAGAAATACTTTTTCCATCTTTCCTCATGTTGACCGCTTCCATGACATAGCCACAAATTGTTTGAGCAAGTCCTTGGCTGTCAAAAACTGTCACTTTACTTGGGTCATTGCATTGATCTTTTGCAAGATTTGCCACACTGAAAGTGCCAGAAAAATTTGAGCCAATAGTAAACACCAATACTTCATCTCCATTTGCAATGGCTTTGTTGTATTCTTCAGTGAAAAGTTCGAGTGAAGGCTGACTTGTTTTAGGGAAAATTTTTGTTGCTGTAAATTCTTTAAAGAACTCATCAAAAGTCCCAGGGAAACCTTCCTCATATTCTTTCTCTCCAAGCAAATATCGAAGAGGAACAACAGTGATATCGTTCTCTTTTGCATATTCTTTTGGTAAGTATGCTGTGCTGTCAGCAATTATTTTGATCATAAATCCTCCAAGGGGTTGTCTATATAAACACATTTGCATTTTAACATATTACAGTGACTTTTCAAAACCTTTTTTGTTTCTTTTCATTGTAATTTCACAAAATTTGTAGAAGGCTTGATTTTCATTTGTTTGACTTTATAATTTTTATATGCTATATTCAATAAAAGTTATTCACTTGGAGGTATTATGGAAGAAATTTTGTCAAATGAAGTTGATGTTAGAAGACAAAAAATTGAAGAACTTAAAAAAATGGGTGAAATCCCTTACAAAGAAAAATATGAACGCACTTGCACAATCACAGAAGCCAGAAAAAGTGTTGGGCAAAGAGTGAAAGTTGCCGGCAGAATGGTTGCTCGCAGAATAATGGGAAAGTTTGGTTTCTGTCAAGTGCGAGATATCTATGACAAAATTCAAATTTCTGTCGGAAGAAATGAGATTGCTGAAGAAGATTATAACTTCTATAAGAAGATGATCGACATCGGTGACTTTATTGGTGTTGAAGGTGAGGTTTATGAGACTCAAACAGGCGAGGTGACTGTTAAAGCTGAAAAGATTGAGCTTTTGTCAAAAACTCTTCGTCCACTTCCAGAGAAGTTCCATGGTGTTGTTGATCAAGAAATCAAATACAGACAGAGATATTTGGATTTAATTTCAAACGAGGACTCAAGAAAGATTTTCATCACAAGAAGCAAAATTGTTTCTTTTATCAGAAGATATTTGGAGGATAATGGATTTATTGAAGTTGAAACTCCAATTCTTCAAACTGCTGTGTCTGGTGCAAGTGCAAAGCCATTCTTCACTCACCATAATGCTCTTGATTTACAGTGCAACCTTCGTATAGCGACAGAATGTTATCTCAAGCAATGCATAGGTGCTGGAATTGACAGAGTTTTTGAACTTGGAAAAGATTTCAGAAATGAGGGAATGGATCCTTCTCACCTTCAAGAATTTACTCAAGTTGAATGGTATGCTTCTTATTGGAATTTTGAGGATAATATTAAATTTTTCAAAGGCATGATTTCGCAACTTCTCGAAAATTGTTTGGGTACAACAAAAGTGAACTATCAAGGTCAAGAAATTGATTTTGGTGGAGATTGGAAGAGAATTGACTATGTGGCAACCATGAGAGAACTTTTAGGTTGTGATTTCCTTGACATCACAGATGTTGAAGAACTTAAGAAAATCGTTGTTGATCGTGGACTTTTTGGTTATGCGGAACTTGATGAGTGCAAAACTGTGAGAACTCTTGTTGACTATATTTATAAGAGAAAAATAAGAGCACCAATTGTCAATCCAACCATTTTGTTTAACTATCCAGCGTCACTTATCCCTCTTGCAAGAAGAAATGACAAAGATGACCGCATTATAGATGTATTCCAAATTGTTGCGGGTGGGGCAGAACTTGTTAAGGCATACAGTGAACTTGTTGACCCAGCCATTCAAAGAAAAAATCTCGAACTTCAACTTGAAGAAAAGGCTGCAGGTGATGAAGAGACCATGGATGTTGATGAAGATTTCCTTTTGGCTATGGAACATGGCATGCCTCCAATCTCTGGACTTGGCTTTGGAATCGACAGATTTATGCAATTTATTTTTGATTGTCCAAACATAAGAGATGTTGTTCTTTTCCCAATGATGAAATAAGAGGTTTTGTATGGCTTTTACTAAAGACTATGTTATGAATGGGCTTGATAAGATGATTGAAAAACCAGAATGTGAACTTCACTATGAAACCCCTTTTCAACTCCTTGTTGCTGTGATTTTGTCCGCTCAATGCACTGATAGGCGTGTTAATCAGGTTACAGACGAACTTTTTAAGGTTGCAAAGAGTCCTGAAGATTTTGTCAACATGCCTCTTGGCGAACTTGAAAAGTGGATTCATTCTTGTGGATTCTATCATAATAAAGCAAAAGCAATTCAGAGTGCAAGCAGAGATATTATTGATCGGTTTGGTGGCGAAGTGCCAAGTGCATTTGAAGATTTGACTTCACTTGCTGGGGTTGGCAGAAAAACAGCAAATGTCATGATTTCAGAGGCATTTGGTGGAGACGCTTTTGCAGTTGACACACATGTGCTTCGTACCTCAAACAGGCTCGGAATTGCAAAAACTGACAATCCAAACATTTGCGAAGAACAATTAAAGAAATTCTTTCCAAAAAAATCGTGGTCTAAATTGCACTATCAAATGGTGCTTTTTGGGAGATACACTTGCAAGGCAATCAAACCAGATTGCTTTAACTGTGAGTTTAGTGAAAAATGTCCTTCAAGAAAAAACTACATTTAAGTTTGCTTGCTTGTCGCAAGAACTCAAAGATAAGTTTGTGCCTGCAGTCAAAATCGTAGCAATGCTTGGCGATTTTGTGGCAACTTAAAAAAGGAATATAAGAATAAAATTTGTGTTAAAGTTAGACATTATTAAAGGAGAAAAGAATGTTTCTTGACAGAGTGAAAATTTCAATCAAAGCAGGAAATGGTGGAAAGGGTTCCACTTCTTTTCTTCGCACCAAATTGGTCGCAAATGGTGGTCCTGATGGTGGTGATGGTGGAAGAGGAGGGCACATCATCTTTAAAGCAACCAATGATCTCAACACGCTCTATTCTTTCCGCTTTAAGAAAAAGTTTGTGGCAGAAGATGGAGAAGATGGCAGTCAAAAAAATCAAACAGGAAAAACTGGCAAAGATGAGATTATTCTTGTTCCAACTGGCACGGTTCTTATAAATCCAAAAACGGACAAAATCATTGCAGATCTCAATGAAGATGGACAGACTTTTATTGCACTTAAGGGGGGACTGGGTGGAAGAGGAAATGCGTATTTTAAATCCTCAATCAAACAAGCACCAAGCTTTTCCCAAGCAGGAGAAGTCACAGAAACTAAAGAGGTGATTTTGGAACTTAAAACCATTGCTGATGTTGGACTTCTTGGATTTCCCAATGTTGGGAAGTCAACCCTTTTGTCAGTAATTTCAAATGCAAATCCAAAAATTGCAAACTATCATTTCACAACCATATATCCAAATTTGGGGGTTTGTGAGGTTTTGGGTGAAACATTTGTTGTGGCAGATATCCCTGGGCTTATTGAAGGAGCAAGTGATGGGGCTGGGCTTGGACATTATTTCTTGAAACATGTTGAGCGTGTCAGACTTATTGTTCATCTTGTTGATATCTCAGAGTGCGAAGGCAGGAATGCGATTGAGGACTTTAAAATAATCAATAACGAATTGATTAAATATGATAATCATCTTGGAAAAACGAAGCAAATTGTTGCTTTTTCAAAATGTGACCTTCTTGAAACAAAAGAATTGGAAGAAAAGATCAAGAATTTTGTTGAAGTTTTAAAAATTGAAGATTATGTTTGCATATCATCTTATACAAGAAGTGGTGTTGAAGATCTTAAGAAAAAAATTCTTGAGAATTTGAAAAAAATCCCAAAAAAGCCGGCTCTTGTTGTTGAAGAATTTGATTTTGATAAGAAAGATTTCTCAAAAATTGAAATTTCAAGAAGAGATGATGGGAGTTTTGTTGTTTCTGGTGGGAGAATTGAAAATCTCGCAAGAGGAATTATTATGTCAAATGAATATTCTTTTGCTTATCTACAAACCAAACTCAAGGAAATGGGTGTCATTGACATGCTTTTGGAGCGAGGTATGAAAGAGGGTGACACTGTCATCATTAAAGATATTGAATTTGAATATGTAGAATAACAATATATTGTGTGTTATGTTATCACTAAGTTTGAATAATACACAATATATCGTAACAGTTTAAGGAGAAAATATGATAACAACCAAACAAAGAGCGTTCCTTAGAGGACTTGGAAATGCTCTTGATCCAGTGATGCAAATCGGAAAAGAAGGTGCAACTGAAAATGTTTTGACAAGTGCCGAACAATTGCTGCAAGCAAGAGAACTTGTTAAATTTAAGGTGCTTAATAATTGTGACAGCGATGCAAAGACCTTGGCAAACGAGATTGCTCCAATGCTTAATGCTGATGTTGTTCAATGCATTGGAAACATCTTTATTTTGTATAAAAAATCAACTAAAAAGGGCTTCAAGCATATTCAATTGCCATAAATTAGAGTATTTCCTCGTCTTTCGTTGTGTTGTAGGTAACATTGAATTGTGAAATCAAGGCAAAAACTATGAGCAGAGAGGCTATTATACAATAATAAATGGATGTTCGCACAAAGAGACCACTTAAAATTAAAATCATTGAAGAGAACAAATAACCTTTTGTTCTTTTTTTATTGAAAGAAAGTCTTAAAAGATCCTTAAATGCCATACTTTTTTCTTTTGGATATGTCTTTGTGATTTTTGGATAACAATCATAAAGTTTATAGAGTTTTTCATATGTTTGATATCTGTCCATAATTACAAATTTTTCTTCGAAAGTATGGATGAAACTCAAAAGATTTTTGTCAGAAATTTCATAGCAACATATCACAATTTTCGTTGCTTTTTCTTTTTTCACTTTATCATAAATTTCGCAAAGGCGTGGGATGGTTAAACCTCCAAAGTTTCCATCAAACCAAAGAATTGTTTTGACATTTTCAAGAGAATAGTCTATTGATAAATACTTTTTATGCTTGACGATATTTTGATGCCTTTTTGATGTCAGTTTATAGAAAAAATCCATTGGAGAACTTTCAAAACTCAATGACAGAAACATGTTTTCTGCATCCTCTTTTTCTTTTACTTTCATCCCCAATTTGATCTTTCTCTTTTTTCTTAAAAACAGAAGTATAAGATATATTGCTGTTGTACAAAGAGTGGAAATGAGAACAGAAACCCATAGTTTTCTTATCATATATCTTATCCAGACAAACAAAATCAAAAATATAAGAAAGATTTTTAAAAATTCTTGAAGAATTAAGCTTATTTTTTTCATGTTTCAATTTTTGACAGAAATAAGCAGATTTAATCATAATTTTAAATTTAAAATGGTTGACAAAGCATCGGTTTTGCTGATAAAATAATTTCATGGTTGAAGTAAAGCAATTGGTGGAGATTTTGTCTGCAAACAAAATCAAAAATGTGTCTGTTTATGACCTTTCAGCAAACTCTGAAGAGAAGTTTGTTGTTTTATCGACTTCAAACAAAGTTCAAGACAGCAAAAGGGTTGCAGATATTCTTGCTGAAAAATTTAACTATGAAGACAAAATTGAAGGCTATAATAAAGGGGAATGGATTGTATTTGACTTTGATAGAGTTACCTTGCATATTTTCCTTGCAAAAATCAGAGATAAATATAATCTTGACAAACTTTATAAACCAAAAAAGATTTCAATTTAAGAAAAACAGAGCAATTTTGCTTTGTTTTTTTCGTTTATTGGGTTATAATCACACTAGGTGAAAATATGATTGAAATTTGTTTTGTTTGCACCGGTGGAACTTGCAGGTCATTTATGGCAGAACGCATTGCGAGAAAAATGGCTAAAGATCGAAAACTGAAAGATGTCAAATTTTCTTCTGCAGGTTTATTTTCCAAAGGAGAACCAAGTGCAAAACATGCTTGTGAGGTGCTTGCAAAACTGGGCTATGATGGGAGAAAAAAGAGGAGTGTTTCTTTTAAAAAGATTAATCCCAATTGTTTGTATGTTGTGGTGACAAATGATCACAAACGCTTTATTCAGTCAGACAAGGTCATCAGTTTTGAAGATTTGGCAGGCAAAGTGATCGACCCATTTCAGCAAGATCTTGAAATATATGAAAAATGTGCAAAACTTATTGAACAAAATGTTGAAATGCTTTTAAGCAAAATTGAAAATCTGAGAGGTGAATTATGATTATCATGGCAAGCGACCACAGAGGCTATCCTTTGAAAGAAGAGTTGAAAACTTTCTTCAACCAAGAAAACATCATCACAATTGATGTTGGAACATACAGCAAAGAGCCTGTAGATTATCCAGATTTTGCAAAACTGGGCATTGCAAAAATTCTTGAAGATAAAAACAATGTTGGGATTTTCATTTGTGGAACTGGGATTGGCATGAGTTTGGCTGCAAACAGAAATCCAAAAATTAGGGCAGCTTTATGTTTGAGCGAAGACATGGCAATGTACGCACGAAAGCACAATGATGCAAATGTTTTGTGTCTTTCAGCAAATTACCTTAAGAAGAAAAAAGCAATAAAGATTGCAAAGGTTTTCCTTACAACACCTTTTGAGGGTGGAAGACATGCAAGAAGACTTAAAAAGATTTCAGGAGAGAGCAAATGATAAATATTTTTATTCCAATCATTGAAAATGTTGAAGGCTTTTGTGAATTTATTGCAAAGCATAAAGAAAAAGAGGCTCACATTTATGTGGGCATAAGAAAGTCATTAAAAGAAAAATTCGTTTCAAACAATAATAACAACAATGTTGAAATTCATATTTTTGATGACAAAGCAAAAAAAGAAGAAATCATTAATGAACTTCAAAAAATTGAGAGACAAAAAGGAAAACTTCTTGTCATCAGAAGACCAATCACTGATGAGGAATATACTGCTTTGACAACCTCTGAGAATGAAATTGCAACTCTCCGCGCTCATCACAACAAATTTGTGACTGCGCTCAAAAACTTTGCAAGAAAAACTATCAAGAAATTTTTTGCTTTCAGTTTCTTTGAAGATATTTCTGCAATTTGTTACAGCGAGTTTCTTCATGAGTTGATTTCTTCTTGCCCAAATCTGTCAATGGCAACAAGAATAAACAAGTATGTTGGGGTTGATGTTGGTGAAATCGAAACACAAACCACTCCTGTTAAGAAAGACTATAACAAATTTAAAAATGCTGGGCTTCTTTCTTTGGCAGTATTTATTTTGGGAGGAAGCATTGCTGGTGCTGGATGCATCTTTGCATTTGTAAGCCCACTTCGTGCAATTTTTGTTGTTTTGGTGATTGCAATGCTGTTTGTTGCCCTTACGATTTTTGGAATATTGTTGGTAAATTATACAAGAACAATCACAGTTGGAGAACTTGAATACAAAGCCGCTGAACCTATTGAGGTCATTCCTGGAAATTTTGTTGTTGAAGAGGAAGAAAAACCTATGAAAAAGTCAACAACTGCGAAGGCAAAATCAAAAACTGCAACAAAGAAAAAGACAACAAAAACAGTTGCTCAAGAGAAAGTGGCAAAGTCAAAAACTTCTGCAAATTCAAACAAAAAAACAACAGCAACAAAATCTGAAACAAAGAAAACAACTATGACTAAGAATTCTGCTGAAGCAAAAAAGAGCGGAACAAGCACAACAAAGAAAAGTGTTTCGGCAACAAAAGCCAAAACAACTACAAAAAAATAAAAGGGGTTTAAGGTATGAAAAAAGTAAGACTTGGAATTAACGGTTATGGAAGAATTGGAAGACTTGTGCTTCGAAATGCGCAACACAGGGATGATGTTGAAGTTGTTGCAATCAATGACCCATTTTTGTCGGCAGAATATGCTGCATACATGACAAATCACGACACTGTTCATGGACATTTTGATGTTGAAGCAAAAGAAAAAGATGGAAAACTTGTTGTTGGGAAAAATAAGATTTCTTTCTATCAAGAAATGAAGCCAGAACTCATTCCTTGGAAAAATGATGCAGTTGATGTTGTCGTTGAATGTACTGGAAAGTTCACAGACTATGAAGGGGCAAAACTTCACATCAAAGCAGGAGCAAAGAAAGTCGTTGTTTCTGCACCTGGGAAAAACATGCCAATGTTTGTTATGGGTGTCAACAATCAATCTTACACTTCGGATATGGATGTTGTTTCAAATGCTTCTTGCACCACAAACTGTCTTGCACCACTTGCAAAAGTTATTAATGACGCTTTTGGCATTGAAGAAGGTCTTATGAGCACAATCCACTCAACAACAGCAACACAACTTACTGTTGATGGACCAAGCAAGAAAGATTGGAGAGGTGGAAGAGCTGCAAGCGGAAATATTATTCCATCTTCAACAGGTGCAGCCAAAGCTGTGGGGGAAGTTATTCCAGAACTTAAAGGAAAACTTACTGGCATGAGCTATCGTGTTCCAACACTTGATGTTTCTGTCGTTGATCTTACTTGCAAACTTAAAAAACCAACAACTTATGACAAGATTGTTGCAGCTGTTAAAAAGGCAAGCAAAAACGAAATGGCAGGCATTGTCGGGGTGACTGAAGAGCCTGTTGTTTCAAGTGATTTCATTGGGGATTCAAGAACTTGCATTTTTGATGTTAATGCAGGCATTATGATAAGCCCAACCTTTGTTAAACTTTGTGCATGGTATGACAACGAATGGGGTTATTCAGTGAAACTTGTTGACCTTTGCACTTATATCATGAAAAATCAAAAATAAAGGAAAATCAGATGAAAAATCTTTTAAACAGAGAAATTATTGAAGGGTTGAACAGCAGCAGTAATGAAAACTTTGCAGAAAATGTTACAAGCACAGTTTTCTCACTGGTTTCAGATGCAATTGAAAAAATTTGCATCAAATCACCTTTTGTTCAACTTGAAAAGTGCAACATCATTCCTGTGAATGAAATCTATTTGGGCGCTTTCAGCCAACTTTCTGAATATTCTTATTTCTTGGGAGTTGAAAACACTGAAATTGAATTCAACTCAAAAGTAAAAAAGAATTGGTGGAAATATCTTTGGAGAGAGTTTAAGGCTTCTTGGAGAATTGGCAGAAAGAAGAAATATAAGAAGAAAAAACGTGGAGAGGAAGAAGCAAAGAAAACACCTGTCACCATTGAAAAATATAAGGTTTCTGACCTTAAAAAAGATCTTATGTATCGACTTGCCGACCAAATCACAGAAACATCAATGGTTTATGAATTTCCTTATTGCTTAAGCCTTGTAGGAAGTGACGATTTCGGCACTGGTGTCAAAATTAATATCTATGTGACCATTTATGATGCTTCCACAGACACATACAAACTTTATAAAGAGTCAAAAAACAAGTTTATCAGCGTTAATTTTGGAAAACGTTATGAAAATCTTGATAAAAAATATGGGGCATGTGGAGCTATGTTTGTCAGCATGGCAAAAATCTTCAATTCTTTGTATTCAAAGATTTATGACAAAATTCCAAATCAAATAGTTTTGGAAAGTCTGCTTGCAAACTGTCCTGATGTGCTTTATGATAAAAACGATGTCTATAAGACCTTTGTCAATGTTGCAAACTATATCAGAATACGAAATCCAAAAACCTTCACTTCAATTTGTGACTCATCAAAGACCCTTTTTGAAGATCCACTTGTTTTCAGAACAAATGCTCAAGCAGATTATGGAAAAATTATCAATATGCTTGACAGATTTAAGTATTAATCGACAATAGCGTATAATATTCGACAATTTGCAAATCCTAGAAACAGGAGGAAGCAAATGAAAGAAGTTTGGATGATTATGGGCTTTGGTGCGGGACTTGTTACTGGTGCTCTTTTGTATAAGCATTCTCAAGAAGCAAAACAACTTGTAAACAAAGGCGAAAAAGCTGTCAAACAAGAAGTTGAAATGCTTAAAGAGACTGTTAAGTCACCAAAAAAGCAAAAACCAAAACAAAAACCAAAGGGACAATCCCAAAAACAAACAGAACAAGCCTAGTATGGGCTTGTTTTTTTTGTAGGTATTGACAAGGAAACCATGCTGTGATAGACTTTTCAATATAAAGGAAGGAAAGTTCTTAAGATGACATACGAAACATATCAACAAATGGATAAAAATTCAAGAGAAAGGGAAGACCAACTCTATTCTCTTTTTGAAAATAAAAAGACTTCAGAGATTGACGCATTTTTAAAAGAAGGTGAATATTTGAGACTACTTCAAAAACAAGTCCGAACAATTATCTCAAATTTCAATTCAACTAATAGAAATGATAAACAAAATTTAAATGATTTGAGACGATTACGAAAATTTGGATTGAAAAAAGCAAAAATTAAAAAGGACATCTTGAGATTAAATCTATTAGGTGTTAAAAGCTCTGTATATCCAATTAATAAACTTTTTGAAAATAAAGATCAGTTTTTGGATTTTGATAGGAGACAAGGCAAATGTCATATACTTTGTTATCATATTGCAAGGGGCTTACAAGATGATGAGTGTTCAGTTTTGACTGGTTTTATGCAAGGCCTTACCAATCAAACCAAATATTTGCATTCAGTAATAAGAATTAAGGTTGGAAAATATATGAGAATCATCGACACAACAATGAATGCTATGGTTGTTGAAGATTTTTATAAAAAACTCAATGATTTTGAGGTTTTAACTGAGGTTTCATCTTCACAAATTAAGCAAGATGCTAAAATATTATCACGACAAGACTCTATTGATTTAAAAAAATATTTTCTTTATCGTGACAGCTATATGAAAGAAATTTCCCTAAATAAAAGAAATTGCACTGAAGCATTAAGTCAAGGATTTGATGAGCTGGTTGAGTCCAACAAAAATCCACAGCAAACAAAAACAGAAAGAACAAAATAATAAAAGAAGATTTTTAAACAAAAAGCATTACAAATGCAAAAAGCAAGGCGTATAACCTTGCTTTTCTCATTACTGGGCGAATGCTTCGTTGCAAATCAACCGTTTGCCTTGCAAATTGCAAACTCCACCAAAGCCACCTTATGGCACATCAACAGATCTTTTTAGTGATGCTTCCGTCAGGACCTGACACGGTTCAAAGGTGCTGATTGCATAAGACCTTGATTTCATCGTCTGAAAATTGCACACATTTCCGACTGATTCACACCTAGGCAAGCGTTCGACTCCGCTGTAGCAGATTGCGGATCACAGGGCACTGCTAACTCCCCATCTAGCCCAGTTTTAATATTATAATCTCAAGATGTGTTTTTGTCAAGCAAAAAAGAAAATTGTTTGGCTAGTTATGGTTGTTGGAGTAAATCAATATTTAATAAGGCAAAATGTGACAAAGTCTGTCATATTTTTTTCTCTTTTTGTATTTGTCCATCACATACAATTGGCTAAGGAAGGGAGTATGTTAGAGAAAATTTTGCCAGAAAGATTTTTCAAAATCATAAGTGAGAAAGTCAATATGCGTGCCGTCAATGAAATTCGACTCCGATCTGACAAACCTGTGGTTTTGAATGTCAGTGGAAAAAACTTTTTTATGAGCGAGATGGGTGTGACAAGCAACATCAAGAATGCTCTTTATGCCAGCAAAATCATCATTGAGGATGTCATTTTCAGGGCAAGTGAATGTTCCATTTATTCTGTTAACGAACAAATAAAGAAGGGCTTTATCGTCACTGATGAGGGGGTGAGGCTGGGCATTGGAGGGAATTTGATTGTCGAAAATGGACAAGTCAAAACCATGTCGGGCTTTTCAAGTTGCAACATTAGAATTCCTCATGCAGTCAAAAATTGTTCACTCGTTGCACTGCCATTCATTTTGAAAAATGATACCATTGAAAACACTCTTATTATTTCTCCACCTTCTTGTGGAAAAACAACTTTCTTGCGAGATTTTGTAAGTCAGTTGTCAGAAAGAAATTTGGCTTTAAATGTGCTTCTTCTTGACGAAAGGGGGGAATTGGATTGTGGTATAAATTCTTCATTCACTGACAAAATTTGCTTCTCAAGCAAGAAAATGGGCTTTGAAAATGGAATTCGTTCTCTAGCTCCAGACATAATCATCACAGATGAACTTGGACAAGAGGAGGACATTGAAGCGATTCGTTATGCTTGCACTTGTGGTGTGAAAATCATGGCATCAACTCACTCTGAAAGCATTGAAAGTTTTTCAAAAAAATCGCTCTTTGAAAAATTGATTAAAGAGAAAATTTTCAAAAGATATGTAGTCCTTTCAAAGCGAAATGGACCTGGAACATTTGAAGGGGTTTATGATGAAGATTTTGCAAGAGTTTATGTTGGGAAATAAGGAGGAAATATGAAATATCTTTTGATTGTTGTTGTGTTTTGTCTCTGTTCTTACATTGGATATATCTTTTCAGTTAAATATAACAAAAGAAAAAAGTTTTTCGCATCTTTGATTTGTTTTGCTGACAAACTTTCACTTGAAATAAACTATTCGAGAGAACGATTGAAAGTTTTGATTGAGGGCTTTGACAGCAAACAAAAAAAATGT
This sequence comes from uncultured Christensenella sp., assembly GCA_910584295.1. Lineage (GTDB taxonomy): Bacteria > Bacillota > Clostridia > Christensenellales > UBA1242 > Caccovivens. The sequence continues at coordinate 67,513 of CAJTYR010000001.1, read as the reverse complement.
CTTTTGGGTGTTGATGAGGCATTTTTGCAATATCTTGAAAAAAAAGAAGAATTGACACAAGAGAACTTGTTTAAGAAAGCACAAGTATTGAAGAATGACGAAAAAGATTCCGTTTTACTTTTCTTCAAGACATTAGGAAGAAGTGATGTTGAAAATCAAACAAAAGAAATTAGTTCTTTTGTGTCACGTTTTTCTGAAATAAAAACTGTTTGTGATCAAGAACAAAAAAAATATGGAAGCTTGTCACTTAAACTTGGAATCATAGCAGGGCTTTTCTGTGCAGTGATAATGTTTTAAATTGAGGAAGGTTTATGGAAGTTGAAATCATTTTCAAAATTGCTGGAATTGGAATTTTGACAGCTGTGATTGGTCAAATTTTAAAAAACAGTGGCAAAGAAGACATCTCAACGCTTGCAACCCTTGCAGGGGTTGTGATTGTTTTGTTTATGGTTGTGGGGATGATTTCGGATTTGTTTGGCTCACTTAAGTCGATGTTTAATTTTGCTTGTATTTTGCCCTATTTTTAACAAGTGAGGTGATGGTTTGGATGCATTATATAAAATCATAAGTATTGCAATTATAACATGCGTTGCTTGTTTGATTGTCAAGCCAATAAGGTCGGACTTTGCAATTTTTATTTCAATTGTTGGTGGAATTATTGTTCTGTTTTACTCGCTGTCATATTTATCTCAAATCTTTGATGTTTTTAACAACATTTTCAGTATTTCAGGCATCAACACTTCGCTTTACTCAATCATTTTAAAAATCATTGGCATCGGTTATCTTACTGAATTCACCGCAGGCATTTGTCATGACACCGGAAATCCTAGTCTTGCAGATAAGGTTCTTCTTGGAGGAAAAATTGTGATTTTGGTTATGGCAATTCCTATTGTGACAAGCATACTGCAAATTGTTGTGGAGTTGTTGCCGAAATGAGAAATAAAAATAAGAAAAAGAAAAACCGTTTTGTTTTTGTGATTGTGATATTCATTTTCATAAGTTGTTTCTATGGCAGATTTAATATTCCTTTTGGCTTTGAAAAGAATGTTGCATTGGCTGAAGTTTCGAGTGAAGAATCAGAACTTGAAAAAGAACTCAAAGAAGAAGTTTCATCACAACTTTCTCATCTCGACTTTTCTGAAGTTGAAACTGTTTTGGACACACTTTCAAAAGATGCAAAGAAATTGTTTTCTTCGGAAAATTTCATGACGAAAGTAAGCAACATAATTTCTGGAGAGTACGCTGAAGATTCGAAAAGTTTCTTCTCTTCAGTCACTGGGATTTTTTGGAAAGATCTGAAGAACTTTCTTCCAATAATTGCAACCATAATTTCAATAGCAATTTTGGGTGGTATGGTAGCAACGCTTAAACCTGTCACTGGTGGAAAATCCATTGGGAACATTGTTCATTTTGTCACCTATGGCATTGTGATAATTTTCCTGGGCACAACGGTCACTGGAATTGTCAATTTGACAAAGACGACGCTGTTGAGCCTAAAGGGGCTTTTTGATGGTATTTTTCCAATCCTTTTGACACTTCTCACTGCACTTGGTGGAAGTGTATCTGTTGGAATTTATCAACCTGCAATTGCACTTTTAGGAAACCTTTTTGTTTCTCTCATCACATATTTTCTTCTTCCTCTTTTCATCTTTTCCATTGTTTTTTCCATAGTGGGAAATCTTTCAAATGGCACAAGACTTGACAAATTTGTTTCTTTCCTGCAATCACTTTTCAAGTGGTGCATAGGTCTTTCTTTCACCATATTTTTGGGTTTTGTAAGTATTCAAGGAGTGATGGCAGGTGCTGTTGATGGGCTTTCAATAAGAACGGCAAAATATGCAATTAAAAGTTATGTGCCAATCGTTGGTGGTTATGTTTCAGATGGACTTGGCATCATTATGGCAAGCAGCAGTCTTATCAAAAATGCAGTGGGTGGAGTTGGGCTGTTCTTACTGCTTTCAACAATCGTATCTCCAATTTTGAACATCGCAATCTTTATGCTTGCTCTAAAGTTTATGGCAGGAATAATCGAGCCAATTGGTGACAAAAAGATTTCAAATTTCATCAGCGATTTGGCGAAAAGCATGTCAATGCTTATTGCTCTTTTGGTGGCTGTTGCATTTATGTATGTTGTGCTTACCGGGCTTGTGATGTGCAGTGCAAATTTGGTTGTGTGAGGTGATTTATGGGGATTGTGTCAGCATGGCTTTTAAGCATTGCAGGAGTTGTTATTTTAAGTGTTTTGGCAGAATTTGTTTTGCCAGAAGGTCAGATGAACAGATATACAAAGGTAATTTTCTCTTTTGTCATTCTTCTTGTCATAATCATGCCATTGCCAAAGCTTTTGGGAAAGGAATTTGACATTTCCAAATTCTTTGGCGGAGCAAATGACACCTTGCAAGAAGATTATTTGGAGCAAGTCAATCTCGACAAACTTAATGCTATGAGCGAAGATGTGAACATTCAAATCAAAGAGAGTGGTCTTTTGAATGTGGTGGTCTCAATCAATGGAAACATCTTCAGCGAAAACCTCGAAATATATTCTATTTTGGTGGATTTGAGAGAACTTGAATATGCATCGAGTTTTGGCAGTAAAGATAAAACAAAGGCAAAAGCAAAAATATTACAAATAATTGGAGAGTTCCCGCTGTTAAAGGGAGTGGAGGTTAAATATAATGAATAAAGTTAAGGAATTTTTTGAAAGATTTAAAAAGATTAAACATCTTCATATTTACATCGCTGTGCTTATAGGGATTGTCATTTGTTTGATTTACTTTTGTGGTATCAGTCCATCAAAGAAGAAAACTGACAAGCCAGACAACAATTCGACAGAAAACTATGGGACAAGCGTGGAATATATAGGCTACCTTGAGAATAAGTTATCTAATGTATTGTCCAAAATTTCGGGCGTCGGCAAAGTTAATGTGATCATAACACTTGAAAACGGATTCTCTTATGAATATGCCACCGACACCGAGACAAAAACAATTGTTTCTGGCGGAACGGAAACAACCGTCACAACAGAAACTATCATTTTGGTTTCAAACGAACCTGTCATCGTTAAGGAAATTTATCCAAACATAAAGGGGGTGGTTGTTGTCGCTGATGGTGCAAAAGATATGGGAGTGAAACTAAACATTCTTTCTGCAGTTGAAACTGTCTTGGAAGTTGACCGAAACAACGTCACAATCTTGACATAAACCTTCAAACAATGTCTTGAAAAATTCTGGTTGAGTAACAACCAAAAATAAAAGGAGTCTATCATGAAAAAAAGAACAAAAATAATCATTCTTTCACTTATGATTGTTTTGCTTGGTGTGACTGGATATCTCAACATCGCACTCAACAATGCCAGCAAACAAACCAGCACAACAACGACATCAACAAGTTATTTCACAAGCTATAGAAATGACCGCTCAAGCACAAGAGATCAAGAGATTTTGTATTATGATGCAATAATTGACAATGCTTCATCAACGGAAGCGGCAATCAAAGCAGCTCAAGATGCAAAAATGTCACTCATCTCAAAAATGGAAAAGGAACTCGCAGTTGAGGGACTTGTCAAAGGTCAAGGTTTTGCAGATTGCGTGATTTCAATCTCAAACACAAAAGTCAATGTTGTTGTTCAATGCAAATCACTCACAGAAAACGAAGTTGCACAAATTACGACCATTGTAAAAGAACAACTTGGCACACAAACTAAAAATATTGTGGTTTATACAGCAGAATAATTTGCAAAATGTGAAACTCTTGTGATAGAATATCACTATAAAAGCATTAGGAGATTGTTTTATGACTACAAAATCACAGGGGACAAACAACGGAAAAATCACTCTTGACAGAAAAATTTTGGTGTCAATCATAAATTTGGCAGCAAAAGAAATCAATAGCGTTGAAAGTGTCACAAACTCTGCTCGTCCTTGGTATAAAAGAGTTTTAAATCGCTATGACGATGGCGTTAAGATTGTTTTTGAAAAAAATGGAGCACTCACCATTGATGTTTATCTCAACATTTATGCTGGTTATAGTGTGCCAGACATCGCATATCGTGTTCAAGAAAACATCCGAAACTCGCTTGCAACAATGGTCGCTCTTAAACCGCTTAAAATAAACATCCACATCATCAATGTTGAATGTGACAAAGAGGTGGAAGAAAATGCGTAACGATGCAAGAGAAAACGCTTTTAAGTTGATTTTTGAAAGTCTGTTTCATGATGTTGACGAACAACTTTCTCTTCCCAATTTGAAAGAACTGAAAAAAGAAGATGACCAGAAGTTTTTTGAAGATATCACTTCTGCATTCAATCTTCATAAAGCAGAACTGAAAAGTGAAATAGAAGGGCATTTGAGAAATTATGACTACTCAAGAGTTTTCAAAATTGACCTTGCGCTCATCTATTTGACGCTTACAGAAATCAAATATTGCCAGTCCCCAAAAGCAGTTGCAATCAATGAAGCTTTGGAGCTTGCAAAAAAATACAGCACGGAGAAATCTTCAAAATTCATAAATGGGCTGATTTCAGCCATATTAAAATAACAAATGAATCAAGCATATACTTTGACAGTTTCAAAATTTAATAACATAATTAAAGACATCTTTAATGCGGAAGAACTTCTCCACAACATCAAAATCGTTGGAGAAGTTTTTGGCATTTCTCAAGCAAAAAACAGTGTCTATTTTTCTTTGAAAGATGAAGAAAGCACTCTGCCTTGTGTCTGTTTTTATTCTGGTGCAATGATGGGCATCAAAGAGGGGGATATGATTGTCGCAACAGGAAGCCCCAATTTTTACGTCAAAGGTGGAAAATTCTCTTTTGTTGTCAGCAAAACAGAGCAATTTGGGCTTGGGCTTCTTTTCCAAAGATTTCAAGAACTGAAAGAGAAACTTGAAAAAGAGGGGCTTTTTGATGTGTCTCATAAAAAGCCAATTCCGCAAGACATAAAAAGAATTGGAGTTGTCACATCGAAAGATGGGGCGGTCATTCAAGATATCAAAAATGTCACTTGGAGAAGAAATAAGGCTGTTGACATCGTGCTTTATGACACAAAAGTTCAAGGCAATGGCGCTGAAAAAGAAATCGCTTCTGGAATTGAATTTTTCTCAAACTATGAGGGAGTTGATGTTGTGATTGTTGCGAGAGGTGGTGGAAGCATGGAAGACCTTTCCGCTTACAACACAGAACTGGTGGCTCGTGCAACATATGCATGTGAAAAACCGATTGTCTCTGCTGTTGGACATGAAATTGATTTCACAATTATTGACTTTGTTTCTGACCTTCGCGCACCAACACCGAGTGCAGCGGCAGAACTTCTCACCAAAGACACAAAACTGTCTGCAAGTGGGCTTAAAAGAGATATTTCAAGGGTTTGCCGATGTCTTGAAGTCTTCTTGGCAGAAAAGACAATGCAATGGAATTCTGATAAACAAAATTTCTTGATTTTGGCTGAAAACATTTTGACTGAAAGAAAAATCAATCTTGAAAAACAAATAAACAAACTTTCAAATCGATTGAAAGAATTTGTCACAGAAAAAGACCACGAATTAAAACTTAAACTTGCGCATTTAAACAAAGTTAATCCGCTTGACATCTTGGCGCTTGGGTATGCTAAAATAGAACAAAATGGAAAAAGCATTTCAAAGCTTTCAGAACTTGACAGAATGAAAGAATTTGAAATCAATTTTGCAGATGGAAAACTTTCAGCGATTTCCAAACCTAATAATTGACAGGAGAAATATTATGAGTTATGAAGAAGCAATAAAAGAACTTGAAAACATCATTGAAAGATTGGAAAAAGAACAATTGCCGCTTTCAACTGCACAAGAACTTTTTGAAAGAGCAAACACACTTTCAAAATTTGCTCAAGAAGAATTGTCGAAAGCAACTGGCAAACTTTTTCAAATTAAAAAAGATTTAGATCAAATCACAGAGGAGGAAATATGAAAATAAGTAAACTTGTTGGCAAACGTGAAAAAGAAACTCCAAGCGGAGCAGCACTTAAAAGCCACATTTTGATGCTTCGTGCAGGCTATATTAAACAAATTGGAGCGGGGATTTTTTCATTTCTTCCACCAGCACAAAGAGTAAGTTTAAAAATTCAAAAAATCATAAGAGAAGAAATGGATGCAATTGGAGGACAAGAAGTTTTGTTTCCAGTTGTCATGACAAAAGAACTCTGGGATATGAGCGGAAGATATTCTTCAATCAAAAATGAAATGGTTCGATTTAAAGACAGAAACAATCATGACATGCTTTTGGGAATGACCCATGAAGAAGCTGCTGTGCACATGATGATGAACACTGTGACAAGTCATGAGGGGTTGCCTTGCATGATCTATCAGATCCAAACTAAATTCAGAGATGAGGCAAGGCCAAGGGGCGGGCTTATCCGTGCAAGAGAATTCACCATGAAAGATGCATATTCTTTTCACATCACTCAAGAAGATTTAGAAAGTTACTATAAGAAGGTTTTTGATGCTTATATAAGAGTTTATAAACGTTTGGGGTTCAAAAACTTTGTTGCAGTTGAAGGTGACAATGGCGTTATGGGCGGAAAAATTTCTCATGAATTTATGGCTGTGACTCCAGCAGGAGAAGACAGTCTTGTCATTTGCCCAAACTGCCACTACAGCAGCAACAGTGAAGTTGCAGTCTCTGTCAAAGAAGAAAATGACCATACTGTTGTAGGAGAAAAAGAAGAGATATTCACAGGAAATGCACACTCAATTGATGAAGTATGTACTTTCCTTGAAACAGATGCAAAGCATACAGCAAAAGCTGTTTGCTATAAAACAAGTGAAGGCGGAAAACTTGTTGTTGCTTTTCTTAGAGGTGACAGTGAAGTCAACGAAAGCAAACTTGCAAAGCTTGTCAAAAGCGAACTTGAATATGTCGACACTGAAGAGTTTGGACTTTGTGCAGGAAACATTGGCTTGATTGATTTAAAAGTGCCAGAAGAATCATTTGTTTTCTATGATGTCTCTCTCAAAGGGCTTGAAAATTTTGTTACAGGATCAAACAAAAAAGACTTCCACATCAAAAACGTTTCAATGTCGAGAGATTTGCCAAATGTCAATTTTGTTGACATTGCCTTGGTTAAGGCTGGGGAGAAATGTGCTCATTGCGGACACGAACTTACTCTCACTCGAGGAATTGAAATTGGAAATATTTTCCAACTTGGCACAAGATACACCCAAAGTATGGGCATGAAGATTAATATGCCTGATGGTACTGCTAAAGAGCCAATTATGGGGTGCTATGGCATTGGAGTAAGCAGATCGCTTCAAAGCATCATCGAAGAGAAAGCAGATGACAAAGGCATTGTTTGGCCAATGACAATCGCTCCATGGCAAGTTCATCTTTGCCCACTTCGCATGGATGATGAAAACGTTTCTGGTGTTTCTGAAGAACTTTTTAAAAGAATGAAAAACGCAGGCATTGAAGTTTTGTATGACGATCGAAATGTTTCTGCAGGAATTAAACTTACCGACAGTGAACTCATGGGCGTGCCTCTTCGAGTTGTTATAAGTCCAAAAACCATGGCAGAATCTCAAGCAGAAGTCACAATGAGAGAAACAGGAGAAAAATTCTCCATTCCAATCAAAGACTTGGTTTCAGAACTTAAGATTATGATTGAAGATGAAATTCATGAAATTGAAAAAGATTTATAGAATTTGGAGCTTAACAAAGCTCCTTTTTATATTATATATAATTTAAATTAGGTATTGACTTTGCATTGTTTTTACTTTATAATTTCAAGGTACATATAATTTATGGAGAAGATAATGGACAAAGAACTTAAAGAATTGATAAGCGTTGAACTTGACAGAGTTTTTAAAAAGGCTTTCATGCTTACTGACAAAGATATCAAAAAATATATAGAAAGAATTTTGGATGAAAAAGATGAAGAAGTTATCCTGACTCTTTCTGACTTTTTTCTTAAATTTGAAAAATACAACCAAACAGTTTACAGTGTTGAACGCTCAAGGGCTGGGAGAACTGTTCTTGACAGATGCATAAAGATGTATCTTGCAAATAAAGAGAAAATCAAAGACAACTTTTTTGTTGCAATGGATTTCGCACAAAAGCAAAAAATTGATCCAGTTAAAATTGCAACAATGGAAAATCTTCGTGGTTTGACTGCACAAATCTATAAAAACACATACAACACTCTTACTCAGATGGAATATGAAAATCCAATCACAGGAAAAACTTCCAAACTTTTAAATGACGAAGATTTCAAAGCGTTGATTGAAAACTGTGCTTCAGTAATTTGTCATGTAAGCGAAGAAAATGTCAAAGAGGTTGTGTCGATTTTAGATCGTTTTTCTTATGACAAAGAAAGTGGGACTTTCTGTGCAAATGTTTCAGATATGATCAAAAGATGTGGAACAATACTCACTTATCCAAGTGAAAAACTTGCTTCAAACATCGCATTTTTAAAATCAAATTTTGTGCCACCAATGACAGAAGCTGAACTGGTTGTCAGGATTTCAAAATCACCATCAATTCTTCTTTGCGACCAAGCAAAAATAAACAACTTTGAAAAATGTATCTATCAAAACTTGGTTGAACTTAAAAGAGAAAATCCAATTCTCTTTCCTCAAGGCGATGCGTTTGAAGCGTTTGCAGTTTCATATGCTCACAATGCAACATTTAATATTGACAAAATCTCATCAATTACTGGTCTTACAAAAGAAAATCTTGAAAAATTTTCAGACACAAAAAATGTTCTTGTTAAATATCTTGGTGCAAAAAATGCATTCGAAACTTTCACAGATTTCAATGTGCTTTCAATTGAACCTCGAATTTTAGACGGGCTTTTGGCAAGACTCACTCAATATGACTATGAAAATAACACCTTCCTTCGTAAATTTTTCATTGAGCATACAGCAAGGGCGCTTAACTTACTTCAAGAAGATCAATTACCTTCAGGTCCTTCAAAAAAGACAGGAAGAACAGTCACTCCAAGAAGGGTGCGAGCAGATCTTGAAAGTATGCCAAAAAGTGTTGATGTTGAAAGATCATTAAGCAACTCGGATCAAAAAACTGTAAACAGCTTGTTTGAAAATGTGAAGATCACCTTTGAAGCAAGAAAAATTCGCAAAATTGTTGATGGGGTTGTTCAACTTTCAGAAGAAGAGCAAGAAGAACAAGAATACATGCAAGAACTATTTGATCGAATTCAAAATGACTTTGACACATCAAAATGTAAAAACTCATTTGATGAGGTCGTTTTGAGAATTGAAGCAATTATTGATGCAAAAGAAGGAAAAGGCTTTGCTGAGCGACGATTTGAAATCAGCAAAATGAGACATCTCAACAACATATATCTTAAAGCTTGCTATGATGCAAAAACACTTTGCGGACAACTTTATCCAATTTTTGCTGAAACTTCAAAACTTGAAGATTTCTCAAAAGATGTTTCAGATCGAAGTGCTGTTCAATATCTTTCTGCATGTGAAGATTTAAGAAAATTAATGAAAAAATTCACACCTTTATTTGATAAGGTTGAAGATGTGACGACCACAATTCAAAGATATGTAAATTGGGAATGTAAAAAGATTTTCAAATCAATTGGCTTGCCTTCAAACACGACTCCAGACAAAAATGGTGATTTTTATTATGAAGAAGATTGGTTTGAAAAAGATCACAACTGCACTCTTCTCTTGATTGGAATGACTGTTTCTCAAACTCAATTGGCATATTGTCAATTTTTAAGAGACTATGTTCAATCTATTGTTGCAAATGCGGAAGAAAACACACTTTATTCAATGGCAATAGACACTTTCGGAAGTCAACAAATTGATTTTAGATATAATTTATATGCAACAAGAATGAGAGCGTTTATAATGAACTCATTCTATGGCATTGCTGAAAATCTGAAAACGCCACTTGTTCTAAGCGGTCTTATTGAAGGCAATCAAGCAAAAAGCAATATTGTTGACCTCTATGGAAAAATCAAAACAGATATGAACAAATTTATGGAAATGTGTCCATCTTCTAAATTTGAAATGTATGGAAGAGATACGCATAAAGTGGTTTCTCAACTCAGAAGTTCAAATGCCGTTGCAAAAGATGGTTTGATTGCAATGCGCAATGTTTATAGTGAACTCCACTTCTTAAATCAAAAAGTGAAGAAAGTCCTTTCAAAAAAACATCTGGGAAACCTCATGGATGAATATGATTGTGTTGGTGACATGCTTCACACAAAAGCAGGACTTCTTCTCTTCCCATATGCAGAAAGTAAAATTGCTGTATTCATGGCTGAGCCAGAGGTTGAAGAAAATACACAACAAATTGAGGCTTTGGGCGTAGGTTTGGTAAGAGACAAAGATTTGAAAGATGTCAGCATAATAAATTACACAAACTCTGAAACCTTTTTCAGTGAAAAGGATGAAAAGGCAATTTTGCCAGTCAAATTTAAAGATGAAGGAAAATAAAAAGAGGCAAATTTGCCTCTTTTTTGTCCTAAAATTGTCCAAAGAAAAATATATTAAATTATGAAACAAAACCGCTTTCGTTGGGCATTTAAAACATTTATTTTGTCAATATGTCTTTCAATAGTTTTCAGTGTAATTTCGCAGAGCCTTTTTCCTCATCTATCTGTAATTATGTCAATCTTCATCATTGTTTTTTTTGTTGCACTCAGCACGCTGTTTGATATGATTGGCGTTGCGGTAACTTCTGCCGAACTTCAAAATTTAAAGGAATATGAAAAGCATAAAGCGTTTGATACAGCCACAAAACTTGTTCAAAACACAGAAAAAATCTCATCTTTTTGCGGAGATGTGGTGGGAGATATTTGCGGAATATTAAGTGGTGCGGGTGGTGTAAGTCTGGTGCTTTCAATGAATATAACTGAACCAAATGTTTATTTCATTGTGACATGCCTGATAAGTTCACTTATTGCTGGGTTGACAATCTTTTGTAAAGCAATTTTCAAAAGTTATGCTGTTTCAAATGCTGAAAAAGTTGTTATCAAGACCGCAAGTATATTAGATTTTTCACCAAAAAATCTTTTAAAAAAAAGAAAAAGTGACAAAAAGAAAGAAAATAAGGAAAAAAATCAAAAAAAACGTTGACATTTTTGATGTTAGTATGCTATTATAAGCCAGTAAGAAAGTAGAAGTCCTCCTTCTCACCTATCGAATTTTGCTTTGATATGGTCAAAAATTTTGAATATATTATTCTTTATTTTTGTATGGTAGGATTTTTACGTCCTACCATTTTTGTATAAAAGGAGATTACGACCATTTTCAAGGAATTATTGATCAACAATCAAATCACAGCAAAAGAAGTCAGACTCATCGGACAGGAAGGAGAACAACTTGGGGTGCTTTCAAAAGATGCAGCACAAGGAATTGCAGACAAGGACGGAGTTGACCTTGTTATGATGAACCCAAACGGAAATCCACCGGTTTGCAAACTTATGGACTATGGTAAATATAAGTTTGATGCTGTAAAGAAAGAAAAGGAACTTCGCAAAAACCAAAAAATAAGCGAAATTAAGGAAATTCAACTTTCTATGCGTATTGATGACTATCATGTGAGTTTCAAGCTTAAAAACGCTCAAAAAATCCTGCAAGAAGGCGACAAAGTCAAAGTTTCTTTGCGTATGAGAGGAAGAGAGCAAGCATATTCACAAAATGCCGTTGAAACTGTTAAAAAGTTTGTTACAGAACTTGCTGATTATGGATTTATTGAGAAAGATCCAGTGATCATGGGAAGAAATGTTTCAGTCGTAATCAATCCAAAAAAAGTAAAATAAAAGGAGAACAGGAAAAATGCCTAAAATGAAAACACACAGTGGTGCTAAAAAAAGATTTTCACTCACTGGAACAGGAAAAGTTAAGTTTGCTAGACCAAACAAAGGTCACTTCTTGACAACAAAATCACAATCAAGAAAAAGAAAATTGAGAAAAGGATCTTATATTGCTGGAAAAAACCAAGCCAATATCAAGACTTTGCTTTGCAAGTAATTTAGGAGGGAACTATGAGAATTAAAAGAGGCGTAAACGCAGCAAAAAAGCGTAGAAAAATTTTGAAACAAGCCAAAGGTTACTTTGGAGCAAAGAGCAAACTCTACAGAACTGCAAGAGAACAAGTTATGAAGAGTGGTCAATATGCTTATATTGGAAGAAAACAAAAGAAAAGAGACTTTAGGGCACTTTGGATCACAAGAATCAATGCTGCTTGCAGACTCAACAACATTTCATACAGCAGATTTATCAGTGGACTTAAGAAAGCAAATGTTTCTCTCAACAGAAAGGTTTTGGCTGACATGGCAGTGAGAGAACCTGCAGCATTCTCAAACCTTGTTGAAGTTGCAAAAAAAGCATAACACACTATGTGTGACTCTAAAATGAAATTTTACATTTGAAATCTCATAAGATTATAGGGGATTAAAGCATGGAAAATGCCAGTAAGAACTTTATATCAAACTTAAAAAAGCAAAAGCATGAAAATAAAGCTTTGCTTTTTTTAGATAATGTGAAAATCATTCGCGATGCACTTAAAAACAAAACAATAAGACCTGAATATCTTTTGACAAGTCTTTCTGATGTTGAATTTTCAAAATTGGAAATCGATTGCAAAAACATTCAATCATATCACACTGATGCTCGAAGCATAGAGATGCTTTCTGGAACAAAAACACCACAAAAAGTATTATGCATTGCATACCTTTCACAATATGTTGTGGAAACCCCAAAAACAAACTTTTTGGTTTTGGATGGCTTGCAAGACCCAGGGAATGTTGGAACTCTCATTCGAACAGCCAAGGCTTGTGGATTTGAATATATCTTTTTGCTTGATTCTGTCAAAAAACAGAATGAGAAACTTATCAGAAGTTCTGTAGGAGCGGTGTTTGACAGCAAAGTTTATGAGATGACAAAGGCAGAATTTATTTCTTTTGCTAAGAAAAATAAGCTTAAGCTTCTTATGACCGACATGGATGGAGAAAATATCTTTGATTTTCAGTGTGACAACTTGATTGGCGTTGTGGTAGGCAATGAGGGGAATGGCGTTTGCGAAGAAATTGAAAAAATATGCGAACGCAAAGTTAAGATTCCAATGAAAGAGGGTATTGAAAGTCTTAATGCAGGCGTTTCAGGTTCAATCGTAATGTATGAGATAAATAAAAGGAAGATTTAAGTGCTTCCTTTTGTTTTGATAAAATTATATAACTTTAATTAAGCGTTTGACAAAATGTCATATATTATATTATCATATATAAGTAAATTAAACTAGAAGGAGAAAGAAAAATGTCAGGACATTCAAAATGGCATAACATTCAGGCAAAAAAAGGCAAAACTGATGCTGCAAGAGGCAAAATATTCACAAAAATTGGAAGAGAACTTGCTGTTTGTGTTAAGGCAGGTGGTCCAGACCCAAATGTCAACAGCAAACTTAAAGATATTATTCAAAAAGCAAAAGACAACAACATGCCAAATGATAATATTGAAAGATCAATTAAAAAAGCATCTGGCGAACTTGGTGGCGTAAACTATGAAGCTCAAACTTATGAAGGCTATGGTGTTGGCGGTTCTGCTGTCATCGTTGAATGTTTGACAGACAACAAAAACCGAACTGCTGGTGATGTCAGACATGCTTTCGATAAACATGGCGGAGCACTTGGCTCTCTTGGCTGTGTGTCATATCTTTTCAAACGTAAAGGTGTTGTTTTGGTTGTTGACACAAAGGATGTTGAAACTCTCATGCTTGATGCAATCGAAGCTGGTGCTGTGGATGTTGCTGAAGATGAGGACAGCGTTGAAATCATCACAGAGCCAAACAAACACAACGAAATGAGAGATGCTCTTGCTTCAAAAGGCTATAATGTTGTTTCCGCTGACACAGAACTCGTTCCAGATATGTATGTTGACTTAAATGGCGAACAACTTCCAAAATTCCAAAGAATGATTGATGCGCTTGAAGACTTGGACGATGTTCAAGAAGTTTATCACAATGTAAATTTGCCAGATGAGGAATAATATGAGTGAATTGGTGACAATCAAAGATGATGAGGCGTTTTTAAGGCAGGTTTCAAAAGAAGTTGTCTTTCCAGATGAACAACTCATGCAAGATTTTGAGAACTTAAAGCAATACACTCTCGCAAACTCTGTTTTTGCAATGGCTTCAGTGCAAATAGGAATCCCAAAGAGACTTATTTTTGTCAAAAATACTGATCCATCAGACCATACAAAAAACGGAAGCAACCACATCACAATGGTTAATCCGGTCATCCTTTCAAAAAAGGGCAGAACAGAGTATTTAGAAGGTTGCCAAAGTTGTTTGCAGTTCTGGGCTGTGCTTGAAAGACCTTATGAAATTGAGGTCGCTTACCAAGATTTAAATGGCAACAAACACCAAGAAAAATTTGAAGGTTTTCCAGCAACTGTTCTTTCTCATGAAATCGATCACTTAGATGGCATTCTTCACATGGATAGGGCAAAATTTTTTGTTGAAATCAATGAGAAAAACAGAAAAGAATATAGAGATAAACATCCATACAAAATTTTATCAAAAGATTGTCCATTTGAGTATGGAAAAATAAAAAAATTTGATATAAATTCTATTAAATAAAAACAAACAATCACTTCACAATTTTTATAATGAAGTGATTTTTATTTAAACAGGTTTTTATTTGACAAAATGCCCTTATTTACATTAAAATATTTCTATGAGAATTTTGGGAATTGACCCTGGATATGGGATTGTTGGATTTGGAATAATTGACACTCACAGAAACAATGCTGTGGTAGATTATGGGGTGATTGAAACTCCAAAAGAAGACACTTTTCCAGTAAGACTTCAACACATAGAAGAAGCATTTAGGGTGCTTTTCGAGACCTACAAGCCAGATGAAGTGGCAATTGAAGAACTTTTCTACTTCCGCAATCAAACAACTGTCATTCCAGTTGCTGAAGCAAGGGGAGTGATTGTTCTTACAGCTCATAAATATTGCGAAAGATTGTTTGAATATACTCCAATGCAAATCAAACAAGCGCTCACCGGAAATGGAAGAGCTGAAAAGAAACAAATGCAATTTATGGTTAAAAGTGTTTTGGGGCTGGAAAAAATTCCAAAACCTGATGATGCTGCAGATGCCTTGGCTGTTGCACTTTGTCACAGTCAAATAAATCCAAATCTCAATGACAACAGAATTTTCTAAAATAAAAGGACAAAAGTTATGATTGCTTTTTTGGTCGGAACAATTGAATATAAGAGTGAAAACTCTCTCATTTTGGACGTGAATGGTGTTGGATATGAACTTGCTATTTCAAACAACACGCTTTTAACTCTTCCAAATGTTGGTGAGACAATTAAAATATTGACATATATGCAAGTGAGCGAAAACACAGGGGTTACACTCTATGGTTTTGGCTCTGAAGAGGAAAAATCCTTGTTCTTAAAACTTATCACAGTTTCTGGAATAGGTCCAAAGATTGCAATCGGAATTTTGTCAGGAATGAAACTTTCAGATTTGATTGTTTCAATCATCAATGAGGACTCTAATTCTCTTTCAAAAATCAAAGGACTTGGCAAAAAAGGTGCAGAAAGAATTTGTCTTGAACTTAAAGACAAAATCAGCACAACTTCACTTAATCTTGATGACATTGCTTCTGTTATGTCTGGTGGTGAATATAACGAATCTGCACTCAATGACGCTGTTGAAACTTTGATTTCTCTTGGGATAAACAAAAATGAGGCATATCGACTTGCAAGAAGCAAGGCAGATGCAAACATCACAGCAGAAGAAATCATCTTGAAAGTCTTAAGAGAACTTGGAAGATAAACACAATATTTGGTGTGATATTCAACAATTTATATGACATAATACACAAAATATAAAGGAAATTATTTTATGGAAGATCGTTTTATAACAAGCACAAAAAACTGGACTGATGCAGAGATTGAAAATTCTCTTCGTCCAACATCGCTCAATGAATATGTTGGTCAAAAGAAAGTGAAGGAAAGTTTAGACATATATATCAAAGCAGCAAAATCAAGAAAAGACTCTCTTGATCATGTTCTTCTTTATGGACCACCAGGACTTGGAAAAACAACTCTTTCTCACATAATTGCAAATGAATTAGGATCACAATTTAAGGTTACATCTGGTCCAGCAATCGAACATGCAGCTGACCTTGCTGCAATTTTGACAAATCTAGGCAAAAATGATGTGCTTTTCATTGATGAAATCCACAGACTAAATAAAAGTGTTGAAGAGATTTTATATCCTGCAATGGAGGATTTTGCACTTGATTTCATCGTTGGAAAAGGACCTTCAGCAAAAAACATGAGACTCAAAATTCAACCATTCACTCTTATTGGTGCAACAACAAGGGCAGGAATGCTTACAAGTCCTCTCAGAGATAGATTTGGTGTTATTTGTAGATTGGAACTCTATGAAGATGCTGAACTGCAAGAAATTGTTAAACGATCTGCAAAAATTTTAAAAATTCAAATTGAAGAACAAGCAAGTCTTGACATTGCAAAACGCTCAAGGGGTACTCCGAGAATTGCGAACAGACTTCTCAAACGTGTTCGTGACTATGCTGAGGTTATGGGAACAGGAAAAATCACAAAAGATATTGCAGACCAAGCCCTTGCAAAGATGGAAATTGACGATTTGGGACTTGATTTCATTGACAGAAAGATTTTGGAAAGCATCATATACAAATTTGGTGGAGGTCCAGTCGGACTGGATACACTTTCAGCAACAATAAGTGAAGATGCAAGCACAATCGAAGATGTTTATGAGCCATATCTTCTTCAACTTGGATTTATTGCACGCACTCCAAGGGGGCGTGTGGCACTTGAAAATGCCTATAAACACTTGGGAATCAATTTTCCAGATCATCAATAATGCATTTTATTGAAAATCATTAATCTTATTTAACTTAAAAAAGGATAAATATGCAAAGAGAGATACTTCGAAAAACCTATCACTATGATTTGCCAGAAGAACTTATTGCTCAAACACCAATCGAGCCTCGCGACCATTCAAGACTGCTTTGTTTTGAAAGAGGGAAAAGCAAAATTGAGCATAAACACTTTTTTGACATCTTGGGCAAGCTTCATAAAGGTGATGTGCTTGTCGTCAACAACAGCAAAGTTTTGCCAGCTCGTCTTTATGGTTTTAAAAGTGAAACTGGTGCAAAAATTGAAATACTGCTTCAAAAAAGAATTGATTTAAAAACTTGGGACACTATTGCAAAACCAGCAAAGCGTCTTGAAAAAGGAACAGAGATTGTTTTTAATGAAAATATCAAATGTGTTGTGATTGAAAAAGGTGATTATGGAGCCTGCAAGGTCAAATTTGAGTATGCTGACTCAAAGAGTTTTGAAGAACATTTAATGGAAATTGGCACAATGCCACTTCCACCATATATCAAAGAAAAGTTAAAAAATCAATCAAGATATCAAACAGTTTATGCAAAGGTGGATGGCTCAAGTGCAGCTCCAACTGCTGGGCTTCATTTCACAAGTGAACTTATGGAAAAACTGAAAGCAAAAGGTGTTGAAGTGCTGGAGGTTCTTCTGCATGTTGGTTTAGGAACTTTCAGACCAGTTAAAGAAGACAACATTCTAAATCACGAGATGCATAGCGAGTACATTGAAATAACTCCTGAGGTTGCACAGCACATCAACAAAGCAAAATCTGAAGGCAGACGAATTGTTGCTGTTGGCACAACTTCAGTACGAGTTTTGGAAAGCGGAGTTGATGAAAATGGGAAACTTATCCCTCAAAAGAAAGAAACCCAAATTTTTATTTATCCACCTTACAAATTTAAAATAGTCGATGCATTAATCACCAACTTTCACTTGCCAGAAAGCACACTAATTATGCTTGTTTCTGCTTTTGTAGGGGATATAGACAAAACTTTAAATCTATATAGAACAGCCGTAAAAGAAAAATACCGATTTTTCAGTTTCGGCGACGCTATGTTTATTGAGGGGTAAAACCCTTTTTATAAGAGGTATTATGCAAGATAAATATTTTAGTTATGAAATAATAAAAGAATGTCCAAAAACTGGTGCAAGAGCTGGTGTATTTCACACTCCAAGAGGGGACATAAGAACACCAGTATTCATGCCTGTTGGCACGCAGGGCACTGTTAAAGGGCTTCGTCCAGAAGATCTTCATGATATGAATGCACAAATAATTTTGTCAAACACATATCATCTTTTTCTTCGTCCAGGGCATGATCTTGTAGAGCGTGCTGGAGGACTTCACAAGATGATGAATTGGGATAAACCAATTCTCACTGACAGTGGTGGATTTCAAGTTTTTTCACTTTCAGATTTACGTAAAGTTTCTGAGAAAGGTGTGGAATTTAAATCTCACTTAAGCGGTGAAAAATTTTTGATGACCCCAGAACTTTGTATGGAAATTCAACATTCACTGGGCAGTGACATTAATATGGCTCTTGATCAATGCACTGAAGCAGGGGCAACTTATGCAGAAGCAGAAAAGGCAAGGGAACTTACAAAAATTTGGCTGGATAAGTGCTATAAATCTCATAAAGGTGGAAATCAAATTCTCTTCCCAATTGTTCAAGGAAACATGTATAAGGATTTACGTGCAAAATGTGTTGAAGACTGCAAACCTTACTGCAGGTGTGGAATTGCAATAGGGGGACTTTCAGTTGGTGAAGAAAAAAGCGTTATGTATGATATGCTTGATTTTTTAAAACCAATTTTGCCTCATGACATGCCAAGATATCTGATGGGCGTTGGCAGTCCTGATTGCTTGATTGAAGGCTTTGCAAGAGGAATAGATATGATGGATTGCGTCCTTCCAACAAGAATTGCTCGCAATGGAACAGCTTTCTCAAAATATGGAAAACTTGTCATCAAAAACTCATCCTTTAAGGAAGATTTCAGACCGATTGAAGAAGATTGCGATTGCTATGCTTGCAAGCACTTCTCAAGGGCTTATATCAGACATCTTATAAATGCTGGAGAAATGCTAGGAGCAGAACTTCTCTCAATTCATAATTTGAGATTTTTAATTCGTCTCGCGGAACAATCTCGACAAGCGATACTTGAAGACTATTTCCCAGAATTTTTGGAAGAATTTAGAAAAAATTATAAAGCGTAAAAATAAGGAGAAAACAATTGCACAATCTCAATGATTTAAAAAAAGAAGCCTTATCAGGCGACGGATTATCAGCATATTTGCTTGGCAGATGTTTTTACAGCCAAGAAAATGGCGCCAAATTAAACTATACCAAAGCATTTGAATGGTATAAATATGGTTTTGAAAAACTTAATGATCCTCGTTCTCAATATGGTTATGCAATGTTTTTCTTTGATGATGGAGAAAGTGAATCAGAAGAGATTGTTGAAAAAGATAATGATTTTGCAAATAAACTATTTGCAACTGCGTATCCAAAACTTATAGAATTAGCAAAAACAGATATGTATGCGAATTTCATATTGGGAGCATATCACAACTATGGTTTAGGCGGAATAAAAAAAGATTTTTCAAAAGCAATACAATTTATTGAAAAGAGCGCAGAGCTTGGTCATTCAGGGGCATGCTATGATATGGGCAAATTTTATTTAGAAGGACGTGGTGTCAAAAAAGACATTAGTTTAGCAAAAAAATACCTATCAAAAGCAAGTGAAATGAACAATAAAAGGGCGCAACAAACCTTAAAAGATTTATAATGGAAAATGAATATAATGAGATATTTTTGGCGAGAAAAGAATGCGGAAAAATGTGTTGGAAAGTATGAAGTAAAAACACCAACAAAAAAGGAACTTGAAAAAGAGTTAATTGCAAAATTAGAACAAAAAATTGATAAAATTGACGCAGTGTTCAACAAAAATGCACGGATAGGTTATTACAGAAAACAAAATAAAACAATGCCAGATTTTTCAAAATATACTGAAAAGCAAATTCAACAAAAATTAGGAGCAAGGTTGGTTGTTGACTTTTTGCAGTTAAGCAAAGATTTATGTGACTTTTATGACATAGATTCGGTGACAGTAATAGAAGTAAAAAATGCCTTAAGTTATTCAGATATTAAGTCAAAAGAAACAAAGGCTGTCCAAATGCTTAAATCTTCTATAAAAAACAATACTAATCCGTTTTCAGAAGTAATATTTTTAATTGATGAGGGTGCATGGAATCTCGCAAAACTTTTAAACTTGACAAAAGACGAAATTTTTCAACTTTTTCACAAAGTCTATGAAAAAGAAGGGGGTTTCTTTAATGGAAAATATGTTCTGATAAATGATGGGGATTGCTAAAATCATAAATTATATCCAAAAATATATGGGTGGGGTGTTAAAATTTTATTTCGTACGACACCTAAATCTATTCGCAAAACACAGGTTTTACGAATAGAAATGCTATATTTTGTAGGGCGCCTTGAATAATTCTTTCAATATATGGTATTATGCAATAAAAAAGACTTTTAATGAAAGTCTTCTTTTTTATTTTAATTTGAAGTTTTTTTCGATTTTCTTATTGCGGCTCTTGTCGCTTTTTCTTTTCTTTTATAGAAATCTTCAACAGCATTTCTGATTGCTTCTTCAGCCAACAGCACACTGTGCAATTTATGAGAAGGCAAATCTCCAAGAATCTTCAATATTTCAGAACTGGAAATCTTCAAAGCTTCATCAATTTGTTTTCCTTTTAAAAGATCACAAGCAACATCAGAAGAAGCAATTGATGCAGAACAGCCAAAGGTTTTGAATTTTGCGTTTTCAATCACGCCACTTTCTGACACCTTTAAAGTTAATTTGATTATATCACCACATGACGCATTTCCAACTTCACTAATCGCATTTGCACCAGATACAGCTCCAGCGTTTCTTGGATGTTGAAACCTATCTAAAACAGTTTTACTATACATCATAATCAAGACCTCCTTGTTTTAATTGGAGATATCGCACGAAGTTTTGAAACTGCTTTTTGAATTTCAGACACAACAAAATCAACATCTGATTTCGAAATATTGATTCCAAAAGAAATCCTTATTGAACTTTGTGCAATTTCATCTGGAACATTCATTGCTTTAAGCACATGAGATGGCAAAAGTGACTTTGAAGTGCAAGCAGAAGCTGTTGAAACACATATTCCAGCCAAATCAAGAAGCATCAAAAGTGATTCCCCCTCAACTCCCGTAAAGGAAATATTTAAAATAGCATTTGATTTTTGATGAGGATGTCCATTTACTTGAAAATTATCAACTTTCTCGCTAAGTTTTTCCAAGAAATATTCTCTTATCATTTTTAATCTCTTATTTGTGATAATATTATTTTTCACAGAAAGCTCGATTGCCTTACCAAATCCGACAACAGCTGGAACATTTTCAGTTCCTGCACGTTTTCCCCTTTCTTGATTTTCTCCACCAAACATAATTGGCTCAATCATAACACCATCTTTTATGTATAAAGCACCAACACCCTTTGGTCCATGAATTTTATGTGAAGAAATTGACATGAGATCAATTTCCATGTCTTGAACATCAATTTTCATAATTCCAATAGCTTGAACTGCGTCCGTATGGAACAATATGTTATAGTCATGTGCAATCTTTGCAATCGCCTTAACATTTTGAATTGTTCCAACTTCATTGTTTACAGCCATGATAGAAATTAGAATTGTATCTTTTTTGATAGCATGCAAAAGTTCTGCCAAATCAACCAAACCAGTTTCATCAACTGGCAAATAAGTTACTTCATAGCCTTCTTTTTCAAGTTGCTTACATGCATTTAAAACTGCATGATGTTCAATTTGGCTTGTGATGACATGTTTTCCTTTGCTTGCATGTGCATGAGCAACCCCAAGAATAGCCCAGTTGTCGGCTTCAGTTCCACCGCTTGTGAAGTAGATTTCATTTGCTTTTCGAGCATGGATTGCATCTTTAACCCTATCTCTCGCATGATCAACAAGAGCCATAGCATCTCGTCCAAAACTATGCACTGAACCGGCATTTCCGAAGATAGAAGTAAAGCAAGGCATCATTTCATTCATAACTTCACTTGAAACATAAGTAGTTGATGCATTGTCAAGATATATTTTTCTTTCCATCTTTATCCCCTTTAAAATCTCTTCAATTTTATCACCAAAAAGAATGTCTGTCAATAGCAAATTATTTTTTAATATATTTATTTAATGTATCAACAACATCTTTTTTTGCCCAAAGTCCAATGTGTTTTTCTTGTTCTTGCCCATCGACAAAAATAAACATCGAAGGGATGCTCATAACTGCATACTTTCTTGCAAGTTTATTATCTTCGTCAACATCAACCTTAAAAATTTCAACTTTATCTCCAAGCTCTTCTTTAACTTCCTCAAGAATTGGACCCATCATACGACAAGGTCCACACCAATTTGCAAAAAAGTCTACTAAAACAACTCCTTTTCCAACTTTCTCTTCAAAATTTTTTTCTGAAATAATTTCCATAACAAATCTCCTTTATTTTGTTAATTTTTCAATAACATAAGCACTTAAAACAGCTCCACACATAGCCGGATAATAAGATATGCTGCCAACTGACTGCTCTCTTTTGTCAATTTTTAAGCCAACAGCATCACTAATGACAACATCAAGCTTAGTAACACCATTTTCACGCAGTTTTTTTCTCAAAACTCGTGCAAGTCCATCATTTGAGGTTTTATAAATATCCATAACCTTAAAATTTGGAATTCCAATTCTATTGCCAGCACCCATAGCTGAAATAATATTTAGTCCATAACTCTTGCAAAAACATATAAGTTCAATCTTATCAGTAACATTGTCAATCGCATCAATGACATAATCAAATTTATGCATAGTTAAAATTTTTTCAACGTTTTCTTTGCAAATTTTTTCATTTACTTTCGATACTATGCAGTTTGAATTGATTTTGGATATATTTTCAGCCATAACATCGACTTTATTTCTCCCAACTGTTTCAACATTTGCAACAATTTGACGATTGATATTTGTCTCATCTATCTTATCAAAATCAACAATTGTCAATTTTCCAAGTCCTGCTCTAACCAAAAATTCGCAAGCCCAACCACCAACTCCGCCAATACCAATCACAGCAACTGACGCGCTCTTAAGTTTAGAAAGCCCTTCCTCTCCAAGCAAAAGTTTTGTTCTATCGTTCCACATGTTTCTTCCTTCTATTTCAATATATGGTGGTATTATTCAAAATATTTATTGAATAATACACAATATATTACAAGACATATTTTTTCAAATCATATTGTTTTTGTCTGTCTTTAAACACATTGTTAACATATTTTTTATCAATGATCACATCAAGCATTGGATGTTCTCCAGTTGCATTGAATGAAACGTCTTCCAAAAGGGCTTCCATGATTGTGTGCAATCTTCTTGCCCCCAAGTCTTCACTTGTTTCATTCTCTCTTTCTGCCATTTCTGCAATCTCGTCAAGAGCATCATCTTTAAAAACAAGATTTATGTTGTCAACTTTCAAAAGATTTGAATATTGAACAGTTACCGCATTTTTCGGTGTACTTAAAATTTTCTTGAAATCATTTTTAGTTAAACTTTCAAGTTGAACTCTGATTGGAAACCTTCCTTGTAGTTCAGGAATCATATCTTCCATTTTTGCCACATGAAATGCCCCAGCAGCAATAAAAAGCATGAAATCAGTCTTAACATTTCCATATTTGGTTGAAACTGTACTTCCTTCAACAATTGGCAAAATGTCCCTTTGAACACCCTCTCTTGAAACATCAGCGCTGTTTGTAGCTTGACTTTTGCCAATAATTTTATCAATTTCATCAATGAAAATTATACCTTGCTCTTCAGCAAGAGAAATCGCCTCATCATTGACATTGTCCATATCAATAACTTTATCTGATTCTTCCTGTAAAAGTGCTTCTCTGGCATGTTTAACAGACATCTTTTTCTTTTTGTGTCTTTGAGGCGCAAGTCCTTCAAACATTGAGCCAAGATTGATTTCTCCACCACCAATCGCCATCATAGGTTTTGGATTTTCAAGCACAACAACTTCAATTGTCTCTTCTTCACACTTTCTTAAGCGAAGCTCTTCAAGCACTTTTTCTTTTGAAACCTCAACTTCTGTCACCCTTCTGTTTTGAATGAGAGCATCAACAAGCTTTTCTTCGACAATTGGCATAATCTTATCTTCAACAGCTTTCTTTTTTTGATCCTTAACCATTCTCACTGACACTTCAACAAGGTCTCTGACCATGCTTTCCACATCACGTCCAACATAACCAACTTCAGTGTATTTTGTTGCTTCAACTTTGACAAATGGCGCCCCAACAAGTTTTGCAAGTCTTCTTGCAATCTCTGTCTTTCCGACACCGGTTGGACCGCTCATAACAATATTTTTTGGAGTAATTTCATCTCTTACTTCAACTGGCAAAGTGCTTCTTCTATATCTATTTCGAAGTGCAATTGCAACCGCCCTTTTTGCCTTAACTTGTCCAACAATATATTTGTCAAGTTCGTTTACGATTTGTTTTGGTGTATAATTCATTTTTTCATCCCTCCTCTATCGTTTTTAACACCTCCTTTAGTTCAGCTCTTCAACTATGATATGCTCATTTGTAAACACACAAATTTCGCTTGCAATCTTAAGTGACTTATAAGCCACATCTTTTGCATCATAATCAGTGTTTTGAATAAGTGCCCTTGCTGCAGCCAAAGCATAATTTCCACCAGATCCAATTGCACAAATATCATCTTGTGGTTCTATGACATTTCCTGCACCATCCAAAATCAAAATTTGATTTTTATCAGCAACAATCATCATTGCTTCAAGTTGTCTTGCAACCTTGTCATCTCTCCAAAGTTGTGCAAGCTCCACAGCACTTCTCATAAGATTTCCTGCAAATTTGTTGAGCATACCTTCAAAACGTTCGCTCAAAGAAAATGCATCCGCAACAGAGCCAGCAAATCCAATCACAACACTGTTGTTATAAATTCTTCTAACCTTTCTTGCATTATTTTTAAAGATGATGCTGTTTTGCATGGTCACTTGACCATCACCTGCAACTGCAATTTTTCCATTTCTTTTAACCGCACATATTGTTGTGCCTCTAAACATTGGTTCCATTCATCTCTCCTTTGAGGTCAAACAAAGACCTTTCCAACATAATTATATCACATCACCCCTCAATTAACCTAAAATTTATCACAATTTTCCATTGTATTTTTTCAATTTTACAAAAAGAAAAGGTGACTTTTTTGTCGCCTTTTCATATTATTCTTTATTTTGCATCAATCGAGAGTTTATAATCACACTTTGAGCATTTTATAAGCTTCCCCTTTTTCACCAAAAATTCACCACAATTTGGACATTTTTCGCCTGTTGGAACATCCCAACTCATAAAATTGCAACCAGTTCTATCTTCACATGCATAAAATACTTTTCCTCTTTTTGTCTTATATGCAAAAACATTTTTTCCACAATTTGGACATTTCCCTACTGGCTTCTTTTCCTCAACTTCATATGGTTTAACATTTCTACATTTTGGAAAATTTGAACAGCCTAAAAACTTTCCATATCTTCCTTCTCTGATAAGCATCTTATGTCCACAGTTTTCGCAAACAATGTCAGTTTCAATTGGTTGAGATTTCATAGTCAAACTGCTTGCATCAGCCTTTTCCAACAATCCCTTAAAACCATTCCAGAAGCTGTCGACAACATCGTGCCAATCATCCTTACTTTCCGCAATTTCATCAAGACGGTTTTCCATGTGAGCAGTAAATTTCACATTGATAACTCCATGGAAAAATTTATCAAGATATTCTGTTATATGTCTACCCAGTTCAGTTGGGACAAGATATCTCCCCTCTTTTAAGCAATAATTCCTTGCTGTCAAAATTGTGATTGTTGCAGCGTAAGTTGCTGGTCTTCCAATACCTTTCTCTTCCATCGCCTTAACCAAACTTGTTTCTGTAAATCTTGCTGGTGGCTTTGTAAATTTTTGTTCTTCTTTGATTGAATCAACTTTGACAATTTCACCTTCTTCAAGTTTTGGCAATTTGCCGGATTCTTTTTCTTTATCTTCCTCTGTGAATTCTTTATAAACAGCAGTGAATCCTGCAAACTCCAAAGTTTTGCCAGTAGCCTTAAAGGTATAATCATTGACATTCATTGAGACATTAACATTTGAATATTCTGCCTCTGTCATCTGGCTTGCCATAAATCTCTCATAAATCAATTTATAAAGACGATAATTTTCTTTTGTCAAAGAGTCTTTAACTTGCTCTGGAGTAATTTGCAAAGAAATAGGTCTGATTGCTTCGTGAGCGTCTTGAGCATTTCCCTTTGCAGCATAGACATTTGGTTTTGCTGGAACAAATTCCTTGCCATATTTTTGTGCAACAAATTCACGGCAAGCATTTTGCGCATCTGCAGACACTCTTGTTGAGTCCGTTCTGATGTAAGTGATGAGAGCAATTTTGCCTTCTCCCTTAATTTCAACTCCCTCATAAAGTTCTTGTGCGCAGGAAGTGATTTTTTTCAAACTCATGCCAAGTTTGTTTCCTGCATCCTGTTGCATTGTGCTGGTGGTGAATGGAGCTGGAGCATGGGATTTTGAATTTGTTCTTTTTATCTCTGTCACAACAAAGTCTCTTCCCTTAATTTCAGAGAGAACTTTGTCAACTTGTTCTTTATTTTGAATTTTGATCTTTTTGCCTTTATGATGAGTAAGGCTAGACTTATATTTTATAGATTGTTTTGTGTGTTCCGCCGAAACATTCCAATATTCTTCAGGCTTAAAATTTTCAATTTCAATTTCTCTGTCAACAACAAGCTTAAGAGCAACTGATTGCACTCTTCCTGCAGAAAGTTTTGGTGCAATCTTTTTTGACAAAATTGGAGAGAGTTTATAACCCACAATTCTGTCCATAACTCTTCTTGCTTGTTGAGCATTGACAAGATTGAGATCGATTTCCCTAGGAGTCTCCAAAGCCTTAAGCACTGCTTTTTTTGAGATTTCATTGAATTGTATTCGGCATTTTGTCTTCGGGTCAAGCCCCAAAACATGTGCAACATGCCAAGAAATTGCTTCACCTTCCCTATCAGGGTCGGTTGCGATTAAAACTTCATCAGCATTTGCAGCTTTTCTTTTAAGTTCGCTTATAAGCTCTTTTTTGTCCGCATTATTCTCATAATGAGGCTCATAGTTGTTGTTCAAGTCAATGGCAAAAGATTTTGCTGGCAAATCTCTGATATGTCCTTTAGTTGCAAAAACTTCATAACCTTCACCTAAATATTTTTTCAAAGTTTCCCTTTTTGCTGGGGCTTCAATTACAACAAGTTTCAAGCGTATATCTCCTTATTAATTCTTTTATATTGCCAATCAAATCAAAGCAAATGTTTTTGCCGGCAACCTTCTTATTAAACCACGAATTTCCAAAGTTGTCAAACAACTGCTCAAAATATTGACAGGAATATTGGATTTTTCTGCCAAATATTCCATGTCTTTCTCTCCGTCTTCAAGCAAATTCAAAATTGTTTGTTCATCAAAAGTGACACTTGTCACTTTCTTTTTATCGATTTTATTCATGCCATAATATTCAATTATATCATCTGGGGAAAGCACACATTCTGCTTGTGCAGTCTTGATAAGTTCGTTTGGCAAGTTGCTTTTTTCATTAAATATGCTTCCAGCAACCGCAAAAATATCTTTGCCATAATCAAGTGCAAAATCTTTTGTATGCACTGTTCCGCTCTTAAAACCAGCTTCAGGAATAAGCACACCATCACAAAGTCCAGCAACAATTCTGTTTCTTCTTGGAAATGTGTATCTTTTTGCTTGAAAAGATGGTGGATATTCAGAAAGCAAAAGCCCGTTTTCTGCAATTTCTTTTGCTAGATTTGTGTTTATCGCAGGATAAATATTATTGAATCCACTACCTACAACAGCAATCGTCTTTCCGCCTACTGCAAGAGTCTTTTTATGTGCAATTTCATCAACGCCATAACAAAGTCCACTGATAATCACAAACCCAGCCGTTGCAAGACTTCCAACAAATTTCTCTGTCACAATTTTCCCATAATTTGTTGGGCTTCGAGTTCCCACCACAGCAATACTCTTTTTATTCAAAAGCGACAAATCTCCCATTGCATAAAGAATGAGTGGTCTCTCTGGCAAATTGAAAAGTTTTGATGGATACCTTTCATCTTCAATCGTAATAATTTCAATTCCAGCAACTCTCATATTTGAAATTGCGTTGTCAAGTTCTCTAAGATCAAAGTTGGTCACAAAACGATGATATTCCTCTGTCGATAGGTTTTGTGTGATAAAATGGTTTGTTGAAATATTTTGCATAGAAAAATCTTCAAGAGTATTTAAAAACAGCTCCTGTTTTTTTGTTGGCAAATCGCAAAGCGACATATAAACAATAAATTTTTCTTTATCAGTCAAAGTAAACCTCTATACACTCCAATATTTTCTGTCAAGTCCACGATATGAAATTGCTTCCGCCAGATGTTGTGGCAAAATCTCACTTTCGCCTTCAAGATCTGCAATTGTCCTTGCAACCCTCAAAATTCGATCATGCGCCCTTGCAGACAATTTCAATGTTGAAAATGCTTGCTCCATAAGAGTCTGACAGTCTGAAGAGAGCGTGCAAAACTTCTTGGTTTGAGCAACAGACATCTTTGCATTTGAAAAAGTTTTTGTGCCTTCAAATCTCTTCAATTGAATTTCTCTTGCACCATCAACCCTCTTTTTGATGTCAGCCGAACACTCCTCTTTTTCTTTTGTGTGAAGATCGCTGTAAGCAATGTTATCCACCTCAACCTGAATATCAATTCTGTCCATAATAGGACCAGATATTTTTGCCAAATATTTATGTATCTGCACTGGTGAACATTTGCACTCTCTATCCTTTGCACCATAATTTCCACATGGACATGGATTCATGCTTGCAATAAGTGTGAAGCTTGAAGGATATGTAACCGTCTGATTTGCTCTTGCAACAGTGATCGTTCCATCTTCAAGTGGTTGTCGCAAAGTTTCAATAAGTTGACGAGAATATTCTGGAAATTCATCAAGGTAAAGAACTCCATTGTGTGCCAAACTGATTTCTCCTGGTTTGCTGTGCGAACCTCCGCCAGTCAAACTTATTGTTGTGGCAGTATGATGAGGTGTCCTGAAAGGTCTTTCCGTGATTATACCAGCAGACAAGTCAAGCACTCCTGCAACTGAATGTATTTTTGTCACTTCAAGAGCCTCTTCAAAAGTTAAATCTGGCAAAATTCCAGAAAAGCATTTTGCAAGCATACTCTTTCCACTTCCAGGAGGACCAACCATAATCACATTATGTCCACCAGCAGCGGCAATTTCAAGTGCCCTTTTTGCAACTTTTTGTCCCTTAACATTTTCAAAATCCAATTTGTTTGAAATGGCGACTTTAACATCCTCAAAACTCTTCGCTTCAACTGGTTTATATTTTGAAGAATCTTCTTCTTGCAAAAAGTCCACAACTTCTCGCAAATGACCAAAAGCGTAAATTTCAAGTCCTTTAATAAAACGAGCTTCTTCAGCATTTTCTTTTGGTAAAATAATTTTTTTTAAGCCATTTTTAAGTGCACTGATAAGAATTGGCAAAACCCCTCTTACACGCTTTATTGAGCCATCAAGGGAAAGTTCTCCCAAAAAGACAAAGTCTTTATATTTCTTAATTGTTATCTGCTCGGAAGCGGACAAAATTCCAACTGCAATTCCGAGATCAAATTGAGGTCCCTCTTTTTTCAAATCCGCTGGAGCAAGATTGATTGTATAATGCTTTGCTGGATATTCATAGCCAGAATTTCGAATGGCAGACTTAACCCTCTCTTTCGCTTCTTTGACAGCAGTGTCCCCAAGACCAACAATGTCAAAATGAGGAAGACCCCCAACAATATCAGACTCAATTTCAATTGCAAATCCATCAATTCCATTAAGACCAAAACTTAAAACTTTTGATAACATCAATTTTCTCCAAATAAACAATTCTGACATAAGTATATCAAATTCGACCTCATTCCTCAAAACATTTGCACCACTTTCCAATAATTTTTGTATAGAAGTTTGGCATAATTTTTTTGAAAGAAAAAAAGACTCCATTTTTGAAGTCTTTTTTATTTTTAATCCTAATAAAGAATGAGTGCCACCAAGAAAGCAATTGCAACAGCAAAACAAAAGCATATCATAAACCATTTTATGAATTTCTCTCTTCGAAGTTTTCTTTTGAATTCCTTTTTATAAGCCATCTCACTGGCTTCATAAACAGCGGATGTGATACGTAGCTTGTTTATTTTTTCTGCTTTAAAAACCTTGTACTTTTCGTTTATTTCACTCTTGAAATCGGTGAAATATTTATAGATGAGCCAACCGCCCCAAAATAATCCCAAAATCATGATGAGTGAAAAGACAAAATAGACAAAACCATTCCACACCCGTTCTTTCAAAATCGTAAACACTGCGGTAAGCACAGCGATTGCGATGGTGACAATATATGTTATCTTATCCTTCATTTTCTTTTTCCATAAATTTTAATTAATTAAATCACTGCAAAGATGTAGATCACTGTGATAAGCACTGCTGCAATGATCCAAGCTACAAGCCACCAAATGTTTCTCTTCCTTCTTGTCCAATAGAAACCAAGCCACATACAAACAATGTATGCCAAGCATTCTCCAATGATTGAAAATGCGTTTGCAACATTTGGAGTGTGTTGTTTGAATGCAAGTCTGAAAATAAGTGCGATTGCAATACAAATCATTGCAAAATAGCCCACTGCATCCAAAATCTTGGTTGAAGACCAAGTTCTTTGAGTTGTTGATGTGGTCTTCTTTGTTTTTTTAGTTTTCTTTTCAGCCATAATCTCCTCCTATTTTTATTTTGCAGTTTCAGAATATCTGCTTTCTCTTATGACATTAACTTTGATTTGTCCTGGATATTGCATCTCATTTTCAATTTTTGATGCAATTTCCTTTGCCATAAACATTGCTTCGCTGTCTGAAATTTGGTCAGGTTTCACAATGATTCTCACCTCTCTGCCCGCTTGAACAGCAAACGATTTGTCAACACCTTTAAAGCCATTTGCAATTTCTTCAAGTTGTTGAAGCCTCTTGATATAACTTTCAAAACTGTCTCTTCTTGCCCCAGGTCTTGAACTTGAAATTGCATCTGCAACTTGCACAATCACAGCTTCAATTGTCTTAAATTCAACATTAAAGTGGTGCGCTTCAATGCAGTGAATAACCGCTTCGCTTTCTCCACATTTTTTTGCAAGTTCAACACCGATTTGCACGTGTGTACCTTCAACCTCGTGATCAAGAGCCTTTCCGATGTCATGGAGAAGTCCTCCGCGCTTTGCAATTTTGACATTTGCCCCCATTTCGCTTGCAAGAAGTCCTGCCAAGATTGATGTTTCAATTGAATGTTTTAAAACATTCTGTCCATAACTTGTCCTATATTTAAGCCTGCCAAGAGTTCTGATAAGTTCTGAATTTAAATTGAAAATTCCAGTTTCGTTGCAAGCCTCTTCACCTGCTTGCTTGCAAATCTTATCAACTTCATTTTGCATTTTCTCAACAATTTCTTCAATTCTTGTTGGATGAATTCTTCCATCAGAGATCAACTTTTCAAGTGACAATCTCGCAACTTCTCTTCTGATTGGATCAAAGCCCGAAACAGTGATTGTTTCTGGTGTGTCATCGACAATAAGTTCAACTCCAGTTGCAGATTCAATCGCTTTGATGTTTCTGCCTTCTCTTCCAATAATTCTCCCTTTCATTTCGTCGTTTGGAAGGGAAACCACTGAAACAGTCATTTCACTAGTTGTGTCAGTTGCACATCTTTGAAGTGCTTGACCGATGATCCAACGAGCTTTGTTTTCACCCTCTTCTTTTGCATCATCTTCAATCTTCTTAACGATCACTGATGCTTCTTTTTGAGCATCCGCTCTCATGTTTGCAACAAGCATATCTTTTGCTTCTTGCTTTGAAAAACCAGCAGTTTTCTCAAGTTGTTCCATGATTTGACTTTTAATGTTCTCTTGTTCAACTTTGATTTTTTCAACATTTTCTTTTGCTTCGTTGAGTTGTTTCTTTTCTTCTTCAAGTTGTTCACTTTTCTTATCAACAGACTGCTCTTTTTTTTCAATGTATTCTTCTCTTTGATTCAGTCTTTCTTCAAGTTTAACAACTTCGTTTCTTCTTTCTTTAACTTCTTGTTCAACCTCTTCTTTAAGTTTCTGAGATTGTTCTTTGCTCTCTATGATTGCTTCTTTTTTTATTGTCTTAGCTTCTGCATACGCATCTTCAATAATTTTGATAGCATTAGATTTATTTTTTTCAAGTTTCTTGCTGCTGACAAGTTTGCAAACAAGAAATCCAATTATAAGTCCAACCACAATAAAAACTGGCGTCAAGCCCCATGCGATTGCAGAAGAAGCACATAACATTTCCATCATACTTCTCCCCCTTAAAATGGTTTCCTTTCCGACGAAAAAATAAAAGGTAAACCACTTACAAAAAGAGTTTACCTTATTTTTCATTTCTTTGTCAAACAAATATGGAAATTTTTAAATATTATATATATTTAATATATTCTATAGATTATACCTTGCCACCATCAGAAGATTTTGTTCTTGAAAGAGAAGCGATTGCTTGTGCCAAAGTTGTTTTATCGTCTTTTGTTGTTTGCTTTTCAACCGTTTCAATTGACAAATCCACATTAAGCAAACAAGGATTAATTCTTTTATCCAATGCAAGAAATCTTGCACCATTGTTTCCCATAGATTCCACACCAAAAGTTTGCATTGTGGTGCAAAGTTTCCTATCATCATCGACAACAACATGATTAAAAACGCGACTTCCATCTGCAAGCTTATCTTTCAACTTAATTGAAATATTGTCAAAAGAAAAAACTGGATATGTATAATCTGGTTGATCATACTTTTCAGGGACAATGCAAGACCTATGAATAAGCAAAGTATATTTCAATTCGCAATTACGGAGCAACTTTTCAGGATCTCTCTCCCCATTTGACACAGCATCCTTGTTATAAACCTGATGCATGTGCCATGCGGGATATATTGAGCAATAATATCCTGTGAATTTTGTAGATTCCCCACCAGTAAGTCTGTTAAGCTCTTTGCAAAGCATCGGAACGCTCACTCTGATTCTTGGCAAAACTTCTTTTGAATTTTCCATTTCTTTCTCCTATTTGATTTTTCATCCAAATTGTATCATAAACAACACATGACGTCAATACTCAACTTTGTAAAAGATAAAAAAATCACCAAAAACCTGGTGACTTTTTAGAAATTTTAAACCGCTTCTTCAGCTTGATTTTCTTCCTTTTTCTCCAAAATAGGTTTTGCACCTTTTTCAAAGAAATCTTTTGTTATTATTATGCGATTAAACATTTTTGAATCTGGAAGATCAAACATAAGTTCAAGCATTTTGTTTTCCATTATTGTTCTGATTCCTCTTGCTCCAGTCTTAAGGTCAATCGCCTGCTTTGCAATAAAAGAAATCGCTTCAGGTTCAAACTCAACCTCAAAACCATCGATCTTAAACATTTGCTTATATTGCTTGATGAGAGAGTTTCTTGGCTCAACCAAAATTTTCTCAAGTGCAACTTGATCAAGGTCATCAAGACCAGTCACAATTGGAAGTCTTCCAACAAATTCTGGAATGAGTCCAAATTTGATGAGGTCATCTGGTTGAACATCCTTGCCAAAATCAATTTTCTTCTTTTCACTTGAATCCTTGATGTCTGCATTAAACCCAATTGCAGAAGAAGAAAGACGCTTATTCACAATGTCTTCAAGCCCAACAAATGCTCCCCCACAAATAAACAAAATGTTTGTTGTGTCAATTTGAAGCATCTCCTGTTGAGGATGTTTTCTTCCACCTTGTGGAGGAACGCTTGCAATCGTGCTTTCAATGATTTTGAGAAGAGCTTGTTGAACACCTTCTCCACCAACATCACGAGTGAGAGATCTGTTTTCGCTTTTTCGTGAAAGTTTGTCAATTTCGTCAATATATATGATGCCACGTTGCGCTTTTTCAATGTCATAATCAGCATTTTGAATAAGTTTCAAAAGTACATTTTCAACATCTTCCCCAACATAGCCAGCTTCGGTCAAAGTTGTTGCATCAGCAATGGCAAAAGGAACATCCAAAATTTTTGCCAAAGTCTTGACAAGCAAAGTTTTGCCAGAGCCAGTAGGTCCAATCATCAAGACATTGCTCTTTTCAAGTTCCAAAACATTCTTAACATTGCCTTCTTGCTTATCTTTTCTTGCATTAATTTTGTTGTGGTAGTTGTAATTAATTCTCTTATAATGATTGAAGACTGCAACAGACAAAACCTTCTTTGCTTGTTCTTGACCAATAACAAAATTGTCAAGACTCTTTTTGATGTCCTTAGGAGCTGGCACAACCAAATCCTTAAACACCTTAAGTTTTTGAGTCTCCTCTTTGATTATATCCGCGCAAATTCTTATGCAATCGTCACAAATAAATGCGTCCCCATTTGGACTTGCGATAAGCTTCTTTGCAGCTTTTTGAGGTTTGCCACAAAAGGTGCAAGAACACATTTCAATTTCTTTCATAAAACCCCTTATTTTTTTGTTTTTCTGGTCACAAAGATTTCGTCAATCAAACCATATTCCTTTGCCTCTTCAGCAGACATAAAGTTGTCACGATCTGTGTCTTTTTCGATCTCTTTGATTGTCTTTCCAGTGTTTTCGCTCAAAATTTTGTTGAGCTTGTTTTTGATGTTTTTAATATGCTTGGCTTGGATTTCAATGTCACTTGCCTGACCTTGAGCGCCACCAAGTGGTTGATGAATCATAATCTCACTGTTTGGAAGAGCAAATCTCTTTCCTTTTGTTCCGCTTGAAAGCAAAAATGCACCCATTGATGCAGCAAGACCAATGCAAATTGTGGAAACATCACATTTAATATATTTCATTGTATCATAAATTGCCATACCAGCACTTACAGAGCCACCAGGGCTGTTGATATAGAAGAAAATGTCCTTATCAGGATTTTTTCCTTCCAAATAAATAAGTTGTGCAATGACAATGTTTGCAGTATTATCATCAATCTCGCCTGTCAGGAAAATAATTCGATCCTCAAGCAAACGAGAATAGATGTCATAAGACCTTTCTCCAGCGCCAGATTGGTCAACGACCATAGGAACTAACATAAAACCTCCCATAAAGTTTTGCCAAACGACAAATATTATTCTTTGATAATTTCGATTTTGTTGTTTTCTTTAAGGAATGAATAAAGCTTGTCAAGAAGCATATCATTTTCTTTTCTAACAACTTCATTTTCATCTTTTGCACCCACATGTGCAGATTTAATTTCCGCAGCAGTGAGATCAATTTTGTTGTCATCAAGAAGCTTTCTGTAAATATAACGAGTCTTGATCATTTCAAGAGTTCTTTCTCTTGAATTTTTCAAATAGTCTTCCATGTTTGAGCCAGTTTGAAGAAGATAGTCTTCAACAGAAACATGGTATGCAGCAAGAGCGTCTGAAAGTCTGTGGAGTTCTTGATGAACTTCATTCTCAACCATAGATTCAGGAATTTCAATATTTGTGTTTTTGATAAGATAATCACGAATGACATATTGAGTTTCATTTTCCTGTTGTTTGCTCTTCATATCTTGAATATGAGCAGAGAGGTCTTTTTTATACTCCTCAACTGTTTCAAATTCTGTCGTATCAGCAATAAACTTGTCATTAAGTTCTGGAACAACTCTTTCTCTGACATCTT
This sequence comes from uncultured Christensenella sp., assembly GCA_910584295.1. Classification (GTDB taxonomy): domain Bacteria; phylum Bacillota; class Clostridia; order Christensenellales; family UBA1242; genus Caccovivens. Next base: position 31,755 of record CAJTYR010000001.1, on the reverse strand, counting down.
TGATGGCAACTTTAAAGGTTGCTTTCTTACCTTTAAACTCTTCTGCTTGATAGTTCTCTGGGAATGTTACATTGACATCCACAACCTCACCTTTCTTGTGTCCAACAAGTTGGTCTTCAAAAGTGTCAATAAAGGTGTGAGAGCCAATCTCAAGAGGATAATCTTGTCCAGCGCCACCATCAAACGCAACATTATCCATATAACCAGTGAAATCAATAAGAGCGCTGTCACCCATTTTCACTGCTCTATCAACGCTTTCAAACTTTGCATGATCGTCAAGCATGTGGTGGATTGCGTGTTCGATATCATGATCTGTCACTTTGCTGTCATGAACTTTAAAAGTTTTTCCTTTATATTCACAAAGAGTGAATTCTGGCACAATTTCCCACAAAACTTTCATCTTAAGTCCACTTTCAGCAGTAAAACTTTCAAATTTTGTTGTTGGCATAGCAACAGGTTCAAGCTCTGGATTTTTACCCACAACCTCATTGATTGCATTGTTAACAAAGTATTCAACAGTATCCTCGAAGAAAATGCTGTCCCCATAAGTCTTTTCAATAACTTTTCTTGGTGCTTTGCCTTTTCTGAAGCCTTCAACATTAAATTTTGCTTTTGAAGTTTCATAAACTTTTTCAACACCAGCTTCCCATTCTTTTGCGTCTACTTCAAGGGAAACTTCAACTTTTGTGTTTTCTTTCTTAATTTTATACATTATATACCTCCAAATGTAAGTTCGATTGATTTTAGCACAAGCGAAAATAAAATGCAAACAATATTGACATAAATATTTATAATAAACTAAATATGCAAACATCAAAAAACTCTAAAAAAATAAATTTAAAAATATCAAATTTCATCCCTCACCTCACATTTTCAATATCTTGTATTTGTTATGCACATAACACCACAAATAACCCAAAAACTATGCGAAAAATAATTGTAAAACTATGCAATATATTTTGTCCAATTAAATATTTTTGCTATAATAATAACATGAAAGAATTGACATATTATGAAAAAAGAGATTTAAAAAATATGAGAAAGATTGGAGATTACCTTCAAACTCTCCCGGAATATTGCTATGATTTTTTCACAGGGATTGAAAACAACACTTCTTCTCTCACCCGTGTCAATTATGCTATGGATTTAAAAGTTTTTTTTGAATATTTGGAACAATATGTTTGCAAAAAACCAAAAGACAGAATCACATTGGAGGATCTCGATTCTCTTCAAGCAAGAAATATTGAAAACTATCTTTCCTATTTGTCATACTATCAAAATGGCGATAATATGCTCAAAAACACAGAAAGAGGCAAAGCAAGAAAACTTGCAAGTGTGAGAAGTTTTTTCAAATATCTCTTCAATCATGATATGATCTCTTCAAATGTTGCCAGCAAAATTCAAACACCAAAGCTTCATAGCAAAGAAATCATAAGACTAGAAAAAGATGAAGTCTCACGTATGCTAAACGCCGTTCAATCCCCAACTTCTTTTTCAGAACACCAAAGAAATTACAACAAAAACACCCAGATTAGAGATAATGCAATCGTCACCCTCTTTCTTGGCACAGGCATAAGAATTTCTGAATTGGTTGGACTTAATGTTGAAGATTTTGATTTTTCGCAAGACGCCTTCAAAGTGACAAGAAAAGGTGGAAATCAGGCAATTTTATATTTCTCAAAGGAAGTCACAACAGCCCTTGAAGCGTGGCTCGAAAAAAGAAAAACTCTTGGACTGGATGAAAACGAACATGCAATGTTTGTTTCGCTTCAAAATAAACGTCTTTGCGTTCGTGCAGTGGAAAATTTGGTCAAAAAATTTGCAAAAGAAAGCACACCTCTCAAGAAGATTTCACCTCATAAACTCAGATCAACTTTTGGCACAAACTTATACAGAGAAACCAAAGACATATACATTGTTGCAGATGTGCTTGGACATAAAGATGTAAACACAACCAAAAAGCATTACGCAGCAATCAATGAAGATATGCGAAAATCTGTTGCAAACATCATAAAAATCAATCAAGACTAGTCTATAAACACAAAATATGGTGTAGTATTCATGAGTACCACACCATATTTATTACATCATCCAATCAACATAAACACCATAACCTTTTGTTGGATCCGACATAAACACATGCGTTACAGCACCAATAATCTTGCCATTTTGCATGATTGGAGAACCACTCATCCCTTGAACTATCCCGCCAGTAAGTTCAATCAAACGCTTGTCTTTCACTCTAAACACAAGACTTTTGTCATCTGCATTCTTTTGATATTTTGCTTTTATAATCTCAATATCATATTCTTCCCTTATTCCGCTTATGCTTGAAACTATTTTAGCTTTTCCCATAGTTACACCAAGCCTACCACCAAGTTTTGCTGTCAAATTCTCATCAACAAGACCAGAACACTCTTTCAAAACACCACTGATGCCAAATTTGTCATTTTTTTTGATGTTTCCTTTCTTTTTTGCATTGGAAGAGAAAACACATCGAAGCTCCCCAGGAGCATTTCTTTTTCCTTTATTGATTCCAATCAAATTGCACTGGTAGACATCTCCGCCACAAATTGGAACAACATTTTCTCCATTTGAGTCAACAATTGGATGCCCCAATGCCCCATACTCATGAGTTTTTGTGTTGACAAATGTAAGCGTTCCAACACCTGCAACATCATCTTTCACCATAAGCCCAAGTTTCAACCTTCCAGTTTCCTCGTCTCTGTATGTTTTTACAATTGTCTTAATTTGTTTATTTTTTCTTAAAAACTTAACCTCAACAACATTGTCACTCTCTTGAATAAGTTCTGCCAATCCATCAAGACTGTCAACTTTTGTCCCATTAACCTCTGTGATTATGTCGCCCTCTTTTAATCCATCACAAACAATTTTACTTTGCTTTCCAACAACGATTGCTCCATCTGCGTTTATCTCAAGACCAATAGGAACACCTCCAACATAATAGTCATCATCATTGGCAAGCCTCACTGACACTTTTTTAATTGGAATAAGTCCAAAAAGCTTAAAAACAATCTCTCCCTTTTCTGCTTTTTGTCCCGAAACTCCTTTTTCAGTTTCATTAAGCTTTGCCTTTATCAACCCTCCAAAAGTGTGATTTTTGTTTGCAATGTCAATATCTTCATAATTCGCAATAAAACCGCCATCAATATCATTAAGAAGTTGTATTGGTGAAAGTACAAGAAAGCACAGACTCAATAATATTGCCATAAAACAAATAGAAAAACCTTTTTTCATACACAAATAGAGTGCGAAAAAATCGAAAAATTATTCATGCTTTAAATATCATACTTTAATAAAAAAGCGAATCTCTTAAGTTCTTCTCGATCTTTTTTGTATTCTGGACAATATCTGCTCACCTCTTTCCAAAATTGAGGCTTATGATTCATGTGTTTACTGTGACATAATTCATGGCAAATGACATATCTAACCAAATTCTCCGGCAAAATTAAAAGCCTCCAATTCAATTTCATAATTCGCACGGAACTATAACTCCCCCAAACCCTCACTGAATCAATCGGCTTAATTTTCTCATACCCAAGCCCAGTTTCAAGACTCAACAATTTTGCAAGTTTTTCTAAATTAGAAAAGTGAGTTAAGTATGCTTTTCTCACAGCCAAAACTTTATCCTGTTCAGAAAGTTCATCAAACCCAAAAATTAAGTTTGAAAACAAATCAACCTTCTTTCCAAAAAGATAGAAATATTTCAACACTTGATACTCTTTAGAAAACTCTTCATTTTCTTTTACCTTACTTGCTTTTCTCTCAAGCCATCTTTTCTTGTCCGCCAAAAACTGAGACACCTTTTTGTCACTTAAACTTTGTGGCACTTTCAACACTGCATTTTCAGCATCAATAAGCGTAAGCACCATTGTTTTTCTTCTTTCTCTAATTACTTCAACTTTCATATTTTTATTATAACACCATTGTTTTCTCTTTCAAAGCAAATCAACAGATTGTATTTTACAACATACCACCACAATATATGGTATTACTCAAGCACATACCACCAATCATTTTGTTATATTATGCAATTTTTTATAAAAATAACTTTATTTTGTTTGACAAAATATTTTTATATTATTTATAATTTCATTGTATAGGAGATTTGTGTTATGGCATTCAATTCAAATGGTCAAATTTCATATTTAGTCTTGGACAGCCTTTCATCTGGCTCAAAATATGGTCTTGAAATCATCGAATACATTTCAAAAAAAACTGGTGGAACATACATCATGAAGAAACCAACTCTTTATTCTTGCCTCACCCGCATGGAGAAAAAAGGACTTGTCTCTTCTTCGTATTGGGGAGAAAGTGAGTTGGGTGGAAAACGCCATTATTATTCAATCACATCAAGCGGAAAAGAAACATTGGAAGAACTTTCAAAACTTTTCGCAAACTCTTCCTTTGAAAGCGAAGAAAAACTTGAAGAAACAAGCGTCGAAGAAAAACCAACATTTCTTCACCAAGGAAATATTTTCGATATGGTGAAAGAAGAGAAAGTTGAACAAAAAAAAGAACCCGAAAAAAATTCAGATATAATAGAAAATCAAATTGATATTTTTAATATGGATCCAATTCAAGAACAACCAAAAGATGACGGAGTTTTTCTTGAAGAACAGATTACAGAAGAAAGACTTGATGAAGAAAAGATAAACTACTATCAAAACAAACTCGAACAATCCCCTCAATTGCCAGATGATGGAAAATTTCTTGATGAGACAGAAAGGCTGACCCCAGATCAAGAAGAGCAAAATAAACGCATTTATGACACATCAAGCGAATTAAAAAAATATAGAAAGAGAAAAAGCTTTTCTGAAAATCAAATTGAAATGAATGTCGTTTATGAAGATGCTGACTATGATGAAATTCAAAAAGAAAGAATTGCAGAACTTAAACGTTCTCTTTTAAACATCAAAGAAAACAATAATGAAGAGGTTTCAAATCAAACTGAAGAACAAGAAACCTTGCGCCCAACCTATCAAAATTTCTCAATGCAATCCACTCAAAAGTCAGAACCAGCAGATGACGGAATTCTCTATCAAACAGAATACGTTGAACAACCAACATTCAGTCGCCCAGCTGCTGAAAAACCTGTCGAAGAGGAAGAATTGGTTGTGGATGATGCAATCTTGATTACTGAACCAAGAATGACAGAGATCCCAATTCAAAGAAAAATTTCCCCTCCAAACATTGAGGTAAATATTTATGATGACAACTTGCCAGCACCAAAAAGAAACAGTGAACTTGAACCAACATACAAAGATATGATGGCTAAACTCTTTGAAAAAAAGAAAGAAAAAGAAATCAAAAAAACAGTAAGTCAAGCAACGGCTCCAGCAATTGAGCCAAAAAGCACATCAAGCTTTGCGGACTATTCAACTTTGAAAAATTACTATAACGCTCAAGGTATAACTTTCAAAGAATATAAAAAATCAAATGTTGAAAGAAAACATAACACCAACCTTCTCAATCTGATAAGTTCCGTAGTTTTATTCTTCTTGTCTGGAGTTGGAAGTGCAATTCTTTTTGGAATAATAAGTGGAACAAACAATTTGAAGAGTTCAACAAACTTTCTGTTCTACACCCTCCCAATTCTGTTTTTTGTAATGGTTATGGTGAATTTCTGCCTTTATAAATTTACTCAGAGCAGAAAACAAATGCTCTTCTATAACGCTTTTATTAACTGGATAGTTTTTGTTCTTTCTGTATTGGTTATTTTTGGAATAAACGCATTATGCAAGATGCAATTTGAAACTATTGGACAATTTGCAACAACAGTTTTTGTTCCGATCCTTGCGGTTCTACTCCTGCTTCCTGCAAATTATCATATAAGAAAATTCCTTTACAGCAGATATGGAAAATAAATTTTGAGAAATTGTGTATAATTTTTTGAAGCCAACATATAATAAGAATAAGTTAAGACAAAACGGCTTAACTTTAAAACGAAAAGAGGTTTATTTAGTTCGTGAGGAACAATCTTGAAAATCTCTTTTCTTTTTTTATCATTAAAAAGAAGACATCACTTGTCTTCTTTTTTCTTCTTACCTATTTTTGTAAATAACCATATAACCAGGTTCGCAATAATTAACACAACAACAAAAGCCAAAGCCATCATAAAGATATAAAATGCAGAATTTTCAAATAATGCACACAAAAGTGTCATCCCCACACAAGCAAAAACTTCTCCAATCACAATCGATAAAAATCCTTGCCAAATTTTAAGATTTGACAATCCCGCAACTATACTTCCAGTATAGACGCCAGTAAGTGGTAATGGGATTGCAACAAAGCCTGCAAGATAGATACATTTTTTGATTAAAGTAGATTTTTGATCAAACTTTTCAAAATGTTTATGAACTTTAAGCTTTACCAAATTAAATAATCTATCTGAAACAACACCTGTTGTTTTACTCTTCAATTTTCTTGTCAAAAGAATGATAAAGACTGATGGCAAAAGACTGCCAACCAATCCAACAAGACAAGCAACATAAGGACTTAATGCCAAATCACCAAAAATCTGCACCGACATTCCAAATGGAATGGCAATTTTGCTCTCTAATGTTGGAATAAGAGAAATTAATAAAACGGCAAGCCACACACAGCAAGAGAAATTATCCGCAAAAAACTCAAGCATATAGACAACCCCTTTTGTCTTATACCTATGAAAAAAAATTTAAAATAATGATAGAAAAGAAAAAAGATAACAAAAGCCTGTCACCTTTTCTCATCAAACAATTTTTTTGCATGCTCCAAAGCCGTTTTTGAAATTTCATCCCCATCATCAAACAATCTTGCAACTTCAATCGTCGCACCATCATCATCAAGACTCTTAACAGTTGAAAATGTTTCCCCTCCAACAACGCTCTTTTCAACCAAAAGATAAGAGTTCGCCCTTGAAGCAACAAGTGGAGTATGTGTTATGCATAATACTTGAGTAAATTTTGAAATGTTTGAAATCTTTTCTGCCAGTTTGCCAGCAGTTTGCCCACTGATTCCTGCATCAATTTCATCAAAGACAATTGTCTGAACTCTTTCCTTGTCCAACATCGTGTTTTTAAATGCCAAAAGCAATCTTGAAAGTTCTCCACCAGAAGCAGTCTTATTCAAATCTTTAAGATCTTGTCCTTTGTTTGCAGAAAACATAAATTTGACATCATCAAATCCCTTCTTTGTATACACCGTTTTTTGAAAATCAACTTTAAAAATCGTGCCTTTCATGTCGAGTTCTTCAAGTTCTGCCACAATCTTTTTCTCAAAGATTTCTGCAGCCTGTTCTCTTTTCAAATGAAGTTCTTGACAAGCACTTTCGAGATTTTCATGAGTTTCACCGATTTGTTTATTAATTTTTGCTATAACAAACTCACTGTTTTCAAGTTCATCCAGTTGCATCTTGCATTTTTGCAAATGATTTAAAACCTCTTCAATATTCTTCCCATATTTTTTCTTTAAGTTTTTAATTAAATCAAGTCTTGCATCAATATGCTCAAGCTCAATTGGATCAAACTCGGTTTCGGCTTTTATTGAGTTTAGAGTTTCGGAAATATCTCTTACCTCATAATAACAATTTTCCAATCTATTTTTACACTGATCAATATCTTGAAATTGAGAAAGAGAATTTAAAGAGCTTTTTGCCTCATAAATAAGTGCGGATGCATTATCACGCTGCTCATCAAGTTTCAACAAAGCATCTGACACCTTCTCAAATATTTTTTCAGAAGAACTCAAAAATTCAAAACGACTTTTGAGTTCTTCTTCCTCACACAAATCCAAATTAGCATCTTCAATCTCTTTAATTTGAAATTTTAAAATATCCTTTGTTCTTTCTCTTTCAGCATCATCTCCGCCCAATGACGCAAGTTGAGTTTTAAGATCAGAAAGTTGAGAAAAGCATTCTGCAACCTTAATCCTTGATTCATTTAAAGATTCCCCTGCAAACTTATCCAAAAGAAGAAGATGATTTGCAGAATTTAAAAGCCCAACACTTTCATGTTGACCACAAAAATCAATCAAAATTTCTGACAAGCTTTGAAGGGTTTTAATTGTTGCGGGAAATCCATTGATTTTAACAGAAGATTTTCCATCAGAATTCAATGTCCTTGTGATTATAAGCTCATCCGAAAACTCAATTTCTTGTTCTTTAAGAAATTCTTCCAAATCTTTTGAATTGTCCACAAAAACGGCATCAACCCTCAAGTTCTGTTCTCCAGAACGAATCAAACTCTTATCTGCCTTTGCACCCAAACAAAAAGATAGGGCTTCAATTATAATACTTTTTCCAGCCCCAGATTTTCCAAGAAGACAATTAAAACCAAATTCAAAATCTATTATCTGCTTTTTTATCAAAGCAACATTATTTAAAGTTAAAGAAGAAAGCATTTCTCAATCTCCCTTTAAGCCATGAGTTGACCCAAAGTTGAAACTGCTTCTGTCGCATAAGTTGTTGAAGGAAAAACCAAAAGAACAGTGTCGTCACCATATGTCACACCCATAAGTTCTGACAAATTAAGCTTGTCAACAAACGAGCATACACTTGCACCCATTCCTTTGATTGTTTTTACAACAGCCAAATTCAATGCAGGTTTCACAGAAATCACACATTCCTTAAAGATTGTTATGTACTTATTTGAAACAATCTGCGTCTCAGATCCAAGAATGGCATATTTATATTTCCCTGAACTGCTCAATATTTTTGTCAACCCAAGTTCTTTGATATCACGAGAAATAGTTGCTTGAGTAATCTCAAAGTTTGCATTTTTGAGTTCTCTTGCCAACTCTTCTTGTGTTTCAATCTCTTTTGTTGAAATCAATTCTAAAATCTTAGATTGTCTAGAACTTCTTGCCATTCTTCCTCTCCTTAATCGCTACACACCGCTAATTTAGGGCGATGTAGCCATTTTTGCATAAATATAAATTTATGTTTATTCATGCATTTTTGATTATTATACAATAAAATTTATAATTATGCAAGTGTTTTTTGCATAATTATTCACACATTTTTTATATAAATTACAAATATTGAAAAATTATTAATTTAAATTCTATAATTATAAATGAGTATGCATAAACCATACCCCACCCATCACAAAAATCAAAGGCGCCACTCAATAAAAAATCATGGCAGAAGCCATGATATAACACAAGCACTTTCAAATCAAGGTTTTATGTCAGAAAATTTAGTTTAATGATATCTCTTTATCGCAGTCAATAACAACAATTTCCTCGTTGGCAATCGCCTGCGAAACCAAATCATCTATATCAAGAAATTTTTCATTATATTCAGCACGTACAATTGTTGGTCTTATGACAGGATTTTTAGGCAAGAAAACCGTGCAACAATCTTCATAAGGCAAGATTGACGTCTCATATGTTTTTATTCTTTTCGCAACATCCATAATCTCTTCTTTGTCAAAAGCAAGAACTGGTCTAAACACTGGAAGAGAAACAACAGCGTTCGTAACAGTCATACTTTGCATCGTTTGACTAGCAACCTGTCCCAAGCTCTCTCCAGTGATAATCGCCCCCAAACCATTAACATTACACAATCTTTCCGCAATACGCATCATAATTCTACGCATTATTGTAATCATATATTCCGGATCACAATTTCTATGAATTTGTTCTTGAATTTCAGTAAAGGAAATTACATGAAGTTTAATTTTTCCGCAGTACTCAGAAATTTCTCTTGCAAGCTCAAACACCTTTTCTTTTGCTTGCACACTTGTATATGGGTACGAATGAAAATGTACAGCCTCAAATTCAAGTCCACGCTTCGACATCAAATAACCAGCAACAGGGCTATCAATCCCCCCAGAAAGCAAAAGCAAACCCTTGCCAGCACTTCCAAGCGGAAGCCCTCCAGCACATTGCAACAGCTTATTATATAGATAAGTTCTGCCATTCGTTCTTATTTCAATATTAATAACCACCTCTGGGTTGTACAAATCAACCTTCAGCCAGTCACAAACATCCAAAACAACACCACCAATATGCGCATTAAGTTCCATTGATTGCATTGGAAATTTTTTATCAGCACGCTTTGACTCAACCTTGAAAGTTTTGTAAGCCCTCAAATCTAAAGCTCTTACCCTTTCTTCAATATTTTCCATAGATGTCTCAAACTCAAGTGCAGGCATAACTGCAATAAGCCCAAAAACTTTTTGAAGCCTGTCAACAATCTCTTCTTCTTTAACTTCTTCATATTCAGAAACAATAAGCCTTCCTTGAGTCTCTTCCAACTTAAATTTTAGACCACTCAATTTTTTGGAAATATTTTTCATAAGAAGTTTTAAAAACTCATGTCTATTTTTCCCTTTAAGAAACAACTCCCCAAATTTCAACAATAAAACATTTTTCATCTCAAGACACCCTTTCTCTTATATTTCTATATACATCAATAATAATTGTTGCAGCCTTTTCGATTTCATCAAGAGTCTGATAAGCATTAAAGCTTACTCTAGCACTTGAAATGATATCATCCTTAAAGACTCCAATTTCTTCCAAGATTCGATTTCCCGCCTTTTTTGCAGAACAAGCGCTTCCCAAGCCAACAATCACACCAGCTTGATTCAATGCATGAAGCATCGTTTCACCTTTAACACCAGAAAAAATCAAATTTAATATGTATGGCGATCCACCAAAGTCAACACAACGAATCCCACATTCAAAACAAATCAATTCAACAAATCGACTTTTCAACATTTTAACATGCTCAAAATTCACATTTTCATCCGTTAATTCAACAGCCTTCACAAACTGCATAACTCCTGAAACATTTTCCGTTCCAGATCGCACACCATATTGTTGCCCACCACCTTGAAACAATTCTTTTAGGGCACCTTTGTTTTTTACGTAAAGTCCAGCAACCCCCTTTGGTCCATGAATTTTATGCGCACTGAAAGAATACAAATCAACCTCTGTTTTACGCAATGAAATTGGCACTTTCATAAATCCTTGCACCCCATCAACATGAAAAACTGCACGAGGACACAATCTATGTTTAAGTTTTGAAATTTCTTCAAGGTCATTTATTGCCCCGGTTTCATTGCTCACATGCATGATGCTTATAAGCCTTGTTTTTTCGCACAAGACTTTTTCAAGCTCAACCAAATTTACCTGCCCTTTTTTTGTCAAAGGAACAAAATGCACCTTCAAGCCATCCAGCTCCATCTTTTTTGCAACATTAAAAACTGATGGATGCTCACCAACCGAAAAAACATACTCCCAATCACCACAACGCACCGAACCTTTAATTGCAAGATTATTACTCTCCGTAGCACATCCAGTAAACAAAACATTACCATCACATGCATCAAGCTTATTTAAAAAGTATTTTTCGGCTTTTTTAATATATTTATCTACTTCAACCGCTTCATTTGTCAATGCAGAAGGATTATAAAAATTGTCACATGAAAAAGTCTTGTGCACTTGCACACATTCTTCAAACATTTTTGTCGTCCCCGCATTATCCAAATAAATCATAAATCACCTTAAACAAACAAAATTAATTTTATCTTAATTTTGCACCATATCTAAATTCAAGACTACGAAGAACTCTATTCATAACAGAATTAATCTCTTCCGTTGTAAGAGTCTTTTCATCCGACAAGAAGACAATCTTATATGCCAAACTTTTTTTATCTTGCCCAAGAGATGCATTTCTATATACATCAAACAATTGCACATCATAGAAAATTTTTCCACAAGAAGATTTTATTGCAGCAATCATCTCTTCATTTGTAACCTTTTCATCCACAACAATCGCAATATCTCTCTCAACTGGTTGATACTTTGAAATTTCTTTCGTCGCATACTTCTTTTCAGGAAGAGAAACAAGGTAATCACAATCCAATTCCCCATAATAAACATCTTGAGAAATATCATAATTTTTCAGAACAGTTTTATGAAGTTTGCCAAAACAACCAATCTTCTTACCATCTTTAGAAATAATATCTGCGCTAACACCACTATGCATAAAACTTTCTGTTGAGCGTACAAGAGAATATTCTGCAGAAGTCAAAACAAGCAGGTTTTCAACAACACCTTTAAGTTTAAAGAAATCATAGCCGTTTTCACATACAGCAAATGACAGCCTATTATTTTCATGTGGAAGTTCATTAAGAGGCAAAGCCTTTGGCAAATATACTTTTCCCGTTTCAAAAAATTTCAATTCTTTATTTCCAACTGAAAGATTATAGGAAATATCAAGCAAAAGCGCATGCGCCATAACAGTCCTAACTGTTGACAAATCTTCACTGATTGGATTTGCAATTTTAATCACTTTTCTTCTTTCATCATCTTGAGGAATAAGCAATTTGTCACATGCAGAGGAAGAATAAAGGGAATAATTCAAAGTCTCAAAAAATCCTGCATCCACAAGAATGTTTTTGAAATTATTTTCCATCACAAGTCTTGGATGGTATTCACCAATTGTTGTTGCTGAATTTTCAAAAGCAATTCCATCAACCTCATTATAGACATCATATCCATAAATTCTGATAACTTCTTCAGCAATATCATTTTCATTTTTTATATCTTCTCTCAAAAATGGAGGAACACATTTCAAAACATCTCCCGAAATCGTTGATTTAATCCCCAAACCATTAAGAATTTGAAGAACTTTATCTTTTGAAACCTCGACTCCCAAAATTTTAAGCACTTTTGAATATGAAAGGGTCAACTCTTGAGAATACTCAAGTTTTGCGTTCGTGTTGACAACATCAATCATTCCATCAACAATATCTCCACAGTCCAAAGCACAAACCAAATTCAAAGCACGCTTCAAAGCAATGCTTGGTGAGTTTACATTAACACCTTTCTCATATCTGGCTGATGAGTCCGTTCTCAACCCAAATTTCTTTGCAGTAAGCCTCACACTCTTCAAATCAAAAACAGCACACTCAAAAACAGTCTCTGTCGTATCTTCACAAATACAAGAATTTGTTCCACCAATCACTCCAGCAATAACAACCGGTTTTGCCTTATCAGCAATCACCATAACATCTTTGTCAAGCTCATACGCGTTACCATTCAAAACTTCAATTCTTTCTCCCTTAACGGCTTGCCTAACAACAATCTTTTTTCCATCGATATATCTATAATCAAACGCATGCATTGGTTGTCCTTGCTCGATTAAAACAAAGTTAGTGATATCAACCATGTTGTTTATTGGTTTAATACCTACCGCCTGCAATCTACTTCTAATCCACAAAGGAGATCTATCAAGTTTGATGTTTTTAATGTAGGACGCCATATACCTTGGACAGTTTTTCGTTTCAACATCAACACTTACAAAATCTTTAACATTTTGACCAACAGTTTTATAAGAGACATCAACTTCTTTAAAAGTTTTTCCAAACATTGCACAAAGTTCTCTTGCAATGCCAACGACACTGTTGCAATCAGGACGATTTGGCGTAACATTAATATCGAAAATAACATCATTAAGCATCAAAGCATCTTCAATTTTTGCCCCAATTTCAAAATCTTTCGGCAAAATCAAAATGCCATTAATCCCAGCACCCTCAAAATAATTTTCATCAATTCCGAGTTCTTCACCAGAACAGAACATTCCATCGCTTACAACACCACGCATGGCAGAAGGCTTTATTTTGACTCCATTTGCAAGATCTGCACCATCCAAAGAAACCGGAACATTTGCACCTTCAAACACATTTGTTGCTGAAGTGATAATCTGCACCTTCTTCCAACCAAGATCAACTTGACAAACAACCAACTTATCAGCATTTGGATGCCTCTCAATCTTTGTAATATTCCCTACATAGACATCATGCAAAAATTTGTTTTGATATAAAATATCTTCAACTTCAAAGCCCGAAACTGTAAGTTTTTGTGCAACTTCTTCTGCTGAAATACCATTCAAATCAACAAAATCTTTCAACCAATTATATGTTACTTTCATATTTAATCTCCATTTACATTTTCTTTAAAATATTGCATAATACTCAATATATAGTGTATTATGCATTGCATATCACCACATTTATCTCATTTGGTTCAAAAATCTAACATCATTTCTAAACAAATATTTAATGTTCGGAATTTTATTTGTAATCATAACACTTCTGTCAATTCCAGGACCAAACGCAAAGCCAGAATACTTACTACTGTCAATTCCAGACATTTCCAATATGGCAGGATTAACAATTCCTCCACCAAAGAATTCTGAAAACCCCGTGCCTTTACAAAGCGTACAGCCTTTTCCCCCACAAATTTGACAAGTTGCATCAATTTCAATACTTGGCTCAGTAAATGGGAAATATGAAGGCCTCACCCTCATCTTAACATCCTTTCCATAAAGTCTCACAGCCATTTCTTTCACCATAATCATAAAATCTTTAAGCCCAATATTTTCATCAATTACAAGAGCTTCAAACTGATTGAAAATTGGAGAATGCGAACTATCATTATCGTTTCTATAAACACGCCCAGGACAAACAATTTTAAATGGTGGCTTAATTGTCTCCATAGCCCTAACTTGAGCAGGCGATGTGTGAGTTCTCATCAAAATTGAATCTGTGATATACAATGAATCTTGCATATCTCTTGCTGGATGGTTTTTAGGCACATTCAAAGCTTCAAAGTTGTAATAATCAGTTTCAATTTCAGGTGTTTGAATTACAGTAAACCCCATTTCAACACATATATCAATAAATTTATTATTGAAACGTGTCAAAGGATGCAAAGCCCCCCTCTTCACACCAGAACTTGGCTCTGTGATATCAATTTTTTCTTTCTCCATATCAGAAAGAAGTTTATCATTTTCAAGCTTACAAAGCTTTTCTGTTAAAAAAGCTTCAATCTTCTCTCTAACTTTGTTGGCAAGAGAACCAATTTCTCTTCTTTCCTCTGGCAATACATCTTTCATTCCTCTCAAAATTTGAGTAAGTTTTCCTGCCTTTCCAAGATATTTCACCCTTATTTCATCAAGCAACTTCAAATCTGTCGCTGACGTAATCTCTTCAGTGCCTTCTGCAAGAATTTTGTTAAGCTCTTCTCTCATAATCTCTCCTTAAAAAAATAATCGCCCTAATATTAGGACGATTTTTAGTCGTGGTACCACCTAACTTCTCATCAAAAACGATGACTTATTTGCAATTTACGCATTGCTCTTGCGGAGATTCCTACTAAATTTTCAGAATTCAGCTAGAAAGTGAATTCAATGCAGTCTTTCATACCTGTTTTTCAGCAACCACAGGCTCTCTGAATGATTTTCCACATTTACTAGTCTTTCATTATCGCTTTTATAAACATTTTGATTTTATCATATAAAAGTTGTCTAAGTCAACAATATAATCACAAAAACTTTGATTTCAGCCAATTTTATGGTATCATCATGATATGGAAAAATATGATAAATTCAAAATTGATAATATCAAATCACTCAAACAACCAACCATATATTTTTGGTTAAAAGAAAATGGTTTTTCAGAGCATTTCATCAAAGCGTTGAGAAAAAACGATAATTCTTTTAAGTTAAACGGACAAATATGTGCAATAAAACAAAAATTGAAAACAAAAGACTGCCTTGAAGTCTTGAAAAACCCTCAAAGCGGAAGCAATTTTGAAGGCTGTGATGGAGAACTTGATATAATTTTTGAAGATGAAGATTATCTCATTGTAAACAAACCACACCTTCTTTCCTGCATTCCAACTCGCTCACATTACAAAAACAATCTAGGTGGACAAGCTGTAAACTATCTTAAAAACACCAATCCCAATTTTGTTCTTCGCATTGTCAACCGACTAGATAAAGATACCGCCGGAATAGTGATTATTGCAAAGTCCACATTTGCCTACAACACTCTAAAAATTATCAAAAAAAATTATTATGCTCTATGCCTCGGAACACCAAGCAACAATCAAACAATCACCGCTGCGATACTTACAAAAACCGAAAATGGTGTAAATCAAATGAAAAGAATAGTTTCTCCAGATGGAAAACCTGCAACAACACATCTTCATCTTGAAAAAAACTTTTCTTCTTACAGCCTTGTCAAACTCAACCTTGAAACTGGAAGAACCCATCAAATTCGTGTTCACCTCTCCCATATTGGACACCCACTGATTGGAGATTCAATTTACAATCCCAACCCACAGACGGAAAGCCACACATTTCTTATTCTTAAAGAGATTTCATTCGTTCATCCAAAAACAAAAAAGGAAATAAACATTTCAATCCCCTTTCCAAAAGAATGGGAAAAATATATATAAAATAAAAAAGACTTATCTAATCAATAAGTCTTTTTTGGTCGGGTCAACTATTTGCTATTTTTTGCCCTGCTGCAACCTTTTCCACAACAATTTGTTTTTTGTTGCTTTGAAGATGAAGAACACCCCTTTGCTGATGAGGCTTCTCTTTCAGCTTCTACATTAGCGTTCTTCCCAGCTTTATTTGAAGATTTTTTTCTTCCAAACATAGTTTTCCTCCCTTTTCAAGGCATCATTCACCTTGCACTTTTAGAATGGATCACATCAATGATTTTTATACATAAATAAAAAGAAAAAATGGCACAAAAGTGCCATAAAAAGTTTTTTTATAAATTTATTTCTTTTTGTTTGATTTTGGAGCAGCTGCATCAGCCTCATCAAGAAGATTATAATATTCATCAAACACACTGATTGCAGTCTTTTCATCTGTTTCAACCATCAAAACAGGTTCCTTACCTTCCTCTTCTTCAACATAGAAAACAATTGCTTCATCATCTTCAATATTGTCAATCTTATCAATTGGCTTCAAAACACAATAAATTTTGTCATTATAAGGGATCACAGCAATTTGCTCAAATGACAATCTTCTTCCATTGTTGTCAATAAGCACAATTGGATCTTTGTTATCTTCATCCAAAAGAATGTCGAGGATATCCTCTCTTTCCATTTCTTGTTCAGCTTCTTTTGAAACTTCTTCAATATGTTGCATTTTTTTCTTATCCATAATATTCTCCTTTATTTATTTGGATTTTCATCAAGATAATTTTGCAATATAATTTGAGCAGAGACTTTATCCAAGAGTTCTTTACGCTTTTCCCATTTGATGCCTGCTTCCTTGAGATATTCTTCAGCTTCAAACGATGTCAAACGCTCATCTTGAAAACAAACTTGAACACCAGAAACCTTTTCTAGTTTTTCCGCAAATGATCTCACAATCAAAGACATCTCACTTTCAGCGCCATCTGTTTTCAATGGCAAGCCAAACACGACTTTGTCAACAGATTTTTCTTTGATAAGATTTGCAAAATAGTTTAAGTCATTTTCTTCCCCTTGAGACTTTCTGACATGGTCAGCACTTGCAATTGTTGATGACAAATCCGAAAACGCCACACCAATTCTCGCCTTTCCAAAATCCAGCCCCATCTTCCTCTTATATTGCATTATATCACCAGTTTTATTTTATCTTATTTAATACAATTTAGTCAACAAATTTTGCACAAATTACTTACATTCAAACAAATTTTTGCCACTTTCAACAGAAACTGTAAGCGGAACAACGAAATGGCAAACATTTTCCATACATTCTCTAAGAAGCACTTTCATTTCAGCCACTTCCTCTTTTGGTGCGTCAATAATAAGTTCATCATGCACTTGCAAAATCAAATGGCTTCTCTTCCCCTTAATCCTTTTGAAAACTTCAACCATAGCCATTTTAATAATATCTGATGCCGTCCCTTGGAGAGGCATGTTCATGGCAACCCGTTCTCCAAATTTTTTGACATTAGCATTTGATGAATTAATTTCAGGAATATGCCTTATCCTGCCAAAATATGATTTTATAAAACCATTTTCTTTTGCAAATTCAACATTTTTGTTCATAAACAATTTGATTTTTGGATATTTATCAAAATAACTCTCAATATATTTCTTTGCTTGGTTAACCGATGTTTTAATATTTTGAGATAAGCCGAAATCACTTATTCCATAAATAATTCCAAAGTTGACCGCTTTCGCATCTCGCCTTTGCGTGGAAGAAACCTCTGAAACTGGCACACCAAAAATTTCGCTTGCTGTTTTTGTGTGAATATCAATTCCACTTTTGTAAGCCTCAATCATGCCAACTTCTTCTGCCATATTTGCAAGAAGTCTCAATTCAATTTGGCTGTAATCTGCCGAGATAATCTCTCCATCTTCATATTTTGAAACAAAGATTTTCCTAAGATTTTTTCCTTCTTCATCCCTCGTCGGAATATTTTGCATATTAGGCTCAGAACTTGAAAGCCTTCCTGTGGATGTCAAGGTTTGATTGAAAACTGTATGCACAACGTTGCCTGAAGTTTTGCAAATATTTTGATAAACATTTATATATGTGCTTAATAGTTTGCCAATTTTACGAAATTGAATAATTTGATCAACAATTTCATGTTGCCATTTAATCTCTTCAAGCACATCAGAATTTGTCGAACGTTTTTTGTTGTTGAAAGCCTTCAAGCCTAATTTATCAAAAAGAATATCTCCAACTTGCTTTGGCGAATTAATGTTAAACTCCTCTCCAGCAAGAGTAAATATTTTTTGCGTAATTTCTTTAAGTTGAGCACTATATTTTTCAGCCAAACCATCAAGCATATGCTCATCAATTCTAAACCCCTCTTCTTCCATTGAAACCAAAACCGAAACAAGCGGAATCTCGACTTCATTATAAAGCTTGTCAACTCCCATCTTAACCATTTCTGTTTCATACTGATTTTTCAGAGAGAAATATTCCCAAACATCAGGCTTTTCAGATTTTGCCAGCCCCGCATAAAGCACATAGTTTGCGATCTCAACATCAAAGAAATTACAAAGTTTAATTCCCTCTCTTGACAAAATCTTTATATCTTCTTTTGCAGAACAAGTCACCTTCAATATGTTTTCATTTTCAAAAATTGGTTTAAGAATATTTAAGACATCACAAATTTCAAGATTTTCAGAAAACAGATCAATTTCTTTTTTTACATAATAGCTTTGTTCTCCACCTGAATAAAACTTCAAGTTGCCCAAATCATAGGCAAACATACCTTTGACACTCCTAGAAAAAGTCTCAACCATTTGAAGATTTTCAAGAAGAATTTCTTTTATATCTCCCCTTTTTGATTGAACACCTTCTGCAAAAATATCTTTTCTTGATGTCAAACTACGAAAATCCCACTCTTCAAAGAAATCTCTCACTTTTTGAGAAAATGGAAAATCGTATTTGCATTGTTCAAGCTCAAAATTTATGTCACAATCTGTTTTAATCGTTGCCAAAGTCTTTGACATATAGGCATTTTCTTTTCCTAGTTGCAATTTTTCTTTAAGTTTTCCAGTCACATTTTCAACATTTTCAAAAACGCCGTCCAGACTTTCATATTTCTCAAGCAAAGACAATGCTGTCTTTTCACCAACTCCAGCAATCCCTGGAATATTGTCAGAAGTGTCGCCCATCAACGCCTTTAAATCAATGATGCCACTTGGCTTAAGACCATATTTCTCTTGAAGCGCAACCTCATCAAAAACCTCAACTTCGGTGACACCCTTTCTAGTCAACCACACTTGCGTTGAAGGTGAAATAAGTTGCAAAAGATCACGATCCCCTGTCACCAAAATATTTTGAATGCCTGACAATTTAGAAATTGTCCCAATAATGTCATCTGCTTCAATCCCAGAAACTTCAAAGGTTTTAATACCCATGTCATTCAGCATCTCTTTTATGATGCCAAATTGAAAAATTAAATCAGGAGCCGTTTCCTTTCTTGTGCCTTTATATTCAGCATAAATCTCATTTCGAAATGTTTTTCTTGCATGATCAAAAGCGACAGCAAAAAAGTCGGGTCTTTGCTCTGCAATCAACTTTGTCACAATGTTTGCAAAACCAAATACAGCACCCGACGGTTGTTTTTTTCGGTTTGTTAAATAGGGCATTGCATAAAACGCCCTATTAGCCAAACTATTTCCATCAATAATAATAATTTTTTTCACAATGCCCCCTAGGCAAATTTGTTGTCGAAAATCTTATGTTTTAAAACAAACTCAAAAGAATTTCAGCCTCAGCTTTCTTTCCACCAAAGAGCTTATAAATTGCATCTGGAGCAATCATAACAACAATATACAAAATGATTGCAACAATAAGCGCAATAAAGAATGCTGTTTTAAGTGGACTTCCGGCAAAATTTACAAGAGCAAAAGCAAAGATGATTGCAACACCACCAAACTCAACAATTATGTCAAACCACTTTTGAAATCCGCCCATATTTGGAGTCCACAACCCTTTTGCAATGAAGATGTTGAGAGCTAAAAACACGATGTATACAATTGAGCATATTGACAAAATTGTGTATAAAATCTTTTTCATAAATCCTCCTTATTTAATTTTATTTTATCATATTTTAAACAGCATTTCAAGTAATTATAAAAATAAAATATAATATATCAAACTTTTTTTACAAAGTTAAAAAATCATAATTACAATAAAAAAAATATGGTGAGCATCTTAAAATTCAGCCCACCATATTTAATATTAATACACCATTGTGTATAATTATACATCTCTATTATCTTCGTCTTTTTCTTCATTTTCTTCTTGATTTCCACCATCATCATCTTTCATATTGACAATTCCAAAAACAACAAGCATGCCTGCAACAGCCATAATGCAATCCTCAACAATTTGATTTTTAATTGAAAAACCAAAAGCATTGCCAAATGCATTAAGCAAAATTATTAAACCTGCAGACAAACTCACCCAAAAGTTATAGTCACCCATTCTCTTAAAAAACTTCTTCATCTTTTTCTCCATTTTTCAAAAAGTCTTTGATATCAGTCAGATCTTGTTTCACATCTTCAAGAATTTTGAGATGTGAAGTAAGTTGACCGATTGTGTCTTGATATTTATTCTCTCTTTTTGAGCTGTCCTTAAGTTGATACCAAAAAAGCCAGACAAACAAAATTGCAAAAATTCCATTGCTGACAACAATGCTTAATATATCATTCCAAATGTTCATTTTTCCTCCCAGAAACCTTCAAATCCAAAATTGTTTGGTTCTTTAATTTACACTCTCCACTTTCATAAAAAGGTTTCAAAACAAAAAACTTGGTCATGTCAAAATATATTATTTTCATTGCAAAACATCAAAAAACACAACTGGTTTTTTAATTTCAATATTTTCGTTATCAGTCTTAAAAGCAAATTTAAAATGTTTTCCATAAACAGAAATTTGCAAACGTTGCTCGTTTTCTTGCCCAAATAAATCAAAAACTTTATTTTCCTCATCCGAGATAACTTCAAATTTACAATCATATTTTGAAGATATCAAAAGTTCTTTAATGCATTTTCTTTTTCCAATTTCTCCCAAATCTGAAAAAGCGGATTGCCAGAATTTCTGATTGCTTTTTTCAAAATTTTTTCCATTAAAAGATATTTGTCCAACTTTGTTTTTATTATCATGATTAAAACTCACACAAAGTCTTCTAAGAAATGGAGTGTCAAATGCCAAAAGTTCTTTGACATCAACCCCTCTCATAATTTTCACATCTAGATTTGTGATGTCAAATTCAAAAAGAATATTGTTTACATAATCCCCCATCTCACAACCAACACTTTTCCCATCGCCAAACTTACATTTGGTTGCCAAATAATATTTTCCATCCAAACAAGAAGCTGTGCAATTTGTGTTGTCGCAATTCTTTATATATCGATCATAATTTTCAAAAATTCTTGTTGCCGAGTTTCCATTGAACTTATAGACACCATCTCGAGTTGCAAACAAAACAACATCTCCACAAACACAAACCGAATTTTCGAATATTTTTGAGGTTGAAGTGTAAAGATGAGTAAAAGAAAAGTTGTCTTTTGAAGAATATAGTGAAATTTTCGTTATACCATATTCTCTGAATAAATATACATAATCATTAAACAAAATCAACTTTGTGAAAGAGCCTCGATTATCCAAAAATTCAATGGTGGAACTTTGCTCATCATCCCATTCTTTAAGGTTGAGATTTTTTGTATATACAAGAGTGTTTCTGTTGGTGTTTGTGATTCCAAAAAAATTCCCATAATGCACAACACATGAAATTATTTCAGGCACATTTGGAAATATCAATTCACTTGTGTAAGAAGAATAAATCATTCCTTGATCTGTGAAAAAAATAGAACAATCTTCATTTTCGATGCGATAGTTTCTTCCAAATGAAACATGCTTTCCTCTCAACTTAAATGATTTTGGCACGACCGTTCCTTCATAGATATCTGGCAAGATCACCCCATAAAGAGTGTTGTCAGAGCCAGTCATCAAAAGCTGATAAAAATATTTGTTTACATTGTTGTTATACCATCTGTCAACCCAAAGCTTTTGAATTGCATCAATTGAAGACTCATCAAAATTATAAGTATGGCAAATATCTGGAGTTTCTGCCGACTCTGGCACTTTGAGATCTTCAACACCAAGACCCGTCTTCAGCGCCCCATCGCAAAAAGAAACATTGTATGCATCTGTGCAAACATTTCCTTCAAGCACAGATTCATCTTTGTTTGACACAACTCCAGATTGAAAGATTGAAAAGACCAGACTTTTCTTTTCAATCTTGTGGGGTTTCTTTAAATTTTTATAGAATATCAAAGCCATCTCCTCTTTGGAAGAAGATGTTCACCATGCTTTCTTGAAAGCATAAACAAACTTTCTTTAAACCTCTCCTCCCAAATTTCAGCATCAGAGCTCACTCCACTCACAAGCAAAAATTCACTTGCCACCCCATAAGCATAAATTCTTGCTGACAACCCATTAAAAAACTCAATTTCATCCTCAAGTTGCATTTTTTCAGGAAGGAAACTATACACAACACTCTTTGCTTTGCAATTGGTTTTTATATAATTAGACATAATTCTAAAATGTAAATTAAAACCAAACTTATCTTTCACCTCATAGATGTTTATAACCCTCTTTGAAAGATCAGAAAAAGCAATTGTGTCACCTTTTACCTCAACATTTTCTTTTGTTAAAAAAGGTAAATAGTCACTTGCAATTTCTTGATTAACCAAATTGAAACATAAAAGAAGAGATTCCAACTTTTCCATCTCTCTCTTACTTAACACAATCTCATTTAGTTCTCCAGTTTGTGTTTCCTGCATTTTTAATTTTTCAAGGAGTTGTTTTTCTCCAACAAATTCCATTGCAAGAAAAAGAATTTCTTTAACTTTCATACAAACTCTCCTTAAAGGCATTCAGTGCGGTTGAAGCAATCTGCTTTTCTAGTTTTGAATTTTCTTTATCCAGTTCTTCAAACAATGCATCACTATTTTCCACTCTTGTTTTCAATGTCAAATCAATCATCCTCTCATCAATTGTCTCAAATGGAAAAGTTAAACAATAAGAATCACCTTGCTGATTTTTGTTGTGTAGTTCATAATTTTTACTATCTAAATTATATAAAATGATATAATCTCTATCTATTTTTTTTAGCCTTTCAACAATTCCTAGGCAGTCACTCTCAACCGCAAAACACCTTTTCATAAATTTTT
Source organism: uncultured Christensenella sp. (assembly GCA_910584295.1). Classification (GTDB taxonomy): domain Bacteria; phylum Bacillota; class Clostridia; order Christensenellales; family UBA1242; genus Caccovivens. The sequence goes on along the minus strand of CAJTYR010000001.1, from coordinate 8,249 downwards.
CCTTTTAAAATTTCTATTCTTGAGATGAACTTGGAATAGATGTTGGAATATTCTTGCAATAAGCCACGCCATTTGGCTTTTGGCAAACAAGTTCGGTATATTTAACCAAAGTTGCTGAATATGAAGGCTTTGTTGAAGATGCACGGAGCACCCTTCCACTTTCGTCTTCAAGCCACTTCCAATCTCCAAGTTCATAGAAAGCAAAATCGTCAGTATTGAGGAAATAGCACTCGTCAGCTTTGAGTTGATTTGTTGGCACAATTGGAGTTCCAAAATGAGTTAAAACTTTCATTCCATCTTCCAATGTTGCAACTTCAATATTCTTCTTATACAAAGTCAAATATCTTTGATATATGCGCTTAAGATCATAAGAACAGTTGATGAAATTCACTGAAGTTCCGTTTGTTTCAAGATCATCGATGATTTTCTGCACATAATCCTCATCAAATGCATCTGATGTTGTTGCTGAATATGTTTTTGCATTCATAATTGGATAGTCAGCTTTATTTACACCATACAAAGATGCGTTTCCAACAATTCCACGCAGACCAACAATCTCGTTGTCCTTTGAGTTGTGAGCATAAAGTTTGTATCCTGTTGCAAGAGTCACTCCGTTTGGAAGTGCCCCCAATGTCACAACTTTTGTCGATTTGTTCACATCTTTCACCATGATGTTTGATGCCACCAACGTGCTGTCATTGAAGATATCAACAAACATGCCTGCTGCAACAGCGTCAACATAGTCGCTGATTGAGACAGTCTTGTCTGATGCAACTGAAATTGTTGCAAGAACGCCTGTTCCATCACCATAAATCATTCTTGAAAGATTGAAAATGCTTGCCTTCAAAAGGCTGTCCATTCCATCTTGAAGAAGATTAACAAATGAATTTACATCAGTTGAAGAGCATCTGATTGCTTTATCACTGATTTCAAATCTTCCATAAAGGTTTTTAAGGGGTGCGACAAATGAAAGATAAGGTCTGTCCACACCTTCTGGAAGTTCGCTTGTTTCACTCCCAGCCATGATTCCACCATTGATTCCAATAGGTGCAACCATTCTCACTTCTTTTCCAACAATATTTCTTGTACTTCTTTTAATTCTGCTGAAAAGTGGATTTGTTTTAGTGTTGATTTGGTCTGCAATAACACCCAAATAAACATCTTTAAGCACATTTTCTGCACTTGATAATGTAACCATCATTTTCTCCTTAATAAGGTTTTCAAAACTATGACAAAAGGTTTATCGCAACCTTCTTTGCTGCTTCAAAAGTGTCTGGTTTGGAAGTGGCAACTGTTGCCACTTTCTCCCCAGTTGCACGCGTCAAAACGACTGGAGATTTGTTTTGATTCAAATCTCTCACATAATTTTGAATAACCAAGTTTTTTATTTTTTCATCTTTTAGAACAAGATCCTGAACCATTGGTTCATTTTCCTTATTTGGACTTGAAAGCTTTTCAAAAAGCATTTCTGCCCAAGCTTTGTCAAAAGGTTTTTCCAATGCCATCATTTTTTCATCAGCAAATACTCTGCCTTTGATTTCATCAACATAAGAATAAGCATCTTGATTTTCTAAAAGGAACGATTTTAAACCTTCTTCAAGTTGTTCTTGAGAAGGGATAACCGTCTTTTCTTTTTCAATCTCTGCCAACTTTTGACACTTTTTGGTAAACTCTGATTGCAAACTGTTGTAAGCATGATATAAGTCATCAACACTTTTAAATTTTCCAATGGGAACGCCCCTTTCTGCTTCACTTTGTTCAGTCTTACATTCAGTTTGGTCAAAGTCATCCAATGGGGAGCCTTCAAAAACATCTGGTTGTTCCCCAATAATTTCTTCATTTTCCATTTTTTCCTCCTATTCTTTTCTTTCTTTTTCCAAAGATTTTTGTCTTTCTTTATGCGATTTGATGTGATTTAAGAAATTCTCTTCAATTTTCTTGTTCACTTGTCCCGCATAAACTACTTTCAACATATATGCAATATGTTGCGTCAAATGAATGTCATCGTCATCAATTTCTTTCACTGTCAAACTTTTTCCAGAAAACATCTGATTGTTTTCTTGATCGGCATTTTTGACATGCAAATCTGTCAAATCAACTGCCGAATCCCAAGAGCCAAAGCCAATGTTTTCCATGATTTTTGCCTTCATAGAATTTGAAATTTTCCCATCCTCATCACACAAAAGGTTTTTGTCAAGAAGTTGAAAAATCATGTTTCTTCTCTGTGAAAGAGTCTCATTGCTTTCGCTTTCCGTATCAAATTGAACATCATCGCTTGACAAATCACTTCCCTTGAAATAAACAACATCAAGATGCCCATTTTCTCCAACAATCTTCAAAAGTCTTGGAACAACAGCAAACTGTTTATAAAGTCTTAAAATTTGCTTTGCAACTGATTTTATTGCATTTTTGATGCTGTCTGTAGTAAATTTAAGCCTTGTTTCATTTTCGTCAATCAAAAGTTCCAACGCAACACCACTTATGCTTGCAGAAACATTTTCCATTGACCCAATCTCGCTTGTTCCACTCAAGGTCAAAAACTCTTTAAGAAGCCTCTCTTCTTCTTTCTCAAAATCGGCAGGCAAATTTTCCCCACCCAAAAATTTTGGTGCGTTTGAGCCTTGTCTATAGACCAAAATCTTCCCTGGAGCAAGTCCTTCCTCTTCCAAATTGTCAATATCAACACTTCCATCTTCAACAGCAAGCACGCCCAAAGTCAAACGATTTATGTATTCATGTTTACGATTTTTGACCGCATTGTAAGCACGTTGAATTGGGATGAGCCTAGAAATCATACTCACACCCCAAAAATTTCCAACTTCCTCGTTGCAAATTTGTCTGACAAATGGGAAATCTCTCTTTCCATCAACACCATTTTGATATGGAAGTTCTCCATCAAATACAAGGCTTTCTCCTGCAACAATAATAAATCTTCCATTTGGAAATTCCGCATTTGGTCTGACATACTTTTCAAGCACTATCGCACTTTTTTTGCGAACGGTCTCCACAAGTTTGGTCGAATGTCCAAGGATTCCAAGACCGCCAAGTGAAGAAGTTGTGCCATCAAGAGAATAGACATTGATGTCCTTTCCTTCCACATCTACTCCATATAGATGTTTGATTTGCGTCACAGAACAAACTTTTGCATGAATGATGCTTTGACACTCTTCCAAACTCTCATGAGTTGCACTGTCAGGATAAATTTCAAACGGAGAACAAACCGTCACATCTACTTCACCACTCTTGATTTTCTTTCCATCCTCTTCAAGCGCAACAACTTGCCCAAGATTGCTGTTCCAAGATATTTTGTAGAAACTTGTCCCACATATTTCACTCCATTTTGTTGCTTGATTAATTTTTGACATGATTGAAAGCTTATTTCCAACAACATCCAAAACCTTTTTCCCAACTTTAGCTGTATAGATGTCTTGTTCCTCGTTTGTTGCCGGACAAATCATCATTTTAGGCTTAATCTTTGAAAGTTTTGAAAGTCTGATGTCAATGATTGGTGCAATGTGATTAAAAACCTCTCGTTCCTGCCAAAAGTATTCTTTTTCAACATCACGCACCCTTCCACCATAACCAACATCACAATATTGATTTCCCATATAGAAATTCATGTTGAGTTGCCATTGGCTGTCAAAAGGTTTTCGTTCCTCAACTCTTTTGGCATAATCCTCCAAAGTTTCTTTCACCAAAGAATCTTTATTTTTTTTCATTTTCCCTCCTTTTGTTTTTAAAAGGTGCCTCCACTGCTTTTGGAACACACTCTTTTGAAAAACATTCAAACATTTCTCTCATACAATTTTCACAAAAAACGAGATCATGCCTCAAAAAGCCTTTTGTGCTGAAACTGTATTTTGCAAGATTTTTGCAACCATAAAAGTCACATCCTTGCTCATGCCTGCAAATTTGCATTTTCATTTTTCTTTTCCTCCTCTTCTTTCAAAAGTGACAACAATCTTTTCTTCTCCTTAAGCAACTGTTCATCTGTCATTTTTGAAAGATCGTCATCAGAAAGGCTGATCTGTTCAAGCAAAAATCGAAGAGCAGTCACATCTGGAGGATTAAACTTTTTTGTAATCTTCCTCTTTGAAAGAACACTGTTTCCTTGTTCGTCTGTGATATATTCTTCCACGATTTCATCACACTCAAAACCAACAGCTCTTTTGCATAATGCCATCCTAATTTCTTGCTCGTCCATACCCCACCTTTTCAACTTTTGCAAACATTCTAAAGCACAAATTTTGCCATTGCAAGAAAATATGTCAGCAATTTTCACAAATTTTTCAAGTGGCAATAAAATGATATTATAAGGCATAGGGATCTCTGTGCCTATCACAAAGGAAAAATATGAACAACATATTATCATTTAAGAATGTAAATTATTTTTATCAAACAAAAAAAGATGAAATATTTGCATTAAACGATGTCAATTTTGATATAGAAAAACAAGATTTTGTGTCCTTAGTTGGTCCAAGTGGTTGCGGGAAAACAACAATTCTTTCCCTCACTGCAGGGCTTTTAAAACCTTCCTCAGGTGAAATTTTACTTGCTGGAGAGAAAAAAATAGACACAAAAAAAATTGGATACATGTTTCAAAGAGATCAACTTTTTGAATGGCGAACAGTTTGGAAAAACATCACACTGGGACTTGAAATTCAAAAACCAAAAGATAAAGCTGAAAAATTGAGAAAGGCTGAAGAACTTTTGAAAAAATATGGACTTGATGGCTTCAAAGACAAAAAGCCAAGAAACTTAAGTGGTGGAATGAGACAGCGTGTTGCCCTCATTCGCACTCTGGCTCTAGAGCCAGAACTACTTCTTCTTGATGAACCATTTTCAGCCCTAGACTATCAAACAAGGCTTTCTGTCTGTGATGATGTATATCAAATTATAAAGAGCGAAAAAAAGACCGCTCTGCTTGTCACCCATGACATTTCAGAAGCAATTTCAATGTCTGACAAAATCATCATCCTAACATCTCGCCCAGCAACAGTCAAAGACGAAGTATTGCCAAAACTTGAAGAAGAAACCCCTCTCAAACGAAGAGAAAATCCAAAATTTTCTGTTTTGTTTGATAAACTATGGAGAGAACTTGACAATGAAAACAAAAAAGATAAAAAAACAAAATAAACCACCAAAAATAATAAACAAAAAGACTTTTTCAAAGACCCATCAAATATATGTACGAAAACTTCGAAGAGACAAATTCATTGTTATATTTTTCCGAATATTCCTCTTGGTTGCATTTTTAGGATTATGGGAACTTCTAACACACTTTCAAATTCTTGATCCATTTTTTGTAAGTTCACCATCAAGAATAGTCAATCAAATCATAACCCTTGCAAAAACTGGAGAATTATGGCATAACAGCTGGGTCACTTTGTATGAAACCCTCATTGGATTTGCAGTTGCAACCGTGCTTGGCTATGTAATCGCAGTGCTTTTGTGGTGGAACGAAAAGGTGAGAAAAATTTTCGAGCCATACATCGTAGTGCTGAACTCACTGCCAAAAATTGCCCTTGGTCCAATGATCATCATGTGGGTAGGTGCTGGAACAAGTGCCATAATCATGATGTGTGTGCTTATCTGCATTGTCATCACAACAATGAGCATGCTCTCTGCTTTTATGGCTGTTGATGAAGGAAAAATCTTGCTTCTCAAATCTATGAACGCAAACAAATTTCAAATTTTGTTTAAACTAGTTCTGCCACATTCAATGCCAGATTTCATTTCAGTACTAAAAATCAATGTAGGTATGAGTTGGGTCGGAAGCATCATGGGAGAATATTTGTCAAGTCAGGCAGGACTTGGATATTTAATTGTCTATGGCGGACAGATTTTGAAAATTGATTTAGTTATGGCTGCAACCATGGTCCTTTGTATTCTTGCTTTTGGAATGTATTATATTGTCAGTCTTATTGAGCGAAAATATCGCAAATAAGAGAATAAAAACACCAAAAATACTGCAAATCGGATAAAGAAATGATATTATTCCTGCAAACCCTACAACACTGATGGCAAATGGAATAAAAACAGCAGAAAACAAACATAAAAGTGTATTTTTTGCATATTTTTTAAGAGAGTTGTTCATTGTGAAAAGAAGGGAAAAAAGTGTCGTGAAACATCCTACCAAAATGACAATATATTCCAAGATAAAAATTGTTCGACTTTCACGCACAATAAACAGGATTGGCATTTCACTTATGAAACTGTCAACATTTCTAATTAAAACAAAATTGCACATCATCAAAAAAATAAAAAGTAACACAGCAGAAAACAAGCTTGACAAAAAAGCTTGTTTTTTGTTTAATTTTTCACCTGCCTTTGCAAGCACAAACACACTCATCACACAGTTTAATGCCACATAAAGAGGACAATATAATACTCCTGCAATTGCGCTTACATCAATTTCAAAAGAGCTTTTTTCCCCTCCCGCAAAAAGCACAACCACCAAAAAGAAAATTGTCAAAATCGGTGTCAAAATCATGTTTGCTTTCTCAATTCCACCAATCCCCTTAGCCGTCACTAAAAGGCAACAAAGAAGCAAAATCACCATCAAAAAATAATAGATTTTGTCATCAAAATAACCAAAAAGATTTTTTATTCCAGCAAACATCGACGCCCCAAAAACTGCAGTAATTCCAAGAACAATTAAATTAAGTAATTTGTGATTTTGAATATATACAGAGATTTTCTCTCCCTTTCTCAAAAAGAAAAAACAAGCAAAAAACATCATCACACTTGCAATTGTAATAAAAAAATAAGACCAATTTCCAAACCGACTAAAAAAAACAACAACCTCGTTTCCACTTGAAAACCCAGCCCCTACCACAGTTCCAAAAATCAAAAAAGTTGTCACAAAAACTTTCAACATAAAATATATTTATTAATTCAAAATGATTTTAATTCTCATAATTTCAACTCTTTTCCACATGATAAAATTATGAGAAAAGCAATCTGTTTCTATTGTCTAGTTTTCCTTGTTTCCTTTTGCACCTTTGCAATGATTTTTCCATACCCCGTGCTTTCAAGATACACCAACTCAACAGAAAATCAAATCAGCAAAGCAAATCGCTTTCATGAGACCGAATTTCATCAAAGTAAGGACAAAAACAACTCTCTTCTTTCCATCTCTTGGGATGAAGGAATTGACATTCTTCTTGAAACAAACCACACTTATGAAGTTTATGATTTTGGCACAAAGCAATACTTTTTCATCAAAAGAATTGGTGGGAAAAATCATGCAGATATTATTCCATCATCTGAAACCGATTTCAAATTCATCTGCGAAAACCTCAACAATAAGACCAGCGTTCCTGTTGTCTTAATATACAATTCAAACACACTTATTCCAGCAAGTTTTTCTGGATATATGCATGGCTTTTCTGCACCCGATAGTGACTATTTCGGACACTATTGTCTTCACTTTAAAGGCTCAAAGACGGACGAAACCAACAATGTTGATCTGTTGCACCAAAAAGCAATAAAGAACGCAAGAAATATGGCGAATTCATTATTAAAGGAATAAAAAAAGACCAGATTTTTGGTCTTTTATTTTCCGTTTCCGAGTTTTGAAGTTTCTAAATTTAAAGATTTCATTGCAGCCCTTCTTTCTTCACCTTGTTTCATTCTCATATGACCCTCATGAACACAAATCTTTGCGCCAATAGCTCTTTGTGCCGGATCATTCATGTCAACATAATATTTCGCTTTTTTGTTATCAAGATTAACAGCAGTTGTATCAACTCCTCGTTTTTTAATCACATCCCAAATTTTAGAAAGTTCAATTGGAGACATTTCAGGAAATTGAGTCAAATTCCATTTGACTCTGTCCATTCTCTTGACAAAAACAGTGAGAACAGAATCCATCTCACGATTTTTTGCATTGATATTTGCTCCATTATCAAGCAAAACTTTAAGCATCTCAACACTTTTCACATACGCAAGAGCAACATTCATATTTCCATCAGTTGCGTTGACACAAACCCCTTCATTAAGCAACTTTTTTGCTGTGTTGATAAGGTTTGCTTTCACCGCATTAATAAATTTCAGCGTCTTTTTATCAATTGAGTTCATTCTTTCTCCTTAAAAGCATTCTATTCCTTGTTGCCAAAAATCGGACAATCTAAAATTTTCATGCGTAATCATATTATATTCAAATCAAGACCAAAAGTCAACCCCCAAATGATAAAAAAGACATCAAAAAAGATGTCTTTTTTAAGCAAACAAAAGAGGACGAAAAA